>NZ_FOTK01000014.1 GCF_900114535.1 Methylobacterium pseudosasicola | reverse complement strand
CTGCTCTTCGTAGGTCTGCCGGATCAGGTCGGCCTGCGCCTCGATAGTGTGCGAGCGTTGATCGCCACCCATCGGCTTGGCCTGCGTCCGCCCCTCCTGCACGAAGGCCCCGTGCCAGCGCACGGCGCTGGCCGGGCTGATCTCGAAACGTCGTGCCGCTTCCCGGCGTGACGCGCCCGCCTCGATCGCAGCCACGACCCGCTCGCGCAGATCGACAGATAGGGCAGACGCCATCGGCTCTCCTCCTCGGAAAGCCGCGCATCGAATCACAACCCCGTCGTGGCGGAAACCCCAGACGATTCAACCCGGTCGGTGACTGCTCTAGTGGACGACTGGCACGCAAACGCTCGAGGGCGTCATTGGGCGCGTCGTCCATGCCCTGGAATTTGGTGACGCCGGATCGAGGGCTTCGCGACCTGCCTTCGCCACTTCTATGGGCTGTGGCGTTCGGTATCGGTGTGCCAGGGCGCGATGCGCCGAGCGAGGTCCCCATCATCGCTCAGCCGCGTGAATGTGGTTCGGGTCACAGGACGGGATCACCAAACGGGACAACCGGTATCTCAAACAAACTCGGTCCCCGTCAGCGCGACGGACAGAGCCCACAACCGCTCGGCCTCTCCGGGATCCACCGCATACGCCTTGACGCCGACGAACGGCTCCTCCGCCGTCTCCGCCCGCACGGCCACATCGCAATCCTCGCAATAGAGGCCGCCGAGGCCGTCGAGGAGCTGGGCGGTCGCCGCCCAGACCTGGGTGGCGGCGCCCTCAGCCGGCGTCTTGAAGGTCGGATCCACCGGGGCGCCCTGCGCGTCGAGCCAGCCCTGCGCGATCATCTCGGCCCGGGTCAGGTGGCGCTGGACCAGCTGGCCGTCGAGCTGCGCCAGGGCGCGCCGGGCGGCGCCCTGATGGCCTACCATCTCGCGCAGATCATGCTGCTGCAGGTGCTGCGGCTCTGGCTCGCCTCCGAGCGGCCGGCGGGCTGGCTCGGAGCGCTCGCCGATCCGCGGCTGACGCGGGCGCTCGGGGCCCTGCATGCCGAGCCCGCCCGGCGCTGGAGCCTGGCGGAGCTGGCCGGGCGCGCGGGCATGTCCCGGACGACGTTCGCGGACCGGTTCCGGGCGGTGGTCGGGCAGCCGCCGCTGGCCTATCTCGCCGGCTGGCGGATGCAGCTCGCCGCCGACCGTCTACGGCGCTCAAATGAGGGCGTCGCCGACATCGCCTATGCCGTCGGCTACGAGTCCGAGACTGCGTTCCGCACCGCCTTTCGCCGGCGGATGCGGTGCACGCCGATGCAGTATCGGCGGAGAATGGCCGCATTGTTGCTGCACCGCACCCTGCGCTAAAGCTCGTCCAGAAAAGGTGGAGGACGGCTTTTCGGACGCGATGACGCGACCGAGACCGGACCGCCGGGACGCTGTCCGAGACCGAGCCGCGATGACGCCTTCCCTCTGGACCCGCCTGTCGAATCCCAGCCACTTCATGCGCTGGTCCGGCGCCCTGGTGCCGTGGCTCGCCGCCCTGTCCGTGGGCCTCGTCGGCCTGGGGCTGTACCTGACCTTCTTCGTCGTGCCGCCCGACTACCAGCAGGGCGAGACCGTGCGGATCATGTACATCCACGTCCCGGCGGCCTGGCTCGGGGTGTTCTTCTACGGCGCCATGAGCCTGTCGGCGATCGGCACCCTGGTCTGGCGCCATCCCCTGGCCGACGTCGCCCAGCGCGCCGCCGCGCCGATCGGGGCGGCCTTCACGCTGATCTGCCTCGTCACCGGCTCGCTCTGGGGCAAACCGATGTGGGGGACCTACTGGGTCTGGGACGCGCGCCTGACCTCGATGCTGATCCTGCTGCTGATCTATTGCGGCATCATCGCCCTGTGGCGCACCCTCGAGGAGCCGAACCGGGCCGCCCGGGCCGTGGCGATCCTGACCCTCGTCGGCGCGGTGAACCTGCCGATCATCAAGTTCTCGGTGAACTGGTGGTCGACCCTGCACCAGCCGGCCTCGATCCTGCGCATGGGCGGCTCGACCATCGACCCGTCGATGCTCTACCCGCTGCTGATCATGATCGGCGCGGCCACCCTCGGCGGCACCACGCTCCACCTCTACGCGATGCGCACCGAGATCATGCGCCGCCGGGTGCGGACGCTGACGATCCGCGAGGCCGAGCGCCTCGACCGGACCCAGCCGCGCCTCACGCCGAAGCCCGCCGGGATGCCGGTCGGGCAGCCGGTCTAGGATTTTTCCGATGGATCTCGGCTCTCACGGCGGCTTCATCGTCGCCGCCTACGCCTTTACGGCCCTGGTCATGGCCGGCCTGATCGGCAACGCCATCCGCGACCGGCGGGCGCAGCGGCGCGCCCTCAAGGGTTTCGGGGAGGAGCGGCGGTGATGGGCGACGACATCACGGACCGGCCGCCCCCCGTCCGCCGCTCGCTGCTGCTGATCGTGCCGGTGCTGGCGTTTGCCGCGCTGGCCGCGGTGCTGTTCCTGCGCCTGCGCTCGGGCGCCGACCCGGCGGCGCTGCCCTCCGCGATGATCGGCAAGCCGGTGCCGAGCTTCAGCCTGCCGGCGGTGCCGGGGCTCAAGGTCGGGGACGCCCCGGTGCCCGGCCTGTCCAGCGCCGACCTGAAGGGCCAAATCACGGTGATCAACGTGTTCGCCTCGTGGTGCGCGCCCTGCCAGGTCGAGCACCCGATGCTGATGCGGCTCGCCCGGGAGCCCGGCATCCGGCTGGTCGGCATCGACTACAAGGAGCCGAACCCGGCCGCCGGCCAGCGCTTCCTGGCCCGGCACGGCGTGCCGTTCAGCGCCGTCGGGGCCGATGCCGACGGGCGCGCGGCGATCGATTTCGGCGTCTACGGCGTGCCCGAGACCTTCGTGGTCGGGCCGGATGGGGTGATCCGCGACAAGCTCGTCGGCATCCTCACGCCGGACAATTATGCGAGCGTGCTCACGCGGATCCGGGCGGCCGGGAAGGTCGCGGCGCGCTGACCTTCACTCGCCCGGCTGCGGCTCCTTGCGCTCGTAGCGGGTGAGCAGCGGCGTCTGGGCCAGGGCGAACAGCACGGTGAGCGGCATGATGCCGAACACCTTGAAGTTCACCCAAAAGTCCTCGGTCTGGGTCCGCCACACCACCTCGTTCAAGGCTGCCAGAACGAAGAAAAAAAGACCCCAGCGGAAGGTGAGCTTGCGCCAGCCCTCCTCGGTGAGGCTGAACATCGAATCGAGCACCACCGACAGCAGCGAGCGCCCGAAGGCGAGGCCGCCGAGTAGCACGGTGCCGAACAGCGCGTTCACGATGGTCGGCTTGACCATGATGAAGGTCTTGTCCTGCAGCGCCAGCGTCAGGCCGCCGAACACCACCACGACCACGCCGGAGACGAGCGGCATGATCGGCAGGCGCCGCACCAGCGCGTAGTGGATCGCCAGCGCCACCACGGTCGCCGCGATGAACACGCCGGTGGCCACGAACAGCTTCTGGTCGGGCGCGACGCCGAGTTTTTCCGAATAGGCGTTGCCCAGGAAGAAGATGACCAGCGGCCCGAGTTCCAGCGCCAGCTTCACGAGCGGCGGCAGGTGGCGGCGGGGAGGAACGGATTCGATCTGCATGCGCGTCAGTTGGCTCGGATGCGGCCCTCGCGTTAGGCTGGAGGCCGGGCTGGCGATTTCGGGGCTGTGTGGAACGGGGGGCTCACGATGTCCATCACGATCGACAACGCCGAGGTCGAGGCGCTGCTTGCCGACCTCACGGCAACGACCCACCGCGCCGCGCCGGATTTGTTGCTGGAGCTGCTCCGGCGGGAGCGGGCGCGAGTGGAGGAGGATCGGGAGCACGACCGCGCCGCCGCCATCGCGTCGGGGCGGTTGCTGCATGAGCGTTGGAAAGCCGCAGCAGAGGTCGATCCGCGGCCTATCGAGGAGATCCTCGCCTACGACGAGAACGGCCTGCCGGTATGAGCGCTACGGCGGTCATCGACACGTCGATCTTCATAGCGATCCTGCTCGGCGAGCCGGACGCGGCGATCCACAGTCAAGCGATTCGGCTTTATCCGAAGCGCGTGATGGCTGCCGCGACCTATCTCGAATGCGCCATGGTGAGCAGCAAGAAGACGACGGGTCGTGCCGACCTCGACGATTGGCTCCTCCGCGAAATGGTCGCCGTCGTTCCCGTCGACCACGCCCTCGCGCAGATCGCAGCCGACGCCTTCGCTCGCTTCGGCAAGGGCCGGCACCCGGCCGGGTTGAACTTCGGCGATTGCTTCGCCTACGCGCTGGCCCGGTCGCTGAACGCGCCCCTCCTGTTCAAGGGCGACGACTTCGCCCGGACCGACGTGCTGCGCGCCGGAACCTGAATCATCGTCTTTCTCCGAAAGCCGGCAACCACCTTTCGGGACGAGGCTTTAATCCTTCTCCAGCCCGGCGATCGCCCGAGCAAAATCCCGGGCCGCGAACGGCTCCAGATCCTCCACGCCCTCACCGACGCCGATGAAGTGCACCGGCAGGCCGAACTTGGCCGCCAGCGCCACCAGGATGCCGCCGCGGGCCGTGCCGTCGAGCTTGGTCATCACCAGCCCCGAAACCGGCGCCGCCTGGGAAAACAGCTCCACCTGCGAGATCGCGTTCTGGCCGACGGTGGCGTCGAGGACGAGGATCGTGGCGTGCGGCGCCTCCGGGTCCTGCTTGCGCAGCACGCGGACGATCTTCTCCAGCTCGGCCATCAGCCCGGCCTTGTTCTGGAGCCGTCCGGCGGTGTCGATCAGCAGCACGTCGGTCCCGGCGGCGCTCGCCTGCTTGAGCGCGTCGAAGGCGAGGCCGGCCGCGTCGGCCCCCTCTCCGCCGCTCACCACCGGGGTGCCGGTGCGCGCGCCCCAGACCTTGAGCTGCTCCACCGCCGCCGCCCGGAACGTGTCGCCGGCCGCCAGCATCACGGTCCGGCCCTCGGCGCGCAGCTTCGAGGCGAGCTTGCCCAAGGTCGTCGTCTTGCCGGCGCCGTTGACGCCGACGGTGAGGATCACGAACGGCTTTTTCGTCGCGTCGATGGCGAGCGGCACGGCCACGGGCTCCAGCGCCCGCTCGACCTCTGTGGCCAGGATCGCCCGGACCTCGTCCGGCGAGATGCCCTTCTCGTAGCGGCCCTTGCCGACGGCGTCCGAGATCCGCGTCGCGGTCTCCAGGCCGAAATCGGCCTGGATCAGGGCGTCTTCCAGATCCTCCAGGGTGTTGGCGTCGAGCTTGCGCTTGGTGAACAGGCCGGTCACCCGGTCGGTCAGCGCCGACGAGGTCCGCTTCATTCCGGAGGTAAGCCGGGTCCACCAGCCCTTGGCCTCGGGCTCCCGGTCCGGACCGGCGCCGGCATCGTGGGCGAGCGCGGCGGCGGTATCCACCGGCTGGATATCGGGCATCGGCGCGATCACCGGCTCCCGGTTCACGTCGCCGGTATCGACCGGGTCGGCGCCGTGCGCGGGGTCGTCCCCGGCCGTGCCGGCCGGGGGCCGCTCGGCCTCGCCCGCGATCGGCTGAAGGTCCGCGCCCTCGGCTACGTCGGCGACGGGGGGCTCGGACTCCTCGGGCGGCAGCGGGATATGGGCGACGTCCTCCGCCCCGGTGGCGTAGTCGGGCTGGCCCTCGGAGGGCGAGGCCGGCGCCTCCGCGGGCAGCTCCGTCTCCGCCTTGTCCTCGTCCGTGCCTTCGCCCGTACCCTGGCCCTTGCGCCCGAACAGGCGCCCAAACCAGCCGGGCTTGTCCTCGCTCGCCATGAAATCGCGTCCTCGCCCCACCTTGCCCACCCGGCCTTGAGCCACTAGCCCGGCCGGATGTCACTCACCTTCGACATAGGTGCCCGCCTCCTCTACCGCGATGCCCTGCTGCTCGTCATCGACAAGCCGCCGGGCCTGCCGGTCCATCCCGGCCCGCGCGGCGGCGAGACCCTGACCGACCATCTCGACGGCCTCCGCTTCGGCTTGCCGCGCCGCCCCGAGGCCGCGCACCGGCTCGACCGCGACACCTCCGGCTGCCTCGCGCTCGGCCGCCACGCCAAGGCACTGGCCCGGCTGGGAAAACTGTTTTCCGGCAGTGCCGTGGACAAGACCTACTGGGCGTTGGTCGAGGGCGGCCCTAACGCGGAAGCCGGCCAGATCAACCTGCCGCTGGCCCGCCGCTCCGACGATCCGCGCTCGTGGTGGATGAAGGCCGACCCGGCGGGCGACCCGGCCCTGACCCATTGGCGCGTCCTCGGCCGGGCCGACGGCCGGACCTGGCTGGAGCTGAAGCCGATTACCGGCCGCACGCACCAGCTTCGGGTCCATTGCGCCGCCTCCGGCTGGCCGATTTTGGGAGACTCGATCTACGGCAGCGGCCCCCGGGGCGGCAGCCTGCATCTGCACGCGCGGACGCTGACGATCCCGCTCTACCCGAAGCGCGACGCGATCACCGTCGAGGCGCCGCCGCCGCCGCATATCGCGGATGCGGTGGCCGGGATGGGCGGCTAGGCCGGCATACGGTTTTTGGCTGACGGGCTGCACGGCAAGGGTGGCGCTGGACGCGCGCTTCAATCCGAAACCGTATCGAGCGGCATGACACCGCGACCGGGCGGTCGAACAGGCGCTACGTCCTATGGTCCGCATGTGCTGCGCGAGAGCGCGCGCGATGTGACCAGTCATGTCCGTGATACGGTCCGAACCTCGCGAACGCCACACAAGCGTGTCCGTGGCGAGACTTGATCGCGTGCGGGGCTGCCCCCACAGTGGCCGAGACGGACCCCGCCTGCCGGCGGTTCCACAGTGAGATCAGGTTAGAGCGACCGATGGCCGCCCGCGATAACGGCGAGACGAACAGACAACCGCTGGCACGGCCCGGGATTTATCTTGGGCGGATGGTGATCTTCCTGATCCTGGTGGGCTTTCTGGCCTTCATCCTGTTCAGGCAGATCACCCCGGCCTTCCTGGCCAATCCGGGGCTCAACGGGCTGATCCTCGGGGTGCTGCTGATCGCGGTGCTGATCGCCTTCGGGCAGGTGTTCCGGCTCTACCGCGAGGTCGGCTACGTCAACGCGGTGGCGAGCGGCGGCCAGGCTAAGAAGCCGCCGGCCCTGTTGGCGCCGATGGCGCCGATGATTGCCGCCCGCAAAACCGGGGCGCTCCTGCCAGGTACGTCCGGCTATCTGGACACGATCGCAGCGCGCCTCGATGAGGACCGGGAGATCCTGCGCTACATCGCGGGGATCCTGATCCTGCTCGGCCTGCTCGGCACGTTCTGGGGCCTGATCGATACGCTCTCGGCGGTCGGCGGCGTCATCAAGGGCATGCGCGGCGGCGGCGATGCCGGGGTGATGTTCGACGAGCTGAAATCCGGCCTGGCCGTGCCGCTCTCCGGCATCGGCCTGGCCTTCTCGGCCTCGCTGTTCGGCCTCGCCTCGTCGCTGATCACCGGCTTCCTGGAATTGCAGGCCGGCCAGGCCCACGCCCGTTTCCACAACGAATTGCAGGATTGGCTGCTCTCCGGCCAGGCTGTGGCCGAGACCGCGGCGTCGGGCGCGGTCCGGCCGGCCGCCGGTTCACAGGACCTCAAGGAGGCGATCGAGCGGCTCACCGCCATCGTCTCCGAGGGCGGGGGCGGCCGGGCCGCGACGCTCGCCATGACCAACCTCGCCGAGGGTATCCAGGGTCTCGTCCAGCACATGCGCGCGGAGCAGCAGATGATCCGCGATTGGGTCGAGGCCCAGGCGAGCCGCGAGCGTGAGCTGAAGCAGGTGCTCGACCGGCTGGGCCGGGAGCGGGTGTAGTGGCCTCGACGGCGGCCCGGTCCCGGCGCTCCCTCAATGTCTGGCCGGGCTATGTCGATGCCCTGGCGACGCTGCTGCTCGCGGTGGTGTTTCTGCTCACCGTGTTCGTGGTCGGGCAGTTCTTCCTGTCGCAGGAATTGACCGGGCGGGACGCCACGCTGGTCAAGCTCAACCGCCAGATCGCCGACCTCACCGACCTGCTGGCCCTGGAGCGCTCGAACCGCCGCAACCAGGAGGACGAGGTCCGCAGCCTCCGCACCACCCTGGCCGGCGTCGAGGCCGAACGCGATCAGGCCAAGTCCCAGGCCGAGGCCGCGACCGTCAGCCAGGGCGCTGCGGGCGCCCTCGACAAGCAGCTCGAGGCCGAGCGCGGCGCGACCAAGCGCGCTTTGTCTCAAGTCGATCTGCTGAACGAGCAGATCAGCGCCATGCGCCGCCAGCTCGCGGCGCTCGAGGATGCGCTCGCCGCCTCGGAGACCCGCGACCGGGAATCGCAGGTGCGCATCGCCGAGCTCGGCAGCCGGCTAAACGTCGCCCTGGCCCAGAAGGTTCAGGAGCTGGCTCGCTACCGCTCGGACTTCTTCGGGCGCCTGCGCCAGATCCTCGGCAACCGCCCGGACATCCGGGTGGTCGGCGATCGCTTCGTGCTGCAATCCGAGGTGCTGTTCCCCGGCGGCTCGGCGACCCTGAAGCCCGAGGCCGGTCCCGAGCTCGACCGGATCGCCGGGGCCATCGCCGACCTCGCCAAGCAGATCCCGGCGGATCTGCCCTGGGTCCTGCGGGTCGACGGCCACACCGATGCGCGGCCGATCAGCACCGCGCAATTCCCGTCGAACTGGGCGCTCTCGGCCGCCCGGGCCATCGCAGTGGTGCAGTACCTCGCCGGTAAGGGCATTGCGCCCCAGCACCTCCTGGCCGGTGCCTTCGGCGAGTTCCAGCCCCTGGATGCCGGCTCCACTGAGGACGCCTATGCCAAGAACCGGCGGATCGAGATGAAGCTCACGGAGCGATAGAGGGCGGGGCCCTGCGTTCCGAGTGTCGAATCGCCGGTGACGTTTTTGAGTGTGGATCTCTATGCGTCGTCATCGTTCGGATATTTAATCCGCGCGGGTAAGGCAATTATTGATGTGATTTCGAGATGAATACAAAAGTCGATCACATTTGACCCGGATCGACGCTGTTTAACTGGGAATTAGCCATTTCGACCCATCGTGCCTCGCAAGTGGGGATGGGGTCACGGATGTCCAAGCTTGCCCTTTCCAGGTGCGCGGGTCTCGTCGCCGTCTTCGCGGTGCTCGGCGGGCTGCTGGCTGCGGGGCCGAGCTGGGGCGTTCCGTCAACGGGGGCACCAGCGATGCTCGAGCCCTTTGCCCTCAGCGGACTCGTCGCTCTGGTTGTCGCGGTGAGCGGCGGTGGATGGGTTCTCGCGCGGTCCCGGTTCACCGCGCGCCAGGGCGTCAGGACCGTCCCCGCGCAAAGCTTCAGCCTGGATGATCCCGAGGCTGCGGTGAACCTCATCGCGCAGCGCGACGAGGCCGATGCGATCGCGGCGGCGGTGCAGGTCTTCCGGGATGGGTTGAGCCGCAGGGGCGTGGGTGAGCTCCCGGCGACGGACGCGCCCGGCTCGATCGCAGCCATGGCCGCGCAGACGAGCGCGATGGCGCTCAGAGCCACCCTGGCCGCGGCTGCAGGCGCTGCGGCCGGTGACGGCTTCCTGGGCGCTGCTGCCCGGGTGAAGGCGCTGGCCGAACAGGCGGCGATCGCCTCTCAGGCAGGCCGGATCGCGCCGGCACCCGATCAGGATCTGGCTGCCAGCGGCAGCATCGCGGAACCGACTCAGGACGTCGGCGCGGCGTCGGCCCCGATCGCGGCCGTGTCGGATCGGCAAGGGGCAAGCCGCCGACTGAGCCGCACCGTCCGCGCCGCCTGAGGCGGTGGGAGCCGGTTCAGGCTCCCCGGCCAGCCAGCGTGTCCTTGTAGGCAAACACCCCCGGCGTGCCGCCGGTCATTAGGAACAGCACCGACGAGCCCGACGGGTAGAGCCCGGCGCGCACGTCGTGCAGCAGGCCCGCGAAGGCCTTGCCGCTGTAGACCGGGTCGAGCAGCTTGCCTTCGGTCCGCGCCACGAGCCGGACCGCCTCCAGCATGCCCTCCGTGGGGATGCCGTAGCCCGGGCCGCGATGGCGCCCGTCGAGGTTGATGTCGTCGGGCGAGACCCGCCGCTCGGCGCCGATCAGGGCCAGGGTGGCGTTGGCCTTCTCCAGCACCTCGGCCCGGGCGCGGTTCTCCTCGGCGAGCACCGCGAAGGATTTCGCCAGGACCGGGTCGAGGCCCATCGCGGCGAGGCCGGCGACGAGGCCCGCATGGGTTCCGGCGCTGCCGTTAGCGGTGATGATCTGCGCGAAGGTGAGGCCCATCGCCTCCGCCTGGGCGAGGATCTCGGAAGCGGCGTTGGCGTAGCCGAGGCAGCCGGTCGGGCTCGATCCGCCGGACGGGAAGACGTAGGCGTGGCGGCCCTCCGCCTTCAGCTCGGCTGCCCGGGCCTCCGCGGCCGCGAGCGAGTCGGCCTCGCCTGGCAGCTCGTGGACGGTGGCGCCGAACACGTCGTCGAGCAGGCGGTTGCCGTTCCCCGTGTAGTCCGGGTCCTGGCGCGGCACGCTGCGGGTGAGGAACAGCTCGCAGGCGAGCCCCGCCTGCGCCGAGGCCGCGGCGGTGAGCCGGGCGTGGTTCGACTGGATGGCGCCGACGGTGATTGCCGTGTCGGCGCCCTCGGCCTTGGCGGCGCCGAGCAGGTATTCGAGCTTGCGCAGCTTGTTGCCGCCGAGCCCGATCCCGGCGACGTCGTCGCGCTTCACGAAGATCCGCACCCCGTTCAGGGCCGCGCCGAGATGGCGCATCAGCCCGTCCAGGGGTTCGATCGGGGTCGGCTGCGCGAGGAACGGCAGGCGCGGGAAGCGGGCGAGGTCGAGACGGGTCATCGCCGGTTTTTACACCGCGCGCTCGCTCCTGTCCCGACTCCAGCAGACGGATAGACGCCTTCCGTCCCCGAACCCTGCGCAGCCAAGTCCCAAAACTACTCGGCGGCGGGGATGCGTTCGCCGCGTGTCCGAAGTCCCTTGCCGCGGGCGGTCTCGTCCAGGGCGTCGGTGAATTGCAGGCTGGCGAGCTGGGCGTAGAGCGCGCCCTGGGCGAGCAGGCTCTCGTGGGTGCCGGTCTCGACGATGCGGCCGTCGTCGAGGACCAGGATGCGGTCGGCCGCTCGGATCGTGGCGAGGCGGTGGGCGATGACCAGGGTGGTGCGCCCGCGCATCAGCGTATCGAGGGCGGCCTGGACGGCGCGCTCGGATTCCGCGTCGAGGGCCGAGGTCGCCTCGTCGAGGAGCAGGATCGGCGAATCCTTGAGGATCGCCCGGGCGATGGCGATGCGCTGGCGCTGGCCGCCGGAGAGGGTCACGCCGCGCTCGCCGACCTGCGTGTCGTAGCCCTGCGGCAGGGCGGAGATGAAGCTGTCCGCATTGGCGAGCTCGGCGGCGCGACGGACATCGGCCTCGACGGCCTCGGGACGGCCGTAGCGGATGTTCTCGGAGACGGTCCCGGAGAACACCACCGGGTCCTGCGGCACCAGGGCGATGCGGGCGCGTAAGGATTCCGGATCGACCTGCGCGATGTCGGTGCCGTCCACCAGCACGCGGCCGCCCTGCGGATCGTAGAAGCGCAGGAGCAGCTGCAGCACCGTCGATTTGCCGGCCCCGGAGGGCCCGACGATGGCGATGCGCTCGCCGGGGGCCGCCGCGAAGGTCAGCCCGTCGAGAGCAGCGTGGCCGGGCCGGGTCGGATAAGCGAAGCGCACGGATTCGAAGTTCACGGCGCCCCGTGCCGGCTCGGGCAGGGGCAGGGCCGGGGAGGGCGTGCGGATCGCCGGCTCGGCCGCCAGGATCTCGGTGAGCCGCTCGGCGGCGCCGGCCGACATGGCGAGGTCGCCGTAGACCTCGGAGAGCTGGCCGAGCGCGCCGGCGCCGAAGACCGCGTAGAGCACGAATTGCGAGAGCTCGCCGCCGGTCATCGTGTGGTTGAGGACGCCCTGGGCGCCGTACCACATCACCCCGACCACGGAGGCGGAGATCAGGAAGATCGCGACGCCGGTGAGCAGGGCCCGGGCCCGGATCGAATCCCGGGCGGCGCCATAGGCCTCCTCGGAAGCGGCGGCGAATTTTGCGGCCGTGGTGCCCGAGCGCCCGAAGGCCTGCATGGTCCGCACGGCCCCGACCGCTTCGGCGGCGTAGGCGGAGGCGTCGGCCAGCCGGTCCTGCGCGGCCCGGGAGCGACGGCGCACGCCGCGGCCGGAGACGATCAGCGGGAAGACGATGACGGGGATCGCGGCCAGCACCATCACCGAGAGGCGCGGGCTGGTGATCACCATCATGGCGGTCGCGCCCAGGAACAGGAACAGGTTGCGCAGCAGGATCGAGATCGAGACGCCGAAGGCCGACTTGATCTGGGTCGCGTCGGCGGTGAGCCGGGAGACGATCTCGCCGGATTGCGAGCGGTCGAAGAAGGCGGGGTCGAGGATGGTCAGGCGGGCGAAGACGGCGCTGCGCAGATCCGCCACCACCCGCTCGCCGAGGGTGACGACCGTATAGACCCGGGCCGCGCTCGACAGGGCGAAGGCCGCCACCACGCCGAGGAGCGCCAGGAAATAGGCGTCGATGACGTTCGCGCCGTCGGCGGTGAAGCCGTGGTCGATCACCCGCCGCATGGCGATCGGCACCACCAGGGTCGAGGCCGAGGCGCAGAGGAGAGCCAGAAACCCGGCGGCGATCCGCCCGCGATAGCGCAGGGCGAAGGGCAGCAGGGGCCGCAGCGCGCTCAGGGGCGCCTTGGGCCGGCCGTCCGCGGCCGCTTTCGTCTTACGGGCCATCACGCCTCACGCGTCTCTTCCCACCCGGTCCACGGCGCTTGTTCCCGGCGGGAGGCTGCGGTATACGCCGCCCCTCATCCGATTGCGCGTGTTCAATGGCCGCGGGCCGCCACCACGGTCGGCTTGGACGTGCCGTTGCCACGAACTCACGGTTCGGTGCAACCGGTGACACCTTCCGCATTCCGGGCCGGGCGGCGCCTCCTGCGCTCCCCGCCGGCGTGCCAGAACAGGAACGACAGGTCATGGCGAAGGACGCGGCCGCAAAGGCCAAGGGGACCGAGCACCCCGACTACCACTTCATCAAGGTCGTGATGACGGACGGCACCGAGTACCGGACCCGTTCGACCTACGGCAAGGAGGGCGACACCCTCAACCTCGACATCGATCCGCTCACCCACCCGGCCTGGACCGGCGGCGAGCAGAAGATGCTCGATCGCGGTGGCCGCGTCTCGCGCTTCAACTCGCGGTTCGGCAACCTCGGCAAGCGCTGAGCCCCGGCGGCTCGTGCCGGCACGAATCAGGACGGGCGGCTCCTCGCGGGGCCGCCCGTTTTTCTTTGCGCGCACTGGGGCTCGGCAGGGCGCGATGCGGATTTTTCAGCGGAATTCTGTCGCGATTTTTCGGGTCGGCTCGTGAGTTTGATCTTCACCTGCTCCTGCGAGGGAAAATCTTCTCCTCTCAGGGCGGCTACTGAACGCGTCGGCCGGTAGTCCTGATCTCCGCAGCCTCTTTTCCGGCCAAGCCAAGCCGTCGTAAGGTCCGATGCTGTCGATGATCTGGCCGGCAAACGATCTTCGGCGATCGCGATCTCGGAGAGACCTGCGAGCTGCTGTTGTTTCCGGCGGGGTCATCGCTCGGCACGTTCCTAAGCAATAGAAAAATCCAACATCATCTCACGCGCTCGAAGGCTGCGAGCGACGTTTTCGGGGTCGTTGTACATGAAACGCTGGCTGTTTTCCGTCCTCGCCATCCTGTTGACCTTCGCCGCCCCGGCCTTCGCCGGCGAGAAAATCAAGGTCGGCATCTTCAGCGATTCCGAGGATGTCTGGGCGAAGGTGAAAGAGATCGCCGCCAAGGACGGGCTCGACCTCGATCTGGTCGTGTTCTCCGATTACCTCCTACCGAACGCCGCCCTCGATGCCGGCGACCTTCAGGCCAATGCCTTCCAGCACAAGCCCTTCCTGGAGAACCAGAACAAGTCCAAGGGCTACAAGATCGTGCCCGTCGGCGACACGATCGTCTCGCCGATCGGCCTCTATTCCAGGAAAGTGAAGAGCCTCGGCGAGCTGAAGACCGGCGCGTCGATCGGCATCCCGAACGATCCGTCCAACGGCGGCCGCGCCCTGCTGCTGCTGCAGGCGCAGAAGCAGATCAAGCTGAAGGACGGCGTCGGCATCCTGCCCACCGTGCTCGACGTGATCGACAATCCGAAGAAGTTTCAGTTCCGCGAGATCGACGCGGCCCAGCTGCCGCGCAGCCTCGACGATGTCGACGCCGCGGTGATCAACACGAATTATGCCGTTGAAGCCGGCCTGAAGCCGGGCAAGGATTCCATCGCGATCGAGTCGTCGGTCAACAACCCGTACAACAACTTCATCGCGGTGCGGGAGAAGGACAAGAACGCCCCCTGGGTGCCCAAGCTCGTCCGCGCCTACCAGAACGACACGATCCGGAAATACATCACGGAGAACCGGCCGGGGGAATTGCCGGCCTTCTGACGAGCATCCCGCGCGGTTGGCGCCGTCGTTTCAACCGCGCGGCCGTTCTCACCCCTCGCGGAACCGGAACGCCATGCGCAGCAGGCCGTGCTGCGCCGCTACCGGGCTTTCCACCGGCATCGGCGTGGGACGGTCGTCGGCGATCAGGGAATCCAGGTGCAGGATGCGAGCGTGCAGGCGCCGTGCCCGCTGGATCAGCTGTTGGAGGCGCAGCGGCAGCAGCGAGAAATCCGCCTGCTTCGACGGCTCGGTGTTGCCGAGCTTGACGCGGTGCTTCTCTTGCAGCGCCTCCGCGGGGGTCATCTCGCCCTCGGCCACCGCGCGCTGCACCAGCAGCCAGGACGCGATCTGCATCAGCAGCGTGGTGAGGCGCATGCTCTCGGCGGCGTAGCTCAGCGTCGCGTCGCGCGACACGAGGCGCGACTCGTCCCGGCCCTCGCCGTCGAGATAGGCCGCCGTCTCCTCGACGAGCAGCATGCCGTCGCGGAAGAGCGTCTTGAACGCCACGGAATTGACGTAGGTCTTGCCGAAATCGACCCAGTCCCGATCGTCCCGGAACGTGACATCGAAGCCGTTCATGCTGCCTCTCCTGTGCCGCCGACGGGCCTAGCCGTCCCGGACCGGGACATTCCGGCCATGGCTCTCGGGCGACGCAGCAATCCTAGCGCCGAACCGCGGCAGCATCAGGGTTAGATCTTTCTTAACCTTAATGAGCCGGCCGATGGTTAAGATATGGCGCGCGCCGTCGTGTGCAAGCATTCGAAAGGAGAACTGGACACCGGCGAATACGCGTGGCCGGCGGCCGGTGTCGGAATCGGCCCCGTGCAAGTCCAGGGCGCCCTGAACAGGGCGTTCGACCATGACGGGTCCAGTTGCGTGGTCCCTTTCAGGACACGCGCAACGTGTGGATCCGACGGATCTAGGGTCTGGGTAAGCTCTTAATGCTGGTGCTGGTGGCCGCCGCCGCCGGGCGCGCTCGCGCCGACCGGCGCCACCGAAAACGTGACCGGTACGGTGCCGGCGCGCTGGAAGGTCAGCGTCCCGGAGACGGTGTCGCCGGCCTTCGGAGCGCCGGACAACCCCTCGAACATCAGGTGATAGCCGCCGGGCTTCAGCTCCACGGTCTCGCCGGGCTTGATCGTCAGGCCGCCCGGGACCGGGGCCATCTTCATCACGCCGCCCTCCATGGACATGGAGTGGATCTCGCCGGATGTGGCGAACGGCACCGTGGCGCCCGTGAGCGTGTCCGGGGCCGCGCCGGTGTTGACGATCCGCACGTAGCCGCCCGCGACCTTGGCGCCGTTCGGCGTCGCCCGCAGCCACGGGGTCTCGATGGTCAGGTCGCTGGCCTTGATCGGATCCGCCTGGGCCGCGCCCGCGAACAGGCCGAGGCCGAGGAGGGCCGCGCACACCATCTTCATGGGCATGATCGTCATGGGCAGGCTTCCATCCTGATTGTTTCGAGACTCGGCGACCGGCACGTTCGGGGGCGCGGGGCACGGATCGCCCCGGCGGTGGCATCTCTGCCACACAGGTCGGCCGGTGACTGTTGTCGCCGCGCCGCAGGCAGTCGCGACGTGCGTTGGCGCACGCCGATGCCACAATCCGGCCCCTTCGATAGGGAGTCTTAAGGCCATCCCGACACCGTGGCGACCGAGTACACCCGCTCTCGCCATGATCTGACGAACTCCGGACAAGAGCCAGCGACTGATGCGCACCAAGGCAACAAACCGGTTCACCGCCATGCTGGGCGTCGCCGCCCTCGGCACCCTCGCCATCGGCGCCGCCGAGGCCCGGGACCAGGGCAATTACGCCCAGGCCGAGTGGGCGCAGGACTACGCCTCGCCCGCCGGCATGCAGGTGCAGCGCGAGACCATCCCGATCCTGTCGCCCCAGACCGTGGCAGCCACCGAGCAGATGGTCGAGCGCTATCGGGATATCGTCAACCGCGGCGGCTGGCGCCCGGTCTCCGGCGCCGAGCGCCTGCGCGTCGGCGCGAAGGGCCCGGCGGTGGCCGCGGTGCGCCAGCGCCTGATCGTCACCGGCGATCTCGACCCGGCCGCCGGCGGCTCGGGCGTGTACGATTCCTACGTCGCGGCCGGCGTGAAGCGGTTCCAAGCCCGCCACGGCCTCAGCCAGACCGGTGCCATGAGCCTCGCCACCCAGCAGGCGATGAACGTACCCGCCGACGTGCGGCTGCACCAGCTCGAGACCAACGTCGTCCGCCTGCGCTCCTATTCGGGCGATCTCGGCCGGCGCTTCGTGCTCATGAACATCCCGGCCGCCCTGGTGGAGACCGTGGAGAACGGCCAGGTCGTGACGCTGCACGCCGCCGGCGTCGGCAAGATCGACCGCCAGTCGCCGATCATGAACACCAAGGCGACGCAGATCAATTTCAACCCGACCTGGACGGTCCCGGCTTCCATCGTGAAGAAGGACCTGATCCCGAAGATGCAGAAGGATCCGAACTACCTCACCGACAACAAGATCCACATCCTGTCGGGCACCGGCGAGGTCTCGCCGCGCTCGATCAACTGGAACTCGGATGAGGGCACGCGCTACACCTACCGGCAGGAATCGGGTGCCGACTTCAACTCGATGGGCATCGTCCGCATCAACATCCCGAACCCCTACGGCGTGTTCATGCACGACACGAACACCAAGGGCGTGTTCGGCGACGATTTCCGCTTCATCTCCTCGGGCTGCGTGCGCGTGCAGAACGTGCGCGAGTACATCACCTGGCTGCTGAAGGAGACGCCCGGCTGGGGCCGCGAGCAGGTCGAGCAGGCGATCGAGAGCGGCAAGCGCGTCGACGCCAACATCGCCCAGCCCGTGCCGGTCTACTGGATCTACATCACCGCCTGGGCGACCCCGGACGGCCTCGTGCAGTTCCGCGACGACATCTACAAGCGCGACGGCGTGAACGTGCCGTCGACCATCGGGGGGCCGACCCCGGTCGCCAGCGCCGAGCCGCTGCCCCAGACCTTCGAGCCCGGCGACGAAGAGTAAGGTCGCCGCGTCTCACGCCTGCGGTTTCGTCCGAGGCCCGTACCCCGCCCGGGGTGCGGGCCTCGCGCGTTCGGGGACCCGCTCTGTCATCGGCCGGTCAAACGCCTCTGCTTGGCCTGAGCGGCCGAGCAGGAGCCCCCAGATGTCGCGCGATTCGATCCCAGCCTCCGGACGCCTCACCCGCCGGGAGACCGTGGCCGGCGCGGCCGCCCTCGGGCTTGTGGCCGGCCGCGCCGGGGCACAGGAATCCGGAGAGGCCACGGGCATCGTCTACGCTGTCCAGGCGGCGGGCACTGAGCGCGCGCCGCTGCCCGGCGTGCTGGTGTCGAACGGCCGCGAGGTCGCGCGCACGGACGGGCAGGGGCGCTACCGCCTGCCGCTGGCCGGGGACGGCGTGGTCTTCGTGATCAAGCCGCCAGGCTACGCCCTGCCGCGCGATTCCGACAACGTGCCCCGCCACTCCTACATCCACCAGCCGGGCGGCACGCCCGCGAGCCTCGGCCTGCGCTACAAGGGCCTCGCGCCCACCGGCCCGCTGCCGGCCTCGATCGACTTCACCCTGACCCGGGTCCACGAGCCCGCGGATTTCGACGTGATCCTGTTCACCGATCCGCAGCCCGAGAGCCGGTTCGAGCTCGACCACGTGCGCGACACCGCGGTCGCCCGGGCCATGGCGATCCCGGCGGCCTTCGGCCTGACCACCGGCGACGTGCTGTTCGACGACCTCTCGCTCTACGGCCGCTCCAACCGCATCGTCGGGCGGATCGGGCTGCCCTGGTACAGCCTCCCGGGCAACCACGATCTCAACATGCAGGCCCCGGACGCGCGCCACAGCCGCGAGACCTGGAAGCGGGTGTTCGGCGCGCCGAGCTACGCGTTCCGGCACGGGCGGGTGCTGTTCGTGATGCTCGACAATGTCGAGTGGCTGGGCCCGCCGGTCCCCGTGGGGGCCAACACCTACCGGGGCCATATCGGCGAGCGGACTCTGGCCTTCCTGAAGAACCTTCTGGCCGAGATCCCGCCGGACGACCTCATTGTGCTGGCGACCCACATCCCGCTGGTCACCGATACCGGCGACGATCCGCGCAGCGCCACGATCGACCGGGCTGCGCTCCTCGACGTGCTGGCGGGCCGCACGGTGCTGAGTCTGGCCGGCCACACCCACACCACCGAGCATCACTATCCGGCGGAGGGGCACCATCACCACGTGATGACCGCCGTGTCGGGCTCGTGGTGGAGCGGGCCGGATACCCGCACCGGCATCCCCTCGGCCGACAGCCGCGACGGCACGCCGAACGGCTTCCACGTGCTCTCGATCCGCGGCACCGCCTACACGACCCGCTTCGTCCCGGCGCAGGGCGAGCCGGACGCGATGATGCGGATCGCGTTCGAGAGCGAATTGCGCCCCGCCGCCCCGGAGATCGTCCGGGCGAGCCATCCGATGCAGGGCCTGCGCCCGCCGATCCCGCAGGACGCGCTGGCCTCGACCAACCTCGTGGTCAACGTCTTCGACGGCGGTCCGCGCACGAGCCTAACATTCCGGATCGGCGATCGGGCGCCGGAGCCGATGGTGCGGACCCGGCGCCTCGACCCGTTCGTGACCGAGCTCTACGCGCGCTATCCCGGGACCAAGAAGAGCTGGGTCCAGGCGACGCTCTCGACCCACATCTGGACCGCGCGCCTGCCCGACGATCTCGCGACGGGCGCGCACCGGGTGACGGTGGAGGGGACGGACGAGTACGGACGGCCGATCCGGTCCTGCGCCGTGCTCGAAGTCACCGGCGACGGCACGCGCGGCTGACGATCGACGCCGTCAGCCGCGCGGCTGCTCAGGCCGCGAACTGGCGGCTGCCGTGGCTGCCTTCCTGGATCTCCTCGACGATCTTGGCGCAGAAGGCGTCGAGGTCCTCGGGGCTCCGGCTGGTGACGATGCCCTGATCGGTCACCACCTCCTTGTCGTGCCAGCGGCCGCCGGCATTGATCACATCCGTGCGGATCGAGGCGAACGAGGTCAGGTCGCGGCCCTTGGCCGCGCCGGCCTCAATGAGGAGCCAGGGCGCGTGGCAGATCGCGGCCACGACCTTGCCGGAGGTGAGGAAGCTCTTGATCACTTCCAGGGCCTTCGGCTCGAGCCGGAGCTTGTCCGGGTTGATCTGGCCGCCCGGCAGGACGAGGGCGTCGTAGGCCGCGGGGTCGACCCGGTCGAGATCGATGTCGACCGCGACCTCCTTGCCCCAGTCGGTCTTGTCCCAGCCGCGGATCGTGCCCTTGCTCTCGCGGGATTGCGGGGCGGCCACCGAGACGGTGGCGCCGGCCTCGGCGAGCTTCGCTTGCGGCACGGTCAGTTCACTCTCCTCGAAACCGTCGGTGGCGAGGATCAGGATCTTGGCTTGGCGGATATCGGGCATGGCGGGCCTCCTTGTTGGGGGTCTGCCCGGTCAACGGAGGCCGGTTCGTGCTGTTCCGAAGGGCGCGACATGGCAAGCCGGCGCGCGGAACCCATGGAAAGGCAGCCCGTTGATGCGGCATCCCGAAACCCGTCAGGAGACCGCCATGGCCAATCCCGGCCTACCTGAGCCTACGCCCGGCGATCTGCCGCCTCCGCCGCTTCCGCCCGAGGAAGAGCCCGATATCGGGCCGACCGGGCCGCGCACGCCCTATCCGGTGAACGATCCCGGCATCGGCGAGCCGGGCGGACCGGGCTCCGAGCCCGACGTCTTCCCGGGCACGCCGACCGATCCGGGCACCCGGATGTGAGGATCAGTGGCCGCCGTGCGAGGTGCGCACGTCGCGCGGCGCGCTGAGGATCTCGGAGAGGCTCGTCACCACGTGGCGGGCCTCTTCGTCCGTCAGGCGCAGCTGGAACGGCGGCAGGGCGCCGGCCTGCAGGGCGACCACGGCCTGACCCTCCTCGTCGGTGCCGACCTCGATCGCCGAAGACGTGACGTCGAGCATCGCGACCTCCTCGTCGCCCAGGCCCTCACCGAGATCCGGCTCGTCGGTGTCGTCGATCGCCGTGAGGAGCTGCCCAACGGCGCGCACCAGGGCGCGGGCGGCACGGGCATCCATCACCACCGCCGTCGCCTGATCGTCCTTCTGGAAGGAAAGCTGGATGTTCGCGCCATCCAGCGAGACCGAAATGCCTGCCATGTATCGCCCGGGAGCCACGCGCCTTAACTGTCTGTCCGCATTCCGTATATGCATCGGAAGTGCCGGAAATCACAGGGGGCGTCGCGCCGTCCCGCCGGCCCCGCCCGGCCTGCGACCGAGGCGCCGCGCCCAAAATGCCTTGTTGCCGCCGCAGGCAGCCCCTAAATAGAGCCTCGGGGGGCTTTCCCACCGAGACCGGCGCTTTCAAACGACCAGCGTCTCGCGCCCTGCCACACTGGCCAACCCAGCAAGACCGTGGTGCATCGCGCGGCTTTTTCGCCGTGCGCTTGACCTATGGACGAACGAGGTACCCTACGTGAATACCGGCACTGTGAAGTGGTATAACGAGACCAAGGGCTACGGCTTCATTCAGCCCGATGACGGCGGCAAGGATGTGTTCGTTCACATCTCCGCCGTAGAACGGGCTGGGATGCGTAACTTGGTCGAGGGCCAGCGGCTCTCGTACGAGATCCTGACGGACAAGCGCAGCGGCAAGGACGCCGCCGGCAACCTTCAGGCGGCCTGAGCTTCGATCGGGACTGAACCGGCCGCATGACGCGGCTCCCCCTTCCGACGCTTCCATCCGGGCGAGACCGTCCGGGCCACGGGGGCGTCGGAGGCAACCACCAGAAACGACCCCGGGCGCGCACAGACGTCCGGTCCACAAAAGAAAAGACACACGCGATAATGATGTTCGAATACACGCGGCGCCGCGGCGTCCGCTCCCCCGTCACCGATGCGCCGACCTTCCGGGTCGGGCGGCTGGCGCGGGCCAAGTCCGCGACCGAGACCGGGGCCGATCTCAGCAACCTGATCGACCGGTCCTACAACTACCATTCCCCGCGGGAACTGCACTGGCATCTCGCTGAGCGTCTCGGGCTCGCTCCCAACGCGGTGGTGATCCGCGAGGCGGCGGCGGCCTGAGGGCCGACGTTCCGCTTGGAATTTTCTAGACGCTGTTGACGTATGGAGCCGCGTTCGATCTCGGATCGAGCGCGGCTCTTGCGCGCCATCGATCTCGCAGACAGCGCCAAGTCCGCGCCCCAAGTCCGCGCCGCAAGTCCGCGCCGCCCCTTTCCCGGGCGCATGCAGCGCCAGCGGAATGCGACTCCGGGACCCAGCACACAACACCGCGCAGCGTCGTCGTTGGCCCTCAGACCGTGCCGCTGCGCGGCACTTTGCCTGCCGGGTCCCGGATCACCTTCCACTGGCGTTCCAGGTGTCCGGGAGAGGGGCCCGTGCGTGTAAGCCGGGCGGGCCCTACCGATCCCAGGCCGCCAGGACCGGATCCCGCAGGGCCAAAGGAGTCGCCAGCAATTCGCCGTGGACCGGATCGGGCCGGTTGTAGGTGGTCGCCTGGCCTTTCAGGTCGCAGACCACGCCGCCGGCCTCGCGCAGGATCAGGTCGGCTGCCGCGATGTCCCAGTCGCGGGCATTGCCCGAGACCAGGCCGACATCCACCGAGCCCTCCGCCACCCGGGCGAGCCGCAGGGCCAACGACGGGATGCGGTCGATCCGCTCAAACTCTACCTCGGCGCCGGCCCCCCGGGACAGGCGGTCGAGCATCGGCTTCGGGCCGGTGATGCGCGCGCCCGGCAGGGTTTCCTTGGCATCCACCCGGATCGGCGCTCCGTTCCGGGTCGCGCCGCGGCCGAGCACCGCCTCGTAATCCGCGTCGCCCACGGGGGCGTGGACGAAGCCGATCTGCGGCTGGCCGGCCGCCAGCAGGGCGACCGCGATCGACCAGTCGGGATGGCCGGACAGGAACGCCCGCGTGCCGTCGATCGGGTCGACGATCCAGACGAGGTCGTGGCCGATCCGCGCCGGATCGTCAGCGGTCTCCTCCGACAGCCACGCCGCCGCCGGCACCAGCGCGCTCAGGCGGATCTTCAGGAAGGTGTCGACCGCGACATCCGCCTCCGTCACCGGCGAGCCGCCGGCCTTGGACCAGATCCGTGCGGAGGTCTGGCCGCCCAGCTTGAAGAACGGGCGGGCGATCTCAGCGGCCTCGCGCATGACCGCGCGCAGGTCCGGCATCAGGGCGGAGACGGCCGCGTCGGAGAGAGGCTCGGGCATCGCGCTCCGCAGGGAAAGCGTCAGGCCCGGATCGGGCCACGTCGGGGCCTCCGCCCGGCTGGTCGGATATGCAGAGCCGGCTCGGCAGGAGGTCTTGGGCACCGGAGGGCCGTGCCGCCCGGTGGTTCCCGTTGTAGGGCGCCTGCCGCCCAGCCACAAGGATCCGCACTCTGCCACCGGGATCGATCGAGACTGATCGATCTTCGCAAGGAAGTGTTGAGCATTCAAGGAAGCATTGAGCATTCCTCAAATGACAGCCCCGTCCAGAATCGCTTAACGACGGTGCTTAAGCTGTGCGGAGGAGTTCGGGTGCGATTTTGCTTGGCATAACGGACGGCCCGAGACGGGTCGCCACTTGCTCCAGAGGCCCGGACAGATGAACACGTCCTCGTTCACCGACGAACGCCGCGAAGGATCTGCCATGGATACCCAAGGGGTCGCAGCTGTGTTCGCCATCACCCCGTCGCCGCTGCCGGTGATCGGCCGGATGTCCGGCGCCCGCAAGGCCGCGGGCATCGCCCTGGCCTATGCCACCGAGGATGCGGAGATCTGCGGCGCCGACCGGTTCAGCCTGATCCTGGTCGATGCCGACGGCGCCGAGCTGAACCGAATCGGCAATTTCGACGAGGACGACGTCGTGGCGATCTGGCGCGACATCGCCGCCCGGGCCGGGCTGGCGCGGATGATCGTCCGGGAGGACGGCGTCCTGGTGCCGGTCTCCGAGCAGATCGGCCGGCTGATCCTCGGGCGTGTGCGCATCCGCCGCCGGCATGCCGGGCTCGGCGCCCGCCGCCCGCGCTTCCTGGCCCGCCGCAAGACCGGCCGGCTGCCGGCCCGGCCGCAGATCTTTCGCGGCGAGAACGAGATCATCGCCCGCACCTGAAGGCCCCGCCGGACCTCAGGACAGGCTGCGCAGCAGCGCGTCCGCCGAGAGGCCCACGAACAGGATCAGGCCGGCATCCCGGTTCGAGCGGAACAGGGTCAGCGCTCCCCGCCCGTCGCGCTCCCGCAGCGACAGGACCTGCCAGCCGAGATGCGCGGCGAAGGCCGCCACCCCGAGCGACCCGACCAGTCCCGCGCCCGCGCCCCTGGCCGCCAGCGCGATGAACAGCGCGGCCAGCGCGTAGCACAGGCCCACGGCGCCCCGGACGTGCCGGCCGAACAGGCGGGCCGAGGAATGGATCCCGGCGATCTCGTCGTCCTCGATGTCCTGGACCGCGTAGATCGTGTCGTAGCCCACCACCCAGCAGATCGTGCCCGCGTAGAGCAGCAGCGCCGGCGCATCGAGACGGGCGAACACCGCCGCCCAGCCCATCAGCGCGCCCCAGGCGAAGGCCAGCCCCAGCACCGCCTGCGGCATCGGCATCACCCGCTTCATGAACGGGTAGATCGCCACCGGCAGCAGGGAGCACAGGCCGACGATCACCGCCTGCTCGTTGAACTGCAGCAGCACCGCGAGGCCGACGAGCAACTGCCCCAGCAGGAACAGCGCCGCGTGGCGCGGCCGGACCTGCCCGGAGGGGAGGGGGCGCTGGCGGGTGCGCTCGACCTGGGCGTCGAGGTCCCGGTCGGCGATGTCGTTATAGGTCGAGCCCGCCCCGCGCATCGCGACGGCGCCGATCAGGAACAGCAGGCAGTGCCAGGGATCGGGGAAGGCCAGGTCCGCCTGGATCGCCGCCAGGGCGGCCGACCACCAGCAGGGCAGGAGCAGGAGCCACCATCCGATCGGCCGGTCGATGCGCGCCAGGCGCAGATAGGGCCGCCAGGGCCGCGGCGCTGCGCGCTCGACCCAGTGTCCGGTCACCGCGTCGGCCGGACGCCCGTCCTCTGCCGCCGTCCCGCTCATCGCTCGAATCTCCGGTCGTCCCACGCGCCATCCCACTCTACGCCATCGCAGAGAGGGATCCGCGCCGGACCCGTGATCCTCTCAAACGATCTTACAGCGCGCCCTGCGGCAGCTTGAAGCTGCCGGTCAAGCCCGGGCCGCCGAGCAGGCCGCTGCTGGCGCCGTTCTGGGCCTGGGCGCGGGCCTGCGCTTCCATCTTGGTCGCCTGAGCCGCCACGCCGCAGATCTTGGTGCGGATGCCGCTGACCTTGAGGTGGTCCGCCTTGAAGCCCTCCGCGAAGGAATCCGGGATCGAGCACCATTCCTTGTTGGCGGTGATCCACTTCATGCCTTCGGCGCCGTTGGACTGGAGCTTGCCGAACAGCGCGCAGGCCTCCTGCGGGGTCATCTTCTTCTTGCTGTTCGAGGCGGCGTTGGCGCGGGAGACCAGCGCCTTGCGCTCGGCGAGCGTCTTCTGGATCGTGCCGCATTCCGGCGCCGCGCCCTGCGCGGAGGCCGCCGTGCCGAACAGCAGGCCGCCGACGAGCACCGCCGCCCCCAGACTCAAGCTCCCGTGTGCCATCCTGCGACTCCCTCAGACGCCTGCCGGAGCCCGCGCGCCGCCGGCTCCACTCCGTTCCCTTGGGTTCGCCATAGGAATGTGGCGTCAATCGAGCGGCAAACCGGCGAGGCCATGCTGGTGTGGGTGAAGCGCTAAAAACTGATCTTCGTAACCCTTTTGCAACAGGTTTGCGGGCCGGACCCGCCTCCAGCGCCGCGTTGACAGTCCCGCTCGGCCGCGCGACCACCCGGCCATGCCGGCCTACGACTTCACCGCCCCGCGCCTCCACGTCGAATCGGATCTCGCGGCGGGCACCGTCCTGCCCCTCGACCGCGCGCAGGCGAATTACCTGCTCAACGTCCTGCGCCGCGGGCCGGACGATCCCGTGCTGGTGTTCAACGGCCGGGACGGCGAGTGGCGCGCCCATCTGGTCCAGACCGGGCGGAAGGGCGCGGACCTCCATGTCGCCGAACGCACCCGCGCGCAGACGCCGCGGGCCGACCTGCACTACCTGTTCGCGCCCCTGAAGAGCGCGCGGCTCGATTACCTCGCCCAGAAGGCGGTGGAGATGGGGGCCGGGACGATCCGGCCGGTGATCACCCGCTACACCCAGGGCGAGCGGATCAACATGGACCGCCTGCGCGCCAACGCCGTCGAGGCCGCGGAGCAATGCGGCATCCTGGCGATCCCGGATTGTCCCGAGCCGGAAAAGCTCGGCCCGGCGCTCGCGGGCCTCGCCCCCGAGCGGCTGCTGGTGTTCTGCGACGAGGACGCGCCGGTGAGCGATCCGGTCCGGGCGCTCCGCGAGGCCGCCGATCCCGCGGCGCCGCCGCCGCTGGCCGTCCTGGTCGGGCCGGAGGGCGGGTTTTCGGACGAGGAGCGCACGGCGATCCGGGCTCGGCCCTACACCGTCGCCCTGTCCCTCGGGCCGCGCATCCTGCGGGCCGACACCGCTGCCGTGGCGGTGCTGACCCTGGTCCAGGCGGTCCTGGGCGACGCGCGCTGAGGCTGGTGTCGGCTGGAACGATGTGTGCCGGCGCACATGAGAGCGGTGGGCTGGGGGATTGTACCGCCGAACCGGGGCGAACGGGTCCCCCGGTCCATGGCGCCGCGTTGTCGGTTCCCGACGCCTCGATTATGTCCCAGGACGGATGTCGCCCGCACCGCGCTCTTGGAGCCGGCGCGGGTGTCCGTCCGGCCTTCGCTCGCGGGCGGGGTTGAACAGGACGGACGCGCCGGAGGTTTCCGGTGTGCTCCTATCCCAAGCGACGATCTCACAGGCACGGGCAGGCAGCGCATGGCGCGCGACAGCAACGACATCACGCCGCTCACGACGCGTGCCGAGCTGATCGAGTGGTTCGCCGCCGGTGAGAAGCCGCGCGAGCGATTCGCCATCGGCACGGAGCACGAGAAGATCCCGTTCTACCGGGAGAGCCGCGAGCCCGTGCCCTATGACGGCGCGCGCGGCATCCGCGCCCTCCTGGAGGGGCTCGCCCGCGAGACCGGTTGGGAGCCGATCCTCGATCTCGGCAACATCATCGGCCTCTCGGCGGAGGAGGGCGGGGCGATCTCGATCGAGCCGGGCGGGCAGTTCGAGCTGTCCGGGGCGGCGCTGCCGGATGTGCACGGCACCGCTTCCGAGCTCGCCACCCATCTCGCCGCGACCAAGCGCGCGGCCGACCCCCTCGACATTGGCTTCCTGACGCTGGGCATGAGCCCGCGCTGGCGCCGGGACGAGACCCCGGTCATGCCCAAGAGCCGCTACAAGATCATGGCCGGCTACATGCCGAAGGTCGGCTCGCTCGGCCTCGACATGATGCTGCGCACCGCCACCGTGCAGGTGAATCTCGATTTCGCCTCCGAGGCCGACATGGTGCGCAAGATGCGCGCCTCCCTGGCGCTCCAGCCGGTGGCGACCGCCCTGTTCGCCAATTCGCCGTTCACGGACGGGCGGCCCAACGGCTTCCTGTCCCGCCGCTCGGAGATCTGGCGCGACACCGATCCCCACCGCACCGGCATGCTACCCTTCGCGTTCGAAGCCGGCTTCGGCTACGAGGCCTATGTCGACTGGCTGCTCGACATGCCGATGTATTTCGTCAAGCGCGGCGACATCTATCACGACGTCTCGGGGGCCTCGTTCCGCGACTTGATGGCCGGCAAGCTGGCACAGCTCCCGGGCGAGTACGCCACGGTGGCCGACTGGGCCAACCACGCCTCCACGGCCTTCCCCGAAGTCCGGCTCAAGCGCTTCCTGGAGATGCGCGGCTCGGATGTCGGCGATCCCGGCATGATCGCCGCCCAGGCGGCGTTCTGGGCCGGGCTGCTCTACGACGAGGCGGCACTCGACGCCGCCCTCGACCTGGTGAAGGGCTGGAGCCAAGCCAACCGCGAGGCCGCCCGGGCCACCGCGCCGCGCCTCGGCCTCGCCACCCCGGTCGCCAACACAACCCTGGGGGCCGTGGCTGCCGAGGCGCTCGCCATCGCCCGCTCGGGCCTGCGCGCCCGGGCCCGCCGCGACGCCGAGGGCCGGGACGAGACCATCTACCTCCAGCCCCTCGAGGCGATCGTCACCGCCGGGCGCACCCGGGCCGACGATCTGCTCGCCGATTACGAGGGCCGCTGGGGCGCCTGCGTGCGCCCGGCCTTCACGGAATGCGTGTTCTAACCCGTTGATTCGGGGCGCCGTGCGGCCGCGCACCGTAGGCTGGAACGAAGTGCGATACCTGACAGTTCACACGCCGATCGTTCAGCGCGTGGAGGAGGTGTCCATGTCCCGCATCACCACATCCGTCGTCGCCGGCGCCTCGGCCCTGGCCATGATCGCCGGTTCGTTCACCGCCGCCGAGGCGGCTCCGCTGCCGGCACAGAGCGCCGTGCAGCTCGGCGGCCAGAACGCCGCCGTCGACACCGTCGGCTGGCGCCGCGGCTATTACGGCGGCTACGGCTACCGTCGCGGCTATGGCGGCCGGGTCGCCGGCGCAGTGGCGGCCGGCGCCGCCCTCGGCATCATCGGCGGTGCGCTGGCGGCCAGTGCTGCCCCCCGCTACGGCTATTATGGCGGCTACGGCTACCCGGCCTATGGCTACGCCCCGGTCGGCGGCTACGCCTATCCGGCTTACGGCTACGCCCCGGCCTACGGTTATTACGATTACGGCTGGTAAGCCTTGATCCGCACCGAATAGACGCTCCCGGTCTCCATGAGACCGGGAGTTTTCGGTTGCGGACTTTCGGGCGCGGCCGCGGGTAGGGCCTGCGATCCGCCGCATCTTAGACGTGCGCCGCAAGCTTCGTACAAGGCCGACAAGGCTATCCTGCCGCCGGCCACGCTATCGGATCCCTCCGAGGCCGCATCGCCTTGTCGAGGAGACCGACGCCATGACCCGCTTCTCCGCCGCTCGCATGGCCGGCATCGCAGCCTTCGTGACCGCCGGCAGCGTCTGCTCCGCGGCGGATCTCGGCCCGTATCGCGCCCCGCGCGCCGCCCCGGTCGATCGCCCGGCCGTGGGGGCCGGGATCGCCGCAGAGGCCCGGGTCGTCCGGCCGGAATACAGCTATTACGGCGAGTACGGCTATCCGGTGCCGTTCGGTTACGGCTACGCCTACGCGCCGACCCCGGGCCGCAACATGGAATACGGCTATTACGGCCCGACCTATTATGTGTTCGCGCCGGACACGTACAACGGCCCGCTCTTCGGCTATCACGAGTGGTAGAGAGGCCGGCTCGGGAGCCCTTCGTTTGCTGGATGATCAGGCGGAGAGCGTCGAACTCGACCTGACGGGGCTGAAATGCCCGCTCCCGGTCTTGCGCACCCGCAAGGCCCTGCGCGCGCTCGGCGTTGGGCGGGTCCTGGTGGTGACCTGCACCGATCCGATGGCGATGATCGACATCCCCAACCTCGTCCGCGAGGAGGGCGCTCGGCTCGATTCGGCCGAGCGGGATGGCGACCGCCTGTGCTTCCGCATGACGGCCTCCGTGAAGCCGCCGCATTCCTGAGCGATCGGTCCCGTTCCCAGAGATGAGGCGGAGACGGCATGGCACCGCGGATCGGGGGCGTGCGCCTCGTGCATGAGGGGTGGGCCCGGTACCTCGTGGCCGAGGTGATGCAGGACGACGGCACGCGCATCACCCGCGAGATGGAAGATCACGGCCGGGCCGTCGCGGTCCTGCCCTACGACCCAGTCCGGAGGGTCGCGACCTTGGTCTCGCAGTTCCGGGCGCCGGTGCTCTATTCCGGCGGCCCGCCGAGCCATGTCGAAGTGCCGGCGGGCCTCCTCGACGACGGGGCTCCCGAGGACGAGGTCCGGCGCGAGGCCGCCGAGGAGACGGGGCTGCGGCTGGGCGATCTCGATCTCGTGGCCAGCGCCTGGACCATGCCGGGCATCTCAACCGAGCGGATGGACCTGTTCCTGGCGGCCTACGCCGAATCCGACCGCACGGGCGCCGGGGGCGGCCTCGCCGCCGAGGGCGAGGCGGTGGCGGTCCACGAGATCCCGCTCTCGGAACTGGTGGCGATGACCCGCCGCGGCGCGCTCACCGACATGAAGTCGCTGCTGCTGCTGTTCGCACTGCAATTGCGGCGACCGGAGCTGTTTGCGTAGGACGGTCGAGCGATGGGCGGGCACGATTGTGCGACGCGCTTTCAGTAACCGTCTTAAGCGGCTGGTGCGTGCCAAGGATCGATGACCTCAAGTCCGCATCCCGCGAAGCCGCCGACGTCGCGGGTCGCGATGCGGAAGCCCTCTGCAACTGTCGTGGCGGCGATGAGCGCATCGAAGCCCTCGATCGGCGTGCCGGCGGCGCGGCGGGTGGTGACGATTCGGGCATAGTGCTCGGCCGCCGCATCGCCGAAGGGCAGAACCCGGCCGGCAAAGTCTTCCGAGAAGATCGCCGTGACCACTGTATGGAAGCTGTCCCGCCGTCGTCCGGGCGGCAGGGCGGCAACGCCGTAGAGGATTTCAGCGCGGTTGATGCTGGTTGTGTAGAGCGTCGTCCTCGGCTGTGCTGCGACCCAGGCGAGAACGGCCGGGTGCGGCTCCGATCGCATCATCTCCGAGATGACATTAGTGGCGAGAACGATCATCGCCCGAAGGCGGGCGGCTCGGCGATCGTGACGGCCGGATGCTCGTCCAGTTCGATTCCGCCGAGAGGGGCGACACGGCGGCGGATCGCTTCGGCGAGGTTCGACGGATCGTCGCCCCCTGGGGCAAGCGTCGTCGCGAGAATGGCACGCGCTTCCGCTTCCATCGAACGGCCATTCCGGGCGGCTCGGACGCGCAGACGCTCCGTCACCTGCCCATCGAGGCTCCGGATCGTCAGCGTCGTCTTGAGCGCAGAGGACGTGGTCATGAGGCGAGGTTACGCCGTGCGGGCGATCCCAGCAACGGATCCATTGCGAAGGGCTATTTTCACGCCGGCCCGCCTGCTCAATCCCGCCAGCCCGAAACCCGGTCCCGCACGGCGATGCCGATGAAGCGCCAGGACTCGATGAAGTAGCGGCGAAACAGCCGCCGTGGGGCGCAGAGGAAGCGGAAGACCCATTCGAGGCCTAGCCGCTGCATCAGCCAGGGGGCGCGGGGCAGGCAGCCCGCCGCCACCGAGAGGGCGTCGCCGACGCAGAACACCACCGGGCTGCCGAGCGCTCGACCCCGGCGGTCGACCCAGATCTCGGATTTCGGCGCGCCGACACCCATCACCAGCAGGGTGGTGCCGTGGGCGCGGATCCGCTCGGCAAGAGCGCGGCCGTAGGCTTCGTCGTCCTCGAAGCCGAAGGGTGGCACCGCGCTCGCCACGGCGCCGTCCGGGAGGCCGGCGGCCTGGAGACGGGTGGTCAGCGTGTCGGCGGCGTCCTGGCGGGCGGCGACGAAGAACACCCGGCGGGCGAAGGGCGGCGGGTCGGCCAGCACGCAGGCCAGGAGGTCGTGGCCGGTGATCCGCACGGCCGGCCGGCCGCTCGCCGCACGGGCGAGCCAGACCAACGGCATGCCGTCGAGAGTCCGGGCCGCGGCGCGTGCGTAGGCCCCGCGGAAATCCGCATCCTCGGCGAGCTGGACGACATGGTCGACATTGGCCGTGACGATCGTCCGCGGCCCGTCCGCGTACCGCGCCGCAACCGAGTCCACGATCGCCGCCGCGGTGCCGGTGTGGAAGCTGTAGCCGAACAGCCGCACGGTCGTGGACGGCACCGCCACCGCGCCCGCGGCGGACGGCTCCGGGGCATCTTGGTCGAGCCAGACCGCCGCGGGATCGACCGGAACCGGGGCCTCGACATCACGCATCGGCGGCCCGGAAGCTGGTCCCGGGGCGGATGGCGGCGCGGCGCATCCGCCGGCGATCGCTGTCGGCGCCGAGCGCCAGCGCGATGGCGCCGCCGAGCAGCAGGCCGAGCACCAGGGCCACCGGCAGCACGATCTTCGGCGAGGGCGGGAAGGTCCGCTGCCGGGCCGGGGTCGCCACCGAGATGATCCGGACGTTGGTCGTATTCAGCCGCTCCTGCTCGCTCGCCTCGCGGGCACGCTTCAGATAGGCCTCGTAGACGCCCCGGCGGGCATCGAGCGTCCGCTCCAACTCGCGTAAGCCGACATAGGCGCGATCGCTGCTCACGGTCTCGGTCTTCACCCGGTCGAGATTGGCCCGGATCGCCGCCTCGCTGGCCGCGGCCCGGTCGTAATCCTTCTGGGTCGTGTCGATGATCCGCTCCTTCTCGCGCTGGATCAGGCGCTGGAGGTCGCGCTGCTGGGCGTATTGCTCGGCCATGGCCGGGTGGCGCTCGCCGAGGCGGGTGGCGAGCTCGGCGGTGTTGCGCGAGAGCGTCGCGTATTGCTGCCGCAGCGCCTGCATCTCCAGGGATTGCAGCATCTCCGGCAGGGCCGTGCTCGGATCCGAGGAGCGCATCTTGCGGGCCTGGTCCAGGCGCGACTTCGCCTCCGCGGTCTTGATCGAGGCGGTGACGAGCTGCTGGTTCAGGTCGCCGAGTTGCTGGTCTGTGAGCAGCCGGCCGCTCGAGGCCACGAGCTTGTGGGCCTCGCGGTAGCGCACGACCTCGCCCTCCGCCTGCTCGACGTCGCGCTTCAGGCTGCCGAGACGACCGGTGAGCGCGTCGAAGGCGCGGCGGGCAGTGTCGGTGCGGGCGGCGCTCTCCTCGGCGAAGTAGGCGTCGCCGATCGCGTTGGCGATCTTGGCGGCCTTCTCGGGGTCGCGCGACTGCACGGATACGTCGATCACGAAGGTCCGCTCGGCCCGGCGGACGCTGAGCTTGGTCTGGAGGGTGTCGAGGGCGATGTTGACCGGGTCGCGGCTCGCGGCCGGGGGCAGCATGCCGAGCGCGCCCTTGATCCAGGCGAGCGTCGGGTTGTTGCCGTCCGGGAGCACGAACTCCTCGTCCTGGTCGAGATGGAGATTGGCGATGATCCGGCGCAGGACGTTGTCCGACTGGATCACCCGCACCTGGCTCTCGGCGATGGAGACGCCGCTATCGGCCTGGGGCTGGCGGGCGTTCACGTCGTTCTCGACGACCCGCAGGTCGCTCGGATCGACCAGCACCTGAATGGAGGAGGTGTAGCGCGGCGGGATCAGGCCAAGCAGCGCCACCGCAACCGCAACCATGAACAGGCCGCCCAGCACGATGAAGCCGCTGCCCCGCCATAGGCGGCGCAGGATCACGCGCGCCTCCGGACCGGATTCCACCTGTGGCAGCACCATGCGGACGGGCTGCTCGCCGCTCATGCGTGTCGAGAAGTCGAACATGCGCCTCGCTCCCTGACCTGTCGGAGGACGGCCGGTGCCATCCTCCACCGCACGCCCGCGCCCGTCCCCGTTTCGGTCACCACCGTGCCGTTCCGGGACAGGGCCTCGACCGAGGCGGTGTCGTCCTCGACACGGCAGCAATCGGCGTACCGGACCAGTACTCTCGCCTTGAACCAGACCCTACAGCAGGCTTCCTGTAGATCTTGCTTACAGAACGAGAACGCTCTGTCACGATTTTGTGGCGCTAACAGGCCTGGAATTGTTGGGGACTACGTAAACAGACTCACGCGAGAATCGTCGCACCCGGTGCCGCGTAGGCCGCGGACTCGCCCGCGAGGAAGTGCTGGAAGCGCTCCCGGTCCCCGGAAGCGGCGTCGTTCCAGCGCGCCACGTTCCCGCGGCTGGCGGCCGCCGCCCGGTCCCGGCCGCCGTCCCGGATCCAGGCCCCCAGCGCCGCGGCGGCGGCCTCGGGCGCCTCGGGGCGGATCAGCAGGCCGGACGCGCCCAGCACCTCGCGGAACACCGGCGCGTCCGGCGCCGCCACCGGCAGGCCGCCATGCTGGACCTCGAGCAGCGGTAGCCCAAGCCCCTCCGCTTTTGATGTCGAGAGCAGCAGGTGGCAGGAACCGGCGAGATCCCGCAGATCCGCGTCCGACAGGTAGCCGTAGCGGTGCAGGAAGGGCGGTGGATCGTCCAGGAAGGCGTGGCGGCCCCAGCCTACCCGGCCGACCAGATGCAGCTCCGCCGGGATCCCGGCGCGGTTGAGGGCGGCGGTCAGCGCCAGCGAGGCCGGGTAATCCTTGCGCGGCTCGATGGTGCCGATCGCCAGCATCTTCAGCGGCGCGCCCGGGGCGTAGGAGGCCGGTCCCGGCAGGTCGCCGAGGCCGAAGGCGTCGCGCACGGACGGGCGCAGCAGCGCGACCCGGGCCCCGGGCGCGCAGACGGCCCGGACGGCTTCACCGGTGGTGCGGCTGTTGACGAACAGGTTCGGGCACCAGCGCAGCGCCCGGGCGAAGCTCGGGCTCATGTAGAGCCGGCTCTTCAGGCTCAGATCCTCCGGCCGGTCGAGCAGGAACGTGTCGTGGACGTAGAGCAGACAGCGCGCGGCCGCGACCGCGCAGAGCGGCCCGGGCGGGAAGCCCGGGAACAGGAACAGCGCATCCCGGTCCCGCAGCGCTCGCAGCGGCAGGCCGATCTGCTGCTCGGCGATCATCCCGGGCAGCGAGCCGCTGGTGACCGGGACGACATCGTGAGGCGCCAGCCGGTCGGGGGCGAACAGGTCGAGGGTGATCCGCTCGATCCCGGTGACGTGGGACCGCAGATGGGTCTGGTCGAGATAGATCCGCTTGGCGCCGGGCGTCACGAAACGCTCCGCCGCAGGGTGCCGGCGAGGTAGAGGCAGCGGCGCACGAACAGCGGCATGCGCCGGCCGAGGACCATCTGCTTCGCCCGCCGCAGCCGCCGCACCAGGGGGCGGGAGGCCGCCGGCACGGTGCCGGTGGCGCCGGGCTGAATCTGGGCCGCGAACGGGAAATGGCCGAGCATGGCGGGGGCGAAGCTCGGCCGCGCGGTGTCGGCGAGGAGCCCGCGATCCCGAAACAGACCATCGAGCGACAGGGCGGCGGCGGCTGGGCTGTGGCGGTTCTCCAGGGCGATCCGCGCGAAGGCGCCGAGCCGCGCCCGGGCTGCTCCATCCTTCACCAGCTCGGCCAGCGCCTGGGCCAGGGCGCCGAGCTTCACCGGGACGAGGCGGCCGGACACACCGTCGATCACCGCGGAGGTCAGGCCGGAGGTGCGGTACGCCAGGGTCGGCACGCCGCACAGCCCGGCTTCGATCGGGGTCTGGCCGAGGGTCTCGTGGCGGCTCGCGGTGACGTGGAGGTCGCAGGCGCCGTACCAGGCGGCTAGAGTCGCCTCGTCGGCGATCAGCCCCGGCGCGAACAGGTTCGGGACGCCGAGCCGGGCCGGATCGTCGAGGCGGCCGATCGCCACGACGCCGACGCCCGGCCGCGCCACCGCCTGGAGCGCGGTGCGCAGATCCGAAAAGCCCTTGTCGGGTCCGTCGACGATCACGGCCGAGATCAGGATCAGCACGTCCCCCTCCGGCAGGCCGAGGCGGCGGCGCAGGGCCGTGCGGTCGCCGGACCGGAAGGTCGCCGTCGGGAAGGCGAGCCGGATTTTTGTGGCCGGCGTGTCGGAAGGGGCCAGCTCCCGCGTGCGGGCCAGGGTCCAGTCGGAATTCGCCAGCAGCCACGGCCCGGTGGGGTCGGCCAGCACGGCGCGCTTGCGGGCATGCATGCCCGCGATCCGCCCGGGGGCGAGTTGGGGATACTCGTCCGGGCCGGGGCATGACGCGTCGCAGCCGGTGGCGGCGCGGGTGCAGTCGCGGGGATGGCAGCAGCGGCCGGTGAGCGGGAACAGGTCGTGCAGCACCAACGCCACCGGGCCGCGCCGGGCGAGCCGCCCGACGACATCGAGGCTGCGAGTGGCGCCGTGCAGGTTGCCGGCCAGAATGAGGTCGGGGGTCGCCGCCTCGGCCCCTGGAAAATCATCGGTCCATTCGGCGGCTTCCGGCCGGTCGCTCAGGGCGACGCCCGTCACCCGGTGGCCGGCCAGCGCCAGCGCGTCGGCCAACCGTCTCTGGGCGACACCGGCGCCGCCCTGGGTGCCCGTGCCGGTGAGGGAGACGATCGACAGGCTCTTCGCCGCCGCCGGCGCCTCGCTCACGCGCTGGAGTAATACAGGGCGGCCGATGCGTCCGCGGGCGGATTCCGGCAGCGCCGACCAGGTGGCTGACGCGTCCAAGTGGCCCTCAGCGTGGAGCACGACATGAGCCCGCAGGGCGTCGCGTATCCACAGCACCTCGCCGCCGGTGAACGGCACGCCGCCCGGCGCGTCGGAGGCCGTGAGCCCCGGGATGTCCAATCCCAGGACCGTTTCAGCGAACAGCACCCGCAGGCCCGCCACCGCGACCGCGCCGGTCAGGGCGGCCTCCAGGGCCATGGCGGTGAGGGCACCAGGGGCCAAAAGATCGCCCGGGCGCAGCCACAGCAGGGCGTCGCATCCGGGCTCGGCCAAGATCTTCTGGATGTGGGAACGCCCCGAAAAACCCGGTGGCACGAGGTCGTGCCGGAGCTCCGGGTAATCCTGGCGCAGGACAGACGCGACGGTCCCGCCCGCCTCTGCGCCCGCCGTCATCATGGTGACGATGCGGATCCGCGGCCAAGGGCGTCCATCCGGCAGCGCGGTCGGCCGGGCGGCTCCGGGGGCGGCAGATCCGAACGGCCAGCCGGCGACGCCGTGGGCGGGCGGTGGGGATGCGGCGTTGGTCAAGGTCGGTTCGCGGGTCGGGCGGGACCGGCACTCTGCGCGCGAAGGATGAAAAAGATTGCCCCTCCGGTCCCGTGCCCCATCAGCCGTCGACGCGGATGCGGGCGGGGCCGGCCGCCATCCGGCCGATCCGGGTCGCCGCCGCGTAGCCGGCGTCCCGGATGCGCGCGAGCACGGCATCCGCCTGGGCCGCCGCGCAGGTCACCAGCAGGCCGCCGGAGGTCTGCGGGTCGGTGAGCAGGTGGCGGCGCCAGTCGGGGAAACCCGCGGGCAGATCGACCTCCGCCCCGAAGGCGTTCCAGTTGCGGTGCGAGGCGCCGGTGACGAAGCCCTCCTGCACCAGCGCCTCGGCGCGGGGCAGGAACGGCAGCGCGCCGGCCTCGAGCGCAAAGGTCAGCCCGGCGCCGCGGGCGATCTCGAGCCCGTGGCCCAGGATGCCGAAGCCGGTCACGTCGGTGAGCGCGTGCACGGACGGCTCGGCAGCGAGCGCGATGCCGATGGTGTTGAGCCGCGTGGTGGTGGCGATGAAGTCGCGGTAGCCGGCCTCGTCCAACGCGTCCCGCTTGATCGCCGCGGAATAGACGCCGACGCCGAGCGGCTTCGTGAGGATCACCGCATCCCCGGCCAGCGCATCGGCGTTGCGCCGCACCGCCTCCCGGCGGCAGGTGCCGATCACCGCTAGGCCGTAGATCGGCTCCGGCGTGTCGATGGAATGGCCGCCCGCCACCGGGATCCCGGCCTCGGCGCATTTTTCCGCGCCGCCCCGCAGGATGCTCGCGACGATCGCGGGCTCGATCTTACCCACCGGCATGCCGAGGATGGCCAGGGCGAAGATCGGCTTTCCGCCCATGGCGTAGACGTCCGAGATCGCGTTTGTCGCGGCGATCCGGCCGAAATCGACGGGATCGTCCACCATCGGGGTGAAGAAGTCGGTGGTGGCGATCACGCAGGTGCCGTCGTCCAGCTCCCAGACCGCCGCGTCGTCGGAGGTCTCGTTGCCGACGAGCAGGCGCTCGAACGGCCCGGCGGCCGGCTGCTCGGACAGGAGCCGGCGCAGGATCGCCGGATCGAGCTTGCAGCCGCAGCCGCCGCCATGGGCGAGACTGGTCAGGCGTGGGGCGTCGGTCATCGCGGGACTCCGTTCCGGATATCAGTAACGCGTGGTCACCGCGTTGAGCCAGTCCGGCGACGCAGCGACCGCCGCAGCCTCGACGCGCTTGTCCGTGCCCGTGAGGATCAGGAGGCCGAGCACCACCATCACGGCTCCCAGGGCGGCCTTGATGCCCTTGCCGGCCGTGGCGAGCCCGCCCCGCCAGCGCATCAGCGCCTCCCGGGAGACGAACCCGAGCAGCATCAGCGGCGCGGCGGCGCCGATCCCGAAGGCCAGCATCGTCAGCGCCACGCTCCCGAGATGCTCGCCCCGTGCCGCCAGCAGCGAGGCGGCCCCGAGGGTCGGCCCGACGCAGGGGCTCCAGGCCGCCCCGAGCAGCAGCCCGACGCCGAACTGCCCGGACAGGCCCCCGGACCGGAAGCCGCCGAACCGCTCTTCCGCCCAGGCCCCCACCGGCCCCGCGACCGTCGCGACCTGCGCCTGAAGCCGCGGCAGCATCAGCACGATGCCGAGGATCACCAGCAGCACCGCGCCGGCGCTGCGGAACACGTCGCCGTCGAGCCCGATGGAGAAGCCGATCGTCGCCACGAACAGGCCGATGGCGGTGAAGGAGATGGCGAGGCCCAGCGCCAGGGCCACCGGCCCGAGGCGATGCTCGGACGCCGCGGTCCCGAGCACGATCGGCACCAGCGGCAGCACGCAGGGCGAGAGCACCGACAGGAGCCCCGCCAGGAACGCGAACCCGACCGTCCCCAGCATCGCCGCGCTCCCCGCCGGTTCATGTTTGTTCGGTCGCAGGCTTCGCGCCGGTGAGCGCGGGCGTCAACCGGGCGCGATGTCCGGCCCGCCCGGGTGCCTCCAGGGCAGCCCGCGCGGGCGCGCCTCACGGCCTCAGCGGATGCCGCCGCTCGCCGTGATCACCTCGCCGGTCAGCCAGCGGGCGTCATCGGAGGCGAGGAAGGCGACGACCCCGGCGATGTCGTCCGGCTGGCCGGCGCGGCCCAGCGGCGTCTGCGCGACGAGGCTGGTCTCCATGTCGGAGCCGACGACCCCGGCCGTATGCGTACCCTCGGTCACCACGAAGCCCGGGCTGACGGTGTTGACGCGAATCTTCCGGGGCGCCAGCTCGTTGGCGAGGACGCCCGAGACCGCGTTGAGGGCGCCCTTGGTCCCGGCATAGACCGCCGCGGACGGCGTATGCACATGGGTGATGGCCGACGAGATGTTGATGATGGTCCCGCCTTCGCCGAGATGCTTTGAGGCCGCCTGACTCGCCAGCAGGACGCCCAGCACGTTGACGTCGAAGAGCCGGCGGTAATGGGCCTCGGTGATTTCCTCCAGCGCCGCGAATTCGTAGACGCCGGAATTGTTGACCAGCACGTCGAGCTTGCCGAACTGCTTCACCGCCGCTTCGATCAACCCCTGCGCCTGCGCGGCGTCGGACACGTCGCCCTGGACTGCGACCGCCCGGCCGCCGGCGGCGGTGATGGCGGCGACGACGGCCTCCGCGCCCGCCTTGCTCGACGCGTAATTGACCACGACCGCCGCCCCCTCTTTCGCCAATCCCTTGGCGATGGCGGCCCCGATCCCCTTCGACGCGCCGGTCACGACGGCGACCTTGCCTGCGAGCTTCGACATCTGTGCTAACCTTTGGCCGGGACAGGCGCCGGAATAGCAACCTAAGTCCCATAGTTCAGAACTTCGGAACTAACGAAGCGCGGTTCAAGCCCCCACATGCGGAAATCATGAGGCCGTTCGTTCACCCCGCGATCGAGGACGTCCAACCCGAGGCGATCCTGCACGCCCTGTCGGATCCGAACCGCGCGGCGATCTTCGCCAAGATCATGACGGCCGGTTGCGTCGAGGCCTGCTCGGCGGTCTCCGCGCTCGGGGATCGGGTCATCCCGAAATCGTCGCTGTCCATGCATTTCAAGGTGCTCCGCGAGGCCGGGCTGATCCGGAGCGAGCGCCATGGCGTCGAGATGCGCAACCATTCGCGCTGGGACGAGGTGGAGACCCGCTTTCCCGGCTTACTGGCCGCGATCATCAGCGCCTACGCGGCGGATGCCGGCACCGGTCCCTGCCGGTCCGGGGCGTGATTGCCGGACCGCCGATCCGGGTATCCAGCGACTAAAAAGGCGGGTCGAACACCGCACGGAGCGAACGCGTGGCCATCTTCTTCACGGGCGACACCCATTTCGGCGACCCACGCGCCCTGCGCTTCGACCACCGGCCGTATCCGGATCTCGACGCCCACGATGCCGGCCTGATCGCCGCCTGGAACGGCGCGGTGGCGCCGACCGACACGGTCTGGCACCTCGGCGATTTCGCCCTCGGCCCGAGCGGGGCGCGGATCCGCGAGATCCTCGACGGGCTCAACGGCGAGAAGCATCTGATCGTCGGCAACAATGACGGGGCCGACACGCTCCAGGCCCCCGGCTGGGCCTCGGTGCGCCACTACGCGGAACTGCTGGTCGAAGACCGGATGGTGGTGCTCTGCCACTACGCGTTCCGCACCTGGAACGGGATGGGCAAGGGCGCGCTCAACCTGCACGGGCATAGCCACGGCAAGCTCAAGCCGATGCCGAAACAGTACGATGTCGGGGTCGATCCGATGGGGCCGGCCCCCGTCGGCCTCTCAGCAATCCTCACCTCGCGCCTCCGCCGGAAGGCGTAGCCGGGCCGGAACCTTCACAGCAGCTTCACCGTTTGAGCGGACAGACAGGGGATGGATGCGCTCCACCCCCGAGACACCCGCCACCCCCGTCCGCGGGGCTGCACCAGAAACCGATACGCGAGTCAGCCCGTGAGTGCCTGTTCGGCCTCTCTGCTCCCTTCCGGCCTCGCCAAAACGGCGCTCGCCGGGGCCTTCGCGATCCTCGCTCTGACCTCCTCGGCGCTGGCCCTGCCGGCGTGCCTGGAGGCCCAGCGCAAGGTCGACGAGGCCAATGCCCTGCGCTTCCAGGCGCGCCAGGAGGCGCGTCTGGGTAATCACGACCGCGTCTGCGACACGCTGGACGAGGTTGGTGACCGCTACGACGACGCCCGCGACGCCTTCGAGCGCTGCGGCGAGGGCGTGGTGGCCATCGACCTCCGCAGTGAGCTGCGCGGCCTCCGCATCGCCAAGAAAATCAATCGTTGCGACTGACCGGGTGCGTCCGCGCACCTCATACGTTCAGACCCCGCAGCATCATCCCCACACAAGCGACGCACGTCGCCGACAAGGTTATGCGCCGATGACCACCGCCCTGCTGTCGTCCGACCTCGACACCGCCAGCGCCACCCGCACCGGCCCGTCCTTCGCGGCCGCCCTCTGCGGCTTCATCAGCACCACCGTCGCCACGACGATGCTGCTCGTGCTGATCGGGACGCTCTGAACCGGGCTGCGCTATTCGGTCGTCGCAGACGAGTTAGGGTCGGGAACAGGAGCACATACCTGTCCCTCTCCCGCACCGGCTACGATGTTCACACATCGTCGTCTGGAAGGCGGAACGCGCTCTCCTCCCCCTTGTGGGGAGGAGTTGGAGGTGGGGGTGGTGCAGAAGGCACCACTGAGCCTCATTCGGCACCACCCCCACCCCTGACCCCTCCCCACAAGGGGGAGGGGAGAAAGCGCGGTGTCTCTAGCGCTTACTGCCGAACGCGATATGTGAATCCGCTAGCCCGTACCGGAGAGGGGACCCGCGCCTTATGCGCCAACGGCGTGAAGCGGTTACGGTCGAAACCTGTGTAGGCCGCGGCGCAAGGGGGAAGGACGGCGCGTATCATCACTGGACCGCATGCGCTGTTGACCACGGATGATCCGCTTCGCGCCGTGTGAATGACAGCGCCAGTACGAGCGTCGGGGCGCCTCACGCATCGCAGAAGACGAACCCCGTTACCCCGCGGCATCCACCAGCCGCTTGCGCTGCACCTTGCCGTTGGCGGTCCGGGGGAGCGCGTCGAGAAAGCGGATCTCCCGCGGGCGCTTGTAGGCGGCGAGCCGGCTCTCGCACCAAGCGAGCAGATCTGCCGCGTCGGGCACGGCGCCGGGCTGGAGCACGACGAAGCCGCAGATGACCGAGACGTCGGCGCGCACCGGCAACTCGGCCACCCCGACCTCCGCCACGGATGGGTGGGCGGAGAGCACGACCTCAACCTCGTTCGGCGAGACCCGGTAGCCCATCGCCTTCATCAGGTCGTTGTTGCGGCCCTCGAACCAGACGTAGCCGTCGGCATCGAGCCGGGCGAGGTCGCCGCCGACGAACCAGTCGCCGCGCATCACCTCGGCCTCCTCGTCGGGGCGGTTCCAGTAACCGAGCATCAGCGCCGGCTCCGAGCGGTGGACGGCGAGCAGCCCGGTCTCGTTGGCGGGTAACGGCTCGGGCGGGCCCTCCACAGGCAGGATTGCCACGCGCCGCCCGGGCTGCGGCCGGCCCGGGGAGCCTGGGCGGACCGGGATGGTCGGGCCGCTGGAGATGTAGGTGGAGATCTCGCTCATCCCGAGGGCCTCGTAGAGCGGCTTTCCCGTCGCCCGGGTCCAGGCTTCCAGCAACTCCACCGACAGGGGCTCGCCAGCGGTGCAGCCGTGGCGCAGGCTCGACAGGTCGTGGTGGGCGAGGTCGCCGTATTTGAGGATCTGGCGGTAGAGGGTCGGCACCGCGGCGAACAGGGTGGCGCCGTATTCCGCGATCAGGCGCGGCCAGACCGCAGGGTCGCGGGGGCCGTTGTAGAGCACCGCGGTAGCGCCCACCGACCAGGGATCGCTCAGGCCCACGCCGAGCGTATAGGTCCAGTTCATGGTGCCGGCGTGGAGCATCACGTCGGATTCGGTGAGCCCGATCCAGTGTTCGATCATCGGCCAGCGGCCGAAAGCGGCCCGGTGGGCGTGCAGCACGCCCTTGGGCCGGCTGGTGGTGCCGGAGGTGTAGATCAGCATCGCCGGATCGTCGGCGGCGGTGTCGGCGTAATCGGGTAGCGGCGGCCCCGCCTTGAGGGCGGCGACGGCTGCGGCATCGAGCAGGAGCCGGTTGCCCAGGGCCTCCGGCGGGACCGTGCAGCCGCCGCCGACCACGATGGCCGCCGCACCGGAATTCTCCATCAGGAACGCAGCCTCGCCCTCGGTCAGCTGCGGCGAGGATGGCAGCGCCACGAGGCCCGCCGCAAGCGCGCCGAAATAGACCAGGACGTAATCGGCCTCGTTGCCCATCCGGATCATCACCCGGTCGCCGGGCTTCAGCCCGAGCCCGAGAAGGCCCGCCGCGATGCTCCGCACCGCCCGGTCCACCTCGGCGAAGCTGAGCCGGCTTGCGGTGCCGTCGCCGACCAGCACCAGGGCGGTCTTGTCGGGGCGCAGGCGCGCGTTCTCGGCCAGGCAGTACCGGGCGGCGTTGAAGCAGGCCGGCGGGTCACGAGGTTCGGGCTGTGTGGCGTCAGGCAAAGGGCGTCCCCCGGATCAGGGTTTTGCCCGGGTGTCCCGCATCGGCGCGCCGTCCGTCAACCGTGGGTCGCGACAGGCGCCGATGCGACCACCGTCAGGTCCGGCGCTGGGCCTGGCCCTCCTGATCCTCGAAACCCTTGAGCACCTTGTCGAGGGTCATCGGGTATTCGCGGATCCGGATGCCGGTGGCGTTGTAGATCGCGTTGGCAAGCGCCGCCCCGGCGCCGCAGATGCCGAGCTCGCCGAGGCCCTTGCTCTTCAACGGATTCGCCTTGTCGTCGAGCTCGGGCAGGAACACCGCCTCGATCACCGGGACGTCGGCATGGACCGGCACGTGGTACTCGGCCATGTCGTGGTTGACGAAGAAGCTGTAGCGCGAATCCACGACCGCATCCTCCATCAGCGCCGCGCCGATGCCGAAGGTCATGCCGCCGATCGCCTGGCTTCGCGCGGTCTTCGCATTGAGGATGCGGCCGCCGGTGAAAACGCCCAACATTCTTCGAAGGCGGATCTCGCCGGTATCGGCATCGACGCCGATTTCGGCGAAGTGGGCGCCGTAGGAGTACTGCGAGAATTTTTCCTTCATCTCGCCCGGCTTGATCTCGCCGGACGCCTCCAAACCATTCTTAGCGAGGTCGGTGAGCGACTCGGTGCGGTTTCCAGAGGTGACCGCCCCATCCCGGAACGTCGCGCCTTCCGGGTTGAGATCGCCCGCCTTCAGCAGCGCCTGCCGGAGGTTGTCGCAGGCGACGTAGAGCGCGGAGCCCGCCGAGCCGGCGCCGAACGAGCCGCCGGACCCCGCCGCGAACGGGAAGTCGGTGTCGCCCATCTCGACCCGGACCCGGTTCGGAGGCAGGCCCAGCATCTCGCCGGCGATCTGCGTCAAGATCGTGTAGGTGCCGGTGCCCGGATCGGTCATCGCCATGCGGACCACCAGCACGCCGTCCGGCCCGAGCCGCACCTTGGCCGAGGACGGCATCAGTGGGTTGAGCCGGGCGGCCGCCGACATGCCCATGCCGACGAGCCAATTGCCCTCGCGCCGGCTGCCCGCCGCCTGACGCTTGTCCCAGCCGAACAGGCGGGCGCCCTCGCGCATGCACGGCACGAGCTGGCGGGTGGAGAACGGCACCTTCTTCTCGGGATCCTCGGTGGGCTCGTTGCGCACCCGCAACTCGATCGGATCGATCTTCAGATGCTCGGCGAGCTCGTCCATGGCGCATTCGAAGGCGAGCTGCCCCACGGCCTCGCCCGGCGCGCGCATCGATGACGCGATCGGCATGTTCAGGTTGACGAGGCGGTGCCGCGTGACCCGGTTCTGCGCCGCGTAGAGCGAGCGGGTGACGTTGGCCGAGGTCTCGAAGAAGCCGTCGCCTTCGGCGGTGTCGGACCAGGATTCGTGGCCGATCGCCGAGAGCTTTCCGTCCTTGTCGGCCCCGAGCCGGATCCGCTGGATCGTGTCGGTGCGGTGGGTCGCGACGTGGAATTCCTGCTGCCGGGTCATCGCGACCTTCACGGGCCGCCGGATCACCTTGGAGGCCAGGATCGCCAAGGTCGCCTCGGGCTGAACCTGCAGCTTCGATCCGAAGCCGCCGCCGATATAGGGGCTGACGATCCGCACCTTCTCGGGCGCCAACTTGAGCACCGAGCCCAGGGCCTTCTGGCCGCGGTTCGGCATCTGGTTGGACGTGTGCAGCACCACGCCGTCGCCCTCCCAGGACGCGATGGTGGCGTGCGGCTCCATCTGGGCGTGGATCTGCGGCGGGGTCGTGTATTCGACGTCGAGCTTCACCGGTGCAGCGGAAAAGGCGGCGTCGAAGTCGCCGAGCTTCGAATCCGGGGGCGAGTTGACGGGCTTCGGCTCGTAGGCCACCGCCATGTTGTCCTTGAGTAGGGCCTTGGGCTTGGCCGCGTCGTAGCGGACCTTGACCAGCATCGCGGCGGCCCGGGCCTGCTCGAAGGTCTCGGCGACCACGAAGGCCACGGGCTGCCCGTAGAACTTGATCTCCTTGCCCTGGAGCTGCGGCCAGACCTGCTCCTTCTTCTCGCCCTGCTCGGGCACGTTCTCATGGGTCAGGACCAGGATCGTCCCCGGGGCCCGGCGGGCGGCCTCGGCATCGATCGCCTGGATCGTGCCGGCCGCAACGGTGGCCGGCACGATGTACCCGTAGGCCGGGTTCTTCAGCGCCTTGGTCTCGTAGGCGTAGGGCGCGTGCCCGGTGACCTTCAGCGGGCCTTCGACGCGGTCCAGCGGCTTGCCGACGAGGCCATCGGGCCGGTCGTCGAGGGGCGTCCGGCCGATCGGCTGGTTCATCTCCATGGGGTCAGTCCTTGCTGGATTTTACGCGCGAATCGCCTGCGCCATCACGGCGCGCAGAGTCCGCCGCGTCAGCGGGATCTTGAAGTCGTTGGCGCCGTAGCCGCGGGCGCCCTTCAGGACGGCGTCGGCGGCGGCATCGGCGGAGCCGGTCCGCATCAGCGCCTCCTCGGCCTCAGCTACGCGCCAGGGCTTGTGCGCCAGCCCCCCGAAGGCGAGCCGCGCCGTGGTCGGCTTGCCTCCCTCGGCGCCCGCGATGACCGCGGCCACCGACACTGTGGCGAAGGCGTAGGAGGCCCGGTCGCGGACCTTGCGGTAGATGTGCTGGCCGGCCACCGGCTTCGGCAGCGTCACCGCGGTGATGATCTCCCCCTTGCGCAGGTCGGTCTCGATCTGCGGCGTGTCACCTGGCAGCCGGTGGAAATCGGCGATTGGGATCCTGCGCGCTTGGCCCGCTGGATCTACGGTCTCGACTGTGGCGTCGAGCGCCCGCATCGCGACGTTCATGTCGGACGGGTTGGTGGCGATGCAGGCGTCGCTCGTGCCCAGCACCGCCATGATCCGGTTGAACCCACCGATCGCCGAGCAGCCCGAGCCGGGCTCGCGCTTGTTGCAGGGCATCGCGGTGTCGTAAAAATAGTAGCAGCGCGTCCGCTGGAGCAGATTGCCGGCGGTGGTCGCCTTGTTGCGCAGCTGACCCGAGGCGCCGGCGAGCAGCGCCTTCGCCAGGACCGCGTAATCCTTCCGGACCCGCGGGTCGGCCGCGAGGTCGGAATTGCGCACCAGCGCGCCGATGCGCAGGCCGCCCTCCTGCGTCGCTTCGACCTTGTCGAGGGGCAGCCGGTTGACGTCGATCAGCGTCGCCGGGGTCTCGATCTGGAGCTTCATCAGATCGAGCAGGTTGGTGCCGCCGGCGATGAACTTGGCGTTCGGCCGCTCGGCCGCGAGCTTGGCCGCATCCTGCACGGTGGCGGGACGCTCGTAGGTGAAAGCCTTCATGTCCGCCCCCTCAGAGGTTGCTGGCGGCGGTATCGCGGATCGCCGCGACGATGTTCGGATAGGCGCTGCAGCGGCAGATGTTGCCGCTCATCCGCTCGCGGATCTCGGCGTCGCTGAGGCTCGGCGTCGCCGCGATGTCCTCGGTGACGTGGCTCGGCCAGCCGGCCTTGGCCTCGCTGAGCATGCCCACCGACGAGCAGATCTGGCCGGGGGTGCAGTAGCCGCACTGGAAGCCGTCATGCTCGAGGAAGGCCGCCTGCATCGGGTGGAGCTTGTCGCCGGAGGCCAGGCCCTCGATCGTCGTGATCGCGTCGCCCTCGTGCATGGCGGCGAGCGTCAGGCAGGCATTGATCCGCCGGCCGTCCACCAGGACCGTGCAGGCGCCGCACTGGCCGTGGTCGCAGCCCTTCTTGGTGCCGGTGAGCGCGAGGTTTTCGCGCAGGGCATCCAGCAGGGTCGTGCGTGTGTCGAGAACCAGATCGCGCGGCTGGCCGTTGATCGTGAGCCGCACCGGCATGGTCTGCGGAGCGGGATCGCCGGGCGCCGCGGCTGCGGGAGCCGGTCGGAAGCCGAGGGCTCCTAGCGCACCCGCCACCGTGCAGCCTTCCACGACGGCACGGCGGGTCAAAGGAAGCGACTTGGCGAACGGCTTCGTCGGAATTTCGTCGGTCATGCTGGTATCCCGCCCATGCGCGACGCTCGGCGGCGCGGCGCAGCCTGGAATGCAATGTCCCAACTCCAGCATTTGCGGTTTAGATCCGGTCCAGACTGCGCCCCTTCACCGCGGGTTCGTGCTCGATCCGGGTCGTTCCGGCCTTGGTTGACGCTGCGTCCGAACCCCATGAACCTGTGGGAATAGATTCACCGGAGTCTTCAGAATGGTCGTCACCGTCCCGACCCTGCCCCTCAATGACGGGCGCCGCATTCCGCAGATCGGCTTCGGCTGCTGGCAGCTCTCGGATGCGCAGGCGCCCGATCTCGTCGGCCATGCGCTCAAGGCCGGCTACCGGCTGATCGATACCGCCGCCGCCTACGGCAACGAGGCGGGCGTCGGCCGCGGTATCCGGGAGGCGGGCGTGCCGCGCGAGGAGGTGTTCCTCACCACCAAGCTGTGGAACGACCGCCAGGGCCGCGACGCGACCCGCCAGGCCTTCGACGAGAGCCTGAAGCGCCTGGGGCAAGATTATGTCGACCTCTACCTCATCCATTGGCCGTGCCCGCAGCGGCGCCTGTTCGTGGAGAGCTGGCGCACGATGATCCAGATCCGCGACGAAGGCCGCGCCAAGTCGATCGGCGTCTCGAATTTCACGCCGGAGCACATCGCCACGCTGATCGGTGAGACCGGCGTGACACCCGCCGTGAACCAGATCGAGCTACACCCGCATTTCCAGCGCGCGGAGCCGCGAGCCGACGATTCCCGTCACCGGATCGTGACCGAATCCTGGAGCCCGCTGGGCCAGGGCAAGGAGCTGAACGACCCCGTGATCGTCGCCATCGCCAAGTCCCACGGCAAGAGCCCAGCCCAGGTGGTGCTCCGCTGGCAGGTGCAGATCGGCTGCGTGGCGATCCCGAAGACCGCCCGGCCCGAGCGCATCGTCGAGAACGTTTCGGTGTTCGACTTCGTACTAAGCGACACCGAGATGACGCAGATCGCCGCCCTCGACCGGCCGGACGGGCGGATCGGGCCGGATCCGGCGACCTTCTGCTGAGCGGACGGGCATCGTCGTGCTCTGAAGCGAGAGTCGATGATGCCCGAGTTTGCACTACGTCATTGTGCCGTCGTGTTTTCATTCGGGAAATCGGCACTCTTTGTCACGTCGGCCCATGTCTCAACATCCCGCGTCAAAGACTCTATTTTCGCGCGGGCACCTTCCAGAGCGACATTGCCCAGCAGCAGGCGCATCGGCGTGTTCTCGGAAGATGCTGCGTCGATGATCGCCGCGGCGGCGCGAAGAGGATCTCCGGCCTGTTTACCGCTTCCATTCCGGATTTGCTGCCGGCGAGCATGGGCTGTGGCAGCATAGTCATCGATCAAAGTGGTTGCTTCAGCAGCCGAACGGCCTGCCCAATCGGTTCGGAAGCCGCTCGGCTCGACAAGCATCACTTTGAGGCCCAACGGGAGAAGTTCCGCTGCAAGCGCTTCGGACCATCCTTCGACTGCGAATTTAGTCGCGTTATAGTAACCGACCGCTGGACCACCGCGTAAACCGCCGATCGACGATATATTGATGATGCGGCCTGCGCGCTGTGCCCTCATGGCAGGCAAGAGGGCACGTGTCACACGCGCCAGACCCCAAAAATTCACTTCGAACATGTCGCGGACCGCGGACTCCTCGCTTTCTTCGATCGCGCCGAAGTAGCCGAAGCCCGCATTGTTGACGAGAACATCAATGCGCGCAAAACGATTGTAAGCTTCCGCGACGGCGCGCTCGACCTCTACATCTGAAGTGACGTCAAGCTTTGCACGAAGCAATTTATCTTCGTCGAAGGAATGAATGTTTTCCAGATCCGCTGGCTTCCGCGCCGTCGCAACAACGCGGAAGCCTCGCGCGAGGGCAGTTGTCACAATGGCGCGTCCAAAACCGCTTGAACATCCGGTAATGAACCAGACAGGGTGTTTCACCATATTCGGTTGGCTGCTCATTTCGTCTTGAATCCAGACAAAAACGAATCTGTTGTCAAACGGCAACGGCAATGTTAATCAAAAGACATAACAATTATTCTTAAGATAGATCAATATATGCAATAAAAAATCTTGCATTATTAGAATTTTATTGTAGAAAATCGAGCCATAGGAATGCTAGATTGATTCGTCTTTTAAACTATCATTGAACATGTTTGCTGTCGATTGCCCGCCTGCACGATTTAAGATCCCTCCGAGAAACGTCTCTGCAGGCTACCGACATATCGTCCCGCATCGCTGATGCCGGACCCAAGCCGACGATCGTCGCTCGCCATCGTTTGTTTCCGCAGCGCAGCATAACACCGCGCCGCAAAAGATTTATGCTCAAGGCTAGCATATCTAGACAGGCGGGTCCGACGCCCATAAGTTAGACGGCACAATGCTCAAACTGAGCATAATGGAGGACGCCATGACGGCGACCGTGTCACCCGTCTCTCGTATGTCGGCTCCGGGCCTGCCGCTGCCGGATCTCTACGCCCGTGTCAGCCGCCACATCCCCGCGATTGAGTGGCCGGCGCTCGCCCCCGATATCGAGGCGATCCTGCGGCTGAAGCGCGAGCGCAACGCCGTGATCCTGGCGCACAATTACCAGGCACCGGAGATCTTCCACACGGTGGCGGACATCGTCGGCGACAGCCTGGCGCTGGCCCGCGAAGCCGTGAATGTCGATGCCGACGTGATCGTGCTGGCCGGCGTCCACTTCATGGCCGAGACCGCCAAGCTCCTGAACCCGGGCAAGACCGTCCTGATCCCCGATATGGGCGCGGGCTGCTCGCTGGCCGACTCGATCACCGCCGCCGACGTGCGCGGCCTGCGCGCCAAGTACCCGGGCGTGCCGATCGTGACCTACGTGAACACCTCGGCCGCCGTGAAGGCCGAATCGGACCTATGCTGCACCAGCGGCAACGCCGTCGCGGTGGTGCGGTCGCTGAACGCGCCCCGGGTCCTGATGATCCCGGACGAGTTCCTGGCTCAGAACGTCCAGGCCGAGATCCCCGAGGTCGAGATCCTGACCTGGGCCGGCCATTGCGAGGTGCACGAGCGCTTCACGCCCGGCGACATCCGCGACGTGCGCGACAGCTACCCCGGCGTCACCGTGATCGCGCATCCGGAATGCCCGCCGGACGTCGTCGCCGAATCGGACTTTTCCGGCTCGACCGCGATGATGATGGATTTCGTGCTCCAGAAGCGCCCGAGCCAGGTCGTGCTGGTGACCGAATGCTCCATGGCCGACAACATCGCGGCCGCGAACCCGGACATCGAGTTCATCAAGCCCTGCAACATGTGCCCGCACATGAAGCGGATGAGCCTGAAGAACATCCGCCGGGCTCTGGAGACGCTCACCCACGAGGTCACGGTCGATCCCGCTCTGGCCGACCGCGCCCGGGCGGCGGTCGAGCGCATGCTGCTGGTGCGCTGACGATGAACGCCATTTCTCCCAACATGGCCGACCGCGTCGTCGTGGTCGGCGGCGGCGTCGCCGGCCTCAGCGTCGCGCTGCGGCTCGCGCCGCGTCCCGTGACGCTGATCACCGCCTCGGCCCTCGGGCTCGGCACCGCCACCGGCTGGGCACAGGGCGGCATCGCCGCCTCGGTCGGGGCCGACGATGCCGCCGCGCTGCACGCCGCCGACACCGAGGCCGCCGGCGCCGGGCTGACCGAGCCCGACGTGGCCCTCCGGGTCGCCCAGGCGGGCCCGGGGCTGATCGACTGGCTGGTGCGGATCGGCGTCCCGTTCGACCGCACCGAGGACGGAGCCCTCGCCCTCGGCTTGGAGGCGGCCCACGGTCGCCGCCGCATCGTGCGTTCCGGCGGCGACGCCACCGGCGCCCGGGTCCTCGAAGGGCTGGTGCGGGCAGTCCTGTCCGCGCCCTCCATCGAAGTCGTCGAGGCCCGCGCCTGCGACCTGCTGCGGGACACACACGGCGCGGTGGCCGGCATCGTGGCCGAGCGCGACGGCGCCCGCTTCCGCATCCCGGCCAGGGCCGTGGTTCTGGCCACAGGCGGTGTCGGGGCCCTCTACGCGGCGACCACCAACCCGCCCGGTGCCATCGGCGGCGGGCTGGCGCTGGCTGCCCGGGCCGGGGCGGTGATGCGCGACATGGAGTTCGTGCAGTTCCACCCGACCGCCATCGCGGCCGGCGCCGACCCGATGCCGCTCGCCACCGAGGCTTTGCGCGGCGAGGGCGCCCGGCTGATCGACGAGACCGGCGCGGCCGTCATGGCCGGAATCACTGGCGGCGACCTCGCGCCCCGAGACGTGGTCGCCCGGGGCATCTTCCAGGCGCTGCAGCGGGGCCGGACGGTCTATCTCGACGCCCGCGGCGCCCTCGGAGCGGCGATGCCGACGCGCTTCCCGACGGTGGCAGGTCTCTGCGCCGCCGCCGGCATCGACCCGGCCGTGCAGCCGATCCCGGTCCGCCCGGCGGCGCATTACCACATGGGCGGCGTGAAGGTGGACGCCTACGGCGCCACCTCGGTGCCGGGCCTCTATGCCTGCGGCGAGGTCTCCTCCACGGGCCTGCACGGCGCCAACCGGCTCGCCAGCAATTCCCTGCTGGAGGGTTTGGCCTATGCCGGCTTCATTGCCGACGCCCTCGACGCCCCGCTCCCGGGCGCGATCGTGCCCGAGACGGCGGCGCCCCGGTCGGTCGCCGACCTGCCGTCGATCCGCAGGCTGATGGAGGCCAAGGTCGGCGTCGTGCGCGACGCCATCGGCCTCGCCGAGGCGGTGTCGGTCCTCGAGCCCCGTGCGGAGCACTGCGACGCCGCTCTGGTGGCGCTGATGATCGCCCGGGGTGCGCTGTCCCGCCAGGAGAGCCGCGGCGCCCATTGGCGCAGCGACTTCTCGCATATGGCCCCAGCGGCACACACGGAGACGACCCTTGCCGCGCTGAAGGCCGAAAGCCGCGAGACCATCGAAGCAGGGACGGAGCTGACGCCATGACGCAATCGGTCCTGCCGGACGGAATCCTGCCCCTGCCGCGGCTCCTGGTGGAGCCGATCGTGCGCGCCGCCCTGGTCGAGGATCTCGGCCGGGCCGGCGACATCACCACCGACGCCATCGTGCCCCAGGGCGAGCGGATGCGCGGCGTGATCGCCTCCCGTCAGGACGGCGTCATCTCCGGCGTCGACGCAGCGTCCATCGCCTTCGCGCTCATCGATCCGGCCGTGACCGTCACGGTCGAACGCGGCGACGGCGCCCGCGTGTCGCCCGGCGACGTGGTCCTGCGCCTCGAAGGGCCGGCCCGGGCGATCCTCACCGCCGAGCGCGTCGCCCTGAACCTGCTCTGCCGCATGTCCGGCGTCGCCACGGCGACGAACGGCCTCGTCGAGGCGGCGCGCCCGCACGGGAAGGCCTCGATCGTCTGCACCCGCAAGACCACCCCGGGCCTGCGCGCTTTGGAGAAGCACGCGGTCCGGGCCGGCGGCGGCTCGAACCATCGCTTCGGCCTCGACGACGCGGTGCTCATCAAGGACAACCACGTCGCGGTCGCCGGCGGCATCGTGCCGGCCATCGAACGCGCCCGGGCGCGGGCCGGCCACCTGGTAAAGATCGAGTGCGAGGTCGACAGCCTGGAGCAGCTGGAGGAAGCCCTGTCGATCGGCGTCGACGCAGTGCTCCTCGACAATATGGGTCCCGACCTGCTGACCCGCGCCGTGGCGATGATCGACGGCCGCGCCCTCTCGGAAGCCTCCGGCCGGATCACCCGCGAGACCGTGGGCCCGGTAGCGGCCTCCGGCGTCGACCTGATCTCCTGCGGCTGGATCACTCACTCGGCGGCGATCATCGACCTCGGGCTGGACGCCGCCTGACCGCCACGCCGCCCTCGCAGCGTGCTGCGAGGGCGTATCGATCTTCATTCCACTGTCATCACGTTCAGGTGACAAGTCTTCGTCGGGTTAGCGGCGGAGATGGTTTAACTCTTTCGCCCCGCATCCGGCTTGCTAAGGTCGCGCACGACAGCGACGCCATCGACCGGATACGCCCGTGCGCCAAGCCTTCAGTTCCGCGGCTGCCCCGGCGGTCGCCCTGCCTGCCGCGCCGGTGGCGCGAAAGCCCGGCGCGGTCCGGCACGGGCCCGGCCCGGCGCTGATGCTGGGAGCCCTCGGCGTCGTCTACGGCGATATCGGCACCAGCCCGCTCTATGCCTTCAAGGAGGCCGTGAAGGCGGCCGCCTCCGGGGGCGCCGCGGTGCCGGCGGCGGCCATCGGGGCGGTGTCGCTGATCCTGTGGTCGTTGATCCTGATCGTGTCGCTGAAATACGCGGTGCTGATCCTGCGGGCCGACAACCGGGGGGAGGGCGGTATCGTCGCCATGCTGGCGCTGCTCGGCGCCCGGCAGGCGCAACCGGGAACCTGGAAGGCGCTCCTTCTGGTGGTCGGCCTGGTCGGCGCGGCCCTGCTGTACGGCGACGGGGCGATCACCCCGGCGATCTCGGTGCTGTCCGCCATCGAGGGGCTCAAGGTCGACGCGCCGGTGCTGACCCCGTTCGTGGTGCCGCTCACATTGGCGATTCTGGTTGCGCTGTTTGCCATCCAGCACAAGGGCGTGGCGGTGATCGGCCGGGTGTTCGGCCCGGTGATGCTCGTGTGGTTCGTGGTCCTGGTCCTGCTGGCGATCCCCAGCATCCTGCGCGCGCCGGAGGTCCTGGGGGCGGTCAATCCCTGGCGCGCCGTGGACTTCCTGGCCCATGCCGGCTGGCATGTGAGCTTCATGATGCTGGGCGCGGCCTTCCTGGCGGTGACCGGCGGCGAGGCGATGTATGCCGATCTTGGCCATTTCGGCGCCCCGGCGATCCGCGTCGCCTGGTTCGGCCTCGTGCTCCCGGCGCTGCTGATCCATTATTGCGGCCAGGGCGCCCTGCTGATCGCCGATCCGAGCGCGATCGAGAACCCGTTCTACTTGCTGGCCCCGGAATGGGCGCATTACCCGCTGGTGGCGCTCGCGACGATGGCCACCGTCATCGCCTCGCAGGCGGTGATCTCGGGCGTGTATTCGCTGACCCAGCAATCGATCCAGCTCGGCTTCATGCCGATGATGCGGGTGGTCCACACCGATGAGGACGAGCGCGGCCAGATCTACGTGCCGGCGGTGAACTGGCTGCTTGCCGCAGGCACCCTCACCGCCGTCGTGGTGTTCGGCTCCTCCGACGCGCTCGCCGGCGCCTACGGCATCGCAGTCTCGGCGCTGATGGGCATCACCACCCTGCTCGCCGCACTGATCGCGCTGCGCTGGGGCTACAACCCGATCCTGGTCTTCGCGGTCAACGGCTTCTTCCTCGCCATCGACAGCGTGTTCTTCGCGGCCAACAGCGTGAAGCTGTTCGAGGGCGGCTGGTTTCCGCTGGTACTGGCCGCCGCGGTCGCCTTCCTGATGCTGACCTGGATGAAGGGTAACCACGTCCTCGAGGCGGTGCGCGAGACCATGCGCCAGCCCGAGGCCACTTTCCTGGCCCGCCTCGCCTCGCATCCGCCGGTGACCCTGCCCGGCACCGCGGCCTTCCTCACCGCCGCCACCGAGGGCATCCCGATGGCGCTGGGCCGGCTGGTCGAGCGCAGCCGGTGCCTGCACGAGCGCATCCTCCTGATCACCGTGATCTACGAGGAGGCGCCGGTGATCCCGGCCGAGGAGCGGGCGCAGGTCACCCTGGTCGCCCAGGGCATCCGCAAGGCGATCTCGAAATACACCCCCGGGATGGAGCGCGTCGTCCTGCGCTACGGCTTCATGCAGACCGCCTCGATTCCCGAGGGGCTGCACTGCGCGGTGAAGAGCGGCCTGCTGCCGCCGGAGTATCTGGAGGACCTGACCTTCTTCGTCGGCCACGAGGTGGTCATCCCGTCGAAGAAACCCGGCATGGCCCTGTGGCGCCAGGGCCTGTTCGCCTTCATGAAACGCAACGCCGAGCGCACAGGCGCCCATTTCTGCCTGCCGACCCGGCAGATCGTGGAGGTCGGGACCGAGATCGAGATCTAGCCGCGAAGCGTGGCCGGACGTTGATCGAGTGCATGACATGCACTATTTTCGATCGACTGGGTAAGCTTCAGGCCCAAAGTGCCGACCTTCCACCGCTTCGATGGCTTTCGGATCGAGGTGCGGTCGCGGGACCTTAGCCCGCCGCACTTTCACATGATTGGCCCCGATTTTCATGCTCTTGTCGAAATCCGCACGTTGCAGGTGATCCAGGGGACTTACAGCCGCAAAGCCCTGGCCGAGGTGGTGGATTGGGCGTCGGTACGCACCGAGGCGCTGATGACCGAATGGAGGCGACTCAATGAGCGCGGATGACATCGTCACCGTTGGGCGGGCATTACCGAAGCTGTCGAGCGTGGCACCGGCCGGAGGCGCCTTCGATGTCGTGGTGACCTGGGCCGCCGGCGACCGGATCGGGCGGACGGATCGGGTCGATCTCGCGCCGGTGATTTTCACCTACAAGGTGTTCCGACCCCTGCGCGATGGATCGATCCCGTTCGGTGCCGTCCGGCTCGGCGCCTGGGGCGGCTCAATCGTCTGGGAGGGCGATGAAGACCTCGATATCGGGGCCGAGACGATTGAGGATCTGGCCGCGGCGTCGATGAGCAATGCAGAGTTCGCGGATTTCCTCCGGCGCAACCGCCTGACCCTCGACGCGGCGGCGGCGCAGCTCGGTATCGCCCGCCGCCGGGTGGCCTACTTCGCCAAGGATCGGGAGATCCCACGCTACATCGCTCTCGCATGCCGTCAGCTGGACCGCATGTTGGGGCCGCCGATGGCCGGTGACATCGCCAACGGCTTGCACGCCGGACACGTCTCAGTCAGCGCCGCATAAGGGCGCCGACGCCTCAACTCCGCCACCGCATTGAAAACCGTCGGCCAAGCCGACATATCGGCCCCGCATTTTCCCCTACGCGGAGGCATTCCCTGTGAGCGAGACGATTGAGCGGCACGAGTTCGGGGCGGAGGTGGGTCGGCTCCTCGATCTCGTCGTGCACGCGCTCTATTCCGACCGCGAGATCTTCCTGCGCGAACTCGTCGCCAACGCCGCCGACGCCATGGACCGGCGCCGGTTCGAGGCGCTGACCTCTGCGGCGAGCGCCCTGCCGCCGGACGCCAAGGTCCGGATCGTGCCCGACAAGGAGGCACGCACCCTGACCATCTCGGATGCCGGCATCGGCATGACCAAGGAGGATCTGGCGTCCAATCTCGGCACCATCGCCCGATCCGGCACGCGGGCCTTCTCGCAGACGCTGGATTCGGCCAAGGCCGAGGATCGCCCGAGCCTGATCGGCCAGTTCGGTGTCGGCTTCTACTCGGCCTTCATGGTCGCTGACCGCGTCACCGTCACGTCGCGCCGCGCCGGCAGCGACGAGGCCTGGACCTGGGCCTCCGAAGGCCAGGGCAGCTACACCCTGGAGCCCGCGACCCGCGCTGAGCCCGGCACCGACATCGTGCTGCACCTCAAAGAGGATGCCGACGAGTATCTGGAGCCCTACCGGCTCGATCACCTCGTGCGGAAATGGGCCGACTTCATCACCGTGCCGATCGCCATCGCCCGCGACGGCAAGGACGAATCGGCCAACCAGGGCACCGCGCTCTGGCGCAAGCCGAAATCCGAGGTGACGGAGGAACAGTACGAGGCGTTCTACCACGCCATCGGCATGAACTTCGACAAGCCCTGGGCGACGCTGCACTGGCGCGCTGAAGGCCAGCTCGAATTCTCCGCGCTGCTGTTCGTGCCCGGCGCGAAGCCGTTCCAGGCGCTGGAGAACGACCGGCAGAGCAAGGTCCGCCTGCATGTCCGCCGGATGTTCATCACCGACGAGGCCGAGTTGCTGCCGCCGTGGCTACGCTTCGTCCAGGGCGTGGTCGATACCGAAGACCTGCCCCTCAACGTCTCCCGCGAGATGCTGCAATCGACGCCGGCGTTGGCCCGGATCCGCCGCGCGGTCACCGGCCGCGTCGTCTCCGAGCTGACCACCCGGGCCAAGGATGCCGAGAGCTACCAGACCTTCTGGGAAAACTTCGGCGCGGTGCTCAAGGAGGGCATCTACGAGGATTTCGAGCGCCGCGGCGAGATTGCGCCCCTGCTGCGCTTCCGCTCCTCGGCGGTGGAGGGCTGGACCTCGCTGCCGGACTACGTGTCGCGCATGAAGGACGGCCAGGACGCGATCTACTACCTCGTCGCCGACGATGCCGAGGCGCTGAAATCCTCGCCGCAGCTCGAAGGCTTCAAGGCGCGGGGCCTGGAGGTGCTGCTGCTCTCCGACCATGTCGATGCCTTCTGGCCCGACCAGCTCGGCAGCTTCGAGGAGAAGCCGCTCAAGTCGATCACCAAGGGCGGCCTCGACCTGTCGAAATTCGCCCCCGAGGGCGAGCAGCCGGAGGCGCCGGAGGGCATCGACGTCTTCGTGGCCGCCGTGAAGACGGCGCTCGGCGCCGAGGTCTCGGACGTGCGCACCACCGACCGGTTGGTCGATTCGGCCGTGGTGCTCTCGGCGGGTACGGTCGGGCCCGACCTTCAGATGCAGCGCCTGATGCGCCGCGCCGGCCGTGCCGGTGCCGCCCAGCCGGTGCTGGAGATCAACCCGCGCCACCCGCTGATCCGGGCGCTTGCCACCGCGCCCGAATCGGAGATCTCGAAGGAGGCTGGCACCCTGCTCGACCTCGCTCGAATCCAGGATGGCGACAGCCCGCGCGACCCGGCGGCCTTCGCCCGCACGATCGCGGCCGCCCTGGCGGCGGCCCGCAGCGCCTGACGCCAGCGATTCGCCCTTCAGGATCGAAGCCGGGCCCGACGCTTGGGCCCGGCTTAAAGCACGAAAACAGATGCGGGTGCGATCCGCGCAAATGGGCACTTCGGGGCTACGATGCTGCAACAGCGGCGCGTGTGCTCACGCACATTGGCGTCGAAAGTTTCTGAGTTCGGTTGATCATTCGGAAACGGGCGAGCCATAACTTCGCCACTGGTCGGGGCCATCCCCCGGTCGGAGGCGCGGGCGCGGTGGGGGCCGCAGGCGTCTGAGCCGATCCCTCTCGTGCGCGCGGCCTGCGCGCCTCACGGACGCTGCATGAACCCGGTCGAGGCTTCAGCCGGCAACGGACAGGCGGTCGCGGCGGCGCGCACGCGGGCTCACGCCCGGGCGTACCGCCACAGCGGCCGCGTGCGCACGATGCGCCGCCTCATCCCGGTCGCAGCCGGCGGCTCGGTGGCGCTGCTGCTCGCCTACCTGTTCAATCCCTTCGCCGCGAGCCTGCCCGGCGTCTCGGTCGGCCCGGTGACGGTGGCCGGCTCGAAGGTCCGCATGGAGAGCCCCCGGCTCGCGGGCTTCCGCCAGGGCAACCGCGGCTACGAGGTGACGGCCGACGCCGCCTTGCAGGACGTGCGCAAGCCGAGCCTGATCGAGCTGGAGCGGATGCGCGGCCACCTCGCCACCGACGACCAGGGCGGCATGGCCCGGCTCTCGGCCGCCTCCGGCCTGTTCGACACCGCCCGCGAGGCGCTGGACCTGAAGGACGACATCCGGATCTGGACCGACAAGGGCGAGGAGGCGCGGTTGCGCTCCGCCGCGGTGGTGTTCAAGACCGGCTCGGTGAGTTCCCAGGAGCCGGTCACCGTCTCGACCCCGCGCGCCACCGTCAACGCCAACGCCCTCGACGTGGTCGAGAACGGCAAGCGGATCTCGTTCGTCGGCAACGTTCACGTGGTAATCGTGAACGACGACCAAGCCGACAAGGCACCCCCGCGCATCCTGACCTCGAACGCCGAGCCCGCGGAAGGCGGCCGATGAGCGCGCGCGCGACGCTCTGCGCGGCCCTTGCCGCCTGTCTGGCGTTCTCCGGCTCGGCGCTTGCCGAGAAGCCATCCAAGAAAGATTCGCCCTTCGGCAATATCGGCGGGGGTGGCAAGGAGCCGATCAAGATCGACGCCGACCGGCTCGACGTGTTCGACCGGGAGAACCGGGCGGTGTTCGTCGGCAACGTCGTGGCCGTGCAGGGCGAGAGCACGATCCGCTGCTCGACCATGACCGTCTACTACAAGCGCGGCAAAGACTCTTCCGAGAAAGCCGAAGCGAAAGCCGCTGATGCCGCCGCCGAGGCCCCGGCTCCGAAAAACCCGGCCGAGAACGGCATCCAGAAGGTCGATTGCGCCGGCCCGGTGACGGTGGTCCAGAAGGACCAGGTCGCCACCGGCGATCACGCGGTGTTCGATCAGGACGCCAAGCGCATCGTGCTCACCGGCAACGTCGTGCTGAGCCAGTGCCAGAACGTCACCCGCGGCCAGCGGCTGGTCTACGATATGAATACCGGCCGGGCGAACATGGACCCGGTGGCGGGCGGGCGCGTCTCCGCCCTGTTCGTGCCCGGCGAGAAGGCCGAGGCCAAGGATGGCAAGCCAAAGGGCTGCGCCCAGCCGCCGGCCAAGCCGCGGGCCCAGGTCAATTGAGCGGCGCGGTCGCGTTCCGGGCGGAGCCGCAGGATGCGGCGGGCCGCCCGACGCTGCTCGGCCGCCTGTTCGGCCGGCGCGCGCGCGCGCCCGTTGCCGATGCTGACGAGATGGCCGCGTCGGAGGAGGGCGGCCCCGGCATCCTCAGCGTGCGCGGCCTGCGCAAGAGCTACGGCGCCCGCACCGTCGTGCACGAGGCGGGGCTGACGGTCCGGACCGGCGAGGCGGTGGGGCTGCTCGGGCCCAACGGGGCCGGCAAGACCACGATCTTCTACATGATCACCGGGCTGGTGGTGGCCGACCGCGGCCACATCACCCTGGACGGCCTGCCGATCACCCACCTGCCCATGTACCAGCGGGCGCGGCTCGGCATCGGCTACCTGCCGCAGGAAGCCTCGATCTTCCGGGGGCTCACCGTCGAGGACAACATCCGCGCCGTGCTCGAAGTGGTCGAGCCCGATCGCAAGGAGCGGGCGCGCAAGCTCGATGCGCTGCTCGAGGAGTTCGACATCGCGCGCCTGCGCAAGGCGCCCTCGATCGCGCTCTCCGGCGGCGAGCGGCGGCGCTGCGAGATCGCCCGGGCGCTCGCCTCCTCGCCGACCTTCATGCTGCTCGACGAGCCCTTTGCCGGCATCGACCCGATCGCGGTGGGCGACATCCAGAACCTGGTGAAGCATCTCAAGCAGCGCGGCATCGGCGTGCTCATCACCGACCACAACGTGCGTGAGACCCTGGGCCTGACCGACCGCGCCTACATCGCCCATTCCGGCCGCATCCTCACCGAGGGCACCCCGGAGGAGATCGTGGCGAACCCGGATGCCCGGCGGCTGTATCTGGGCGAGGATTTCAGGCTCTGACAATCAATTGAGCGCGCGGGCGGCGGCGCGCCAGCGCCAGAAGCGCGACCGTGGACGCCGCCATGAATCCGGCTGCGAGCACGAGCACCGCATCGCCGCCGAACCGGGTCAGCACGGCCGCGAGGGCTGGCGGCGACACGGCCGAGGCCAGGTTGAGCGGCAGCGCGATCTGGGATGCCGCCCGGGCATAGGTCGCCCGGTCGAAGAAGACGAGCGGGATCGTCGCCCGCGCCACCGCCATGGCGCCGCTGCCGAGGCCGTAGAGCAGGACGAACGCCCCGGCCGCGACGGGGCCACCGTCGCCCGCGGCGAGCAGCAGCAGCGCCGTGAGGACGGCGAACGCCGCAATCAGGCCGGTCGTCAATCCGTCCAGGCGCCCGCCGCCGAAGAAATTGATCGCTCGGGCGCTGATCTGGATCACCCCGAGGGCGGAGCCGTAGCCGATCGCTTCCGGGCGGCTCAAGCCCTCGACGATCAGCAATTCGACCATGATGGCGCTGAGGCCGAAGGCGACGAAGGCGCTGAGCGCGCTGCCGACGACGATCAGCGCGAAGGTGCCGGTTTCCGGGGGTGGCTCGGCCGGGATCGCGTCGCGCAAGGGGGGAGCGGCGGGCTCCGTCGACCGGCGCGGGACGCCGTAGAGGTAGAGCGGCACGCAGACGAGCCACATCGCCCCGGAATAGACGCCGCATGTGCCCCGCCATCCGAAAAAATCGTTCAGGAACGCCGTCGTCGGCCAGAACAGGCTGCTGGACAGGCCGGTCATGAGCATCATCGCCCCGATCGCCCGGCCGGCTGCCCGTCCGACCATCTCGGTCAGCAGGATGTTGGCGGCGGTCGACAGCGTGGCGCTCCCGGCCGCGCCGAGGATCACCCAGGCGGCGAGATAGGTGCCGTAGCCCTGCGCGATCGCCATGACAGCGAAGCCCGGACCCGCGACGAGACTGCCGGCGATCATGACCCGCCGGGCGCCGTACCGGTCGAACGCCCGGGCCAGGAACGGGGTGCACAAGCCCATGACCGCGTAATGGACGGCGTTGCCGGCAAACACCGCGGCGATGTCCACGCGGAGCTCGGCGGCGATCTGTGTGCCGACGATGGCGGTCAGGCTGGTGCTGCCCCAGCCCACGAGCTGGGCGATGGCGATGGTGACCAGGAGGCGGATGGGCACGCGATCCGGGTGCATGGATGTTGGATTGTCTCCGGCGGCCGTGTGCCGCCGAGATCGTGATCGTCACGACTCGGCGCTATCTCTTTAGGGAGATGTCTTTCAGCCGGTCCTACAAAGCACAAGCTTTACTTGTCGCCTCCACAGGCAGGGCAGCAATACGAAGCGTTTTGTCGTTCCAGAGGTTCGCTTTGGAAAAAATTCTTCTCTGCAGTCGCCTGCGCGGTTGGGGGGCGCTCGCTCATCCTCCGTGTCATCCCGGGGCCGCGAAGCGGAGCCCGGGATCCAGAAACGCAGATGGATCAAGATCTTGCGCACTCGGCGGCTCTGGATCCCGGGCTCGCCTGCGGCGCCCCGGGATGACGGGGCGGATCGCCTCTCTGGACGCTGTCGGTCGGATCGCCGGAATCAAGATCTCGGGCGCCGGCAAGACGATCGCCCCGGGACGGAATGATCCAAGGAAGTTCCGGCCGCGCTCGCAAAAGAATTTGTGAAAGACCACAGTCCAGCAGGCGTGGAACGCCCCGCCTCACGCCTTCCAGTTCTTCAGCGCCGCGAATGGGCTGTCCGCCTCCGGGGGCTTGTCCGGGTTCAGCACCGGCTCGACCTGCGCGATCGCGTCGGCCATCGAGAAGGCCGAGCCGCTCTGGAGCCGGCCGCCGGCGGCGTCGCGGTGGCCGCCGCCGCGGAACAGGCGGGCGCCGTCGAGGGCCGTGCCGTCATTGGAGCGGAACGAGAGCGTGCCCATCCGCTGGACGTTGACGACGCGCTTGGCCCGGCCGGCATCCATGATCAGGTCGGAGACGCGCTGGAAGGTGCCCGAATCGAGGGCGAAGGACAGGAGCGTGCCGTCCTTGAGCGGACGGAACAGGGCGTCGGAGCAGGCGAGCGCCCGGGCGAGGCGCATGCGCGTGGTGAGCGCCCGGTCATCGTCCGGCGCGTCGCGCAGCAGGGTCTCGGCCACGTCGGTGCGGAACGACAGGGCGCGGCGCTCCAGATCGGCCGGGCTCGCGCCCTCCCGCAGGGCGACAGCGGCGGCGAGCAGCAGGCCGGCCATGAAGGTCTCGTGCCAGGGATGGCCCACCGGCACGAAGCTCGACACGCTCTCCCAGAACAGCTCGTCCAGCGCCAGGCCCCCCGGGAAGGCCGGGCTGTCCTTGCGCCAGAGGTCCACAGCGTCGATTGCCGCCAGCAGGGCGGAAAGGTCGGTCTCCGGCTCGTGGGTGGCGAACAGCGCCCGGTGATCGAAGGTCATCCGGGTGGCGCAGACGTTCTCGTCGATCAGCAGGGTGCAATCCGGATCGCCGAGGTCGATCCGGCTCAGGCCGGCCCGCTCCGGATCGGCCACCGGCTCCAGCCCCTGGCGGCGCAGCTGGTCCAGCGAGGAGGCGTGGTGGTCGAGGACCACGAGCCGGTGCTTGCGGCCGTCCTCGCGGCGGCGGTTCATGGCGGCGAATTTCTTGAGGCCCGCGATGGTCTGCTCCTCAAGGCCGAGATCGGTCATGAGCAGGATCTCGCTCTCGCCCGCCCGGGCCAGGCGCTTGGTCTCGTCCTCGAAGACCGGGCCGACATCGCTGTAGCGCGGCACGTGGACGACGCGCTCGACCGCCGCGCAGGCGGCGGCGACCGTGGCGGCGCCGTAGCCGTCGAGGTCGTGATGGGTGATCTGGATCAGGCGCACGCGGGGCGGTCTCGGTCGGTGGCGGGTCCGGCTGGTCTACGACGCCCGGACCCGCGACGCGAGGGGGCGATCTGTTAGCCGGCAGCTTCCCCTCGGTGGCATTCGGTGCAGAATGCCGTTGGGCCGCCGTGAGTCGCAAACGATGCGGCGGACCCGGAGCACCGTGAAGAGTGCGCATACGTCAAAAAATCGGGGGGATTCCATGGGGCCGGCCGCATCGCCGCGCGTGAAGCGCATCCAGACGATCTCGCTCATCCTGCTCGTGACGGCCGGGGTGGTGAATTACGTCGATCGCGCCACCCTGGCGGTGGCCAACCCGCTGATCCGGCAGGATCTCGGCCTGTCGATCCCCGATATGGGCCTGTTGCTGTCGGCGTTCCTGTGGGCCTACGCCTTCGCGCAGCTGCCGGCCGGGGCGCTCGCCGACCGGCTGGGTCCGCGCCTGACGCTGACCCTCGGCTTGAGCTGCTGGTCGCTCGGCCAGATGCTCGGCGGGGTGGTGAGTTCGTTCGGGCAGTTCGTGGGCGCGCGCATCGTGCTCGGCCTCGGCGAGGCGCCGCATTTCCCGACCTGCGCCCGGGTCTCGCGCGACTGGTTCAACATTCGCGAGCGCGGCACCGCCACGGGGATCTGGAACTGCGCGTCCTCGCTCGGCACCTTCCTGGCCCTGCCGCTGCTCACCTTCCTGATGGTCAGCTTCGGCTGGCGGGCGATGTTCATCATCATGGGCGGGGTCGGGCTGGTCCTCGCCGGCATCGTCTACCTGGTGTTCCGCAATCCGCCCGAAGTGGACCTCACCCCGGCCGAGCGCGCCTTCCTAGAGGAGGGCGATGCGCCCAACACCGACCGGCGCGTCACCTGGAAGTCGTGGAAGCGGCTGTTCCGCTACCGGACCAGCTGGGGCATGATCATGGGGTATTTCGGCTGCATCTACATGACCTGGCTCTACACGGCCTGGCTGCCGAGCTACCTGGAGATCGAGCGGCACTTCACCCTGCAGAAGACCGGCATCATCGGGGCGATACCCTTCGCCTTCGGGGTTCTGGGCGGTGTGCTGGGCGGTCGGATCGTCGACATCCTGGTCCGGCGCGGAATCGACCCGATCCGGAGTCGCAAGATCCCGATGGTGCTGGGCCTGCTGGCGACCGCGGCCTGCACGGTGGTCGCCGCGCTGACGCCGAGCGACACGCTCGCCATGGTGTGCATCTCGGCGTCGTTGTTCCTCGTCTATGTCAGCTCGTCGGCGGCCTGGGCGATGGCCTCCGTGGCGGCGCCGGCCAACAGCACAGCCTCCCTCGGCGCCATGCAGAATTTCGGCGGCTATATCGGCGGCGCCCTGGCCCCGATGGTGACCGGTTACATCGTCGGCGGAACGGGCCATTTCTCCATGGCCTTCATCACCGGCGCGGTGATCGCCGTGGTGGCGGCGCTCGGATATTGGGTGCTGATCCAGGACCCGATCGCCGCCGAGACGCCCGCGGGGACCTTCGCCCCAGGCCTCACCCCCGCCTAATAGGCTGAGCGGATTCGCCAGTAAGCGCTTGAAGCACGGCGCTTTTCCCCTCCCCCTTGCGGGGAGGGGGCAGGGGTGGGGGGGTGCAGGATGGGGCACAGCGGTGCCTTCTGAGCCACCCCCACCTCCAGCTCCTCCCCGCAGGAGGGAGGAGAGCGCGTTCCGCCGTCCAAAAACCGATGTGCCACCTCGTAGCCGAGTAGGCGCAGCTCAGCCGCGCAGGTGCGGCACCGGCGCGTGGAGGTCGCGCGCCGGCGTCCGGGCCGGAAAGGTCCGGCGCATCAGGTCGACGAAGGTGGCGGCCGGCCCGTCCCAATCGTGGCGGGCGGCGTGCGCCCTTGCGGCCCCGGCGTCGAAGGGGAGGCGACCGTCGATCGCCGCGCGCATCAGCTCGGCCAGCCGCTCGACCCGGTCCGGGGCGTCCGGGTCGAAATAGCTCGCCGCGCTGCCACCCGCCTCGGGGATCGCTGTGAGGCTGGAGGCGATCACCGGCGTGCCGCGCGCGAGGCTGTCGAGCACCGGGATGCCCCAGCCCTCGCCGCGGCTCGGGAAGACCAGGGCGGCGGCTCGTCCGTAGAGGTCGGACAGGCCATTATCGTCGATGCCAGCGATATGCACCGCGTCCGGGGTCCGGGTCAGGCGGTCGAGGGTCTCGGGCCGCTCGCCGTCGCCCTTGCCGACCACGATCAGCCGGGCCGCGCCCGCGGGCAGGCGCGCGAAGGCGTCGAGCACGAGGCCGAGATTCTTGCGCGGCTCCAGGCGGCCGACCATCAGCAGGTAGGGGCGCCCGTCCGCCAGCGGGCTCCGCTCCGCCGAGGCCCGGGGCGGGGTCGAGCCGCAGCGCACTTCGGCGATGCGCTCGCGCTCGATGCCGTAGACCTTGGCGATCGAATCGCGGCTGTAGTCGGAGATGGTCAGGACCAGCTTGGCCCGCTTGGCCGAGAGCCGGGTCAGCACGCGGTTGCGCCAGCGCATCCGCCACGAGAAGAATTCCGGGTGGGTCTCGAACAGGATGTCGTGGACCACCACCACCTGCCGGCTTCCCGGCACCAGCGGCGGGGCGATGTAGGTGGTGAGCAGGGTGTCGAGCCGGTCGCGGAAGACCAGCCACGGCCAGATCGCCAGCAGGCGCACGCTCGCCGGCACCCGCGGCAGCCGCTGATGCTCGATGTTGGCGCCCGAGACGATCCGTGCGCAGGCCTCCGGGTCGCCGGAATAGACCACGTAGGTCGCCTCCGGGTGGCGGGCGGCGGCCCGCCCGATGATGTTCACGAGCCAGGTCCGGCTACCCTGTGGCTTGCCGGTGAGCACGTGCGCGTCGATGCCGATGCGAAGCATGGTTACGGGCTCCTGTACGCGCCGAAGGTGGGGGCCTCGCCGGGGGCGTAGGCACGGCCGGCGAGGTCGCGGGTCGCGCCGAGCGGGATGCTGGCGCGGGCGGGGGGCTTGGTCAGCGCGAGCCCGTCCGCGAACGGGTTGGCGCGGTCGCGGAAGGCGGGGGTGCCGGCGAGGTCGGGGCCCTGGCCGTTCAGCGGCAGGCTCGCCCCGTCGCTGGTGGCCTTGGCGGCCCAGCGGTAGAGCGGGGCGCCGACGCTGCTGCCGATGAAGTTCGGCCCGATCGCGTTGCCGTTGTCGGCGGTGGTCGCCTCGACCGCGATGGCGGCGATGCCCGGCCGCGTGGCGAAGGCGATGTTGTTGAGCACCCGGTTGCCCGCGGTGCGGTCGATGCTCTTCGTGTAGTCGGAGGCCAGCACGATTTCGCCGCGATAGACGTGCTTGCCGCCGGAATCGCGCATATTGCCGGTGACGGTGTTGTTCACCACCGTATTGGAGCCGGCATCGAACAGGTTGATGCCGGCGCCGTCATTGTCGGTGGCGACGTTGAACGCGACGATGTTGCCGTCGCACCATTGGTCGATCTGGATGCCGTTGCCGTCCTGGCCGGTGGTTTCCTTCTGACCGGTGACGATGTTGTACCGGATGGTGTTGCGGTCGCCCGCGTCCTGCGCGGCGTCCTTGGCGTAGACGTGGATGCCGGAGGTGCCCGACAACCCGACACCGTTGCCCGAGACCCGATTGCCCTCGACCACGTAGCCGGAGCCGTTGATCTCCATCCCGTGAATGCCGTTCCCGGTCACGGTGTTAGCCAGGATGTAGCTCGGGTCCTCCGGGGGCACGTTGATCACGTCGACGGCCACGCCGTGGGTCTTGTTGTCGGCGAGCGTGTTGCCGGTGATGCGGTGGCCAGCCCCGGCGCCGTCGCCGATCCAGATGCCGAGGCCGGATTTCGCCACGGTCGAGCCGGAGACGGTCACGTGATGCGAGCCGCGGCGGATGATGAAGCCGGAATTGACCGCGCCCTGCACGGTCAGGCCGCTCACCGTGACGTAGGCGGCGTTCTCGAACACCACCGAGTTCGACAGGACGGGCTTGGTCCCGGCCACCGCCGCCACGGTGACCGGCGCCTCGGCGCTGCCGCGGGCGCCGATCAGGGCGACGGTGTCGTAGCTGCCGCCGCGGATCAGCACGCTGGAGCCGGGGCCGAGGCTGGCGAACGGCACGTCGGCGAGGCGCGCCACCGTGCGGTAGTTGTCCATCGCGCCGCCGGCGGGATCGACCAGGATGTTCTGCTGCGACTGCGCATCGGCCGCGCCGCACGCGGCGAGCGCCGGCAGGACCAGGGCACCAAGGATGTGTCGGGTGTACCGCATCACGCCGCCAGCGCCCGGGCGATGGCGAGGCGCTTCTGGCGCTGGAACAGCCGGCGCCAGATCGTCCGGCCCGCTTCCGGGCTGATCCGGGTCAGGGCGCGCGCCGCCATCTGCCAGCCGGGCAGCAGGGCTTTCGGCATCGCCAGGTCGGCGACCCGGTGGCGCGGGGAGGCGGCCAGCGGCGGCGGGCCGACGAGACCGAGCCGGGTGAGATCGGCGGCGAGGTCGGGGCGCTTGCGGTACCACAGCACCAGGGCCGCGCCCTCGCGCTCGGCGATCCGCAGATAGGCCGCCTCGTCGAGGAGGTGGTGGTGATAGGCCAACGCCTCCGGGGCGTAGAACAGGTGCATGCCGCGGCGGGCCAGCCGCTCGCCGAGCTCGATATCCTCGTGCCAGGTCAGGCGCGGATCGAACCCGCCGGCCTCTTCCAGCAGGCGCCGGTCGACGCTGACGTTGCAGGTCAGGAAGGCGTCCCAGCCGACCTCAACGCGGCCTTCCAGCGCATCGTAGGAGGCGTCGTGGTGCAGGGCCGAGAACGGCGAGAACGGCAGCGCCGGATCGATGGTCATGCGCCCGAGGATCGCGGTCTCGCGCCCGCCCCGCTTGGCATGGGCGGCGAGATGCGCCGCGACGAGTCCGGGGGACGGGATCGTGTCGTCGTTGACGATCAGCAGCCGCTCGCCCCTTGCCGCCCCGATGGCGTGGTTGCGGGCGGCGTTGGCCCCTTGGTTCTCCTGGCGCAGATGCACCACCGGGACGCGGCCCGTGGTGACCGCGCGGCTGATCACCGTGCCGGTGGAATCAGCCGAGCCGTCGTCGCAGACGACGATCTCGAACGGCACGTCGGTCACCTGCCGGTCGAAGGCCCGCAGGCACAGACGCAGCGTTTCGGCGCGGTTGTAGGTCGGGATGATGACCGACAGCACGGGGACGTCGCTCATGACGAAGCTTCCGGGATCGAGAGGGGCAGGGATTCGACGAGATCGGCGGGGGCGCGGCGGCGCAGGCACAGCCATGCCGCGACCGCAGCGAAGAGGCCGGCAGCGATCGGCACCGTCACCGGGACGAGTGCTGCCGGGCCGGCGGCCCAGACGAGGGCGGTGACGAGGCCGGGGCCGAGCACAATCGGCGCGTCGGCCAGCGCGAGTGGCGCCCCCGCTTCCCGCCAGAAGGCGTGGGCGACGACTGCGAGCATCGCCACCTCGGCGAGCAGGGCGGCCCAGGCGGCACCGAGCAGCGGATTCCAGGGGATCAGTACGGCGCAGGCCGCGAGGTTCGTGGCGCAGGCGGCGGCGCTGCCGCGCACCGCGAAGCCGGTTCGGCCGAGGGGCACGAGCCCGGCGAACAGGACCGTGGCGGCGATCAGCAGGGCGCTCATGGCGGCGGCGATGCGCAGCACCGGCGCGGCGGCGGAAAAGTTCGGGCCGAAGACGAGGCGGACCAGGGGCTCGGCAACGGCGCAGGCCGCCACCGTCCCGGCGATCGAGGCCGCCAGGATCAGGGTCAGCGCCGGGCGCACGCTGGCCCGGAGCCGGTCGGTACCGGAGCGCGGGCGGGCGGCGTCGATGGGCCCCACCGCCCGGCCGAAGACCGGCACCAGCGGCGCACACAGGGTGATCGCCACCGCGGCGCCGAGCTCGAAGAAGCGGAAGCCGGCGGTGAACTGGCCGAGTTCGGCCGCCCCGGCCAGGGCCGCCAGCATGATCAGGCTGATGCGGCCGTTGAGCGAGCCCAGCGCGTTCGAGATCCCGACCCCGGCGGCGGCCCGGATGGTCGCCCAGCCGTGCGACAGGGAGGCGGGCCGCAGGGGCACGAGCCGGGCGGCCAGGATCAGGCCGGCCAAGCCGTAGACGATGCCGGAGGCCACCGCGACGACGCTCAGAGCGGCTTCGGGCATTTGCAACCAGAGCGCGAGCGCCGTGCCGCCGACCAGGGTCCCGGCATTGGCGAGCGAGGGCCATATAGACCAGCCCGGCCGGCCGCAGACCTGGAACAGGGAATCGAGGAAGCGCGCGGCCGCGAACGGCATCAGCACGGCCGCGAGCGCCAGCGCGGGCCGGATCTCGACGGGCAGCAGCGGCAGCGCGCAGAGCAGGGCCACCCCCGTGACGAGGCCGAGGATCAGCCGGGCCGAGACCATGCGGCCGAACTCGACGGCGCGCATCTCCGGCGCACCGGCGCCCAGCCGCGATCCGAAGGTGAGCGTGGTGCCGAAATCGGCGGCGATGAGCGCCACCGCCAGCACCGCCAGCGCGAGACCGTAGCGGCCGAGTGCCTCCGGGCCGACCCCATGGCCGACCATCACGAAGGCGGCGAAGCCCGCGGCCAAGTAGACGCCGCGCCCGGCGGCCTGCCCGAGCAGGTTAGCGCCGTATCGCAGGCCGCCGGAGCGACGGCCTCCACGCAATCGGTTTACCAAGCCGTACATCTCCCGGTGAAGCCTTACTGAAAACCGCGACCTACGATTGCATCGTGGCAGGGTGCGTATGGCTTGCAACCGTATCTTCAATTTATGGTTGCAGAGATGAAGCGTCTGAGGAAACCGGAGGACTGCGTATGTCCGAGCGCGCCGAGACTGACGCCCGCGGGATTCCCATCGCGGATGCGTCGGAATCCACCGGGGGGCGACGAGCGAACTGGGCGCAGCTGCGCGCGGCGCTCGCGGCCGACCGGGCGCATTGGGAGCGCCGGGGCCAGGGGCCGGCTGCTCTGCGCCGGGGCTATCACGCCGTCTGGCTCTATCGGCTCTCGCGCTACAGCCATGAGCGCGGCTGGCGCATGGCGGCGTGGCTGCTGTGGCTGGTCAACGGCTGGTGGACAGGGGCCGACATCCCGCCGTCCAGCCGGATCGCCGGGGGGCTGTTCCTGCCCTATCCCCACGGCGCCGTGATCGCCGGAGCGGTCGGGCGGGACGCGGCCTTCGGCGTCCAGGCCTCGATCGGCGGCCTGCTGAAGGAGCCCGACCAGGATATCGGCGGCGGTCCGGGCCTGCCGGTTGTGGGCGATGCCGTGGTGCTGGAAGCCGGTGCGATCGTCCTCGGCGCCGTGCATATCGGCGACCGCGCCCGGCTCGGCCCCCGCACGATCATCCTCAAGGACGTGCAGGCCGGCGAGGCGGTGATGCCGCAGCCCTGGCGCGCTCTGCCCGGCCGCGGGGGCGCGGCATGAGCGGTATCGCCTCGACCACCAATTCAGGCGGTTTCGCGGAGTTGCGCCGGCTGCTGTCGGCAGATTTCGCCCGGGTCCTGCGCCAGACCACCGGCGGCAAGCCGACCTCCCGGCTGCGCCGTCTGATGCACCTCACCTTGCCGGCCATGCAGGTCGCGATCTTCCACCGGACTGCGCATTACCTCTATGTCCGGGGCTGGCGCCGCTGCGCCGCTGCGGTCGCGGACCTGTCGCTGCGGCTGACCGGCGCGAGCCTGCATCCCGGCTCGCCGATCGGGGCCGGCCTGTTCGTGCCCCATCCGGCCCGCGTGGTGTTCTGCGGCAGCGCGGGGACCGATCTGATCCTGCTGCCCGGGACCCTGGTGGGCCCGCGGGACTGGGTGTTTCCCGGGCAGCCGTTCCCGGCGGATGCGCCGCGCCTCGGCGACGGCGCAGTGGTCGGCGCCCACGCGGCCGTCCAGGGCGCCGTCGCGGTGGGCGCCGGGGCGACGATCGGGATCGGCGTCTGCACCCTGCGGGACGTCCCGGCCGGTACTGTGACGATGCTGGCCCAGCGGCAGACGCGCAGCCTCGAAGCGGGCGCCGGGGGCAGAGATGCGGCTTAGCCCCGAACGCTCGCCCTTCGCCTCACGCCGGCCCGTGCTCATGCCGGCGGATCGCCCCCCGACCGGCAGTGCGCCGGGACGGGAGCTGGCGACGGAGCACGCTCTCGTAGGCGTCGACGATGCCCTGCCAGCCGAAGGCGTCGGCGTGCCGGCCGCGGGAGGCCGCCGACATGGCGTCGAGCCGGCTTGGCGCGGCGCGCACGAGGTTGAGGATGCCCCGGCGCAGCTCGGTCTCGTCGCCGAAATACACGGCCCCGTCGCCCGCCACCCAGCGGTTGAACGGATTGTCGTGGGCCAGGATCGGCGAGCCGGCGCCCAGGGCCTCGACCAGAGACGGGTTCGTCCCGCCCACCGTGTGGCCGTGGATGTGGAAGCGGGCATGCAGCCGCAGGGCGGCGACGCGCTCGGATTCATAGATCGCGCCCGCGAAGATCACCTCGGGGCCGCCCGCGGCCTTCACGGCCCGATGGTAGGGATCGGACTCCATCAGCTTGCCGAGGACGACCAGGGGCAGGCCGGGGCGGATCTCGCTCCAGGCGCGCACGATCTGGAGCACGAGGTTCTCCGGCACAACTCGGGCGATCAGCAGCCCGTAATCGCGGGGGCGCACGTTGAACGCGGCCAGCGGCGTGGTCGGCGCCTCCAGCACCGGGTCGGCGCCGTACGCGATGGTGGTGATCCGCTTCGCCGAGGTGTTGCGGGCGAGGTGCCGGGCGATCTCCGGGTGGTCCGCGATCAGATGCGTGGAGAACAGGCTGCCCAGCCGCTCATTCAGCCAGAACCACGCCTTGGCGGGCTTCGACCAGCGGTCGCGCTTCCACTCGATCCCGTCCATGTTCATGACGCTGCGCTTGCCCGTGAGCCGGTACAGGATCGAGAACGCGGCCGTGTTGTAGCCGAGCACGAGCGGCTGGGCCGGCCGGAACGCCGCCTTCAGCGTGCATTTCAGGTCGAACACGATGGTCGCGAAGGCGCCGTCGCCCCGCACCGCCACGGGGATCAGCGCGATGCCGCGCCAGACGCTCGGCGGGGTCGGTTCGCGCACCTGGCAATAGACCTCCACCCGCCAGCCGCGCGCGACGAGGTCGAGCGCGAGGCGTTCGGCCAGGGTCTCGAACCCCCCATGCGCGGCCGGCACCCCGCGGGTGCCGAGGATCGCCACCGCCGGACGCCCGTCCGGCTCGTCCCCCTTCACCACAACCGCGCGCATCGCGCCGTCAGAGGAGCCTGAAGCATGGTCACCGTCGAACAGCGCCTGTTCCGGGAGATGGGGGCCGGGGGTTATTCCCGGCAGGATCACCGGATGGAGTACATCGTCCGCGTCAACGCGCTGCTCCGGCCGGACATGCGGGTGATGGAGTTCGGGGCGGGGCGCGGCAAGTGGAGCGATGACCCGGTCCCACTGCGCCGGCACCTCGGCGATTTCCGCGGGCGCTGCGCCCACGTCATGGCCTGCGACGTGGACGAGGCGGTCCTCGAGAACAAGTCGGCCGACGAGGTCCGACTGATCGGCCACGACGGGATCCTTCCATTCCCGGACGGGAGCTTCGACCTGATCTCGGCCTTCTCGGTGCTCGAACATATCGAGCATCCCGAGGTCACCGCGGCCGAGCTCGGCCGGGTCCTCGCCCCGGGGGGCTGGCTCTGCGCGTGGACGCCCAACCGCTGGGGCTATGTCGGGGTCGGCGCGCGGCTCATCCCGAAGCGGCTGCACGCGCAGGTCCTGCGCTGGGTCGAGCCGCGGCGGGTCGAGATCGACTCGTTCGTGCCGCTCTACACCATGAACACGGAGGCGGCGCGGCAGCGGCTTTTCCCAACTGATCGGTTCGAGCACTTCACCTACAGTTTTGACGGGCAGCCGTTCTATCATGGCGAGAACATCGTCCTGGGTAAGTTCTGGGAGCTGCTGTTCCGGCTCACGCCGGGTCCGTTGAAGGGCTATCACATGGTCTTCATCCGCAAGCGGCCGTGAGGATCGGGCGGGTCAGCTTCGAAGACTGCGCAGGTGGGCGGAGAACCTGCGCATGTCCTCGGCCTTGTGAGCGAGGTCCGGCCGGCGCTTCAGCCGGCCGGCCAGCCCGTAGGCGAGCGCCCGCAGGGTAAAGCCGAGCCGCAGCGGGCCGGAGAAGAAGGCGGGCGAGGACAGGAACCGGCCGGCATTGCGCAGGCGGTAGATCCCCGCCAGCCCGTCGAGCCAGCGGGCCGAGCGCGTGCCGGCCGAGCCGCCCTGGAGATGGACCACCGCGATCGCCGGCAGGTAGGCGACCCGCCATCCGGCATCGCGCAGGCGGCACCCCCAATCCACGTCCTCGCCGTAGAGGAACATCGGGCTCTCCAAGCCGCCGATCGCCTCGACCGCCGCCCGGCGCATCAGCACGAACGCGCCGCAGACCCAGTCCACGTCGAGGGCGGCGCGTCCTCTGGCCTGCCGGCTCGCCAAGTAGAGGCCGCGCAGGCCGAAGCGCCCGGACAGGCCCGCGGCATGGACCAGGGTCGAGAGCGGGCGCGGCTCGTAGCCGGCATCGCCGACCTGGTGCCGGCCGTCCGGGAAGATCAGCCGGGGCCCGAGCGCACCGACATCCGGATGCGCGTCAAGATGGGCGAGCGCTGCGGCTAGCGCCTCCGGATCGCGGAGGAACGCGTCGGGATTGAGCAGCAGGATCGTGTCGTACTGCGCCGCTGCCAGGGCGACGGCGTTGCCGCCCGCGAAGCCGTGGTTGGTGCGCTCGGCGATCAGCCGCACCCAGCGGTAGCCATGGGCGATCCGCTCTGGCGTACCATCCGTGGAGGCGTTATCGACAAGGATCACCTCGTAGGGGCGGTCGATCCGGCTCGTCGCCAGGAGTTGCAGGCAGGTCTCGATATCGGCGCCGGCATTGTAGGTGACGATCAGGACGCTGAGGCCGATCCCGCTCATGGTCGGTATCCTTCCCGGCGCCGGTCGGCAGCCGCACGTCTCTGCGCTGCCCGGACGCCCGCGATCAGCCCGAGGCCGGTGTAGAGCAGCTCGGCGATGCCGAGATTCAGGCGGAAGCCCGGGTCGACCAGGCCGTGGAGCAGGTGGGCGATCAGGCCGACCGCGCAGGCGGCCGCGATGGCGGCCAGGGGATCCCCGACCGGGGCGCGCCAGGCCGCCCGGAAGCCCCGGACGATGCCGACCAGAAAGACCAGGGCGAAGGCCGTGTAGCCGACGATCCCGACCTCGGTGAGGATCAGGATGTGCAGGTTGTGCACCACGTGGTTCGAGCGGTCGAACAGGCCGGCGAGGCGGGACAGGCCGGTCTGGTCGAGCACCGCGAACTGGTTGCCGAAATTGTTGAGCCCGACGCCGAAGATCGGGAATTGGGCGAACAGCGCCAGGGCGGCGGCGTTGAGCGGTCCGCGCTGGGCCGCCGAGCCGCCGTCATCCGCGGTGAATCGTTCCCAGACCAGCGGCCCGGCGACGATCGCGGCGATCCCGGCCAAGACGACGAGAAGCCCGAACACGATCAGGCTCGCCCGGGAGAACAGCCGGTCCCGGTAGACCAGCACCACCACCAGGGTGGCCGAGAGCGGGTAGGTCAACCAGGAGGCGCGCGACAGGGTCAGCACCACGCCGACGACCGCCGATCCGGCGCCGGCCGCGCCGATAAGGCGCAGAAGTTTCGGACCCCGAGAGAGGGCGAGCGCGAGGGCCAGCGGCCAAACGAACTCGTAATAGTACCCAAGAATATTCGGGTGGACCTTCAGCCCGCCGGCCCGGCGCTGCGCGGTGAAGTTGATGTTCTCCTCGACGATCTGCTCCTCGCCGAGCACCGAGAGGCCGAGTTCGGAGCCGGAGACGTATTGCAGCCCCGCCACCGCGGTCTGCACGAGGCACAGGGCGCAGATCGCCAGCGCCAGAGTGCGGATATCGGCTCCCGACAGGTTCGAGACCGCCACCGAGACCAGGAGCAGGCCCAGGAACCGCCAGGCATCGAACCAGAGATAGGCGGTATCGGTGGCGTTGCTCAGGGAGAGCAGCCCGGCCGCCAGGAAGCCGAGCTGCGTGAGGACGAGGGGCCGGTCGAGGCGCAGGCCGCGGACGCGCTCGCCGATACCGAACAGCTTCGACAGGATCAGCGTCAGCGCCACCAGGAAGGCGACGCTGACGGTCAGCCCCGCCCCACCGCCGATGCTCGGCAGGTATTGGCCGACCGCCTCGAAATGCTGGAAGAAGCTGACATCGAGCTTCACCGTCAGCCCGACCGCGAGGGCGACGAGGAGCAGGGGCGTCAGGCGGTAGCGCTGCCCGGCGATCAGGGCGCCGACCCCGCCGAAGGCCGCGGCCAGCCCGACCACGGCGAATTTCAGCGGCGCCGCGCTCAGCGCCACCGCGCCGGCCGCCGCCGCGAGGCCGAGGCCGGCGATCGGCAAGGCGCGGAGCGCGCGGAACGTGTCGCTGCTCATCCGAGCCACCGGTACAGCCATTTCGGGATCGGCCGGCGGGTGCCGTTGAGGACGATGCCGAGCGGCGCGCCGCCGGCGGCCTTCAGGTCGGCCAGCGCCCGCTGCGCCACGGCGCGGCGGGTGCGCTCGGCGCCGATCACCACCACGAACCCGTCCACGAAGGGGGAGAGCGCCGCGGCGTCGCCGATCTCGGTGATCGGCTCGCAATCCAGGATGGCGAGGTCGAAGCGCTCGTCGACCAGCGCCAAAAAATCCTCGACGCGGCCGTCGTCCAGGGTCGCGCGCCGGATCGCCGCCGCGTTGCCGGCCGGGACCACGCTGAGGCCGTCGGCGACCGGATGGACGCCGAGGCTCGGCGCCACGTCGCCGGCGACGATGTCGGCGAAGCCCGGCCGCCCGGTGAGCCCGTAGGCGGCGGCCAGCGACGGCCGCGACCAGTTCGCCTCGATCAGCGCCGCGGTGCGGCCCCGGCGGGCATAGGCGCCGGCGAGTTCCCGGGCCAGCGTGCTAACCCCCTCGCCGGGCTGGACCGCGGTGATCCCGACCCGGCGCAGCCGGGTCTCGTGGCGGCTGAGCTGGACCAGTGCCGGCTCCAGCACGGCTGGGTCGATCATCGGGGTGGCGGCGGTGATCATGCGGCGGCTCCCCCGAAACGGGGCCGGCGGGCAGTGCCCGAGCGCAGCGGCACGGCGGCCAGGACCGGCACCCGCAGCGAGCGGGCGACTTCGGACGCGCTGCGGTAGGTCTGGGCCAGGATCTCCGCCAGGGCGACGTAGGCGAGCGCCGCGAGCAGGCCGAGCCCGGCCGCGAGGCCGAGGATCAGCGGCCGGTTCGGGCCGGAGGGCAGGCGCGGCGGCACGGCCCGGGCCACCAGGGCCGAGGAGGTGATCGCCTGGGCATCGAGCCCGGTGCCGGTGCGCAGGGCGTCGATCCGCTTCTGCGTGTCGGTGATCTCGTCGGTGAGCAGGCCCTTCTGCTGCACGAGCCGGCCGTAGGCGAGGGCGGCGTCGCTCTGGCCGATGGCGGCCTTGCGGCGGTTGGCCTCGATCCCCGTGATGGTCTGGATCTTCTCCGCCAGCACCGCGAGCCGGGCCGTGTCGGCAGCGATCAGCGCCTGATACTTCTGCCGGGTCAGGGCGGTGAGGTCCCGGTCGAGGCTGACGAACTCGGGCGCGGTCGGCCGGAACCGGACGGCGAGCTCGGCCCGCTTGGTCCGGAGATCCGCCCACCGCGTGTCGAAGGCCGCCACCGTCGGGTCGGCGTCGGGCGGCGTCGGCTGCCAGCGGTCGGGACCGGTCTCGCGGGTGCGCTTGAGCCGGGACTCGACGCCTTCCCGCTCGATCTGGGCCGCCGATTTCTGGCGGGCGAGGTCCGAGAGGGTGCCGAGGTCGTTCTGCTGCTCGATCTCGAAGCTCGCGGTGTTGTTGCCCTTCAGGGATTTTGCGAGCTGCGCGTCGATGGCGGCGAGGTCGGCCCGCGCCCGCTCCAGCTTGCCCTGGTAGAAGGTCGCCGGGGTCTCGTCGGCATAGACCTCGACATGGCGGCGCTTGTAGGCGTCGAGCAGCCGGTTCAGGGCCTGGGCGGCGAAGTTCGGGTCCGTCCAGGTGAAGCCGGTCAGGATCACGTCCGTCTCCTTGACGAACACGACCTTGAAGGAGGCGAGATAGGCCTCGAACAGCTTCTCGTCGGGGCTGAGATGGCGCAGCAGGCCCAGCGCCTCGAACGGGATGCGGACGGTGTCCACCACCCAGGTCTTCACCGCCTTGGCCTCACGCAGGGCGACGCGGCCCTGGTAGATCAACCAGTCCATCCAGTCCTCGGGGGGCGGTCCGAGATCGCCGACCGGCGTCATCGCCTTCAGCGCCGCGAACTCGCCGCGCACGATGCTCGGGTCGCGCAGGATCTCGATCTCGTTGTTCACGTTCTGCGCGCGCTCGGAGAACATGTAATTCTGGTTGGCGCCGCTCTGGATCGGGGCAGCCGATTTCTCGCGGCCCAGGCGGATGATCAGCTTGGCGTCGGCCGTGTACTCGGCCGGCGTCAGCAGCAGGTAGATGCCGGCGCCGAGGATCGCGGCGGTCAGGATCAGCAGGGCGGCCCGGATGTGCCGGAACAGGGCTGCCAGGGCGTCGCGAAGATCGAAGGCGATATCCTCGAAGGCGTCGGGTGCGGTCCGGTCGGGTCGGGACAGGTCGGGCTTCATCACGTCCCGGACCTCACGGTGGCGCTGGTGGAGGTGTTGGCGGACGGGCCGGTGATGTAGTTCACCCCGAAGCCGGTGCCGTTGAAGAGCAGGATCTGGCGGACCACGAGGTCCACGGCGCGGGCGGTCTTGGCCAGCAGCGAGGGCGGCACGTAGACCGTGGCGTTCGGCGGCACGATGATCGTGTCGGCGAGCCCCGGCTGGCCGATATCGACGATGCGGACGCTGCCCGCGGCTTCCGCGTCGAACCGGATGATGCGCACGGCCTCGCCCGCGGCGGTCGGCAGGATGCCGCCGGCCGAGCCCAGGACCTGCGCCAAGGTGCGGGCGCCCTGGAGGGTGACGGGCCCGGGCGCCCGGACCTCGCCGAACACCATGGTGTTGGCCGGCACCAGGCTCGCGAGCCGCACGCTCGTGCTCACCGTCGCGAGCTGGCGATGGTAGGCGGCGGTGAGGTTGCCGGCGAGCTCGGTCACGGTCTTGCCGGCGGCCTGGACCGGCGGCACCATCGGCAGGTTGATCTTGCCGTCCGGCTCGATCGCCAGCACCTTCACGCGGCCCATATCGGCCCGCTGGGTGAGCTCGCGGAAATCATCGGTCACGGTGCGGAATTTGCGCAGCATGATGGTGACGACCGGGTCGATCAGCACGTCGTCGTAGGTGGTCTTGATCAGCGCGGCCGCGGCCTCGGGCGACAGGCCGGCGACCTTGATGCCGTTCTTGCCCGGCAGCGAGATCCGGCCATCCGGCCGCACCAGCACCGTACGGTTGTATTCCGGGTGGGTGCGGAAATCGACGTCGAACTCGTCGCTCGGGTTGAGCCGGTAGGTCGGCTGAACCACGCTCGAGTCGATCAGGAACGAGACTTCGAGGTTGTCGCCGACATTGAGCCGGTAATTGGCGAGTCCCAGGCGCATGGTGCGCCCGACCTCTTCCTGGGCTGCCGCAACCAGGGCGGGCGGCAGGCCCTCGGTGATCGAGCCGGTCTGGGCCACGTCTGGAGTTGAACGTCCAGCGGTGTGGGGCTTGCCCGACATGCAACCGGACAACAGCGGTGCGCAGGTCAGGACCGCCAAGGCGGCAGCGCGGCTTCGCGGATGGTCCGCGAGGCCGGATGCCCGGGAGACGCGCCGGGTCGCCGCGCCGAGGAACGCAGACAGGAAAAACGCCATCGACCTTCAGCCGCACCATGCTCGACTGCGCCCGTCCGATGACAACTCGTGATCGAACCGCGCAGAGCGATACAATCGACGGGTTTGGTTAACGAGGCTTGAACCTGGCTGACCAGAACTCTATCAGAAGTTGTGATGGCGCCTGCGTGGTAAACTGCGGAGCTGTGGCCCGGGGCCGTTGGAGGCCGTGAGGTCCTGCGCGGCTTCGCCTGCGCCGACCGCCTGACGGATGGCGCCGGACCGCGCCAGCGCCGTGAAGGCTCCTGCTCGGCTCGGCCTCGGTATCATGAAATCGGCCATGGTGCGTCAGAGGGCGGCGTATTGGCTCGCCTCCATCGAGCCGCCTGACCTGTTGTGACAACCTACGGTCGGAGCAGTCCATCGCCCAGGCGAAATCAATCGAAAATGCCGTTTCTTCAAATGCTTGCTCGAGCTTGAGGGTTCGATTAATAAAAAATCCGATCAATCCGTGAGCGTTGTTCTCGTAGGACCGACGCGGTGCGGTCCTGAATGCCGGTCTTCGCCGGCCCGGAGTCGAGCACCATGCCCGGCCTGAACCAGACGCTCTTCGCGCGCCTACGCGACGACCTGGAGGTGACCTTCCAGGAAGACCTGGAGGAGGCGGTCGTCGATCCGGCGCGCTGGCCGGACTTGATGGAGCGGGTGTCGCGGGCCTCCGGGAGCGAAGGCGCGCTGCTGCTGCGCACCGACCGGACGGGGCTGGACGCGATCACCACGGCGTCCCTCGCCGAATCCTCGAAGCGCTACTTCGAAGAGAATTGGTATCGCGAGGATCACCGCTTTCGCGGGCTGCCGATGATCCGTGCCCGGGGCATCGCGGTCGATCAGGATTTTACGACCCCCGAGGAGATCGAACGGCTGCCCTTCTACCAGGACCTGCTGGCCCCCAGCGGCCTGCGCTGGTTCGCCGGCATCGGCTTCGAGGTGAAGGGGCGGCTCTGGTGCCTGGCGCTGCAGCGGACGGTGGCGCAGGGCCTGTACGAGCCGCACGAGCAGGCGCGTCTCGCCACCCTGTCCCCGCTCCTCCGGCGCGCAGCCCTCCTCACCGCGATGGTCGAGACGGCGCGGCTCGCCGGGCTGACGGAGGCGTTCGATGCCATCGAGCGTCCTGCCATGATCCTCGATTCCGAGGGGAAGGCCCTGCGCTGGAACGCGGCGTTCGGTGCCCTGCTCGGGCGCGACCTGAAGCTGGCGGCCGGACGTCTCACCGCCGAGGAGGGGGATGCCGCCCGGCAACTCGAAGCGCTGTCGCGGCCATCCGGGCGGCCGCCGATCTCGGCAATCGTCGTGGCGCGTCGGGACGCATCGCCGATCGCCCTCCATGTCGTGCCGCTGGTCGGTCCGAGCCGAGGCGTCTTCGCGGGCGGGAGCACGCTGCTGCTCGCCAGCGTTCCCGGGAACGCGCCGGTCCCCGCTGCCGCCATCCTCCAGGCCGCCTACCGCCTGACGCCTGCGGAGGCACGGCTCGCCCAGGCCCTGTCCGGCGGCGCCACGCTCGCCGAAGCGGCGAACCGCTTCGCCATCACCGCCGCCACCGCGCGGTCGCAGCTGAAGGCAATCTTCGCCAAGACCGGGGCGACCCGGCAATCGGACTTGCTCCGGCTGGTAACCGGGCTGGCCCGGTAGGTCTCCCCCGCAGTCTACCCGCGGAACGGGTCGGGTCGCGAGGTCGTTGCAACCCACACGATTGGAGAACTGCAATGACATATCGGATCGCACTGGCTTCCACGCTGACGCTCGGCGCTCTCGTGCTCGGCGCGCCGGCCGAAGCGAAGGGCTGTCTCAAGGGCGCGGTCGTCGGCGGCGTCGCCGGCCACATGGCCGGGCACGGCAAGATGGGTGCCGCCGCCGGCTGCGCGGTCGGCCACCACCGGGCCAACAAGAAGGATAAGCAGAGCTGATCGCACTCTGAGATCGTTGGAAGGACCGCGCCTGAAGGGACGGTGACCTGAAGGCACCCACGGCCTCGTGAAGCCGGATCCCCGATCGGGGATCCGGCTTCACGCGTTTTGGAGATGGGTCTGCGTCCACACGCGTCGCGGCCGGACGCTTGACCGTTCATTGGAGCTGTTCTAATTAAGAACTGAGAGCGGGTGGCCTTCCTTCGGGTCCCGCTGAAGCCTTCACGACCACGGAGAGACACGATGACCGGTACCGCAAACGCCGCCTGCGAGAGCTGCCGCTTCTTCGACGATCACAAGCTCAACGGCGCCCAGGCGCAGGGCGACGAGGGTCTCTGCCGCTTCAACCCGCCGATCAGCCAGCCGGCCCCGCAGTCCAAGGGCCTGTGGCCGGTGGTGGCGTCCAAGGATTGGTGCGGCCACTTCACCGCCGAGATGACCGCGGCCGAGTAATCGGATCGCGCGGCGCACCGATCGCGGGTAGGGCGGCGTCCATCCCCGCGCAGCCCCGCAACGCGATCGGCCCGTGACGACCCGCGCGCGATCACCCGGCCCCACGGGGTGGTCGCGCATTGCCGTTCGGGGCGCGGCGCCGTTATGTTCGGGCCGTGACCCACGCGATCCGCCCGGCGACCGAGGCCGACATCCCGGCCATCGCATCCATCTACGGCGATGCCGTCAGCACCGGCACGGCCAGCTTCGAATTGGAGCCGCCGACCGTCGCCGAGATGGCTCGCCGGTTCGCCGTCCTGCGCGAAGGCGGATTCCCGTATCTCGTGGCCGTCCGGGACGGCGCGATCGCCGGCTACGCCTATGCCGGCCCCTATCACCAGCGCGCCGCATACCGCTCGACCCTCGAGGATTCGATCTACGTCGCCCGCTCGGCCCGGGGCGGCGGCGTCGGCCGCGCGTTGCTGGCCGCGCTGATCGCGGAGAGCGAGCGTATCGGCGGCCGGGCTATGATCGCGGTCATCGCCGAGAGCGGCTCCAACGCGTCCGTCGCGCTGCATGCCGGCCTCGGATTTACGCCGGTCGGGACCCTCTCCGGAGTCGGCTACAAGCACGAACGCTGGCTCGACGTGACCCTGATGCAGCTCCTGCTCGGACAGGGCCGCAGCACACCGCCGACGCGGGTCTGAACCGTCCGCGGCCGATGCGAAGACTTGCCAATACCCGTCAGCCCTAGGCTGCGCCGTCATGATGCGGACAACTTCGCGCGGGAGAGGGCGGGCAGGACGCGCAGGTCGCCCGGCTCTCGGCCCGGCGCGAGCGCGATGACGCGATCGAGGGATGATCCGCGGCAAGCGGGCTCGTCCCTTCAGAACGCGCGAGGCATGGGAGTTCGGGTATGACGGTATCTTCGATCGGTCGGCGGTTCGCGCCGCTCGCGGTCCTGGCGCTCGCCGCGCTGGCGGCCCCGGCGCAGGCCGCGGCTCCGACCGACCCCAGCGGCACCTACCTCACCGAGGACGGCCGCGCGCGCGTGCGCCTCGAAAAGTGCGGCACCGCCAACGACCGGCTGTGCGGTTACGTGGTCTGGCTGAAGGTCCCGCTCAACGACAAGGGCGAGCCGCGGGTCGACTTCAAGAACCCCGACCCGAAGAAGCAGGCGCGTCCCTCCCTGGGCCACCAGCTTATCATGGGCCTGAAGCCGAACGCCGACGCCCATTACGAGGGCAAGATCTACAATTCCGAGGACGGCAAATCCTACGACGTGACGATCTGGACGGATGCGCCGAACGAGCTGACGGTGCGCGGCTGCCTGATCGCCTTCCTGTGCAAGTCGCAGACCTGGAACAAGGTCGTCGACCTCGCCCCCGGCCAGCTCCCCGGCCCGACCAACGCGCCGAACGGCCCCCGCAGCGACCCGGAATTCGTCACCGCGCCGCCGCCCAAGACCACCGCCAAGGCGGCCCCGAAGGCGCCGACGAAGCCGGCCGCGGACGCCCCCGCTCCGCAATAAGCAGGAGGCGCGGCCCTCAATCGTCGAGGGCCGCGTAGGTCAGGACCCGCAGCTCCCGCCGGATCGGCAGGGCCGAGGACGGCACGAGCTGCGTCATGAGCACCACCGAGAGATCCTCGGCCGGGTCGATCCAGAAGGCGGTCGAGGCCAGGCCGCCCCAGGCGACCTCGCCGGGCGTGCCGAGGATCTGGGCCCGGGCCGGGTCGAGCATCACCGAGAAGCCGAGGCCGAAGCCGATCCCGGTATAGGAGGTCTCGGCGAAGCGCGGTGTGCCCATGGCCGCGAGATCCCCGGACAAGTGGTTGGCCAGCATCAGCGCGACGGTCTTGCGGCCGAGCAGCCGGTTGCCGTCGAGCGTGCCGCCGTTGAGGATCATCCGGCAGAAGCGGTGATAGTCGGCCGCCGTGGAGACGAGGCCGCCGCCGCCCGACGCGATGGCCGGCGGCTGCGCGAAGACGGTCTCCACGGAATCGTCGAACTGCCTGAGCTTGCGCGCGCGGTCATACGCGTAAGTCGCGCAGAAGCGCGGCATGAGCTCCGGGCGGACATAAAAGTCGGTGTCGACCATGCCCAGCGGCGCGATGACCTCCTCCCGCAGGTAGTCGGCGAAGTGCCGCCCGGTGAGAGCCGCCACGTACTGGCCGAGCACGTCGGTGGCGACGCTGTAGTTCCAGGCGCTGCCCGGCTGGGCCAGCAGCGGCAGGGCCGCGACCCGGCGGGTCATCTCGGCGAGGCTGCCCTCGCGGGCCAGGAAGTCGATCCCGTGCTCGCGATACTGCGCATCGACGAGGGTCGCCTCCATGAAGCCGTATGTCAGGCCGGCCGTATGGGTAAGGAGGTCGCGCACGGTGATTAGACGGCGGGCCGGCTCGGTCTCGATCTTCGCCCGGTTGCCACCCACTGCGACGCGCATCTCGGCGAATTCGGGCAGCACCCGCGCGACCGGATCGTCGAGCTGGAACCGGCCCTGCTCGTAGAGCTGCATCACCGCCACCGAGGTGAGCGGCTTGGTCATGGAGTAGATGCGAGTCACCGTGTCGAGGGTGAACGGCGTGTTGCGGGCTAGGTCGGCCTGGCCGCAGGCGCGAGCGTAGGCCACGCGACCCCGGCGTGCCACCGTCACCGACAGGCCGGCAAGTCGGCCCTCATCCACCAGCCGATCCATCCACGGCGCGATCCGCGCCAGCCCATCCGGGCTGAACCCTGCGCCTGTCGGGTCGATCTCGGTCAGCGCGCCCATGACGTCTCCTTCGGCCGGTCAGACTCGGCGAGGAACGATAAAGCGCGCCGGAGCGAAGTTACCAGCCCATCGTGCCCGGGCCGCCCTTGAACGGGCCGACGATACCGGGGGTGATCCAGCCGCCGTAGAAGGTCCCGGGCTGGGGCGTGACCTGCGCGTCGCCGACGAAACACGCATCCATCGGCAGGGCGTAGAAGGCCACGTAGCCGGCAATGGCGTCGAAGCCCGACGTCGGCTCCGGGTAGGACCACGCGGCGCTGGGGGCCAGCCGGTCGCCGCCATGCACGTCGAACAGCACGGCTTGCCCCTTCCACTCACAGATGCCGCCGCGCCGCGGCCCCGTGAGCACGCCGGCCATCACGTCGGCGGGCGGAAAGTAATAGGTCGGGGGATGGGCGGTCTCCAGGACCCGATAGCCGGCTTTGGTCTGCGCGATCACCGCACCGCCGAGGACCACCCGCAGCGGCTCCGCCACCCGTTCCAGCCGCGGCGGCCGCGGATAGTCCCAGACACTCTGGTCTCCGGGTTTGGTCGGGTCGGGGATCGGACGGGAAAGAGGGCGGGCCATGGCTGGGTCGAGGTATATCGTATCCCTTGTGAGCGATAGGTTGATGCGTATCACCGTTCCTCGCGCCGTCGTCGCATGCTAGCGCGTGCCCGACGCTCACCGCCCGGGACCGACCGCGATGGACATCGCCCTCTTCCTCGACTTCGACGGCACCCTCGCCGAGATCGCACCGCGGCCGGATGCCGTGCAGGTCGAGCCCGGCCTGGTGGAGACCCTCGAACGCCTGCGCGACCGCTTGGGCGGGGCGCTGGCGATCGTGACCGGCCGTCCAGTCTCGGTGATCGACGGCTTCCTGGCGCCCGCGCGCCTCGATGCGGCCGGGCTTCATGGCGTCGAGCGCCGGGTCGGCGGGGCGCTGTCGGGCGGCCGCGCGGAGGACCATCCGGCGCTGCGCCGTCAGGTCGAGCGCCTGCATGCGGAGAGCCGGGCGCTCGCCAACGTGCTGATCGAGGACAAGGGCGCCTCGGTGGCGGTGCATTGGCGCTTGGCGAACGCTGACGATGCCGGCCGCGCCGAGGCGCTGGTCAAGGACGCGGCCGAGGCTCTCGGGGGCGCCTACCGGCTCCAGCTCGGCAAGGCGGTGGGCGAGATCGTCCCGGCCCAGGCGACCAAGGCCCACGCGATCCGCGCCTTCCTGGAGCAGGCCCCCTATGCCGGCCGCCGGCCGGTCTTCTTCGGCGACGACCGCACCGACGAGATCGCCTTCGCGTCGGTCAACGAGGATGGCGGCATCGCCGTCCGGGTCGGCGACGGCGACACCGTGGCGAGCCGGCGCCTGCCCGACCCGGCCGCCGTCCGCGCTCTGCTGCGGGACTGGGCGGAGAACGGCACGATCGATCCTGAGGCCCTGCCACCGGCCTGAGGCCGCCCTATCCTTCGTGAAACGACGGCAGGCACGCGTCCTGCCTCGCGGTGGACCCGCTCAGGAAAAGGCTATGCGTCGATGTTCGAATTCCCGGTTCTGATCGGTGACATCGGTGGCACGAACGCCCGCTTCGGCCTGATCGCCGAGAAGGGCGCCGAGCCCCGGCTGCTTTCGCACGAGGCGACCGCCGACCATCCCGATCCGTCGCACGCCATTAAGGCGGCGCTAGCCAAGGGCGGTGATGCCCTGCCGCCGCCGCGCTCGACCATCCTGGCGATGGGCGGGCGGGTCGATGGCCCGGAGCCCCAGCTCACAAACGCGCATTGGCGGATCGGCGGCGAGCGTATCGCGAAGGATTTCGGGCTTTCCTCGGCGGTGGTGGTGAACGACTACGTGCCGGTCGCGGCCGGCGCGGCCGATATCGAGCCCCACGACCTCACACCGGTCGGGCCGAGCCCGACGATCCCGGGTGGCGCCCGGGTCGTGCTCGGGCCGGGTACCGGCTTCGGGGCTGCGGCCCTGGTGCCCTACGCCGCCCACCTCGCCATCGTCTCCACCGAGGCCGGCCACACCGATTTCGGTCCCGCGGATGCGTTCGAGGAAAAGGTCTGGCACGCCCTGGAGCGGGTCGAGGGGCGCATCACCGTCGAGGCGGTGCTGTCCGGGCCGGGCCTGGCGCGGCTGCACGCGGCGGTGGCGCATGTGCGCACCGGCCAACCGCACGAGAAGCTCGATCCCGCGGCGGTGACCGAGGCCGGACTCAAGGCCTCGGACCCGCATGCGGCGGAAGCGCTGGAGCTGTTCGGCCGCCTGCTCGGCCGCGTCTGCGGTGACCTCGCCCTGACTTTTCTCGCCACCAGCGGCGTCTATATCGGCGGCGGCATCGCGCCCCGCATCGTCAAGGTGCTGGAGGAGAGCGGGTTTCGCGAGGCGTTCGAGCGCAAGGCGCCCTTCGCCGAGATGATGCGCCAGATCCCGACCAGCGTCATCACGGTCCACGACCCGGCCTTCAAGGGCCTGGCCGCCCTCGCCAACGAGGGCCGCCGCTTCGTCTACCACGGGCAGGTTTGGCGGAAGGACGGCTGAGGGTTTACGATCACTCAAGCTGTCGTCGCGCGGCGGCAGGCGCGTGTGGGATTGGGACCGGATCGATGCGGACGGTCACGTTGAAGGACGCCAAGACCAACCTTCCGCGCCTCGTGGAGCAGGCGGCCTCGGGCGAGCCGTTCATCATCGCCAAAGACGGCAAGCCCTTGGTTCGTGTCGTCCCGTTCGACGCACCAGCGCCTGCCAAGACCTCGCGGATCGGATTTCTGGCTGGGTCCATCCGCATCCCGGACGATTTCGATCGGATGGGTAGCGAAGAGATCGCGGCGGCGTTCGAAGGCCGGTGAGCTACCTGCTCGATACGCATATCCTGCTCTGGGCTGCGGCAGGATCCGACCGGCTGACATCTGCCGCACGCCGCCTCATCGACGATCCTGCGAATACCCACGTGTTCAGCGCAGCAAGTCTGTGGGAGGTCGCGATCAAAAGCGGGCTGGGCCGCAACGACTTTCAGGTCGATGCGCAGCGCCTGCGGAAAGGCCTGATCGACAGCGGCTATGTCGAGCTTCCGGTGACGGGGGCTCATGCTGCCGCTGTTGCCGGCCTTCCGCCCGTTCATCGCGACCCGTTCGATCGGCTCTTGATCGCACAGGCCCAAGTCGAAGGGCTCGAATTTGTCACGGCCGACCGGATCCTCGCACAATATGGCGGCCCGATCAGGTTGGTTTGAGCAGCTATCGCTCACCCGTTCGGCCGGATCTCGATGCGTTGAACGCAAGGAGATCCGGCTTAGGGGGCTGTCTCCTGCCTACGCCGCCGCCAGCGGCTTCGACACGTCCTCCAGGGACTTGCCCTCTGCGGCCGTGCCCCAGACCCCGCCGACCACGGCGGCGATCAGCATGAGCGCGGCGCCGATCCCGTAGCCGAACAGCACCCAATCACGGGAGCCGGTCTCGACCAAGCTGCCGAACAGCAGCGGCCCCGAGACGCCGCCGATGCCGGTACCGACCGCGTAGAAGGCCGCGATGGCGAGCGCGCGGATCTCCAGCGGGAAGGTCTCGGAGACCGTGAGGTAGGCCGAGCTCGCCGCCGCGGATGCGAAGAAGAACACCACCATCCAGGCCGCGGTCTGCCCCACCGGCCCGATCACGTCGAGCCGGAACAGCAGGCCCACGGCGACCAGCAGCACCGCCGAGATGCCGTAGGTGAAGGCGATCATCTGGCGTCGGCCGATCGTGTCGAACAGCCGCCCGAGGAGCAGCGGGCCGAGGAACGAGCCGAGGGCGAAGGGCAGGAGATACCAGCCGACGCTGTTGCCCGGCACATCGTAGAACCGTTCCAGCACCAGAGCGTAGGTGAAGAACAGGGCGTTGTAGAAGAAGGCCTGCGCCACCATCAGGGCGAGGCCGACCATTGTGGCCAGCCGGTTCGTGACGAACAGGGCGTGGAACACCTCCGAAAGCGGAGTGTGGTCACGGGTGCGGACCTTCATGCGCTTGCTCTCATCGATCGGCGGCAGCGTGACGCCCGCGTCGGTGAAGCGCTTCTCGATCCCGGTGACGACCCGGTCGGCCTCCGCGGCGTAGCCGTGGGTGGCGAGCCAGCGCGGGCTTTCCGGGATCCAGGTGCGCAACAGCAGGATCACCAGGCCGATGGCGCCGCCGGTGAAGAAGGCGACGCGCCAGCCCCAGGCCGGATCGATCACTTCGGGCTTCAGCAGCACGATCGACATGAACGAGCCGAGCGCCGCGCCGATCCAGAACGAGCCGTTGATGACCAGGTTGGTCCAGCCGCGCACCCGGGCCGGGACCAGCTCCTGGATGGTCGAGTTGATCGCCGTGTACTCGCCGCCGATGCCCGCGCCGGTCAGGAAGCGGAAGAAGCAGAAGCTCGCGACGTTCCAAGACAGGCCGGTCGCCGCCGTGGCAACGAGGTAGAGGGCGAGCGTAATAAAAAAGAGCTTTTTGCGTCCGATCCGGTCGGTCAACCAGCCGAAGCCGAGGGCGCCGGTCACCGCGCCGACAAGGTAGCAGGAGGCCGCCAACCCGACATCGAATTCCGAGAACGACATCGGCGCCTTGCGCAGGGCGCCGACCAGGGAGCCGGCGAGCGTCACCTCCAGCCCGTCGAGCACCCAGGTGATGCCCAAAGCCACGATGACGAGCACGTGGAAGCGGCCCCAGGGTAACCGGTCCAGCCGCGCGGAGATGTCGGTGTCGATGACTCGGCCGATCTCCGCGCGCTCGGGTGTCCCGGCGCTTCCCTCAACCTTGCTCACCATGCCCGCGCGTCCTCCCGGTCCGTTCGTTTACCGTGCCTCAAGACCCGGCGTTTACCGAAACTCCAGACAGGTGTTGGGAACGGGTTGGGAATCGATTCGGTTCGATCCCGTCTTCACGCCCGACAGGCAGAACAAGCGTGTCCACGCGGGTTCTCTGCCATGTCCGTCCGTTCGCCTCGCTCCCGGCCGCTTCGCCGATACCGTTACGGCCTCCTCGCCGTCATGACCCTGGCGGGGCTCGCCACCGTGCCGACCGAGGGCGCGGACCGGCACCTCGAGCGCCCGAAACCGCCGGTCCCGATGGCGAGCGCCGAGCGTTGGCGCCTGCGGCCCACGGAGGTAGTTGTGCCGGTCACCACCGGCAGCCTGCGCAAGCGTGCCGAGACCGCGATCCCCGAGGAGCGGCGCAACGTCCGCTTCGTCTACCCGGCGCTCGTCGAAGCGCGCTGACGTGATGGCCGACTTGCCTACCTGACTTGGCGAACGCCTCTCGGGCAGGCACAGCGCCTGCATCGCCCGCTCGGGCGCAGCCTGAGACGCGTACGGAGTTCGAGGATGGCCGAGGTTGTCGCGCTGGTCGGGTGCAAGAGCCCGGCGCAGGAGGCGGAATACCTGCAGATCCTGTCGGCCGCGATGCCCGGTGAGCGGCTGGTCCCGTTCCGCCGGATGACGGATGCGGAGCGCGCGAGCGTGCAGGTCGCCATCGTGGCGAACCCGGATCCCGCCGAGGTCGCAGCCCTGCCGGCCCTCGTCTGGGTGCAGAGCCTCTGGGCCGGCGTGGAAAAGCTCGTCGGCGCCTTCGACCGGCCGCTGCCGATCGTCCGGCTGGTCGATCGGGAGATGGCCCGCACCATGGCCGAGGCGGTGCTGGCCTGGACCTATTACCTCCAGCGCGACATGCCGGCCTATGCCCGCCAGCAGCGCGAGCGGGTCTGGCAGCCGCATCCCTATCGCAAGCCCGCCGACACGATGGTCGGACTGCTCGGCCTCGGAGCGCTCGGCACCGCGGCGGCCGAGCGACTGATTGGAGCTGGGTTCTCCGTTACCGGCTGGAGCCGCACGCCCAAGACCGTCTCGGGCATTGAGACATCTCACGGCGCGGATGGCCTCCCGGCGATGCTCGGGCGCTGCGACATCCTCGTCTGCCTGGTGCCCCTGACGCCGGAGACTCGTGGCCTCGTGAATGCCGCGCGGCTCGCTGCCCTCAAAGACGGGGCGGCGCTGATCAACTTCGCCCGCGGTCCGATCGTGGTGACCGAGGATCTGATCGCGGCGCTCGATGCCGGTGACCTGTCGCACGCGGTGCTCGACGTGTTCGATGTCGAGCCGCTGCCGGCCAAATCGTCGCTCTGGACCCATCCGGGCGTGACCGTGCTGCCGCACATCTCCGGCCCGACCGACATGGATTCGGCCGCCGCCACGGTGGCGGCTAACCTGCGGGAGTACCGCAGCACCGGCCAGCCGCCGCAGGGCGTCGATGCCGGGCGGGGGTATTAGGGTCTGTTTGGGGGCGAGCATCCACCCCTCGACCTCATCCTGAGGAGCTTGCGTGTAGCGCAAGCCTCGAAGGAGCCCTCCAGCAGCCGCGCGATCCCTGGAGGCCTCCTTCGAGGCCTCCGCTGCGCTCCGTCACCTCAGGATGAGGGGGTTGGAATGGAGGAGGTGGGATCAGACAGAGGCTTCGATCAAGATGCTGACGCCTCGATGCCCTACGCCGCCGAGGCGACCGCCGGGGAGATCCGCTTGCGGGCCTTCTTGTCGGTGCTGCCGAGGAAGGCCTGTGCCTCCTCCTTGCGCTCGAACACGTGGGGGGCGACGCCGCGCTTGGTCAGCGCCTCCTCCATCTTCAGGCGCAGGAACGCGCTGGTGACGTAGCGGGTCGTGGTCGCGTAGTAATTCGCCTGGAGATACTGGATCATCCCGGCATAATCGTCGATCAGGTTCTCGTTGAGCCGGAAGCCGTCGTGGTTGATCACGGCGTTGACCCGCTGGCCGGCCTTGCGGCAGGCCTCGACGATGGTCATGCGCAACTCGTCCATGTCGCTCTTCACCCGGCAATACCAGCCTTCGAGGTTGATGAAGAGGATGTTCCGCTCGCCGTCGTAGCTGATGCGCGAGGCCAGATCGAGGTTGAGTAGGTCGGAGAGCAGCTCCATCGGCTCGTCGCGGAAGATGCGCGGATCCATCGGGACCGGATTGCGCACCACCGGCATGAAATCCATGTGGGCGAGGATGTCGCGCTCGATGTCGATGCCCGGCGCCACCTCGACCAGTTCCAGCCCGTCGGCGGTGAGCTGGAAGACGCAGCGCTCGGTTACATAGAGGACCGGCTGCGCCCGCTCGACCGCGTAGGGCCCCGAGAAGGTGTTCTGCTGGACCTGGGTGACGAATTTGCGCGAGCGGCCCTCGCTCACGATCCGCACCACGCCGTCATCCACGGCGATCTCCAGCCCGCCCGCCGTGAAGGTCCCGGCGAAGACCACCGTGCGGGCGTTCTGCGAGATGTTGATGAAGCCGCCGCAGCCGTTGAGCTTGCCGCCGAACTTCGAGGTGTTGACGTTACCGGCCGCGTCGCACTCGGCCATGCCGAGGCAGGTCATGTCGAGGCCGCCGCCGTCGTAGAAATCGAACATCTGGTTCTGGTCGATGATGCAGTCGGCGTTCGTGGCGGCGCCGAAGCTCGAGCCCGAGGCCAGCACGCCGCCGACCGCCCCGGCCTCGGTGGTGAGCGTGATGTAGGGGGTGATCTTCTCCTCGTTGGCGACCGACGAGATGCCCTCCGGCGCGCCGACCCCGAGATTGACCACGCCGTTCGGCGGCAGCTCGAAGGCGGCCCGGCGGGCGATGATCTTGCGCTCGTTGAGCGGCATCCGCTTGATGCCGGTGACGGGGACGCGGATCTCGCCGGCCAAAGCGGCATCGTGCATGACGCCGTAATTCATGCGGTGCATCTCGGGCTCGGCGACTACCACGCAGTCCACTAGGATGCCGGGGACCCGCACGTCCTTGGGCAGCAGGTAGCCGTCATCGACGATGCGCTCGACCTGGGCGATGACGATGCCGCCGTTGTTGCGGGCCGCCATGGCCTGGGCCAGGCAATCGAGGGTCAGCGCCTCCTTCTCGTAGGAGAGGTTGCCCGACGGGTCGGCCGAGGTGGCACGGATGAAGGCCACGTCGATCTTTGTGGCGGTGTAGAACAGCCACTCCTCGCCATCGACCTCGACCAGTTTGACGATGTCCTCCGTGGTCAGGGTGTTGACCTTGGCGCCCCCGTGGCGCGGATCGACATAGGTCTGCAGCCCGACCTTCGAGAACAGACCGGGTTGGCCGGCGGCGCAGGCCCGGTAGAGCTGCGAGATCACCCCCTGGGGCAGGTTGTAGCCGCGGATCAGGTTGTCCTGGGCGGCCTGCGCGACCTTCGGCATCCGGCCGAAATTGGCGGCGATGACCCGGGAGAGCAGGCCGGCATGGTGCAGGCGGCCGGTGCCGAGCCCTTTGCTGTCGCCCGCGCCCGCAGTCATGATCAGCGTGAGGCCGCGGGGCGAGCCGGTCTCGACGAAGCGCTTCTCCAGGGCGGCGTGCAGCGCCTCGGGAATGCAGCTCTGGACGAAGCCCGTGGTGGTCACGACGTCGTTCACGCGGATCAGCGCGATCGCCTCGTCCGCCGTGATGACCTTGTTCTTCCTCATGAAGCCCACGATCCTCCCTCCGGTCGGATATCCGGCCGGACTCGGTGCCGGCCGTCTCCGAACCTGTTATCGACCTGCTGCCCGGCGCTGGTATAATTTCGACCGCACGATCAGCGAAGTTTCGCCTGTCATCGCGGGTGCACTGCAGCAAAGATTTGCGGCATTGCAGTCAATGCAGGTCGGCTACATCATGCTAACGCATAATCCGCCGACAATGCTGCTGAAAAAGTCTTTGGCGTGGGGTCAGAAAAATTGCGCGGCCTCGCTGGAAGGGCCTCGGCGCAGCCGCCGCCGTCACGCGCTGTCGAAACTGTGACAGCTGGTCCCGCTGATCGGTGTGAACCTCGGCCAGGACCATCCGTTGATCGCCGGCCGCCGATCCCCGCATGCCCGCCGGGTGGCGGCCCGAGGAGATCGAAGACGATCCATGGGTTGGCCCCGCCGCATCCTCGTCACCGCCGGCCTCGCGACCGTCGCGGCCGGTGCCACGCTCGGCCTCGGCCGGTTCAGCTATGCGCCGATGCCGGACCGGGCGGACCTGCTCAACCCGGACCGTTACCCGATCCAGACCGCCTTCGACGTCCTCGGGCGCCGGGTCTCGCGCGCCGAGGCGGACCGGCTGAACGGCACCGAGGCGGGACGCAAGGAGCTTTCGGCGGCCAGCGGCGCCGTGGCGATCGATCCCGCCATGGTCGAGCGCGGGCGGCAGGCCTTCTATCAGGAGACGTTCGGCAACGAGGTCTTCCTCACCGACGTGATGGGCATGCTCGACGGTGGGCTGACTCCCACCCAGGTGGCGCTGGCGGTGGCCAAGCTCGGCGGGCAGGGCACCACCAACCTCCAGGTCGCCATGGCCCGCGACGTCCGGATCGGCGATCGGACCTACCGCAAGGGCGAGCTGGTCCCGACCGGTCTCGACGTGCCGAAGGGCGGCGCCTTCATCATCGGGATCAAGACCTTCTCCGACCGGGGGCACCTGCGCATGGGCATCACTTGCGCCCTGTGCCACGCCGCGGTCGATCCCGGCACCGGCAAGGTCGTGGAGGGGGCGCCCAACACCGATCTCAATGCCGGGCTGCTGATGGCGCTCGCCAAGAATTCCTCCGCCTATTTCATGCATGCCAGCGTGCCGGAGGCCGATGCCAAGCCCGCCGCCGAGCCCGAGCATACCGGCTCCACCGGGACCGGGCTGGCCCTGCCGGACGCTGAGGCGGTCGAGGCCGCCACCAAGGTTCAGGTGGCGAGCTGGCCGCCGGGCAGCTTCGATTCCTCCGCCGATCGGGTGACCAACCCGACCTCGATCCCGTCGAGTTTTTCGGCCCACGGCGAGCCCTATAGCTGGAGCGGGCGCGAGGCTGTCGGGCCGTTCGCGGGCCTGTCCTCGCTGAACAACAACGTCCACGCCGCCAATTCCGACACGACCCAGCTCGCCGCCGCCGCGCCCTGGCTGTTCGGCATGGAGCCGGAGCGGTATCTCGGCATCGTCCTGCGCGGCGCAGCCACCGACGCGTTCCGGTACAAGCCGGATGGGACTGTGGCGCCCTCCGAAGTGCTCCGCCGGGTCGACCCGACGCCGGCCTCCCCGGGGCTCAACAGCTACGCGGTGCTGCCGACCTATCCGGCGACCAACTACGTCACCGACAACGGCCTGTTCACCTCCGTCTCCGGAGAGCCGGTCAACCACGCCAACAACGCCATGTCGGCGTTCCAGAACTTGCTGCACCCGCCGGCCGCCAAACGGGATTCCGCCACGGTGCAGGCCGGGCGCGCGGTATTCGAGAAGGCCGGCTGCGGCGGCTGCCATGCCGGGCCGGCGCTCACCAACCACCGGATCATCCCGGCCGCCGAGATCGGCACCGAGCCGACCCGGGCGAAGGCCGGCGCCAAGATGGAGGCGCGGCTCTCGCCCCCCACCCTGTTCGCCACCGACACGCCATTCCCGCAGCCGGCCAACCCGGTGATCGTGCCGGTGCCGCTGGAGGGTGACAAGCTCGCCCAGGTCCAGCTCGCCTGGGGGCAGGGCGGGACCGAAGGCGGCTACAAGGTGCCGAACCTTGTGGGCCTCGCCTGGACGGCGCCCTACCTGCACGATTCGGGCATCGCGGTCGGTCCCGATTCGGCGAATCAGCTCGGCGTTCCGGGCACCCTCTATCGCGGCATCGCCCCCGATCCGTCGAATAGCCTTCGCAGTCTGGTCGACCGGGATCAGCGAGCGAAGGTGATCGCTTCGAATAAATCGTCGGATACGGCGCGCACCGCGCGCGTTACCGGCGAAGGGCACGCCTACTGGGCGGATGCCGGCACCGGCGTCTCGCGCCAGGACCAGGATGCGCTGATTGCCTACCTGCTGTCGATCGATACGCTGACCGAGCCGGCGGCGACGCCCTGATCACGACGGAACGACTCACCATGCCCAACACCCAACCGGTCTGGTTCATCACCGGCTGCTCCACCGGCTTCGGCCGGGAGCTTGCCAAGCTGGTCATTGCCCGCGGCTGGCGCGCGGTGGTGACCGCCCGCGACCGGGCCAAGGTCGCCGACTTGGCGGATGGCGCGGCCGATCGAGTCCTGGCGCTCTCGCTGGATGTCACCGAGGCGAGCCAGATCGCCCAGGCGGTCACCGAGACGACCCAAAAATTCGGGCGGATCGACGTGCTGGTGAACAATGCCGGCTACGGCTACCAATCCTCCATCGAGGAGGGCGAGGACGACAAGATCCGCGCCCAGTTCGACGCCAACGTGTTCGGCCTGTTCGCCCTGACCCGGGCGGTGCTGCCAACCATGCGGGCGCAGCGCGCCGGGCATATCCTCAACATCACCTCGGTGGCCGGCTTCGTCGGCTTCCCGGGCTCGGGCTACTACGCCGCCACCAAGCACGCCGTCGAGGGTTTCTCCGACGCGCTTGCTGCCGAAGCCGGGCCGCTCGGCATCAAGGTCACCTGCATCGAGCCGGGGCCGTTCCGCACCGACTGGGCCGGTCGCTCCCTGATCCAGACGCCCAGCACGATTCCCGACTACGCCGAGACCGCGGGCGCCCGCCTCAAGGCCACGGCGGAGAAGAGCGGTACCCAGGCCGGCGATCCGGTCCGCGCCGGCGAGGCGATGATCCGGGTGACCGAGATCGACGAACCGCCGCGCCACCTCGTGCTCGGCGCTTGGGGCTACGAGGCGGTTACGAGCCGGCTGAAGCAGCGCCTCGCCGAGATCGAGGCGTGGCGCGAGACGAGCCTGGGGGCGGACTACCCGGAGGGGTGAAGCCGAACGGACCGGCGACCGCCATCCGCGGTCGCATCAGGCCGACGGATGGCGGTCGCTGAGGGATAGAACCAGGGCGGCGGCACCGAAGAGAGCGCCGACCGCGCAAACACCGGCCCATCCGGCCTGGACCCAGGCGAGGCCCGAAAGGCCCGATCCCAAAGCCGCACCGAGGAAGAACAGGCCGGTGAACAGCCCATTGAGCCGGCCTCTGGCTTCCGGCTGGAGCATGTTGATCGCCCGCCGGCCGAGCGTCTGATCGCCGATGACGCCGAGATCGAGCAGAACGGCCGCGAGCACCATGGCTCCGAGGGCGAGCGGGGCGGGCATGATCGCTGTCGGTTCCGCGCCGCCGCAGGCCGCCAGAGCCATGGCGCCGAGAATCGCGAGATGCGCCAGGATCGTGGCGGGGCGCGTCAGACCTCTGTCACCGGCACGGCCGGCGACGGGTGCCACCACGGCGCCGGCTGCCCCCGCCAGGGCGAAGAGGGCGATACCGGTCTGGCTCAGGTTGAACGGCGGCTCGGCCAAGCGCAAGGCCACGGAGGTCCAGAACACGCCGAAGGCGCCCATGCACAAGCCCTGTGAGGCGGCGCGCCGCCGAAGCACCGGCTCCCGCCTGAGCAGGGCAAGCAGCGATGCGATGAGCCGAGGATAGGACGCTACCTGGGCCGGTCGCCGCTCGGGCACGACTTGACCGAGGACGATCGTCAGCAGAGCGACGAGCGCGGCCAGGATGCCGTAGAACCAGCGCCAGCCCGCATATTCGGCGACGAGGCTTGCGGCCGGGCGCGACAGCAGGATCCCGAGCATCAGGCCGCTCATCACAGTCCCGACGACACGTCCGCGCTCGGTAACCGGCGCCAGGGCGGCGGCAGTGGGCACCAGCATCTGGATTGCGCTCGCGGTCACGCCGACGAGGAATGAGGCCACGAGGAAGAGCGGTGCCGACGGCGCCGCGGCGGCACCGGCCAGTGCGATTACAGCGGCACCGAGCGTCCGCGTGATCAAGGCGCGGTTCTCGACCAGATCGGTCAGCGGCACGACGAGAAACAGCCCGCCCGCATAGCCCAGCAACGTGATCGTCGTGACGAGTCCGGTCTCGGTCGTCCCGAGGCCGAGCGATGGGCCGATGATCCCCGCGAGTGGCTGCGATGCGTAGAGGCTCAGGACGATCACGCCCGCGGCGACGGAGAACAGCAGAGTCAATCCCCGCGATAGTCGTGCAGGTTCAGGAGCGGCCATCGCGTCGGCGGGCACGGACGTCGTCATCGCGGAGGTCCATCGTCTGTTGTGGGGTAGGCTCAGAAGGCTAATTCTCTCGCCGAACAGCGACAATCATCGTGCCTGAGAAGAATTTGTTGCGCGAAGCGTGAGAATGATGGCGAGCCTGGAGCGCTACCGAGCCTTCATCGAGATCATCGATCGCGGCAGCCTGACCGCGGCCGCCCGGCACCTCGATGTCTCGCTGCAATCGATCAGCCGCGCGCTGTCCACGTTGGAGCAGGAATTCGGAGTCGAACTGATCCGCCGTACGACGCGTCGGCTCCAGCCGACGCCCGCCGGCCTCGCCTTCCACGCCCGGGTGAAGGCGGCGCTGGCCGAGATCGAACTCGCTCGCGCGGAGATCGGACGCGAGAGCGCCCGGGTCGCCGGGACGTTGCGGATCGGCGCCTCGGTCCTGTTCGCACCCAAGCACGTCGTCCCGGCCGCGTCGGCGTTCCTGGCCCGCCATCCCCAGGTCGAGATCGAACTCGTCCTGTCCGACGCGATCGCCGATCTCGTCGAGGACAGGCTCGATCTGGCGATCCGGATCGGCGAGCCCGGCCCGCCCCATCTGAAGATGCGTCCGCTGGCGCGGCTTCGGCGGGTCGTGGTCGCGTCGCCGGCCTATCTCGCCCGCCGCGGGCTGCCGCAGGCGCCCGAAGACCTAGCCGATCATGATTGTGTGGTGCGAACCTTCGGACCGGAAAGCGATGCCTGGCCTCTGACGATCGACGGCACGGCCGCGCGCGTTCCGGTGCGCGGTGCCTTCCGGTGCAACGACGCCGCCTCCGCCAACGCGGCGGTGGTCGCGGGGGTGGGTCTCGGCCTGGCTCCCCTCTGGCAGATCCAAGAGGATCTTGATCAGGCTCGCCTCAACGTCGTCCTATCGGCCTTCGAACCGCCGCCCATTCCGGTCCAGGCGGTCTGGCCTGCAACCGTCGGTACGCCGGTGCGGACGCGCCTTTTCGTGGAGACCCTCGCGCTTCGGCTTGCATCCGAAGGGGGGCGCCTTTGAGCCTGGACCGTCATTGCGAGCGCAGCGAAGCCACCCAGAGCAGTGCGCGATCCTCGAAGCTGGGGCGCCCCTCGGTTGCTTCGCTGCGCTCGCAATGACGGGGGCGGTCGAGGAAGCGACGGGTCTACCGCTCGCTTACCGCGTTCAGATCACCGCCTCGATCAGCCCCCGCGACCGCGCTTCCTCCGCCTCGAGATACCAATTCGCGGGCGCCTTCTCCAAAACCTCGGCGAGGGTCACGTCCGAGCCCTGGATGAGGTTCGCAAAACCCTCGTTCTGGATCACGATCGAGCATTCGATCTCGTGCAGCGTCGCCTTCACGGCGGCGATGCAGGTGGTCAGCGGGCCCTGGACCTGTAGCTGCTTGTTCATCTTGCGCTCGTGAATCATCAGCCGCGTGCCCCGTGTCAGGTAGCGGTTCGGCCGGGCGAAGAAGCTCATGAAGGTGGTGCCGGCCGAGTAGATCGCGGCCTTGCCGAGGAAAACGAAGCGGCGCTCCGGGCTCATCTCGCTGTGGTAGCGGATGTCCTCGCCCATCATCCGGGCGACCTCCGGGTCGCCGCCGAGCGTCGAGAGCTCGACCACGACGATGTCGCGCTCCGCGGCCTCGGCGAACTGGCGGCGGAACTCCTTGTACATGTCGTAATCGACTGGGCCCGACAGCAGCACGGCGGGGCTTCGGAAGGCGGTCGGGTCGAGGGGCGTCGTGTCCATGGGTGTCCTGGGCGTTGCGCCGGCCCGGCCCCGGGGGCGGGATCGGGCCGGGTAATCTCAGCGGACCGGGTCGGGCGCGCCCTGGCCCTTGCCGACGAACGGGATGCCCTCGATCGGGCATTCCTCGGTGCCGACGCTCTGGCGGGTAATGGCGCGAACGGCGTCGCGGGTTCCGTCGGGATCCTCGATCCAGCGGCGGTAGAACTCGTAGGGGCATTCCGATAGCCCGTGCCGGTTCTCCTTCGAGTTGATCATGCCCGTGTAGCCGCGGTGCAGCAGCTTGAAGAGGTGGTTTTCCGACTGGCCGTGGGCACGGAAATCCCGGATCAGGAACTTCGACAGGGCCGCGTACTGGATGCCCATCTCCTCCTCGCCACACTCGCCGAGCGTCCGGCCGTCGAAGCCGATGATCGCGGAATGGCCGAAATAGGTGTAGACGCCGTCGAATCCGGCGGCGTTCGACACCGCCACGTAGACATTGTTGGCGAACGCCATCGCCTTCGAGATGACGATCTGCTGTTCTTTGGCCGGGTACATGTAGCCCTGGCAGCGGATGATCAGCTCGGCGCCCCGCATGGCGCAGTCGCGCCAGATCTCCGGGTAATTGCCATCGTCGCAGATGATCAGGCTGATCTTCAGCCCCTTCGGCCCGTCCGACACGTAGGTGCGGTCGCCCGGATACCAGCCCTCGATCGGCGTCCAGGGCATGATCTTGCGGTACTTCTGCACGATCTCGCCCTGGTCGTTCATCAGGATCAGGGTGTTGTAGGGCGCCTTGTTGGGGTGCTCCTCGTGGCGCTCGCCGGTCAGCGAGAACACGCCCCAGACCTTGGCCTCCCGGCAGGCGGCGGCGAACACCTCGGTCTCGGCGCCCGGCACCGAGGAGGCGGTGTCGTACATCTCGGCGGCGTCGTACATGATGCCGTGGGTCGAGTATTCGGGAAAAATCACCAGGTCGAGACCGGGCAGGCCGGTCTTCATGCCGATGATCATCTTGCCGATCGCCTTGGCGTTCTCCAGCACCTCGGCGCGGGTATGGAGGCGCGGCATCTTGTAGTTGACGACGGCGACGCCGACGCTGTCCTGGCTGGACGAGATGTCTCCGTGCATCATGGCGTGGATTCCTCCTGTTTCGAGGGCGCACGAGGCGCCGTTTCCCTCCCCCCTCTGCGGGGGAGGGTGGCCCCCGGAGGGGGTCGGGAGAGGGGAGCGCCGCGTCCGGAAAGGGCGTGCCGGGCGTGACATCCTGAATCGTCGCGCTGCCCCTCTCCCGCCCCGCATGCGCGGGGCACCCTCCCCCGCAGAGGGGGGAGGGTGGTTGGCGGTTCAGTGGCTGATCATCCAGGGCCGTGCGCTCGGAAAACTCTTGGCCGCGGCGGGGGCCGCGGTCGTCTTCTTCGGCGAGCAGCAGCCGCAGCCGGCCCCGTGGCCCGAGGAGCGCCGCGGCGCGTGGCGGCTGCGCTCGTTGGTGGCGTGGGCGGCCTTGAGCTCGGCATCCATGCCGGAGATCCGCGGCGCGGTGAGGAAGGCCCGCTGGCAGGCCTCCCCGCAATCCGGGCAGGCCTGCGGATCCTTGAACTCCGCCATCGGCCGCATGGCGGTGAACGGCCCGCAGGCCGCGCAGGCGTAATCGTAGACGGGCATCACGATGCTCCCGGTGAAAATCAGAGCGAGGCGGACGCTATTGGAAGGGCGCGGGTCCCCTCTCCCGCACGGGAGAGGGGGCCTGTCGCGTCAGCCGCGACCGCTAGGGAAACGAACCCTCACAGGTCCGGCGAGAGCGGCATCTGGATCGAGCCGTCCAAAAACTTGGTCGGCCCATCGGCGCCGGGATTGATGTCGAACTCGAAGATCTTGGTGGGAATCCACAGGGTCGCGCAGGCGTTCGGGATGTCGACCACCCCCGAGATGTGCCCCTGGACCGGCGCTGTGCCGAGGATCGAGTAGGCCTGCGCGCCCGAATAGCCGAACTTCTTCAGGTATTCGATCGCGTTGAGGCAGGCCTGCCGGTAGGCGATGTGAACGTCGAGGTAATGCTGGCCGCCGTGCTCATCGACCGAGATACCCTCGAAGATCAGGTGGTCGTCGAATTTCGGTGTGATCGGCGACGGCTTGAAGATCGGATTCTTGATCCCGTACTTCGCCATGCCGTCCTTGATCAGCTCGACCTTGAGATGGACCCAGCCGGCCATCTCGATGGCGCCGCAGAAGGTGATCTCGCCATCGCCCTGGCTGAAATGCAGGTCGCCCATCGAGAGCCCGGCCCCGGGGACGTAGACCGGGAAGTAGATCTTCGAGCCGCGCGACAGATCCTTGATGTCGCAATTGCCGCCATGCTCCCGGGGCGGGACCGTACGGGCGCCCGTGGCGGCGGCCGCGTCCTTCGCCTCGCCCGTCAGCCGGCCCATATGGGCGGTCGGCCCGAAGGGCAGGGTGGCGAGCGCCGGCACGCGCTCGGGATTGGTGTCGTAGAGCGCCTTCTCGCGGGTGTTCCAAGTCTCCAGCATCTTCGGATCGGGCAGGCAGCCGATCAGGCCGGGATGGATCAGGCCGGGGAAGCGCACGCCCGGCACGTGGCGGGACTTGGTGAACATCCCCTCGAAGTCCCAGATCGACTTTTGGGCCTGCGGAAAATGCTCGTCGAGGAAGCCGCCGCCGTTCTTCTTGGAGAAGAAGCCGTTGAAGCCCCACTGGCTCTCGGGCTTGGCGCCGATGTCGAGCAGGTCCACCACCAGCAGGTCGCCCGGCTCGGCACCCTCGACGCCGATCGGACCGGACAGGAAGTGGACGATCGACAGGTCGATGTCGCGCACATCGTCGGCGGAATCGTTGTTCTTGATGAAGCCGCCGGTCCAGTCGTAGGTTTCGACGATGAAGTCGGCGCCTGGCTTCACAGTGGCGACCATCGGGATGTCCGGGTGCCAGCGGTTGTGCACCATGTCGTTGTCGTAGGCCGATTGCGTCAGATCGACCTTGATCAGCGTCTCGGGCATGTTCTGTCTCCAGCTCCCTAGAACCTTGGGGCGGACCCCATCCGCGCGCCGTTGCGCGAACCTCACCCGCTCGCGAGCAGCTCTTTCAGCGCGTCGTCGAGGATCTTGATGTCGTCCGGACTGGTGCCGGGGCCGCCGGCGAAATGGCCCCACCACGTGTCGATCACGCGCAGCTCCGCGTTCGGCATGGCGGCCGCCTCGATGGCGTTGTCCTCGGGCGGGAAGTACAGGTCGGTGGAGGCGGGCATCAGGATCGCCTTGGCGCGGATCGCGCCCAGCGCGGCCTTGAAATCGCCCTTGAACGTGTCGTTGGCGCTGATGTCGCCGTGCTGCCAGGTCCACAGCATGGCGAGAAGGTTGTTGGCGTCGCGCGCGTAGAACAGCCCCTCCCAGAACCCGATGAGGAAGTCCTCCAGGGAGGCGTAGCCCATGTGGGTGATGTCGGCCTCGAGCCGGTAGAAGGTCTGCGACAGGCCCCAGCCCGCATAGACCCGGCCGAAGGCGCGCAGGCCCCGGGTCGGCGGGCTCGTGTACCAGCCCTCCGCCCAGGCGGCGTCGGCCTGGAGCGCCGCCTTGGCGCCTTCCAGGAAGACGTAATTGTGCCGGGAGCACTTGGCCGAGCCCTGAAACGGCAGGATCCGCGGAACCATGTCGGGGTACATCGCCGCCCAGTGGTAGGTCTGGAGCGCGCCCATCGACCAGCCGGTGACGAGGACGAGTGTCTCGATCCCAAAATGCTCGGTGACGAGGCGGTGCTGGGCGCGGACGTTGTCGTAGGCCGTGACGTTGGGGAAGCGCGGGCCGTTCCACGGCGCCGGCGTGTTGCTCGGCGAGGACGAAAGCCCATTGCCGAACATATTCGGGATGATGATGAAGTATTTGTCCGGATCGAGGGCCTTGCCGGGGCCGATCAGCCATTCGTTCTCGGTGTGCTGGCCCGAATACCAGGTCGGGTAGACGATGGCGTTGTCCTTGGCGGGGCTCAGGGTCCCGAAGGTCTTGTAGGCGAGCTTGGCCGCACGCAGCGTCTTGCCGCATTGGAGCACGAAGTCGCCGAGTTCGAAGATCGCGTGATCGGCCATGTGGGCGCCCCTAGACCGACAGGAACCGAGCGACGGCCGCCTCGTCGATGCCGTCCCGCGGCGCCTCGTGGACGATGGCGCCGTTCTCCATCACGATCACCCGGTCGGCGACGTCGAGGGCGAAGCTCAAAACCTGCTCGGACACGACGATCGACAGGCCGCGATCGTCGCGGATCTTCTTCAGGGTCCGGCCCATCTCGCGGATGATCGAGGGCTGGATGCCCTCCGTGGGCTCGTCCAGAAGCAGTACCTTCGGGCGGCTGGCGAGCGCCCGGGCGATGGCGAGCTGCTGCTGCTGCCCGCCGGACAGGTTGCCGCCGCGCCGCCCCTTCATCTCCAGCAGGACCGGGAACATCTCGTAGAGGTCCTGCGGCACCTTGCGGGCGCCCGTGACCGTCAGGCCGGTCTCGATGTTCTCCTGGACCGTCATGGTCGAGAAGATCATGCGGCCCTGCGGCACGTAGGCGAGGCCCTTGGCGACCCGGGCATGACTCTTGAGCCCGGCCACCTCCTCGCCCTCGACGCGGATCGCCCCGGACTTGACGGGCACGAGGCCCATCAGGGTCTTCATCAGGGTGGTCTTGCCCATGCCGTTGCGGCCCATCACGGCGACGATCTCGCCGGGCGCCACCGAGAAGGTCAGCCCGTGCAGGACCTCGCTCTGGCCGTAGGCGGCGTGCAGGTCGTGGACGTCGAGAGCCGGGGTCACGTCCGGGATCGCGGCGCGTGGGGGCGCCTTGGCGAGGGGCGGGTGCGCGGTCTGGAGCGACGCCATCGTCAATGTCCCAGGTAAACTTCGATGACCTTCGGGTCGGTCTTGACCCGCTCCATCGACCCTTCGGAGAGGACCTTGCCCTGGTGGAGCACGGTCACCCGGTGGGCGATGTCCTCGACGAATTTCATGTCGTGCTCGATCACCAGCACCGAGCGGCCCTTGATGATCTGGTTGAGCAGCTCGGCGGTCTTGATCCGCTCACCGACGCTCATCCCGGCCACCGGCTCGTCGAGCATCAGCAGCTCCGGGTCCTGGATCAGCAGCATGCCGATCTCGAGCCACTGCTTCTGGCCGTGGCTCAGGAACTCGGCCCGCTCCTTGAGCTGGTCCTTCAAAAAAATCGTCTGGGCGATCTCGTGGATGCGGTCGCGGACCTCCGCGTCGCGCTTGAAGGTCAGGGCGCCGAACACCGATCGCCCACGGGGGAACGAGATCTCCAGGTTCTCGAACACCGTGAGGTCGTCGTAGATCGACGGCGTCTGGAACTTGCGGCCGACGCCGGCCTGCACGATCGCGCTCTCGGAGAGCTTGGTCAGCTCCTGGCCCTTGTACTTGATCGAGCCGGTGCTGGCCTTGGTGCGCCCGCAGATCAGGTCGAGCACCGTGGTCTTGCCGGCGCCGTTCGGGCCGATGATCACCCGGATCTCGTCCGGGTCGACGTAGAACGACACGTCGTTGACCGCCTTGAAGCCGTCGAACGAGACCGTCAGCGCCTCGACGGCGAGGAGGTAATCCGCCGGCATCGCTTCGGCGCCGACCACGGGGGAGGAGAGGAGCGCGGCGTTCATGGGTTCCTCACTCGGCCGGAGCGCCAACGGGCGCCTTTTGGGACGGGGCGATGGCGGGCGGGGGCGCGCGCAGGCCCTTCACCCGGCGGGTCAGGCGGGGCTCGATCTGCTCGCGCCAGATGCCGGCGAGACCGTTCGGGAAGGCGAGCACGACGGCGATGAACAGCGCGCCGAGGCCGAACAGCCAGAGGTCGGGAAAGCTCTCGGAGAAGCTGGTCTTGGCCCAGTTCACCAGCAGCGTGCCCCAGACCGCGCCGAACAGGGACAGGCGCCCACCGACCGCGGCGTAGATCACCATCTCGATGGAGGGCACGATGCCTACGAAGGACGGGGACATGAACCCGACCTGGAGGGTGAACATCGCCCCGCCGATCGCCGCGAAGCCGGCCGCCAGGCAGAAGGCGAAGACCTTGAAGCCCGCCACCGAGTAGCCCGAGAAACGGACCCGGTCCTCCTTGTCGCGCATGGCGACCAGGATGCGGCCGAGCTTCGACTTCTTCACGTATTGCGCCGCCAGGATGCAGGCGATGAGCAGGCCGCCGTTGACGAAGTACAGGATCACCTTGGCGTGGTCGGTGCGGATGTCCCAGCCGTGGAGGGTGCGCAGATCCGTGATGCCGTTGATGCCGCCGGTGTAGCCCTGCTGGCCGACGATCAGGATCGTCAGGATCGCGGCGATCGCCTGGGTGATGATCGCGAAATAGGTGCCGCCGACCCGGCGCTTGAACATCGCATAGGAGATGATCAGCGCGAACAGGACCGGGACCGCGACCACCAGGATCAGGGTCAGCGGCAGGCTTTTGAACGGCTGCCAGAACCACGGCAACGCGGTGATCTGGTTCCAGTCCATGAAGTCCGGGATGCCCGGGGTGGACTGGATTTTTGTATTTTCGACACTCGAAGCTTCGAGCTTCAAGTACATCGCCATGCAGTAGCCGCCGAGCCCGAAGAACACCCCCTGGCCTAAGGACAAAATACCGGCATAGCCCCAGCAGATCACCAGCCCGAGGGCCACGAAGGCGTAGGTGAGGTACTTGCCGACGAGGTTCAGGCGGAAGCCGTCGAGGGCCAGCGGCAGGACCACCAGGATCACCCCGGCGAGGAGAGCCAAGCTCAGCCACTCCACCGGCTTCATGAACGGGTTGTCGTTGACGGTGACCGACTTGGTCAGGGTCTGGACCGGATTGGTCATCGAAAAATCCTCAGCGCCGGACCTTGAGGGTGAAGAGGCCCTGCGGCCGCAACATCAGGATGCCGACCACCGCGAGCAGGGTGATCACCTTGGCCATCGAGCCGGAGAGGAAGAACTCCAGGGTCGATTGCGTCTGGGAGATCGAGAAGGCCGACGCGATGGTGCCGAGCAGGCTCGCGGCGCCGCCGAACACGACGATCAGGAAGGTGTCGACGATGTAGAGTTGGCCGGAGGTCGGCCCCGTCGAGCCGATCATCGTGAAGGCCGAGCCGGCGACGCCCGCGATGCCGCAGCCGAGGCCGAACGTGTAGCGGTCGACCTTCTCGGTATCGATGCCGACGGCGCCGGCCATGGCGCGGTTGGCCATCACGGCCCGGACCTGCTGGCCAAAGCGCGAGCGGAAGATCAGCAGCGCCACGCTCACGGTGATCAGGATGGTCACCGCCATCACGAACAGGCCGTTGACCGGGATCTCGATCGTGTCGGTGACCTGCACCGAGCCGATCAGCCAGGACGGCAATTCGACGCCGACCTCGCGGGCCCCGAAGATCGACCGGTAGGCCTGCTGCAGGATCAGCGACAGGCCCCAGGTGGCGAGCAGGGTGTCGAGCGGGCGCTTGTAGAGGAACCGGATCAGGCTCCACTCCACCAGCATACCGAGCGCCCCGGACGCGAGGAACGCCAGCCCCATCGCGACGAAGAAGTATACCGGGAACAGGGCCGGCAGGTAGCTCTGGCAGAGCGACGAGCAGAGATAGGTCACGTAGGCCCCGAGGATCATGAATTCCCCGTGGGCCATGTTGATCACGCCCATCTGCCCGAAGATGATCGCCAGCCCCAGCGCCATCAGCAGGTAGACCGAGAACAGGATCAGGCCGGCAAAGCCCTGCATGGCGAAGATCGCGCCGAGGTCGCCGAGGGAATACTCGCCCAACATTTTCTCGTGTCTCCGATCCGACATGCGTCTCGCCGCTGGCGAGCGCCCGTGATCTCATCCAACCACCTCATCCTGAGGCGCCGCAGCGCAGCGGAGGCCTCGAAGGAGGGCTCCAGAAGTCTCAGTGGGTGCTGGAGGGCTCCTTCGAGGCAGGGCGATCGATGATCGCCCTGCACCTCAGGATGAGGTTGCGTCTTGGAGGCGCCTGACCGGCGGCGACTACTGGTAACCCTTCGGGAAGGGATCGGGCTTGATCAGCTCCGGGCTGGTGTAGACGATCTCGAACTGGCCGTCGGGCTTGGCCTTGCCGACCCGGGTCTTCGACCAGAGGTGATGGTTCTCGTCGATCTTGACGTAGCCTTCCGGCGCGCCCTTGAACTCCAGGCCGGGCGAGGCCGCGACCACCTTGTCCACGTCGAAGGAGCCGGCCTTCTCGCAGGCCATCTTCCACAGGAACGGGCCGAGATAGGCCGCCTGGGTGACGTCGCCGATGACCGTCTTCTCACCCCACATCTTCTTGAAGGCGGCGACGAAGGCCTTGTTGTTCTCGTTGTCGATCGACTGGAAGTATTTCATGCAGGCATAGGCGCCAGCGATGTTCTCGCCGCCGATGCCGTCGATCTCGTCCTCGGTGACCGAGATCGTCATCAGCACCTGCTTCGACAGGTCGATACCGGCTGCCTTGAGCTGCTTGTAGAACGCCACGTTCGAGCCGCCGACCACGTCGGTGAAGATCACCTTTGGCTTGGTCAGCTTGATCTTGTTGATCACCGAGTTGAATTGGGTGTGGCCGAGCGGGAAGTATTCCTCGCCGACCACCTTGCCCTTAAGCACGTTCTCGACGTGCTTGCGGGCGATCTTGTTCGAGGTGCGCGGCCAGATGTAGTCCGAGCCGATGAAGTAGAAGCTGTCGCCGCCCTTTTCCTTATGGACCCAGTCGAGCCCGGCGAGGATCTGCTGCGTCGCCTCCTGGCCGGTGTAGAACACGTTCTTGGACTGCTCCAGGCCCTCGTAGAAGGTCGGGTAGTACAGGAGGCCGTTATACTGCTCGAATACCGGCAGCACTGCCTTGCGCGAGGCCGAGGTCCAGCAGCCCATCACGGCGGCGCAATGGTCGTTGACCAGGAGCTTCTTGGCCTTCTCGGCAAAGGTCGGCCAGTCGGAGGCGCCGTCCTCTTGGATGATCTTGATCTTGCGGCCGAGCACGCCGCCGGCCTCGTTGATCTGCGCGATGGCGAGCTTCTCGGCCTCCTGGGCGCCGGTCTCGGAGATCGCCATCGTGCCGGTGACCGAGTGCAGGATGCCGACCGTCACCTCGGTATCGGTCACAGCGAGGCCCGTGGTGTTCACCGCCGAGGTCGGGGCCGCGGCCCAGGCCCCGCGGGGCATCAGCGCGAGGGCCGGCGCGCCGGCCAGACCCATGAGCAGCCTGCGCCGCAACGGGGAACGCAAGCCGTACTTCGCGCCAGTCTCGGTGTCGTCAGCCATCATGCCTGCCTTAATTCGCGTCCGGGCCTTGAGAAGCGGCTCGGATCGACCAGTCCAGGCTAGGTCTTCGGTTGCACTGCGGCCTATACGATGTTTTGCGTATGGCCGTCCTCTTGCATTGCCTGCACCATCGCGGCGCAAAAGTCTGAGGGTTCGTTGGGAGCAAGGGCGGAGAGCGTGGGCAGCGCCCGGGCCCTACATCGTTCGCGCGCGCGCGGGAACGGGCCCTTCCGCATGCGCCGGACCGGGCTGCGATGAGCGGCCCCCAGCGCATCATCCCGATCCGCCGGGACTACAACCGCTTCGTCGCCGACGAGACGCTGGAGGATTACGCCCTCCGCTTCACCGCCAAGAAGGCGCGGCGCTGGTCCGGCTTCCAAGTGGCGCAGACGGCTTTGGGCTCGGTCTCGTTCCTGGCGTTGGAGGCGATCGGCGGGACGCTGGCGCTGACGGCCGGGTTCCCCAACACGCTGGCCGCCGTGCTGGTGGTCGGCCTGATCATCTTCGCCACCGCGGCGCCGATCACCGTCTATGCCGCCCGCTACGGGCTCGACATGGACCTGCTGACCCGCGGCGCCGGGTTCGGTTATCTCGGCTCCACGGTCACGTCGCTGATCTACGCGAGCTTCACGTTCCTGTTTTTCGCCATCGAGGCGGCGATCATGGCGCTGGCCCTGCAGCTCTGCTTCGGGCTGCCGCTCGGCATCGGCTACCTCGTCTGCGCCGGCGCGGTGATCCCGCTGGTGGTCTACGGCATCCGGCTGATCAGCCGCTTCCAGATCTGGACGCAGCCGCTTTGGGTGGCCCTGAGCCTGCTGCCGCTCGCCTTCATAGCTGCGCAAGGCCCGGAGCCCCTGCACGCATTGGCCGATTTCCCAGGCCTCGATGGCGGCGGAGCGGCGTTCGATGTCAGCCGGTTCGGGCTCGCCACCGGGGTGCTGCTGGCTCTGCTGGCGCAGGTCGGCGAGCAGGTCGATTTCCTGCGCTTCGTGCCCGAGCCTGTCGGCCAGCGCGACTGGCGCTGGTGGCTGGCGGTGCTGTCGGGCGGCGCCGGCTGGATCGTGCCCGGCATGCTCAAGATTCTGCTCGGTGCCGGTCTCGCGGTCTTGGCGCTCGGCCACGGCGTCCCGCCCGAGCACGCCGCCGAGCCGACCCGGATGTACGCGGTGGCGTTCGGCTACGTGACCGGGGAGGGCGGCCGGGCGGCGCTGCTGCTCACCGGGCTGTTCGTCCTGGTCTCGCAGCTCAAGATCAACCTGACCAACGCCTATGCCGGCTCGATCGCGTGGTCGAATTTTTTCTCCCGGCTGACCCACAGCCATCCGGGGCGGGTGGTCTGGCTGGTGTTCAACGTGGCGATCGCGGTGCTCCTGATGGAGCTCGGCATCGACAAGACCATCGAGAGCACGCTGCCGCTCTACGCCTCCGTGGTCTCGGCCTGGGTCGGGGCGCTGGCCGCGGACCTCGCGGTGAACAAGCCGCTCGGCCTCTCGCCCAAGGGCATCGAGTTCAAGCGCGCCCACCTCTACGCCATCAACCCGGTGGGGACCGGCGCCATGGTGGTGGCGCTCGCCGTCGGCGGCCTCGCCTATGCCGGCCTGCTCGGGCACGCGCTCCAGCCCTTCGCGCCGCTCCTGACCCTGGTCACCGCCTTCAGCGCGGCGCCGGTGATCGCCTGGGCCACCGACGGCCGGTGGTACCTCGCCCGGAATCCGAAGCGCGACTGGGGCGCGTCCGAGATCACCTGCCGGGTCTGCGAATTGCCCTTCGAGGGCGAGGACATGGCCCATTGCCCGGCCTACGACGCCCCGATCTGCTCCCTGTGCTGCTCGCTCGACGCCCGCTGCGGCGACCTGTGCAAGCCGCACGGCCGGCTGGAGGCCCAGGCGCAGCAGGCGCTGGGCCGGATCCTGCCGGGCCGCACCGCCGCCTGGATCGGCGCGCCGCTCGGGCGCTACCTCGCGGTCATGCTCACCCTCTGCGCGGTGATCGGCCTGATCCTGGGGATCGTGCATGCGGGGGCGACCATCGCGCATCCCGAGCACCGCGATGTCCTGCGCATGGCGCTCACCAGCGTGTTCTTTATCCTGGTGGTAATCCTCGGCGTGGTCGCGTGGCTGTTCGTGCTTGCCCAGGAGAGCCGGCGGGTCGCCCAGGCCGAGACCATGCGCCAGACCGCCCTCTACGAGGCTGAGATCGCGGCCCACAAGCTTACCGACGCCAAGCTGCAGGAGGCCAAGGAGCGGGCCGAGGCCGCCAATCAGGCCAAGAGCCGCTACGTCGTCGGCATCAGCCATGAGCTGCGGACGCCGCTCTCCACCGTGCTCGGCTACGCCCAACTCCTCGAATCCGACCCCGCGATCCCGGCCCCGCGTCTCAACGGCATCCGAGTGATCCGCCGCAGCGCCCAGCACCTGTCCGGGCTGATCGATGGGCTGCTCGACATCTCGCGAATGGAGGCCGGGCGGCTCGAGATCCACCGGGACGAGGTCCGGCTCACCGAATTCCTCGACCAGCTGGTCGACATGGTCCGGCTCCAGGCTCGGGAGGCGGGACTGGAATTCCGGTTCTCGCGGCCGGAGATCCTCCCCGCGGTGGTCGCCACCGACGAGAAGCGCCTGCGCCAGGTGCTGCTCAACCTCCTGTCCAACGCGATCAAGTTCACCGAGGCCGGCACCGTCTCGCTGGACCTGAGCTATCGCAGCCAGATCGCAATGTTCACGATCCGCGACACCGGCCCGGGCATCCCTGAAGCCGATCTGGCGCGGATCTTCCAGCCGTTCGAGCGGGGCTCGACCCCGGCCGCCCGCAGTACCCCGGGGACAGGGCTCGGGCTCACCATCGCCGACCTGCTGGCGCAGCTTCTGGGCGGCGAGATCACCGTGGCGGCGGCCCCCGGCGGCGGCACCCAGGCGCGGCTGCGGCTGATGCTGGCCTCCGTCGTGCAGCCCGCCCCGATCGTGCTGCCCGCCCCGGCCTCCGCGCCGGAGCGCGCCTATGCCGGCGCCCGCCGCACGATCCTGGTCGCCGACGACGATACCGCCCACCGCGCCCTGATGCGGGCGATCCTGGAGCCGCACGGGATTTCTGTGATCGAAGCCGGCTCGGGGCCGGAATGCCTGGCGGCTGTGGCCAGGGGCGGGATCGACCTGATCCTCCTCGACATCGCGATGCCGGGCATGAGCGGCTGGGCCGCTGCGGCGACCCTGCGGGCGGAGGGGCATACGGGGCCGATCGCCATGATGTCGGCCAACGTCCACGAGATCAGCCCCGTGCGCGGCGACGACGCCCCCCACGACGCGATCTTCGCCAAGCCCTTCGACCTGCGCGACGTGCTGGAGCGGATCGGCAAGCTGCTCCATCTCGAATGGACCGACGCCGCGACGCCCGCCTTGCGCGAGCCGGCCTCGGCCCTCGGGCAGGCCGGCCATCCGGGCCCCGAACATGTCGGCGAATTGCTGCGCCTGGGCCGGATCGGCCATATCCGCGCCATCGAGGCCAAGCTCGCTCAGATGGATGGCGATTCAACGGTTCCGCCCGCCTTCGTGGCGCAGATGCGTGGCCTCGTGGAGGGCTACGACCTGCGCCGCTACATCTCGGTCCTTCAGGGGCTCGCCCGCCATGGCTGAGGCGCCGACGAACCAGCCGAGCCGCGACGTCGTCCTCGTCGTGGACGATTCGCCCGACACGCTGAGCTTCCTCACCGAGGCGATCGAGCGCTCCGGCGCCACCGTGCTGGTGGCGGTGGGCGGCGACCTCGCCCTCACACTGGTCGACGAGATTACCCCGGACGTGATCCTGCTCGACGCGATGATGCCCGGCATGGACGGGTTCGAGACCTGCCGGCGGCTCAAGGCCAAGCCCCAGCTCGCCGGGGTGCCGGTGATCTTCATGACCGGGCTCAGTGAGACCGAGCATATCGTGAAGGGCCTGAGCGCCGGGGGGATCGACTACGTCACCAAGCCGATCGCCCCGGACGAGATCCTGGCCCGGATCCGCGTGCATCTGGCGAGCGCCCGGGCTGCGCAGAGCGCCCGGGCCGCCCTCGACACGGCGGGCCGCACCCTGTTCGCGGTCTCGGAGGCCGGGGCGGTGCTGTGGTCGACCCCGCAGGCCGGGAGGCTGCTGGCCGGGCTCGGCCCCGATCCGTCGGGCGTCCTCGAACTGCCCGCCCGTGCCCGGGACTGGCTGCGCGGCTGCCTCACCGGCGTCTCGGCCAACGCCCTGACGCTCACCGGCCGCGACGGCACGGCCTACGCGTTGAGCTTCATCGGCCGCACCCCGGAGGAGATTCTGCTGCGCCTGTCGCGCGAGGAGGCGTCCGGCGGCGTCGAGCGGCTGCGGGCGCGGCTCCCCGTCACCGGCCGCGAGGCCGAGGTGCTGCTCTGGCTGTCCCGGGGGAAATCTAGCCGCGACATCGGCGAGATCTTAGGCCTCAGCCACCGCACCGTGACCAAGCACCTTGAGGGCATCTACGCCAAGCTCGGCGTCGAGAATCGCACCGCCGCCTCGATCATCGCGGCTCGCCACCTGCAGGACTGAATGCCTGCCAGGCTTGTCCACAGGCTTCGCCGCGCCGCGAAACCCGTTGGTAAGCGGCGTCCCACCACGGTCCCGGCTCAGACGCACCAATTCGGGAACGGACGCGATGATGAGCAGCCACCAGCTCGCCGACGAACTGAGGCGGGTCGCCACCACGCAGGTCAGCGACATCACCCGGGCGGTGAAGGAAGGCCAGAAGTCGATCGCGCTCAACGAGGTGCGGGACATGGCCCGCCGGCTCAGCCTCTTGGCGGACGCCTTCGATCCGAAATCGGCGGTCGAGAAGGCCGAGCCCCAGGACGGCGCCCAGGCTGCCTGACGATTGCTGCCTGACGATCGTCGCCCGATCCGGAGAGCGCCCCCATGGTCCGCGCCTATTTCTACATCCGCCTCGACGGCGCCTACCTCGCCGCGCCGACGGCCCAGGACATCACCGACATGGATGCCGCCCGGACGGCGGCGCGGACCATCGTCCGCGGCCTGATGCGCCAGCACGGCGGTGACCCGCGGCTGCTCGACGCTGCCCTGGTGATCGCCGACGAAGCCGGCACGACGCTCCTGGAAATGTCGTTCCTCGAAGCCCTGTACCTGCCGGTCGAACCGGTGAACGATCCGAATCGCCGCCGGCCGATCCCGCGGGAATTCGGCGCCGTGCGCACGTCCCGGATGCTGCTCAGCGCGGCCATGGCGCCGATCCGGCGGTTTGCCGCCGCGCGGGCGACGCGCTGATCGAGATAAGAACCGGCTCTGCCGAGTGGTGCCGGTTTCGCACTGGCCCTTTCCCGGGCGCGTGGAGCGAGAGCGGAATGCGGCCCGCGATCCAGCACAGGACGACGCGAAACGCCGGCCAGCGACCGTGCTTCAAGATCGTGCCGCGGCGCGGCGCTTTCTCTACTGGGTCCTGGATCACCTTCCACTGACGGTCCAGGCGTCCGGGAAAGGGGCGCGCATTTCATTCATGCGCGACGGCCAAAGCGGGTGGCGATTCAACCGAACAGGTCGGTGACGGAAAACCCCCGGTCCGCCAGCCGCTCGGCCAGCACGCGGCGATGGCAGCGGGCCGGGTCCCGCTCGAAGCATAGCAGGCAGGTCGGGGCGGCCTTTGCCATGGCGGCGAGTTCGTCCAGGGCGACGCCGCCCGCGGCCGTGTCGAGCACCTCTTCGCAGTAGATCTTGCGCATCAGCACCGCATCGTCGGCGCGGGCGGCCTCGCGGCCGGATTTCGGCGTGCCGAGGCTGCGCAGATGTGCGTAGCCGAGTCCCGCCTCCACGAGCCCGGTGCCGAGCGCGCCCTTCGAGAAGCCGCGCTTGCGCGAGTTCGCCACCGCCCGCACGTCAGCGAGCACCGCGACGCCCGCCGACTTCAGGGCGTCGGTCAGCCGCTCCGGGTCGAGCCCTTCGTAGCCTATGGTGAATAAAAGGTTGCTCACGGGACCGGGTCGGGACTCGCGTTGCGGGACCGGCACTTAGCCGGATCCGGGGCTGTGCACCAACCGGGGATTGAAGCGGTATGTCGCGGCGGCGCAACGCATCCCGGAATTCCGCCGCAATGATCGCAAAGCTCCGTTAACTGCGCCAGGGCCATCGATTACGCCTGACTTTGGCGCTTCTTCGGTGGCGGGCTGAACACTGATGGTGCGGGATTACAAGCTTTCGCTGGCGCCGTCCGCCGAATCGGGCCGGAATGCCGGCCGTCTGAAAGGCGTTCGGCGATTCGCCACCCGGGTGCTGGCCGTTGCCGTGATGGCCGGCCTCGCGGCCTGTGCGTCGAACAACGATTTCTACCCGACCAAGGGTGACGCCAAGCCCCATCCGGGCGTGGCCAAGGCTAAGCAGCACCCGATCCAGGGCATCGACATCTCGAAGTGGCAGGGCAACGTCGACTGGGCCTCGGTCCGGGCCGCCGGGACCCAGTTCGCCTTCATCAAGGCGACCGAGGGCGGCGACCACGTCGACGAGCGCTTCCGGACCAACTGGGACAACGCGGCCCGGGCCGGCGTGCCGCGGGGCGCCTACCACTTCGTGTTCTGGTGCCGCTCCGCCCGGGAGCAGATGGAGTGGTTCAAGCGTAACGTCCCGAACGACCCCACGGCCCTGCCGCCGGTGCTCGATGTCGAGTGGAACGGCCACTCGCAGACCTGCCCGAAGAAGCTGCCGAAGGCGCAGGCCCTGGCGATGGTCACCGAGATGCTCGAGGAGATGGAGCGCTACACCGGCAAGCGGCCGATCATCTACACCGACATCACCTTCCACAAGGATGTGCTCGAAGGCGAGCTGCCGGACTACCCGCACTGGTTGCGGTCCACCGCGGCCGAGCCGGAGCAGCGCTTCGTCAACCGGAAGTGGATGCTGTGGCAGTTCACCTCGACCGGGCGCGTCCCCGGGGTGCAGGGCGACGTCGACCGCAACGCCTTTTACGGCACGCCGTCCGACTGGGCCTCGTTCCTGTCGACCGATTGCGATCCTCGCGAGCACCGGCGGCTCTCGGAACAGGGTCTGTGCACCGACAAATAATTGATCGGGGCCGATAGACTTAAGTTGGTTCAACAACACAGGCTGGGATATAAGCGTGTCGGGTTCGCCCGCACGCTGGCGGGCAACCGGTGAGGATCCTTTCGGGGGCCTCTTGTCCCGTGATCCTCATCCTGCAATGCCCGCTGACAGCGCCGCCCCGACCGGCAACCTGCTCCTCGACGCGCTTCGGGAGCCCGACCGTGCGCTGATCGCGCCCCATCTCGAACCGGTCTCCTACGACAAGGGAGCGATCGTGTTCGAGGCCGGCTCGGACGTGAACCACATCACCTTCCCCTGCCAGCAGACCGTCGTGGCCCTGATCATCGGCACCCGGGATGGGCGCTGCGCCGAGACCGCCACGATCGGGCGCGAGGGCGCGGTCGGCGGCATCGTCAGCGCCGGCCGGGTGCCGGCCTCCACCGAGGCCATCGTGCAGATCGGCGGCCCGATGCTGCGGCTCGATGCCGGCCGACTCCAGGAGGCCAAGCGCGGGTCCGTCGAGGTCCGCAACCTGTTCGCGCGCTACTCCGATTGCCTCCTGGCCCAGGTGCTCCAGGCCGCGGCCTGCAACGCCCTGCACCCGATCGAACAGCGCTGCCTGCGCTGGCTCCTGACGCTCCAGGACCGGATCGGCGGCGACACGCTGCCGATCACCCACGAATTGCTGGCCTCGATGCTCGGTGTCCAGCGCACCTACCTGACGCGGATCCTGAGCACCCTTCAGGACCAGGGTCTGATCCGGGTCGGGCGGGGACGGATCACCGTGCTCGACCGGCGGGCGATGTCGGTTGCCGCCTGCGAGTGCCATGCCCGGGTGCAGCGGCATTTCAAGACCGTGCTCGGCGCGGTCTACACCGCGGAGGGCATCGACCGGATCGAGCCGCCGGCCCCCGTCGACGGCGATCGGGAGCCGGCCATGGCCCTGCGCGGCGCCGGCGGCTGAGTTTTTCGGCAGGGCCTCAGTCGAGGATTGGCGCGCAGACGGGTGCCGCAACGCCGGGAACGGCCGTCACCACCACGTCGATCCCGTAGAGCCGGCGCAGCAGCGCCGGAGTGATGGTCTCGGCCGGTGGCCCGCAGGCGGCCAGCCCGCCGTCATGCAGGGCCACGACCCGGTCGGCGCAGAGCAGCGCGTGGTCGGGATCGTGGGTCGAGAGCATCACGGCGATGCCGGCCCGGGCGAGGCGGCGCACCTGGGTCAGGACCCGGGCCTGGTTGCCGAAATCAAGGCTCGCGGTCGGCTCGTCCATCATCAAGAGCCGCGGCTCGCCGCTGAGCGCCCTGGCGATCAGCACCAGCTGCCGCTCGCCGCCGCTGATCTCCGTATAGATTTTTTCTGACAGGTGTCCGATGCCGAGGGTGGCGAGCGCCCGCTCGGCCGCGGCCTCGTCGGCGGGACCGGGGGCGGAGAACGGCCCGAGCCGGCTCGCCCGGCCCATCACCACCACCTCGCGCACCGTGAACGGGAAGAACGCCGCATGGGCCTGCGGCACGTAGGCGACCGCCCGGGCGATCTCGGTGCGCGACAGCCGGGACAGGTCGGCGCCGTCGAGGAGGACGCGCCCGGCGCGCGCCGGCATCAGGCCGAGCAGGGTCTTGAACAGGGTGGTCTTGCCGCCGCCGTTCGGCCCGAGCAGACACAGCACCGCGCCGGCCTCCAGGCCGAAGGAGACGCCGGCGCCGACGGTGCGGGCGCCGTACCCGAAGGCGAGATCCTCGACCCGCAGCAGCATCAGCCGAGCCCCCGCCGCCCAGCCGCCAGCAGCCACAGGAAGAACGGCGCGCCGACCAGGGCCGTGAGGATGCCGAGCGGCACCTCGATGGTCCCGGCGCTGCGGGCGATCAGATCGACGGTGAGCAGGTAGGCGGCCCCGAGCACCAGCGAGGCCGGGAGCAACCGGCGATAGTCAGGCCCGACCAGCAGGCGGGCGATGTGCGGGACGATCAGGCCGATCCAGCCGATCACGCCGGTCATCGAGACGGCGGCGGCCGTGACCAGCGTCGCCCCGGCGACCAGCACCGGCCGCAGCACCCGGGTCTCGACCCCGAGCGCCCGCGCCTCCTCGTCGCCGAGGCTCATCAGGTTCATGCGCCAGCGCAGCAGCACGAGGGGGGCGAGACCGAGAAGCATCATCGGCAGGATCGCCACGATATCGCCGAGGGTCACCGAGGACAGGCTGCCCAGCAGCCAGAACGTGATGGCCGGCAATTGGTTGTAGGGATCGGCCAGCACCTTCAGCAGGGAGATCCCCGCGCCGAGGACCGCGCCCACCGCGACGCCCGCGAGAACCAGGGTCAGGACCGGATCGTGGCGCCGCACCGCGAGCCCGACGCCGTAGACCAGGGCCACCGCCCCGAGGCCGCCCGCGAAGGCGAGCCCCTGGATCGCCGCCACCGGCAGGCCGAGATAGATCCCGAGCACCGCTCCGAGCCCGGCCCCGGCTGAGACGCCGAGAATGTCGGGCGAGACCAGGGGATTGCGGAACAGGCCCTGATAGGTCGCTCCCGCAGCTGACAGGGCCGCCCCGACCACCAGGGCGGCCACCACCCGGGGCAGGCGGACCTGCATCACCACGGTCTCGACCGCGGCCGGCGTCCGCGACGGCAGGCCGAGCAGTCGATGCCCCAGCACGCCGACGAGATCCGCCAGGGAGACCGGGTACTTGCCGATCGCGAGGGCGGCCAGGATCAGCGCCAGCAGCCCGAACCCGGAGAGGATCGCTGTCGGGATCCCGACTTTTCTCCAAGCCGAAGCCTGACTTGCGACGGCGGCCGGGGTTCGACTCACCGGGCCGAGCCTGGCGACAGGATCGCCTCGGCCTGCGCCGCGTCGAGCTCGACATGGTAGAAGCGGCGGTAGAAGGCACGCACCACGTCGGCAATCGGCTCCGGGAACAGATCCGGATGGAGCAGGCCGGCGAGCCAGCGCAGACCTATCAGCCGGTTGATTCCGGGCGGGGCGTCGAACCAGGGGAACGGCTGCAGCGGCGCCAAATAAATCCGGCCGGTCTGCACGGCTTTGACGTCCTTCCAGATCGGGGCGGTGCGGGCGGTCGCCGCGAAGGTCGGATCGAGGGTGACCATCACCTCCGGGTTCCAGGCCAGAACCTGCTCCGGGGAGACGGTCCCGAGCCGGCCGTCGCCGCCCTGCGCGACGTTGCGGGCGCCGGCCTCCTCAAGCAGCTCGGTGTTGATCGATCCGGCAAAGCCCGTCTCGAGACCGCGGGGACCGCGCGCGTAATAGACCCGGGGACGCTGCGCCTCGGGCAGGGGCCCGACCGCCTTTGCGACCGCGCCGGTCAACTCCTGGGCATAGGCGGCCAGGGCATCCGCGTCGGCCTGCCGGCCCAGCGCCGCCCCGAGCTGCCGGTAGGTCTCGGGCATTTTGGAGAAAGCGCCATCGAGCAGGATGTAGGGGATCCCGGTCTGGGCCTGCACCCGGTCGGCAAGCGAGGCGTAAATCGGCCCGAGGCTGCCCGAATCGACGATCAGGTCCGGCTTGGCGGCCAGCACCGCCTCTACATTGGCGGTGCCGCCGCGCCCGGTCAGCCGCCCGAAGGCCGGCAGCGTTCGGGTGCGGGCTTCGAGATAGGGCAGGGCCGCCGGCGCCGGCGCGCTCACCCAGCCGGCCAGCAGGTCGGGGGCGAGGCTGTAGAGCAGCACCGCGGCCGGCGGTCCCGCGGCAAGGACCCGGGTGATCCTCTCGGGCAGCTCGACAGTGCGGCCGGACGCGTCGGTGAACGGGCGCGCGGCGGCGCCGCTCGCCAGGAAAAGGAACACCAGCAGCGCCCCGGCAAGGCCGCGTCGGGAGAAAAGAGCCATCAGGTGGACTGGCGCTCCAGGATCTCGATCAGCGCCCCGTCCGGACCTTCCACGAAGGCGATCCGCAGGCCGGGGCCGCGCTCGGTGATGCCGGTCCGCACGGTGACGCCGCGGGCTGCGAGATCGGCCATGGCGGCGTCGATATCGGCGACGCGCAGGCCGATATGCTCGATGCCGAGGCAGGGCGTCTGCGTGGCGGGCGCGGTCTCGGCCGGGGCCTGTTCGATGAAGACTGTGAGGCCGCCGAGGTCGAGCACCATGCGCTGCACCGGATCGGCGCCGACGCGCTTAACCTCCCTGGCCCCGAAGGTCTCGACGTAGAAGGCGGCGGCCTTCACGGCGTCGCGGCTGCGCAGGTGAACGTGGTCGCAGGCGTATTCCATCGCGTGTCGGTCTCCCGCGGCCCGGTCCCGGCAGGACCCTGATGGCGTCTCGAACAAACGTTATGTGGTCGCGGGCTCCGGGGCGAGATCCGCCGCTTGACGCAAGCCACGAACCCGCAGACTTTCGCCGCCGCGATCGTTGCAGGGATGCAACATCCTTCCCACATCCGGGTGGAAATTCCACACCGCATAGCCCAAGAGACCGATGCGCAATCCCTACGACGTGCTGGGCGTCCCCAAGGGAGCGAGCGAAGCCGACATCAAGAAGGCTTATCGCAAGCTCGCCAAGGACTTCCACCCCGACCGCAACAAGGACGACGTGAAGGCCAAGGACCGTTTCGCCGAGGCGAACTCGGCCTACGAGATCCTGGGCGATTCCGAGAAGCGCAAGCAGTTCGACCGCGGCGAGATCGACGCCGACGGCCGTCCGCGCGCCTCCGGGTTCGAAGGGTTCTCCGGCGGCTTCGGCGGCGGCCGGTCGAGCGGCTTCGATTTCGAGAACATGGCCCGCAGCCGGCAGGGCGGCATGGGCGGTGGCGGGGGGATGGGCGAGGATATCTTCTCGCACATCTTCGGCGAGGCGTTCCGTGCCGGCGGCGCCGGGCCGGGCGCTCAGCGTCAGGCGGCCAAGGGAGAGGATGTCGCGGCCGAGCTGTCGGTGAGCCTGGAGCAGGTCGCCAGCGAAGAGAAGCTGCGTCTGGCCCTGCCCACCGGCCGGGAGGTCGACGTGGTGATCCCCCGGGGCGTGGTCGACGGCCAGACCATCCGGCTCCGCGGCCTCGGCCAGAGCGCCGGCCCCCGCGGCGAGCCCGGCGACGCGCTGCTCACCATCCGGATCCGCCCGCATCCCCGCTTCACCGTCGACGGCGCCGACCTGCGCACCACCGTCGAGGTGCCGCTTGAGGACGCCGTGCTCGGCGGCATGATCCGGGTGCCGACCCTGACCGGCGCCGTCGAGATGAAGATGCCGCCGATGACCAGTTCGGGCCGGACCTTCCGCCTGCGCGGCAAGGGCCTGCCCAAGAAGGACGGCACCCGCGGCGACCTGTTCGCCACCACGGCGATCACACTTCCGGAGACCGAGGACCCGATCCTCACCGACTTCGCCCGGGGCAGGCGCGCAAAAGCCGCCTGACACCTGTGTGCCTGACACGCGCGCCGCACCCGACTGCTCCATAGTCGGGTGCGGACTTCCGTCTCCGGTCCGCCTCCGCTAAGGAGACCCCCGGTGCCGCAAGGGGCCGAGAGGTTTCCAGGATCGATCATGGCGGAACACGGGCAGGGCATTCTGGCGGGCAAGCGGGGCCTCGTGCTCGGTGTCGCCAACAACCGCTCGATCGCCTGGGGCATCGCCCGCAGCGCCCGCGCGCACGGGGCCGAACTCGCCTTCACCTACCAGGGCGACGCCCTGCGCAAGCGGGTCGAGCCCCTGGCCAAGGAGCTCGACGCCCACGTCATCGGGCATTGCGACGTCACCGAGGCGGCCACGATCGACGCCGTGTTCGAGGAGGCCGCGCGCATCTTCCCCGAGGGCATCGATTTCGTGGTCCACTGCATCGCCTTCTCGGACAAGGACGAGCTGACCGGCCGCTACCTTGAGACCTCGGAGGAGAACTTCACCAAGTCGCTTCTGGTCTCGTGCTACTCGTTCACGGCCGTAGCCCAGCGCGCCGAGAAGATCATGCGCCCGGGCGGCTCCCTGCTGACCCTGACCTATTACGGCGCCGAGAAGTGGATGCCGCATTACAACGTCATGGGCGTGGCCAAGGCGGCGCTCGAAGCCTCGGTGCGCTACCTCGCGGCCGATCTTGGGCCGAAGAACATCCGCGTCAACGCGATCTCGGCCGGCCCGATCAAGACCCTGGCGGCCTCGGGCATCGGCGACTTCCGCTACATCCTGAAGTGGAACGAGTACAACGCGCCGCTGCGCCGGACGGTGACCATCGGCGAGGTCGGCGAGACCGCCGCCTATCTGGTCTCCGACATGTCGGCCGGCATGACCGGCGAGATCCTGCATGTGGATGCCGGCTACCACGTCGTCGGCATGAAGAACCCCGAGGCGCCGGACCTGACCCTCGACAAGGATTAGAGCATCGTCCCGAGAGGCGGCGGCCGGCTTTCGGGACTGGACGATGCTTTAGGAATCCTCGTCCTCCGCGTCGGCGAATTCGCCCGAGAGCTTTAGTCCGTCGATCCAGGTCTCGCCGTCGCGCTTGATCACGGTGCGCGGGCGCGCGCCGCCATGGGCCGCGATCCCGTCCGCCAGCCGTTCGGAATGCGTCACCAGCCAGATCTGGGTGCGCTCGGCGGCCCGGGCGATCATGCGGGCGAGCGGCTCCATCAGATCCGGGTGCAGGCTCGATTCCGGCTCGTTCAGGGCGATGAAGGGGGGCAATCTGTAAGCCAGCAGCGCCCCGGTGAGGGCGAGGTAGCGCAGCGTCCCGTCCGACAGCTCCGGGGCCGCGAAGGTGCGGCCCGGGAAGTCCGGAAAGGTGACCCCGAAGCTCGCCTCGCGCCCCGGCTCCGGCACCACGAGCTGGGCGCCCGGGAAGGCGCCGTCCAGCGCCGCGTCGAGATCGCCCATGTCTTGCCGGATATGGGCCAGGGTGGCGAAGACGGTGGCGAGATCGGACCCGTCCGAGGCGAGGGTTGGCGTCGTCACCGCCAGGCACGGACGGCGGAGCGGCGACTCGGCATCGGTGCGGAAATCGTGGTGGAAGCGCCAACCCGTCATGGCGAGCCGGGCCAGGGCTATCTCTGGGTGGCGCGTGGCATCCAGGAAGGTGCCGAGCGCCGTCTCGGTGGGCAGCAGGTCGAGGCCCAACGGCCGCTTGCGCCCGTCCTCGTCGCGGGCGAAGCCGCTCCGTCCGTCGCGATCGAGGATCACCGCCGTGCGGCCTCCGGTCCGGACGCTCAGTCGCTCGGCCTTCACCTGCGGTTCCTTGCGGAAGGCGGCTCCGTAGGTGTCGCCGCCGGCCTGTTGCACCAGCCCGACCTCGACCGCGTAGGTGAAGGCCTGCCCGGTCCCGTCATCATGCAGGGTGGCGGACAGGCGGATCCGGGCCGCCTCGCCGTGCCGCCGGCGCCCGGCCCAGAGCGCCGAATCCATGCCGCCCTCAGCGGCGAGATCGCGGGTGAGCGTGCCCAGGGCCGCGGCCTGCAGCAATTCGAGTCCGCGATAGAGGTTGGTCTTACCGGTGCCGTTGCCGCCCACGAACACCGAGAGGTCGTCCACCGGGACGCTGATCCGCCGGAGCGAGCGGTAGCCCGAGACCGCGATCTCCCGTACCACCAGCATGCGGCACCCCCCTGGATCAGGCCGGGACCTTCAAATCAGCGATGCCCTTGGCGGCCTTCGGGAATCGCGGGTCCATCGCCTCCAGCGTATCGGCGATCGTGCGCGCAATCACGTAGTTGCGGAACCACTTGTGATTGGCCGGCACCACCAGCCACGGGGCGTGCGGCGTCGAGCATTGCGAGAGCGCGTCCGCGAAGGCCCGCTGGTAGGCATCCCAGGATTTCCGCTCGACGAGGTCGGCCGGGTCGAACTTCCAGTGCTTCTCCGGGTCGGCGATCCGGGCCTCCAGCCGCGTCTTCTGCTCGTCCTTGGAGATGTGCAGGAAGAACTTGATCACCACCGTGCCGGATTGCGTGAGCAGCCGCTCGAAATCATTGATCAGCCGGTATCGGCCCTGCCAGACCGCGTCCGGCACGAGACCCTTCACCCGCACCACGAGGACGTCCTCGTAATGGCTGCGGTTGAACACCCCGATCATGCCGCGTCCCGGCGTTCGGGCGTGGTAGCGCCACAGGAAATCGTGGTCGAGCTCGTCGCTCGACGGCACCTTGAACGAGGTCACCGTGCACCCCTGCGGGTTCACGCCCTTGAGCACGGCACGAATCGTCCCGTCCTTGCCGCCGGTATCGATCGCCTGGAAGACCAGCAGCAGGCTGCGGGCGCGCTCGGCGTAGAGCCGTTCCTGCAACGTGCTGATGCGGTCGCGCTCCTGGGCCAGGGCCTCCTTCGCCCAGGCCTTGTCGAGGCCGCCATCGGCGTCGGCATCGACGTCCGCGAGGTCGATCCGCGTTTCCGGCTCCACCGCGACGATCCCCGGAGCGGCGAGGATCGGCACCTGCCGGTGGGCGCCCAGGGCCGCCGGGACCGTGCCGGCGATCGCGTCGGCCGCACCGGCCCAACGGGCGGTCGAGGGCAGTCCGGCCCGGGCGGCCGCGTGCCGATCGGGGCCGTCTGTCACGCCGTCATCGTTCGACTGGCCGGGAAGATGCTTGCCGTGCTTCTTGGACATGGGCAGGACCTGCTCAGGGGCATCGCCGACAAACGCCCAGAACGGTTGGCAAGCCCGGCTGTTCCGGGCGCCTGCACAGTGACGGGACTTGATACGGTTGGCCACGATCTACTTCATCCGCCACGGCCAGACCGCCTGGAATGCCGAGGGCCGCCTGCAGGGCAGCCGCGACATCGATCTCAACCCCAATGGGGAGGCGCAGGCTGCCGCCGTGGCCGAGCGCCTGGCTGCGCTGGCGGGGCCGGGTATCGCGGAAGCCGCGTTTCTAGCGAGCCCCCTCAAGCGCACCCGGCGCACCATGGAGATCCTGCGGGCGACGCTCGGCCTGCCGCCGGGGGCGTACCGCACCGATCCGCGGCTCCGGGAGATCGGCTTCGGCACCTGGGAGGGCTCGACCTGGGCCGAGATCCGCCGCCGCGACCCGGGGGGCGCCGCGGCCCGGGACCGCGAGCGCTGGAACCACCGCCCGCCCGGCCTCGGCGGCGAGAGCTACGCCACCTTAGTCGAGCGGGTCGGCCCGGTGCTGGCCGATTTGAAGGGGGATGCGGTCGTCGTCGCCCATGGTGGCGTCGCCCGGGCGGCCCTGGTGGCGCTCGGCCATCTCGACATCTACGCGGCGCCCCGCCTCGGAATCCGCCAGGGCGAGGTGCTGGTCCTGGAGCCCGGCGGCTGGCGCTGGGCTTGATCTGGCCTCCCCTGCGGCGGCACGTGCGCCGGCACAGTGCAAAGCCGCCTCGATAACGGCACGATCGGCTGGCTATAGGGCGGTCGCCACGGTATGCGCCGCCCTGTTCGGTCGGTTAGCGGAGCAGCGGATGAGCGACCTCGCCGAGAAGACCCGGTCCGGACCGGCTGCCGAGGCGCGCGAGCGCCCGGCGGATGGGGCGGCCGTGCTGCGCGGCGCGCACCGCCCCGACCTGATCCGCGACGAGGTGCTGGCCGAGATCTTTCTCGCCTCGGCGCGTAGCCGGCTCGACCATCCCTGCCTGATCGACGGCGCCCGCGTGATCGCGGCGGGCGCCCATCCGCACCTGACTTACGACGAGGTCGCCGCCCGGGCCGGGCGGATCGCCGCCGGGTTGGCGCATCGCGGCATCGGCCCCGGGGACGTCGTCGGGCTTTGGATGGCCCGCGGTCCGGACCTCTTGGTGGCCCAGATCGGCATCACCCTGTCGGGCGCCGCCTGGTTGCCCTTCGACGCCGAGGCGCCAGCCGACCGGGTCGGGGTCTGCCTGACCGATGCCGCGGCCAAGGCGCTGCTGGTCTCGCCGGCGCTCGCCGCCGCCGCGCCCGATGGGGCGCCGGCTTTGACCCTGGCGGATCTCGACGCCGCGACGCCCCAGGATGCGCCGGTGCCGGATCCCCGCGCCGCCGGCCTGACACCGGACCATCCCGCCTACCTGATCTACACCTCCGGCTCGACCGGCGTGCCCAAGGGCATCGTCATCAGTCACGCCAATATCTGCCACTTCCTCCGCTCGGGGAACGCACTCTACGGCATGCGCGCCGACGACATCGTGTTCCAGGGCGCCTCGGTCGCCTTCGACCTGTCGATGGAGGAGATCTGGGTCCCGTATCTCGTTGGCGCGACGCTGTTCGTGGCGAGCCCGGCCATGATGGGCGACGTCGAGTCCCTGCCGGGCATCCTTGAGGCGGAGCGGATCACGGTGCTCGACACCGTGCCGACCCTGCTGGCGATGATCTCCGGCGACCTGCCGACCGTGCGCCTGGTCCTGCTCGGCGGCGAGGCCCTGCCCGAGCCGCTGGTCGGGAGGTGGGCGACCCCATCGCGACAGCTGTTCAACACGTATGGGCCGACAGAGGCGACGGTGGTTGCCACCGCAGCCGAGATGCGGCCCGGCGAGCCCGTCACCATCGGCGGCCCGATCCCGAACTACTCCGTCTACGTGGCCGGGGAGGATCTGAGCCTGCTCGGCCGCGACCAGCAGGGCGAATTGCTGATCGGCGGTCCCGGCGTGGCCCGGGGCTACCTGGCGCGGCCCGAGCTGACCGCCGAAAAGTTCATCGCCAACCCGTTCGCCTCGGACGGGACCGACCCGATCCTCTACCGCTCGGGCGATGCGGTCTCGCTGGATGCTGCCGGGCGGATCGTGTTCCACGGCCGCATCGACGATCAGGTGAAGATCCGCGGTTTTCGCGTCGAGCTCGGCGAGATCGAGTCGCGGATCCGCAGCGTGCCGGACATCAACCAGGCCGCCGTGGTGCTGCGCCAGGACGACGGCGTCGACCGGCTGGTTGCCTTCCTGATCCCCGAGCGCGGCCGGTCGGTGGACACCGCCGCCTTACGTCGGACGCTCGCAGGCCAGATGCCGCCCTATATGGTCCCCGGCCATTTCGAGCTGGCCGAGACCCTGCCGCGCCTGACCTCCGGCAAGGTCGACCGCAAGGCCCTGAAAGTGGCCCCGCTCACGGTCGTCTCCGCCGACGGCGAGCAGGAGATTCCGGCCAACGAGACCGAGGCGGCCCTGGTCGCCGCGGCGAAGCAGGTCTTCGGCAACCAGCCGATCCCCCTGAAGGGCGATTTCTTCGCCGATCTCGGCGGCCACTCGCTGCTCGCTGCCCGGTTCGTCTCGGCGGTGCGCGAGGCCCCGGCGCTCGCCGGCATCACCCTGCCGGACGTCTACGCCCTGCGCACGATGCGGTCGATGGCCGACGCGCTGATCGCCCGCACCGGCGGCATGGGCGCCGAGGCCTCGGTCCGCGATCTGAGCTTCGAACCGCCGCCCTTGCTGCGCCGGGCCTTGTGCGGGCTGGCCCAGGCCGTCGCGCTGCCCTTCGTCATCACCCTCTCCACCGCACAGTGGCTCGGCATCTTCGTCACCTACCTGCTGTTGACCGGCGGCGGCCTGAGCTTCTTCGCAGAACTCGGCGTGCTGCTGCTCGTCTACGTCGCGATCAACGGCGTCACGGCGGTGATCGCGGTGGCGGGCAAGTGGTTGATCCTCGGCAGGACCAAGCCCGGCCGCTACCCGCTCTGGGGCGTCTACTACTACCGCTGGTGGTTGGCGCAGCGCCTCGCGCCCCTGGTCCACGTGAAGTGGCTTCAGGGCTCGCCCGCGATCTCGGTCTATCTACGGCTGATGGGCGCCAAGGTCGGCCGCGACGCGCTGATCTCCGATATCGAGATCGGGGCCCCCGACCTGCTGACCATCGGCGACGGCGCGTCGCTCGGCGGCCGGCTGGTCATCGCCAATGCCGAGATCGTCGGCAACGAGCTGGTAATCGGCGCGGTCGAGATCGGCGCGGATGCGGCCGTCGGCACCTCCTGCGTGCTCAGCCACGACACGGTGATCGGCGCCCAGGCCGAGATCGCCGACCTGACCACGATCCCGTCCGGTACCCGGGTCGGGCCGGCCGAGATCTGGGACGGCTCGCCCGGCCGCAAGGTCGGGATGGCCGATCCGTCCGAGCTGCCGGAGGCCGCCGACGCGCCGTGGTCGCGCCGCGCCGCCTTCGCGGCCGCCTATATCGCGCTGCTCGGCGCGATCCCGGCGGTGGGCCTGCTGCCGATCTTCCCGGCCTTCTTCATCTTCGACCAGATCTCGGATTCGCTCTCCGACATCACCGATGTCGATTACCACTGGTACCTGCCGATCCTCACCTGGCCCACCGCCATGCTGATGACCGCCGGCACGGTGCTGCTGATCGCCGGCATCCGCTGGATCGTGCTGCCGCGGACCCGCTCGGGTACCTACTCGGTCCACTCGCTGTTCTACCTGCGCAAGTGGTCGCTGGCGCTGGCCGTCGAGGTGACGCTGGAGACGCTCTCGTCGCTGTTCGCCACCGTCTACATGCGGGCCTGGTACCGGCTGATGGGCGCCCATATGGGCCACGGCGCCGAGATCTCGACCAATCTCGGCAGCCGCTACGACCTGGCCGAGGTCGGCGCGAAGAACTTCGTCGCCGACGAGGTCGTGTTCGGCGAGGAGGAGATCCGGCGTGGCTGGATGCATCTCGAAGTGGCGCGGACTGGTTCGCGGGTCTTCGTCGGCAACGATGCGGTCGTGCCGCCGGGGGCCGACATCCCGGACGATGTGCTGATCGGCATCAAGTCGAAGCCGCCCGCCAACGACGCGATGAGCCCCGGCGAGACCTGGTTCGGCTCGCCGCCGATCCGGCTGCCCGCCCGCCAGAAGGTCGATCTCGGCTCCAACGCCCAGACCTACGAGCCTGGGCTGTGGCCAAAAATCCGGCGCGGCGTGTTCGAGGCCTTCGCGACCTCGTTCTCGCCGATGCTCTACATCACCCTGGCGATCACCGTGATCGACTGGTATTTCTACCCGGCGATCCTGGATAAGGATTGGACGGGGCTCGCCGTCAGCTTCGTGACCGCCAGCGTCTGCATCGCGCTGATCCAGTCCGCCGCAGTCATCACGATGAAGTGGCTGCTGATGGGCGTCTACAAGCCCGGCATGCAGCCGATGTGGTCGTGGTGGGCGATGCGCACCGAGGCCATCGCGGTGGCCTATTGGGGCCTGGCCGGCAAGGTGCTGCTGGAGCACCTGCAGGGGACGCCGTTCCTGCCCTGGGCCCTGCGCCTGTTCGGCGTGAAGATCGGCCAGGGCGTGTGCATGCTCACCACCGACATCACCGAGTTCGACTGCGTGTCGATCGGCGATTATGCCACGATCAACCGCGTCTCGGCGTTGCAGACCCACCTGTACGAGGACCGGATCATGAAGATCGGCCGCGTCGTGGTCGGCCGCGGCGTGTCGGTCGGGTCGTTCGCGACGGTCCTGTACGACACTAAGGTCGGCGACTACGCCCGGCTGCGCCCGCTGACCATCGTGATGAAGGGCGAGTCGATCCCCGCCAACACCGAGTGGGAAGGCGCGCCGGCGGTGCCGGTGATCCACGCCGCCAAAGCAGGTGGGGCCGCATGAAGGGGCCGTGCGGACGCACCTGACACCGTCATAAACTGACGTTATCAATGTGAGCGCGCCATTTTGGTCGCTATGCTTCTAAAACCGCGCTCACATGCCTCCCGCTATGGAGAATATCGGATCACCTCATGCTATCGTCTCGCTCGGAGACTGATAGAAGGCCGTGCATCTCGATCCCGCCACCCTGCTGATCGTCAGTTCCGTGACGACCCTGCTGGTCGGCACGCTGTTCCTGCTGTCGTGGCGGCAGGCGCCGTCCTCGCGGGCCCTGGCGATCTGGGGCGCCGCGCATATCGTGGGCGCGTTCGGCTCTACCGGCCTCGCCCTGCGCGGCCAGATCCCCGACCTGCTGTCGATCGGCGTAGCCAACGCGGTGGTGCTCGCTGCCTATGGGCTGATCTGGAGCGGCGTCCGCTCGTTCGAGGGGCGGCCGGCCCGGGCCGGCTTGGCTCTGGCGGGTGCGCTGATCTGGTGCGCTCTCTGCTTCGTGCCGGCCTTCTATGACTCGATCGAGGCGCGGATCATCTACGCGTCGGCCGCCGCGACCCTCTATTGCGGCGATGCGGCTGCCGAATTCTGGCGCGGTCGCCGGGAACGCCTCGCTTCGCGGGGTGCGGCCGCCACCATGCTGGGGCTGCACGCCTTCTTCTACCTCGTGCGGATCCCCTCGACGCTGCTGGCGCCGCCGCAGCCCGGTCTGAACCCGCTGACATCCCCCTGGGTGGCGATCCTGTGCTTCGTCACCCTGATGTTCTCGATCGCCTCGGCCTTCACCTTCATGGCCTTGGTCAAGGAGCGGGCCGAGCGCGAGCAGCGCGCCGCGGCCTCGACCGACCCGCTCACCGGAATTCCCAATCGGCGTGCCTTCGCGAGCGCCGCGGAGGCGGCCCTCGCCACAAATCAGGACGCCGCCCTGCTGCTGTTCGACCTCGACCGATTCAAGGCCGTCAACGATGTCCACGGCCACGCCGTCGGCGACGCGGTGCTGATGGGTTTCTGCGCCATGGCCGGCTCCCTGCTGCCGCGTGAGGCGATGCTCGGCCGGCTCGGCGGCGAGGAATTCGCCTGCCTCCTGCCCGACGTCTCCCCCGCCGAGGCTCTGGCGCGGGCCGAGGACTTGCGCCGGACTTTTTCCGGCCTGTCGGTGCCGGAGCTGCCGACCCTGCGGGTCAGCGTCAGCATCGGGATTGCGCAGGCCCGGGACGGGGCCGATTTCGAGACGCTGATGCGCCGGGCCGACGCGGCGCTCTACGTCGCCAAGCACGGGGGCCGGGATCGCGTCGCGGTGGCCGAGCTCGGACACGCCGCCTAGGGCGGCCCTGTCGGAAATCCGGCGCGGATGCGCTATCGCGGGCCGGATTGGAGACCGGCCATGGACGAGCCCACCCGCATCGACCGCCTGGAGATGCGCCTCACCGAGCAGGACTCGGTCATCGAGGACTTGAACCGCACCGTGACGGAGCAGTGGCGGGTGATCGACCGGCTGGTCCGCCAAGTCGAGGCTCTGCGGGATCAGGTCGAGGAGGCGGCGGCGCGGTCCGCCCCCCGAGGGCCCGAACCGCCGCCGCCGCATTATTGAGGGACCCGGCGCGCCGCTTCAGGCGACGCGCCGGGTCGATGTCAAAAATTCGCCTGGGTGACGAACTTGGTCACGAGGTAGGCGTCGAGCGCTTCCGAGCCGCCCTCGCTGCCGTAGCCGGATTCCTTGACACCGCCGAAGGGTGTCTCCGGCACGGCGAGGCCGTGGTGGTTGATCGAGATCATCCCGCTCTCCACCGTGTTCGACACGCGCGCGGCCCGCTCGGCCGAGCGGGTATAGGCATAGGCGGCGAGCCCGTAGGGCAGGCGGTTGGCCTCGGTGAGCGCCTCCTCGTCCTCCGAGAAGCGGTTGATCATCGCCACCGGGCCGAACGGCTCCTCGTTCATCATCCGGGCGGTCAGCGGCACCTCGGTGAAGACCGTCGGCTCGAAGAAGTTGCCGCGGTTGCCGATGCGTTTTCCGCCCGCCCGCAGGGAGGCGCCGGCCGATTCGGCGTCGGCGGTCAGCGCTTCGATGGCCTCCAGGCGGCGCCCGTGGATCAGCGGGCCCATCTTAGTGTCGGGGTCGAGGCCGTCGCCGACCTTCGCGCTCTTGGCGTAGCTGGTGAAGCCCTCGACGAACCGGTCGAAAACCGAATCGTGCACCAGGAACCGGGTCGGCGACACGCAGACCTGGCCGGCATTGCGGAACTTCGACGGGGCGAGGACCGACACGGCCTTCTCCACGTCGGCATCGCCGAACACGATCACCGGGGCGTGGCCGCCGAGTTCCATGGTGGCGCGCTTCATGTGCTCGCCGGCCAGCGCCGCGAGCTTCTTGCCGACCACCGTCGAGCCGGTGAACGAGATCTTGCGGATCACCGGGTGCGGGATCAGGTAGGCCGAGATCGTCGCCGGGTCGCCGTAGACCAGCGACAGGGCGTCGCCCGGAATGCCGGCATCCAGGAAGGCGCGGACCAGGGCGGCGCAGCTCGCCGGCGTGTCCTCGGGACCCTTGAGGATCACCGTACAGCCGGTGCAGAGCGCCGCCGAGATCTTGCGCACCGCCTGGTTGATCGGGAAGTTCCAGGGCGTGAAGCAGGCCACGGGGCCGACCGGCTCGCGGATCACCGCCTGTAGCACGCCGTCGGCGCGGGCCGGGATGACGCGGCCATAGGCGCGCTTACCCTCCTCGGCGAACCAATCGATGATGTCGGCGGCGGCCAGGGTCTCCACGCGCGACTCGGCCAGGGGCTTGCCCTGCTCCTGGGTCATGATACGGGCGATCTCGTCGACGCGGGCACGCAGCAGGTCGGCGGCCTTGCGCATCAGCTTGCCGCGCTCGAACGGCGACACTTTCCGCCAGACCGGGAAGGCGCGGGCTGCCGCAGCCAGGGCCTCGTCGAGATCCGCCGTGGTGGCGACGGCGCACTGGCCGATCGTCTCGCCGGTGGCCGGATTCAGGACGCCCAGGGTCTCCCGGTCGGCGCCCGCGCGCCAGCGTCCGGCAATGTGAAGCTCGGTATCCGGATACATCGGTCAATTCCCGCCCGGCCGCATGCTCGGCCGTGGCCCGACATGTGGCAACGTGGCGCGGATCGACAATCCCGTTCCGGGCATGGCTGAGGTGGGATCGGAACGTTCGTCGCCGAAGCCGATTCAGGCGGCACGGGAGCGGACGGCCTCGGGGCCGGTCACGACGGTGGCGTGGCCGTGCCGAGCCCGGAGCGTGCCGCCCTTCGGGACGACCCGCCAGCCCTCACGGCAGCCGTCGATCGGCTCGGACACGACCACGATGCCCCCCGGCCCATCGCGAAAGTACAGGCTTGGCGGCCGGCCGTCGCAGGCCCAGCGATAGGCGGTCAGGGTCTCGCCGTCGGTGAGCAAGGCGGTGAAGCGCAACGGCTCGGAGACGCCCGCCTCCTTCATCAGGCCGCGGATCGTCTCCAGGGTGCGGGCCATGGCGCCGACCGGATCCTGCTCGAGCCCATTGGCCAGGGCCAGCAGGAAGATCACCTCGGAATCGGTGCTGCCGCGCCGGTGATCGTAGAACGTGTCCGGGATCAGGGCTTCGAGCCGCCGCTTGATCCGGTGGTAGCCGCCGATCTGGCCGTTATGCATGAACAGGTGCCGCCCGTAGACGAACGGGTGGCAGTTCGCCCGGGCGGTGGCAGTGCCGGTAGAGGCGCGGACATGGGCGAAGAAGGTTCGCGCCCGGACCTGGCCGCACAGGTTGACCAGGTTCTCGTCCGACCAGGCCGGGGAGATGTCGCGATAGATCCCGGGTTCCGGGCGCTCGCCGTACCAGCCGATGCCGAAGCCGTCGCCGTTGGTCTCGGTCTTCCCCTCGTCGGCATGCAGCGACTGGTGCACCAGCGAATGCGTCGGCGCGCAGACCAGGTCCGAGAGAAAGACCGGCTCACCGCTATAGGCGAGGAAACGGCACATATCGGACGACGATCCTTCTCTAGGCCCGCGCGCGATCCGCTGACGGCCAGCCCGGAACGGAACGGGAGGCCACGAATGAGATTAACAGTCGGTCCACATGGGTGAACAGGTTCTTAACCGGGACCCAACTGCGCCATTTTCGGGCGTTCCGGGCAAAAATGGCGCCGCTTGATTGCCAAGCGGGCAGGGAGGTCAACCACAAGGACCCTTGCACAAGAACCCTTGTGAGCCGGCTCCTGGCAGGCCAGCATGGCCGAATCGGGGAATCACCGGTCCATCAATGAGGCCGCGACCCGAAAAGGGGTTTCAAGCAACCGAAAGCAGGAGATTTTTTCATGGATCGCGCACAGCCCGAGTGTTTCGCCCCCGTGGCGCTTGTCGTGGAGGACGACGCGGCGGTGCGCCACCTCGCGACCGCGGTGCTGGAGGAAAGCGATCTCGGCGTCATCGCCTGCGAGAGCGCGGAAGCCGCGCTCTCAGTGCTGGAGCGGTCCGACGTCACCGTGGCCCTGCTGTTCGCCGATATCCGCCTGCCGGGCGCCATGGACGGCGTGTCGCTCGCCCAGGCGGTCGAGCGCCGCTGGCCGGATGTGCGCGTGGTCGTCACCTCCGGGGCGAGCCGCGACGAACGCCTGCCCGACCAGACGGTCTACATGCAGAAGCCCTGGCGGGCGCTCGACGTGCTGGTCCAGGCCGAGCACGCCACGATGGCCGCCAAGGCGGCCTGAGGCGGGGCGACGCGCGCCCCTTTCCGGTTAGCGGGGAGGGGGGCGCGTATTCGGGCTACTCGCAGTCCCTATCGCGTCGCAGACCCTCCGATGGTCGAGCCGTTATCCCGCTCAGCCGCACCAGTCGGTTTCTTGCGCGGGGTTGCAGCTTCCTCCCCCGTCAGTGCGAGCGCAGCGAAGCAACCCCGGGGAAACGCCATGTTCGGGAAGCGCGCGCTGCACTGGGTTGCTTCGCTGCGCTCGCAATGACGGGGCGCTGAACGACCGAACCGGAACTTGGGCGGATGGACCAACGGCCGCTGCGGCCGCGCCCATGATCGTCACGATCAAAGCGATGATCAAACGCAAGAAGCCCGGCCGCTCGCGCGGTCCGGGCTTCTGCCGTTCGAGACGAACGCCTTAGGCGACGGGCGCCGGGTTCACCGGGACCTGGCCGGCCGGGTTGCCACCCTGCGGGCCGGCGGCGGACGGCGACGGGAAGCCGGGGCGACGGCTGCCGGCCGGGAAACGGGGCTTCGGCTTCGGAGCGGCGATCAGGCCCTCGCGGATCGCGGTCTTGCGCGCCTGCTTGCGGGCGCGGCGGACGGCTTCCGCCTTCTCGCGAGCCTTGCGCACGGACGGCTTCTCATAAGCCTTGCGCTGCTTCATCTCACGGAAGATGCCCTCACGCTGCATCTTCTTCTTGAGGACGCGGAGCGCCTGATCGACGTTGTTATCGCGAACGAGTACCTGCAACGGACTTGATCCTCTGGACCTGGATTTGGGGCTCGCGCAGTTCGCCGCCGATCTGGAAACCGGCAACGTCCCTCGCCCGGGAGAACCCGGGAGGGACGGGAACGTCGGTTTCCGAATCGGCGTGGAACCCACGCCTTGGCGCGCCTTCTACACCAAGCGCGAACCAGTTCCAACATCTTCGCCGCATCGATCTTCGCAGTGGGCGTATCGAATTCCGCGGCGGCGGGGCGGATGCCGGTTCGTGCACATCAGCCCTGCTTGAGCGCGATTTGGTGTGGAGGCCGATTGCAACGCGCTCGGACGCGGCTCTACGCTGCGGGGATGACGACCGACGACTCGCAGCAATTCGCCAGCGACAACTACTCCGGTATCTGCCCGGAGGCCTGGGCGGCCATGGAGGCGGCCAATCGCGGCCACGCGCCGGCCTATGGCGAGGATGCCTGGACGGCCCGGGCCGCGGACGCATTCCGCCGCCTGTTCGAAACCCGGTGCGAGGTGTTCTTTGCGTTCAACGGCACCGCCGCCAACGCACTCGCCCTGGCCTCTTTGTGCCAGTCCTACCACAGCGTGATCTGCGCCGACTCGGCCCACGTCGAGACCGACGAGTGCGGCGCGCCGGAATTCTTCTCCAACGGTTCGAAGCTGCTTACGGTCCGCACCGAGGGCGGCAAGCTTTCCCCGGACGCGATCCGCGGCCTCGCCACAAACCGCAGCGACATCCATTTCCCGCGACCGCGGGTGGTCACGATCACGCAGCCGACCGAGACCGGGCAGGTCTACACGCTGGCCGAGCTGCGAGCGCTCTCGGCGACCTGCCGCGAGCTCGGTCTCGCGCTGCACATGGACGGCTCGCGCTTCGCCAATGCCTGCGCCAGCCTCGGATGCAGCCCCGCCGACATGACTTGGCGGGCGGGGGTCGACGTGCTGTGCTTCGGCGGCACCAAGAACGGTATGCATGCCGGTGAGGCGGTGGTGTTCTTCGACCCGAAACTCGCCGAGGATTTCGGCTTCCGCTGTAAGCAGGCGGGCCAGCTCGCCTCGAAGATGCGCTTCCTGGCGGCCCCGTGGGTCGGCATGATCGAGAGCGGCGCTTGGCTCCGCAACGGTGCCCACGGCAATGCCTGCGCCCGGCGCTTCGCCGATGCCGTCGCCGGCCTGCCGGGGATCCGCGCGCTGTTTCCCGTGGAGGCCAACGCGGTCTTCCTGGCGATGCCGGCCGCGACCATGGAGCGGCTGCGGTCCCGAGGCTGGCGGTTCTACACCTTCATCGGCGGTGGCGCGCGGTTCATGTTCGCCTGGGATGCCGAGCCCCAGCGCGTCGATGCCCTGGTCGCCGACCTGCGCGCCCTAGCGGCCGAGGCCGCCTGAGGCCGGGTTTCAAAGAGCTCCGCCCTTTGGCGAGGTTCAGGGGCGGAGCCCGGAGGCTTGCAGGGCTCCGCCCTGCACCCGCAAAAGGTCGATGACCTTTTGAAACCGGGACTTGGATCAGCCGACGCCCCGGCGTCTTTGCCAATACCGGGGCTTGCCGCTACACGATCCCGAGACCTTCGCCCGAGACCGCACGCGCCGGGCGACGCCCCTCACGTTTTGCCGACCCAGAGCGTTCGCTCCATGCTGATGCAGACCAAGACCGAAGCGAAGCCGGCCGACCCGGTTGCGCGGCGGCGCACCTTCGCGATCATCTCGCACCCGGACGCGGGCAAGACCACGCTGACCGAGAAGCTGCTGCTGTTCGGCGGCGCGATCCAGCTCGCCGGCGAGGTCAAGGCCAAGCGCAACCGGGTCTCGACCCGGTCCGACTGGATGGGCATCGAGAAGGAGCGCGGCATCTCGGTGGTCACCTCGGTGATGACCTTCGAGTATGGCGACTGCGTCTTCAACCTGCTCGACACGCCGGGCCACGAGGACTTCTCCGAGGACACCTACCGGACGCTCACCGCGGTCGATTCGGCCGTGATGGTGATCGACGCCGCCAAGGGCATCGAGGCGCGCACGCGAAAGCTGTTCGAGGTCTGCCGCCTGCGCGACATCCCCATCGTCACCTTCGTCAACAAGCTCGACCGCGAGGCCCGCGACCCGTTCGAGCTGCTCGACGAGATCGAGAAGACGCTGGCCCTCGACGTCGCCCCGGTGACCTGGCCGATCGGTACCGGCCGCAACTTCTCCGGGACCTACGAGCTCGGTGGCAACCGCGTGCGCCGACTCGACGCCGCCGAGGATGCCGGCATGGTCACGGTGTCCGGGCCCCAGGACCCGCTGTTCGACGAGCTGCTCACCGAGAACGGCGCGGCCGATGCGTGGCGCGAGGAGGTGGAGCTGGCCGAGGGCGGCCTGAAACCCTTCGATCTCGACGCGTTCCGCGAGGGCCACCTGACGCCGGTGTTCTTCGGCTCGGCGCTGCGCAATTTCGGCGTGCGCGACCTCATCGACGGCCTCGCCAAGGTGGCGCCGCCGCCCCGGGGCCAGGATGCCGACAAGCGCCTGGTCGAGCCGACCGAGCCGCGCATGACCGGCTTCGTGTTCAAGATCCAGGCGAACATGGACCCGAACCACCGGGACCGGATCGCGTTCATGCGGGTCTGCTCGGGCAAGCTCAGCCGCGGCATGAAGGCCCGGCTGGTGCGTACCGGCAAGCCGATCTCGCTCTCGGCGCCACAATTCTTCTTCGCCCAGGACCGCGCCATCGCGGACGAGGCGTTCGCCGGCGACGTGGTCGGTATCCCGAACCACGGCACCCTGCGGATCGGCGACACGCTGACGGAAGGCGAGGACATCGTGTTCCGCGGCGTGCCGAGCTTCGCCCCGGAAATCCTCCGGCGGATCAAGCTCACCGACGCCATGAAGGCCAAGAAGCTGCGCGAGGCGCTCCAGCAGATGGGCGAGGAGGGGGTCGTCCAGGTGTTCGTGCCCCAGGACGGCAGCCAAGCGATCGTCGGCGTGGTCGGCGCGCTCCAGCTCGACGTGCTCAAGGAACGCCTCCAGGCCGAGTACGGCCTGCCGGTGGATTACGAGACCTCGCGGTTCTCGGTCTGCCGCTGGATCGAGTCGGATTCGGAGGTCGAGCTCGACAAGTTCATCGATACGCATGGCTCGGCCATGGCCAAGGACCTCGACGGCGCCCCGGTCTTCATGGCGACCACGGCGTTCTCGCTCCGCTACGAGGAGGAGCGCTATCCGGCGGTGCGCTTCACCGACGTGAAGGACTATCAGAAGCGGGCGGCGTGATTCTTTTGGGGGGCGGACGCGCGTCAGTGCCCCTCAGAACTTCCCGAGCATCGGGAAATCCGCCGTCAGCGTCGACTCGGCCGCGATCGGGGCGTCGCGCTTGCGCGGCTTGCGATTGAGCACCTGCTTCAGCTTGCTTTTCAGCACCGCCATGTCGAACGGCTTGAGGATGAAGGCGTCGGCCCCGGCCTGGTGAGCGAGGTTGATGTCTTCGAAGTCGAAGGACGATTCAGTCAGCATGAAGGGCGTGTTCATCAGCGCGTCGTCGGCGCGGATCTCGCGCAGCAGGCTGAGCCCGTCCATCGGCTCCATGGTCAGGTCGGAGATCACCAGGGCGTAGCGGCGCGTGCGCAGCCGCTCCAGCGCCTCGGCGGCGGTGGTGACTCCTTCGACATCGGGGAAGCCGATCCGGGTCATCAGCATCACCACCAGACGCAGGAGCTTCTCCTGGTCGTCGACGATGAGGATCGGGGGCGTATCGCTCTCGGGCATCGCTGCGCTCAGATGAAGAGGTGGTCGATGCCCTGACGGGACATCGCGTCGTTCTGGAGCGCCACGCAGAGCCCGTGGATCGCGGTCGCCTTCGGGGTGCCGCGCTGGAGCATCGGCAGCAGGTTGGCCTTGGCGAACAGGCCGTCATTCGCCGCGGTGCGCTGGGCGCTCTTGAAGGAGTGGACGAACTCGCGCTTGGCGATCTCCCGCCACTCGTTGATCTGCACGTCCCGGTGGCGCTGGTCGGCGCTGACCCGGTCGAACGTCTCGTGCACCGACGTGCGCTCGCCCTCGATCACTTGGCAAGCGAAGTTGCCTTCGATGATCAGGAAGCTAGTGATTACCGAGAACTCGTTCTTCTTCTGTGCGACTCGCCCGATCTCGTTGATCTGCTCCGACCGCTTCGCGGGATCCGGGGACAGATTGAGGCGCGAGAAGTAGATGATGTGGACGAGGCTCGTCCGTTTCGCCCGCATGACCTCGAGATCCGCAATCCGTTCCGCTTCAGCGCGTTTGTGCAGGACGCTTCCCGCCTAGCCTAACCCGCCTGCGATCCTCGCGCGAGCCGGATAACACCCCGTAAACGTGCCGCGCCAAACTGTTCGGATCGGCGCGGCCTCCGCTGCGGCAGAATCTGCCGAGTCGGCACCTCCGGCCGGTCAGGGCTGCCGAGCCGGCCGCGACCCATGTCTTATCCGGCAATGACTTAGCTCTGGCATGGCGGTTGCGGTCGCTTGATCCAGCCGGCCAGTGCGGCGCGTATCGGGATCGCATGCCATGGATCTTTTCACCGCCCTGCAGACCTCGGTCTCCGGACTGCAGGCGCAGTCCTACGCCATCAGCAACATCTCCGGGAACATCGCGAACTCGCAGACGACCGGGTTCAAGCGGATCGACACCAGCTTCGTCGACATGATGTCCGAGACCACGCCGAAGCGCGAGGTCTCCGGCTCGGTGCTGGCCCAGTCGCAGCTCACCAACACGATCGGCGGAAACGTCGTGGCGTCGAGCGTCCCGACCAACATGGCGATCAACGGCAACGGCTTCTTCACGGTGGTGCGCAAGACCGGCGATTCGAACGGCGCAGCGACCTTCAGCGGCACGAACGTCTACACGCGCCGGGGCGACTTCTCGCAGGACAAGGACGGCTACCTGGTCAACGGCGCCGGCGGCTACCTGACCGGCACGAATCTCGACCCGGTCACCGGCCAGGCGACCAGCACGGGGCTGCTCAAGATCGGCAACACGTCGCTTCCGGCCCAGCCGACCACGTCGCTGACCTACGCGGCCAACCTGCCGGCGACGCCGGCCACCACCGCGTCCGCCACGTCGGGCTCCGACGTGTACAATCAGCTGCCATCAGCGGTCGTCCTAACGGGAGCCACGGTGCCCGGCCCCACGGTGCCCTCGGCGAGCGCCGGAACCTTCGTGAACAACAGCATCGCGGGCCCGTCCATCACCGCCTACACGCAGACCGGCGCGCCGGTGACCTTGAGCACGCGCTGGGCCAAGGTTCAGGATGCGTCCACGACGCCGTCGCAGCCCTCGGTCTGGAACCTCTACTACGCCTCCAATCCCTCGGCCTCGGCGAATTCCACGGCTTGGCAGAATGTCGGCACGGCCTTCACCTTCGACTCCACCGGAAAGCTGACCGCGCCGACGACCAGTCCGGTCTCGCTCGGCAACGTGACCGTGGGCGACTACACCTTCGCGAACATGACCATGAATGTCGGCACGGCCGGCCTGACGCAGTATGCCGACACGTCGGGGGCCGTGACCACCAACACGCTGAGCCAGAACGGCAACAGCGCCGGCACGCTGACCAGCGTCGCGATCGGCGAGGACGGCAAGATCAACGGCACGTTCTCGAACGGGTCGGTGCTCGGGCTCGCCACCGTGGGGATCGCGCAGTTCGCCAATGCCGATGGGCTGAAGGCCGATTCGAACGGAAACTATCTTCAGACGGCGGAGTCCGGGCCGGCCCTCGTCGGGCTGAACGGGAGTACGATCACGGGCGCCAGCAATGAGCAGTCGAACACCGACATTGCCACCGAATTCTCTAAGATGATCGTAACCCAGCAGGCCTACTCTGCCAACACGCGAGTCATGTCGACGGCTCAGACGATGATGTCTGACCTGCTCAACGTGATCCGCTGAGTGAGGACTCGATCCGAACCGCGGAGGCCGTGAGATGTCGCTGAACGCGCTTTCCACCGCGACCGCCGGACTTGCGGCGACGCAGGCGGCGATCAACCTCGTCTCGCAGAACGTCGCCAATTCCGGCACGGCCGGCTACGTCAAGCGGACGCTCTCGACGGTCGCCACCGGGACCAACAATTCCGGTGTCGCCACCGGGACGATCACGCGCAGCTTCGATGCCGCCGCGCTCAAGCAGCTGCGGCTCGAGACCTCGGGGGCGGCCTATACGAGCACGAAGGCCGGCATCGCGTCCCAGCTCGATACGCTCTACGGGACCCCCGGCAGCGCGGCGTCGCTCGACGGCACGCTGAACACCTTCACGGAATCGCTCCAGGAGCTTGCCGCCAACCCGACCTCGGCGGCCGCTCGGACCACCGTGCTGAGCAACGCCTCGGCGCTGGCCAGCCAGATCAACGGCGCCGCCGCCTCGGTGCAGAACCTGCGCACCGGGGTCGAGGCGCAACTCGGAACCGACACGCAATCGGCCAGCACCTTGCTGTCCAACGTCGCGAAGCTCAACGCCAAGATCCAGAACACCACCGACGCCTCGTCCCTGGCCGATCTCCAGGACCAGCGCGACCAGGTGATCAACACGCTCTCGAACTACATGGACGTCCAGACCGTCGCGCAGCGCGACGGCACCATCTCGGTGCTGACCCAGTCCGGCGTGACCCTGGTCGATCGCGGCAACGCGGCGACGCTGAGCTTCGACGGCCACGGGACGCTGAGCGCCAATTCGAGCTACTCGGCGGACCCGGCGAAACGGACGGTCGGCACGATCACGGCGACGCTGCCGGGCGGCGGCAAGATCGATCTCGGAGCGCAAGGCGCCATCCGGTCGGGGAGCCTCGCCGCCGGGATCGAGCTGCGCGACCAGATCCTGCCGCAGGCCCAGCGCCAGCTCGATGACCTCGCCGGGGGGCTCGCCAGCGCGCTCACCAACACCAGCGTCGGCGGCACGCTCAACACCACGACGACCAATGGCATCACGGCCAGCGACACGACGATCACCCTGCCGAAGATGCAACCCGGCAATTCGGTGACCTTCCAGATGACCGACAGCACGAACACGGTGCGGAACGTGACGCTGGTCGCGTCGACGACCCAGAGTAACGGCACGATCATTCCCGCCGGACAGACGACGGATGCCAGCGGCCTGACGCTGACGTTCAACGCCAGCGGCGGTCCGACCACCTACTTCACGCAGATCCAGGCCGCGCTAAACACGTTCAACAGCGATCCCGCGTCGGCCCCCTACAAGCTCCCTGCGCTCGGCGTCACGAACGGCCCTGCGACGGCGGCGAATGCGACGCTCACGCTCACGGCGGGCGGCAAGGTGGCGAGCGCCGCGACCGCGAGCATCACCCAGCCGACATCGCCGACCGATCTGACCACGGGCTACCCGCAGCTCGCCCTGTTCACCGATGTATCCGCAGCGCCGCCGCCAACCCCGCAGCTGTTCACCGGCTCGTTCGACAGCGGCTCGCAGCTCACCGGCTTCGCGCAGCGGATCGCGGTCAATCCGGCGGTCTCCGGCAACACCTCGGCGCTGACCGCATCGAGCGCCACGGATACGAGCGCCTCGGGCGGGCGGGCGCAGGCGATCTTCACCGCCCTGACCTCGACCCAGCAGACGTTCTCGTCGTCGAGCGGCATCGGCGGCGTCTCCGCGCCCTACCGGGCGAGCGTCGTCGGCTTCGCCCAGGACGTGATCGCCTCGCAGGGCTCCGCCGCCTCGAACGCCGCCTCACTCAACGATACCCAGCAGACCGCGCTCTCGACCGCGCAGAGCCGGTTCTCCGCGGGCGCGGGCGTCAATATTGACCAGGAAATGTCGAACCTGATCGCCCTGCAGACGGCCTACGGCGCCAATGCCCGGGTGCTCACGGCCGCGCGCGACATGCTCAACCAGCTGCTGCAGATCTGACCATGACGACGATCTCACCCTTCGCGGCCGGTTCCTACGTCACCAACCGGAACACGTCGCAGCTCCTGACGCTGAAGAATCAGCTGAACGACCTGTCGAACCAGCTCTCCAGCGGCAAGGTCTCCCAGACCTATGGTGGGCTCGGCACCGGGCGTTCCACGGCGCTCGCCGCCCAGGCAACCCTAAGCGCGCTCGACGGCTACGGCGCCGGCATCACCGCGGCCCAGACCCGGACCGACCTCGCGGTCACCAGCCTGACCCAGGTCGCGAAGCTGGGCACCGACGCCCGCACGGCCCTGAATAACGGCCTGCAGAGCGTGGCCGCCAACACCACCGCGGGGCGCTCGATCGCGCTCGCCAACCTGCAGACGGCGCTCGACACGCTCAACCAATCGGCGGCGGGCAGCTACTTGTTCGGCGGCCGCGATACCACGACCCAGCCGGTGCTCGACGCCGACACGATCCTCAACGGCACCACCGACAGCCAGGGCAACAAGCTCGCCGGCCTCACCTCATTGATCAACGATCGGGTTACCGCGGAGTTGGGCTCGGGCGGCAACGGTCGGCTGACGCAGAGCTCGCCGAGCGCCACTTCCGTCCAGGTGACCGAGGAGACGAACGCCGCCACCCGCGGCAAGTTCGGCTTCACCCTGACCGGCACCCCGACTACCACCGGAACAGCGCTCAGCGCCTCGATCACCGGCACCGGCCCGGCCTCGCTCAACGTGGGCCTGTCGGCCCAGCCCGCCGCGGGCGACAGCGTCAGCTTCGCGCTGAAGATGCCGGACGGCACCTCGACCACCGTGACGCTGACCGCGGCCAGCAGCGCGGATGCCAGCTCGACCACCAGCTTCGCCATCGGGGCGAGCATGACCGACACGATGAAGAACCTGTCCGCCACGCTGACCAACGCCCTCAAGGGCGCGGCCACCAGCACCTTGGCGGTGAACGCCACCGCGGCGGTGACCCAGGACTTCTTCACGGGCTCGGCGAAGGGCGGCCCGTCCGGGACCGGGATCATGCCCCAGCAGCGCATCGTGTACGACACGACGCCAAGCAAGAACCCGATCGGCTACACGGCCGCCAAGGCGACCGATACGGTCCTCTGGTACCAGGGCGAGAACAGCTACGACACCGCGACGAACCCGCCGCAGCCCACCTCGGCCCTCGACACCCAGTCGGTTCAGGTGAGCGCCACCGGCAAGGTCGGCACCGGCGCGCGCGCCAACGACCCGACCATCCGGAACGTGCTCGCAGGCCTCGCAACCATGGCCTTCGCCCTGCCCACCGCGAGCGACGCCAACACCAGCGCCACCTACCAGACGGTGGTCAACAAGGCCGGGACGCTGCTGTCGGCCGCCGATCAGACCAATCCCAGCGTCCAGGACACCGTCACGCAGCTCAGCGTCGCCTCGACCCGACTGTCGAACGCCAAGACCACCAATACCGCCACCCAGACCACGGTCCAGAACACCCTCGACGGGATCGAGCAGGCGCCGACCGAAGAAGTCGTCGCCAAGCTGCTCGATGTCCAGAACCGGCTCCAGGCCAGCTACTCGGTCACGGCCTCGCTCTCGAAGCTCTCGCTGGTCAATTACATCAGCTGACGCCGGTATTCGGTCTCGCGACCATAGCCTCGCCGCTTTCCCGCAGTGAAGCGCGGATTGCGGTCGCTGCGGCCGCCCGATCGAGGAGAGGTCCGCATGGCGCTGTCCGAACCCGTCCACGTGACCCGCCGTCTCGGCACCACGGCGCAGGTCGGCGCCATCGTGATGGCCGAGCAGGCGATCGACACCTATCTCGACGGCTATGGCCGGCCCGACGACCGGGCCATCGCGCTCGACATCCTGCTGCGCGACCTCGCACGGCTGCGCTTCCTGGAGCCCGACCTCGACGGTTTCGTCGGCGAGGTCGAGCGCTACATCGATCTGCTGTACCGGGACCTCTCGCGCCGGGCCGCCTGAGATGGGCCGGCTGCGTTCGATCGCCCTGGTTCTCGCGGCATCGCTCAGTCTCCTCGGCCCCGCCGAGGCCCGGGATCTCGAGAAGGCCCCGACCGCAGCGGCGGCAATGCCGTGCCCGTCGAAGGGACCGGGCTTCGTGCGGATGCCCGGCAGCGCAAGCTGCATCCGCGTCTCCGGCCGGGTGATCGCGGGCGCCGACCTGCGAGCCGGTCACGGTGCCGGCGCGTCGAGCCCGCCCGTCATTGCCGGCCGCTTGGCGATCGACAATCGCGCCGACACGGATCTCGGCGAGGTGCGGACCTTCGTGCGGATCGGCAACGGCCGGCGCTGAGCTCGGCCCTACAGGTTCCGCGACAGCACCAGCGGCCCGCTGCGCACACCGCGGCCATACGGGGACGGCGCCGCCGCCTGCCGGCCGTAGCCCGACGGAAGCTGCGCCCGGCCGATCTCCTCGGCCAGCGACTTAATCAGCCCCTCGGAGACGGATTTCGCGCTGTCGAGGACCGACTGGTTCGCCTCCACGGCCGCGGTGAAGCGGCGATGGGCGGCCCGCAGGGTCTCGACCCCGTCCGGGTTGAAGCGCTTTAGGGCCACGGCGTTTGCCTTGGCGACTTCGAGCCCCTGCATGTAGGCGGCCGCCAAGGCGGCCTTGGGCTCGGCCGCCGCCAGACCCTCGCGCAGGCGTCCGGCCCGGACATGGGCTGCCTCCTCGGCCAGAACGGATTCCAGCGCCGCCATGTTGGCCAGCACGCCTCCGACCAGCGCCTCGGCGGTGACCCGGTCGGCGACGCGCAGCGGTTCAGCCCTTTGCATTGCCGGCTCCATCAACGGTCGCGCCCTGCATCTTCATGATCTCACGGAACACCGAATCGGCGATGCCGACGCCGCCGCTCTTCACGATCTGTCCCGCATATTCCTTGGTCAGCATCGAGCGGTAGACCCCGCCGCCGGTGCCGTTCTCGCCGAGCGGGCCTTCGGTCCCATCCGATTGCATCATCCGGTCGAGGCTGTTCTCCAGGAACATCGACTCGAACTCGGTGGCGGTCTTGTGCGCCTTGGCGGTGTTGGCGGTCTTGAGGATGCCGTCGGACACGCTGCCCGCGATGGCGTTCCCGACGCTGGCGGCGGCAGTGGCCGCGATGGTGGCGAGTGGCAGCATGATTTGGCCCTCCAGTCCCAAAAAATCACATCAGCTCGATATCGGCCTGGAGTGCTCCGGCGGTCTTGATCGCCTGGAGGATCGAGATCAGGTCGCGGGGGCCGACCCCGAGGGCGTTGAGCCCGTCGACCAACTCGCGCAGGCTCACACCTTCCTTCACCAGCGCCAATTTGTTGCCGTCACCGGTATCGACCTTCACGCTCGTGCGCGGCACCACGGTGGTGCGGCCGTTGGACAGAGGCGCCGGCTGGCTGACTTGCGGTTGCTCGCTGATGGTGACCGTCAGGTTGCCCTGGGCGATCGCCACCGTCGAGACGCGCACGTCGCGGCCCATCACGATGATGCCGGAGCGCTCGTCGACCACGACCCGGGCGGTCTGGTCCGGCTCGACCTTCAACTGCTCCACCTCGGTGATGAGACGGATCATGTTGCCGTTGTACTTGGCCGGGATCTGAATCGTGACGGTGGCCGGGTCGGTTGGCTCGGCCGTGTCGGCGCCCATGAAGTCGTTGATCGCCGCCGCGATCCGCTTCGAGGTAGTGAAATCGGGATTGCGCAAAGAGAGGCGCAGGCCGCGGGCGTCGTTCAGCTTGAACGCGATCTCGCGCTCGATATTGGCGCCGTTGGAGATGCGGCCGTTGGTCGGCACGCCCCGGGTGATCTTGGCGGCGTCGCCCTCGGCGGAGAAGCCGGCGATTGCCACCGAGCCCTGCGCCAGGGCGTAGACTTCGCCATCGGCGCCGAGCAGGGGCGTCACCAGCAGCGTACCGCCTTGGAGGGACTTGGCGTCGCCCAGCGACGAGACCGTGACATCGATGCGGGTACCCTGCGCGGCAAACGGCGGGAGGCTCGCCGTCACCATCACGGCGGCGAGGTTCTGGGTACGCATCGTGGCGCCCCGCGTGTTGACGCCGAGCCGCTCCAGCATCGCCTGCAGCGACTGCTTGGTAAACGGGATGTTGTTGAGCGTGTCGCCGGTGCCGTTGAGGCCGACCACGATGCCGTAGCCCACCAGCTGGTTCTGGCGGACCCCCTCGATCGAGGCGAGGTCCTTCACCCGCGACAGGGCGAGCGCTGGGCCGGGCGCCATCACCAGCAGCAGCACGCCGACGACGAGCGCGGCGAGGGCTGATGCGAGGAAACGGATGGGGTGGCTCGGGCGCATGCCGGGATTTTCGAGGGTGAACGGACCTGCCCACCTCCTGCCAGCCCCGTGCCAGCCGGACATTTCGCTTAAGTATCTGGCAAACCGTATCATTATTTGACCGGCCAGCCGCGGGATCGTTTGATCGACCGGCACCGAACCTGCCGACCCGGCAGGTTCTGCCGGCCTGTTTACCGGCGCTTAACCGTGCCGGCCGAGTGTCCGGAGAGCGCAGGGGCGCCCGGAGCGACACGAACACGATCATGCGCGTCGAGACTCGCCAGCCGATCCAGAATGCCGGCGGCGTCGCGGCCAAGGGCCGGGCCGAGGGCGGTCGCGGCTTCAGCCTCGACGCGGCGCCGGCTTCCGCCTCGGGCACCGGCGCACCGGCCGCGGCCGCGACCCTGGCCGGCCTTGACGCGGTGCTGCTGCTTCAGGGCGAGTCCGAGACTCCGCAGGAGCGCCGCCGCCGTACGGCCAAGCGCGGCCACGACCTGCTCGACGGCCTCGATCGCCTCAAGGCCGCAATGCTCGGCGGCCGCGTCGCCCCGCAGGATTTGCGCGCCATCGCCGGCCGCCTGGCCGAGCGCACAGCGTCATCGGGGGATCCGCGGCTCGACGGGCTGATGGCCGAGATCGAGCTGCGCGCCGCAGTGGAACTGGCCAAGCTGGAAGGCCGGCGCAGCGCATAAATCCACCGCCGTCATTGCGAGCGTAGCGGTAACTGCCCAGGATTGGGTCGTTGTCTTGACGAGTCATCGGGGTGTGTGAGTCAAGGTGAGGATGACGCTCGCCGTGACAGCGGAGACGGTTGAGAGGCTGCTGGGGCTGGCCGGCGAGCTTGAGCGACGCAATGCGCTGTTGGAGCGGGAGAATGCGCTTCTGCGGATCCGGGTGACGGAGCTGGAGCGTCGGCTGGGACTGGACAGTTCGACCAGCAGCAAGCCGCCGTCGGGTGACGGACCTGGCGGACCGGTGCGGCGGACCCGAAGCCTGCGCGAGACCGGGCTCAAGAAGCCGGGCGGCCAGCCCGGGCATCCCGGCCGCACGCTGAAGCAGATGGCGCAGGCCGATCACGTCATCGCGCACCGCCCGGCCGTCTGCGCCGGCTGCCGGACCCCGTTGCAGGATCTGCCCGGAGCGCTGGC
>NZ_FOTK01000082.1 GCF_900114535.1 Methylobacterium pseudosasicola | reverse complement strand
TGACGATCCTCGCCTGCGATGAAGCGCTTCATCCCGACCTCCTCAGACCAGGATCTACTCTACCAAATCAGCGCGTTTTCACACAGCCTGCACCCATAGCGGCCGTCGCATACGCCTTCGGCTCGGTTGCCGGCAACTCATGCAGTGGATGCGATGGTAGGCTCGGTCCAATAGAGCCTACCCATCTGGGATGGACGACAGCCTAAAGCCTGGCCGTTCCACCATGTGGCTTTCGGTTTTTGGAACGGACAAAGACGGACGTTCAAGACCTGTGTGGAACGTGGCAGTAGGGCTCGGCGGCCTCGGTTCCGTAACCAGCCCTTATGCGAATGGTCCATTGCAGCCGGTAGCGTCCGCTTACGGGACGCCGTCAAAACCATCTGAATGAACGGGATGGGCGCAAAGCTGAACGGCCGGTTTTGCGCTGCTTGGCGGTCCGGCATGGCGTAGTCTGGCCGAAAGCGGTCTGGCGGCTTTCGGTTGCGCGAGGTGCTAAACCGGACATCGCAGCGTTCTCGCTGCCGGCTGCCCACGGACACGTTTTTTCGACGTTTGAATTTCCAATGCGGAACCCGACCGAATTGGCAACCTCGGCGGGCGCGACATACATGGCCAGCGTTTGTCAGGAAGATGATCAGATACCCGAGATCCAAACGAATACGATAGAAGTCCGATAAAGGCCAGAAGCAGTATTTGGCATGACGCCCGGAACTGGACGATCGGTGTTTCGCTCGTGCCGGCCGTTCAAGATGCTTTCGACCATCCATCAAAGTGCGCAAGTTGCGCTGCTGCCGGACCGTCGAACAAGCAGGGGTGTTGGAACTAGCCTGATCCTTTCGTTCGCAATCGAAGCATTTTAGCGAAAACGCAGCGGGGCGACGATCAATCACGAAGCCGTATGGAGAGATGGCTCGTATATTGCAGTCGCCAAGTGGGGATATCCCTCGACACGGGTGATGTGTCTGATCCTTAGGGGGGATCGATGGCTATCCAGTCGTACTCAGCCTCTGATGCGCCGGCCTTCAATCCGCCTGCCACGCTCGATAACACCTACCGTCGGATTACCCTGCGGCTGCTGCCGTTCCTGATGGCCCTCTGGGTTCTATCCTGGATCGACCGGGTGAACATTGGCTTCGCCAAGCTTCAGATGCTGGCCGATCTCAAATTCAGCGAGACCGTCTACGGCATCGGTGCCGGCATATTCTTCATCGGCTATTTTATCTGCGAGGTGCCAAGCAACCTCTTGCTGGAATACATTGGTGCCCGCAAGACCATCGCGCGGATCACCTTCCTGTGGGGAATCTGCTGCGTGGCGATGATGTTCGTCACAACGCCGGCGTCCTTCTACGTGCTGCGCTTCTTCCTCGGAGTGTTCGAGGCCGGTTTCTATCCCGGGGTGATCCTGTTCTTGACATACTGGTACCCAAGCGAGCGGCGCGCCAAGGTGTTCGGCTTGTTCATGTCAGCCTCGGCACTGGCCGGCGTCATCGGCGGTCCGCTCGCAGGCGGCATCCTCAACGGTATGAACGGCGTCAACGGCTGGGCGGGCTGGCAGTGGGTGTTCCTGCTGGAGGGCATTCCGTCGATCCTCGCGGGCGTCGTCACGCTAATCTATCTGACCGACCGGCCCTCCAAGGCCAACTGGTTGACGCCCGAGCAGCGGTCGCTGGTCGAGGCCGACCTAGCCCGCGACGCCGCAGCCCAGGGCCCGCGCGAGCACCGCATCCTCGCCTCGCTGAAGGATGTTCGTGTCTGGCAATGCATCGCGATCTTCTTCTGCATCGTCACGGCGAACTCGGCGCTGACCTTCTTTGGACCGAGCGTAGTACGGGATGCCGGCTTCACCGACCCGCTCACCGTCGGCTGGATCATGTCGGCGGCCTACCTGTGCGGCGGTGCCGGGATGATCCTCAACGGACGCGACTCGGACCGCACGGGGGAGGTACGCCTGCATTGCGGCGTGGCGGCGTTCGTGGGCGCCGCCGCGATCGCAGTAACCGGCCTTCTCGTATCCAGCGCGCCCATCCTGGCGATGATCGCGCTCGCAGTAGGGATAGTCGGCACGATGAGCGCGATCCCCGTCTTCTGGCAGATCCCGGGGCGCTTCTTGGCGGGTTCGGCCGCGGCAGCTGGCATCGCGCTCATCAACTCGGTGGCCAACCTCGCGGGTTTCGGCGCCCCGGCGGTGATGGGCTATCTGCGCGAGCACACCGGCTCGGTCTCGATCGGCCTATGGATCGTCGCGGCCGTCGAAGCGCTCTCGCTCGCGCTGATCCTCGCCTTCGTCCCGCCCGCGACCCCGGAACTGGAGCAGCGCGCAGCGTCCCGCGCCGCGCACGAGCCGGCGTAATCTCACCGCCATCAGGAGCCAACCTTGGATCATCCGTCAAATCGATCCGAACTGACGCGACGCAGCCTCGTCCGCGTCGGCCTCAGCACCGCGGCGGTGGCTTCCGCAAGCACGGTGATGGCGCAGGGCGCACCCACGAGCCCTCCGGCCAAACCCGGCGCACTGACTACCGCCCCAACTTCACAGACCGGCCTCTCTCCGCGGTTGACCCTGCACGCCATCGACAATTTTCATGGCACGCCCGCCGCCGGCATGGTCTGCGACCTCGCGATGCTTGATGGCGAAGGCTACAAGCCACTCAAAACCATCACCACCACGGCGACCGGGCGCCCGGCCGACCCGGTGCTCATCGATGACGCCTTTAAGGCTGGCCACTACGAGCTGGTGATGCATTTCGAGGACTATTTCTCGAAGCTCGGCGTGAAACTTCCCAACCCGAACTTCCTGAGCCTCGTACCGATCCGCTTCCAGATCCGCGACGCCGGCCAGCGTTACCACCTGCCGGTGCTGCTCACGCCCTGGGGCTATTCGTACTATCGCGGTAGCTGAGATCGGCACCGTCCGAACGGATAGACCTCATCCCTCGCTCAGGACACCAAAGATCATGGCCGGCATCTCGACCCACGTCCTCGACACCGACCGCGGCCGTCCCGCCAGCGGGGTGCGCATCGACTTCTCGATGATGGAGGACGGCAAGTGGCGCTTGATGAGAAGCGTCGTCACTAACGCCGATGGGCGCACCGACAAGCCGATCCTGCCCGGCGGCGAGGCCAAGGTCGGCCAGTACGAGTTGGTGTTCCACGTCACCGACTACCTGAAGGCTCGGTCTGGCACGGCAGAGGCCGACATTTTCATCGACGACCCCGTGGTGCGCTTCGCGATCTTCGACGCCAAGCAGCATTATCACGTACCGATGCTGTGCGCGCCGGGCAGCTTCACCACCTACCGCGGCAGCTGAGGCCCCGTGCCCGACATCGCCGCCGTCAACGACCTGGAGCGGGACGCCTTCGTCGTCCTACTCGGTGGGGTGTTCGAGCACGCCGCTTGGGTGGCGGAGGCCGCTTGGCTAGGCCGCCCCTTCGCCAGCGTCTCGGACTTGCACGCGGCGATGATGGCTGCGGTACGCGCCACCCCGCCAGATCGGCGTCTGGCTTTCCTCAACGGTCACCCGGAACTCGCCGGCCCTGAGGCGCGGGCGAAGAGCATGACCGCCGAGTCCGTGAGCGAGCAGGGCGCCGCCGGGCTCGACCGGATGCCGCAGCAGGACGCGGACGCCTTCGATCGGTTGAACCCAGCCTATCGACAGAAATTTGGCTTCCCGTTCATCGTTGCTGTGCGTGGCCGGGACCGAAGCGAGATCCTCGCGCTGTTCGAGGCGCGCCTCCTGTGCTCGCGGGACGAGGAGGCGTCTGCCGCCCTTGATGAGATCGCCGCGATCACGCGGATGCGGCTCGTTCGGCTGGTGAGCGAGGCAAGTATCTGATCCACTATATAGAGGCTGATACTGCCCATCCGAGCAGACGATTTGTTCATTATTCATCTATCTCAAAAACAATCGATTGAGCGCCCTGCCACAGCGCCATCTCGCCGAGCTTACGCAGGTTCTCCAAGCCAGAGGTCAACGTGAGGAAATGGTTGCCCGCGAGCTGGCCCATCTTCGAGGCGAAATGCACGCCGCCGTAGGCAAGTAGGATCTCAGTCTCGCTGATCCCACCGGGATAGAGAATGATCTGTCCCGGTGCTGGGTAACTGGTGTGGTTCTCGTAGCCTACACCGAAGTCGTAGTCCCCAAGCGGCATCCACACACCTTCGCCGCTCCACCGGACGTGTACCGCTTGGGTCTTGAACGGCATGCGCGCGCGGAACGCCGCGCAAGTCTTGGGCGCAACTTCTTCCTCGAACTGTGCCCCAAATACGAACGGCCCGGCCGTCACGCGCAAATCGCCCATCTGCTGCTCTCTTCGCCTTACCGGGAACGGTTATAGGCCCGATTGGGGCCTATCGCCCACCATCCCTGATCGGGTGGCAGGCGATGTGAATGAAATTCAGGCAAGCAGCTCGCCCACCGAGATGACCGCAATATCGGATGGCGGGTTGTCGAGCACCGCCCGCGCCCGCGCCTTATCCAGGTCGCCCTCCCAGGCGGCCACGACGACGGTGGCAACGCAATTGCCGATCAGGTTGCCGACTGCACGTGCCATGCCGATGAACCAGTCCACCGATAGGACCAGCACGAGGCCGATCGCAGGGATCGAGGGAACCGCGCTCAAGGTAGCCGCTACGATCACGATGGCTGAACCCGGCACGCCGTGCGCGCCCTTTGACGTGACCAACGAGATGCCGAGCACGAACAGCAGATCGCCAAACGATAGCGGTGTGCCAGTCGCTTGCGCGATGAACACCACGGCCAGAGTCAGGTAGATCGAGAAGGCATCGAGGTTGAACGAGTAGCCAATGGGCACGATGAGCCCGACCACCGAGGGCTTCACGCCCATGTATTCCACCTCGCGCATGATCTGCGGTAGCACGGCATTCGAGGACGCGGCTCCCAACACGATGGTCAGTTCTTCCCGCAGGTAACCGAGGAACTTGAAGATGTTCACTCCGGCGGCCCGAAGCACAGAGCCAAGGATTACGATCACAAAGAACGCCACCGCGACGTAGAACAAGCCAACAAGGGAAGCAGTTGGGTGAGCGAGCCGACGCCGTACTTGCCGACCGTGTAGGCTACGGCGCCGAGCACGCCGAGCGGAGCGACACGCACGATTAAGAGTGCCTAACAGAACGGGCACGGATCGTCTGGGCCTGCGTTGGTTGGTATAGCTCGCCCGCTTCTGCCGGATGATCTCTGGGACGCGATCACCCTGCTTCTACCACCGCTCCGACCACGCCCGAAGGGCGGTCGCCGCCCGATCGAGAATCGGGCCGCGCTGACCGGCATCCTGTTCGTGCTGCGCTCGGGCCTGCCCTGGGAGATGCTGCCGCCCGAGATGGGCTGTGGCTGCGGATGAGTTGCTAGCGGCGTCTGCGCGACTGGCAAGAGGCGGGCGTCTGGGCGCACCTGCATCAGGTGCTGCTGGAGCGTCTGCACGCGGTCGGGCAAATCGACTGGAGCCGGGCCAGCCTGGACAGTGCGTCTGTCCCGGCCAAAAAAGGGGCTCTGCCACCGGCCCGAACCCGACGGACCGGGGCAAGGCGGGCACGAAGCGCCACCTCGTCACCGATGCGCGCGGCACGCCGCTCGGCTTCTGCCTGAGCGGGGCCAACCGGCACGACAGCCCGATGCTGGCCCCGACGCTCGACGCTATCCCACCCCTGCGCAGCGGACGACGTGGACGCCCGCGTCGGCGGCCCAGCAAGCTGAACGCCGACAAGGCCTACGATGCCAAGGTCCGACGCTAGGAGTGCCGGGCTTGCGGGATTGTGCCGCGCTTCGCGCGCAAAGGCATCGAGAGCAGCGAAAAGCTCGGGCGTCACCGCTGGGTCGTCGAGCGCACCCACGCGTGGTTCAACCGCTTCCGCCGCCTGCCCGTCCGTTACGAGCGGCGCGCCGACATCTACGAAGCCTTCACGAGCCTCGCCGCCAGCCTCATCACCCTCAACCAGATCAGACGGTTCCGTTAGACGCTCTAAGATACCGTTCGGCGATCTACTACACCGACGACGACCAGCGTCGGGTTGCGGAGGACACCATCGCCGACATCGACGCATCCGGCCTGTGGCCCGGGAAGGTCGTGACCGAGGTGGCGCCCGCCGAAGACTTCTGGGAGGCCGAGCCCGAACACCAGGATTACCTGGAGCGGCGGCCCGATGGGTACACCTGCCACTTCGTCAGACCGAACTGGGTCCTTCCCGTAAGATCTGCGGTCGGGCAGAACGCCTGATTGCGCCTAAAGGCGTTGGCGCCTCTGAGCGTCAACGCCTCAACGATGGGGTCGCGATTATCGTAAGGTCGCGGATTCCCCGTTCTCGAGACGCCTGTCCTCGCCATTGGGACCGCCCCGCGCGACGTGGTCGTTTAGGCGGCCCAGGTGCTCGAAGACGTGTTCGAACGCTGCGGTGACAGCCTTCTCGAATGAACCGTCGCCCTTGCCTTGGGCGTCCTTGAGGGCGCCAAGCAGAGCGCGATGCTTCTCGGTATCGGCAGACATGCGTTTCTCCCGGCCGGCGACTGTACCGACTCGGTGAGCCAAGCTCCTTCTTCGGTGCCGGTTCCTGAAGGGTAATGCCGGCTCCGACCTCAAGGCGCCGTTCACCACCGGTCATGCGAAGAGCGGGGCTTGGCAAACAGCCAGCTGCTTTCCGGGATGGAGGACCTGACCGGATAGCTTGTGCCGAAAACGTTCGACTCCGGCATCGAGCATCTGATCGTCGCAAACAACCGCTAGAGGAAAGACTGCTTCCCACCAACTGAGAGAAAAACTACGCGGTGCTTTACCACCCGTAGCGCCGTAGACCTCACCGTTGACGTGGCTCCCCCCTTAAAAGTAGCCCTCCCTGAGGTATGGCTTTGAGCCATGCCGAGGTTGACCTCGTTTGTGATCAACGGCCTATGCAAGTTCTCGGGCTATCGGAGGGCCCCCACGGATCTTAGTTCGGGCGAAAGGTGAGCCTCCGGGTCTCATTCTGCGGCTTGTTGCGGTTGCCGAACACTCCGTGCCCCCGGTACCCCAAGACCGATCGCCTTTGCGATCGCCGAGCGTTGCTCGGCGTAGCTGGGGGCCACAGTCGGGTAGTCGCTGGGCAGGCGGTAGCGGGCACGGTACGTCTCAGGCGTAAGGCCGTGGGCGGTAAGATGTCGCTTTAGGGTCCTGTACAAACGTCCGTCGATAAAGCTCATGATGTGGTCATGCTGGACCGATCTGCGGATCTGAGCAGGAGTCGGGACTTCAGTGGTTGCGATGGCTGAATGGAGTTCGTCTGATGGCTGCTGCAGGTTGCAGAGTGCCCAATGAATGGACTCGAACAAACCTGGCAGATCTGCGACTGCGATGTGATTGTTGGTGACATAGGCAGCCGTGATCTCAGCTGCCAGCTCAAGGCATGAGTGTGGCAGTAATTTTTGAGAAGACATTTTAGTCATTGAAGTTTTCCTCACATGGCCCCCTACTACCGACAAAAGCATAAGACTGATGCCACTTGCTGGGTATTCGCAGCGCCAGTAAATATTTTCAGAAATAAGTGCCCTGTCGCTGGATTTTTGACGAATTACAGCGACAGGAAGATGATGTTGATAGGCAAATCAAGCTGCCAATTGTCGTGATTTGCAGGTTCTGTTACCTGGAGATGTTGTTCAAAATGATCGTCACTTTAGCTTGGAAAGGATAAATCCAAGCTCGATCAGCGCGACGTCAACAAGTTCGAGTAGCTTCGGGTCAATTATTTCGTTGACGGTTTGTCGAAGATCCAGGGCTTGCTCGGCGGCGCGCCTTATGAGTTCACCCCCGTCATCGACATGGCTGCCATTGGCCAGCGCGTTGCTCATGACATGGTGACCTTCTTCAGCTTGCCAGCCGGGCAGCGACCCGGCTCTCTGGCGCCAAGACCGAGTCCGTGCTTCCGCGCATCTTTTGCAGCTGTCGGAGGCTGCGGCCGTCGAAGCCGGCATTGACCGCGACGATCTCGACGTCATCGATCATCTGCGGAAGCCCAAGTGGTAGGGCATGGATATGCAACTGAAGCAGCCGCAAGAGCCAACTCGTTGGCATTTCGGAGACGAAGCCTTTCAGGCCTCGAGGCAACCCCCACTCGACGATGCCTGTGAGAATGGCCAGGGCTGTTGGATTAAGCCGACGGCCCGAGGTGCGAGCGGAACCGGCAACGCCGATCCGACTCCATTCGACGATATGCGGTGAGGAGGGTGGCACGCCTTCGCAAAGCTGAGGCAAATGCGTGGAGAGAACGTAGGGGCGTGCGGTTGGAAGAAGCCTGGAGTATCCCACAACCTCATTGTCGTCGACTGCGAGAAGATGGACGGCGTGCTCGTCGTCAAACTCGTCGATCTCACGCTTGTCATCGCGCTCGATTGCTGCCCAGCCCATCTCCTCCACGAAAATCCTATGCCGCAGGCGCCACGCTTGCTCCATTAGGTCTCGGTTATGATCGATATTCGCGGCAGTGATGACTTGAATCATGAAACACCTCCGTGCTTGGTGTGCCCGCCCGACGAGGCGCGCGACACCACGCGAACGCGTGGTGTCCACCCGTTTGTTGCGCGGTGTGGGCTATTTCCGGAGATGAGGTCTCGGTGCTATCGTCAGTTGAACCGCGGCTCGAAGCTTTCGAGAGCAGGCGATTGGGACTGTCGTGAGCCGAAAATCACTCGATCACACGCTCAAGTTGCTCAAAGAGCTTGACCGAGCTGTCAGCGTTCCGGAGGTGGTTTCAACGGTACACCGCCAACTCGCAGGTTTTGGGATCGACGCGATCATCGCCGGGCTCCTCCCTACATCTTCCGCCCTGACCGGCTTCAACCGGCAGTTCCTGGTGATGGAAAGCGTTCCTGACGAGTGGCGGCAACGGTACCTGCATCGGCGCTACGCTGCACACGATCCGATCGTCGTGCAAACCCTGCACAGGCAGACGGGATTTGGCTGGCGCGACCCCGCACTTCCGTCGCCGACGTCAGACACCGCTGTTCAAATTATGAACGAGGCGGCCGAGTTCGGCCTTCGCGACGGCTACACGGTCCCCCTGACGACCGTCGAGGGCGAGATCGGCGGGATGAGCTTTGCGGGCCGCCGGCTCGAGATAGCCCCTGAGCATCGCGGGATGCTGACGCTTGTCGCGAGCTACGCCTTCGGTCACGGCCTGCTTGTGCGCGGCCAGCCAATCGAACAATCCGTCGGCCTTTCACCGCGCGAGCGTGAGACCCTTCAGTGGACCGCTGAGGGAAAAACCGACTGGGAAATCGGCGAGATCATGGGCATCTCGGAACACGGGGTCGACTCACACCTGCGCGGGGTGCGCACAAAACTTCGAACACGCAATCGGGCTCAATCTGTCGCCGAGGGTTTCCGGCTCGGTTTGATCGTCTAGGTACGGGGCATCCCGCATCGGCCGACAGAGAATTCGAGTAGCCCTTGGCGCACGACGAGCGAGACGATCATCTTCTGCGATTGATTGCGGCAGCCGTCAGCGTAGCTGTGCAAGCGTTTGCGACTGAAATTGCTGTCGAACTGGACAAGGCCGGTGATCTGCACGGCACATACCTGCTCGCCAGGTTGATCCGGGCTTTCCGCGCACTTCCGAACGACGATGAGCGGCTCAAGGCGCTCCGCATAATCGAAGAACGAACAAACCGGACTTCCTGACGCAGGCCGCACATCACACGCCGATAAAAGATGGTTCCGGGCGCCAACGTCTGGGCGGCCACGAACGACAGGATCTGGCCGAAAGCAGAATGACCGCTTCAGCGAAGGCCGGCCGTAAAAGCCGACGGCCTGCTACCGACCGAGGCTGTGTCAAAAGTCCCATCTGAGATAGACTTGCCGCCTCATCTGCGGAGGCCAGCATGGGTCGGTTCGTCGAAGGACAGGATCGTCGGCAGTCCTGGTTGCTGCCCAGTTCGCTGGACGACTACGTCACCGCCGACAATCCGGTTCGGGTGATCGAGGTCTTCATCGACGAACTCGATCTGGGCGCCCTCGGCTTCACCCGCTTCGAGCCCGCGGCGACGGGACGGCCCGCTCATGATCCGGCCACGCTTCTGAAGCTCCACCTCTACGGCTATCTCAACCGCGTGCCGTGGAGCCGGCGGCTCGAGCGTGAGGCACAGCGCACCATCGAGGTGATGTGGCTGACCGGCCGGCTGGCTCCCGATCACAAGACGATCGCCAACTTCAGGCGCGACAACGGACCTGCGATCCAGGCGGCCTGTCGGCAGTTCGTGGTGCTGTGCCGGGATCTGCAGCTCTTCACCGGGGCGACCGTCGCTTTGGATGGATCGAAGTTCAAGGCGGTCAACAACCGGGACC
>NZ_FOTK01000062.1 GCF_900114535.1 Methylobacterium pseudosasicola | reverse complement strand
GCCGCCACCCTGCTGGTGCCGGGGCTCGCGGAAGCCCTGAAGGCCTCTATTCCGGTCGTGGCGATCGTCCAGGACGTCCACCGCCGCTTCACCGACAGGAACGCCTTCCAGGAACTCGATCACCTCGCCCTGTTCGCGGGCGTCGCCAAATGGGTGCGCCGGGTCGCGGTCGCCGAGCGCATAGACGACTACGTCGACATGGCGTTCGCAGCCGCGGCCTCCGGGCGCCCCGGGCCGGCGGTGCTCTTGGTGCCCCTGGACCTGCTCGACGAGCGGCCCGATTTCGACGCTGCCGCGCCGCGGCGTTCGGCCAGTCTCGGCACCTATCCCCTCGACCGCACGGTCGCCGACCCGGCCCGGATCGCTCAGGCCGCCGAGCTGATTGCCGGAGCGCAGCGACCGCTGGTCATCGCAGGCGGCGGCGTCCACTCCTCTGGCGCCTACACGGAACTCGCCGCGCTCCAGGCCCTCGGATTGCCGGTCGCCACTACGGTGATGGGCAAAGGCGCCGTTGCTGAGTCCGATCCGCTCTCCGTGGGCGTCGCCGGTTACTTCATGGCGCCGCGGGCGCGGGCGTCCCATCTGCGCGCGCTCGTCACGGAGGCCGATGTCGTCCTTCTCGTCGGCAACCGGACCAACCAGAACGGCACCGACAGCTGGTCGCTCTACCCGGAAGGCGCCCGTTTCATCCATCTCGACGTGGACGGGGGCGAGATCGGCCGGAACTACGAATCCCTGCGCCTTGTCGGCGACGCCAAGCTGACGCTGGCCGCCCTCGCCGAGGCCCTGCGGCTGCGCGATCTGTCTGGGCTCGAGGGCCGCCGCGCGGCTCTCGAAGACATGATCGCCCGTGCCCGGGAGGCCCACGCCGCCGACATGGCCCGCCTCGTCGATCTGGAGGCCACGCCGATACGGCCAGAGCGGATCATGGCTGAGATCGACGCGGTGACCACGCCCGAGACTGTCGTCGTCGCCGATGCGAGCTACGCCTCGATCTGGATCGCCAACTTCCTCACGGCGCGGAAGGCCGGCCAGCGCTTCCTGACACCGCGCGGCATCGCGGGCCTCGGCTGGGGCCTGCCCTTTGCCTTGGGCGCCAAGGCCGCGCGCCCGGAGGCGCCCGTGATCTGCGTGACCGGGGACGGCGGGTTCGGCCATGTCTGGTCGGAGCTGGAGACGGCGCGGCGCATGCGGCTTCCGGTCATCGTCGTCGTCCTGAACAACCGAATCCTCGGCTACCAGAAGCACGCGGAGCTGAGCCTGTTCGGCGACTTCACCGACGTCTGTGATTTCGAGGCGGTGGACCACGCCGCGATCGCGCGGGCCTGCGGCTGCACTGGAACGCGCTTGGAGCGCCCCGGGGATCTCGCGCCCGCTCTGCGCGAAGCACTCGCGAGCGGTGCCGTGACGGTGATCGACGTGATCACCGACCAGCGCGCCTACCCGCCGATCACCAGCTTCGAGGGCAAGGACGCCCTCGCCTACTGAAGCCGACGACCGATCCACCGAGAAAGCGCGCGAAGCGCCGGGTCGACACAGGACACGGGAGGAAACGATGAGACTTCTTGCGCGTGCACTCGCCGCCGCCCTCACTCTGGGCGTCGCGGCCCAGACGACGGCCGAGACGACGGCCCAAGCCGCCGACGTGAAAGTCGGCGCGCTGTTCCCGTTCAGCGGACAGCTCGCGCTCCTGGGCGAGGAGAGCGCGCGGGGCGTCGAGATCGCGGTGGACGAGATCAACGCCGCGGGCGGCGTCCAGGGACACAAGGTGGTGCTCACCCGGGGCGATGCGGTCGACAACAACCAGGCGATCGGCGAGGCGCGCCGCCTGATCTCCCTGGAGCGGGTGGTGGCGATCTTCGGTTCCTATTCGTCGGCCCGCTCGATCGCCGCGAGCCAGGTGGCCGAGCTGTCGGGCATCCCGTATTTCGAACTCGGCGCTGTCGCCGAAGAGGTGACCGGGCGCGGGCTGCAGTATCTCTACCGCACCAACCCGACGGCCGAGGACATGGCCAAGCTCGCGGTGGAGATGATCGTCAACAAGGTCGCGGCCGGGCTCGGCAAGAAGCCCGAGGACCTGAAGATCGGCATCATCTACGAGGATTCGAGCTACGGCACCTCGGTGGCGAGCTTCCAGAAGAAGTATGCCGCTCAGGCCAAGCTCAACGTCGTGACCGCGCAGGGCTATCCGGCCGCGACGGTTGACATGTCCTCCCTCGTCCTCGACCTGAAGGGACGTGGCATCGACGTCCTGCTCCAGACCTCGTACCAGAACGATTCCGTCCTGTTCCTCCAGCAGGCCAACGAGGCGGGCTTCAAGCCGGGCGCCATCATCGGCGGCGGCGGCGGATACTCGATGCAGCCCACCGCCGACGCGGTCGGGCACAAGGTCATCGAGGGCGTCCTCGACACCGATTTCACCCAGTACCTCGTCAACACGCAGTACACGCCCGGCCTCGAGATCTTCGTGGCGGCCTACCAGAAGAAATTCGGCGGCGCGCCGCGCTCCGGACACTCGCTCAACAACTACGTCGGCGCCAAGCTCATCCTCCAGGCCATTGACAAGGCGAAGGGCTTCGAGCCCGACACCATCGTCAAGGCGGCCAAGGGCATCGACGTGAAGGACGGCGTCACCGCGGTCGGCTACGGGTTCAAGTTCGGCAAGAACAACCAGAACGAGCGCGCCGCGATGATGGGCATGCAGTGGCAGGGCGGCAAGCTCGTCACGGTCTATCCCGAGAGCGCCGCCGTCGCACCCATGGAGATGCGCAAGTAACCGCGCCGCCGTCACGGAGATCGGGGATGGACGTCTTTCTCCAAGTGCTTGCCAACGGCGTGATGCTCGGTGGCTTGTTCGCCATCGTCAGCGTCGGGCTGACCCTGATCTTCGGCATCGTGAAGGTGGTCAATTTCGCTCACGGCGAGTTCCTGATGGTCGGGATGTACCTGACCTACCTCGCGGTGACCGGGCTCGGCCTCCACCCGTTCGCCGCGGTGATCCTCGTCGTCCCGATCCTGTTCCTGCTCGGCGCCCTGACCCAGCGGTTCCTGATCCAGCCGCTGCTCGCCGCGGGCGATCATCACATCCAGATCTTCGCCACGGTCGGCCTGTCGACGGTGCTGATCAACCTCGCTCTCCTCGTCTTCGGGGCCGACATCGCCAACACCCCGCCGTCGGGCCTGCGCCAGCCGCTGCAGATCGGGCCGGTGCGGATGCTCCTGGGGCAGGTGGTGATCCTCGGTGCGGCGATCGTGCTGGTGGCGGGGTTGCAGACGTTCCTGGCGCGAACGCGCACGGGCCGGGCGATCCGGGCGGTGGCCCAGAATCGCGCCGCGGCGGAGTTGATGGGCATCGATGTGAACCGGATCTACGCCCTGACCTTCGGCATCGGCGCGGCCTGCGTCGGGGTTGCAGCGGTGCTGATCGCGCCGCTCTACCCGACCTCGCCTAACAGCGGCACCTACTTCGTGCTGATCGCCTTCGTGGTCGTCGTGCTCGGCGGCCTCGGCTCGATCCGCGGCGCCCTCGTCGGGGCGATCCTGATCGGCCTGATCGACAGCGTCACGGGCTTCTATGTCGGCGCCGACATGCGCGAGGTCGCCGTCTTCGGCGTGTTCCTGGCGATCCTGATCCTGAAGCCCTCGGGCCTCTTCGGGCGTCAGCTCCGGCTGTCCCACGTCTCGCCGTGAAGGGGTCGCGATGACCGATATCCCGATCTCCGCGGCACCGGTCCCCGAGCGCGCCGCGCTCCCGCTTCCGGGCGCTATGGCGCTGGCCCTCGTTCTCGCGGTGCTCGTGGCCGTCCCGGTGGCGATCGGCAATCCGTTCGTCTACCACGTCTTCATCACGATCTGCGTCTTCGCGGCGCTCTCGACCGCCTGGAACATCGTCGGCGGCTACGCCGGCCAGCTCTCCCTCGGCCACGGCATCTTCTACGGGCTCGGCGCCTATTGCGGCATGCTGCTCGTCGGCGCCGGGATCAGCCCGTGGATCGGCATGGTGGCGGGCGCCGCCCTCGCCATGCTGGTGGCGCTCGCCATCAGCTATCCGTGTTTCCGGCTGCACGGGCCGTTCTTCTCGCTGGCGACGATCGCCTTCCTCGAAGTTTTCCGCGTGCTGGCCCTGCATTTCCGGGACCTGACCGGGGGCGCCACCGGGCTGATGATCCCGCTCAAGTTCGGCTGGGCCTGGATGGTGTTCCGGGATCGCTGGCCGCCCCTGGCCATCGCCTTCGGGTTGCTGCTGCTGACGCTGGCGGTCGCGTGGTGGATGCGGACCCACCGGATCGGTTTCTACCTCGTCGCGACCCGCGAGCGGGAATCTGCCGCCCGCGCCGCGGGCGTGCCGACGGTGGGCATGCGGCTTGTGGCCGTGGCGGTGTCGGGGGCGCTAACCGCGATGGTCGGCACCTTCCACGCCATGTACCTGACCTTCATCGAGCCGGCGGCGGTGTTCTCGCTGACCCTGTCGATCCAGATCGCGATGTTCGCGCTGATCGGCGGCCTGGGCACGGTGTTCGGACCGCTGCTCGGCGCGCTCCTCCTCGTGCCGATCACTGAGCTCGCCCGAGGCTGGCTCGGCGCGAAGGCGCTCGGGCTCCACGGGCTCGTCTACGGCCTCGTGCTAGTGCTCGTCGTCCTGTTCCTGCCCAACGGCCTGATGGGGCTCGTCGCGCGCTTCACACGGACGAGAACAGGTACCCGCGGGGTACAAGCCAGTGCGGTCGCCGCCGCGCCGCGGGCGGAGGAGCGGCGGCCGGTCGGCGATGCCGTCATCCAGGTCGAGGGTCTGCAGAAGCGCTTCGGCGGCCTGCACGTGACCAACGATGTCGGCTTCACGCTGCGCGAGGGCGAGATCCTCGGCCTGATCGGTCCGAACGGGGCCGGCAAGACCACGGTCTTCAACATGATCTCCGGCTTCCTGAAGCCCGACGCCGGAACTGTGAGCGTCCGCGCGCCGGACGGGACGTGGCACAATCCGGGTCGACCGGCGGATTTCGCCGCGCTCGGCGTCGGCCGGACCTTCCAGATCGTGCAGCCCTTCGCGGCCATGACGGTCGAAGAGAACATCATGGTCGGCGCCTTCTACCGCCACCGCGACGTGCGCGAGGCGCGGGAGGTCGCGCGCGAGACTGCCGAGCGGATGGGGCTCGCGCCCTGGCTCCAAAGTGAGGCCCGCGGCCTCACGATCGGCGGCCTCAAGCGGCTCGAGGTCGCCCGCGTGATGGCGATGCGCCCGCGCGTGCTGCTCCTTGACGAGGTGATGGCCGGCATCAACCAGACCGACGTGCGCCGGGCCATCGATCTGATGCTGTCGATCCGCGATTCCGGTGTCAGCATCATCGCCATCGAGCATGTCATGCAGGCGGTGATGGCGCTGTCCGACCGGGTGATCGTCCTGAGTTCCGGGCAGATCATCGCCCAGGGCAGCCCGCAGGACGTCGTGCGCGATCCCGCCGTGATCGAGGCGTATCTCGGCAAGGAGTTCGTCCATGCTCACGCTTGAGCGCGTGGATGCCGGCTACGGCGCGACCAGCATCCTGCACGCCGTGTCGCTGGACGTGCGTGCCGGCGAGGTGGTGACCATCGTCGGCGCCAACGGCGCCGGCAAGACGACGACGCTGCGGACCATCGCCGGCCTGGTGAGGCCGACCCGCGGACGGATCCTGTTCGAGGATGAGGACGTCACACGGCTCTCAGGCCACGAGATGGTCGAGCGGGGCGTCACCCTGATCCCGGAGGGGCGCCAGCTCTTCCCCGAGATGACTGTGCGGGAGAATCTGCTGATGGGCGCCTACCGCCGCGCGGCGCGCGAGCGCCAGACGGAGACGCTGGCGGAGGTGCTCGACCTGTTCCCGCGGGTGCGCGAGCGCCTCGACCAGAATGCCGGCTCCCTCTCCGGCGGCGAGCAGCAGATGGTGGCCATCGCCCGCGGGATGATGGCGCGTCCCAAGCTCCTGATGTTCGACGAGCCGTCCCTCGGTCTCGCGCCGATCGTGGTGGCGCAGGTCTTCGCGGTGGTCGACCGGATCGTGAAGACCGGCGCCACCGTGCTGATCGTCGAGCAGAACGTGTTCCACACGCTCCAGGTCGCCGACCGGGGCTACGTGCTGGAGAACGGTGAGATCGTGCTCGCCGACGCGTCCGCGGCGTTGCTCGACAACGACCACGTGCGTCGCGCCTATCTGGGGATCTGAGATGACCGAGCGGCAGACGAACCCGGACGCGATCGCGTGGCGACCGAGCCATGCCGACCGGCGCGTCCTCGTCACGGGGGCCGGGCGCGGGATCGGCCGGGCGATCGCGGAGGGCTTCAGCGCGCGCGGTGCCCAGGTCGGCGTCGCCGACGTGAACCCGGACGATGTGGCCGCGACGGTCGCGGCCATCGAGATGGCGGGCGGGCGCGCCCTGCCGATGCAGCTCGACGTCGCCGACTATCCGGCGGTCGAGGCGGCCCTGTCCGAGGCCTCCGTCGCGCTGGGCGGCGCGTTCGACACGGTGGTCAACAATGCCGGCATCTCGCCCAAGCACGACGGGGCGGCCCACCGCGTCTGGGAGATGGATCCGGCGGAATGGAACCGCGTCGTCGCGGTGAATCTGACGGGGGCATTCAACACCGTCCGGGCGCTGATGCCGGCGATGCGCATGGCGGGGCGCGGCTGGATCGTCAACCTGTCTTCGGTGGCGGGCAAGACCTACTCGCCGATCGTCGCCTGCCATTACGCGGCTTCAAAGGCGGGGCTGATCGGCCTCACCAAGCACCTCGCGGCCGAGCTCGGCCCGTTCGGCATCCGCGTCAACGCGATCGCTCCGGGCCGGATCGAGACCCCGATGGTCCGGGCGGTCGGCCGCGCGGTCAACGACGAACAGGCCCGCCTGACGCCGATGGGCCGCCTCGGCGCGCCCGAGGAGGTCGCGGACCTCGCCCTCTACCTGACCTCCGCAGAAGCCAGCTTCGTCACCGGCCAGACCGTCGACGTGGCGGGCGGCCTGTACATGACGTGAGCCAAGACAGGGCGGGACAGGGCATGGAAGGGAGGACGGCCATGGACGGAGCGATCACCACGGCCGGGATCAGCGGACGGACCCGGGTCTACGGGATCGTGGCGGACCCGATCTACCACGTGAAGGCGCCCGAGGTGATGAGTGCGCTGTTCGCCCGTCACGGGGTGGACGGCATCCTCGTCCCGCTGCACGTGACTACGGACGGCTTGGCCGGAGTGATCGAGGGGCTCCGGCACCTGCGCAATTTCGGCGGCTTCATCGCCACGGTGCCGCACAAGACGGCGATGACCGGCTTGTGCGACGCGCTCACCCGCGAGGCCGAGCAGATCGGGGCCGTGAACTGCGTCCGGCGCGAGGCAGACGGGCGCATGGTCGGCACGATGCTGGACGGCATTGGCTTCGTCGAGGCCCTGCGTGCTGCGGGCGTGGAGCCCCGTGGCCGGAGCGCGGCGCTCGCAGGGGCCGGAGGCGCGGCGAGCGCCATTGCCTTCGCGCTGGCGGAAGCGGGCGTCGCGCGCCTGACGATTCTGAATCGCACCGCCGACCGCGCGCAGATGCTGGCGGAACGCCTGCGCGCCGCCTACCCCACCCTCGCCGTCGCGGCCGAGGGAAGCCAAGCGGACCACGACCTCCTCGTCAACGGCACATCGCTCGGGATGCGTCCGCAGGACGCCACCCCCTTCGACCTGACCGTCCTCCATGCCGGCCAGTTCGTCGCCGAGGCGATCATGGAACCCGAGACGACCCCGCTGCTCGCCGCGGCGCAGGCTGCGGGCTGCCGCATCCAGAAGGGCCTGCCGATGCTGAAGCGCCAGATCGCCCTGATGGCCCGCCACATGGGCGCATTGTAAGGCTGGATCGGTGGGACGGATCGATATCGACGCCGCTGCGGCGGGTGACTTCGACTACGTGATCGTTGGCGGTGGCACGGCAGGCTGCGTGCTGGCCAACCGGCTGAGCGAATCCGGGACGCACCGGGTGCTGCTCCTGGAGGCAGGGGGACGCGCGCGCAGCCCCTGGGTCTCGATCCCCGCCGGATTCAGCCGCCTGCTCCAGCACCCGTCCTACAACTGGCGCTTCCGGACCGAGCCGGAGGAGGCGACCGGAGGCCGGGTGATCGCGGTTCCACGGGGTCGGGGGCTCGGCGGCTCGACGCTGATCAACGGCATGATCTACGTGCGCGGGCAGCCGCAGGATTACGATGCTTGGGCGCAGGCCGGGTGCCGCGGCTGGGGCTTCGCCGACGTGCTGCCCTATTTCCGCAGGCTCGAGGATTTCGATGGGCCGCCCGATCCGCTGCGCGCCCGCGGCGGGCCGCTGCCGCTGACCGAAGTCGCCGAGCGGCCGGCGATCGCGGAAGCCCTCATCGCCGCCGCGCAGGCGGCCGGATATCTGCGCAATCCCGACTACAACGCGGCGAACCAGGACGGCTTCGGCTATTATCAAGTCAATCAGCGGCGCGGGCGGCGGATCAGCGCCGCCGACGCCTACCTGAAGCCTGCGCTGGCGCGTGCGAACCTCGCTGTCGTGACGGACGCACACGTCCTGCGCCTGACATTCGATCGAGATCGGGCGAGCGGCATTGCCGCTCTGGTCGGCGGGCGCGAGTGCCTCTTCCGTTGCCGCGGGGAGGTGATCCTCGCCGCCGGGGCGGCCCAGACCCCGCAGATCTTGGAGCTGTCCGGCCTCGGTGATCCGGCGATCCTCGCCGGGCTCGGCGTGACGGTGCGGCGCCCGCTCCCGGGCGTCGGCGCCAACTACATGGACCATTACTGCACGCGCATGAACTGGCGTGTGCGCCTGCCGGTGACGCTGAACGAGCAGACCCGCGGCCTGCGCCTCGGGCTGGCGGCAGCGCGCTACCTCGCCACCCGGCAAGGGATCCTGGCGCTCGGGACCGGCCTCGCCCACGGCTTCGTGCGCACGCGACCGGGGCTCGACGGGCCCGACGTGCAGTACTTCTTCATGCACGCGAGCTACGCCAACGCCGCCGAGCGCAAGCTCGATCGTCTGCCCGGCATGACGATCGGCGTCACGCAGCTGCGGCCGGAATCGCGCGGCACGATCCACGCCGCCTCGCCCGACCCGCTGACGCCCCCGGCGATCCGCCCGAACTTCCTTGCCACGGAGGAGGACCGCCGTGCGATGGTCGATGGGATGAAGATCGCCCGGTCCATCGTCGCGCAGGCGCCGATGGACCGGTTCCGCGGCGCCGAACTCAACCCGGGTCCGGGCTGCCGGGCGGATGCGGACTGGCTCGACTTCGCCCGCCGCGACGGCCAGACGATCTACCACATCTGCGGCACCTGCCGCATGGGCGGCGATCCCGAGTCGGTCACGGATCCGCAACTGCGCGTACGCGGGGTGCCGGGGCTTCGCGTGGCCGACGCCTCGGTCATGCCGCGCATCGTCTCCGGGAATACGCAGGCGGCGGTGTTCATGATCGCCGAGAAGGCGTCCGACCTGATCCGCGCCGATGCCTGAAGCATGCCGTTCACCGATAACCCTCCGGGAGCAGCGGCGCGGTGCGGGCCATACCGGCCCTGCTCAGGCGCAAGGCGGCCCCCAGCATCGGCCGTGTGGGGCACGAAGGTCCGTGTCGGCCGCGACGGCACCGCGGCATTTCGAGTTTGATCGCGCCTATAATCGACAGCGTCCACCGCGAGGCGTCCGAGGTCGGAAGTGTTCGGAAACCACGACGATAAGGGGTCGGCGTCATGCTCTACATGGTCCACATGCAGGTTAACATCCCGGACACTCTACCCAAAGCGGAGGTGGATCGCCTGAAGGCGCAGGAAAAGGCCTATGCGCAGAAGCTGCAGCATGAGGGCACGTGGCGGCACCTTTGGCGCATCGCCGGGCAATACGCCAACTACAGCGTGTTCGACGCCGCCGGCAACGACGAGCTTCACGACATTCTGAGTTCGCTGCCGCTCTATCCGTACATGTCGATCAGCGTCACGCCGCTGGCGCAGCATCCTTCCGCTATCGCAGCCAACTGACGGGTCGACGCCCATGCCGTACATGATCGAAACGTTCGACAAGGCTGGAAGCCTCAACCTTCGCAAGGCCAATCGTGCGGAGCATCTCGTCTACCTCGACCAGATCAAGGACAGGCTCTTGGCCTGTGGCGCGAAGCTGAACGACGATGGGAGCGATGCCGGCGGCGGCCTGTACGTCGTCGATGTCGACACCCGCGCGGAAGCCGAGGCACTTATCCAGGCGGACCCGTTCCACAAGGTGGGCCTCTTCGAGCGCGTCGAGATCAAGCGATGGCGCAAGGCCTACCTCGACGGCCGAAGCTATCTCTGAACGGCAGAACGACTGTCTTCTGCCGGGAGCGGTCGCTGACGAGCGTCGCCTCATTGCGCTGCCCGATCTCTTCAAAGCTGCGATGTCGCATCAAGAGCAATACAATACGGGAGGCTACCATGATCCGTCGTACCTTGACGGCGGCCGCTGCGTTCGCCGCTGCCGCCCTCACCGTCGTACCGGCATCCGCCCAATATGCTGACGGCGGTATCAAGATCGGCATTCTGACCGACATGTCAGGCGGTTATTCGGATCTCGCCGGGCGAGGATCCGTGACGGCGGCACAGCTCGCGGTGGAGGATTTCGGCCGGCCGATCAATGGCCGACCGGTCGAGCTGATCTTCGCCGATCACCAGAACAAGGCGGACATCGCCTCGTCGATCGCGCGCCGTTGGTTCGATACCGAGGGGGTCGACGCGATCTTCGACACGAATTCCTCGGTCGCCGGTCTGGCCGTGCGCGAGGTCGCGCGCAGCAAGGGGAAGATCGACATCAACTCCGGTGCCGGCTCCATGGCACTGACCAACGCCGCCTGTTCGCCGACGGGCGCCCACTGGACCTGGGATACGTATTCCCTCGCCGCCGGGACGGCTTCGGCTCTGGCCGATGATCCGAAGAACACGTAGTTCTTCATCACGGCCGATTACACGTTCGGGCACGACCTGGAGGCGCAGGTCACCCGCGTCGTCAAGGCCAAGGGCGGCACGGTGCTCGGATCGGTCAAGCACCCGTTCCCTAATCCCGACTTCTCGTCCTACCTGCTGCAGGCGCAGGCCTCGGGGGCGAAGATCATCGGCATGGCCAATGCCGGCGCCGATACGATCAACACGATCAAGCAGGCGAGCGAGTTCGGGATCCTGCAGGGCGGACAGCGGCTGGGTGGTCTCAATATCTTCCTGACCGATATCTATTCCGTCGGGCTGCCGGCCGCTCAGGGCATGATCCTGACGACGGGCTTCTACTGGAACATGGATGAGCAGACGCGCGCCTTCGCCCGACGCTTCGGCGAGCGGATGGGCGGCCGGATGCCGACCATGGTGCAAGCCGGCGATTATTCGGCCGTGCTCCACTTCCTCAAGGCGGCCGAGGCCGCCGGGACCGACGACAGCCTGCGGGTCATGGACAAGATGCGCGAACTGCCGATCCAGGACTTCTTCGCGCGGAACGCCAAGCTGCGCCCGGACGGACGCATGGTGCACGACATGTACCTCGCCCAAGTGAAAGCACCGTCAGAATCGGCTGGGCCTTGGGATTTCTACAAGATCCTGAAGACCATTCCTGGCGAGCAGGCATTCCAGCCGCTTTCCCAAAGCACGTGCAAGTTGGTGAAGGGGTGATACGCCCCTTCGGGCGGATATGAGCTGAACTGCAACAAGGATCGTCGGTTTCTTTGGTTCTAACGCCGAAAGCCGTCCGTCTGCTTTCGGCCAATCCCAGCCGTATCGGTTGGCGCCTCTGAATGACGGGTCGGGGTGGATTTCTGCCGGTCTGCTTCCGGCCGGCGCACGGAAGAAAGCGGACATCGCCGTCCCACTCGCTCTCTGCCCGAAGCGACCTTCTACGCGGCGGCCGCCCTGGCTGCTGCGATAAGGCCCGCCTCTGGGCTGTTGAGAGGGCGTATGTCCGGGTCGATCAGGTTACATGCTCCGGCCATTGAAGCCTGGGCCAGCGCGACCCGCGTCGCGCCCTCCTGCGCCGCCGTCATGGCAGTACGAGCGATCATAGCGAGGTAGACATCGCGGTTACCAGCCTTGAATGACTCCCAAGCTCCGGGAACTAATCTGACGTCCACTTCTGCACCAGTGGCGCGCGCTGCCGACTCGAACAAGAGCCTTGTTGGCTCGACAGTTGTTCTGACAGCGCAAAGCGCGACGACTTTACCTCCGCTTCTCACCGCCGCGGTAGCCAGCGCCGCATCGACCCGCATGACGGGAATTAGGGCCTCCACAGCTGCAGCCTCGGCGGCTGGTCCCAGCGTGGAGCAGGTCAGGAGCACGACGTCAGTGTTGACGCTTAAATCTCGGAGCTCCGCGGCTGTTCGGGCAGCGATCTCGGGGGTAAGCTGTCCTTCCCGCTCCGCTGCTGCGAGAAGTTCCGCCCGCACCTCATGACGCAGTTCCACCCCTGTCAGGCCGATCATACGCAAAGCATGATCGAAAACGGCTATGTTGCTCTCGGCCGTGTGGAGGCAAGCTATTCGGACCATACGATGTCCTCCTCTAGTGGGTAGTCTTCATATCCATCAAATTAGGCGGTCCGCCGAATGACTGCTTTTGAAATGCTCAAGCGATGTTCGAACTGCTCGGCATGGTTGGCTTTCTGCCTGTCTGCTAACGGAGAGCGAAGCCACGATACCGGAGGTCACCCAGAGCGTGCTGGCCGACGGTTTTGTGCCCCAAACGGCCATGTGCAAAGCGCCAGCTGTTTGGCTGTCCTTTCAAATTTCATCAGGTGCGTGCTCTGCCGTGCGTTTCAGGCATTCTTGATGACGAGCTTGAGCGAGCCGGCGATGAAAACGGACACGAGGAGGATCGCCGCCATGCCGAGCATGCCCGCATTGTAGGACCCTGTCGCATCCTTGAGGTAGCCGACGAGATAGGGGCCCACGAAGCCACCGAAAGCGCCTACGGAGTTGATAAAGGCCAGACCGCCAGCCGCGGCTGCTCCCGTGAGAAAGCTTTGCGGGATCGTGTAGAAGACTGTCCGTGCTGAGATCGTGCCGATCAGCGCCAGCGTCAGGCAGATCAGCGCGGGGATCATCGCGTCGAACAGGGTCGAGGCGGCGAGCCCGACGGCGCTTAGAATCAGCGCCGCGACGAGGTTGTAGATTTTTTTACCAGTCCGATCGACGTACTGCGCCCAGACCACCATACCCACCGTGGCGAACAAGTACGGGATCGCGGCGACCCAGCCGACCGCGATGTTCGACAGGCCATGGCCTTTCAGGATCTGCGGCAGCCAGATGCCGATGCCGTAGGAGCCGATCGTGAAGGCGAACGTGATGGTGGTGAGCAGGACCACGCGCACATCCTTCATCGCCGCCCAAAGGTCCTTCTTCGGCTTCTCGTGCTTTTCGTTGGCGAGCTCGTTCACGAGGGCGGCGCGCTCGTCGTCGTCGAGCCAGGTCGCGTCCTTCGGCGTATCGGCGAGCTTCCACAGGCAGGCGAAGCCGAGGAGGCACGCTGGCAAGCCCTCGATCAGGAACATCCACTGCCAGCCGCCCAGGCCGAGGAAGCCGTCCATGCTCAGAAGCGAGGCCGAGATCGGGCTTCCGAGCAGCGACGACAGCGGCGTGGAGGCCATGAACAGCGCCAGCACGCGGGTGCGGTAGCGGGCTGGGAACCAGATCGAGATGTACCAGATCACCCCGGGGAAGAAGCCGGCCTCGAACACGCCGAGCATGAAGCGGATGACGTAGAAGCTCATGGGACCGACCGCGAAGGCGGTGGCCGCCGCGGCGAGGCCCCAGGTGATCATGATGCGCGCGAGCCAGCGACGCGCACCGAAGCGGTACATCAGGACGTTGCTGGGAACTTCAAGCAGGCAGTAGCTGAAGAACAGGATGCCGGCGCCCCAACCGAACTGTGCGGCGGTGAGGCCGATGGCCTGGTTCATCTGCAGGGCGGCGAAGCCGACGCTGGTCCGGTCGAGATAGTTGAACAGGTAGGCGAGGCCGAGGATCGGGACGAGGCGCCGCGTGTTCTTGGCGACCGCGCTTTCCAAAAGGCGTGTTTGGGCATCCGGCTCGACGCCGGTTGCCGCCGCGACAGCGACGCTCATCTGATCCTCCCTTTGTAAGTCTTGCTCTCGGACTTGGTGCCCGGATGCATTACCGTCCGCCCGAATGCCGGCTGAGCATGCGCCGGGCGTGTCAGATCTCTGTCAGGAGGTCTTCGTCCGGTCCAATCGCTAATGTTCAGCAAAAGATAACCGGGAGGAATTGATGGACCTCAGGGACCTCGCGTTCTTCGAAGTCATCGCCGACACCGGACATCTCGGGCGCGCGGCGGATCGGCTCGGCCGCACACAGCCGGCACTGACGAAATGCATCCAGCGCCTGGAGGCCTCAGTCGGGGCGGAGCTGTTCGCCCGCTCCGGCCGCGGCCTCGTGCTGACGCAGGTTGGCGACGTGCTTCTGAGCCGGGCGCGGCTGATGCGGACGGCGATGGACGAGGCGATCCGCGAGGTCAGCGAGTTCGCGGCCGGTACCGCCGGGCACGTCCGGATCGGCACCGGCGCCACCATGGCCGAATACCTGCTCCCCCATATCTGCCGCCAGCTCATCGCCGCGGCGCCGGGCGTGACCGTGGACCTCCAGATCGGCATGAGCGGCGTACTGCGCATGGCGCTTCGCGAGAGCCGCCTCGACCTCTTGATCGGGCCCGTCCTGCCGGGCGACGCCGACGAGTTCAGCCACGAGGCCCTCGGCGCCGACGAAGTCGTCGTCGTGGCGGCCAAGGGCCACCCGCTCTGCGGCCGCACTCTTCGGATCGAGGAATTGAGCGGCTGGAACTGGGTGCTGCCCGCCCGTACGGTCGCGATGCGCCAGTGGCTCGACACGGTGTTCCAAGCCCACAACGTGGCCGGGCCCCACGTCCAGATCGAGACCAACTCGATCACCATGCTTCCCCGGCTGATCGGCGAAACCGAACTCCTGAGTTTCACCTCGACCCGGAACCTGCTGCCGTCGCGCCTGGGCAATTGGGTCGAGCGGCTCGACATCGACGCGACGACCCTGCGGCGCCCGCTCGGCTGCATCCATCGGCGGGACAGCTACCTCTCGCCGGCCGCTTCCCGGGTGGTCGCATTGCTGCGCGAGCAGGGGACAGCACTGCTGGCCAAAGGTGGTCCGGAACCCGCCGGTACGGTGCCGGAGAATGCCCCTCAGGAATTGGTGGCGACGGCGTAGATCCGCGCGGCGGTACCGGAGAACAGAGTGGCGACCTCTTCCTCTCCGGCGTGAATCGTCAGGCGCTTGAACGCGTTCCAGACGGTCCCGTAGCCGTATGAGCCCTTGTCGACCGGAAAGTTGCTCTCGAACATGCAGCGGGCCGGTCCGAAGGCGTCGATGCAGGTCTCGATGTAGGGCCGCCACGTCTGGGCGAGGTCTTCGGACGACGGCGGCACTGCGCCGGCCTCAAAGCCGAACCCGTTGATCCGCATGCCGAGGCCCCCAAGCTTCACGACGACGTTCGGGCATTCGGCAAGCGTTCGGATCGCCTTTGCCCAGTTGGCGAAGACCACGTCCCGTCGGCCGGCGTAAGCGCCGATGCCGAGCACGCCGCCGCAATGGTTGAGGATGATCGTGGTGGCCGGGAAGGCGCGGGCGAGATCGGTCAGCTCGCCGAGTTGCGGATGGAACAGCCACGCATCGTAGCCGAGGTTACGCGGCGCGAGGCAGGCAAAGCCCGCCCGAAAGGCCCCATCCGCCAGGAGGCCAGGCGGCCCGGCGCTCAGGGGGTTCATCAGGCTCGCATCGGCGTCCCAGGTCGTGAGGTGGCGAACGCCCCGGAAGCGGTCGCCACCGGCGCGGATATGATCCTCCAGCACGTCAGCGACCGCCGCGCCGGCCCGGAGATCGACATGGCCGATGATTCCGGCGCAGACCCGGGTCGGACCATAGAGCCCGCTTGCCGCCATCGCCGCGACGCCATTGGCGAACTCCGTCTCTCCCACGACCCGGAACGCCGCGGGCCCATCGGCGCGGTACATCGCCTGTGCCTGCATGTAGATCGTGGCCTGGACCGCGTGGCCGCTGTCCCGGATGTCGGCGAGGTACTCCTCGAACAGGTAGCGCCAGCCGGGCCGGTCCCACAGGTGGTGGTGGGCGTCGATGATCGGCAACTCGGGACGCAAGGGCTCCTCGCGTCCCGCGGCGAGCCAGTCCGGGCGGACCGGCAGATAGTTGGGGCCGCTCACGGGGTCGGCTCCCCGGCGGCCGAACCCGGGAAGTCGCGCGGCGCCGGCCCTGTGTAAGTGTAGGAGATGCCGCGCGGCATCGGCCCCTTGATGCGGCCGCCCTGCTGCGTCTGCTCCCAGGCATGCGCCAGGATGCCGACCGACCGAGACAGGATGAACAGGCCACGGCCGAGCGGCGGCGCGAAACCGAGTTCGGCATAGATCACCGCCGTCGCGCCATCGATGTTCATCGGGATGCCGCGGCCCTTGCGGCGCCCGAGGAGCGCCTCGACGCCGCGACCGATGTCGGCAAAGCGGCCATTCACGACGCCCTGCTTCCGCGCCTCGTCGACGAGGGCGAGCAGGCGGGGCGCACGGGGATCGACCGGGTGGAAGCGATGGCCGAACCCCGAGATGATCTTGCCGCGTGCGGCGATGAAGGCGTCGAGGCCGGCCTCGACCGCGGCGTCTAGGGCCTGGCCCTCGTCCATCCGCCGGGCGATGTCGGCATAGAGATCCATGCACTGCTCGCCCGCGCCGCCGTGGACGTCGTCGAGGACGTTGATGGCCGAGGCCATCGCGCCGTTCAGGGGTAGGCCGCAGGTCACAGACATCCGGCCGATCGCGATTGATGGCGCCTGAGGCCCGTGATCCACGGCCGAGACCAGCGCCGCCTCCAGGAGCGCCCCCTCGGCAGCCGATGGCATGCTGCCGCGGAGCATCAGCCAGATCATCTGCGGGAAGCTGACAGCGCCGATCAGCTGCTCGATGGGGAAACCCGAAAAACGGATGCTTCCGGGTTTCATGTCGATGATCGCGGTTGACCACCACGCCTTGGCGGTATCGAGGATCGCCGCAGGGTCCTTATCGCTCATGGGTCTCGCTCCTTGGTTCGGATCTGGACGAGGATTCAGCTGCTGGAGCTCTCGGCGCGGGCCTTGAGCTCCGGCAGCTTGGCGGAGGGCGGCACCGACGGGCGGTTCGCCGCGGCGACCGAGCCGTGCGCCTTGAAGGCGGCGATCCGCTCGGACCCGTACCCGAGCTCCGCCAGCCACCGGTCGGTATCCTGGCCGAGTTGCGGAGGAGGCGCCGGGGCCGGGTAATCCTCGTCAAGGAGGAACCCAGGACGGGTGACACGCATCGGCTGATCCCCGGTCACGGTGGCGTCGAGGGTCTCGACGAAATGGCGGCCGGTGACCTGCTCCTCCGCCAGGATCTCCGGCACGGAAAGGACGCTGCCGGCGGGGACGCCGTTGGCGTTCAACACCTCCTCCCACTCCTTGGCGGTGCGGGCCTGCAGGGCGTCGTTCAACTCGTCCGAAAGCGCGGCGCGGTTCACCTTGCGGGATTGGCGACCGGCGAAGCGCTGATCCGTCTTGAGGTCAGGCCGGCCGACGAGGTCGCACAGGGTCTCGTACTGCTTCTGCTCATTGGCGGCGATGTTGAGTGGGCCGCCACCGGTCCGGAACGTGCCGGAGGGCGCTGCGGTGAAGTTCTCGTTGCCCATCGGCTGGGGCTCGACGTTGCCGTTAAGGTGGTTGGACACGACCCAGCCCATGGCTGCGAGCGTCGCCTCCAGTAGCGAGACGTCGATTCGACGGCCGCGTCCCGTGGTGCGCTGCTCGACCAGCGCCGAGGAGATGGCGAAGGCCGCCGTGATGCCGGCGATGGTGTCGGAGATCGGGAAGCCGGTGCGCAACGGCGCCGTAGCCGCGTCGCCCGTCACGCTCATGGCGCCGGACAGGCCTTGGACGATTTGGTCGTAGGCCGGGCGCCCGAGCCAGGGGCCGTTCTGCCCGAAGCCGGAGATGGCGCAGTAGACGAGGCGGGGGTTGCGCTTCGCGAGCACGTCGTAGCCGAGGCCGAGCCGCTCCATCACCTTCGGCCGGAAGTTCTCCAAAACGACGTCCGCCTTCTCGACGAGACGTAGGAAGATCTCCTTGCCGTCCGCGGCCTTGAAGTCGATGGCGACCGACTGCTTGCCGGCATTCACGGCCACGAATGACAGGCCCATCAATTGTTCGGCCATCTTCGGATCGGCGCCGAGGCGGCGGGCGAGGTCGCCACCCTTGGGGTTCTCGACCTTGATCACCTCCGCACCCATCCGCGCGAGATGGTAGCCGCAGAAGGGGCCGGCGAGCACGTTGGAGAGATCCAGCACGCGGATACCCTGCAGGGGGAGCGTCATCGCGGAGTTCCTTCTTGGGTTCGGAGATCAGTCGAGGCGGAATTCAGTAGAGGCCGAGCCACTGCCAGTAGGTCGCCGCGCAGAGGGCGTAGACGAGGCAGGCCAGGGCGCAGATCGCGACGCCGACCTTTGGGAAGTCCCCGACGGATAGGCGGCCGGTGCCGTAGACGATGATGCTGGGCAGCGTGTTGTAGAACATCAGCAGCGGGTAGCCGCCGATGATCATGCCTGCGGGCAGAGCGAGGGCGACGGGGCTGATGTTGGCCGTGTCGGCCATCGCCAGCACGATGGGCAGGAGGGCGGTCGCCATCGCGGTGGTGCCGACGAAGATGACGTGCAGGTACTGCACGATCAGCATCACCACGACGATCACGACGAGGGCCGAGGCGCCCGCGAGACCGAGGCCGTGAAAGATGGCGTTGGCGAGCCAGCCGGCGGCGCCAGTCTTGAGCAGGATGTCGCCGAGTGAGATGCCACCGCCTGCAACGAGGAGGACCTGCCACGAGACGCCCTTGTTGGCGTCGGCCCAGGTCATCACGCCGAACTTTGGCAGGAAGAGCGGGACGACGCCGGCGAGGCACACGACGGTGGTGTCGAGCCCCGTCAGCCCCTGTGTCGCCCAGAGGCCGGTGATCACAACGAAGACGAGGAGGGTGCGCCATTCGGCCGACGACATGCGTCCGAGCTTCGTCAGGTTGGTGCGGATCGTCCCGTCGATCTCGGAGGTCCTGGCGTCGACCTCGGGCGGGAAGACGCGCTGGATCAGGGCCCAGGTTGCGAAGGTCATCACCAGCGCGGGCGGGAAGCCGTAGAGCAGCCACTCGGCGTAGGTGATGGTGTGGCCGCTCGCCTTGGCGACGAACTCGACGGTGACCGGATTGGGTACCGTGGCTGTGAGGATGCCGGCCCCGATAGTGGCGTTGGTCATCGTCAGGGTCAGGAGGAGGTTCACCGCGAAGGGCGAGCGTCCCGCTGTCCCGTAGAGTGCCAGGATGCTCAGGCATTCCGGCAGCAGGATCGCGGTGCGGGCGGTGGAGGACGGGACGAGGAAGGCAAGCGCGACGTTGACGAGGGTCACGCCGAGCGTGACGCGGGTCGGTGCCGAGCCGATGCGTAGGAGGATGAGGTAGGTGATGCGTTCGGCCAAGCGTGTCTTGACCATCGCGGTGGCCAGCACGAAGGCGCCGACGATGAGGTAGGCGGAGGGCGCCGAGAAGCCTTCGAGGGCGCCCTTGACCGTGGTGATCCCCGACAACGATGCGGCCGGCACGACGAGCAGGCTCGCGACCGCGAGGGGCACGGCCTCCGTGAGGTAGAGGACGAAGATGCAGCCGAACAGGGCGAGCGCCTTGTGGCCGAGGAGCGTGAGACCCGTCGGGGTCGGTGTCAGCCAGATCGCCACGGCCACCAGCACGGCGGCGGCCACCCCCGCGAGTTTGAGCGCGGCGTGGTCATTCGGTGACGGCGTCGCGACGACTGCAGTCGGTGGCGCACCTTGCGCGTCGACGCCCATCGAACCCTCCCTGCTTCCGTTGCAGGCCGCACCTCTTATGGGAGCGGTCCGATCCCCGAAGACCCGTTGCGGTCTCGTCGGCGGTCGGTCGGCGCAGGGCGTGAGCGAGGCTGCGAGCGACTGACGTTAGGATGCCAGTGCTTGTGTCAGGGCCGCTTGAGCGGGTCCAATCGCTAATTTTCAGGGTTCGATAAACGGGAGGAATGATCCCAAGACGGCCCAAGCGCCTCTGAATAAGGGGCATCGCAGGCTGGCTGAGGACGCTTGTTGTTCCTCTTCCCAAGCTGGGCAAAGCGAGGTGGCCCGCTGCGGCTGTAGATCTTGAGGTCCGCTTTCAGGCTGCTGTCGCGAGACCCTGTACGACCGGGTTGGGTCGATAGGAGGCCGTCCAATTTTCCGGCGGGTCTGCTCCGAACCAGCCATTCCGCCTACGGCCACCTTCGGTCATTCTAGTTCGCTCAGACTTCCAGCAAGCGGACCTTCTGAAGGTCTGAGAAGGGTCAGATCCTACCGTTGATTAGACCGCGGGCCTATGTCCGTTTCCGGGCAACGCACGCAGTAACGCGTACGACTTGGCTGGGTCGCTATAAGCCCGTCCGCTTGTCATGCAGTCCTCCTCCGGAGCGCTTGTCCCGCTATCGACCCGCTTCTTCCGGCAGCATTCTCGAGCCAGAATGAGGGGCTTCACAAACCAAGATCGACCAGCGAGCAAGACATCCTCTATCGACAACGGCTCAGGGAGCATACCGGCTGAAGACGGCCACGGATCGAGCCTCGCCATCCATGATCTCGGCCTTGATGGCCTTAGAGCGCCTAACAGAACGGGCACGGATTGGGCGGGCGGGCGTTGGTCGTGATGGCTCGTCCGCTTCTGCCCGATGATCTCTGGACCGAGATTGCGCCGCTTCTGCCGCCGTCCCGCCCACGTCCAAAAGGTGTCCGACGGCCGATCGAGAACCGAGCTGCGTTGACCGGCATTCTGTTCGTGCTGCGCTCAGGCGTTCCGTGGGAGATGCTGCCAGCGGAGATGGGCTGCGGCTGCGGGATGAGTTGCTGGCGGCGCCTGCGCGACTGGCAGGCGGCCGGCGTATGGGCCCGCCTGCATC
>NZ_FOTK01000013.1 GCF_900114535.1 Methylobacterium pseudosasicola | reverse complement strand
CCTCTGCCGCCCTGACCCTGTCGGGCGTGCCGTTCATGGGCCCGATCGGCGCCGCCCGCGTCGGTTACATCAACGGCGGCTACCGGCTGAACCCGCTGGTCACCGAGACCAAGGAAGAGTCGAGCCTGGACCTCGTCGTCGCCGGCACCCAGGACGCCGTGCTGATGGTCGAGTCGGAGGCCAAGGAGCTCTCCGAGGACGTGATGCTCGGCGCCGTGATGTTCGGCCACAAGCATTTCCAGCCGGTGATCGAGGCGATCATCCGCTTGGCCGAGAAGGCCGCCAAGGAGCCGCGCGACTTCCGGGCCCCCGAGAACGCCGACGTCGAGAAGGCCGTGCTGGAGGTCTGCGAGACCGAGCTGCGCGCTGCCTACACCAAGACGGTCAAGCAGGAGCGCTACGCCGCCGTCGACGCCGTGAAGGCGAAGGTGATGGCCGCCCTGTGCCCCGAGGGCGCGGAAAAATTCCCGGCCGAGAAGGTCAAGGCCGCCTTCAAGGAGGCGCAGTCCAAGGTCGTGCGCTGGAACGTGCTCGACACCGGCTCGCGCATCGACGGCCGCGACCTGAAGACGGTCCGCCCGATCGTCTCCGAGGTCGGCGTTCTGCCCCGCGCCCACGGCTCGTCGCTGTTCACCCGCGGTGAGACCCAGGCCCTCGTGGTCGCCACGCTGGGCACGGGCGAGGACGAGCAGTTCATCGACTCGCTCGACGGCACCTACAAGGAGCGTTTCCTGCTCCACTACAACTTCCCTCCCTATTCGGTGGGTGAGACGGGCCGCATGGGCTCCCCGGGCCGCCGCGAGATCGGCCACGGTAAGCTGGCGTGGCGGGCGATCCGCCCGGTGCTGCCGCCGGCCCACGAGTTCCCGTACACGATCCGCGTCGTGTCCGAGATCACCGAGTCCAACGGCTCGTCCTCGATGGCCTCGGTCTGCGGCGGCTCGCTGTCGCTGATGGATGCCGGCGTGCCCCTGCGCCGTCCGGTGGCCGGCATCGCCATGGGCCTCATCCTCGAGGGTGAGCGCTTCGCGGTCCTGTCCGACATCCTGGGCGACGAGGATCACCTCGGCGACATGGACTTCAAGGTGGCCGGCACGGACGAGGGCGTGACCTCGCTCCAGATGGACATCAAGATCGCCGGCATCACCGAGGAGATCATGCGGGTCGCCCTCGACCAGGCGAAGGACGGGCGCGCCCACATCCTCAACGAGATGTCCAAGGCGCTCACCGCCGCCCGTCCGGAGCTCGGCGAGTACGCCCCGCGCATCGAGACGATGCAGATCCCGACCGACAAGATCCGCGACGTGATCGGCACCGGCGGCAAGGTGATCCGCGAGATCGTCGAGAAGACCGGCGCCAAGATCAACATCGAGGACACCGGCATCGTGAAGATCGCCTCGGCCGACGGCAAGGCGATCAAGGCGGCCTATAACTGGATCCGCTCGATCGTCGCCGAGCCCGAGACCGGCATGATCTACGACGGCACGATCGTGAAGTGCATGGAGTTCGGCGCCTTCGTGAACTTTTTCGGCGCCAAGGACGGTCTCGTCCACATCTCGGAGCTCGCCGCCCAGCGGGTCGCCAAGGTGACGGACGTCGTCAAGGAAGGCGACAAGGTCAAGGTGAAGTTCCTCGGCCAGGACGACCGCGGCAAGATCCGCCTGTCCATGCGCGTCGTCGACCAGCAGACCGGCGAGGACATCACCGAGAAGGTGAAGGCCGAGCGGGATTCGAGCGGCCGCAGCGACCGGGACGGCGAGCCCCGGCGCGAGGACAATGGCGGCCGCCACCGCGGCGAGCGCCGCCGCGAATCCGCCGGCGAGTGATTTTTGGGACTGATCCGCGCCGGCTTCGGCCGGTGCGGGTCTGAGATGAGAGGCGCGGTCCCTTGGGGCCGCGCCTTTTTCGTACGCCGGGCCCAAATCCTCGGAGCCGGAGCCTCGGCTTGCCCTTGTCCGGTAGGACCTGACGAGACCGCGTTTTCACCGCCGCGCGGTCGGTCGCGCCCTTGCGGCAGCAAGCGCCATGGGTGTCGCCTGCGCAGCCTGCACGCCTCCACCGTGCGAGAGGGTTGGAACGCCCGTCCCGCGCCTGCGTTCGCACCGCGACCTCACAGCGGGAAAGCTTTCATGGCCAACGATATGATCCACGACATCTTCAGCGGGCAGCCGAACCTCACCACCACCGAGCGGGCGGTGTCGGTGGCCCTGGGCCTCGGGATCGCCGCAGCGGCCGCGCAGCCCCGGCCGAACAAGGTCCTCAGCCTGCTGGCGCTGGTCGTCGGCGTCGGTCTGGCGGTGCGCGGTGCCACGGGCCACTGCGCCGTGAAGGCGGCGGCGGATCATTTCTGACGGTTCGGCCGACCATCAAGCCATAAAAAAAGGGGCGCCCGCGGGGCGCCCCTTCTCGTTTCGGAAGATGGAAATCGGTCAGATGGTCGTGCTGCGACGGCCGGCGATCATGCCGTAGATGAACAGCACCACCACGGCGCCCACGATGGCGCCGATGAAGCCTGCGCCCTGGTTCGGTCCGTACCAGCCGACCGCCTGGCCGATGAAGGTCGCCACGAAGGCGCCGACGATGCCGAGAATGGTCGTCAAAATGAAGCCCGACGGCTCGTTCGGTCCGGGCATGAGGAACTTGGCGATGATTCCGGCGAGGAACCCGATGATGATGGTCCAGAGAATACCCATGACGAACCCCAAGGCGTGACAAGCGATGCCGTATGAACGCACGGCGGTCGGCCACGGTTGCTCGCACATACACGAGGACGAGAAGGTTTTTCCTCCGGTTCCCGCGGCGCGTAGGCGCGTCGCCCTTTACCTCCGGCCCGGTGCCGCGGCAGATACCGACTTTCGCCGGCTGGAGACTGGAATGACCATCGAACGGATCGAACCCGGATCGCGCATGTCGCAGGGCGCCATCCACGGCAACACCATCTACCTCGCCGGCCAGGTGGCGTCCGATCCGGTCGGCACCGGGGTCACCGCCCAGACCCAGAACATCCTGGTGCAGATCGACCGACTGCTCGCCGTCGCCGGCAGCGACAAGGACCACATCCTGTCGGCGACCGTGTATCTCGCCGATATCGGTCATTTCGCCGAGATGAACGCCGCCTGGGATGCCTGGGTGTCCCAGGAGCACCCGCCGACGCGCGCCACCGTCGAGGCGCGGCTGTGTGATCCGCAATATCTGGTCGAGATCGTGGTCGTCGCCGCGACGCAGGCTTGAGCGGGGCCGGGATGGCTCGCGTCGAACGACCGGTCCGGCGCCGCTCGCGTGTGCGGATCGGCTTTGGTGTAGCGGCCGGGATGCTGCTCGCAGCCCTCCTCGGCCTCGCCCTACCTGGGCGCGCCGCGGAAGAGCGGGTCGTCAACATCTACAACTGGTCGGATTACATCGACCCGAAGGTGCTCGATGCCTTCACCCAGGAGACCGGGATCAAGGTCGTCTACGACACCTACGACAACAATGAGATCCTGGAGACCAAGCTGCTGGCCGGCCGGTCGGGCTATGACATCGTCGTGCCGTCGGGACCCTATCTGCAGCGGCTGATCCGGGCCGGCGCCTTCCTGCCCCTGGACAAGACGAAGCTGAAGAATCTCGGCAACCTCTGGCCGGAGATCTCTGGTCGGCTCGCCGTGTACGACCCCGGCAATGCGTTCGCGGTCGATTACATGTGGGGCACCACCGGCATCGGCTACAATGTCGCCGCCGTCCGCGAGCGGCTGGGCGCCAACGCGGTGCTGAATTCCTGGACCACCGTCCTCAATCCGGCTTCCGCGAACAAGCTCAAGGATTGCGGGATCATGATGCTCGATTCTCCCGAGGACCTGATCCCCAGCATGCTGCCGGTCTTCGGGGCCAAGGCCGATTCCAAGCGCTGGGACGACCTGACCCTGGTGACCGACGCGCTCTACAAGGTCCGGGGCAGCGTGCGGAAGTTCCACGCCTCGGAATACATCCAGGCGCTGGCCAACGGCGATATCTGCGTGGCGGTGGGCTATTCCGGCGACGTGCTGCAGGCCAAGCGCCGGGCCGAGGAGGCCAAGAACGGGATCGAGATCGCCTATGTCGTGCCGAAAGAAGGCGCGCTGATGTGGTTCGACACCTTCGCGATCCCGAAGGATGCCGCCCACCCGGCCGAAGCCCTGGCCTTCATCGACTACATGCTGCGGCCCGAGGTGGCGGCGGCCAACACCAACTTCGTGGCCTATGCCAGCGGCAATCTCGCGGCGAAGAAGTTCGTGAAGCCCGAGATCCTGAGCAATCCCGGCATCTACCCGGACGAGGCGACGATGCAGCGGCTGTCGATCAACACCGCCTGGGACGACCGCACCCAGCGCTACGTGACCCGGCTCTGGACCCGGGTCCGCACCGGGCGCTGAACCAGGAAGGCCCGGCGCGATCGTGCGCCGGGCCGTCGAGCGCTCAGTTCTTCAGGTCTTCCGGCACCTTGCCGCCGTTCTCGGCGAGCTTCTTCATCACCTGCTTGTGCAGCCAGATGTTCATCGAGGCCGAGTCGTCCTTGTCGCCGGTGTAGTGAAGCTCGTCGGCGAGCTGCTTGCGCTCCGCCAGGCTCGACTCGAGGCCGAGCAGCTTCATCAGGTCCACGATCGAGTGGCGCCAGTCGAGCTTCTGCGGGTTCTTCTCGGCGAGGCCGGTGAGCACGGCCTCCACGTCTACGGGCTCGCCGCCGCTGGCGCCGCCGGAGGCCGAGGGGGTGCTCGAGCCGGCCGAGCCGCCGGAGCTTGACGGGGACGAGGGCGCGGCGTCCGCGGTACCGCCGCCGAACGGATGAAGGATCTTGCCGACGATGCTGCCGAGGAGGCTCATAGGTCCGCTCCGATAATCGAGGCCCGACCTGCGCGCCGGGCGGCCTGTCAACCGGTTGTCGGCCAAGGCGTTCCGAGAATCGGCTTGCTCGGGGTTAGACGCGGGCGCCGTACAGCCCGATCCCGAGCAGGGACAGGCCGAGCACGAGGCAGATTCCGCTCCAGCGCTCCAGGACAACCGCGCGCGCGGGGTGGCGCAGCGAAAGACCCGCCAGACCGACACTGCAGACTAAACAGCTCAAGCTCATCACGATGACCAGCACGTTCCTTGTGATCCGAAATCGACGGGCCCAGCCTGGATCAAATTTCGCCGCCGTAGGATATCGAAGACCACGTAGGCGAAGGGAAACGCACAGGCTTCTCAATTTTCAGGGGCGAGAAAGGGGCCGCGGCCCCCAATATCGATTTGCGGACGCAGTGTAAAATCAATCTTGCCGCGTCGGATATGACCGGCATGTCACGCAGATATTAAATTTAGGCCCGTGGCGCATAGTCTGTTTGTGTAATGATGGATCCTGCCGTCATGGCGGTCGCCCGGCGGGGATCGATTCGGGTCGGACACCGCAGCGTTCAGCCGGCGCTCGCCAGGGCGGCGATCAGGGCCGCCCGCTCCTCGGCGAGCGTGCCGCGCGGCACGGTGCGGCCAGCGCGGCCATACCAGTAGCGGGCATTGCCGTCATCGCCCTCGATGCGGTGCAGATGCGCGTGCACCCAGGCGGCGTCGGGCTCGGACGCGTCCTGGACCAGGGCATGCGCCCGCGCCCAGGTGGCGTCCGCGGTCTCGGTCGCGTGCTTGGCGAGCCACCACAGAGCGGCGCGTGGCGCCGGCCAGGCCGCGGGCGGCTCGGGCTCGGTCAGGGTCGCCGCGAAGGCATCCGGCAGGGTCTCGGTCATCGCGCGCTTCTCCGATCCGCGACGGGTCAGCGCCCGGCGGCGCGCTCCGGCTGCCAGCGGCCGCGGCGCTGGCGGGCGGACCACGCGTAGCGGGCATCGCCGTCGAGGCGGTCGAGATGGTCCGAGAGTCGGTTGCGTTCAAGCCAGGCGAGCGCCGCTTCCAACTCGGGCAGGGTCATGGTCGCGCGGCCCTTGCCGAGCACGCGCTTGAGCACGGCGTTGTAGCGATGCGCGAGGTTGCCGCCCCGGGGCACCCGCAGCGACGCCTCGTCCTCCACGGCCTGGCTCGCCACCGCCACCGCGAGACGCTGGCGCAAGGTCCGCTCGGTGACCGACGGCGGCTCCGGCGCCGGGGCCACGGGTGCGGGCTCGGCGAGCCGCGGGCGGAGCAGCGCGTAGCGCAGGCCGATCGCGTTGCTCTCCAGCGGCGTGATCCCCCCGGGATCCTCGTCGCGCCACGGGGTCCGCTCCGGGACGATGGCGGTCGCCGGCCGCTCGCGCTTCGGTCGGACGCTGCTGCCCTGCTCGGTCTCCAGCTCCAGACGGAAGCGGGCGAAGAGCGGGTCGTCCGGATGGAAGACCAGCGCCTGCTGGTTTTCGTAGGGGCCGGCATGGGGATCGACCCGGGTGGCCCGGGCGAGCATCTGCTCCAGCCACGGACGGGAGCGGATATGGGTCAAAGCCGCCACCACGGCGACCTCGGGGGCGTCGAGTCCCTCATAGGCCATCGCCACCGTCACCAGCACGGCCGGCTCCGCGGTCAGGCGGAAGGCCGCCAGGGCCGCGTGGGCGTCGCCCTGGCCGGAGGTCGCCAGACGAACGTCCCGCTCCCCCTGCTGGGCCGGCATCCAGCTGCGCAGGGTCGTCAGGTAAGTGCGGGCGCTCGCCTGGTCCGGTGCGACCACGAGGAGCTTGCCGAGGCCCCGGGCCATCTGGCCGGGGGGCAGGCCGAGTTCGACCCGGCGCCGGGCGCGCAGGCGTTTGGTCGCGAAGAAGGATTCGCTCAAAAGATCCCGGGCGAAACCGGTGCGCAGGGCGGTGAACAGGGCCGGCCGGGTGGTGACCCGGACCGATCCGGCGCCCAGCCGGTGCGGCCCGACCCGGGGGCTGTCGCCGGCGATTTGGCCGCCTTCGAGCCAACTCGCCTCGCCATCGATCGCCCCGAAGGTGACCGGCAGCACCGCCCGCTCGGCCAAGGCCTGCGACCGGGAATAGCCGATCACCGCCAGCCCCGGCGCGTCGAGGTCGAGTTCGGGACCTCTGCCGAGGGCGGACGGCCGGTAGGGCAGGCCGAGGATGCGCCGGCCGTCGGCCCGCTCCAGGGTGCCGGACAGGAACAGGCCGATCTCGGCCGCCTCCATCACCGGCAGCATCGCCCGGGACCACGCCCCGGCCTCGGCCTCCTCCTCGGCAGAGGCGTCGTCCGCCCCCGGACGCCCCGGGACCGGCAGGTGATGGACCTCGTCGACGACTAGCAGGGTGCGGTGCGCCCGCGCCTCGGCGAGATGCAGCGCCGGGGCGGCGGCGACCGCCTGATAGGTGGTGACGTATCCGGAGAGCCCGCGGGCCGGATCGCGCTCGTTGTCGGCGGCGCGCACGCTGAGCCCATGCCCGAAGCCCGCGCGCCAGAGCGGGTCGGCGAAGGCTTCCTCCGCCTGGAGACGCAGGGAATCCCGCGGCACCACCCAGACCACGCGCTCGACCCGGCCCGCCGCGATCAGCGTGTGCGCGGCGATCACCGGCAGCAGCGACTTGCCGCCCCCCGGCGTCACCGCCGCCAGAATTTTTTGGACATGCCCTGCCTCCCCGCTCGCCATGGCCGCCACGAGGGCCATCAACGTACGCTGGTGGGACCGCAGGGACGGGGCGGGACGGGTCAATGGCCGGCGAAGCAGGGCGACATCCGCCCACCGTGGCCGATCCCGATTCCTTTGTGAATCCCCCGGACCCCGTCGATGTTCGCCTTTTCTTCGCGCAACCGACGCGATTCGTTCGAAGTGTCTGCGGCACAGGCCCCCTTCTCTGCGGAGGAAGCGGACTCTCCGAAGGTCACAGGCTGCGGATCGAGCCACGACAAGCGTTGACACCCGGCCAGCCCCTCACCATAAGGGCGCCGCGGGTGAAAAACCCGCCTTGGGGGAATGTCCCGAGCGGCAAAGGGGGCGGACTGTAAATCCGCTGCGTAAGCTTCGTAGGTTCGAGTCCTACTTCCCCCACCAAGTTTCCTGAAAAATCCTGTCCGATCAGACCTGCTTCGCCAGGGCGGCCTCGATGCGTGCGGCAGCGGCGGCCGAGAAGCCCTTTCCGGCGAGCCCCTGGCCCGCCGCGGCCTGCCCGGTGAGGCTGCGCTTCTTGCCCTCCGGCAGATGCGTCTTGCGCAGGGCATGCGCGTCGCGGTGGCTGGCATGGGTGATCGCGATGGCCAGCGCGTCGGCGGCGTCCGCGACCCGGAACTCGGCCTTGGGCAGCAGGAAGCGCACCATCGCCTGGATCTGGACCTTCTCGGCATGGCCGGAGCCCGCCACGGTCTTCTTGATCAGGTTGGCGGCGTATTCGAACACCGGCAGCCCGGCCAACGCCGGCACCACCAGCGCCATGGCCCGGGCATGGCCGAGCTTGAGCGTCGCCTGGGCGTCCTTGTTGACGAAGGTCTCCTCCACGGCGACCTCGTCGGGCTTCTGCGCGTCGACGATGCGGCCGATCCCTTCGAACAGCTCGCGCAAGCGCAGGGCCAATGGCAGGTCGCCGTCCGAGGTCACGACCCCGCAATCGCCGTAGGTCAGCTTGCTGCCCTGCGCGGTGATAAGGCCCCAGCCGGTGCGGCGGAGACCCGGATCGATCCCCAGGATGCGGACGATGCTGCTCATGACGCTCCAGGGTTATGCTCGTGCGTCGTCGCAGTCCGAAGGCTCTCGACGATCGACCCGAGCGTGCCGTACGTATCGTGAACGCCCGGTTTCACCAAGGGCGCGGGATGACGGGAGCAGGACCATGAGCGCGGACAGGCCGATCAGCCGCTTCCCGGTGCCGAAGCTGTCCGAGATGCCCGACGACCTGCGCGCCCGGATCGCCTTGGTGCAGGAGAAGGCGGGCTTCGTGCCCAACATCTTCCTGGCGCTGGCGCATCGCCCGGACGAATTCCGTGCCTTCATGGCCTATCACGACGCGCTCATGGACAAGCCCGGCGGCCTCACCAAGGCCGAGCGCGAGATGATCGTGGTCGCCACCAGCGCGGCCAATAACTGCCTCTACTGCGTGATCGCCCATGGCGCGATCCTGCGGGTCCGGGCCAAGAACCCGCTTCTGGCCGACCAGGTCGCCGTCGCCTACGCCAAGGCCGACATCACCCCGCGCCAGCGCGCGATGCTGGTTTTCGCCCTGAAGGTCGCGCAGGAAGCCCACAGGGTCGAGTCCGAGGACCATACGGTGCTGGCGGGCCACGGCTTCACCCAGGACGACATCTGGGACATCGCGGCGATCACCGCCCTGTTCGCCCTGTCGAACCGCCTTGCCAGCGTTGCCGACCTGCGGCCGAACGACGAGTTCTACACGCTGGGGCGGTGAGGCCGCCTCACCCCCGCCGTCCGAGCAGGATGATCGCCGTGCCGGCCAGGCAGACCGCGCTGCCCGCGAGGTCCCACCGGTCGGGCCGCTGCCCTTCCGCGAGCCACAGCCACAGCACCGAGGCGACGACGTAGACCCCGCCATAGGCCGCGAAGGCGCGCCCCGCCGCCGGGCTGTCCACCAGCGTCAGCAGGAAGGCGAAGGCCGCCAGCGAGGCGATCCCCGGCAGTGCCCACCAGGCGGAGCGGCCGAGCCGGAGCCAGGACCAGAACGCGAAGCATCCGGCGATCTCCGCGAGGGCGGCACCGGCATAGGCGAGAAGCGTCATCGGACGAGCTTGGGACGGGGAGCAATATCGGGCGAGCGCCGCCGGACAAACCGGTTGAATAGGCGTCACCTGATGGGATGAGCCGGAAAGGCAAGATGCTCATACGCCCAAGATGGGCTAAGACCGATCCCGATCGCCTCCGCGTGCTCTTTCCGGCCCCCGCCGCCCGATCTTCCGCCTCCGGCCATGTCAGACCCGATCGAGACCGCCCGCCTCCAGGTCCTCCACAGCTACGGCATCCTCGATACGCCGCGCGAGCCGGCCTTCGACGACATCGTCACGCTGGCGACGCAGATCTGCGCGGTGCCGGTGGGCCTCGTCAGCCTCGTCGCGGCCGACCGGCAATGGTTCAAGGCCCGGCGCGGCTTCCCGGCCTGCGAGACGCCCCTCAGCCAATCGGTCTGCGTCCACGCGTTGGACTCCGCGGACGGGCTGATGGTGATCCCCGATCTCACGGCCGACCCGCGTACCCGCGGCAACACCCTGGTGACGGGAGCGCCGTTCATCCGGTTCTATGCCGGCGCGGTGCTCCGGACCGAAGACGGCATCCCGTTCGGGACCCTGTGCGTGATCGATACGGAGCCCCGGCCGGACGGGTTGAGGCCGGACCAGGCCTTTGCCCTCCGAGCGCTGGCGCAGCAGGTGATGGCCCAGCTCGACCTGCGCCGCGCGGTCCGGGAGCGGGAGGCGGCCCTGGCGGCCGAGCGCCTCGCCCGCGACGCCCTGGCGATCTCGGAGGAGCGCTACCGGCTCTCGTCCCGGGCGACCACCGACCTGATCTGGGACTGGAGCCCCCAGACGGGCCGGATCCACTGGGACGAGGGGCTGTCCGCGCTCTACGGCTACCGGCCGGCGGAGATCGAGCCGAGCACCGACTGGTGGTACGCGCATATCCACCCGGAGGATGGCGACCGCGTCCGCCGCAGCGTCCTCGCCGCCATCGCGGACGCGTCGCTCCGCTGGAGCGAGCGGTACCGTTTCCGCCGGGCGGACGGGACTTATGCCACGGTCCTCAACCGGGCGATCATCGTCCGCACCGCCGACGGCACCGCCACCCGGATAACCGGCGTGATGCTCGACGCCACCCAGCAGGCCGAGGCCGACGCCCATCGGGAGATGCTCAGCCAGGAACTGAGCCACCGGCTCAAGAACACCCTGGCGATGGTTCAGGCGATCGCCTCGCAGACGCTTCGCGACGCCCCCGACGTCGCCTCTGCCCGCGACGCCCTGCTGCAGCGCCTGCTGGCGCTGGGGAAGGCTCACGACATCCTGCTCGCCAACAATGCCGAGCGGGCCGGCATGGAGGCGGTGATCCGCGGCGCGCTGGCGCTCCACGACAATGCCCGGGCCGGCCGCCTCCGCATCGAGGGGCCGACCATCGATATCGGCCCGAAGGCGGCCCTCGCCCTGGCGCTGATGATCCACGAGCTGGCGACCAACGCGGCGAAGTTCGGCGCCCTCTCGGCGGCGGCCGGGCATGTCGGCGTCACTTGGCAGATCGAGGCCCTGGCGGACGGCCCGCAGCTCCGGCTCAGCTGGGCCGAATCCGGCGGGCCCCCGGTGGTCCCGCCCTCGCGCAAGGGTTTTGGCACCCGCCTGATCGAGCGCGCCTTCGCGGGCACGGTGGCCGGCGACGTCGCCCTGGAATACCGGGAGACCGGCCTGCGCTGCGTCCTGACCGCGCCACTCGCCGGCTTCCAGGGCAAGGACGGGATCTTGAACTGAGCGGCCGCGCGGCGAGGTGTTAAGCCCCCGACAACGAAAAAGCGGTCGAGTGGGGCCATGAGCGCGCGCGAGACGGCCGACGACCTGATCCTGATTCCGGGCGATTCGCGCCTGCGCGAGGCGGTCCATGCCTGGGCCGACGGACTCGCGCGGGAGCGGCGGATGTCGCCCAACACCGTCGAGGCCTACAGCCGGGACCTGCGTCAGTTCCTGGTCCACCTCGCGTCGCGCCAGGGCATTCCCACCATCCCGATGCTGGTGGGACTCAAGGTGCGCGACATCCGCGCCTTCATGGCCGCGCGCCGGGCCGACGAGGTGTCCGGGCGCTCGCTGATGCGGATGCTGGCTGGGTTGCGCTCGTTCGGGCGCTTCCTGGAGCGCGAGGGCTACGGCAGCGTCTCGGCGCTCGGCGGCGTCCGGGCGCCCAAGGTCCCGCGGCGCCTGCCCCGGCCGCTGTCCGTCGCCGCCGCGGTGGCGCTCACCGACACCGCCATCCGGGCCGGCGAGGAGCGCGAGCCCTGGATCCTGGCCCGGGACGCCGCGGTGCTGGCGCTCCTCTACGGCGCGGGCTTGCGCATATCTGAGGCCCTGGGCCTCACCCGGCGCGACGCGCCGCTTCCGGGAAGCGATCAGGTCACGGTGCTCGGCAAGGGTGGCAAGCAGCGCATGGTGCCGATCCTGCCTGTGGTGGCGCGGGCGGTGGCCGATTACATCGCCGCCTGCCCGCTGCCGCTGCCGCCGGAGGGGCCGCTCTTCGTCGGTGCCCGCGGCGGCCCGCTCTCCCCGCGCATCATCCAGTACACCGTGGCCCGGGCCCGAGGCGCCCTTGGCTTGCCCGAGAGCGCGACGCCGCATGCCCTGCGCCACTCCTTCGCGACGCATCTGCTTGCCCGCCAGGGGGAACTGCGGGCGATCCAGGAACTGCTCGGCCACGCCTCCCTGTCGACCACGCAGCTCTACACCCAGGTCGACGCCGCCCGGCTCATGAGCGCCTATACGGCGGCCCATCCAAGAGCCGGCCGCTAATCCAGCCAGGAGATACCAGTGCTAGAAGCTGTTTTCAGGGATAAATTGAGCAGACTATCGCCTATATCGGCTTATTGGATCGCCTTTTAAGAGCTTCGTCATCCTCTGCACGCATTCTCCGGATCGGGGGATGCGATTGCCGGGACATGGCCATGAAGCTTGATGAGGCGAGGTCGCCAGCGCGCGTCGTGATCGCGGATCGCGATGCCGGGCGTCGCACCGCCCTGAGGACGATCGTCGAGCGCTTCGACCCCCAGGCCGTGATCGACGAGGCCGTGTCGGGCCAGGCCTTGTGCGACATCCTTCTCCAAAAACGCCCCAGCCTCGCCTTCGTGGGTCTCCAGCTCGAAGACCTGAGCGGGCCCGAGGCGGTCGCGGTGGCGCGCCGGGCCGGCGCCGAGCCGCCCTGCCTGGTCCTGGTTGCCACCCGCGTGCTGGCGCATTGGCAGGAGATCGCCCAGAGCCTCGGCGCCTACGAGGTGCTGAAGACGCCCCTCGATCCGGGCCATATTGAGCAGCTCCTGCACGCCGATGCCCGCCGCCGCACCCCGACCCGGGCGCTGCTCGCCTGCTCATCGCCCGCCGGGCGCACGGCGATCAGCCGGGTGGTGGCCCGCAGCGGCTTCGCGATCCAGCTCGAAGAGACCAATTGCGGCCGCCACGCCCTGAAGCAGCTCGAACTCGGCACCTACGATTTCGCCTTCCTCGACGTGAAGCTCGGCGGCATCGAAGGGTTGGAACTCGCCTGCCAGATCCAACCCCTCGGCCTTCCGACCCGGATCACCCTGCTGACCACATCGGACCTGGAGCCGGTCGCCCAGGCCGGGCGCTATTTCGGGGTCGATGCGGTGCTGCGGATGCCGTTCTACGCCAGAGACATCGACCTGGCGCTGCACAACGCGCTGGGCCTGCGCCGGCCGTATCTCCTGAATGCGCTCACCGCCCCGCCGGCGCCGAGCGCGCTCCTGCGGATCGCCGACCTGCCGAGCACCCGGCGCAAGATCGCCTGATCCCGCGCCGGGTGGTGCCGATCAGACGTGGATGGCGCGCTTGGACACGGCGAGCGCCGCTTCCTTGACCGCCTCGGTGAGCGTCGGGTGCGCGTGGCAGGTGCGCGCGATGTCCTCGGAGGAGGCGCCGAACTCCATCGCCACCGCGACCTCGGCGATGAGGTTGCCGGCATCCGCCCCGACGATGTGCACGCCGAGCACCCGGTCGGTCTGGGCGTCGGCCAGCACCTTCACGAAGCCGTCCGTGGTGCCGTTCGCCTTGGCGCGACCGTTGGCCGTGAACGGGAACTTGCCGGCGTTGTAGGCGATGCCGTCCTTGGTCAGCTCCTCCTCGGTCTTGCCGACGGAGGCCACCTCCGGGAAGGTGTAGACCACGTTCGGGATCACCCCGTAATTGACGTGCCCGGACTGGCCGGCCAGCGTCTCGGCCAACGCGACGCCCTCATCCTCGGCCTTGTGGGCGAGCATTGGGCCGGCGATCACGTCGCCGATCGCGTAGATGCCGGTGACGTTGGTGGCGTAGTGGGCGTCTGTGAGGATCCGGCCCTTGTCGTCGCGCTGCACGCCCACCGTGTCGAGGCCGAGACCCTCCGTGTAGGGCACCCGGCCAATCGCCACGAGGACCACATCCGCCTGCAGGCTCTCCGCCTCGCCGCCCGCGGCCGGCTCCACGGTAACGTTTGCCCCCTTCTTGCCGACCTCGACGCCGGTGACCTTGGTGGACAGCTTGAACTGGATGCCCTGCTTGGTCAGGATCCGCTGGAACTGCTTGCCGACCTCGCCGTCCATGCCGGGCAGCACGCGATCGAGATATTCTACCACGATGACCTCGGCGCCGAGCCGGCGCCAGACCGAGCCGAGCTCCAACCCGATCACGCCAGCGCCGATCACCAGGAGCTTCTTCGGCACCCGGTCGAGCTCCAGGGCGCCGGTGGAGGAAACCACGACCTTCTCGTCGATGGTCACGCCCGGCAGGCGGGTCACGTCGGAGCCGGTGGCGATGACGATGCTCTTGGTCTCGAGCATCTGGTTGCCGCCATCCTCGGACACGACTTCGACCCGGCCGGCCCCCGCGATTTTGCCGGTGCCATGGAAGGTGTCGACCTTGTTCTTTTTGAGCAGGAACTCGACGCCCTTGGTGTTCCCGGCCACGCCCTCGGCCTTGAAGCCCATCATCTTCTTGAGATCGAGCTTCACGCCGCTCACCTCGATGCCGAGATCGGCGAAGTGCTTGGTCGCCTCCTCGAAGGCTTCGGAGGCGTGGAGCAGCGCCTTCGACGGGATGCAGCCGACATTGAGGCAGGTGCCGCCGTGGGTCGCGCGCTTCTCGACCACGGCGGTCCGCAGGCCGAGCTGCGCCGCGCGGATCGCGCAGACATAGCCGCCGGGGCCGGTGCCGATGACGACGAGATCGTAGGACATGGGCGTTCGCTTCCGGTCGGTCATGCCGCCTGGGGCGGTCGGAGAGAAGGGAGTTGGAAAAGGTGGGGTCAGCGGCCGCCGCCGACGTCGAGGATGGCGCCCGTGGTGTAGGAAGCCTCCTCGGAGAGCAGCCACGCGATCGGCGCGGCCACCTCCTCGGCGGTGCCGGCGCGGCCCATCGGCACGCCGGGCCCGAGGCGCTCGACCCGGTCGGGCTCGCCGCCGCTGGCATGGATCTCGGTGGCGATGATCCCGGGCGCCACCGCGTTGACGCGGATGCCCTCCCCGGCCACCTCGCGGGCGAGGCCGATGGTGAGCGAGTCGATCGCGCCCTTCGAGGCGGCGTAATCGACAAACTGGCCGGGACCGCCGAGGCGGGCCGCCACCGAGGACAGGTTGACGATGACGCCCCCGGCCCCGCCGCGCTTGGTCGACATCCGCCGCACCGCCTCGCGGGCGCACAGGAAGCTGCCGACCACGTTGGTGTTCATCATCCGCTGGAGCCGGGCCGCGCTCATGTCGGCGACGTCCGATTTCAGGTCGACCACGCCGGCATTGTTGACGAGCGCCGCGAGCCGGCCGAGCTTGTCGGCAGCCTGGAACAGGGCGATCACGTCGGCCTCGTCGCCGACATCGCTGCGGACCGCCAGCGCCTTGCCGCCCTTTGCGGTGATCGCATCCACCACCGCCTGGGCCGCGGCCGAGTCGGAGACGTAGCTCAGGCAGATCGCGTAGCCGCGCTCGGCCAGGAGCAGCGACACCGCCCGCCCGATGCCGCGGCTTCCGCCGGTGACGATGGCGACGCTTGATCCGTTCATGGGCTCACTCATGCGGCTGCGGACGGGGCGGATTCGTATCGGCTCGCGAGACCCTCGACGATCTGGGTCTCGATCCGGATCCGCGTCGCGTCGGGGCAGAGATCGATCTCCTGCCCGACGGCTTCGAGATTCCAGCCGAAGGTCCGGCCGCCTTCACCGACAGCCACCGTCCGAAAATAGGCTTCGTCCTTCAGCGGGGCGAAGATGGCGCCTTCGGCAATCAGGTCCGACAGGTCGAGGATGCCACTGACGCCGTCGTCGAACGTCACGCGGAGTGTCGGATACTGGAGAGGCTCCACGGAGGCGATCCGATGCGTCGTCATTCGATCATTCCTCCGCTGTAGCGACCGGCCCGGATCTCTCGCCAAACATAGGAAACCTGTTCGCGATTGGCAGCCAGCCACGCGCGGATGGTTTTGAGTTTCGCACGCGGCAAAGCCCCGCTGAGGACTTCGCCCGTAACGATCGAAAGCTTCGCCTCCTCGCCTGCAAAGAATGCGTGCAGATGCGGCGGAAGGTGATCGTTGAGATAGATCGTGATCCGAATGCCTTCGACGATAGCGATGGTCGGCATCGATCAGAGAATCTTTCCGATCGATGCCGATATCATTCCACTGCTGCGCTGATCACAGATCCAGCACGAGCCGGGCCGGATCCTCCAGCGCCTCCTTCACCCGCACCAGGAAGGTCACGGCCTCCTTACCGTCGACGATCCGGTGATCGTATGACAGCGCGAGATACATCATCGGCCGCGCCTCGATCTTGCCGGCCCGGACCACCGGGCGCTCCTCGATGCGGTGCATGCCGAGGATGCCCGATTGCGGGGCGTTGAGGATCGGGGTCGACATCAGCGAGCCGTAGATGCCGCCGTTGGTGATCGTGAAGGTGCCGCCCTGCATGTCCTCGATGGACAGCTTGCCGTCGCGGGCCTTCTTGCCGAAGCCGGCGATGGTCTTCTCGATGCCCGCGATCGACAGGTCGTCGGCATCGCGCACCACCGGCACGACCAAGCCCTTATCGGTGCCGACCGCGATGCCGATATGGTAGTAGTTCTTGTAGACGAGGTCCTGCCCGTCGATCTCGGCATTGACCGCCGGCACGTCCTTGAGGGCGCCGATCACCGCCTTGGTGAAGAAGCCCATGAAGCCGAGCTTGGTGCCGTGCTTCTTCTCGAAAATGTCCTTGTACTGGCTGCGCAGCGCCATCACGGCCGACATGTCGACGTCGTTGAACGTCGTCAGCATCGCGGCGGTGTCCTGCGCGTCCTTGAGCCGGCGCGCGATGGTCTGGCGCAGCTTCGTCATGCGCACGCGCTCCTCGCGCGCGGCATCGTCAGGCGCCGAGGGGGCGCGCGGCAGGGTCGGGCGGGCCTCCTTGGCGGGGGCGGCGGCCGGAGCCGGGCCCTTCGAGATCGCGCCGAGCATGTCGCCCTTGGTGACGCGGCCGTCCTTGCCGGAGCCGTTGATGCCGGACGGGTCGACGCCGCTCTCCCGGGCGAGCTTGGCCACCGCCGGGCCGTTATCGCCGGTCGGGCGCTGCTGGGACGCGGGGGCGCCCGCGTCGCCGTGATTGCCGTAGCCCGCGGAGGATTCCTGGGCCGGCGCCTCGGCCTTCGCGGACGGGGCAGACTTGGGCGCCTCGCTGCGGCTTTCGGCCTTGGTCTCGGCAGCCTCCTTCGGGGCCTCCTTGGCGGTGGCCTTCTTGCCGCCGGCGGCCGCGGAGCCGGCCTCGACGATCGAGCCGAGCAGCGCGCCCGGCTCGACGGTCTCGCCGTCCTTGGCGAGGATCTCGCCGAGCTGGCCGGCCGCCGGAGCGTTGACCTCCAGGGTGACCTTGTCGGTCTCGAGCTCGACGATCGGCTCGTCGGCCGCGACCGTGTCGCCGGGCTTCTTGAACCAGCGGCCGATCGTGGCCTCGCTCACGGATTCACCGAGCGTCGGGACGAGGATGTCGGTAGCCATGTTGATGTGCACTTCCGGATCGGTTGGGCCGTGCCGGACGGCCTGGAAAGTGGCAGCGGCGGCCTGGAAGGCCGCCGCCAAGTCCAAAAAGATCAGACCGCCAGCGCCTCGTTGAGGAACGCCTGGAGCTGGGCCTGGTGCTTCGACATCTGACCGACAGCCGTGGACGCGGAGGCCGGGCGGCCGACATAGCGGGCGCGCTTCACCGCGGAGCCGGCTTGGCCGAGCACCCATTCGAGATAGGGCTCGACGAAGGACCAGGCGCCCATATTCTTGGGCTCCTCCTGGCACCAGATCACGTCGGCGTTGCGGAACCGGCCCATCTCGGTGGCGAGTGCCTTGAGCGGGAACGGGTAGAGTTGCTCGACGCGCATCAGGTAGACGTCGTTGAGACCGCGCTTCTCCCGCTCCTCCAGCAGGTCGTAGTAGACCTTGCCCGAGCAGAGCACGACGCGGCGGATCTTGTCGTCGCGCACCAGCTTGTTGGGGGCGCCCTCCTCCTCGGCATCGTCCCAGAGGACGCGGTGGAAGGTCGACCCCTCGGCCAGAGCGTCGAGCGTCGAGACCGCCCGCTTGTGGCGCAGCAGCGACTTCGGCGTCATCAGCACCAGCGGCTTGCGGAAGTCTCGCTTCAGCTGCCGGCGCAGGATGTGGAAGTAGTTGGCCGGCGTGGTGACGTTGGCCACCTGCATGTTGTCCTCGGCGCAGGCCTGGAGGTAGCGCTCCAGGCGGGCCGAGGAGTGCTCCGGACCCTGGCCCTCGTAGCCGTGCGGCAGCAGCAGCACGAGGCCGGACATGCGCAGCCACTTGCGCTCGCCCGAGGCGATGAACTGGTCGACCACCACCTGCGCGCCGTTGGCGAAGTCGCCGAACTGGGCCTCCCACAGAACCAGAGCGTTCGGCTCGGCCAGCGAGTAGCCGTACTCGAAGCCGAGCACCGCTTCTTCCGAGAGCATCGAGTTGACGATCTCGATTGAGGCCTGGCCCTCGCGGATGGCATTGAGCGGCGTGAAGCGCTGCTCGTTCTCCTGGTCGATCACCACCGCGTGGCGCTGCGAGAAGGTGCCGCGCTCGACATCCTGGCCGGAGAGCCGGACCCGGTTGCCGTCGAGCAGGGTCGCCCCGAAGGCCAGGGCCTCGGCGGTCGCCCAGTCGATGCCGGCGCCGGTCTCGACCGCCTTGGCGCGGTTGTCCATGAACCGCTGGATCGTGCGGTGCAGGTGGAAGCCGGGCGGCGCCTGGGTGATCTTGCGGCCGATCTCCTGCAGGGTCTCGGCCGGCACCGCGGTGCGACCGCGACGCGGGTCGTCGACATCCTCATGCACAGCCTTGAAGCCGGCCCAGCGGCCGTCGAGCCAGTCTGCCTTGTTGGCCTTGTAGTTGGTCGCGACATCGAGCTCGCTGTCGAGGACCTGGCGGAACTCGGACTTGCGAGCGTCCAGCGCCTCCTGGTCGAGGGTGCCGTTCTCGACGAGCTTGCGGCCGTAGGTCTCCAGCACCGACGGATGCTTGCGGATCCGCTGGTACATCTTCGGCTGGGTGAAGGCCGGCTCGTCGCCCTCGTTGTGGCCGAAGCGGCGGTAGCAGAGCATGTCGATCACGACCGGCTTGCCGAACTTCTGCCGATACTCGACCGCCACCTTGGCCGCGAAGGTCACCGCCTCCGGGTCGTCGCCGTTGCAGTGGAAGATCGGCGCCTCGACCATCTTCGCCACATCCGACGGATAGGGCGAGGAGCGCGAGAACCGCGGGTCGGTGGTGAAGCCGATCTGGTTGTTGATGATGAAGTGCACTGAGCCGCCGGTGCGGTGGCCCTTCAGGCCCGACAGGCCGAAGCACTCTGCGACCACGCCCTGGCCAGCGAAGGCGGCGTCGCCGTGGATCAGCAGCGGCAACACGCTGGAGCGCTGGATATGGGGCTTGGCCCACTGGTCCTGCTTGGCCCGGACCTTACCGAGCACCACGGGATCGACGATCTCGAGGTGGGACGGGTTGGCGGTGAGCGACAGGTGGACGTTGTTGCCGTCGAAGGCGCGGTCCGAGGAGGCGCCCAGGTGGTACTTCACGTCGCCCGAGCCCTCGACCTCGGCCGGGGAGGCGGAGCCGCCCTTGAACTCGTGAAACACCGCCCGGAACGGCTTAGCCATGACGTTGGTGAGCACGTTGAGCCGGCCGCGATGGGCCATGCCCAGCACGATCTCACGCACGCCAAGCGCGCCGCCGCGCTTGATGATCTGCTCCAGCGCCGGGATCATCGACTCGCTGCCGTCGAGGCCGAAGCGCTTGGTGCCGGTGTATTTGAGGTCCAGGAATTTTTCGAAGCCCTCGGCCTCGATCAGCTTGTTCAGGATGGCCCTGCGGCCTTCAGGAGTAAAAGAGATCTCCTTGTCCTTGCCCTCGATGCGCTCTTGGATCCACGCCTTCTCGGCCGGATCGGAGATGTGCATGAACTCGACGCCGAGCGTCTGGCAGTAAGTCCGCTCCAGGATGTCGACGATCTCGCGGATAGTCGCGAACTGGAGGCCGAGCACGTTGTCGAGGAAGATCGGGCGGTCCCAATCGGATTCCTCGGTGAAGCCGTAATGCTGCGGGTGCAACTCCTCGTGGTCGCCGCGCGGGGCCAGGCCCAGCGGGTCGAGCTTGGCGTGCAGGTGGCCGCGCATGCGGTAGGAGCGGATCAGCATGATCGCCCGGACCGAATCCTTGGCGGCCTGCTCCACCGAGACGCCCGTGGTGGCGGCGACGCTGTCGACCGGCTTGCCGGGCTTGGGCTCCTTGGCGTCCCGAGCGACGATCTTGTCGCCGATTGCCTTTTCGAGGGCGCCCCAGTTGCCGTCCAGCGCCGAGACCAGCTCGCCGTTCAGCGGCACCGGCCAGTTCGGCTTCTCCCAGGAGGCCCCGGCGGCGTTCTTCTCGACCAGGGTCTCGTCCTCGCCGAGGCCCTTGAAGAAGGTCTGCCACTCGGCATCGACCGAGGCCGGGTTGCGGGCATAGGCCGCCTGCAATTCCTCGATATAGGCGGCGTTGGCGCCGTAGAGGAACGAGGTTTCGAGGAGCGCTTCGTTCACGTCCTGGCGTGCCATGGTCCGGTCATCCTGTCGCGCGGGCAGGTTCCCCTGCCTCTCCGGCGACCCGCTCGCGGGGCGGATCGCCCTGAAACTGGCGCGGGGCGAGAGACCGCCCCGTCCCGTCGATATGGGGGTCGTGCGCCCGCGCCGGCCGCGACGCAGGCGCGCGGCCTTCAGCCCTTCAGGACCTCGACGAGCGTCGAGCCGAGCCGGGCCGGCGACGGCGAGACGCGGATGCCGGCCGCCTCCATGGCGGCGATCTTGTCCTCGGCGCCGCCCTTGCCGCCCGAGATGATCGCGCCGGCATGGCCCATGCGGCGGCCCGGAGGCGCCGTGCGGCCGGCGATGAAGCCGACCATCGGCTTGCTTCGGCCCCGCTTGGCCTCGTCACGCAGGAACTGCGCGGCCTCCTCCTCGGCCGAGCCGCCGATCTCGCCGATCATCACGATCGACTCGGTCTTCGGATCGGACAGGAACAGCTCCAGCACGTCGATGAACTCGGTGCCCTTCACCGGATCGCCGCCGATGCCCACGGCCGTGGTCTGGCCGAGGCCGGCATTCGTGGTCTGGAACACCGCCTCGTAGGTCAGGGTGCCCGAGCGGGACACGATGCCGACGGAGCCCTGGCGGAAGATGTTGGCCGGCATGATGCCGATCTTCGACTGGCCGGCGGTGACGATGCCGGGGCAGTTCGGGCCGACGAGGCGCGACTTCGAGCCGGTGAGCGCCCGCTTCACCTTGACCATGTCGAGCACCGGAATGCCTTCCGTGATGCATACGATCAGCGGGATCTCCGCGGCGATCGCCTCGCAGATCGCGTCGGCTGCGCCGGGCGGCGGCACGTAGACCACCGAGGCGTCGGCGCCGGTGGCCTCGCGGGCCTCCGCCACCGTGTCGAAGACCGGCAGGCCGAGATGGGTCGAGCCGCCTTTGCCGGGGCTCGTGCCGCCGACCATCTTGGTCCCGTACGCGATAGCCTGCTCGGAGTGGAAGGTCCCGTTCTTGCCGGTAAAGCCCTGGCAAATGACCTTGGTGTTCGCGTCGATCATCACCGACATGATCAGGCTCCCTTCACGGCGGCGACGATCTTCTGGGCGGCGTCGTCGAGGTCGTCCGCCGGGATCACGTTGAGGCCGGAGCCTCGGATGATGTCCTTGCCCTCTTCGACGTTGGTGCCTTCGAGGCGAACCACCAGGGGCACCTGCAGGCCCACCGCCTTGACGGCTGCGATGACGCCGCGGGCGATGACGTCGCACTTCATGATCCCGCCGAAGATGTTGACGAGGATCCCCTTCACCTGCGGATCGGCGGTGATGATCTTGAACGCCGCCGTGACCTTCTCTTCGGAGGCGCCGCCGCCGACATCCAGGAAGTTGGCCGGGCTCTCGCCGTAGAGCTTGATGATGTCGAGCGTCGCCATGGCCAGCCCGGCGCCGTTGACCATGCAGCCGATCGTGCCGTCCAGCGCGATGTACGCGAGGTCGTACTTGGACGCCTCGATCTCCTTGGCGTCCTCCTCGGTCTCGTCCCGCAGCGCGACGATGTCGGCGTGCTTGTAGAGCGCGTTCGAATCGAACGAGATCTTGGCGTCGAGGCACTTGAGATGGCCGTCGCCGGTGAGCACCAGCGGGTTGATCTCCAGCATGCTCATGTCCTTGGACACGAACGCCGTGTAGAGCTTCTCGGTGAGCGAGGCCGCTTCCTTGGCCTGGGCGCCGGTGAGGCCGAGGGCCTTGGCGACCGCGCGGCCGTGGTGGGGCATCACGCCGGTGGCCGGATCGACCGGGATCGTGTGGATCTTCTCGGGCGTGTCGTGGGCGACCGCCTCGATATCCATGCCGCCCTCGGTGGAGACCACGAAGGCGACGCCGCCGGTGGCGCGATCGACCAGCATCGAGAGGTAGAATTCCTCGGCGATCTGGGCGCCTTCCTCGATGTAGAGGCGGTTGACCTGCTTGCCGGCCGGACCGGTCTGGATCGTCACCAGGGTCTGGCCGAGCATCTCGCCGGCATACTGCTTCACCTCGTCGATGGACTTGGTGACCCGCACCCCGCCCTTCGCGCCCTCGGGGGCGCCCTTGAAGGTACCCTTGCCGCGGCCGCCCGCGTGGATCTGGCTCTTCACGACCCAGACCGGGCCGCCGAGCTCCTTGGCGGCGGCCTCAGCCTCCGACGGATCGAAGATCGCCACGCCGCGGGAGATCGGCAGGCCGAACTCCTTCAGCACGGCCTTGGCCTGGTATTCATGGATGTTCATCGGGACCTCGTAGGGAGGAGCGAGTAGCCAATGGCGGGAAGCGTTCGTCCGGCCTGCGCGGGGACCGTGTCACGGTCCCCGACTCGCAGCGTCGGCGCCGCGTGACGCCCGTTGTTTAGGCGAGGTTGCTGTCGACGCCCTTGCAGGCCTCGATCAGGCCGGTCACCGAGGCGACGGACTTCTCGAACATCGCCTTCTCGGCCGGATCGAACGTGACTTCGAGGACGCGCTCCACGCCGCCGGCGCCGATGACGATCGGCACGCCGATGAACATGCCCTTCACACCGTACTGGCCGTCGAGATAGGCGGCGCAGGGCAGGACCCGCTTCTTGTCGCGCAGGTAGCTCTCGGCCATGGCGATGGCGGAGGCGGCCGGCGCGTAGAAGGCCGAGCCGGTCTTGAGCAGGTTGACGATCTCGCCGCCGCCCTTGCGGGTCCGGTCGACCATGGCGTCGAGCTTCTCCTGAGTGGTCCAGCCGAGCTTGACCAGATCGGGCAGCGGCACGCCGGCGACGGTCGAGTAGCGCACCAGCGGGACCATGTCGTCACCGTGGCCGCCGAGCACGAAGGCGGTGACGTCCTCCACCGAGACCTTGAACTCGTCGGCCAGGAAGTGGCGGAAGCGGGCCGAGTCGAGCACGCCGGCCATGCCGACGATCTTGTTGGTGGGCAGGCCCGAGAACTTCTGCAGCGCCCAGACCATCGCGTCGAGGGGGTTGGTGATACAGATCACGAAGGCGTCCGGGGCGTAGCTCTTGATGCCCTCGCCCACCGCCTGCATGACCTTGAGGTTGATGCCGATCAGGTCGTCGCGGCTCATGCCGGGCTTGCGCGGCACGCCGGCGGTGACGATCACCACGTCGGCGCCCTTGATGGCACTGTAGTCGCTCGCACCCGCGTAGCTCGCGTCGAAACCCTCGACCGGGGCGGCCTCGGCGATGTCGAGCGCCTTGCCCTGGGGCACGCCGTCGACGATGTCGAACAGCACCACGTCGCCGAGATCCTTCAGGCCAGCCAGGAGGGCCAGGGTGCCGCCGATCTGGCCGGCACCGATGAGCGCGATCTTGTTGCGAGCCATGTCGGATCAACCTCCGCTGCGTGTCGTCTTCGGTGGGATGAGCGCGGTGCCGAAACCGTCCGGTCGTCGGCCCCAACGCGGGATTCGCCGTCCTGAAATCTGCGCGGCTGTGTGGCGGAAAAGCCTCGTGGCTTCAACCCGATGGACCGTGGAAGACGCGGCCGTTCGAGCCGCCGCAGCGCCGGAACGTCGCAGGTTCGGTCGATGAAACACCAATGGCGCGAGGGTTTTAGGTGCAGTGCACCCTGCTTCGCCGGGTCGGCGAAGCTCAGATGACAGATTCGAGAGCCTGTCATTTCAGCGATTTCGACCTCGTACCGCGGAGTGGGTCGGACGGTCGTGGCGCCACCAGAAACGCGAAAGGCCCGGACGCGATGTCCGGGCCCCGCAAGCCGTCGCCATCTCTTGAAGGATTCGCTCCGGCCTCAGAGGATGCCCGAGCGCAGGACCCGCTGGATCGCGTGGATGACGGCCCCGAACCGGGCTTCGATCAAGTCCCGCGGCACCTCCGCATCGTGCTGGATCGCCAGCGGATGCGTGAAGCGGTAGCTCGCGTCGAAGATGTAGGCGATCGCCCGTTCCCGGTCCCGGGCGGAGAAGATGCCCGACGTGATGCCCTCCTCGACCACGCGCTCGACCAAGCTGCGCAGGCGCACCCGGTGCCGCCGGGCGATCGGCCGGGCCGAGACCGTGGCGTCGAGATGGACCGCGAACAGGTTCGGCTCGTCGAACAGGGCGTCGCGCTGCACCGTGGCGAGGGCGGTGAGCAGCCGCTCGATCTTGTCGTCGGCGGGATCGGGCGCGTCGGCGATGCCGGCGAGCCGGGCCTCGACCTCGCGCAACCAGCGCCCGGCCACCGCGTCGAGGAGCGCGTCCTTCGACGGGAAGTAGCGGTAGACGTTGGCATGCGTCATGCCGGCTTCGGCCGCGACGGCGACAACCGTCACGCGCTTCGGCCCGAGGCGGGAGAGATGCTCGGTCGCGATGCCGAGCAGCCGCACATCGGCCGCGACCGGCGCGCGGGGACGCGAGGTGGTTGCTACCTCGCCGGGGTCGCGAAGCGCATCACTGGTGCTGGCGTCTGTTCCAAGAACCTTGGTCTTAACGCTGGGCGCTTCTTCCCTGGCCTCGTCAGACTCTGGCTTAAGGAACGGAAGCGGAAGGCGGGAGGTGGACAGGTGGTAGGGCGAGACGGACCCCCATCAGACCGGCGGAAGCGTCCCGGCGCTTCGCGTTGACGTTACGGCTTCCCCCCGGGAGCCCGTTGACCTAGCGGATTGGTACCGCTTGCACAGGGTATGTGTCAGTTTGGCTTGAGAACGCAACAAAATTTTCTTGGTTATCACCGGCTCTAGAAGCGGTCCTTCCATGCACGCAGTGCGACAAACACCGCTTCGGGATCTGTGCCGGGCGCGCGTTCGACTGACTTAGCCAGTGCCGGAAGGCTGCTGCGCAGGAACGGATTGGTCGCGCGCTCCGCGCCGAGGGTGGATGGAATCAGGAACCGCCCCTCGGCCTTGGCCCGCTCGGCCTCGGCCTTGCGCGCCATCAGGTCGCGGTTCTCGGGATCCGCCGCCAGGGCGAAGCGGGCATTGGACAGGACGTAGTCGTGGCCGCTGAACACCTGGGTCTCGTCGGGCAGAGCCTCGAACCGTCGTAGGGAGCGCCACAGGGTCTCGGGCGGGCCCTCCAACACGCGGCCGCAGCCGAGGGTGAACAGCGTGTCGCCGGAGCAGACGATCCCGGCCTCGGCGAACCAGTAGGTGACGTGGTCGGCACAATGGCCGGGAGTCTCCCAGACCTGGGCCTCGAGCCCGCCGACCTGCACGGTGTCGCCCTCCCCGACCGTAACGTCCACGTCGGGAACCGCGTTGCCGGCCTTGGCGGGGGCGACCACCCGGGCGCCCGTCGCGCGCTTCACCGCCGGGATGCCCTCGATATGGTCGCCGTGCCGGTGGGTGACGAGGATGTCGGTGAGGCGCCAGCCGGTCTCGTCCAGGGCCTTCAGGACCGGGCCGGCCTCCGGCACGTCGATCGCCGCGCAGGCGCCCGTGGCGGGATCGCGGATCAGGACGCCGATATTGTCGCTGCGGCAGAGGAAGGTTTTGATCTCGGTCTCGGCAGCCATCGGAATCCCTCGTGAGGAGGCGCGCAGAGTCGCAAGGCGCCGTGAAGCGCAAAATCTGATGCCGTGAACCGGCGGCGATCAAGCCTGGTTCCTTCGGTGTTAAGTCTCCACGAAGCTTGCCGGGGGCATCGTGGCCCACCATTGAGTCAGAATCGTCGTTCCGGACTCGGTCCTGTTCTTCATGCGTCTCGACGTCAACGGTCTGCGGGCCTTCTATGCCAGCCCCCTGGGGGCCGAGACGCACCGCGTCGTCGCCCGCGCGCTCCACGGATTCCTGGGCTCGGTCTCGGGCCTGCGCGTCCTGGGGATCGGCTACGCGACGCCGTATCTCGGGCCGATCCACTGCATCGCCGAGCGCACCCTCGCCTTCATGCCAGCGACGCAGGGCGTGGTGAACTGGCCGGGGACCGGCCGCTCCTGCACGGCGCTCGCCGATCCGACCATGATGCCCCTGCCCGAGGCCGCAATCGACCGGGTCGTCCTGGTCCACGCCCTCGAATCGGTAGAGAGCCCGACGGAGCTGCTGCAGGAGGTCTGGCGCACCCTCACACCGGGCGGCCGGATGATCCTGGTGGTGCCCAACCGGCGCGGCGTCTGGGCCCGGCGCGAGGCGACCCCCTTCGGCCACGGCCAGCCCTATAGCCGCTCGCAGCTTGGCCGGCTGATGCGCGATACGCTGTTCTCGCCGGAGGGCTGGGCGGAGACCCTCTATATGCCGCCGGTGCGCTCCCGGCTGATGCTGCGCACGGGACCCGCCTGGGAGCGCCTCGGCTCCGGCCTGGCCCTGCCGTTTGCCGGCCTGCACGTGGTCGACGCGACCAAGCAGCTCTATCGGCCGGTAGCGGTCCAGCAGGTCCGCCGCGCCCGGCGCCTCGCCCCGGCCCGGGTGCTGGTGCCGGCGCCCGCTCCGGGCTGACGCACTCGCGAGACTGGCCGCCGCGGGCCACTTGGTCTAGGCGGCGGCCCTCATGAGCATCGATTTCACCATCCAGCAGTTCCTGCTCGCCCTGTCGGGCCTGATCGCGATCGTGAACCCGATCGGCGGGGCCTTCATCTTCGCGCAGGTCACCAGTGCCTACAGCCATGCCGAGCGGGTGCTGCTGTCCCGCAAGATCGGGGTCTACGCCGCCCTGGTGATGCTCGGCGCCCTCTGGGCCGGCACGCCGATCCTCAACTTCTTCGGCGTGACCCTGGCGGCCCTGCGGATCGCCGGTGGCCTGGTGGTGATGTCCTCGGCCTGGACCCAGCTCAACCGGCCCGAGGCGCGCGAGGCGCGCAAGCAGGCCGAGGCGTCGGGTTCGAAGGATCGCGGTTCGGCGCCGATCGAGGCGAGCCGGGATCCGGCACCGCTGGCCGAGATCGCATTCTTTCCGCTGACCTTGCCGTTCACCACCGGGCCCGGCACCATCGCGGTGGCCATCACCCTGGGGGCGAACCGGCCTGCAGCCTACGCCGACCGGTTCGGCTTCTTCATCGGCGTCACCCTGGCGGCTCTGGTCGTGGCGCTGGCGGTGGCGCTGATCTACGCCTCGGCCGACCGGGTGGTGGCGCTGATCGGCCCGGCCCGGGCGCGGGTGACCGGACGCCTGTTCGCCTTCCTGTTGCTCTGCGTCGGCACCCAGATCCTGATCACCGGGCTGACCGACGTGTTCGCGCCGCTGATCGCGGCGCGCTGAGCGTTCCTCAGATCACCGGCAGCGTCCCGAGGCCGCCGAACAGGGCCGCGTGGCCGGCGTAGTAAAGGAAGAGGAAGATCGCGAGCGCCGCGCCGTACCAGGCCGGCGCCAGCACCACGTGCCGGGCGCGGACCGCCATCCGGACATCATCGGCGGCAATGGCGAGCAGCACCACGATGATCCCGGAATGGCCGATCGCGTCGACCTTGCCGAATTCGAACACCGCCGAGACGAAGATCGCCGCCAGGATGATCGCCGCGGTGCGCCGGACCAGCGGGGTCCAGAGCAGCGCGAAGGCCAGGGTGAACTCGATGACGCCGGCGGCCTGCATGAACAGCTCGGGGGTCGCGCCCAGCGTCATCTGCGGCTTGGCGGCGAGCAGCGGCGCGGTCCATTCCGGATAGGCCCATTTCTCGATGGACGCCCACATCAGGGTGATCGCGGCGGTCCAGCGGACGAGGTCGAGCGGGCGGATGTCGAAGGGCGTGATGTCGAGGCCGCGACAGATCAGGTAGACGGCCACGCCCAGGAAGATCGGATAGTCAGCGAGGTGGAAGACGCCGTATTGCGCGGTGGCGAAGCTGAACAGGAAGACGATGCCAAGCCCGGTGAGCGGCATCGTGCGCCGCCAGATCAGGCACGCGGCCAGCGCCAGCTGAAACCACGGGATCCAGGCGACGTCGGTCTTGAGTTCCGGGGTCAGGATGATGCCGCCCAGATCCCAGAGCGAGACGAAGAAGAAGCCGAGGGTGGCGCGGACCAGAAGCTCCGTGTCGGTCCGGATCCGGCTGGTGACCCGGTCGAGGGCGTTGAGCAGGGCGCCGCCGAGCGGCGTCCCCTCGGCCAGGCACCCGAACATCAGGCACACCAGGGCCAGCACGGTCAGTCCCTCAAAATTCGCGCACAGCACCTGCTCCAGGCCCTGCGGCTGCCCGGCGACGTCGTAGGCGCAGAACCATTTGACGTGGGCCTGAGCCTCCCCGGTGGCTGTGACGCTCGCTAGCCCGGCCAGGGCCAGGGCGTATCCGACAGGTTTCCGCTTATTCTTGAATGCTAGCATCGAAGCCTCGCCGGTGCATGTCGACACCGTGGTTACCGGGCTATTTAGATAGATTAATAAGCTCTCCGCCAATGGCTTATTAACGAATATGAGTGGAAGGTTAACGCTGTGGATTTCGCGCGCAAACGGCCGAATTCCAGTTGATCCGCGGTCGCGCGGGCCGAATTCAGGATTGACGGCCTGATTCCGACTGTGCGTCGGCGGACCGGCGCGAACGGGTGACGCGATCCGAGAGAAACCTGACGGTGCCTGTCGCGCCGCCGGTCCAGGTTGCGCCCGGCGCAAGCCGCGCCCGGATTTCCGTCGCCAATCACCCGCACTACGGCCGATCCGCCCGGAACGCGCCTCGACAGGCGATAGTGCGATCTCTCCGCCGCGAAGGCCGGATCGCAATGTCAGTCGATCCGACGATTATTCGTCTTCGGCGTACGTTTATCGGATATTTTTGAAGTCATTTGCGACGCATATTGATAGATAATGCGCCCGTTATCACAATAAGTTTGGATGAAATGAGAAACTTTTACGGGAATGATTCTCATTTTTTGCGATCATAACAGAGGATAAGCTGTCAACATCTTTGCTGGCAGGCTTGCCTCCCGCCATGAGCTGAGCGAAGTCTCGGCCTTGCGCGACGCTGGCGAGACGAAGACCGGATGGGGTCTCGCCGCGGCACCGAGCCGGCAACGGAGTGCAAACTGTGAAGAGGGCGACGTTTCCGGTTTCCGGCCTGCCCGGCGTGAGGTCCGGACGGGGCATCACGCCGTGGCGGCACGCGGCCCCGGCCTCCCGTCGGTCCGGCCTCGGCCCGCTTCGGCGCGGCAGGTCTCGGATCGCGGCGGCCGGCGGCATCGACACCCGGCGCGCGATCGGATCGGCGGCTTGAGGATCCCCTGCCCTGTTGCGCACAGCTACGTCGTCGGCCCCCGGGCGCCGTCGCGGGACCGGATCCCCGCGGACCGACCCCACCAACCCTGACACCCCTGCAGGATCCTGCCCGCGCGCCGCAGCATCGCACGCGTGGACGCCGCCCTGCGCCCTTCAAGCCAAGGAGATTCATTGATGACCGATGCCACGCAGCTCAAGGTTCCGGCCTGGTACAGCCCGACCGAGCTTCAGGAGATTCAGCAGGATCTCCTCGGACCGGGGAATTCGAAGGTCCTGATCTTGTGCCTCGGCGGCAAGGGCGGCGTCGGCAAGACAACCATCGCCCTGCAGATCACCGACCTCGCCGCCGAGGTCGGCCCGGTCCTGGCGATCGACACCGACCCGGCCAACCGGCACTTCCACACGGCGCTGATGCGCGAGACCGAGCCGGGCAGCCAGAACTTCGTGCCGCGCCGTCCGGGCGTGTCCGGCTTCCGGCAGCGCCTGCGCGCGGAGGATTCCACCGGCCGCGTCGACCCGACCCTGGTCCAGGACCTGATCGAGCGCGTGTCGGACGCGGCCGAGCGCTTCGTGGTAGTCGATTTCCCGGCCGGCGACACCGAGACGACCCGGCGCAGCACCGAGATCATCGTCGAGAGCTGCCGCGAGGATAAGATCCGCCTCTGCGTGGTGGTCGCCGCCGGCGCCGTCGATCCCACCGCGCTGGACGTGCTGCGCGAATTGCGGCCGCTGCTGCTCGAAGCAGACCGGGCGATCCTGGCCAAGAACACCGCCCAGGCGACCAACTTCGACTATCTGGAAGCCTCTGACGTAGTGCGGCAACTGCGGGCGCAGCCGAACTTCCGCGCCATCGAGATCGAGCGGATCGGCGAGCGCCTGATCGAGGCGCTGCGGATCCAGCACACGACCTGGCTGGAGCTGGCCACCACCGCGCCGATGCGCCTGCGCGTCGAGGCCCGGCGCCTGCGGCGCAACTTCCACACGGCCTGGCGCGAGGCCTTCCGTCCGTGAACAACCTCGAGCGGTTCTACCGGACGGTTCACGGCCGGGAGCTCCTGCCCTGGGAGCGGCAGCTCGCCGTGCGTGTCGCGGCCGCTCTCAACACCACCACGGACGACGACTTCGTCGTCCACTTGCTGCTGCTGTACAACGCCACCCACGTCATCAGCGAGATGCACAACGAGCTGGTCGCTTCGAGAGATTCGCTCTCTCAGAGCAACCGGGAACTCGTCCACGACCTGTCGATGGAAGTGAAGCGCAACACCCGGACGGTCTACGTCCTGCTCTGCGTGGTGGTGGCGAGCGTGCTGGGGAGCGTGTGGATTATCCTCAGCCTCGCGAACCTCTCTCACCAATACGCGGTCAGCGAGGCCCACATCGCCGCCGCCCTACAGGCGAGTGAGCACCGGGCGCCCGGCCTGCCCCAGTCGGGACTGGCGCGGTGACGATCGACGTTGAACGGCCGTCACGAGCCAGGTGTCGGGGGCGCCTCACATTATGCCCGTTCGGAAAAATGGAGCCTCTGCCCAGGGCGGCTGTTTCGAGCTGCTGATAGCTGAGCGAAGCCCGATCCGGTGCGATGACTGGCAGGATGACCGAGCAGAGTAGTCCGCTGCTGTGCCGATTTCTTCACACCGATCGCGGCGGGAGCGCTGGGACTGCGGCTTGCAAGCAGCCTAAACCCATCTGGCGGGTTCGTACGCAAGCCTAGGGGAGCTTCCGCAATCCATCGAGAAAGGTCGAGACCTCCCGCCGGTTCCACGATGCCCCATGGGTCCAGAAATTGAGCAGCGCGGCGTAGTTCAAGCGCACCCACGCGATCACCTTCGGCGCCGCGGCGCGCGAGGCCGGGCTCTGAACGAAATCCTCTCGTATCTTGGGATCGGCCTCAATCGAGACGATCAAGCAGGGCAGCGACCGCCCGGCGCGGTCGGGATACCATTTCACCCGCGGTCCATGTGAGCCGAGCGCGGTGGATATGAAGATCGTGCCGGGGACGTTGGTGTCCTGCGTGTCGAGGTTGCTCATCTCGCACAGAACATCCTCAGCAAAGTCGTCCGGCGGCTGTCGCTCGGCGGCTCTCTGGATTCCGGGATCTGCGCTGTGACGAACCACGTTTCTACCCGCCCTCTCACACCATCCGGCAAACCCAGGGTGTGACGCGGCCGCTCATCTGACAAGTCTGCCATGGCAGCCGCGCGCATCCGCCCGCTTGCTCCTCTGCCCGCCCCGGCTAGATTGGGCTCATGAAGCAAGCACCCGGGCCGGCGCCGGAGACCCCCTCACTCACCGTGCGGGCGATGACCGGCTTGAAGGAGATCGGCGCGGCGGCTTGGGATGCCTGCGCTTTCTCCCCCGAGACCCTGGCGGCGGGCGACGAGACCCACAACCCATTCGTCTCGCACGCCTTCCTGTCGGCGCTGGAAGAGTCCGGCTGCGTCTCGCGCAAGACCGGCTGGCTGCCCCTCCACATCGCCGTGGAGCGCGACGGCACATTGCTCGGCGTGGCGCCCTGCTATCTGAAATCGCACAGCCAGGGCGAGTACGTGTTCGATCACGGCTGGGCCGACGCCTATGAGCGGGTCGGCGGCTCCTATTATCCCAAGCTCCAGGTGAGCGTGCCGTTCACGCCCGTGACCGGTCCGCGCTTCCTGATCGCCCCGGGCGCCGATCCGGACGAAGCCACAGCGGGCTTGGTCGCCGGCCTTCGGGCGCTGCGGGGCGAGACCAAGGCATCCTCGATCCACGTCACCTTCATGCGCGAGGCGGAATGGGATCGGGCCGGGGCGGCGGGTTTCCTCCAACGGACCGACCAGCAGTTCCACTGGGAAAATGCCGGCTACGCGAGTTTCGAGAACTTTCTCGAAGCGCTCGCGTCGCGCAAACGAAAAAACATCCGCAAGGAGCGGCGCGATGCGCTGGCGCCCGGGATCACCGTCGAGCACCTGACCGGCGCCGACATCACCGAGGCCCACTGGGACGCGTTCTACGCGTTCTACATGGACACGGGCGCGCGCAAATGGGGGCGCCCCTACCTCAACCGCCGGTTCTTCTCGCTCCTGTCCGAGCGCATGGCCGACCGGGTGCTGCTGATCATGGCCCGCCGGGACGGCGCCTACATCGCGGGGGCGATCAACCTGATCGGCGACACGGCGCTCTACGGGCGCAACTGGGGTTGCATCGAGGACCACCCGTTCCTGCATTTCGAGATCTGCTACTATCAGGCGATCGATTTCGCGATCGCTCGCGGCCTGAAGCGGGTCGAGGCCGGTGCGCAGGGGGAGCACAAGCTCGCCCGCGGCTACAAGCCGGTGCTGATGCACTCCGCCCACGACATCGCCGACCCGGCCTTCCGCCGCGCGGTGGCCGATTACTTGCAGCGGGAGCGCGCCCACGTCGCCGAGGCGGTGGACGTCCTCGACACGCTCACGCCGTTCCGGCGGACGGACGAGGTCCACGCGCCCGGAGCCTGCGACGGTGCGGCAGACCCCGCACGACCCGCCCCCGAGAGTCCGAGCACATGAGCCCGATCGACCATATCAAGACCTATGCCGACGAGCTGACGGCCCTGCGCCGCGACCTGCACGCCCATCCGGAGCTGGGCTTCGAGGAAGTCCGCACCTCGGGCATCGTCGCCGACTTGCTGGAGAAATTCGGCTGCGAGGTGCATCGCGGGGTCGGCGGCACGGGGGTCGTCGGTCTGCTCAAGGGCCGCACCGACAACGGACGGCGGATCGGGTTGCGCGCCGACATGGACGCTCTGCCGATCGAGGAGGAGACCAACCTCCCCTATCGCTCAACCTATGCCGGCAAGATGCACGCCTGCGGCCATGACGGCCACACCACCATGCTGGTCGGCGCCGCCCGCTACCTCGCCGAGACCCGCAACTTCGACGGTACGGCGGTCTTCGTGTTCCAGCCCGCCGAGGAGGGCCGCGGCGGCGCCCGGGCGATGCTGAAGGACGGGCTGTTCGAGAAGTTTCCCTGCGACGAGATCTACGGCCTGCACAACCAGCCGGGCGGCCACGGGCTGATTAAACTGCGTCCGGGCCCGGCCATGGCCGCGGCCGACTTCTTCGACATCCGCATCCGCGGCACGGGCGCCCACGCCGCCCAGCCGCACGGGGGCAACGACCCGATCATCATCGCCACCGGCCTCGCCCAGGCGCTCCAATCGATCGTCTCGCGCAACGCCGACCCGCTGAAGTCGATCGTGCTGTCGATCACCCGGATCGAGGCGGGCACCGCCTACAACGTCATCCCGGAGACGGCGCATCTCGCCGGCACGATCCGCACCTTCGACAAGGAGATCCGGGCGCTGGCCGGTACCCGCATGCGCGAGATCGCCGCCGGCTTCGCCGCCGCCTACGGGGCCGAGGTCACGGTCGAGATCCACGACATGTTCTCGGTCCTGGAGAACGCCCCTGAGCAGGCCGCCGCCGCCACCGCGGTGGCGACCGAACTGCTCGGACCCGAGAATGTCGAGCCGAACGCCGTCCCGAAGATGGGCAGCGAGGATTTCGCCGACATGGCCCAGGTAGTGCCGGCCGCCTATGTCTGGCTTGGCTCGAATCCCGGCCCGGGCCTGCACAACGCCAGCTACAACTTCGACGATTCGATCATCCCGATCGGCAGCGCCTTCCTGGCCCGGATGGTCGAGAGCCGCACCGCCGCCTGATCCGGCGCCTCAACCCGCTGCGGTCGCCACCCGCGACCGCAGCGTTGCCAGAGCGCGGGTGAAGAGCGCGGGCTCGTCGAGCGCCCGGGCCAGCACGATCGCTCCCTGGATCTGCGCGACGATCTCTTCCGCCAGCGCGGCGCTCGCCGCATCGTTATGGCCGACCCGCCGCAGGGCCACGGCCAGGGCGTCGACCCAGCGGACGAAGTAGCTCCGCACCGCCTCTGCAAACAGGTCGCGGCTCGTGCCGAGCGCCAGGACGCCGACCAAGCAAACCCGCCGCCCGGACCGGAAGTAGCGTTCGACGGACTCGAACATCTTCGAGATTGCCCGTTCGGGCGGATCCTGCTCGCGCAGCGGCCGGTACAGGTTGGCCTCGAACCAGGCGTCGATCTCCTCGATCACGCAGGCCGCCATCTCGGCCTTGCCGCCCGGGAACAGGTGATACAGGCTGCCCTTCCCCAGGCCCGTCGCGGCACTGATCAGCGCCAGGCTGGTGCCCGCGTAGCCGTGCTCACGAAACACCTCCGCGAGCGCCGGCAGCGTCTCAGTCCGCGTCGTCACCGCTTCTAGAGGCCGAGATCGCTCAGGCCCGGATGATCGTCGGGGCGCCGGCCGAGCGGCCAGAGGAATTTCCGGTCGGACTCCGCGATCGACAGATCGTTGATGCTGGCGATCCGCCGCTGCATCAGGCCGCTGGCGTCGAACTCCCAGTTCTCGTTGCCGTACGAGCGGAACCATTGTCCCGCCGCATCGTGCCACTCGTAGGCGAAGCGCACGGCGATCCGGTTGCCGCCGAAGGTCCACAGCTCCTTGATCAACCGGTAGTCGCGCTCCTGCGCCCATTTGCGTTGGAGGAAGGCCATGATGGCCTCGCGCCCGGTCAGGAACTCGCTGCGGTTCCGCCAGACGCTGTCCGGCGTGTAGGCGAGCGAGACCCGCTCGGGATCGCGCCCGTTCCAGGCATCCTCGGCCATCCGGGCCTTTTGGGCGGCGGTTTCCTCGGTGAAGGGCGGAAAGGGCGGGCGTTCCGACATGGGCGTGTCCTCGCGGGTTTGTACCGATCGGTACAAAGATGGACGCGGGGCTTTGCCGAGTCAACGGGAACGGAGTTCGGCGTGAACGCGCCCATGCCATCCGCGATCAGGGGGAAGCCGGATCCGCGTTTCGGGTCCGGTAGGAGGCGGGGGCCGCGCCGATCAGCCGGCGGAACATGGACGCGAAGGCGCTCGGGCTGTCGTAGCCCAGCGCGAAGGCCGCCTCCGTCACCGAGCCGCCGCCAACTAGGATGGGGAGCGCGGCCAGGGCGCAGGCCTGCTGCCGCCAGACCGAGAACGGCATTCCGAGGTCCCGCTCGGACAGCCGCGCCAGCGTCCGCGGCGAGGCTCCGGCGACCCGGGCGAGCGCCGCCATGTCCGGCCGGCCGCCGGGATCGGCCAGGACTGCCTCGCAGGCGCGCCGAAGCCGCGGATCTCTCGGCAAGGCGAGGCGCAGCGGGCAATGCGGGAGCGCGGTCACCTCGTCGAGCAGGACATCGAGCAGGCGGCTCCGTCGCCCATCCAGGTCGGCTTCTCCGGTGCCTTGGATCGCCCGCAGGATCAGTTCGCGCAGCAGCGGGGTCACCGCGAGGCTGGTCGGCACGGCCGGCAGGGTCGCCCGCACGGCATGGTCGGCGATGTAGAGGGTCCGGAGGGAGACCCGGCCGCGGGCGCGCAGCGCGTGATCGATCCCCGCCCCCACCCAGAGCGCCCGCTGCGGCGGCACGAGCCAGAGGCTGCCCGCCGCGCGGATCTCCATCACGCCGGCCGTGGCGTAGATCAACTGCGCGCGGGCGTGACAATGCGGGCCGACGATCCCGCCATCCGGGTAGTCGCGGCCGACGCAGACCACCTTCGGGTCGCGGAAACAGGGGGGACCGAACACGGCCGAAGGGTCAAGCCGTTGCGCCGAGATGGGCGACGAAAAAATCGCGCGCGGCTATGCTGGTGCGATCGAAATGCCAGAGATACGGGTCGAAATGGCCGCCCGGCACCATCACGAGATCCTTGGGCGGCAGGGCGCGGTGAAAGGCCTCCAGACACAGGTCGGTGGCGGTCAGAAGATCGTCCTCGGCGACGATCATCAGCAGCGGCGTCGGGCTGATCCGGGCGATATGCGATCCCGGCTCGTTCTCGCGGGACAGCTCTGCGCTGCGCAGCGTCACCGCGTTGTGCCAGTCCGGTGCGAAATCGTGCGTGCCGCTGAAGAAGGCGTAGCTGTCCGGTCCCGGCATCGCGCAGGGCTGGAGCGGATCGGCCGACACGGCCGGCAGCATGGCCGGCGCCTCGCCCCGGAAGCGGGCAGCGCGGTCGGCCTCGAAGCGGCGGAGCTGCGCCGGGACGAGATCGGACCGGGTCCGGCGCTGCGCCGAGAGGGAGCCGCTGATAAACGGTACCTGCGCGACCACGCAGCGGACCCGGCGGTCGATCGCCGCCACCTCGATCACGTGGCCGCCGCTGTAGCTCGTGCCCCAGATCCCGATCCGCGCGGGATCGATCCACGGGATCGTCTGCGCGAAGCTGATCGCGTCCCGGTATCCGCGCTTCTGCAGCACGGGGTCGACCTCCTGCCGCGGCCGGCCTTCGCTGGCGCCGAAATGGGCGTGGTCGTAGACCAGGACGCCGAAGCCCGCCGCCTGGAAGACCTCCGCGTAGCGGTCGAGATATTGCTCTTTGACCGCCGAGAAGCCGTGGGCCATCACGATGGCTGGCGCCGCATCGTCTTGCGCGTCCGGCCGATAGAGCCAGCCGCGCAGCGTCCAACCCTCCGAACGGAACTCGACATCGCTTCGCATCGGTCGCTCCCTCAAACACCGGGGCATCGTGCCGGACGATCCATAGGTCGGCGCCGCGGAACCGGTCAAAGGCTGCGCCGGATCGGCCAAAACACGGTGTCGCCCGATCCCCCGCCCCGCCGTCGACAGGCAAGCCGATCGGTGCAACTCTGGCGCTCAAAGTCGTGCGCACCACGACCCGCCGAAGCGGGCAGGACGATCGGGGAGGCCTATGTCGCCGGAACTACGGGAATCGCGGGCTGCACTCATTCTGCTGGCCGTGGTCGTCGGCGCGGTGCTGCTGTTCGGGGCGTTTACGCTGATCACGCAGATCGGCTGAAGCCCTGCCCGGAAGTACAACCTGCACGCGTTTGCAGGTCCGATAGAACAGGCCATCCTGCCGCCCGATCGGCCGAAATTGTCTCGGTCGGTCAGTAGAATGCCCTGCATAGAATTGAGGTTGCGGTGTTGAGTTAACCACCTCTTAATTCCATCATGGGTTGTATGGCTGCGAAAGGTGCGTGCGTCGGGCACGCCGGTTTCGGAGATCGCCCATGGTTGTCGACGCGATCAAGCGCCCGCGCGGCCTGCCGGTCGATCTGCCGGCGGCCCTCGACGCCTCCGGCGTCATCGGTGCCTGGTCGTGGTCGCCCCGTTCCGAACGCTGCATCCTCGATGCCGGCGCCGCCGAGGTGCTGGCGGGCGATCCTGGCTTGGCCGGCCGCCCGATCCCCCTGGAGATCGCCCGATCCTGCATCCATCCGGAGGACCGGCCGGCCCTGGTGCGGCACTTCCAGGCGGTGTGCGAGCGCGGCGGGCTCTTCGTGGCCGAGTACCGCACCCTGTCGCCCTCCGGTCAGGTCCGCTGGATCCTCGACCGTGGCCGGGTGCCGGCGGGTGCTTCGAGCCGGCGGATCGGCCACGGCCTGATCATCGACGTGACCGACGATCGGCGCGAGGACGATGCGGATGCCCCGGCGCGCGTCGAGCCCCTGGATGCGCTGTCAGTGGCGATCGACCGGGCCCTCGAGTGCCGCGACGCCCTCGACGGCGTGGAGGATTCGGAGCTGCAACTCCTCGTTGACATGCTGCTGCTGCGCCTCGGGCAGAGCATCGCCAAGACGCCCGCCGGCAACGGCGGCCGGCGCGGTCACTGAGAAGGCGGGGGCCGGCGTCTCGCGGCGCGGAGCGATCCGGCCCGAAGCCGGCTCTAAGTCCTTGATTGGACGCGCTCGCTGACGCCGAACCGGTATCCACTTCGGCGGCGCGCGCTCTCAGTCATTGCACCAGCACGGCCTGGCTGCAGAGGGTGCCGTCCATCTCGACATCCGCGTAGCCGATCCGCAGGCCGAGGCTCTGCAGGACGCCGTTGAGCACCAGATCCAGGGGCGCGGCGGCCAGGCTCAGCGTCGTCGCGAGGGAGGTCTGGAGCAGCGGAGTCAGGCCGAAGCCGTTCAGGTTGAGGCTGAGATTGCCCAGCAGGCTGCCGGTCAGCGACTGCGCGACATTGGTTGATGACACCGTGCGCACGGTGTGGTTGGCGATATCGGCTTCCGTGAAGGTGAGCGTCTGCGTGTTCGTGCCGATATTCGTCACCGTCCGGCCGCCGATATTCACCAGCGGCAGCGCGATCAGCACGGCCGGCTGCGACAGGTCCGGACTGGTCGTGCCGCCGTTGATCGAGGCACGGTTCACCGCAGCGACGGCCAGGGTCGCGAGCCCGGTCTGGGCCTCGATGGTGGCCTGGCGACCGCCGCTGGCCCCCGAGCAGGTGAGCGTGCGGAGCGTCGCCTGGGCAGAGGCGATCTCGGCGTAGATCGGCACGGAGACGGTCCCGAGGCCGAGCGGGGCCGAGACCGTGGCCTCGATCAGCAGCCGGGTCTGGGCGGTCTTCACCGTGGCGTTCGGGCTGCCGGGCCGGACCCAGCCGGAACTGCGCCGACGCTCGCCGATCGCCAATGTGAGGCGCGTCGCGAGCAGCCCCGGCACGGTGGCGCCGAGATCGATCGCCACCTGGTTCTGCCCGTTGGCGAGCGACGCGGTGGCGGCCACGAGGTCCATCAGGTTCAGCGACGGGCCGGCCAGGCCGCGCGCGGGGGCCAGGGCCGCCGCGTCGCCCAGCGCGTCCACCTGGCCGACCGGCACGAGGTTGCCGGCATTCGGCAAGGCGTTGAGGATGCCCGAGAGGGCCGAGACCGCGGCGGAATTGCCCTGTGCGGCGACCCGCAGCGCGATCAGCAGTTGGCCGACGCTGGCATTCGCCTGGACGATGTCGGAGTAGTTGGCCGCCTGCAGGTTGAGGCTCGTCGACAGGGCGTCGAGGACGCGCAGGCCGTCGACCTTGGCACTGGCGAGCGCGTTGTAATCGCTCACGCCGAGCGACAATTTGGTCCCGAGCAGCGCGCCGAGCACGGCGTTGGCGATGCCGCCGCTCAAGGCAGCGGTGCCCGAACCGATGGTGAAGGCGGCAAATTGCGCGCTGGCCGCGGTGCCGCTGACCCGGATCGGCACGGAGGCCGGCAAGCCGATCGCCCGGCCGAAGGTCACCGGAACGGTAGTCGACAGGCCGACCCGCACGGCATTGGCGGGGCTCGCGCCAGAGTTGAAGCGGCTGCCCGGGGCGACGTTGGGGGTGCTGGCATCGTAGCCGCCGGTTGCAACCGTCGCGCGCGTGGGGTCGTAGCCGTTATCGACGAGCGACCGGCGCGCGACCGCGACCGCTTTGGTCGGATCGACGGCCGCCAGCATCGCGGCAATGTCGGCCGCACCCTGCGCCTTGCGCCGGGCTTGGAACACCTGCCCGAGATCGATCCCGACAGCGCCGGCGCCCATCAGCAAGGAGCTCCCGAGCGCCACCAGGATCACGACGTTGCCGCCCCGGGCCCGGCCGAAGCGCCGTGCCCGGAGGGCGGCCCGCCATCCGCTCACAAGCCGCCCTTCCGGACGCTGATGCTGCTGCGCAGGATTGTGGGCAGCATCGGGATCAGCTTGGAGAAGACGTTGATCCCCAGTGTGTTGGCATCCAGGGTGACGGTGACCGTGTACAGGGTGGCGTCGTTCGGATCGGGGCCGACCGTGACCTTGATGCTGTCCGGACGGAACATCGCGCCGCTGCTGAGGCTGCGGGTCACCATGGTCTGCGCCAGGGTCGCGCGCTCGGTATCGGTGACGCCGGCGATGGAGGCGCGGGCTGCCTCGGCCGCGATCTGACGGAGGTTGTGGGCGGCGCCCAGGCAGAGGCCGAAGGCCGTGATGCCGGCAAACAGCATCAGCACCACCGGCGCGACAAGGGCGAATTCGACCGCCGAGCTGCCGCTTCGGCAGGCCCAGCCGGAGCGTCCATTTCGCCGAAGCACCTGGAGCCAGCTCATCGAAACGCCCTCCGGAACGCGCGCCGCCTGGACAGCGCCACAACCCATGGTCGCATCGATTTTCTAATCAATGGTTGTACTGTTCGTCTGAATTCCAGTGTTTCGAATCGAATACCGAATACCGGAACTCAGATGTCCACGGCCGGCCGCAGCGTCCCGATCTCCGAGGGGGCGAAGGCGGCGCTCTTGATCACAGCATGGACGGGGCGCCCCGGTTCCAAGCCCAACTCTCGGATCGCGGCCGCCGTGACGCGGGCGGCGATCAGCGCGCCGTTGCAATCGATCTCCACCAACACCTCGGCGCCGCGCGGGGTCAGCGCCGCCACGCGGCCGGGAAGGATGTTGCGCGCGCTCAAGCCTCGGGGTTGCTCGGTGGCCACCAGCACGTCGCGGGCGGGGATCCGCACGCGCAGCCGCGTCCCGAGCGGGCGCGCGCCCAGGCCCGGCACCAGGAGCTGGCCCGCCCGGCCCATGAGCCGGGTAAGGCCGGTTTCCGGATCGGCGCCCCCGACCACCATGTCGAGGAGCGCCCCGGCCTCCGCCTCGTGGATCGGCACGAGGTCGGCCCGGCGCAGGATCGCCTCGGCGGGACCGGAGGCCGCTACGCGCCCCCCCTCCAGCACGATCACCGTGGTGGCGAGCCGCGCCACCTCGGCGACCGCGTGACTGACATAGACGATCGGCACCCCGGCCTCGTCGCGCAGGCGCTCGATATAGGGGAGGATCTCGGCCTTCCGGGCTTCGTCGAGGGCCGCCAGCGGCTCGTCCATCAGCAGCAGGCGCGGCTTGGCGAGCAGCGCCCGCCCGATCGCCACCCGCTGGCGCTCGCCCCCCGACAGGCCCGCGGGCCGCCGGTCGAGGAGGTGGCCGATCCCGAGCATCTCGGTCACCGCGGCGAAACCGGCCGGGTCGGCAGCCTGGCGCCCGAAGACGCGGCCGTAGCCGAGATTGGTCCGCACGCTGAGATGCGGGAACAGCCGCGCATCCTGGAACACCACCCCGACCCGGCGGCGATGGGGCGGGAGGAAGAGGCCGGTCGCGCTGTCCACCAGCGTGGCGCCGTCGGCGACGATCGAGCCGCGATCCGGCCGGGCCAGCCCGGCGATCAAGTCGATCAGCGTCGTCTTGCCGGAGCCCGAGCGCCCGAACAGGGCAGTCAGCCCCGGGCCGGCCTCGAACGCCGCCTCCAGGGTGAAGGCGCCGCGCCGAAGGGTTAGGTCGACCTGGATGCTCACGCGCATCGCCCCCGGCGGCAGGAGCTTGCGGATTGACCCAATCGGCTCGATTGCAAGTCGCTGAAACGCCGCGCGTTTTCCCCTCCCCCTTGCGGGGAGGGGTCAGGGGTGGGGGTGGTCCCGGACGAGGCGCAGCGGTGCCTCCTGCACCACCCCCACCTCCAACTCCTCCCCGCAAGGGGGAGGAGCGCGCGTCGCGCCTCGCAAGCCACAATTCGAGAAGATCGGAGACGGCACAGCAGGCGGCGATGCGCGTTGGCACCCGCCACGGAGCGCGCACGATGATCACCGTCCACCATCTCGAGAACAGCCGCTCGCAGCGCGTGCTCTGGCTGCTCGAAGAGCTCGGCTTGCCCTACACGGTGAAGCGCTACGCCCGGGATCCGCAGACCATGCGGGCGCCGCCCGAACTCGTGGCCGTCCATCCTTTGGGTAAGTCGCCGGTCCTGACTGAGGACGGGATCGTGGTGGCCGAGACCGGCGCTATCGTCACCTACCTCACCGATCGAGCCGGGGGCGCCCTGGTGCCTGCGCCCGGAACGCTCGAGCGCGCGCGCTACACCTATTGGCTGCACTATGCCGAAGGCTCGGCCATGCCGCCGCTGCTGCTCAAGCTGGTTTTTGCACGCCTGGCCCCCCAGAGCCCCTGGGCGCTGCGGCCTCTGGTTCGCCGGATCGCCGATACGGTGCTGCAAAACTTCGTCGATCCGGAGCTGCGCCGGCACGCGGCGTTCTGGGAGCAGGAACTTGCGGACCGGCCCTATCTCTGCGGCGCGGCGTTCACCGCCGCCGACATCATGATGAGCTTTCCCCTCGAAGCCTTCGCGGCCCGCGGCACCGGCGCCGGCCCGCGGGTCACCGCCTGGCTCACGCGGATCCATGCCCGTCCCGCCTACCGGACGGCATTGGAGCGGGGTGGCCCCTATGCCTATGCTTGACGGGCGAGCCCGTGAGATCGGTCGGCGCACCATTCAGCCCGCTCGCAGCCGGCGCGCGGCGCGGGACGCCAGGAACTCGGAGACCAGCAGGGCCGCCACCGACAGGGCGACCGAAATCAGGGTCAGGCGCAGGGCCGGCCCCTCCCCGCCCGGAACCTGGGTCAGCGTGTAGATCGCCGAGGGAAGGGTCTGGGTTTCGCCGGGGATGTTCGACACGAAGGTGATCGTCGCCCCGAACTCGCCCATCGCCTTGGCGAAGGCCAGCACGGCGCCCGCGATGCAGCCCGGCAGGCTGAGCGGCAGCGTGACGGTGAGGAAGACCGCGAGCGGGCCGGCCCCGAGGGTGCCGGCCGCCTGTTCGAGCTTGGGATCGACCGCCTCGATCGACAGCCGCATCGCCCGCACCATCAGGGGGAACCCCATCACCGCGCAGGCGAGCGCCGCCCCGGTCCAGCGGAAAGAGAAGACGATGCCGATCTCCGCCAACGCGCCGCCGAGGAAGCCGCGCCGGCCGAGCGCCAGCAACAGCAGGTAGCCGGTCACCACCGGGGGCAGGATCAGCGGCAGGTGGACCAGCCCGTCGAGAAGCGCGCGGCCGGGGAACCGGCGCCGCGCCAGCAGCCACGCCACGGCGAGCCCCGGCAGCAGGCTCGCGAGCGTCGCCACGCTCGCCACCCGCAGGCTCAGGGCGACGGCATTCCAGGCGTCGGGGGGAAGGCCGAGCACGGCCGCGGGCGCAGGGCTACTGGCTGGCGCCGGGTTTCTCGATCACCGTAAAACCCTGGCGCTCGAAGAAGCCTTTTGCCGCCTGGCCGCGCAGATAGGTCAACAGGGCTGCGGCATCCGGATTGGCTGAATCCTTCAGCAGGGCCGCCGGATAGACGATCGGCGGGTGGCTGTCGGATGGGAAGGTCGCGACCACGTGCACACTTGGATCGGCGGCCGCGTCGGTAGCGTAGACGATGCCCAACGGCGCCTCGCCTCGGGCGACCAGCAGCAGCGCGGCGCGGACGTTCTCGGCCTGGGCGACCTGCCCCTTCACGGACTCCCAGGCGCCGAGCTTTTCCAGGGCGGCCTTGCCGTATTTCCCCGCCGGGACGGCGTCGATCGTGGCCATGGCGAGCTTGCCGCCGCCGAGGATCCGGCTGAGCGTCGTGCCGAGGTCGGGCGCCAGGGCAACCTGCGGATCCGAGCCTGTGTTCTTCGGGCCGGAGGCGATCAGCACCAGGGCGTTGCGCAGCAGGTCGACGCGCGAGCCTGGCTTCAGGTTGCCGGCCTTCTCGGCATAATCCATCCAGGCCTGATCGGCGGAGATGAACAGGTCGGCCGGTGCCCCGGCCTCGATCTGCTTGGCGAGGGCGTTCGAGCCCGCATAGGAAATCCTGGTGGTCTTGCCGGTCTCCTTGGTCCAGCCCGCCGTCGCCTCGTCGAGGGCGTTCTTCAGGCTGGCCGCGGCGAAGACCACGACCGGATCGGCCGCCCGACTCGGGCTCGCCGCCGGGACGAGGGCCAGGACCGCAAGCAGGGTCCAGATCCGTCGGGTGAGTCGCATCGGCTCGGGCATCCCCTGTCGCGACCCGGAATCCTGTCGGGTGCGGCGGGAACCATAGGGCCGGCGATCCCGCGGGCCAAGCATGGCGCAGGAGGCCATCGAGGATCCGCGCACTGGAAAAACCGCGCTGCGCTCAGCTCTGCGGCGTCTCCCGCCGCTGCTGCGGTGCGGCTTCCGCCCGGTGCAGCCGGCTCAGCAGGACTAGGAGATGGCCGGGAAGCGGGCCGTCCGGCGCCGGACCGCCGAAAAGCCGCTCGCGCGGTGGAGGACGGACGGCACCGTCGTTGACGATGACGGGCCCGCGCGGTCCTGAACGCCTGGACTTGGTCACGCTGTACGCACCCTGCTCAATGACGCCTGTCGCGAAAGCCGGCAAAAACGCCGGTTCGTGGCGCCGGTTCCGGCAGCACGCGGTGGATTCTGTGGTTAACGCGTAGACATCGTGCCGCATTCCTGGGCGGGTTCCGCTGCGAATCTGGAACGGGGCCGCGACCTCGCCAAATCCGCTCACCAGGTCCGAATATCGCGTCGCTCCTGCGGCTCGGTCTCCGGCACCGGCGCCATGCCGGTGGCGACCAGACTGGCCCACAAGGCGGCCAGGAGAGCCGTCGCGAGCGTGACGGTGGCGCTGACGATAAGGGACGCGTTCATGGCTGCGCTGTCATCAGTCAAAACGGGCGCGCCGGATCACAGAGAGCGGCGCGCCTGAGTTGAGGGTCTGGCCTTGGGGAAGCCGAGACTGTTGTAATCACAGAATTCACATGCGGAAACTGATTTAAGGCGTTTTTAACATGCCGAATGTCAGATGTGACTGAGCGGCAACAAACCAGCAAACTCGGTCCCGTGTCCGGCTCGCAGCCAGGCGGATGCCGGGCACGGGGTCGATTCCGCCGGACGCGATGCGATTTTTTCGCTGGGCCCCTGTGATGTCGCGCGCCCGGGCGCTACAGCCGGGCACCATGCTGGAAGGTCTGCCGCCCCACCGCCCGACTCACATCCTGCGCCTCACGACCGACGAGCGGTCGGCCCGGGCGATGACGGATCTGCTGGGCGAGATGTTCGACCCCACCGAGACCGCCGTCGCGGCGTTCGAGGATGCGGATGGCCATACTTGGCGGCTGGAGGCGTATTTCGCCGACGCGCCGGACGAGGACTATGTCCGCGACCTGATCCGCCCGGTGATCGGGGACGAGGCGGACGTCGCCGAGTTCCGCACCATCGAGCAGCAGGACTGGGTCCGCACCTCCCTGGAGGGGCTGAAGCCGGTCCGGGCCGGCCGCATCCTCGTGCACGGCGCGCACGACCGCGACGCGGTGCGCGGCAACGACCTGCCGATCGAGATCGAGGCCGCTTTGGCCTTCGGCACCGGTCATCACGGCACCACCCTCGGCTGCCTGCGCGCCCTGGTTTTCGAGCTGAAGCAGCGGCGCCCGGCCCATGTCCTCGACGTGGGTACGGGGACCGGGATCCTGGCCTTCGCGGCCGCCAAGGCCCTACGGCAGCCGGTTGTGGCCGGCGACCTCGACGGCGAGGCGGTGCGCACCGCCCGGGAGAACGCCCGGCTCAACGGTCTCGGCCCCTACCTCAAGCTCTACGAGGGGCCCGGGGTACGCCACCGTCTCGCGGAAAGGCCGCGGCACTTCGACCTCGTCTTCGCCAACATCCTGGCGCGGCCGCTCCGGCGCCTCGCCCCGACCCTGTCCCGGGTGGTCGCGCCCGCGGGGGTGCTGGTCCTGTCCGGGCTGATCGAGCGCGACGTGGCGGGGGTGCTCTCGACCTATCGGCACCAGGGTTTTCACCTCGTGCGCCACGGCCTGATCGAGGGCTGGGTCGCCCTGGTGCTCGCCCGCGGCGGTGCGGCGAAGCGGCCCCGCCGCTGAACCGGCGTCCGGCCCGCGCATTGCCCGGGCATGAGCCAGCCGTCGCACCACGATCCGCTCGTCGACCCGATCACCGAGGGCGCGCAGGCGCGGGCTCGGGGCCGGCCCAAGGATGCCTGTCCCTATCCGGCGGCTTCGCCCGCCCGCATTGCTTGGCTGGAGGGCTATGACGGCGTCCCGACCGGCCGCGCCCGGGATCTGCCGATCGCGGACGCCTGAAAGCGGGGATTTTCTAGCGCGCGGTCCGCAACTGCCCGGACCGGAGCGCATCCTCCGGTGTCGTTTCGGAGGCCGGGCTCGCCGAGCCGCTTTCCTGCGCCACCGGCGCACCCAGAGCGGCCATCAGGATCCGCAACCCGTCCACCCATTCCTCGGCCTCCGCCAGCGATCCGAATCCGTCGCGCCGGATTTCGGTGTCGGGCTCGATCGTGGTGATGGCGTCGAAGAGGCCGTCTGGTCTGTCGCTGATCCGGTAGAAGACGCGGCGTGGCATGACTGGGAAGATAGGGCAAAGAACGGGCGTGATAAGATTGTCCGCGATGCTAAACCCTAGGTTACGGCTACGTCCATGGATCTCACGATGGATCCGATGCGGTTGCGATCAGGGACCGGCGGGCGATAGGCTTGTCTCATGACAGAGCCCAGTCCGCCCCGCCACCGATTCCAGACTTTTGACGATCCCAGCCACCGCAAGGGCGCCGAGCGCATCGAGGCCTTGCGCGCCGCCCTGCGCGAGACCGCCCTCGACGGGTTCGTGGTGCCTCGGGCCGACGAGCATCAGTCGGAATACGTTCCCGCCGACGCGGAGCGGCTGGCCTGGCTCACCGGCTTCACCGGATCGGCCGGTACGGCGGTGATCCTCATGGAGTCCGCGGCCCTGATCGTCGACGGCCGCTACACCCTGCAGGCGCCTGAGCAGGTCGATACCGGCGTGGTCACCATCGTTCCGCTGGCCGAATCGACCGCGGAAGCCTGGATCGCCGACAATCTCAAGCGCGATCAGGTGCTGGGCTACGATCCCTGGCTGCACACCTCGGACGGTGTCGCGCGCCTGGAGCGGGCGGCGGTGAAGGCCGGCGGTTCGGTTCGGGCGGTGCCGAACCTCGTCGATGCCGTCTGGGCCGGGCGCCCGAAGCCGCCCGCAGGTCCCGTCGTCGTTCACCCGGAAGCCTTCGCGGGCGAGACCGTTGCCGACAAACTCACCCGGGTCCGCGCAGCCTTAGCCGAGGGGGGCTGCGACGCCCTGGTGACCTCGGACCCGCACAACCTCGCCTGGGCGTTCAATTTGCGCGGCTCGGATGTCGGCCATACCCCCCTGGCGCTCGGCTACGCGATCCTGCCGCGCGAGGGCCGAGCCCGGCTGTTCCTGTCCTCACCCCAGATCGATCCGGCGCTGCGGGCGGCCCTGACGCCCGTGGCCGAGATCCTGACCCGGGCCGATCTCGATGACGGGCTCGGGTCCTTCAGCGGCGTGCGCGTCCGGGTCGATTCCGCCACGGGCGCCGTCGCCCTGAAGGAGAAGATCGAGGCCGCGGGTGGGACCGCCGATATCGGCAAGGACCCGATCACCGCCATGAAGGCGGTCAAGAACGCCGCCGAGATCGCAGGCGCCCGCGCCGCCCATACCCGCGATGGCGCCAGCGTCGTGCGCTTCCTCGCTTGGCTCGACGGTGCCGCCGCCGCGGGGGGCCTGAGCGAGATCGCCGCGGTCGAGGCGCTGGAGGATGTCCGCGCGGCCGGCGGCGACCTGCGCGACGTGTCGTTCCCGACGATCTCGGGCTCCGGCCCGAACGGGGCGATTGTCCATTACCGGGTCACCCGCACCAGCGACCGGGTGGTGCGGCCGGGCGAGCTGTTCCTGATCGATTCCGGCGCGCAATACCCGGACGGCACCACCGACATCACCCGCACGGTCGCGGTCGGCGAACCCAGCGCTGAGATGGCCGACCGCTTCACCCGGGTGCTGAAGGGGCACATCGCCATCGCCCGAGCGGTCTTCCCGAAGGGCACCACCGGCGCCCAGATCGACGCCTTCGCCCGTGCGCCGCTCTGGCAGGCGGGGCTCGATTTCGACCACGGCACCGGCCACGGCGTCGGCGCCTTCCTGTCGGTCCATGAGGGGCCGCAACGCATCGCCAAGACCGGGACGGTGGCCCTGGAGCCCGGCATGATCCTGTCGAACGAGCCCGGCTACTACGCGTCCGGGGCCTACGGCATCCGGATCGAGAACCTCGTCTTGGTCGAGCCGCGCGCGATCCCCGGCGGCGAGCGCCCGATGCTCGGCTTCGAGACCCTGACGCTCGCCCCCTACGACCGGCGGCTGATCCGCTTCGACCTGCTCGCGCCGGAGGAGCGGGCCTGGATCGACGCCTATCACGCCCGGGTGCGTGACACCCTCGCGCCGCACCTCGATGCGGAAACCCGCGCGTGGCTGGACCGCGCGACGGCGCCGCTGGCGGATTGAGGGACGAGCGGTTGCTCCAGGCGCGGCCTTGTGCGGGCGAAGGTGGCGCTACAGAGTGAACGGACCTCCGAGTCGGCGTCTGGTCATCCGCGCATGGGCTGGCCGACCCGGATCATCAAGGGTGGTAGCTCATGCCCCGACGTTCTCCGGATCTCGCCGAAGTCGCCAAGAAGGCCGCCAACGCGTCCTTCGGCAGCGCCCTGGTGCAGGCTGTCCACCTCGGCGACATGGAAGGCTCCGACGGCGAGGATGTCCGTCGCGTTCAGTTGATCGTCTCCGACAACGCCATCGACCAACTCGACGGCGACAAGCTGCTCGATGCCGGCTTGGCCATGCGCAAAGCCTTGCAGAAGGCCGGCGAGACGCTGCGCGTGGTCGTCGAGTATGCCGAGCAGCGCGAGCTTGACGAACTTGGCGCTGATTGATCCTGAACATCTGTTCGTACAGGCAGATGCTTTTCTTCTTCAAATCGATCGTGGCTCGTTACGTCAAGCCGATTTGCGTCGTGCATTCTCGAATGCCTACTACGGATTGTTTCACGCGATCTTGACTGCCGCAGCTGATGAGATGGTCGGCAGAAGAGTGCGAGGAAGTCCTATTTGGACCCTGGCCTATCGCTCAATATCCCATCAGCGATTAAGAATTTTATGCGAACAAATTGATAAAAATAATCTCAAACAGAAGATCAGATCTTGCGAGCCGACAGGCGGGTTCGACGTCCATATGCAAACGATAGCCCGGGCGGTCGTCGAATTGCAGGACCGGCGGCACGCCGCCGACTACGATCCGTCCCTCTCCTTCCTGCAAACCGACGCGCGGGCGGCGCTCTAGACAGCCCGGTCCGCGGTCAACCGGCTGGCTCACCTGAGGGCGGATCACCGACGGGCGTTCCTCTCTACCTCATCCTGTTCGAGCCCCGCTGAGCGACCCCAGCGGCGTCATGGTCTCGGCCTTGCGGTGTTGGGCGGAGGACAGGGTGCGGACCCCCGCGCTATAAGTCTTCTCGTCACGGAAAAGCCCGCGCCGATCCCGAAGACATCCGGGTGAAACCGCGACCGCTTCGCGCGCGAAGGGACAGCATGATCCGCCGCCTCGCCTTCCTGCTCCTGATGCTCGCCGCGAGCCAGTCGGCCGCGTCGGCCCAGGGCTTCCGCACGCCGCCCGACCTCGTGCAAGTGAGCCTCGTGGCCGAGCCGGTGGCAGTGGCGGGCGCGCAGCCGTTCACGCTGGCGGTGCGGATGCAGGTGAAGCCGGGCTGGCACGTCTATTGGCGCAATCCGGGCGATTCCGGCCTGCCGCCGGAGGTGACCTGGACCCTGCCGGCCGGCTTCAACGCCGGCGCGATCCGGTGGCCGGCCCCTGAGCGCATCGCGATCGCGACGCTGATGAATTACGGCTACGAGGGCGAGGTCACGCTGCTCGTGCCGGTGACGCCGCCGCCGAGCCTCGATCCGGCCGATCCGGTGCGGATCCAGGCCAAGCTGACCTATCTGGTCTGCGAGACCGAGTGCGTGCCGGGCTCCGCCGATCTCGCCCTGACTTTGCCGGTGGGCGAGCCCCGGCCTGACGCCGGCCAGGCCGCTCTATTCGAGCGGGCCCGGGCCGCCCTGCCCGCCCCGGCGCTCTGGCCTCTGCGCCTCTCGAGCCAGGGCGACACGCTGCAGCTCGATTTCGCCGCCACCGGCCTCAAGCCCGAGACGATCAAGGGCGCGTCCTTCTTCCCTTATGCTGAGACCGCCATCGACAACGCCGCCGCCCAGGTCATGACGGTCGACGAATCGGGCCTGCATCTCACGCTCGCCCGGAGCAGCCCGGCCGAGCCGGCGCCGGCCGCCCTGCCGGGCGTGCTGACCGTCGAAGAGGCGACCGACGCCGGCACGCACCGCCTCGCCTTCGCGTACGGGGACGAGCCGGTGCTGCCGGCCCCGGCGGTAGCGGCCGAGACCTTGGCGACGCCGCCGCCCGCCCCCGCCTTCGACGCGCTGACGCTGGCGACCGCGGCCGGGCTCGCCTTCCTCGGCGGCCTGATTCTCAACCTGATGCCCTGCGTCTTCCCGGTCCTATCGATCAAGGTGCTCGGCCTCGTGCGGCACGCGGGTGAGAGTCCCGCCCGCGTGCGGCTGCACGGCCTCGCCTACACGGCCGGCGTACTAGCGAGCTTCCTCGGGCTGGCCGCCCTGCTGCTCGCCTTGAAGGGCGGCGGGGCAGCGATCGGCTGGGGTTTTCAGCTGCAATCGCCCGCCGTGGTGGCCGGGCTCGCCTATCTACTCCTGGCGATGGGCCTGAGCCTGTCCGGCGTGGTTCATCTCGGCGGGCGGCTCGCCGGGATCGGGGACGGGCTCGCCCGGCGCTCGGGGCTCAGCGGCTCGTTCTTCACGGGCGTGCTCGCCACCCTGGTGGCGACCCCCTGCACGGCGCCGTTCATGGGCTCGGCGGTGGGTTTTGCCCTGACCCAGAGCGCCGGTGTCGCGCTCGCGGTGTTCGCGAGCCTCGGGCTCGGCCTCGCCCTGCCCTTTCTGGCGCTCACCCTGTGGCCACCGGCCCTGCGGGCTCTGCCGCGTCCGGGTGCCTGGATGGAGACCCTGAAGCAGGTCCTGGCCTTCCCGGTCTACGCCACGGTGGCGTGGCTGGTCTGGGTCCTGGCGCAGCAGGTCGGCCCGCAGGGGCTGCTCGCCGGCCTGATCGGTCTCGTGCTAGTGGGCTTCGCCGCCTGGGCCTGGGAGCACGGGCGCGCCGCCACCCCGCGGGTCGGGCGGGTCGTCCAGGGGCTGGCGCTGGTGACCATCCTGGCCGTCGCCGCCCTCACGCTGAGCCTCGACCGCGACCGGGCAGGTGCCCCGGCCCAGGCGGTCACCAACGGCATCGAGCCGTTCACCCAGGCCCGCCTCGACGCGCTGGTGAACGAGCGCCGGCCGGTTTTTGTGAACATGACTGCGGCTTGGTGCATCACCTGCGCGGTCAACGAGACGACCTCGCTCTCGACCAAGGCGGTGCGGACCGCGATGACGGACCGGGGCGTCACCTACCTGAAGGGCGACTGGACCAACCAGAACCCCGAGATCACCCGCTTGCTGGAGAAGCACGGGCGCAGCGGCGTGCCGCTGTACCTGCTCTACACCGGAACGGGAGAGCCCCAGGTTCTGCCGCAGATCCTCACCGAGGGGACGGTTCTGTCGGCCCTAGAGACGGTGCCGGCATCTGCGAACAAAAGCGCGGCGCTGGCCCGCTGACCGGTACGGCGCGCTAGGCCTCCAGCGAGAACGTCTCGTCGAAGGCGTAGCCCGAGCCGCGCACGGTGCGAATCGGATCGGCCTGCCGCGGCGCGTTGAGCGCCTTGCGCAAGCGCCCGACATGCACGTCCACGGTGCGCTCGTCGATATAGACGTCGTGGCCCCAGACCCCGTCGAGCAACTGCTCGCGGGAGAAGACCCGGCCAGGCGCCAGCATCAGGAATTCGAGCAGGCGGAACTCGGTCGGGCCGAGATGAAGCTCCTCGCCGGCACGGCGGACCCGGTGGCCGGTGCGGTCGAGCTCGATATCGCCGGCCGCCAGCCGGTCCGCGACATGGGCCGGCTTGGCCCGGCGCAGCAGCGCCCGGACCCGGGCGAGCAGTTCCGGAACCGAGAACGGCTTGACGATGTAATCGTCGGCCCCGGTGCCGAGGCCGCGGACGCGATCGCCCTCCTCGCCCCGGGCGGTGAGCATGATCACCGGCAGCCGCTCGGTCTCGCGCCGGGCGCGAATGCGGCGGCACAGTTCGATCCCCGAGAGGCCCGGCAGCATCCAGTCGAGCAGGACGAGATCGGGCGTGCGCTCGGCCAGGAGCAGCTCCGCATCGTCACCGCGTGAGGCCGAGTCCACCAAGAAGCCCTCGGCCTCGAGGTTGTAGCGCAGCAGGGTGGTCAGGGCCTCCTCGTCCTCGACGATCAGGACTTGCATGCTCACGTTCGATAACCTGTTCCGTAGACGGCACCGGACGGCCCGCCCGCGCCAGAGAGCTTGGGCAAGGCGATGGTGCGGCAGTCGCCGCGCTCCCTCAACCCGCCCGCACCCTCAATCTGCCTCTGTCCCACAGGCGGATTGCGCACTGCGCCGATCGCAGCGCGCCGCGCCTCAGGGGGCCGTGGCGGCGGGGCCGACCGTCGCGTAGTTCGACGCATCGTTCTTCGGCCGCTCGCCGGCCAGGGTCTCGCCGGTGACGAGGTAGTGGATCGTCTCGGCGATGTTGGTGGTGTGGTCGCCGATCCGCTCGACGTTCTTGGCACAGAACAGCAGATGCGTGCAGAACGAGATGTTGCGCGGATCCTCCATCATGTAGGTCAGGAGTTCGCGGAACAGCGAATTGTACAGGGCGTCGATCTCGCCGTCGCGTTCCCAGACATCGTAGGCCGCCTTGACGTCGCTGCTGGCATAGGCGTCGAGGATGTCCTTGAGCTGGGCCTCCGCGAGGTCGCTCATGTGGCGCACGCCGAGCACGATCTTCTGGGCGGGGGCCTGATCGGAGATGGCCACGACGCGCTTGGCGACGTTCTTGGCGAGATCCCCGATCCGCTCCAAGTCGCCGGAGACGCGGATCGCCGAGATGGTCTCGCGCAGGTCGATCGCCAGGGGCTGGCGCCGGGCAATGAGCAGCACGGCCCGCTCCTCGATTTCGCGCTGGAGCGCGTCGAGGCGCTTGTCGGCGAGGATCACCGCCTGGGCGAGGGTGTCGTCCCGGCGGACCAGGGCGTCGGTCGCCTCGGTGGCCATCTTCTCGGCAACGCCGCCCATCTCGGAGATCGAGCGACGCAGGTCATCCAGGTCGGTGTCGTAGGAGCTGACGATATGGCCGGGCATGGTCGATCCTTCGATGGCGTCCCGCAAACCTTGATCCGCGAGGTCTGGCGGAAACCCGCCGTTTTGGTCACGGAGACCGAGGCGTGTGCCTCGGTACCCAGTCCCTTGTACAGTCTAGAACATGATGCGGAGAGGTAAAGTCCGGCTTTTCGGATTCGATACGCGACGAGAAACCGCCGGACGACATCGATGTTCCCGGACCAAGGCAGCATGTTCCGAAGCTGAGCCCGAGGATCTTGCGATCGGGCACAGCCCCGCGTCTTGTAGCCGGCGTACGAACGAACGCCGAAGCGGTATTCGGCTCTACAGAGAAAGCTTCAACCAAAATTTAACCGAACCGGCCAGTGATGTAATCCTGTGTGCGTTGCTCGACCGGATTCATGAACATCCGGTTCGTGGGGCCGAACTCGATCAATTCACCGAGATACATGAAGGCGGTGAACTGCGAGATCCGCGCCGCCTGCTGCATGTTGTGCGTGACGATCACGATGGTGAACTCGTCGCGCAACTGCTCGATCAACTCCTCGATGCGGCCGGTGGAGATCGGGTCGAGCGCCGAGGTCGGCTCGTCGAACAGGATCACCTCCGGGCGCTGGGCCACGGTGCGGGCGATGCACAGGCGCTGCTGCTGCCCGCCCGAGAGGCCGGTGCCGGCCTGGCGCAGCTTGTCCTTCACCTCGTCCCAGAGGGCGGCCTTGCGCAGGGACTGCTCCACCCGCTCGTCGAGCTCGGATTTCTGCAGCTTCTCGTAGAGGCGCAGCCCGAAAGCGACGTTGTCGTAGATCGACATCGGGAACGGCGTCGGCTTCTGGAAGACCATGCCGATGCGCGAGCGCAGCTCGTTCAGGTCGACGGAGGGATCCAGCACGTTCTCGCCGTCGAGCAGGATCTGCCCCTCGGCCCGCTGCTCCGGATAGAGGCTGTAGATCCGGTTGAAGCAGCGCAGCAGGGTGGACTTGCCGCAGCCGGACGGGCCGATCAGCGCCGTGACCTGCCGGTCATGGAAGTTGATGTCGACGTTCTTCAGCCCGTGGAAGCTGCCGTAGTAGAAATTCAAACCCTTCACGGCGATCCGGACCGCCCCGCCCTCGTCGGCGTGGTTGCGGGTGAGATCGACCGTCGGGATCGCGGAGGCGGCGTTCATCGTCGTGTCCTCGAGAAGGGTCTCAGGGCATCATCCCGAAAGGTGTCTCCCGGCTTTCGGGAAGAATGATGCAAAGTTAAAAGTCTAGCGCGACATCTGCGGCTTGATGACGAGGCGGGCGATGATCGACAGCACCAGGATCGTTACCGTGATCAGGAGCGCCCCAGCCCAGGCGAGGCTCTGCCAGTTCGGGTAGGGCGAGAGGGCGAACTGGTAGATCATCACCGGCAGGTTCGCGACGCCGCCCATCAGGTCGGGGGAGAACCAGGAATTGTTGTTGAGCGCGGTGAACAGCAGCGGCGCGGTCTCGCCGGCGATGCGGGCCAGCGCCAGGATGATCCCGGTGACGATGCCGGCCGAGGCCGCCCGCCAGGTGACGCTGACGATCACCTTTGACGGCGGAGCGCCGAGCGCCGCCCCGGCCTCGCGCAGGGTGCTCGGCACCAGGCGCATCATGTCCTCGGTGGTGCGCACGATCACCGGCACGGCGATGATGGCCAGCGCCACGCCGCCGGCCCAGCCCGAATAGGTCCCCATCGGCCGCACCATCAGGGTGTAGACGAACAGGCCGATCAGGATGGACGGCGCCGAGAGCAGGATGTCGTTGAGGAAGCGGATCAGTCCGGCGATCTTGGAGAACCGGCCGTATTCAGCCAGGTAGGTGCCGGCCATCACGCCGATCGGCGTCGCGATGCTGATGCCGATCCCCGTGAGCACCAGGCTGCCCAGGATCGCGTTGGCGATGCCGCCGCCCGCGGAGCCGGGTCCCGGGGTCGGGTGCATGAACAGGTCCGGCGAGAAGCCGCGGATGCCCTGGATGATCAGCATCAGCAGGATCGAGCCGAGCACAACGGCGCCGACCACGGTGGCGACCAGGCAGGCGGTGCGCAGCACCCGGTCGGCGACCCGCCGGCTGTGGCGGACCCGCCCGGAGCGCCGGGGCGCGGCATCAGCTTGGGTCATGGGATTGGACGCGTCCATCGTGAGCCCTCCTCAGGCAGCCTTGACGCGCCGCGTCAGCAGCCGGGCGATGATGAGCACCACGAAGGTGATGACGAACAGGATGCAGCCCAGGGCCATCAGGGCGTTGAGCTGGAGCCCGTCGGCCTCGTTGAACTCGTTGGCGATCCGCGACGCGATGGTCGAGCTCGGATCGAAGATCGAGGCCGAGAGGCGGTTGGCGTTGCCGATCACGAAGGTCACCGCCATCGTCTCGCCGAGCGCCCGCCCGAGGCCGAGCATGATCGCCCCGATGATCGACACGGAGGCCTGCGGCACGAGCACGTGGCGCACCACCTCCCAGGTGGTGCAGCCGATCCCGTAAGCGCTCTCGCGCAGCACGGTGGGGATCTGGTCGAGCATGTCCCGGGCGATCGAGGCGATGAACGGCACGATCATGATCGCCAGGATGATGCCGGCGGTGAACACGCCGACGCCGGACGGCACCCTTGCGTAGAACAGCGTGCCGACGATCGGCAGGCCCTCGACCAGGTTCGAGACCGGGATCTGGATGACGCGCGCGAAGAGCGGCGCGAACACGAACAGGCCCCACATGCCGTAGATGATGCTCGGCACCGCGGCGAGCAGCTCGATGGTCATCGCCACCGGCTTGCGGGCCCAGCCCGGGCAGAGCTGCGTGAGGTAGACGGCGATCCCCAGGGAGACCGGCACGCCGATCAGGAGCGCCAGGGTGGCGGAGGCCACGGTGCCGATGACGGCGACCAGGGCGCCGTATTGCTCGGTCCCGACATTCCAGGCGCTGGAGGTCAGGAAGGCGAAGCCGAATTCGCGGAAGGCCGGCCAGCCGCCGTACAGGATCGAACCCAGGATGCCGGCGAGCACGACCAGCACGAACAATGCCGCACCGTAGGAGCAGACCCGGAACAGGGTGTCGAGGCTCCGGCTCGGCCCTTTGCGCGCGGCGGCGGCGCGGGGTCGTGCGAGGGCAATCGTCTCGGTCAAAGCGGGCATCCGCGATTCTCTGCGAAGGGGGCTTGGTAGCGCGGTGCGGTCCGCGATGCGAGGGAGGAGGCTGCAAACCCCCTCCCCAATGCACTTAGATGTTGAAGACGGGCTTACCGTCCTTACCCTTCACGGTCTTCCACTCTTCGTGGATCAAACCGACGACGTTGTCCGGCAGCGGCACGTAATCGAGGTCGGCAGCGAGCTTGCCGCCGTTCTTATAGGCCCAATCGAAGAACTTGAGCGTATCGGCGGCCTTGGCCGGATCGGCGGGATCTTTGTGGACCAGGATGAAGGTCGCCGCCGTGATCGGCCACGCGTCGTCGCCCGGCTGATTGGTCAGCGAGATACCGAAGCCCGGAGCGGATTTCCAATCGGCGCTGGCGGCAGCGGCCTGGAAGGCCTTGTCGTCCGGCTGCGGATACTTGCCGGCCTTGTTCTGGACCAGGGCGTAGGCGAGCTTGTTCTGCTTGGCGTAGGCGGATTCGACGTAGCCGATGGCGTTCGGCACCTGCTTGACGGTGGCGGTCACGCCCTCGTTGCCCTTGCCGCCCTGTCCGACCGGCCAGGAGATCGTGGTGGCCGCGCCGTAATCCTTCTTCCAGGTCTCGGAGGCCTGGGACAGGTAGGTGGTGAAGATGTTGGTCGTGCCCGAGGCGTCGGACCGGTAGACCGGGGTGATGGTTGCGTCGGGGAGCTTCACGCCCTCGTTGAGCTTCGCGATCCGCGGGTCGGACCACTTCGAGATCTTGCCGGCGTAGATGTCGGCCAGCACGTCACCGGTGAGCTTCAGCTTGCCGGGCTCGAGGCCGGCGATGTTCACCACCGGCACGACGCCGCCCATCACGGTGGGGAACTGGACGAGGCCGTCCTTGGCCAGCTGCTCGCCCTTCAGCGGCGCGTCGGTGGCGCCGAAATCGACGGTCTTGGCCTGGATCTGCTTGATCCCGCCGCCGGAGCCGATGGACTGGTAGTTCAGTCCCGAACCGGTCTCCTTGCGGTAGGCTTCGGCCCACTTGGAGTAGACCGGGAATGGGAACGTGGCGCCGGCACCTGTGATGTCGGCAGCGAGTGCCGCGGACGCCAGCTGAACCGTCGCGAGGCCGACGGCGAGCGCGTAAGCGAAGGGTCTCAAGGGTATCTCCGTTGCCGTCGGGCGAAAGCCTGCGCCTCACTGCCGGCAAGCCCATGCCCGCGGCAGAGCTGTGCGGCCGGTCTTCCAAGAGACCCGGCGCCGGCCGCCCGATGGGTCGGGCGTTACGACAGGCAGATGACATCGGCATGACACCGCGCCGCAGGGCGGAGGGCACGGTTTGGGGCGCTCGCGCGTTCAAACCCGGAGGCGGCGCTGGGCGGTGCTGCCCGCGAGGCCAGGAAGGTGTTCGGATCGTGGCTGACCAGGGGACCGACGCAGAGGAGGGTCCCGACGCGGCCTGGCAGGCCCTGCACGCGGATCGCGAGGCCGTGGAGCGCGCGCTGACCCTGGCGCAGGCGCGTCAGCGCTACGGCACCGACGCCGCGGCGATCGCACAGGCACGCCGCGAGGAGGCCGAACTTCTGGTCAATCTCGATCGGATCCTGACGCAGATCCGGGCGGCGGAGTACCGCCGGCAGCCCGGATCGCGGCGCTGGTAGCATCCGACGACAGAAATATCCGCCGGAGCGAATATGGATTCGGTCCGGGCGCGGTTTCAGCCGACCCGGCGCAGCTCCCGCTCCTTCTGGCGCAGGCGCAGGAGCAGTTCGACGTGGGTATCGGTGATCGGCTGCGTGTCGACGCTGCCCTCGTAGACGGTGCGAAGCGTCAGGCCGAGCTGCTGCGTGTCGATCGCCTGTTTGAGGGACCGACCCGGATGCGGGCGCCCCTCGGACGCGACGATTGACGGCTTCATGCGTTCCTCCCGCCCTTCAACCGCGTACGCCTGACCACGGTACCGGGATGGGATCAGTGTCGTCAGAAATGGTTAACGAAAGGTTACGCTCAACCAACGGTTAAGGTTGATGGGCGTTCACGCATCCGCACCTTGCAGCAGCCGGGCCGCCGCCGCCCGGGCCTCGTCGGTTACGGTGGCGCCGGCCAGCATGCGGGCGATCTCCTCGCGGCGCTCCGCCACTGGGAGGCTCGCGACCCGAGTGGCGACCCGGCCGGCCCCCTTCACGGGGGCCTTGGCGATCAGGAAATGGGTGCTCGCGCGGGCGGCCACCTGGGGCGCGTGGGTCACCGCCACCACCTGCACGGTGCTGGCGAGCCGGGCCAGGCGCAGGCCGATCGCGTCGGCGACCGCGCCGCCGACGCCGGTATCGATCTCGTCGAAGATCAAGGTCGGCGCCGAGCCCTTGTCGGCGAGCACCACCTTCAGGGCCAGCATAAAGCGCGACAACTCGCCGCCGGAGGCGACCTTCATCATCGGGCCGGGCTTGGTCCCGGGATTGGTCTGCGCCCAGAACTCGACCCGGTCGATACCGGCGGCGTCGCGCGCCTCCGGGTCGGTGGCGATCTCGGTGATGAACCGGGCGCGCTCCAGCTTCAGTGGCGGCAGCTCGGCCTTCACGGCGGCGTCGAGCTGCTTGGCCGCCCGGCGGCGCCCAGCACTGAGCTTGTCCGCCGCCTCGGCATAGGCCGCCTCGGCCTTGGCGCGGGCCTGTTCGAGCCCTTCGAGGGCCGCCTCCCCGGCATCGAGGGTCGCGACCTCGCCGGCATAGCGCTCGGCCAGGGCGGCGAGATCATCGGCCGGGACGTCGTATTTGCGGGATGCGGCGCGCAGCGCGAACAGCCGCTCCTCCGCCCGCTCCAAGTCACGCGGATCGAACTCGGTCTCGGCCACGGCCGCATCCAGCACGGCGCGCGCCTCGTCGAGGGCGACCATCGCGGCGTCGAGGGCGGTGACGCAGGGATCGATCAGCGCCGGGAGCTGGCCGGCCCGGCGCTCCAGCTTGCGCAGGGCGGCGGAGAGATGCGGCACGCCCGAATGCGGGCCGCCGACCGCGTCCAGCGCCTCGTTCAGCTCGCGGGCAACCTTTTCCGATTGCTGCATGATGCTGCGGCGCTCGGCGAGCTGGGCCTCCTCCCCGGGCTGCGGCGCCAGGGCGGCGAGTTCCTCCACCGCGTGGCGCAGAAAGTCGGCCTCCTTGCGGGCCGCCTCGATGCGGGCGCGGTGCTCGGCGAGCTCGGTGCGGGCGGTGCGCACGGCCTTGGCCGCCGTCGCGACTTTCGCCAGTTGGCTCTGCAGCCCCCCGAAGGCGTCGAGGATCGCTCGGTGCGAGGCCGGGTCGGCCAGCGCCCGATCGTCGTGCTGACCGTGGATCTCCACCAGCGCAGCGCCGATCGCCCGCAAGACCTGCACGCCCACCGGCTGATCGTTGACGAAGGCGCGGGTGCGGCCGTCCGCCATCTGGGTCCGGCGCAGGATCAGGTCGCCCTCGGTGTCGATCTCGGCCTCGGCCGCGATCTGGCGGGCCGGATGGTCCAGGGGCAGGTCGAACACCGCGGTGACGCCGCCCTGCTGCTCGCCGTGGCGCACGAGCCGGCCATCGCCGCGGCCGCCCAGGGCCAGGGCGAAGGCGTCGAGCAGGATCGATTTGCCCGCGCCCGTCTCTCCGGTCAGGACACTCAGCCCCGTCCGGAAATTCAGTTCGAGCCTGTCGATCAGAACGATGTCGCGGATCGCGAGCTGCGCCAGCATGCGGCGACGGGATTCCTGAGGATGGGACCGCAGACATAAGGCCGCTGCGGCGCGGATTCACCCCAAAAATGCGCCGCGGCGCATCTCCGGTGACGCGGGGGTGCGCGGACGCGAAAGGCCCGGAGCGGTAGCTCCGGGCCCTGGGGCATGATCGGGTAGGCCGCGGCCTGCCGGTTTTGTCACTCGGCCGAGGCGGTCTTGCCGGTCACGGTCCGGTAGATCTTGGAGAGGAACGAGGTCTTCTCCTCGCGGGGCTCGAGGCCGCCCTGGGCCAGGAGCGCGTGCGCGTCCTTGTACCAGGGGCTGTCCGGGAAGTTGTGCCCGAGCACGGCCGCGGAGTTCTGCGCCTCCTGGGTGATGCCGAGCGCCCAGTACGCCTCGGTCAGGCGCTCCAGCGCCTCCTCGGCGTGGCGGGTGGTCTGGTACTTGGCGACCACGTCGCGGAAGCGGTTGATCGCGGCCGGAAAGTTGCGCCGCTCCAGGTAGAAGCGACCGACTTCCATCTCCTTGCCGGCGAGCTGGTCGCGGGTGATCTGGATCTTGGATCGCGCGTCGTTCGAATACTCGGAGGTCGGATACTTCTGGACCAGCTCCTGAAGGGCGACCAGTGCCTTCTCCGAGCGGTCCTGATCGCGGGTCACGTCCGGGATCTGCTTATAGTTCGACATCGCCATTAGGTACTGCGCGTAGGCGGCGTCCTTGCTGGCCGGATGGCGCTGCAGGTACCGCTTCGCGGCGCTGATCGCCTCGTCGTATTTCTGGCCCTCGTAATTGGCGTAGGCCGTCATCAGCAGCGCCTTCCGGGACCATTCGGAATATTGGTACTGCTTGTCGAGGTTGTCGAACTTCTTGACGGCGCCCTCGTAGTCGCTGTCCTCCAGCTTGGCCAAGCCCTCGCTGTAGAGCTTGTCCGCTGGGACATCCGGCACGACTTCGGGTTTGTACTTCTCGGCGAAGAGATTGGTCGGGTCGAAGTCGCAGCCGCCGAGGCCCAGGCCGAGAACGGCCACGAGAGGCGCCATGAAGGCAGCTGCCCGGCGATGACGAATGGTGACAGGCATCTGGCGCTCTTTCCCGGAACCGGCGCACGTCCCGCGCCGTCGTGCCATCGCGTGATGTGGATCCGGCCCGACCGGGCCGTGCCCGTCGTTCACGGACCGTTAAACCGTGACGTTTGATTCGGGCACGAAAGCGGCAAGGCTGCGGCAGCCTGGATCGGTTGCCGGCTGTGGCCCGCGGGTGACAGGTTCGGGATCAGAGTTCGCCGGCGAAGGCGGCGATGCCGAGGCCGACGCCGAGTTCCGAGAGCACGGCCTCGCGGCGCGAGCCCTGCGCCTCGACGATGGCATAGTTGGACCGGTCGGCGAACAGGGCGGAGAGGACGCCGACATTCATCCGGTGTCCGCCGCAATAGGAGCGGTAGGCGCCCTGGATCGGCAGGCCGGCCAAGGCGAGGTCGCCGACCGCGTCGAGGATCTTGTGGCGGACGAACTCGTCCGGGAAGCGCAGGCCCTCGGGGTTGACCACCGCGGTCTCGCCGACCGCGACGGTGTTCTCCAGGGAGGCGCCGAGGGCAAAACCGGCCTTCCAGTAGCGCTCCACGTCCTTCATCATCCCGAAGGTGCGGGCGCCCGCGATCTCGCGGCGGTAGGTGGCGGGCGACAGGTCCATCGCCTTGCGCGAGCGGCCGATCACCGGGCTGTCGAAATCGATCTCTACGTCGAGGCGGAAGCCCCGATCGATCGGGCGGAGTTCCGCGAAGGCGCGGCCGGTCTCGATGCGGACGTGGCGCAGGACCTTCAGCCAGCGGCGCGGCGTCGCGCAAGAGGCGATGCCGACCTTGTCGATGGCCTGGACGAATTGGAGGGCGGACCCGTCGAGGATCGGCATTTCCGGCCCGTCGATCTCGACCAGAGCGTTGTCGACGCCGAGCCCGTAGAGGGCGGACATCAGATGCTCGATGGTGGCGACGGCGCCGGTCTCGACATCACCGATGACGGTGCAGAGTTCGGTGGCGGAGACGAGGGCGTGATGGGCCTTGATCAGGCGGTCATTGCCGTGGGTGGTGCTGGTTCGAAGAAACGCGATACCGTGATTGGCCGGAGCGGGTCGGATCGTAATCTCGGCCGGGTTCCCGGAATGGACCCCTACGCCTGAGAGCGTCACCGGCCCCTTCAGGGTCGTCTGTTTATGCGTTCGCATTCATTAGCCCCCGGCCGCGATCAGGTCCCGCCATCCCGACCGGGGATGGTGAGGAAACTGTCCGATCCGTCCGCTGCTTGAAGCCCCTATCGCGCTATCAGGTTGTGTCCTGCAGCGCGTCTCATTGGTCTGCGAGTGTCTATAGCTGCACCGCACAGGGCAGCCAAATCACGGATTCTTACGCTCTGTTACAGACACGCTTGCTGCTTGGAGCTGCTAAAAAGCTGTCGGCACAAAGGCTTAAAGCTTGGTTAATGCGTGGCTAACCGACGGCCATTCTGTGGCGCGGCTGCATCACGTGCCTGGGGATAGCGTCACAAACGTTAACCGCGCTGTGACTCCAGTCCTCCCGCTTAACAATCAAAGGTTGTGTCGCTGCAACGCGAAGAGCCGGCGGTTTCCCGTCGGCTCCCCGTTTCGTCGGTGATCGAGGCCGTCTTCAGTTCGCCTGGCGGCGCAGGAAGGCCGGGATCTCGAGCTGGTCGTCGTCCATCATCCGCGACTGCGGCGCGACGCGGCCCTGGGCATCGAGGCCGCCCTGGGCCGGCCGGTATTGCGGCGCCGGCGGGACCGGAGCGCGCGGGGCCGGCGGCACATGGGGATGGGCCAATTGCGGCTGAGCCAGGTGCTGCGGCTGGGCGGCGTGCGGCTGCGGCGCGACCGGGGCCGCGGCCCGCGGGGCGGGCACGCCCTCCATCTCGTCGCGCCGGCCACCGAAGCCGACGGTGGCGAGACGGCGCAGCAGCGAGGTCCGCTTGGACTCGGGCGCCGCTTCCTCGGCCGCCCGGTTCGCCAGGATCTGGTTCTGGGCGATCGGCGGCAGCTCGTGGATCTGCGGCATCCGCGGGGCGCGGGCGAGCGGCGCGGCGGCCGGGGCGGCCGGACGCGGCGGGACGAACGGGCCGGCCTGGAACTGCGGCGCGGGCTCGGCCTGCTGCGGGGCGGGGGCCGGGACGAACGGCGCGGCGGCGCGCGGCTGGGCCGGGGCGAGCACGACCTCGTCGCGGGCGACCGGGGCCTGGGCCTCGACGCGCATCTCGGGGGCCTGCTGCGGAGCGGCCGGGGCCGGGCTCTGCGCGGGGGCCTGGCCGACCGGGGCCTGGCCCACGGAGTCCGTGCGGATGCTCGGGACCGGCGAGGAGGCCCGGGCGCGGGCCTCGGCCCGCAGGCGCTCGGCCACCTCGGCGATGCGCTGCTCGGTCTCGGCGATGGCCGGGTTGTTCGGCGAGTTGGCCGAGATCAGCAGCGGCTCGATGCCGGTAGCGACCACCGACACGCGGATGATGCCGTCGAGGCTCTCGTCGAAGGTGGCGCCCAGGATGATGTTGGCGTCCTGGTCGACCTCCTCGCGGATGCGGGTGGCGGCCTCGTCGAGCTCGTACAGGGTCAGGTCCGAGCCGCCGGTGATCGAGATCAGCAGGCCGCGGGCGCCCTTCATGGAGACGTCGTCGAGGAGCGGGTTGGCGATGGCGGCCTCGGCGGCGCGGTTGGCGCGCTTCTCGCCGGACGCCTCGCCGGTGCCCATCATGGCCTTGCCCATGCCGCGCATGATCGCCCGGACGTCGGCGAAGTCGAGGTTGATCAGGCCTTCCTTGACCATCAGGTCGGTGATGCAGGCGACGCCCGAGTAGAGCACTTGGTCGGCCATCGCGAAGGCGTCGGCGAAGGTGGTCTTCTCGTTGGCGACCCGGAACAGGTTCTGGTTCGGGATCACAATCAGGGTGTCGACCGCGGCCTGCAGCTCCTGGATACCGGTCTCGGCGGTGCGCATGCGGCGCACGCCCTCGAACTGGAACGGCTTGGTGACGACGCCGACCGTGAGGATGCCCATGTCGCGGGCGGTGCGGGCGATGACCGGCGCGGCGCCGGTGCCGGTGCCGCCGCCCATGCCGGCGGTGATGAAGCACATGTGGGCGCCCGAGAGCTGGTCGCGGATCTCGTCGATCACCTCGTCGGCGGCGGCCGAGCCGACCTCCGGGTGCGAGCCGGCGCCGAGGCCCTGGGTGACGCCCAGGCCCATCTGGATCACCCGCTCCGCCTTCGAGGAGGTGAGCGCCTGCGCGTCGGTGTTGGCGACCACGAACTCGCAGCCGAGCAGGCCCGACTCGATCATGTTGTTGACTGCGTTGCCGCCTGCGCCGCCGACACCGAAGACGGTGATGCGGGGCTTGAGTTCCCGGATGTCCGGCGCCTGGAGGGTAATGGCCATGGTGTCGAGCCTCTCGCTTACTCTGCTTTCCGTGCGGCGCTGCGGCGCCGATATTTTTTCGATCCCCCGCCGATCGAGGCGGGGGTGAAACCTAGAAGCTGTCCCGGATCCAGCGCCCGACCCGGCTGATGTACCGGTCCGATCCCGTGGCCGCGAAGGCGCCGTGCCCCCTCGGCTCGAAGTGCTCGGCGTGCGCCACCTGCGGGTAGACCAGCAGGCCGACGGCCGCCGAGAAGGCCGGTCCCTTGGCCGCCTCGGGCAGGCCACGGATCCCGAGCGGCCGGCCGATCCGGACCTGGCCCTGGAGGACCCGCCGGGCGACCTCGGGCAGGCCGACGAGCTGGCTGGCGCCGCCCGTGAGCACCACCCGCCGCCCGGCCTGGGCGGCGAAGCCGGCATCGCGCAGGCGGTCGCGGACCAGCTCGACCACCTCCTCGACCCGCGGCTTGATGATCCGCACCAGCTGCGAGCGCGGGATGTGGGCCGGGGCCTCGCCCTCGTCCTCGCCAACCCCGTGCACGGCGATCATGTCGCGCTCGTCGGAGGGGGTGGAGAGGGCCGAGCCGTAGAGGGTCTTCAGCCGCTCGGCCGCGGCCATGCGGGTGGAGAGGCCCCGGGCGATATCCATGGTGACGTGGTGGCCGCCCACCGCCACCGCGTCCACGTGGACGAGATGGCCGCCCGAGAACACCCCGACGCTGGTGGTGCCGCCGCCCATGTCGACGACGCAGACGCCCATCTCGGCCTCGTCGTCCACCAGGGCCGAGAGCCCGGCGGCGTAGGGCGTGGCGATCACCGCCTCGACCCCGAGATGGCAATGCTCCACCGCCAGCATGACGTTGCGGGCGGCGGCGAGCTCGCTGGTGACGACGTGCAGGTCGACCCCGAGGGCCTCGCCGATCATCCCCGACGGATCGATCACCGCGCCCTGCCCGTCCAGCGCGTAGCCGGTGGGGAGCGCGTGCAGCACGGCCCGGCCGGGGCTGACGCCGTGGGCGCTCGCAGTCTCCAGCACCCGCTCGACATCGCTGCCGGTGACGGTGCCGGAGCGAACGTTCACCCGGGCCTGGAAATGCTGCGAGGCGAGCCGGCCGCCGGACATGTTGACGATGACCGATTGCACCTCGACCTTGGCCATCCGCTCGGCGGCGTGCACCGCTTGGCGGATCGCGCCCTCGGCGGCGGCGAGATCGACGATCGCCCCGCCCTTCAGCCCCAGGGAGCGCTGATGGCCGATGCCGATGATCCGGGCGAGGTGCGTGCGGCCGCGCAGGGTCGAGAGCGCCTCGGCGGGCTGCAGCTCGGCGATGAGGCAGACGACCTTGCTGGTGCCGATGTCGAGCACCGACAGGGTGGTCGAGCGCCGGGCGGAGAGCGGCTTCAGTCGCGGCGTGAGGCCGTGTTGGCTGTGCATTGACACTACCGGACGCAGAAGGCGGGACGGGCGGAGATCTTGGTCGAGGGCATCAGCTGGCTGCGCCCTTCTTCTTCGCCTTCTGGGCTTCCGCGCGGGCGGCGGCGGCCTCCTCGGTCAGGCGCACCACCAGGCGGTCGGGCATGCGCAGGTCCACCGCGATGATGTCCTTCTCGAGCAGGCCGGCCTCGCGCTCGAACCGCACGAGGCGCGCCAGCGCCGCAGCCGGCTCGTTCTCGGGCAGGCGCACGTCGACGCCGTCGAGCTTGAGCGTCCAGCGGCGGCCGGAGACGTAGGTCCCGGCCTTGATGCGCTCGGAGAGCGGCCCGGCGGCGGCGATGAGGGCGAGATATTCCGGCAGCTTGTTGTTGGCGTCGTCGCCCACCACCAGGGGCAGGCTGGCGTAGCGATCGTCCCGCATGGCGTCGATCACGGTGCCGTCGGCGGCGATCACGTTGATCTCGCCGTTCTTCTGCCAGAGGGCGGCGGGCTCGCGCTCCACCTGGGTGATGGCGATCTCGTTCGGATAGATCTTCCGGACCGAGGCTTGAGCGATCAGCGGCACGCGCAGCAGCTTCTCGCGGACCTCGACGACATCCAGGAACGGGACGGAGGAGCGCCAGTCGATGCCGGCCGCGGCCAGCACCTCACGCTCGTACATCCGGGAGATGCCCGAGATGGTCACGCGCTCGACGCCGAAGCCGAGGACCCGCGCTGCGATGTCGAGGGGCCGGCCCTGCTCGGCCACGAAGGCTTCGTAGCGCCCGCTCGCCACGAAACCGGCGAGCGCCACGGCGGCGAGAGACAAAGAGACGCCCACAGTGCCTGCGCCCCGGGGAAGTCGCGCGGTCAGCCGCTGGCCCGGGCGGGCCCGGCGCACCGAGAGAGAGCGGGCAGGCGCGCGTCCGGTGAGCCGATCCAGCGCAGCGCCGACGAGGCGCGCGGGAAGGCTGCGACCGGCAGCGTCACCGCCGCTCAGCGATTCAGAGAAGCGTCCTCCACCATCCATCGGACGAGCTCACCGAAACCCAGGCCCGCATGGGCCGCCATCTCAGGCACAAGGCTCGTCTGGGTCATGCCGGGTTGCGTGTTGACCTCCAGAACCACGAGCAAACCGGTTCCACCCGGTGTGTCGTCGTAGCGAAGGTCGGCACGGCTGACGCCCCGGCAGCCCAGTGCTTGATGCGCCGTTAACGACAACTCTTGGACACGCTGGTAAACATTTGGTTTAAGTTCGGCCGGCAGCACGTGCACCGAGCCCCCCGGGGCGTACTTCGCGTCGTAGTCGTACCACTCCCCCGTGGAGGCCTTCACCTCGATCACCCCGAGGGCCTTGTCGCCCATCACCCCGCAGGTGAGCTCGCGACCGGCTATGTAAGGTTCTGCAAGGACTTGCTCGCCGAACTTCCATTCTTCCGAGGCAAGGATCTGGGGCGGGTGCGACCGGCCGTCGCGCACGATGATGACCCCGACGGAGGAGCCTTCGGCGATCGGCTTGACCACGTAGGGCGGCGGCAGCGGGTGGTTTTTCGCGGCCTCGAAGCGGTTAACGATCCGGCCCGCCGGCACGTCGACCCCGGCGGCGCGCATCACCGTCTTCGCCCGCTCCTTGTTCATGGCGAGCGCCGAGGCGAGCACGCCGGAATGGGTGTAGGGGATCTTCAGGATCTCCAAGAGGCCCTGGATCGTGCCGTCCTCGCCGTCCGGGCCGTGCAGGGCGTTGAAGGCCACGTCCGGCCGCAGCTCGGTGAGCACGGAGGCGATATCGGCGCCGACATCGACCTGGGTCACACGGTACCCCTCCCCTTCGAGCGCCGCGGCGCAGGCCGCGCCGGAGCTGAGCGAGACCTCGCGCTCGGCGGAGGAGCCGCCCAGGAGGACGGCGACGTGCTTGGACATGGTGGGCTCCTCGGGAAGGTCAGTCTCGAATGGGGACTTAGGCTGAGCCGGTGTCGCCTACCTGCGCGATGATCACCGCGTAACGCATCATCCGTCCCCTCTGCGCCTCGATCTCAGGTCTCGGTCGCGGGTACTCCGATCCGCCGGATCTCCCAGCGCAGCGTGACGCCGCTGGTCTCCCGCACCCGGCGTCGGACCTCCTCGCCCAGCCCCTCGATGTCGGCGGCGGTGGCGCCGCCGGTGTTGATCAGGAAGTTGCAGTGCATTGGCGAGACCTGGGCACCGCCCCGGGTCAGGCCCCGGCAGCCGGCGGCGTCGATCAACTGCCAGGCTTTGCCGCCCTCCGGGTTGGCGAAGGTCGAGCCGCCGGTGCGCTCGCGGATCGGCTGCGCGGCCTCGCGGGCGGCGGTGACCCGCTCCATCTCGGCCTCAATGGCGGCGCGGTCGCCGGGCTTTCCGCGGAACAGGGCGCGGGTGAAAATAACGTCCTCGGGCGCACCGGAATGCCGGTAGGAAAAGCCCATCGCGGCGTGGCTGAAGCGGCGCAGCGTACCTGTCCGATCGATGCCGTGGGCCTCGACCAAAACATCCGTGGTCTCGCCGCCATGGGCGCCGGCGTTCATCCGCAGGGCGCCGCCGATAGAGCCCGGGATGCCGCGATAAAAGGCGAGCCCATCGAGCCCGGCCTCGGCCGCCGCCTTGGCGAGGCGCATATCCGGCACGGCGGTGCCGACTTGGAGGGTGTCGCCGTCGACCGCGATGCTGCCGAACGCCTTGCCGCCGAGGCGGATCACAACGCCGGGCACCCCGCCGTCGCGGACGATCAGGTTCGAGCCGAGGCCGATCACCGTCACCGGCACATCGGGCTCTAGGGCGGCCAGCAGGCGCGCGAGATCCTCCTCGTCGGCCGGCGTGAACAGGACCTCGGCTGGGCCGCCGACCCGGAACCAGGTGAGGTCGGCCAGCGGCTGGTCGGCGAGCAGGCGCCCGCGCAGGGCCGGCGCGGCGGCGCGGATACGGTCGTGGAGCGATGCGGTCATGGGGTGATCTCCCCTCTCCCCGCCTGCGGGGAGAGGGATGCGACGACCCTGTCGTCGTCGCATCGAGGCGGCAGCCGAGGGTGAGGGGGCGGCTCCGACAAAGGCTCGCCTGGAGCCGCCCCCTCACCTTCGCCCTTCGGGCTAGCCGCGCCGACGACGAGGTCGTCGCGGCCCTCTCCCCGCGCGCGGGGAGAGGGGAGAAGCGCGGCCAGGATGGTGTCCAGAACCGCACCGATATTGTCCGCGATCTCGGGATTCCAGAAGCGGAGGATGCGGTAGCCTTGCGCGGTCAGCCATTCATCTCGAATCTGATCACGCGCGTTGTCCGCGTGCTGACTGCCATCGATCTCGACGATCAGGCGCGCCTCGCGACAGCAGAAATCCGCCACGTACCGTCCCATCGATTCTTGCCGCACGAACTTGAAGCCAGCGAGACGCCGGTCGCGCAGGCGGTACCAGAGACGACGCTCGGCCTCCGTTTGAGATTGCCGCAAATGCCGACGGAAATGGGCGCGTTCCGTCTCGGCCGATCGCATCTCCCTCACTTCCCCCGCGCGGCGAGTTCGCCCGGGAGCGCGTAGGCCCATTGGGTGATCGTGCCGGCACCCAGGCACACGACGTAGTCGCTGGGCTTGGCGAGCTCGGCGACGATGCCGGCCAGCTCCTCCGGCCGGTCCAGGGGGCGGGCGTCGCGGTGGCCGCGGGAGCGCAGGCCGGAGACCAGGGCGTCGCGGTCGATCCCCTCGATCGGCGCCTCGCCGGCGGTGTAGACCGGGGCCACGATCACGGTATCGGCGTCGTTGAAGCAGGTGCAGAAATCGTCGAACAGCGAGGCCAGCCGGGTGTAGCGGTGCGGCTGCACCACCGCGATGACGTTGCCGTCGGTGGAGGCGCGGGCAGCCTTGAGCACCGCCTTGATCTCCACCGGATGGTGTCCGTAATCGTCGAAGATCGTCGCGCCGTTCCACTCGCCGGTGCGGGTGAAGCGGCGCTTGACCCCGCCGAACCCGGCGAGTGCCCGGCGGATGGCGTCGTGCGAGACGCCGAGTTCGTTGGCGACGGCGAGCGCCGCCGTGGCGTTGAGCGCGTTGTGCTTGCCGGGCATCGGTAGGACTAGGTCTTCCATCTCCATGCGGAAGCCCGGGCGCCGGTCCCGGATCATGACGCGGAAGCGGCTCTGGCCGCCCTTCAGGTCCACGTCGAGCAGGCGCACGTCGGCCTGGGGATTCTCGCCGTAGGTGATGATCCGGCGGTCCTCGATATGGCCGACCATGTCCTGCACCACCGGGTGGTCGGTGCACATCACCGCGAAGCCGTAGAACGGGATGTTGTCGATGAAGCGCCGGAACGCGTCCTTCACCGCATCGAACGAGCCGAAATGGTCGAGATGCTCCGGGTCGATGTTGGTGACGATGGCGACGTCGGCCGGCAGCTTGAGGAAGGTGCCGTCGGATTCATCGGCCTCCACCACCATCCAGTCGCCCTCGCCCATGCGGGCGTTGGTGCCGTAGGCGTTGATGATGCCGCCGTTGATCACGGTCGGGTCGAGGTTGCCGGCATCGAGCAGGGTCGCGACCAGCGAGGTCGTGGTGGTCTTGCCGTGAGTGCCCGCGATGGCGACGCAGGACTTGAAGCGCATCAGCTCGGCCAGCATCTCGGCGCGGCGGACCACCGGCAGGCGGCGCTCGCGGGCGGCCTGGAGCTCCGGGTTGTCCCGGCGGATCGCCGTCGAGACCACCACCAGGGCGGCCGCGTCGACGTTCTCGGCCTGGTGGCCGACGAAGGTGCGGATGCCCTTCTCGGCCAGCCGGCGGACATTGGCGTTGTCCGAGGCGTCGGAGCCCTGGACCGTGTAGCCGAGGTTGCTCATCACCTCGGCGATGCCGGACATGCCGATGCCGCCGATGCCGATGAAGTGGATGGGGCCGAGCTTGTCGGGCAGCTTCATCTGTCGTCGTACCTTCCGTAACGTCATGGTTTCAAAAGGTCTGCGACCTTTTGCGGGTGCAGGGCGGAGCCCTGCTGGCGATTTCCGCCCCGATACCCCGCCAAAGGGCTGAGCCCTTTGGAAACCCCCTTGCTACAAGCGGCGGGCCGTCTCGATGACGACGTCAGCCAGCCGCTCGGCGGCATCGTGGATGCCGGCGCTTCTGGCCGCATCGGCCGCCGCGGTCAATTTTGCCGGCGTCTCGAAGCAGGCCATCAGCTCAGCGGCGAGGCGATCCGGGGTGAAGGCGGTCTGCTTCAAGGCAAGGGCAGCCCCGATCGCCTCAAGGGTCGCGGCGTTGGCGGCCTGGTCCTGATCGAGCGATCCGGGCAGCGGCACCAGGATCGAGGGTCGGCCGATCGCTGCAAGCTCCGAGACCGTCGAGGCGCCAGAGCGCGAGACCACCAGGTGGCTGGCGGCCATGCGGGCCGGAAGGTCCTTGAAGAACGGCGCCGCCTCAAGACCGGCGAGCCCGAGGGCGAGGTAGCGGTTCTGCACCGCGGTCAGGTCCTCGGGCCGGACCTGCTGGACGAGGTGCAGACGGGCGCGCAAGGGAGCGGGCAGGCGCTCGATCGCCTCAGGCACGACCTCGCCCATGACCCGGGCGCCCTGGCTGCCGCCGAACACGAGGAGGCGCAGGGCGTCGCCGTCGCCGAGCGCCGGAAACGGGATCTTGGCCGCCTCGATCACCGCCGGGCGGAGCGGGTTGCCGGTGTGGATGCGGGGCGCGCGCGCCTTGTCGGGTACGCCGCGGACCTCCTTGAAGCCGGTGGCGATGGTCCGGGCGCCCCGGGCCAGGAAGGCGTTGGCCCGGCCCATCACGGCGTTCTGCTCGTGCAGCACCGTCGGCACCCGCAGGATCTGGCCGGCGAGGACCGGCGGCACCGTCGGATAGCCGCCGAAGCCGACGATGGCGGCCGGGTTGATCCGCCGGATCTCCTTGGCGGCGACGCCGAAGCCGCGGCCCAACGTCAGCACGGCGCTCGCCCGTTTCAGAGGCGAGCGGCCCGACGGCGTCGCCGCGGCGATGGTAACCACCTCGGAGGCCGGGAACTCGCTCGCGATCGCGTCGACCCGGGCATCGGTGGCGAGCGCCACCCGGATGCCGCGGGCCCGCAGCGCGTGGGCGAGGCTCTCGGCCGGGAACAGGTGTCCGCCGGTGCCGCCCGCGCAGAGCAGGATCGTGGGAGTGAAGACCGTCACCGCATCACCCCGGCGATGGTGGCCGGCGCGGTGCCGGGGGGCTTCTGGCTCAGCAGGACGGTGCGCGGGCGCTTGCGGGTCAGGGCGACCAGGAAGCCGGTGCCGAGCGCCAGGGAGATCATCGACGAGCCGCCGAAGGAGACGAACGGCAGGGTCATGCCCTTGGCCGGCATGAGCTGGGTGTTCACCGCCATGTTGATGCAGGCCTGGAGGCCGAACAGCGTGGTCAGGCCGGTGATCGCCAGGCGCGAGAAGGTGTCGTCGGTGCGCCGCGCCAGCTTGAGGCCGCGCAGCACGATGAAGGCGAACAGGCCCACGAGGCACAGGCAGACGACCACGCCGAACTCCTCGCCGGTGACGGAGAAGATGAAGTCGGTATGTGCGTCCGGAAGGTGCCGCTTGGCCACCCCCTCCCCCGGGCCGGTGCCGAACCAGCCGCCCGAGCGGAAGGATTCGCGCGACCAGAAATCCTGGAAGCCGCCGCCGGAATCGCGGTCGAGGAACTTGTTGAATCGCTCGCGGACGTGATGGAAGAACAGGTAGGCCGCGAACACGCCGCCGAGACCGAGCGCGCCAAGCAGCGCCACCCAGATCAGGTGCAGGCCGGCGACGAAGAACAGCGCGCACCACACCATGGTGATCAGCATGGTCTGGCCGAAATCCGGCTGGAGCAGCAGCGGCACGATGGTGACCGGCAGGAGCAGCATCGCCAGAAAGCCGCCCGGCATGTCGCGGCGCTGCGCGCCCTCCGAGAAGGCCCAGGCGGCCACCACCACGAAGGCCGGCTTGACGAATTCCGACGGCTGCAGGCCGATCGGCCCGAACTGGATCCAGCGATGTGCGCCCTTGATCTCCGGGCCGAACTTGCCGGCGAGCAGGCAGAGCGCGACGCCGCAGATCCAGGTGACCAGCGCGAGCCGCCGCACGCCGCGCAGGGACAGGAACGACACCGCGCAGATCAGCAGGATGGTCGGCGCGAGATAGAGCGCCTGCCGGTTGAGGAAGTAGAAGGTCGGCAGGCCGATGCGCTCAGCCACCGGCGGGCCGCCACCCATCAGGAAGACCAGGCCGGCCACCATCAGCGCGAACAGCGCCGCGAGCAGCCCGCGGTCCACCGTCCACCACCAGTCGGTCAGCGGTGTGCGTTCCGCGCGAGAGATCATGCCGGGCACCGAACTCCAGGCCGCGCGGAGTCCGGTCCGCGTGGGTCGGGCCGGATCCTGTGGGGGAATGGTAAACGGAGCCTTATGGCCGGCCGAACCCCGTGATCCGGCGGATCCAGTGCGCCGGAGGAACTACCGTATTCGCCGGGTCTGTACTTTGGCGGAAGTCATCGAATGTTAATTCTGGTGATGCAACTCTGAGATGCATTCCCTCCAGGATCGGAAAGCGGCCCGTCGAAAGCGCCGCTTTGCCAGGCCCGATCCGCACAGCAGAAGCCGACCCGCCATGTTTGCTGCTCTGAAGGTCCGTGAAGCGCAGGCCAAGCTGGCCGCTCTCGACCGTGTCCAGGGGATGATCGAGTTCGATCTCGACGGTCGCATCCTGTCGGCGAACGGCAATTTCCTCGATGCGGTCGGCTACACCCTGCCGGAGGTGGTCGGCCAGCACCACAGCCTGTTCGTCGAGCCGGGCTACCGGGAGTCGGCGGACTACCAGGCGTTCTGGGCGCGCTTGCGCGGGGGCACGTTCGAATCCGGCCAGTTCCGACGGGTCGGCCGCGGCGGCCGGCCGATCTGGATCCAGGCCTCCTACAACCCGATGCTCGATGTCCGCGGCCGGCCCTACAAGGTGGTGAAGTTCGCCACCGACATCACCCGGCAGCGCACCGAGGAGGCCGACCGCGCTGGCCAGATCGCGGCGATCCACAAGGTGCAGGCGGTGATCGCGTTCGACCTCGACGGCATGGTGATCGAGGCCAACGACAATTTCCTCGCCGTGATGGGCTACGGCCGCGACGAGGTGGTCGGGCACCATCACAGCCTGTTCGTCGAGCCCGGCTACCGGGACAGCGAGGCGTATCGGGCGTTCTGGGCGGCCCTGCGCAGCGGCACCTACCAGGCCGCGCAGTTCCGGCGCCTCGGCAAGGACGGGCGCGAGGTCTGGATCCAGGCCTCCTACAACCCGATCCTCGACGCCGCCGGCCGGCCGTACAAGGTGGTGAAGTTTGCCACCGACATCACCGAGCAGGTCCGCCTGCTGGCCGATCTCCGGACGCTGATTGACAGCAAGTTCGGCGCGATCGAGCACGCGGTCCTGCATTCCACCGATGCCGCTCGGCTGGCCTCGTCGGCCGCGGATTCGACCTCCGGCAACGTCCAGACCGTGGCGGCGGCGGCCGAGGAGCTTGCCGCGTCGGTGGCCGAGATGTCCCAGAGCATCGTCCGCTCCCAGGGTGCTACCGACACCGCCTATGCCTGCGTGCAGGCAGCGGACGGTCACACCAAGCGGCTCGCCGACAGCGCTGCCGCGATGTCCAGCATCGTCGGCCTGATCCAGAGCATTGCCGGGCAGATCAACCTGCTGGCCCTCAACGCCACTATCGAGGCTGCCCGCGCCGGCGCGGCCGGCCGCGGCTTCGCGGTGGTCGCCTCGGAGGTGAAGGCGCTCGCCGACCAGGCGGCCCGGGCCACCGGCCAGATCAACAGCGAGATCGCCAGCGTGCAGCAGGTCTCGCAGGAGGTGGTGGTGGCTTTGGGCTCGATCGGGGCCTCGGTCTCAGTGATGCGCGAGACCGTGGTGTCCACCGCGGCGGCTATCGAGGAGCAGAGCGCCGTGACCCGCGACCTTGCCGAGAGCATGCAGAGCGCCGCCGGCGCGGTCACGGCGATCACCGGCAATATCGGGGCGATCGCGCAATCCGTGGCCGACGTTTCGCAGGCGGTCGCCACCACCCGGGACGCCGCCAAGGTGCTGGCACGCTGAGCGGCCCGGACCGGGTTTCCAAAGGGCTCAGCCCTTTGGCGGGGTTCGGGGGCGGAGCCCCTGATGCATCAGGCGAAGCTCGACAGCAGAGCGCCGCCCTGCACCCGCAAAAGGTCGCCGACCTTTTGAACCCTGACTTCCGACGCCCTCAGGGCAGCGCCTGCACCAACTCCCGGAACCGGTCGCCGCGGATCTCGAAATTGCGGAACTGGTCGTAGGAGGCACAGGCCGGCGAGAGTAGCACCACCGGCTCGGGGGCACCCGAGGCGGCGGCGTTCTCGGCGGCCTTGGGGACCGCGACCTCCAAGGTTTCGCAGCGGGTATAGGACACGACGCCTTCGAGCGTCGCCGCGAAGGCGTCCGACGCCGCGCCGATCAGGTAGGCGTGGGCGACCCGCTGGAAATACGGCACCAGCGGGAAGATGCCGCCCTCCTTGGCCTTGCCGCCGAGGATCCAGTGGATGTCGCGGAAGGCGGTCAGCGCCTTCTCGGTGGAATCCGCGTTGGTGGCCTTGGAATCGTTGACGAACAGAACGGCGCCGCGCCGCCCGACCTCCTCCATCCGGTGCGGCAGCCCCGGGAACGAGGACAGGCCGGCCTGGATTGCTTCGCCGGTGAGGCCCAGCGCCCGGGCGACCGCCACCGCCACGGCGGCGTTCTGCCAATTGTGGGCGCCGCGCAGCGAGCCGATGCCGTTGACGTCGGCGAGTGCCGTCCCGTCGGGATCGCGGACGATGCCCTCGCGCACCGTCAGGGCGTCGGTGCAAAGCACCTCGCTGCTAGGCACGTGGACGCGCACGAGGTCGCCCGTGCGGCGCTCGGCGATGGCCCGGCTCGGGCCGTCGTCGATGCCGACCACCGCCAGGCCCGCGCCGCTGATCAGCCGCTCCTTGATGGCAGCGTACTGCTCCATGGTGCCGTGGCGGTCGAGATGGTCCGGCGTGATGTTCATCAGCACGCCGACCGTCGGGTCGAGGCCCGGGGTCAGGTCGATCTGGAACGAGGACATCTCGATCACGTGGACGCGGCCGGCATCCGGGGGCTCCAGCGACAGGATCGCGGTGCCGATATTGCCGCCCATCTGCACGTCGCGCCCGGCCTGGGCCAGGACGTGGGCGATCAGCGCCGTGGTGGTCGATTTACCGTTGGTGCCGGTGATCGCCACGAACGGCGCCTCGGGCGCCCGCGCCCGGCGCTCCCGGCAGAACAGCTCGATATCGCCGATGATCTCGATCCCGGCCTCGCGGGCGAGCCGGACGGTCCAGTGCGGCTCCGGATGGGTCAAAGGCACGCCGGGGCTGAGCACCAGAGCCTTGAAGCCGGACCAGTCGGCCTCGCGCAGATCCTGCGTGCCGATTCCCGAATCCTGCGCACGCGCGACGCTGTCGGCATTGTCGTCCCAGGCGACGACCTCGGCGCCGCCGGCCTTCAGCGCACTGGCCGTGGCCAATCCCGAGCCGCCGAGCCCGAACAGGGCGACCTTTTGGCCCGCGAAGACGGTGACGGGTGTCATGGGAAACTCAATTCAACGTGGGAACATCGCCGATCCCACCCAACCCCTCATCCTGAGGTGCCCGCGCCAGCGGGCTTTGACGGAGCCCTCCAGGGATCACGCGGCCGGCTGGAGGGCTCCTTCGAGGCGCCCGCTTCGCGGCCGCACCTCAGGATGAGGGCCCGTTTGGGATCGGCCGTAGTGGAAAACAGTCTAACACAGTTTCTCAGCGCAGCTTCAGGGTTGCCAGGCCGGCGAGCGCCAGGATCACCGCGATGATCCAGAACCGGATCACGACCTGCGGCTCCTTCCAGCCCTTCTGCTCGAAATGGTGGTGGATCGGCGCCATCCGGAAGACGCGCTTACCGGTGAGCTTGAACGAGGCGACCTGGATGATCACCGACATCATCTCCAGGACGAACAGGCCGCCGACGATCGCCAGGACGATCTCGTGCTTGGTCGCCACCGCGATGGTGCCGAGCAGGCCGCCGAGCGCCAGGGAGCCGGTATCGCCCATGAAGATCTGGGCCGGCGGCGCGTTGAACCACAGGAAGCCCAGCCCCGCCCCGATCACCGCGCCGCAGACGACGGCGAGCTCGCCGGTGTCGCGGACGTAGTTCACCTGGAGGTAGCTCGCCGTGAACGAGTTGCCGACGAGATAGGCGATGATCCCGAAGGTGCCGCAGGCGATCATCACCGGCACGATCGCCAGCCCGTCGAGGCCGTCGGTCATGTTCACGGAATTGCCGGCGCCGACGATCACGAAGGCCCCAAACAGCGCGTAGAACCAGCCGAGGTTCAGCAGCGCGTCCTTGAAGACCGGGAAGGCGAGCTGGTTCTGCAGCGCGACCGGCGAGTAGATCGAGACGATCGTGCAGGCCGCGACGGCGATCAGCGCCTCCAGCGTCAGCCGGAAGCGGCCGGAGAAGCCCTTGTGGGACTGCTTCGTCACCTTGAGGTAGTCGTCGTAGAAGCCGATCGCCCCGAAGCCGAGGGTCACGGTCAGGGTCACCCAGACGTAGTGGTTGCGCGGGTTGGCCCAGAGCAGGATCGCCACGACGGCGCCCGCCAGGATCATCAGCCCGCCCATGGTCGGCGTGCCGCGCTTGGTCAGGAGATGGGTCTGCGGCCCATCCTCGCGGATCGGCTGGCCCTTGCCCTGGCGCAGGCGCAGCAGGGAGATGATCCACGGCCCGAACCAGAACACGAACAGGCCCGCCGTGAACAGCGCGCCACCGGTGCGGAAGGTGATGTAGCGGAAGACATTGAGGGGCGAGAACGTGCCGCTCAGTTCCGAGAGAAGGTACAGCATCCGGGCGCTCGGCCCCTTTGTTCAGGCGCGGGTTTCGGGGGGCGGCACCGGTCGTCGCGAACGCTCGGGCATGCCGATTCTGGGGCGGTTCAGTGGGTGGAACGCGGGATCGAACTCGGGGCGGCGGCCAGTCCGCGCCGCCCCGGGTCGACCGCGTAGCGGGCTTTCAGCACATCGACAATCCGCCCCATGCGGCTGCCGTTCGATCCCTTGACCATCACGGCGTCGCCGGACCGGAGGTTGCGGGTCAACGGCTCGATCAGGTCGGCGGCGGTGTCGGCGACGCCGCCGCGGCGGCTCACCGGCAGCGCCTCGAACAGGTTGCGCATCAGCGGCCCGGAGGCGAAGACCAGGTCGATCCGGGCGGCCTCGATCGCTTCGGCGAGGCCGCGATGCAGGTCCGGCGAGGCCGCACCGAGCTCCAGCATGTCGCCCAGCACCGCGATGCGGCGGCCGCGCGGGCCGGTCTCGATGCCGGCGAGCGTCGCGATCGCGGCGCGGACCGAGGCCGGGTTGGCGTTGTAGCTCTCGTCGACCAGGTAGGCCGTGCCGCCTTCGATCTCGAGGGCGGTGCGCTCGCCGCGCCCCACCGGCGGCGTCAGGCCGGCGAGCGACAGGGCCGCCTCGGCGAGATCGGCGCCGAGCGCGTGGATCACCGCCATGACTCCGAGCGAGTTCAGGGCCGCGTGCCGTCCCGCGGTGCCGAGCTTGTAGGTAACGGGCTGGCCCATCACCACGGCATCGACCACCGACAGGTCGGGGCGCAGCACGATTTTGTGCGCCCTCACGTCGGCCTCCGGGTGCTCGCCGAAGCTGATCACCCGGCCGGCGCGCGAGGCCCGCGCATGGGCGAGCAGCCGCTCGAAATGCGCGCTGTCGTGGTTGATGATCGCGACGCCGCCGGGCTCAAGACCCGAAAAAATCTCGCCCTTGGCGTCCGCGATGGCCGAGACCGAGGCGAAATGCTCGATATGCACCGGCTCGACCGTGGTGATCAGCGCGATGTCGGGGCGGACCTGGGCGGTCAGCGGCACGATCTCGGCCGGGTGGTTCATGCCGATCTCGAACACGCCGTAGCGGGTGGCCTGCGGCATCCGGGCGAGCGTCAGGGGCACGCCCCAATGATTGTTGTAGGAGGCCGCGGAGGCGTGGGTCTCGCCCTGCGCAGCCAGCACGTGGCGCAGGGCTTCCTTGGTTCCGGTCTTGCCGACCGAGCCGGTCACCGCCACGATCTGGGCGTCGGTACGTGCCCGTGCGGCTTCGCCGAGACGGGTCATCGCGGACAGGACCGGGTCGGCGCCTACCCCCGGGACCGCCAGGACAGGTCCGTGCGCGGAAAAGTCGGCGGCGCGGGCCTCGCTCACCACGGCGGCGCCGGCCCCACGCCCGAGCGCGTCGGCGACGAAGTCGTGACCGTCACGGGCCTCTCCCCGAATGGCGAAGAACAGGTCGCCGGGCTCGATCGTGCGGGTGTCGATGGAGGCGCCCGTGATCGGGCGGCCCGCGCCGATCAGGCGCCCGCCGGTGGCGGCTTCGAGCGCGTCGCGGGTCCAGAGTGCGGTCATGGTCGGTCCCCGATCGCCGTCACGCCGTCGCCTCGGCGATGGCGGCGCGCAGGACCTCGTGGTCCGAGAACGGCAGGGTGCGATCTCCCACGATCTGGCCGGTTTCATGGCCTTTGCCGGCCACGACCAGCACGTCGCCGGGGCCGAGCCGGCGCACCGCTTCGTGAATCGCCGCCGCCCGGTCGCCGATTTCCTCAGCCTTCGGAGCCGCTTCGCGGATCGCGCGGCGGATCTGCGCGGGATCCTCGGTGCGCGGGTTGTCGTCGGTGACGATCGCGACGTCGGCGAGCCGCTCGGCGATCGCCCCCATGAGCGGGCGCTTGCCCCGGTCGCGGTCGCCGCCGCAGCCGAACACCACCACGAGCCGGCCGCACGCGAACGGCCGCAGGGCGGTCAGCACGCTCTCCAGGGCCTCGGGCTTGTGGGCGTAATCGACGAGGCACAGGCCGCCCCGCGCCTCGCCGACCCGCTCCATCCGGCCCGGCACGCCGGTGAGGTGGTCGAGGGCCGCGAACACGCCCTCCGGATCGGCGGCACCGGCCGGTGTCGCGAGTGCCAGCCCGGCCGCCACCAGGGCGTTCGCGACCTGAAAATCGCCGACCAGCGGAAGGCGCACCGTCCGGGTCACGTCCGCATGCAGGAGCGTGACGGCCTGGGCGAAGCCCTCGGTCATCGCCGAGACGAGACGGATCTCCGTTCCCGCGCGCCCGACCGTGCGGACCGGCCGCCCGGCGCCCTCGGCTGCCGCGATCACCTGGTCGGCATAGGCGCCGTCGGTGTTGACGATCGCCGGGCAGCCCTCCGGCAGCAGGTCGGTGAACAGGCGCAGCTTGGCCGCGAGGTACTCCTCGATGCTCGCGTGGTAATCGAGATGGTCGCGGCCGAGATTGGTGAAGCCCGCCGCGGTCAGCCGCACGCCGTCCAGGCGGCGCTGCTCGATCCCGTGGGAGGACGCCTCCATGGCGAGCTCGGTGACGCCCTCCCGGGCGAGGCGCGCCAAGGTCTGGTGCAGCGTCACCGGGTCGGGGGTGGTGAGCGAGCCGTATTCCGCCCCGCGATTGGTGACGATCCCGACGGTGCCGAGGCTCGCCGCGTCGCGGCCGAGCCGGGCCAGGATCTGACGCACGAAATCGGCGACCGAGCTCTTTCCGGCCGTGCCGGTGACCGCGACCACGGCCCCGGGCTGCGCACCGGCGAGCCGGGCGGCGGCGAGTGCCAGCGCCCGGCGGGCATCCGGAACCGCGATCCAGGCGACGGAATCGGGCAGGTCGGCGGGGCGATCCCCCTCCCCGGCCACCGCGACGGCGCCGCGACCGGCGGCCTGCGCGGCGAACAGACGGCCGTCGGCCTTCGTGCCGGGCACGGCCACGAACACGGTCCCCGGCGCCACCTGCCGGCTGTCGGCGGTGAGCGCCGACACGGTGAGGTTGGCGGCCGGGCCGGCGGCCTCCGGGAAGAGATCGGCGAGCCGCGCGCTCACGGGCCGCCCAGTTGGTTCACGTGGTAGGCGTTGAGCTTGACCATCTGGGGGAAGGGCCGGACCGGCGGATCGAATTGCGGCGGCAGGCCGAGGATCGGGGCGACCCGCTCGATCACCTTGCCGGTGACGACGCCGGAATTCCACGCCGCGGTGGCGTAGCCGCCCGATTCCGGCAGGCCCTGCGGCTCGTCCATGATCGTGACGAACAGGTATTTCGGGTCGTTCATCGGCGCCGCCGCCATGAAGGTCGTGAACAGGCGGTTGTGAATGTAGCGCCCGCCGATCACCTTCTCGGCGGTGCCGGTCTTGCCGCCGACGAAGTAGTACGGGATCGCCGCCTTCTTAGCCGAGCCCTCCGCCGCGTTGAGGCGCATGATGTAGCGCATCGCCTCGGAGGTCTGTCCGGAGAGAACGTGCGTGGCGCGCGCCTTGTCGTCGGGCGCAGCCTTCAGGAAGGTCGGGGTGATCAGGTCGCCGCCATTGGCGATCGCCGCGACCGCCGCCGCCGCCTGGATCGGCGCCACCGCGATGCCGTGGCCGAACGCGATGGTGATCGTGTTGATCTCGGTCCAGCGGGACGGGACGATCGGGGCGGCGCTCTCGGGCAGCTCGGTCCGGAGCCGGTCGAGCAGGCCCATTTTCTTCAGGAACGCCTTGTGGCCGGGCACGCCGACGCCCAAAGCCATCTTGGCCGAACCGATGTTGGAGGAGTGCGTGAACACCTCCGGCATGGTGATGACCCGGTTGGTGCCGTGATACTCGTGGATCTTCTGCCGGCCCCAGTTCAGCACGCCGCCGCGGGTGTCGAAGGTGGAGTTGACGTTGTACTTCCCGGAATCGAGCGCCATGGCCAGCGTCATCGCCTTGAAGGTCGAGCCCATCTCGTAGACGCCGACATTCATGCGGTTGATTCGGTCGGGCGAGAGCGCGTCCTTCGGGTCGTTCGGGTCGAAGTCCGGCATCGAGACGAGGGCGATGACCTCGCCGGTCTTGACGTCGAGGATCATCGAGGCGCCGGCCTTGGCCTTGAAGTGATCGATGCCCCAGGCGAGCTCGTCGCGCACGGCGAACTGGGCGCGCAGGTCGAGGGAGAGCTGCACCGGCTTCAGGTCGGCCTGCTTGTTGACCAGCCCGAAGCTGTTGAGCGCCTGCAGGCCGGTGGAATCGATGTACTTCTCCATGCCGGCGATGCCGACGCCGTCGAGGTTGGTCGCGCCGAGGATGTGGGCCGCGGCGGTGCCGTTCGGGTAGACCCGCTTGTGGTCGGGCAGGAAGCCGATGCCCGGGATGCCGAGCCGGTGGACCTCGGCCTGCTGCTTCGGGGTCAACTCGCGCTTCACCCAGACGAAGCCCGCGCCCTTCTTGTCCTTGCGCGAGGACAGCTTGGCACGCAACTCGGACGCGTTGAGTTCCGGCAGGACCGCGGTGAGCAGCTCCACCGCCTCGTCCTTGTCGTAGATGTTGCCCGGCTCGGCGAAGACCGAGACGGTGCGGATGTCGGTGGCCAGGATCTCGCCGTTGCGGTCGACGATGTCGGGGCGGAACGCCGTCGAGGAGGCGGCCGCGACCCGGTGCTCCTGGCTGGGCGGATCGCCGAACACGGCCATCATCAGGAGCTTGGCCGAGATCGTCCCGAACACCGCGACGAAGACCAGCCCGACCAGGGCGACGCGCATGTGCGACCGCTCGATGGCGAGCCGGAACATGCTGCGCACGAACGCCCGAACGCGGGCGGCGCGCGGGTCCGGATGCAGCGCCCGGGCGGCGGCCTCGAGCGCGGCGGCATCCTGCTCGGACACGGCGTAGTGCGCCGAGTCGTGAGCCGGCGCCTCGTGCGCCGATGCGTCTAGAGCCTGTGCGTCGTGCTCCGAGATCTGCGCCTCGGCTGCCGCGTCTCGGGTGTGGTCGGCGTCTTCGGACACGGGTGATTACCTCGAAGCGGTATTCGGGGTGCGGGTCGTGGTGACGGTGCGGGTGATCGCACCGGTGGTACGCGGCTCGGCCGTGCCCTTGTCCTTGGGCGTCGCCGTCGCGGCGAGTAGCCGGCCGATCTCGTCGCCGCGCTCGGGGCGGGCGGGCAGGTCCGAGAGGCGGGCCAGGTGGCTGGTGCCGATCGGCTCCAGGGCGAGGTGCTTGTCCACCGCCGCCTGTAGCCGGTCCGGCCGGGTCAGGAGCTGCCACTCGGCGCGCAGCACCGCGATCGCCTGACGCTCCTTGTGGAGCGCCGTCTGCAGCTTGGAGACCTGCCCGCCCTGGTAGAGCGTGTCGTACTTGATCGAGTAGGCGTAGATCGCCGAGGCCACGAGGCCGGCGACCGCCAGAAGGTTCAGCAGGCGGATCATCGGCGATGGCCCCCGCGGGCGGCTTCGGGCAGGCTCGCCAGCGCGTGGAGCGCGGCAAGCGGTTCGGGCGTCTCGGATTCGGTGCGCTCCCCAGCCCGGAGCTTGGCCGAGCGGGCGCGTGGGTTGCGCGCGATCTCGGCCTCGCCCGGCAGGACCGGACCCTTGGTGACGAGGCGGAAGCTGCGGATCGTCTCGGCTTGGCCGCCGGGGAGGTGGCGCGAGCCTTGGGCGGAGCGGCCGCTGCGGGCGGCGAAGAACTGCTTGACGATCCGGTCTTCTAGCGAATGGAACGTCACCACCGCGAGCCGCCCGCCCGGGGCGAGCACCCGCTCGGCGGCGTGGAGCGCCCGGACCAGCTCGCCGAGCTCGTCGTTGACGGCGATCCGCAGGCCCTGGAACGTCCGGGTCGCCGGGTGGATGTGGCTGCCGGGCTCGGCCCAGACCACGCTGGCGACCAGCTCGGCGAGCTGGGCGGTGGTCTCGATCCGGCCGCGGCGGCGGGCCTCGTGGATGGTCCGGGCCACGGCGCGGGAGCGCCGCTCCTCGCCGTAATGATAGATGATGTCCGCGAGCACCGTCTCGTCGGCCTCGTTGACGATGTCGGCGGCGCTCGGGCCGTCCTTGCCCATGCGCATGTCGAGGGGGCCGTCGTTGCGGAACGAAAAGCCCCGCTCCGGTGCGTCGAGCTGCATCGACGAGACGCCGATATCGAGGACGACCCGGTCGGCCTTGGCCTCGCCGGCCTCGTCGAGCAGCGCATCGAGATCGCCGAACCGGCCGGAGACGAGGCGCAGGCGCCCGCCGGCCTCGGCGACCAGGGCCTGGCCGTTGGCGATGGCCTGCGGGTCGCGGTCGATGGCGATCACCTGCAGCGCCGGATCGGCCGCGAGCAGCGCCCGGGTGTAGCCGCCGGCCCCGAAAGTGCCGTCGACGGCCAGCCCGCCATCGAGATTGAGCGACTCCACGACCTCGTCGAGCAGGACCGGGACATGCGGCTGCGCGGCGGCGACGGGGCCGTCGCGGTGCGCGGCGGCCATCTCGGCCGGAGGACGGCGCCGAATCATGCGGGCCTCGCCGGGGCGGCGCAGGGACGGACGGGAATTCGGCGCGAACCGGGGGCTCCGGCGCGGATGCGGCTGGTGCGTCTCATGGTGCCCTGTGCCGGGCCGCGCGAGCGCGGCGCGCGTGACGGGAACGGCACCGGATGCAGAGCGCGCAAAACGCCGCGCACGGACGGGACCTGCACCTGTGCAGGTGACGCCCGGCGATCCGATACACGCCGTTGACGGGAGGATGCCGGGTATCATGGGCCTCGGAGGATCGTCAACGCACGCGCCTGGCGCAGCGGCGCTGACCGATCTGACCCCGGTACGGTTAACCGAAGGTTTTCGCCGCGCGGGATTTTTGGGTCTTCCCCGAGCGCTCCGGCAGGCGGCCGAGCGCGGCGCCAAACGTTGTCGCGGCGCGTCTTTCGGGCGGTTGGATCAGCCGGCCTATAAGCCGGGTTCTGTAAGGCCGGAGCGCTCGCGCGCGCCGACGTGGCGGCCATTCCTCTGGGACGGTCGTTGCCGACCGCCTCGAGCAACCAACCCGGGCGACTGGCCTGGAGAGCGGGCCTGCCCTTCTCGCGAAGGGCGCGCCGCCCCTATTCGGTCTTGCTCCCGGTGGGGTTTGCCGTGCCGTCCGCGTTGCCGCGTCCGCGGTGCGCTCTTACCGCACCCTTTCACCCTGACCCCGGACGCATCCGGGGCGGTCTGCTTTCTGTGGCACTATCCCTGGGGTCGCCCCCGCCGGACGTTATCCGGCACCGTCTCTCCATGGAGCCCGGACTTTCCTCCCCGGATGCTCGCGCATCCGGAGCGGCCGCCCGGCCGGCTGATCCGCGGGCAGATGCGCCCGCGCCGCCGTCCGGGTCAAGGGTGCCGGGAGCTTTACCAGCTGCCGGTGTTCTCCATCGACGCCCAGGGCTCCTGAGGCTCCTTGGCGCCGCCCTTCTGCAGGATCTCGATGGAGATCCCGTCCGGCGACTTCACGAAGGCCATGTAGCCGTCGCGGGGCGGACGGTTGATGGTCACGCCCTTGTCCTTCAGCTGCGCGCAGAAGGCGTAAATGTCGTCGACCTGATAGGCGAGGTGCCCGAAATTGCGCCCGCCGGAATAGGTCTCCGGATCCCAGTTGTAGGTCAGCTCGATCAGCGGCGACTTGCTCGCCTGCGCCCGCTCGACATCCCCGGGGGCGGCCAGGAAGACCAGGGTGAAGCGGCCCTTCTCGTTCTCGATGCGTCGGACTTCCTTCAGGCCGAACGTGTCGACGTAGAAGGCGAGCGCCAGGTCGAGATCGGCCACCCGGACCATCGTGTGCAGGTATTCCATCAGGCGGCTATCCCTTGGGTTGGAGCGAGGGCCGTCGCGGCGCCCTCGGCGGAAACGGAAACGGAAACTGAAACGGATTTGGCCGGCCGGGCCGGTCGCTGTCCTAGCTAGAGCGCCGGCCCTCGGGCGAGTAGGCCGCCCGGCCCGCGTCAGGGCTTCCCGATGCCGATATCGGTCGCCACGTCGCGAAGCCGCTCCGGCGCCCGTTCCTTCCGCTCGCTGTAGCGGTCGACGAGATAATCGGCGCGCTCGCGGGTCAGCAGGGTGAACTTCATCAGCTCCTCGCAGACATCGACCACACGCTCGTAGAGCGGCCCCGGCTTCATCCGGCCGGCCTCGTCGAACTCCTTGTAGGCCATCGGCACCGAGGACTGGTTCGGGATGGTGATCATCCGCATCCAGCGGCCGAGCAGTCGCAGGCTGTTGACCGCATTGAAGCTCTGCGAGCCGCCCGAGACCTGCATCACCGCGAGCGTGCGCCCCTGCGTCGGGCGCAGGCTGCCCTCGCTGAGCGGCAGCCAGTCGATCTGGCTCTTCATCACCCCGGTGAGATTGCCGTGCCGCTCGGGCGAGACCCAGACCTGCCCCTCCGACCAGACCGAGAGCGCACGCAGCTCCTGCACCTTCGGATGGTCTGCGGTGGTGTCGTCGGGCAGCGGCAGGCCGTGGGCGTCGTAGATCCGGACCTCGCCGCCCATGGCTTCGAGCAGGCGCGCCGCCTCGTAGGCCAGGAAGCGGCTGAACGAGCGCGCGCGCAGGGAGCCGTACAGGACCAGGAAGCGCGGCGCGTGCGTGAAGGGCTGCGCCACCGCGATCTGTGCCGCATCCGGCACCACGAAATGCGGCCGGCTGAGATTCGGGATTCCGTCGGCGAAGGGCTGCTCGGGCTTGTCCACGGGGGCGCTGTCTCGTATATTCAAAAGATCGTTTGAATGTTGAAACGAAAATGGACGAACCGCAAGCCCTCGCGGCCTTCGTGGCCCTGGGGCAGGAGCACCGGCTGCGGGCACTCCGGGCGCTGGTGAAGGCCGGGCCGGACGGCATGGCCTCTGGTGCCCTGGCCGCCGCCATTGGCGTGTCCGCCTCGACCATCTCCTTCCACCTGAAGGAGTTGCAGCAAGCCGGGCTGATCGGGTCCCGCCGGGCGGGGCGCTCGATCATCTACAGCGTCGCCTACCCGGTCCTATCCGGGCTGGTCGAATTTCTCATGACGGATTGCTGCCAGGGGCACCCGGAGCTCTGCGCCCCGGCGCTCGCAGCCCTGTCGACCTGCGGCCCGAACGCGAACGAGGTGGACCATGCCTGATCACGCCATCGACGTGGTGATCTACCACAACCCCGCCTGCGGCACCTCCCGCAACACCCTGGCGATGATCCGCAATGCCGGCCTCGAGCCGCACGTGATCGAGTATCTGAAGACCCCGCCGGCACGGACCCTGCTCAAGCAGCTCCTGGCCCGGGCCGGCCTTTCGGTGCGCGACGCCCTGCGCGAGAAGGGCACGCCCTTTGCCGAACTCGGCCTCGCCGATCCGGCCTTGACCGACGACCAGCTGCTCGATGCCGTCGCGGCCCATCCGATCCTGCTGAACCGGCCGCTCGTGGTCAGCCCGAGGGGCGTCCGCCTGTGCCGGCCCTCCGAGCTGGTGCTCGATCTGCTGCCGCCGCAGCAGGGCGCGTTCGTCAAGGAGGATGGCGAGCCGGTGGTGGACGAGATCGGTCGCCGCGTCGGTCTCGCCTGATCCGGCGCCGGAAAGAACCCCGCCCGCATGCTCGCCTTCGCGATCTTCGCCGTCACCCTGGTCTTCGTCATCTGGCAGCCGGGGGGATTCGGGATCGGCTGGAGCGCCCTGATCGGGGCGGGCGTGGCCCTCGCCACGGGGGTGATCCAGCCGGCCGACGTGCCGGTGGTCTGGCACATCGTCTGGGACGCGACCTTCACCTTCGTCGCCCTGATCATCATCTCGCTGCTGCTGGACGAGGCCGGGTTCTTCCACTGGGCGGCACTGCACGTGGCCCGCTTGGGCGGCGGGCGGGGCCGGCGCCTGTTTCCCCTGGTGGTGCTGCTCGGCGCCGCCATCGCGGCGGTGTTCGCTAATGACGGGGCCGCGCTGCTGCTGACGCCGATCGTGCTGGCGATTCTGCTGAAGCTCGATTCCAAGCCGCGGGCCGCGCTGGCCTTCATCATCGCCTGCGGTTTCGTGGCGGATTCCACCAGCCTGCCGCTGGTGATCTCCAACTTGGTCAACATCGTCTCGGCGAACTTCTTCGATGTGACCTTCGGGCGTTACGCCGCCGTGATGGTGCCGGTCGATCTGGTGTCGCTCGCCGCCACGCTGCTGGTGCTGGGGCTGTATTTCCGGTCCGCGGTGCCGCTCACCTACCCGGTTGACCAGCTGGAGCGGCCCCGCGACGCAATCCGCGACGCTCTGCTGTTCCGAGCGGCCTTCCCGCTGCTCGGCCTGCTGCTCGTCGCCTATTTCGTCACCGCGCCGTTCGGGGTGCCGGTCTCGGTGGTCACCTGCGCGGGCGCGGCCGTGCTCCTGCTGCTCGCGCGCAGGGGCGGGCGCATCCCGGTCCGCAAGGTGCTGGCCGGCGCGCCGTGGCAGATCGTGCTGTTCAGCCTCGGCATGTATCTCGTCGTCTACGGGCTCCGGAATGCCGGCCTGACCGATGCCCTGGCCGGCGGCCTGGCCTGGCTGGCCGGATACGGGCCGCTGGTGGCGACGCTCGGGGCCGGCTTCGGCGCCGCGATCCTGTCCTCCGTCATGAACAACATGCCGAGCGTGCTGATCGGCGCGCTGGCGATCCAGCAGGCCCCCGACCTGTCGCCGCTGATGCGCGAGCTGATGGTCTACGCCAACGTGATCGGCTGCGACCTCGGCCCGAAATTCACCCCGATCGGCAGCCTCGCGACTTTGCTGTGGCTGCACGTGCTGGCGAGCAAGGGCCAAAGGATCGGCTGGGGCCAGTACATGCGGATCGGCCTCGTCATCACCGGGCCGGTGCTGCTCGCCGCCCTGCTGGCGCTCGCCCTGTGGCTGCCCCTCCTCGGGACGGGCTGAGCCCGTGGCCGACCGAACCCGCCGCTGGCCGGTGATCGCGGCGCTCGGCGTGGTGCAGATCCTCGCCTGGGGCTCCTCCTTCTATATCCCGGCCGTGCTGGCCGAGCCGATCGCCCGGGACACCGGCTGGCCGCTCGCCTGGATCGTCGGCGGCTTGTCCCTCGGCCTGCTGGTGGCGGCCTTCGCCTCGCCGCGGGTCGGCGCCGTCATCCAGCGGCGCGGGGGGCGGCCGATTCTCGCGGCGGCGGCGCTGCTGCTCGCCGCGGGCCTCGCGGTGTTGGGCCTCGCCCCGACGCTCCCGGTCTTCCTCGCCGGCTGGCTGATCCTCGGTCTCGGCATGGGCTGCGGCCTGTACGATCCCGCCTACGCTACGCTGGGCCGGCTCTACGGATCCGAGGCACGCTCCGCGATCACGGCCCTGACCCTGGTCGGCGGCTTCGCCAGCACGGTCTGCTGGCCGCTCTCGGCTTTCCTGGTCGCCCATCTCGGCTGGCGGGGGACCTGCTTCGCCTATGCCGGCCTGCATCTGGCCGTGACGCTGCCGTTGGTCCTCGCCTTCATCCCGCCGGCCACGCCCCGGGCTGTGGCGGAGACCGGTCGGGCGCACCCGGTCGTGCCGCTGGCGCCGTGGCAGGCCCGCGCCTTCCTGCTGATGGCCGGCGTGCTGGTGCTCGGCGGCACCATCATGGCGCTGGTCTCGGTGCATCTGCTGACCCTGCTCCAGGCCCGGGGCGAAACGCTGGCCGCCGCAGTCGCCTATGGCGGCCTGATCGGGCCGTCGCAGGTCGGCGCCCGGCTGGTGGAGATCGCCAACCGGGGCCGACACCACCCACTCTGGACTCTTACCGCCGCCTTCACGCTGGTCGCCCTCGGCCTGCTCTTGCTGGCCTCGCACGGGCCGGCGATCGGCTTGGCGCTGGCGATCTACGGCGCCGGGAACGGGATCTACTCGATCGCGCGTGGGACCGTGCCCCTCGCCCTGTTCGGCCCCGAGCATTACGCCGGGCTGGTCGGCCGCCTGGCCCGGCCCGGTCTGGTGGCCCAGGCCTTGGCGCCCCCGCTCGGCGCCTTCCTGCTGGTTCGGATCGGGCCCGACGCCCTGTGGGGCCTGCTGGCGCTGCTCGCGGTGATCAATCTCGGGCTGATCGGCGGGCTGTGGCGAATGAAGAAAGTCGGTGCCGCGGCAAGCGGCGAGCCGTTATCCGACGCTCGACCATAATGCACGACCGCATTACCCTGGCGCCGACGGGAGATCGCATCATGCCGACACTGACTGTCACGGCGCGGGGCCAAGTCACGTTCCGCAAGGAGATTCTGCAGCATCTGGGCATCAAGCCCGGAGGCAAGATCCGGCTCGACCTCCTCCCCGACGGACGGGCGGAGCTGAAGGCCGATCAGGCCAAGGGCTCGTGGCGGGACCTGCAGGACTTCCTGAAGGATCGCACCAACGGCGCCCGGCTCACGATCGACGAGGTGAACGAGGCCATCGCCGAAGCGGGCACGGCGGCCGGGATGCGTGGGCTCGAGCGCCCGTGAAGATCAGCCTCGACACCAATGTCCTCCTGCGCCTGATCGTCGGGGACGACGTGGCGCAGCGGGACAAGGCGGTCGAGACACTGGAGCGGGCCGAACTGGTTGCCGTCAGCGTTCACGCGCTCTGTGAGTTCGTCTGGGTGCTGGAGCGGCATTACGGGGTGCGAAGAGCCGATGTCGCCGCCGCGATCCGTCGCATCCTCGACATGCGCAACGTGGTCGCCAACAGGCCCGCGGTCGAAGCCGGATTGGCCGTGCTCGATGCCGGCGGCGACTTCGCCGACGGCGTGATCGCCTTCGATGGCCGCTGGCTCGGCGGCGAGACCTTCGTCTCCTTCGACAGGAAGGCCGTCGCGCTGATGGAGCGGCACGGCATAGCCGCGGGCCTGCCGCCCTGACGCGGCCTGGCTAGGCTCCCGGACCGCGTTGCGCCCGGCCCCGCGAGGGACCAGAACGGGCCCGAACCCGATCCGGAGAGAGCCGAATGCGCACCGAGACGCCGCCGCTGATCCGCCTGGAGGAATACCGGCCGAGCGACTACCTGATCGACCGGGTCGATCTCGACATCCGCCTCGACCCGCACGCCACCCGGATCGACGCGACCCTGGCCCTGCGCCCGAACCCGGCCGGACGGCCGGGCGCGCCGCTCCATCTCGACGGCGACGATCTCCGGCTGGTCTCGGTCGCCCTCGACGGCGCGGCGCTCGCGGCGGAGTCCTACACCGCGACGCAATCGGGCCTCAGCCTGCACGCCCCGCCGCAGCAGCCGTTCACCTTACGCCTCGTCACCGAGGTCGATCCGACCGCCAACACCAAGCTGATGGGCCTTTACCGCTCGAGCGGGGTCTACTGCACCCAGTGCGAGGCCGACGGCTTCCGCCGGATCACCTATTTCCTCGACCGCCCCGACGTCATGGCGGTCTACACCACCCGCATCGAGGCGGACCGGGCCGAGGCGCCGGTGCTGCTCGGCAACGGCAATCTCGTCGAATTCGGCGCCGTCGGTGCGGACCGGCATTTCGCGGTCTGGCACGACCCGCACCCGAAGCCCGCCTACCTGTTCGCCCTGGTCGGCGGCCGGCTCGGCAAGGTCGAGACCCGCTTCACCACTCAAGAAGGCCGCGCCGTCACCTGCGCGGTCTATGTCGAGCCCGGCAAGGAAGCCCGCGCCGACTACGCCCTCGACGCCGTGATCCGCTCCATGAAGTGGGACGAGACCGCCTTCGGCCGGCCCTACGATCTCGACGTGTTCAACGTCGTCGCCGTGTCCGACTTCAACATGGGCGCCATGGAGAACAAGGGCCTCAACATCTTCAACGACAAATACGTCCTGGCAAGCCCCGAGACCGCCACCGACGGCGACTACGCGGCGATCGAGGCGATCATCGCCCACGAGTATTTCCACAACTGGTCGGGCAACCGGGTCACCTGCCGGGACTGGTTCCAGCTCTGCCTCAAGGAGGGGCTGACGGTCTTCCGCGACCAGGAATTCTCCTCCGACATGCGCTCCCGGCCGGTCCACCGGATCGCCGAGGTCCGCTCTCTGCGGGCCCGGCAATTCCCCGAGGATGCCGGCCCCCTGCGCCACCCGGTGCGGCCGCGGGCCTATGCCGAGATCAACAACTTCTACACGGCCACCGTCTACGACAAGGGCGCCGAGATCGTCCGGATGCTGCGCACGCTGATCGGCCCGGAGGCGTTCCGGGCCGGCATGGACCGGTACTTCGCGGACAATGACGGCCGCGCCGCCACCGTCGAGGACTTTTTGGCGGCCTTCGCGGCGGTGACCGGGCGCGATCTCTCGGCCTTCGCCCGCTGGTACGAGCGGCCCGGCACGCCGCGCCTGTCCGTCACCATGGCCTACGATGCCCAGGTTGCCCGTTGCACCCTGCGCTTCGCTCAGAGCCTGCCCGGCGAAGCCGGCCAGGACGCGCCGCCCCTGGTGATCCCGGTGGCCCTCGGCCTCGTGGGCGCCGCGGGGCCGCTCACGGGCGCCACCTGCCCGGATGTGCGGGACGGGGTCTTCGTCCTCGACCGTGCCGAGGCCGAGATCGTGTTCGAGACCGTCACCGAGGAGCCGGTGCCGTCGCTGCTGCGCGACTTCTCGGCCCCGGTGCGGCTCGATTTCGACCTCACCGACGCCCAGCGCATGCGGCTGCTCGCGCAGGACAGCGATCCGTTCAACCGCTGGCAGGCGGCGCAGGATGTCGCCCTGCGGCTGATTCTCGACCCCGATCCTGCCCGGGCCGATGCCTTCGCGGAGGCGCTGGGGCGCTTCCTCGACGGTGAGGCGCTGGCCGACCCGGCCTTCGCGGCCCTGGTCCTGGCCCTGCCGAGCGAGGGCGAGGCCGCCGACTCCCTGCCGGCGGACGTCGATCCGGACGCGATCCACCGGGCGCGGTTCGATCTGCGGGCGCGTCTCGGCCGGGCCCTGCGCTCGCGCCTGGAGCACCTCGACGCCGCCCTCGCCCCGGCTGATGGCGCGACTTACAGCCCGGACGCGGCCTCGGCCGGGCGCCGGTCGCTGCGCAATGCCGCCCTCGACCTGATCGCCGCCGGCGATCCCGAGGCCGGGGCCAAGCGTGCCGCGGAACGCCTGGCGAACGCCACCAACATGACCGACCGGCTGGCGGCTTTGGGCACCCTGGCGCTGATCCCGGGCCAGGCCCGGGAGGATGCATTTGCGGCCTTCGCGGAGCGTTTCGCCGACGAACCGCTGGTCCTCGACAAGTGGTTCGCCATCCAGGCGCAGATCCCCGAACCCGGCACCCTGGAGCGAATCAACCGCCTCAAGATCCACCCGGCCTTCACGATGACCAACCCGAATCGGGTGCGCGCCCTGGTCGGAAGTTTCGCATTCGGAAACCCGACTCAGTTCGCGCGGCCCGACGGAGCCGGTTTTTCGCTCGTCGCCGACACGGTCGCGGCCCTCGATTCGACCAACCCACAGGTTGCCGCGCGGCTCCTGACGGCCTTCGGATCCTGGCGCCGGCTGGAAAAATCGCGGGCCGGCAAAGCCGGCGAAATGCTTAATCGGATCAAGGCGATCCCGGGCCTCTCGCGGGACTCGGCCGACATCGTCGCGCGCACCCTTGGAGGCGGCTAAGCTACTGAACTTGCGGTAGAAAACGATTCTGTGGCCGAGTCGTAACGCAGGGGTTGCGTCAAGCCCGAATGGTAAAAAATCCGTGGACAAGCGGCCCCCGAAGATGGTTGTATTCAATCAGATTCGGGGGGCGCGAGACGCGGCGAACGGATCGCAACTCCCACGGGTGAGGTTCGGCCATGCCGGAGGCGGCTTCCGCTTCCTTCTCCGCGCGTGCGGAATCGAGTCTCGCCGTTTCCTGGCCGATGCGCGTCCGGGATCCGCGGCTCGGTCTGGTCGAGCGGTGGCTGCGCTACGCCGTGCCGGGCATCCTCGCGGTGTTCCTGGCCTGCCTGGTCGGCCTCGCGGCGCTCCACATTCAGGGCCAGCGGGCCGAGATCCTGGCCGGCGCCAAGGCTGAGGTCGAGGGCTTCGCCCGGCTGGCCGCCCGGGCGATCGCGCCGGTTGGCGGCCGGGCCTCCGATTTGCGCAGCCTGATGCCGGAGAGCGAGCGCCATCCGGGCCGGCGCCTCCTGCTGGTCCGGCCCGATACCCGCATCGCCGCCGCCCACCCGCCCCTTCCCGCCGACGCGACGACCCTGGCCCAGGTGCTGGGCGAGAGCGAGCCGCTCTCCGGCCTCGGCGAGCGCGCCGGCGCCATGGCCCTTGAACTCCCGGGCGGCGAGAGCGTGCTCGCCGCCATCCACAGCCTGCCCGGCGGGGCCGGACAGGTCGCGGTGCTGCAGCCGATCGAGCCGCTGATGCGCGGCTGGAGCGCCCGGGCCCGGGACCAGATCGTCCTGGTCGGGGCCGCGATCCTGGTGATCGTCGGCGTCGGCCTCGCCTACGGGTTGCAGAGCCGGCAGGCGACCCGGGCCGACCGCGCCCGCGAGCAGATCCGCGGCCGGCTGGAGACCGCCCTGCGCCGTGGCGCCTGCGGGCTCTGGGACTGGGACATCGCCCGGGGCCGGATCTACTGGTCCGATTCGATGTACGCCCTGCTCGGCTACCAGCGGCAGCACGAATATCTCTCCTTCGGGGCGGTGAACGCCCTGGTCCATCCCGACGACGGCGACCTTTACAGCCTCGCCCGGGGGCTTGCCGCCGCCCAGACCTGCGTCGACCACGCCTTCCGAATGCGCGGAGCCGACGGCGCCTATGTCTGGCTGCGCGCCCGGGCCGAGGTCATGCCCGACGTCACCGATGGCGGGCGCCACCTCGTCGGCATCGCCACCGACATCACCGAGCAGCGCGCCCTGGAGGAGACCAACGCGGCCTCCGACATGCGCCTGCGCGACGCCGTCGAGGCGATCTCGGAGGCCTTCGTCCTCTGGGACACTGGCAACCGGCTGGTGCTGTGCAATTCGAAGTTCCGCCACCTCCACGCCCTCAGCCCGGAGGACGCGCAATCCGGCCGGAGCTACACCGACGTGATGGGCCGGGGCGTGCTGCCCCAGGTGCGACGCGAATCCCCCGAGGCCGGCCTCGCCCTCCCCGGCATGGCCGCCCGGACCTTCGAGGCCGAGCTTACTGACGGACGATGGCTACAAATCAGCGAGCGCCGCACCAAGGATGGCGGCTACGTCTCGGTCGGCACCGACATCACCAGCCTGAAGCGCCACCAGGAGCAGCTGCAGGCCTCCGAGCGCGAGCTGATCGAGACCGTCAGGGATCTCAAGCGCTCCCGCCGCACCCTCGAACTTCAGACCCAGCAGCTCGCCGACCTGGCCGAGCGCTACCTCGAACAGAAGGCCGCCGCCGAGGCCGCGAGCCAGGCCAAGTCCGAGTTCCTGGCCAATATGAGCCATGAGCTGCGCACGCCGCTCAACGCGATCATCGGCTTCGCCGACGTGATGGAGAACGCGGTCCTCGGGCCGCTGGGCACCCCGCGCTACACGGAGTATTGCCGCGACATCCGCGAGAGCGGCTCGCACCTGCTCTCGATGATCGACGACATCCTCAACATGGCCCGGCTCGAAGCGCGCCGGGTGCGGCTGAGCCCGCGGCCGATCTCCGCCGAGGCTGCCGTCGCCTCGGCTCTCGGGCTGGTCGAGGCGGCCGCCCGGGACAAGGGGATCGTGCTCGGCCTCGACGTGCAGCCTGGGATCGACCTGCTCGCCGATCCGAGCGCGATGCAGCAGATCCTGGCCAACCTCGTCCAGAACGCCGTGAAGTTCACGCCGGCCGGCGGCCGCGTCGCGGTCCGCGTCCGGCGGGCGGGGGCCAGCACCCACCTGTTCGTCGAGGATAGCGGCATCGGCATCCCCCGGGCCGACCTCGCCCGGCTCGGCCGGCCGTTCACCCAGGTCGAGGCGCAGATGACCCGCAGCCACAAGGGCTCGGGGCTCGGCCTCGCGATCACCCGCTCCATGGTCGAGCTGCATGGTGGCTCCCTGCGGATCCGCTCGGAGGAAACGGTCGGCACCGTCGTGCTGGTGCGCCTGCCCGCCCCGACGCCCGAGCAGAAGGACCGGCCCGCGCCGGCCCGTGCCGCAGCGTCCCGTCCGGGCGCCCGGCGGCCTGTCGCCGCCTGAAACCGCCTTACCGCCGCGGATCGAGCCCTCCCGATCGCGCCAGGCGGCCCTGCTCCACCTGCCAGCGCGCATCCGCCACCGCCCGGGCGAGGCGCCGGATCCGCCAGCGGCGATAGAGCGTCAGGAGCGCGGGGCCGTCGAGCTCGGCCTGGTGATGCCGCAGCCGCCGCAGCAGGTCGGGCAGGACCGACGCCGCCGCGTCGGCGGTGGCGATCTCGATGGCCCGCAACTCGGCCCGGAAACCCGCCTTCCAATCCTCCATGGCGACCCGGGCCTCCGCAGTGAGGCGTCGTCCGGATCGCAGCTTCGGGAGCTTTCCCGCGACACGGATGCGCCCCCGAGAACGCACGTCCCGGACCGGCGTTTCCCGTTCAGAGGATCCGCACTGCGGATCGACCATCGACGAGACGATCCATGCGCTCCAGGACCACCCTCCGCCTCACCCTCGCGGCCGTGCTCGGGCTCTCCGCAGCCCCGGCCTTTGCCCAGAGCGTCGGCTACGCCACTGGCTTTCCCGGCAAGGACACGGCGGGCGACGAGGAGATCGGCTGGGGACCGGCCTATCGCCCGGAGACGAGCTTCGCCCAGCCCGGCACGCCGCCGACCCCCGGGGAGATCGCCGGCCGCGCCTACCGGGCCCGGACCGGGCACGGCGTCTACGACCAGATCCAGGGCGAGGGGCCGTATCGCAACCGATAGGGCCGCGTTTCAGCGCCGCCGCAAAGCCCTCTTGGCTGCGGCGCGGGCCTCGTGCTCGAAACGCGCCAGCCGCAGACGCCGCTCCAGGGAGAGGCTGCGCTCCCCCGGCGGCAGAGCGATGATCTCGGCGACGGGAGTCCGGTCGCGGTAGAGGCTCTCCAGAGCCGAGCCGTCGAGGGTCGCCGAATCGAGTTTTTGCGCAAAACCGGTTTCGTGGCAGGCGCGCACGATCTCGGCTTCCAGCAGCAGGCCGGGGGCGTGGCTGCGCAGATCCTCGTCGTAGGCGGTCTTCAGGAGCGTCGCGGTGCCGCCGCCCACCAGGGCGAGGCTGATCGCGACCGGCCGTCCGTCGAGGGTCAGGGCATCCGCCCGGATGCCGACCGGGCCGGGCGCCTCGGCGAACAGGGCGCGGGCGAGCGCGTCCATGTCAGGCCGGCAGGCCATGGCGGTGCCGGCCTGCCCCTTCCAGCCCTTCCGCTCCAGGACGAGGAAGTCGTCAACGAGCCCGGCCAAGTCCGAGCCGCCCGTGGCGCTGACGTGAGCGACCGTCCCGATCTCCGCCAATCGCCGGGCGCGGCGGCGCAGATCCTTGAACCGGGACCGGTTCGGATGCCCGGCCAGGAACGCGTCGTAATCCGCCCGGCGCACCATCATCGGCCGCTCGAACGCCGTCACGACGCCGATCGCCCAGCCGCGCGCCCGCATCGCCGCCAGCATGTCCGGGACGGCGCCGTCCTCCGTCGGCAGGAGCGGCCAGCGCCAAGCCCGGCCGGCTTCCTCCAGGCCGGCGACCAGGGCGTCCACCGCCGCTCCGCGCCCCCGGCCATCGATCACCAGGGGCGCGGTGGCGGTCACCAGCGGCGACAGGAACGGCCGCGCCACCCGGCCGCCGAGGCCGGTGATGTCGCGCCGGAGGGTGAAGGGCAGGAGCGCGACGCAAGCGCCGCCGCGGTGTACCGTGACGAAGCGCAGCCCATCGGGCAGCAGCCCGGCCGCCCGGTGCGCCGCGATGACGTGGTGCGTGTAGTGCGGATGCGGCGCTGCGGCGGAGGCGAATAGCGCATCCCAGGCCGCTGGATCCGGCGCGGAGCCGACGGAGACCGACAGGCCGGCGAGAGCTTCGGGCGGCGCGTAAGCCGGAACATTCATCGGATCGCTCCCGCGGACCAGATCGGGGTCGGCAGCCCGTGCAGGCGGCCCGCCGCGCGGGCGAGCAGGCCGGCGCGCACGATCGTCGCCAGCGCCACCGCCAGGGCGGCCCCCAGGGGGCCGAGGAGCGGGATCAGCATCAGGCACAGGGCGCCAGCGACGATCAGCATGAAGGCGGTGATGCCGGCGCAGAGGCGCTCGCCGCCCAGCATGGTCAAAAGGTCCTCGCCCGGCCCGAACAGGCTCGCCGCGACGCTGCCGGCGACCAGCACGGCCAGGATCGGCACGCTGGAGCCGAGCCCGGGGCCGAACATCGCCAGCAGCAGGGGGCTCAAGCCGACGATCCCGGCGCCGACCAGGGCGGTGGCCCCCGCGGTCAGCCGGCCCTGGCGGCGCACAAGGTCTGCGAGCAGGGGGCGATCGGCTCGGGCGTGGGCGGCGCTGTAGCGCTGGAGCGTCGCCGCGCTGGCGGCGAAATGCACGAAGACGACGAATTGCTGGATCCGGGTCGCGGCGAAATACAGACCGAGCTCGGCGGGGCTCACCAGAGCGCCGAGCACGATCACGTCGACGAAGGTGAAGCCGGCATTGGCGAGGTCGATCCCGGCGATCGGCAGGCTGGTGCCGAGCCAGGTCCGCCACTGGTAGCGCTGCGGCCCGGCCGGCAGATCCGCCCGCAGACGCGCCAGGAGCAGGCCGGCCTGCAGCGCGGTGGCGATGGCGGCGGCGACCAGCATGCAGGCCATCGCGACCTCGGCCCGGGGCGGCGCCCCGAGCAGCACGGCGCCGATCATGCAGGCCATCATTAGGCTCTGGCGCAGCAGGTAGGGCGGCGCGATGGCGAGCCCGACCCAGTTCTGGCTCCGGGCCACGCCCTCGAGATAATCCTGAAGCGCGAACAGCGGCATCACGCAGAGCGCGACCGCGATCGGGGCCCGGTAGGCCGGGGCGAACAGGCCGGGCTCCAGCCACAGCAGCGCCGCGCCGAGGCCGGCGACGGTGAGCGCCGCCCCGCCGGTGACCAGCGCGCCGGCCCTGAGGTAGCCCCGGGCGAGGTCGAGATCGCCCCGCGCCTGATCGGTCGGCACGAACCGGCAGGCGCCCTGCGACAGGCCGAGCGTCAGCGTGTGGCCGAGCATCGCGGTCCAGACCCAGACGGCGGCGAATATCCCGTAGGCGTCCCAGCCCATCAGCCGGGCGGCGAGCACCTGCGCCGCGTAGGCGAAGCCGGCCGCGCCGACCCGGATGACGAAGACCGTGAGCGCCGCCCGCGCCGGGCCTTCCCGCAGGGCGTGGAGGCGTTGGCCGGCGGCGGCGAGCTTGCTGAGGGCCGGGAGGGCTGTCGCTGACACCACGGGCTCCGCGCCAGGCTCGGAGCATCATCCCGAATGGCGGCCGCCAGCTCGGAAACAGATGATGACCCGTCAAACCCGCTGAGACATCGTCCGGAATGAACTATCCGGGCCGATACTCCAGTGACCGCAGGGAAACGGTCTCGGGTTCTACGGTCTAGCCCGGGGCGCGTTGCGGTGCGGTTAAGGGCGGCCCGGCCGGGGCGACCTTCGGCTCCGGCTCCGCCTCAGTCCGCATCAGCGAGGTGGCGATGGTCAGCGCCACGTGCTCGGCCATGCAGCGCAGGCCGAGATCGTTGAGCCGGAACTGGCGGCCGAGCATGTGCCCCTCGCCCTTGTCGCTGCGGCTCGATAGGTAGTGCAGGGCCTCGTAGCGGCGCACCAGCGGCACCTGCTGCTGGCCCGCCACGGTGCGGACCGCATCGACGATCCGGTTGTAATCGACGTCGGCGGCCATGCTGGCGGTGTAGATCGGGTCGACCAGCACCACGTCGATCCCGTGCGAGCGGATCCAGGCCACGGCCTCGCTGAGCGCGCTGGCGAAGGCGTCGGCATCGACCCGGGCGATGGCGTCGTGGGTACCGACCTGCCAGACCACGAGGTCGGGTTCGGCCTCCGCCACCATGGTGCGCAGGCGCTCGGCCGCGCCCGAGGCGATCTCCCCCGGCAGGCCGCGATGGTCGATGGTCACGTCGGTCTTGGGCAGCGCCTTTTCCAGGGCGGCTTCGAGCTTGGCCGGGTAGGAGGCCGAGGCCCCCGGCGCGGCGCTGCCGCCGATCGCCAGGATCTTGAGCGGGCGGTTCTCGCCGAGCGCCGACCGGACCGCGCCCAGCTTGGCCATGGTGTAGAGCTGCGCGCCCGGGACCCGGCATTCCTGCGACAGGCCCGGCTCGCCCGCGCCCGGATCTGCCGGCTGCTCCGCGGCTGCCGCTGGTGCCAGGGCGCCCAGAATTAGAGCGGTCAGCGCCCAGCGGAGCCCGGAGGCGCGCGCGCACCTCACGGGCGGGGCCGGGACGACTTGATGCGGGTACGCCATTCGACGAACCATGCGGTGAACCCCAGACCGACCAGGCCGCTTCCGGCGACCAGCATATCGACCAGCACGCCGCCGCCGGTCTGGAAACGCACGAGCTGCCCGATCAGGCTCAGGATCGAGCCCATGGAGAAGACCGCCAGGGAGTTCCGACCCAGCCGGTTCAGATAGCCACCGACCGGACCGATTCGGGGAGCCAGGATTGCGTAGAGCGGCGCGAAGGCCAGCAATACCCCCAGGAAATGAAGAAGCCGTGCCGGTGTCAGGTAGGTCTTCTCGAACGTGAACAGCAGCCGCGGCTCCGGCACCATCAGCGGATCCGGGCGGATCCCCGTCACGGCGAGCACGATCCCGAGGATGACGATGGCGAGCCCGGCGGGAATCAATCTCCGCGACCAACGGCGCAGGGTGTCGGAGCGCAGGTGCCAGCCCTGGAGGACGAAGCCCAGCACCAGCAGCACCTGCCAGCAGAACGGGTCGAAGAACCAATCCCCCTCTCCCGGCCAGGACGGCACGTTCCACTCGAAGACGAGGCTGGCGAGGTAAAGGCCGCCGGATAAGGCCAGCGATGCGATCAGGCTGAACCGGCCGACCAGCACGAAGATCGGCGCGATGCCGATCAGCACCACGTAGAGCGGCAGGATGTTGAAGAAGCCGAGCTGGTAGGTCATCAGCGCCATGCCGCAGACCGACTGGATCGGGTCGGCGAAGAAGCCGCCGGCATTGTGCCATTCGAGGATCAGCGGGTTGTCGAGCAGCAGCGCCGAGCCGGCGATGAGCGCCAGCGCCAGCAGCATCACGGTGAGCTGCGCTCGGTAGACCTCGACGGTGCGGGCAAGCAGCCGGACCACGCTCCGGCCGGCCGGCTCCGGCTTCCCGTCGCGCCCGCGTGTGGCGATGCCGATCGACCAGCCCGCCAGGAACACGAACAGCTCGGCGGCGTCCGAGATGCCGTATTGCGAGTAGGTGTAGCGCTCGAAGGTGTTGCCCGGGACGTGGTTGATGAAAATCGTCACGAGGGCGAAGCCGCGCCAGAAGTCGATCGCGTTGGGGTCCCGCATCGGCGCGGCGGCTCCGGGGTTTCGACACTGGATCAGGGATGCGCGCCCCTGATACGGCGCCGCGCCCGGTCTGCAAAGGCGAACAAAGGGTGAGTTCGTGGGGCGGACCGAACTGGGTGGTCACGCTCGCGTTAGGTCGGATCAAGGAGATCCGGACAGATGACCCGCACCATCACGATTCTTTGCCTCTCGGCGCTGTTGCCGATGCTGGCCGCGACGGCCGCCTCGGCGCAGGCTCAGACCGGAACCGGCGGAGGACCGACCTCCACCATCACGGCGCCGCACACTTCGTCGGTCGGCCAAACGATGCCGCCGGCCTCCGGCGCCGGTGCCGCGACCGCGGATGATCGCCGCACCCGCACCCGGGAGCAGATGCAGGACGACAAGATTTCTCAAGGCATCTGCATCGGGTGCAGCCCGAAGTAGATTTTTGCGACTCACGGTTTTCCGGGGCCGTTTGGCCCCGGATCGTTCGCGTCACCGCAGCGCGAGTTCGTCCTCGCTCTCGCGGGCCAGGCGCAGCAGGTTCTGGCCGTAATTGGTCTTGGCGAACATCTCGCCGCGGGCGATCAGCTGGTCGCGGGTGATGAAGTTCTGGAGGAAGGCGATCTCCTCCAGGCAGGCCACCTGGAGACCCTGGCGGTTCTGCAGGGTGCGGACGAACTCGCTGGCTTCCAGCAGGCTGTCATGCGTCCCGGTGTCGAGCCAGGCATAGCCGCGCGACATCCGCTCCACGTAGAGCTGGCCGCGCTGGAGATAGGCCTCGTTGACGCTGGTGATCTCCAGTTCGCCCCGCGCCGACGGCTTCACCGCGGCGGCGATGTCCAGCACTTGGTTGTCGTAGAAGTACAGGCCGGTCACCGCCCAGGTGGATTCCGGGTTCTGCGGCTTTTCGACGATCTTGGTCGGGCGCCCGGTCTTGTCGAGATTGACCACGCCGTAGGCCTGCGGGTTGTCGACATGGTAGGCGAAGACCGTCGCGCCGTCCTTGCGCGCCCGCGCAGCCGCCAGCAGCTCCCTCATGCCGGCGCCGAAGAACAGGTTGTCGCCGAGGATCAGCGCCACGTCGTCGGTGCCGACGAAGTCGCGCCCGATCACGAAGGCCTGGGCGAGGCCCTCCGGCCGCGGCTGCACCGCGTAGGAGAACTGCAGGCCGAACTGCTCGCCGGTGCCGAACAGGCGCTTGTAATTGTCCAGGTGCTCCGGCGAGGAGATGATCAGGATCTCGCGGATGCCGGCGAGCATCAGCACCGAGATCGGATAGTAGATCATCGGCTTGTCGTAGACCGGCAGCAGCTGCTTGTTGATCGACAGCGTCGCCGGGTGCAGGCGCGTGCCGGATCCGCCGGCCAGAACGATGCCCTTCATGGCTTGGAAGCTCCCTCTGAGACCGGCCCGACGAGCCGGTCCAGGATGTCGTCGAGCGCCGCCTGCCAGGGCCGGGGCGCGATGCCGTAGGCCGCGGTCAGGCTGTCGGTGGACAGGCGCGAATTGGCCGGCCGCCGGGCCGGTGTCGGATAGGCGGAGGTCGGGATGCCGTTGACGGGGATCGACCGGCCGCCTCGCCGGGCGGCGCCCGCCACGATCGCCTCGGCGAAGCCGTGCCAGGTTGTGGCGCCGGCATTGACGCAATGGAACGTGCCGGTGGGCGCGGCCGGGTCCTCGGCGAGCCGTTGGGCGATCGCCGCGAGCGCGGCAGCAAGGTCGGAGGCGGAGGTCGGGCAGCCGTGCTGGTCGTTCACCACCGTCAGGGCGTCGCGCTCGCCGGCGAGCCGCAGCATCGTCTTGACGAAGTTGCCCCGGTGCGGGCTCACCACCCAGGCGGTGCGCACGATCGCGTGGCGCGGGTTGGCACTGCGCACGGCGAGCTCGCCCGCGGCCTTGCTGGCGCCGTAGACGCTCTGCGGGTCGATCGGCTCGTCCGGGGCATAGGCCCCCTCGGGCTTGGTGCCGGCGAAGACGTAGTCGGTCGAGACGTGCACGAGCGGGATGTTTTTCGCGGCCGTCGCGGCGGCCAGGATCGCCGGGGCGAGGGCGTTGAGGCGCCAGGCCTCGACCACGTCGGATTCGGCCTTGTCCACGGCGGTGTAGGCGGCGGTGTTGATTACCGCCCGGTAGTCCCGTGCGTCCAGGGTCCGGGCGACGGCGCCCGTATCGGTGATGTCGAGCTCCGCCCGGCTCGGCGCGTGCACCGAGACGCCGGCGGGCCAGGCCAGGGCCTGCAGCTCGGTGCCGACCTGTCCGGCACCGCCGAGGACCAGGATGTCCATCAGTGGGTCAGCCCCAGGCGCTCGCCCGTGTAGCGGCCCTCGCGGATCGGGCGCCACCAGCTCTCGTTGTCGAGGTACCAGGCCACGGTCTCCTCCAGCGCCTGCTCGAAGGTCTTCTGCGGCCGCCAGCCGAGCTCGGTCTCGGCCTTGGTGCAGTCGATGGCGTAGCGCCGGTCATGGCCGGGCCGGTCGGTGACGAAGCTGATCAGCTGCTCGTGGGGGCCGTTCTCCGGCCGCAGCCGGTCGAAGGCCGCGCACAGGGCCTTCACCACCGCGAGGTTGTTGCGTACCGCCCGGCCGCCGAGCAGGTAGGTGTTCCCGACCCGCCCGCGCTCCAGCACGGCGACCAGGCCCTTGGCGTGGTCCTCGACATGGATCCAGTCGCGCTCGTTCAGTCCGTCGCCGTAGACCGGCAGCTTCTTGCCCTCGAGGGCATTGAGGATCATCAGCGGGATCAGTTTTTCCGGGAAGTGCCGCGGTCCGTAATTGTTCGAGCAATTGGTTACCAGCACCGGCAGCCCGTAGGTCTCGTGCCAGGCTCGCGCCAGGTGGTCGGAGGCGGCCTTCGAGGCCGAGTACGGCGAGCGCGGATCGTAGCGGCTCTCCTCGGTGAAGAACGCCCCGGGGGGCAGCGAGCCGTAGACCTCGTCGGTCGAGACGTGCAGGAACCGGAAGGTTTTCTTGTCCGCCTCCGGCAGGGCCTCGTAGTGCGCGCGGGCCCCGTCCAGCATGGTCTGGGTACCGATGACGTTGGTGCGCACGAACGCGCCCGGATCGGTGATCGAGCGGTCGACATGGCTCTCGGCGGCCAGATGCATCACCGCCTGCGGCTTGAAGTCGGCGATGGCGGCCTGCACGGCGGCGCGGTCGCAGATATCGGCCTCGACGAGGCGGTGGCGCGGGTTATCGGCCAGGGACGCCAGGGAAATCGGGTTGGCCGCGTAGGTCATCGCGTCGAGGGTGCAGACCTCGTGGCCGAGATCGTTGACGAGATGCAGCACCAGCGCCGAGCCGATGAAGCCGCAGCCTCCGGTCACCAGAATGCGCATGGCGTGTCCCCCCTCGGATCGTTCGCGTAAAGACATGGTCTGAAAGACATGGGTTGCCGGCAGCTAAAGACCGTCCGGCGTGACGAAAATACGGCCCGGCCGCTTGGCGGCCGGAAACATCGCTTCAGAACGCTGTTCAGAACATTTGGCCGAGCGCGGCGAGCTTCGGCGCGCGGCGGTCCTTGTCGGAGAGGATCGCGGCCTCGCCGGAGACCGGCCACGGGATCCCGATCTCGGGATCGTCCCAGGCCAAGGCCCGGTCGTGCGCGGGGCTGTAATAGGCGTCGACCTTGTAGGCGACCATGACGTCCGGCGTCAGGGTGCAGAAGCCGTGGGCGAAGCCGTGCGGGATGTAGAGCTGCTCGCCGTTCTCGGCGTCGAGCGTCACGGCCACGTACTTGCCGAAGGTCGGAGAGCCGCTGCGGATATCCACCGCCACGTCGAGGATCGCGCCCTGGAGCACGCGGATCAGCTTGGCCTGGGCTTGCGGGGCGATCTGGAAATGCAGGCCGCGGATCGTGCCCTGCGGGGCCGAGAAGGATTGGTTGTCCTGCACGAACGGCGTGGTGATCCCGGCCCGGGCCATCGTATCGGCCCGGAAGGTCTCGGAGAACCAGCCGCGGCTGTCGCCGAAGCGCTTCAGCTTGATGCGCTTCACGTCCGGAATCTCGGTATCGATCACATCCATGCCAGCGCGTCCCTCCCCGCGGATATCTCCGCCCCGGTCGTCCCGGGCATCGCGCCCGCCGCGCCGAGAACAACCTCGATGATCGACCCGCGACTTCCGGTCATTCGCCGGCCGTGTCAAGGCGTGCTGCCTGCGGGGATAGTCCTCCGCGCGGTTTTCGCAAGGATGGGGCTTGGCTTATGGGACGTCGATGACGGGCGGATCGGTGGTGTCCCTGCTGCGCGACTACCTCGCCGACCCGGCCTGCGCCTGGAGCCTCGGCGCCTACGGGGCGGTGGCCGCCTTCTCCCGGGACCCGGCCGAGCCGGTGGCGTTCCGCGAGAATGGCGAGATCGGCCTATCGACTCCGTGCGGCGCGATCATGCTCGCCGCAACGCCGGAGCTGGTGCCTTTTGCCTACGAGACCGGCTTCACGGGCGGCTGGAGCCAAGCGGTCGCCCTGTGCCTGCCGGACGCGGCCTGCGCCATGGGCCGGCGCGACGTGCTGACCGAGCTTGGGCCGGACGCAGCAGCTGCGCGGACGCAGGATCGCGGCGCGATCCTGTTCGATCTCGGCCTTGGGCTCCGGGCGGTCGATGCCTGCGTCCGGGTGGCCGATCCCGGCTTGATCGATGATCTGCGGGCCGCGGCCGGCCGGCCGATCTTGGCCCCCGGCAATCCGATCGGGCCCCTGCTCGTCGCGGCGAGCCCCCACCGGGTGTTCCTGGCTCGCTTCGGCCGGATCGAGGTGTACACGCCGATCCCGCCCGAAGGCGGTGTCGGCGCCCCCGGGCCGCACAGCCACATCCTGCCAAAGCTCCTGCGCCTCGGCCGGACCCATGCCGCGACCGCCCCGATCCCGCCCGGCCTCGTACCCTGCGCGGCCCTGCATCCGGCCCACCCGGCCAAGGACGTGTCCGGCCGCCGGGCCGGCTTCGACGCCGCCCGCCACGCCGCCTTCGGGCGCCTGCTCGACGCCTGGGGCGACCCGGCGCTCACCGCGCTCCGGCGCATGGTGCTGGCCGGCGGCGAGCCGGATCCGACGTTGGCGAACGGCCGCTTCGCCCGCTCGGCGATTCGGGCGGCGCGGGCGCAGGTTTTGGCGATGCGTGACTGAGCACCTCTCCCGTCATTGCGAGCGTAGCGAAGCAACCCAGGGCAGCGCGCGATCTCAAGATGTGGCGCCACACTGGGTTGCTTCGCTACGCTCGCAATGACGGTGTGGCTGGCGGAAAGCCGTCGGCCACCATCGTCAGCCGAGCGCAGCCTCAGCGAGCCGGCGGCGGCGGAGGCGGTGGCGCCAGCAGCGGGGCCAGCGCCGGGTGGTCGCCGGCGGCGATCCAGGCTCCGCCCTGCGGGTGGATCTGGATGGCCGCGCTCAGGGTGCCGGCGCGGGCCTGGGCCACGAGGTCGGCGAGCGAAAACGGGCCTTCGACCGTGTCGCGATAGACGTAAAAGAGAGCGGCCGGCGGCGGTGGCGGCGGGGCCGGGGCGGCCGGGTTGGCGAGGCGGAGCAGGGCCTCGGTGGTGAAGGAAGCGGGATCGATCACGCGCTTGTCTACGGCGCGCAGGGCCGGCGGGTCGGACGGGTCGCGGTTGGCCTCCTCGGCGGGCACGTCGGCGAGGCTGCCGGGGATCGGCTTGGTCCAGGCCTCGATCTGGGCCAGCAGCGCATCGAACAGGCGATCCGGATCGCCCGGCAGGCCGCCGGCCTCGACGGCACCCTGGCGCCAGCGTCGGCTGAGCGCGTCCGCCACCGCGTGGCCGACGCCGCCGACCCTGGCCTCAGCGTCGAAATTCACTGTCTCGCGCCGGGGGGCGTAGGCGCGCTTGGCAGTCCAGGCGAACAGGGCCGCCATCGCGAGGTTCTGGACCGGCGACAGGGCCGCCTCCGCCTCGGCGAGCTGGGCCGCGATCGCCGCGCGCTGGACCCGGTCGAACAGCTTGCGCCGCAGGGTCCGCTCCGAACCGACGCTGCGCCAGTCGCCGGGCTCGAAGGCGAAGCGCCACAGGCCGGTCTCGGGGGCGCGCTGGAGCAGGCCGAGGCAGACCGCCCGCAGGAACAGCGACAGGGTCTCGCGCAGGGCGTCCGATTCCTCGGCCGAGGGGGCGACCGGGTCGGGGAAGCGCAGATAGTCCTTGTGGTTGTGGAGCGGGATCGCGTCGAGGCGGTCGAGCTCCTGGGCGTAGGCGTTGCGCCAGTCGCGCCGCAGGGGGCCGAGCACGTCGAGCGGCACACCGGACAGCTCGCAATAGCAGACGATGCGGCCGCGCTGGCTCGATTCCAGGAAGCCGATCTCCCCGGCACCGAGCACCGGCGGCAGGCTCGCCCGCAGGATCGGGCCGAACTCGGCCTGGAAGGCGCGCGAGCCCTCCACCGCCAGGATCGTCTTGAACTGGTCGCCGCCCGGGCTGAAGGCATCGAACCGCGCGTAGATCCACGGCATGCAGCGCAGGAGCATCAGCTCCAGAGTCTGGCGCTGCCGGGTGGGCGGCAATTCGCGGAGCGCATCGAGCGCCGAGGGGATGCGGGCGCGGTGCGGCCCGAGCCGGCGCCGGGCCATGTCGCGCACGGCGTTGAGCAGGTCGGCCCGGGTCTCCTCCTCGCGCAGCAGCGCGAAGATCGCCCGCGAGCCGCCATAGGCCCGGAACGCCTCGCGCGCCCAAGCGAGCTGCTCGGCCGGAGCGACCGCGATCTTATCGGGCAGGTCGCCCGAGGGCAGGACCAGGAAGGTGCCGCCCGAGGGGCGCTCGATGGCGTTGCGGATCTCGGCGATGTCGAGGCGCAGCTCACGCATCAGCCGGCCGACATCCTCGTGGCCTTGGTTCAGGGCGCCGAGCAGACCGTCGTAGCGGGCGGCGCCGGTCTCGGGGTCGCGCCCGGTCCGGGTGCCCAGCCTGGCCGAGACCCGGCGCAGCAGCTCGGCCGCCTCGCGGGCGGCCACCGAGCGGATGCGCAGGACGCAGGAGCCGCGCAGATCCTCCCTTGCCTGCTCCAGGTAGCGCTCGGCGTCGCGGCGATGGGAGAAAATCAGGCCGGGGCGGACCTGGTCGAGCCGGCTGAGCGAGGCGGAAAAATGCTCGGCGAGCATCTCGTCGGCGAGCCGCGCATAGGTGTCGGCGGCGGCGGTGAGACGGGCGAGCGCGCCGCCATCGGCCTCGATCAGCTCCTTCACGCCCTCGATCAGCGCCCGGGCATAATCGAGGCCGCCGCGCTCCTGATCGTCGAGCAGGCGGTAGAGGGCGGCCGGCAGCGCGCCGTCCCTGTCGGAGAGCCAGGCCACCTCGAGTTTGGCGCGGACATCCAGCACCTCGGCGCCGCGGGGACCGTAGGCGGCGCCCGAGCCGGTGCGGCCCAGGATGTCGTCGCGCAGGCGCTCGGCCTCTTTGCGCAGGTTCGGGGCCCAGTCCCGGGGGCTCGCGATCTCGGTCTTGATCGCGTCCACCGCCTCCTCGACGCCGAGCGCCACCGATTCCTGGATCGACGAGCCGTCCGCCCGCTGCAGCAGCGTGCCGACGAGGTCGTATTCGGGAATGCCGGGGGGCGCCGGGCGCAGCACCTTCGGGAAGGCCTCGAAGGCGGAGAAGCGCAGGGCGAGGCGGTCGGCGGCGAAGCGGTCGCGCTCCTCCACCGTGGGGATGTGCCGCTCGCCCTGCCCCCGGGCGACGCCGAAGAACGCTTCGACCATGCCGAGACCGGCCCGGGCGGCGTGTTCCTCGAATTCGAGGCTGCCGCGGGTGGCGAGCACGGCCTGGCCGAGCGCCGAGTAGTTCAAGGAAAACAGGGCGGCGCGGCCGGCTTGGTCCGGGCTCGGGGGCGCCCATTTGCGCATCTTGTGCTGGGTCTGGTTGACGCCGGTCGAGCGCTTGCGGCCGGAGAATTCGGAATTGCCGAAATCCTCGAACAGCACGTCGGCCATCATGTCGTAGAGGTCGCCGATCGCGCCGGTGCGCTGGTCGGCGAGGTTCTGGGTGTCGAACAGGTAGATGTCGCTGAACGGCCGCTCGACCCCGCGGGCAACCCGGGCGTGATCGCCCCAGCTCTCGACATAGGGCGGCTCGGGATTGCCGCGCATGGCGTATTCGAGCTCGGACAGGGTCGCGACGCCGTTGGCGAAGACCCGGTCCTTGTTGGCGCCGACATAGCCCGAGGGCAGGACGAGGAAGAGATCGACGGCGTCCGGGCGCTTGGGCGTCTCGAGCGAGGAGATCGCGTAGCCGGCATCGATCACCGCCCCGGAGCCGGTGCCGCCAGCCACCGACGCCACTACGACGACGCGCAGGTCCGTGGAGGTGTCGAGGCCGAGCGCGCGCAGCTGCGCCTCGTTCGAGACGTTGGCCAGCACCGCGCCGGCCTTGGCGGTGAGCCGGTCCTGGAAGTTGCGGACCTCGTCGAAGAACAGCAGCCGCGCGATGGCCCGGATCTGGCCGGCGCCCTTCGAGGCGTCGATGCGCGACAGGTCCCGGGCCGGGAGCCAGGAATCGATATGCGGGTAGCTGCGCCGCTCGGCCTGGTAGCGGGCGAAGTTGACCGCTTTCTGCAGGGTCTCGCCCTCGCGGAACGCGACCTTGGCCGAGAGCGCGTCGGTGGCCGCCGCCCGGCCGGCCTCGCGGGCCTCCAGGGTGTCGGTGTCGAAATACAGGAAGGACGCGGCCGGAAACTGGTCGAGGGCGCTGATCCGTGTCCCGTTCCAGTCGGCCTGGAGGATGCGGCGGCGCAGGCGCAGCAGCACCTCCATGCCGGTGCCGCCGAGCGCCACGAACACGGTGGGGCGGATTTTCAGGAGTGTCTCGGTCTCGGCGGGCCGGGCGTCAGCCATGATCTCAGCGCCTCCGGTCGGGTGCGCGCAGGAACAGCGCCAGGGCGGCGCCGAACAGCACGAGGCAGAGGGCGAAGCCGGCCGCCAGCCCGGCCCAGGCCTGCCAGAGCCGGCCGACCGTGGCGCTCACCAGGATCGCGGCAGTGAGCATCAACGCCGAGAACAGCATCCAGCTGGCGCCGTCGGCGGCGTCGAGCGTGGCGCGGCGGTTGATCAGGTGGGCGCGCACCCCCTGGCGGACGAACAGGAACAGCACCGCCAGCACCACCAGGGCGGCCGCGCCCAGCGCGAGTTCCGTGGTGGTCGGCCCCCGTTCGAGGGTGCTGAACGGATTCGCGGCGGTGGTGGATTGGGCGGGCGGCGTCGGCAGCGGCTCCGCCTGCGGGCTCGGATTCTGCGGGGCCGGAATGGTGAAATCCTGCCCGGTCCGGGCCTGGACGCGGACGATTCCAGGCGGTCCAACGCGGTCAACATACAAAAAAATCATGCGCCGGGTCCGGGCTCCTGAAGGCGGGTGGCGCAGGCCGGCCCCCACAGGCCCGCCCGCACCTGCCAGCGGCTGCCGTCGGGGGCGCGCAGGGTCTGGGTGCGGTAGGGGCGCAGGCTGACCCGCTTCGGGACGGTGCCGAGCATCACGGTCTGGACCCGCGCCCGGGCGAGCGCGAGGGCCCCGAGACCGGCCGCGCCGGCGAGCGCCAGGGCGCCGGAGGCGGCGGCGATCAGCGGCCACGGCGAGAACGCCGCCTCGATCCGCACCGGCAGGCTCACCGAGGCTTCCGAGACGCCGCGATAGTCGCGGAACAGGCCGGGCAGCCGGCCCTCCACCGCACGCGCATCCCCAGCCGCCCCACCCATCTGGTCTCCGGACAACAATCCGCTGCCGAAGATCGGCCGCACCCGGTCCAGGAAGGCCGGATCCAGCGCTAGGCGCAAGTCCGCCAGCCGCAGGGTGAGCGTCCCATCCACGGTGCGCCCGTCGGAGAGCAGGCCGGCCAGGCCGGCGGGGCGCGGGATCGGCGGCAGGGTCAGCACCACGGCGAGCGGGCCGCTCTCGGCCTGGGGTGCCAGGTCGGTGATCTCCGCGGGCGAGACCGCCGCCTGCGCCAGCCCGGCCTCGGTGCCGACCTCGCTCCAGCTCAGGGCCAGCCGCGCGGCGGCGACCCGTTGCGGATAGAGGCCGTTGTGCAGATGGGCGGTGAGCCGCAGGGCGGTGCCGGCGGTGGCGTCCGCCCCGCTTACCACCAGCACGCCGTTCTCCAGGCCGGCCTGCAACCCGCCGGTGTCGATACGGTCGAAGCGCAGGGTCAGGCCGCCGGCCAGAACCGGCTTCAGGCTCACGGGCGGATGGCTGAACAGGGCCGTCAGTCCCGGCGCGGTGACGGCGGCTTCGAGGGCCCGGTCGCCGGCCGCGCCGTAGCCGATGCCGTAGATGACGAAGCCGCCTTCGGAAAAGTTGCGGCCTTTCAGGGGCATCCGCACCGGGTAGGCGACGATCCGGCTGATCGCGTCGGACTCGCGAAGCGCCACGTAGAAAGCGGCGGTGTTGCGCTCGACCTCGGCGCTGTTGCCCGGGCTGTTCTTGTTGTTGGTGACCATCCAGATCACCCCGTCCCGGCCGCGCAGGCCGGTGCGGATCGCGCCGAGCAGCGCGCCGTTGAAGTCGGCATCCGCATAGGCGGCGCTGCCGGCCTTGCGCGGCAGGTCGATCGAGGCGATCGCCGCCCGGACCCGAGCGGCCTCGTAGGCGCCCTCGTACAGGATACGCGGCGAGGGCCGGCCCGGGACCTGCCCGTCCTGGTCGAAGGTCGCCACGGCGATCTCGCCCCCCGGGACCCGGGCCGCCGCGACCAGGGCCTCGACCAGAGGCCGGAACTGCGAGCCCTCGGCGGTGAGGAACGGCTCCATCCACCCGGAATCCTGCACCAGGAACACCTGCCGCACCGGCGCCTCGGCCCAGGCGCGCCCGCAGAGCAGGAGAACGAGGGCCAGCACCGCCCGCAGGAGAACGCTCATGCCGCGCGCAGCCGCAGAGCGTGGCAGCGGCCTTCGGCCCGACTCCACAGATAGAGGACGCGATCGTGGAGGAGCGCCCGCGCGTCGCCGATCCGCGACACCGCGAGACCCAGCGGCAGCCGGCGCAGGCCCGCCCCGTGGGCGTGGTGGAGGACGTGGCCGGTCACCGGCGCCGGTAGGCTCTCGCCCCGCAGAAAGCCGCCGCGCGGGCCGGGGATGTCGAGGGCGAGCAGGATCGTGTCGCGGGCCAGCGCCAGAAGGGGCACCAGTAGGTTGCCGGCATGGGCGCCGAGGTTGAGCACCTCCTCGGCGGTCTGCCACGGCACATCGAACCGCTCGGCGCCGGAATAGGTGCCCGGCCCGGCCGCCAGATGCGGCCCGTCGAGGCGGTTCAGGGCCGGGTCCGACGCCAGGGCGGCGAGGTGATAGCGTCCGTCCCTCATGCCGAGTTGGTGGCGCAGGTCGGCGCGGTCGCCCCAGGGCGCCTGGGCGATGACCGGCTCGAAGCCGGCGGGCCAGGGGGTGACTCGGGTCTCGTCGCCGAGGGTGCGGCAGGCCACGAAGCCGTCCGGGCCGGTCCAGACGCAATCGCCGAGGCGGTTGGTCCAGGGGCCGGCGAAATCCGCACCCGGGGCGGGCCGTCCGAGATCGCGCAGGTCGAGGGCGTTCGACTCGGCGTCCTTCCGGCAGAGGATAAGACGCCTGCCGCGCTCCCCAAGCACGAAAAGGTCGCCGCGGCGCCAGCACGGGGCTGACAGGAAACGCAGGCCCGGTGCCCGGGCCTCGGCACGGACGAGGCGGGGCCCGAGCTGGGGCAGGCTCATGCTGACCAGCGCCTCGGTGGTGGCGTAGGCGATGCCCCGGCGGCCCGGCGTCAGGCCGGAGCCCACCGGATCGGGGGGCAGCCGCCCGAGGCCGACGAACCTGTGGCCGTCCCAGCCCTCGAACGCGCCGAGGTTCTCCTGGAACAGGTAGAGCGCCGCCGGGTGCCCGGCCCGGACCAGCGCCGGCACGCCGCTCGGCAACGGCACCTCCGTCGCGCTCTCCAGATCGATATCGAGGATCTCCGGCGCCGGTGCCGGGACCGGTGGCCCCAGGGGCGCGCCGGTCTCGGGCGAGCACGCGAAGGCGGCGGGGAACGGCCGGCCCTGCCGGTCCCGGCGGATGCCCAGATGGGCGATGCGCGGATCCTCAGCGAGGATCGCCAGGCCCGCGACCTCGGCCGCGACGGGCCGCCCCGCCCGGAAGCGCCAATGCTGGCGCCCGGCCAGGCTCGTGACCCGCGGGTCCGGATCGATCGGCCAAAAACCCTCCGGTGCGGCGCGGGCGAGCGGCGATGGATCGTCCAGACTCAAGGGCACCGGTCCAGAGGCGGGAAGGCGGCGGGGATCGTTCCCGATTTTTGGCGGGATGGGAAGGGTGTGGGTGACGGGATGGCCCGTTCAGACCAGAACGAAGCGTGGGTTCCCCTCGCCTCGCGTGCGGGAAGCGCAGGCGCAGCCGGAGCGGCGGTGAGGGGGCGGCTCAGGAAGTGGCTCATCCCGAACCACCCCCTCACCCTCGGCTGCCGCCTCGCTCCGGCGACGACAAGGTCGCCGGAGCCCTCTCCCCGCGAGCGGGGCGAGGGGAAATGCGCCCGCAAGCCGGATTTACGCCGGCCGGTCACCCCTCACGGAATCCCGATCATCTTGTGCGTCTGCAGCGACAACCGCCAGCGGGCGTCCTGGCGGCAATAAGCGATGGCGGCCTGGGTGCTGGCGCTCTGCTCCGGGCCGTCCATCGGCTGAAGGAAGCGGTGCCGGAAGGCGAGGCCGACGAAATCCGCCGGGTCGGCATCCATCTGGGGATAGACCAGCTTCAACTCGTGGCCGCTCGTCTGCGCCAGGGGATTGGCGCCCTTGGGACTGACGCAGATCCAGTCGATGCCGGGGGGCGCCGGCAGGGTGCCGTTGGTCTCGATGGCGATCTCGAAGCCGTGCCGGTGCACCGCCTCGATCAGGGGCGTATCGAGCTGGAGCAGCGGCTCGCCGCCGGTGAACACCACGTAGCGGCATTCCGGCCCGCCGGCCCAGGTCCGGGCAATGGCGTCCGCCAAAGCGGTGGCATCCGCGAAGCGGCCGCCGCCCTCCCCGTCCAGGCCGACGAAATCCGTGTCGCAGAACCGGCAGGCCGCTGCGGCGCGATCCGCCTCGCGGCCGGACCAGAGGTTGCAGCCGGCGAATCGGCAGAACACCGCCGCGCGTCCCGCCTGGGCGCCCTCCCCCTGAAGGGTGTGGAAGATCTCCTTGACCGCGTAAGACACCGTTGTTCCTGAAACCTCTTCGCCTGACCGCCAGCCCGCACATAAGTGGCGTGCGGCTTGTGGACTACCGACGAGAGTGCCGCGCAGACCCGCGGTTGTGTCCCGCCTTGCTCTTGCCACGGTAGCGACGTTGATGCCGTGATGCAGCACGACGACCGCTCCCCGGCGGTCCGGGCTGCACGAATCCCGGCCGGCCGGCCGGAAGACCGGCGCCTCCCGGCGCCGCCCTGGCGATCCACTGACGAGTCGGGCTCGAATGTCCTCTTCTCTCCTCCGGCGCGTGACCGTCGGATTCGCGGCGTTGACGGGGCTTCTCGGCACAAGCCTCATCGGGATCCAGGCCGCCAGCGCGGTCACCGCGCCGATCCTCGTGGTCGATGTCGATTCCGGCAAGGTGATCTATTCCCAGGCCCCGACCGACCCCTGGTATCCGGCCTCGATCACCAAGCTGATGACCACCTACGTCGCCCTGGACCTGGTGCGGCAGGGCAAGGTCTCGCTCGATTCGATGGTCACGATCTCGGCGGCGGCGGCCTCCGAGCCGCCCTCCAAGATGGGCTTCAAGCCGGGCACGCAGCTCACCCTCGACAACGCCCTCAAGATCATCATGGTCAAGTCGGCCAACGACATCGCCTACGCGATAGGCGAGAATCTCGGCGGCTCGATCGAGGGCTTCGCCGACCAGATGAACGAGACCGCGCAGCGGATCGGCATGCGCGACAGTCGCTGGACCAACCCCAACGGCCTGCCGGACCCGCGCCAGTGGACCTCGGCCCGCGACATGGCGGTGCTCGCCCGGGCGCTGATCCGCGACTTCCCGGATTCCCACGACCTGTTCTCGATCTCGGCGATCCAGTTCGGCCGCGCCGTCATGGCCAACCACAACGGTCTGCTCGGGCGCTATCCCGGCGCGGACGGCATGAAGACCGGGTTCATCTGCTCGGGCGGCTTCAATGTGGTCGCCACCGCCTCGCGCAATGGTCGCCGGGTCATCACCATCGTGATGGGCCAGCCGAGCCCGCGCGAGCGCGACGTGAAGGCCGCCGACCTGTTCGACTACGCCTTCACCCAGAGCGCCGGCTGGACCAGCCCGACCCTCGACGCGCTGCCGGCCTCGTCCCTCGGTGGGCCGCCGGACATCCGCCCCTATGTCTGTGGCGGCAAGAAGCCGCCGCCGATCGACGACGGCGCCGGTGCGGTCAGCGCCCCCGGCTCGGCGGCGCAGCTGATCGGCGGCTCGGTGGCGAACTCCCCGGCGCTCGCGATGGCCGCCTTCTCCAGCCCGGCCCTGCGCGCCCGCACGCTCCCGCCCCGGGCGCCGCTCCAGCCGATCGCGGTCTGGATCGGCCGCAACCCGGCCGAGGGCCAGCAGATCCTGGCGGCCCAGGAATCCGAACAGAAGACGGCTGCCGCCAACACCCGGGCCGCCCGGCTCGAAGCCGCCAAGGCCAAGCGCGAGGCCGCGCTGCAGGCCGCCAAGCAGGCTCGCGAGGCAAGGCTGGAGCAGGTGAAGGCCGCCAACGCCGCAAAGGCTGCGGCCAAGCCGGCCGCGAAGGTCGCCGCGAAGCCGGCCCACGGCCTGCCGCGCAGCGCCAGCGCCTACACGTCGGTCGAGACGCCCGGCATGCCGGAGGCCAAGCCCGGCAAGGGCCTCTCGAAGCCCGTTGCCAAGCCCGCTGCCCACAAGGCGCCGGCCAAGCCCGAGGGTAAGAAGGCCGAGGTGAAGAAGCCTCAGGGCAAGAAGGCCGCCGCTGAGGAGTAGCGGCAGGCGGCTCTGCTCAAGCCACGTCGTGATAGCGGCCGGATAGATTACCCCGTCATTCCGGGGCGCCGCAGGCGAGCCCGGAATCCAGAAACGCAGGTTGATCCAGGTCTGCACCATCGGCGGCTCAGGATTCCAGGCTCCGCTTCGCGGCCCCGGAATGACCGGAAATGCTTGGGCGTTCAGGAGTTCCGCGCGTGTGCGGCCTGCGCACGAGCGCGTTGCTCCCGGCGCTCAAAACCCCCATCTCGGCAGGCATGTCCCTGACTGACTCGCCCGCCCCGGATCCGCGCCGACCGGAGCCGATCCCGCTCACCGTGCTCACCGGCTTTCTCGGCGCCGGCAAGACCACGCTGCTGAACCGGCTGCTGCGCGATCCGGCGCTCGCCGACACGGTGGTGATCGTCAACGAATTCGGCGAGATCGGCCTCGACCATCTGCTGATCGAGACCATCGACGAGGACATGGTCCTGCTCGGCGCCGGCTGCCTCTGCTGCACGGTGCGTGGCGACCTGATCGCCACCCTCGAAGACCTGCTGCGCAAGCGCGACAACGGCCGGATCAAGCCGTTCCGCCGGGTGGTGATCGAGACCACCGGGCTGGCCGACCCGGCGCCGATCCTGCACGCGCTGATCTACCATCCCTATCTGGTGCTCCGGTACCGGCTCCAGGCGGTGGTGACGGTGGTGGATGCGGTCACCGGCGCCGACACTCTCGACGCACACCCGGAGGCCGTGCGCCAGGCCGCGGTGGCCGACCGGATCGTCCTGACCAAGGCCGACCTCGCCGGTGACACCGCCGGGATGCGGGCGCGGCTCGCCGCCCTCAACCCGGCGGCGTCGATCTTTTCCCCGGACGCCCCGGCCGACGATCTGCTCGGCGGCCTGTTCGGCCTTGACGGCAAGGGCGCCGACGTGCGCGCCTGGCTCGGCGACGAAGCTTTTTCGGATGCGCATCACCACGACCACAACGACGTGAACCGCCACGATGCGTCGATCCAGGCGGTGTGCCTGACCAGCGCGGCGCCGGTACCGCGCCCGGCCTTCGAGATGTTCATGGACCTGCTGCGCTCCGGCCACGGACCGAAGCTCCTGCGGCTCAAGGGCCTCGTGGCGCTCGCCGACGACCCGGAGCACCCGATCGTGGTCCACGGCGTCCAGCATGTGTTCCACGCCCCCCTCACCCTGCCGGCCTGGCCCGATCCCGACCACACCTCCCGCCTCGTCCTGATCCTGCGCGACCTCGACCCGGCCTTCGTCCAGCGCCTCTGGGACGCGTTCCTAGGCCGCCCGCGGGTGGACGCGCCGGACGCCGCGGCGCTCACCGACAACCCGCTGGCGATCCCGGGAGGCTGAGCCGCGGGGCGGCACCGTCCTTGAAGCCATCGACCCAAACGGCGCCTCCGGGCGCCCCGCCGTCCCGGATTGGGACGATTGGTCGAGAGGTCGGGACAGGCGATGGCAAAGCGCTTCACCGTGATACAGGGCGGCCGTTCCGAGGGGCAGCCTGTCGGGATCGAGGCCCCGGCCCGGGGCCGGCTCACCCTGGCCTGGAGCCGGGATGCAGGCGCGGAGATCCCCCGGATCCGACCGGAGGCGACCGGCCTGACCGACGGCGCCGCCCTGGAGGCGATCGACCGGGCGATCCGCCTGCGTCTCGCCACCCTGAACCGCCCGGTCGAGCCGGTGCAGAGGCCGGTCCGCGCGGCGCGGAGTCCCACGGCACCGCGCGCTATTCCGATGGAAAGTTTCCTCGGCGTGCGGCCCGAGGGCTGGGCGCTGCCCGCCACGCGCGTGCCGGTCTTCGACGATCGCGCGCCCGTCGCCGTCGCGCCGTCCGAGATCACCCGGGGTCGCCTGTCCGCCTGGAGCGGCGCGCTGCGGCACGCGTTCCTGGCCCGGGTCGAAGCGATCGCGGCCGGCACGCTGAGCCTCAACATCGGCCCGATCGCTTGGCGCCGGGCGCGGGGCTGAGCCGGGCCGTCAATCCGCCGCGTGTCGAGCCGGCCGTCCCGGCCCTAGCTGCGCTCCATGGCTCGCGACACACTCCACGGCATCAAGCCCGTTCCGCGCCGGGCAAGGACCCGCCCGGCGCCGCAAGCCGGTGACGCAAGCCGGGTCGAAGCCGTGATGGCGCGGCTGGCCGAGGCCGATCCGGACCCGAAGGCCGGGTTCGACGACACCGATCCGTTCCGGCTGCTGGTAACCGTACTGCTCTCGGCACAATCCACCGGCCCGACCGTGGCGCGCATCGCCGACGCGCTGTTCGCCCGGGTCGCGGATCCGGCCGGGATGCTGAAACTGGGCGAGGCGCAGATCACCGAGATCATCCGCCCGGTGGGGCTCGGGCCGTCGAAGGCGCGCAACATCGTCAAGCTGTCGGCGGCTCTGATCGAGAGCTTTGGCGGCGCGGTCCCGCGCAGCGCGGCCGAGATGCGCCGCCTGCCCGGCATCGGCCGCAAGAGCGCCGAGGTGACGGCGAACTTCGCCTTCCACGAGCCGGTGATCGCGGTGGACACCCACGTGTTCCGGGTCTCGAACCGGATCCCGCTGGCCCCCGGCGCCACGGTGGACGCGGTCGCCGACGGTCTCGCCGAGGCCGTGCCCGAGCGCTTCAAGGACGGCGCCCATATCTGGCTGTTCCGGCACGGGCGCGATACCTGCACGGCCCGCAAGCCCGCCTGCACGCGCTGCCCGGTCTCGGATCTCTGCACCTGGGCCGGCAAAGAGATCTAAGCCGCCCTATTCGTCCTCGCCGAAGCGATTGGCCAGCAGGGCCTCGATCGTGTCGAGGCAGGATTCGGCGTCCGGGCCCACCGCTGTCACGGCGATTTGAGTGCCCATGGCGGCGCCGAGCGTCAGCAGGCCCATGATCGAGCGGCCGCCCACCGTCTCGCCTGCCCGGGTCACGGTCACGGCGGCGTCGAAGCGCTCGACGGTCTGCACGAACTTCGCCGAGGCGCGGGCGTGGAGGCCCCGCCGGTTGATGATCGGCAGCATCCGCAGGAGGCCGCCCTCCGGCACGGGAACATTGTCGTCCGTCTCGAAAAGGTCGTCCATCGCCCTTCGTGGTTCCCGCCCGGATGCCGGCTGATCGCGCCGCTTGCTTCGACACCTAAGCAGACTTGGCCCTGCCGGCCAACGGATCTTCGGCCAAGTCTTCGCAGCGGCGCGGTTTTTGAAGGCACACTTGCGCGGCAGCGTGGGGTTGCGCATCCTGATCATGGGTCGAACGATCTGTGTGCATCCCCCTCCCCCCTCTGCGGGGGAGGGTGGCCCCCGAAGGGGGTCGGGAGAGGGGAGCGCGGGTTCAGAGAAGGGCGGAGCGGGTGTGTGGGCAGCGCCTTACTGCGACACCGTCGCTCCCCTCTCCCAACCCGGCCTGACGGCCGGCCCACCCTCCCCCGCAGAGGCGAGCGGAATTACACATCGCGTATCGGCAGTAAGCACTGGAAACACTACGCGTTTCCCCTCCCCCTTGCGGGGAGGGGTCAGGGGTGGGGGTGGTACCGGGTGAGGCCTAGTGGTGCCTCCTGCACCACCCCCACCTCCAACTCCTCCCCGCAAGGGGGAGGAGAGCGCGTTCCGTCATACAAGACACGATGTGTGAACGTCGTAGCCCGCAGAGGGGGGAGGGAGCGCGCGTGTCAGGTCTCGTCAGTCAAAATCCGAGGTCGCGAGCCGGAAAATCCCTACCACTCATACTCCGCCCCGACCCCGATGCTGGTTCGGCCGTCGCTGCCGGCCTCGCCCTTCAGCTTGATCCGGCGGGTGACGTCGACATCGACCCCCACCGCCGTGTCGGCGGGCTTGGCGCCGGCTTTCACGCCGACGCTGACGCGGTCGGAGATGTAGCGCGAGGCGCCGAGCGCCGGGCCGCCGCTCGCGCCCGTGGAGACGTCGAGGCTGTCGAGCCCGAGCCCCTTGCGGGCCTGCTCGAACACGTCCGGGCCGGCGGATCCGCCGGAGAGCTGCGCCACGGCCTGGGCGAGCTGCAGGGCCTGGAACGGCGACAGCCCCCCGGCCGCCTTCTTGAACAGCAGGCGCGACAGGATCTCGTCTTGCGGCAGCACCGGGTCGGAGGTCAGGGTGAATTGCGGCGCGTCCGCGAAGCCGCTCACCGCCACCCGGGCGGTGACGTCGCCGGCCTTGGTCTCGGCGGCGAAGTCGAGGGCCGGGGTGGCGAGACTGCCCGCGAAGGTCAGGTTGCCGCGGCTGAAATCGAGGCGTTGTCCGACGAGCTGGAACACCCCGCGGCGCAGGCCGAAGCCGCCCACCGCATTCGGCGCCTGCGACGTGCCGGTGACCCGCAACGACCCGCCGAGTTCCGCATCGATGCCGCGCCCGCGCACGAAGATCCGGCTCGGCGCGTCGATCCGCACGTCCAGGGTGGCGTCGAACGGCACCGCAGGTTTCGTCGACCTTTTCCCCGGCGTGACGGCGGCCTTCCGGTCCGCACGCTGCGCCAGCCGCGCCCTCGCCTCCGGCGGGGTGTTGACGTGGCGCACCCCCGGCAGCGGCCTGACCGTGGCGGGCAGGCGGTCGGGCACCGACACGTCGATCGAGACGATATCGACCCGGCCCGTGATGCGCGGGGTCCGGGCGAGCGGCCCGGAGAGATTGAGATCGACGCTCGACACCGCGGTCATCAGCGCGCTGGAGACCAACTCGGCCTTGTCGGCGGTGACGTGGAACTGGCCCGGAAAATCCGGCTCCAGGGCGACCCGGCCGGTGACCGAGAGGCGGCCGCCGTTCCGGGCCGAGGCGGTCAGGCGCTCGACCACGAGGCTGTCGCCCCGGCCGGTCACCCGGCCGTCGATGTTGGTGAGACGGATGCCGTTGAGCGGGTCGGTGAAGCTGCCGCCGGTGAGCACGGCCGAGCCCTGCGCCCGGGGCGCCGCCAGAGTGCCGGTGACGCCGCCGTCGATGGCGATCCGCCCGGTGACGCTCTGGCCGCCGACGCTGAGCAGCGTGTTGGCCAGCGACGCGTCGAGGGTGCCGCGGGCGCGCAGGTTCAGCGGGCCGCCGGCCTCCACGGGCAGCGCGCCTGCCACCGTCAGGGCGACGCCCTTCCCGGCCGTGACCCGGCCGTCGAGGCTGGCCTGCCCGTCCGACAGGGTGCCCTTCGCACTGGCATCCACCGACGGCAGGCCGGCCTGGCGGGTCTGCGGCGCCACGAGCTTCGAGACGGTGAGCGCATAATGACCCTCCGGGCTCGCGGCCGGCCCGTGCAGATCGGCGTCGCCGTCCAGCGTGCCCGAGAGGGCGAGGTCCGGCGCTGCGATCCGGGCGAGCGACAGGGGCAGCGCGCGGATCGCCACCTTCAGGTCGAGATTTTGACCGGCCCGGCCGGCGAGCGTGACCCGCCCTGAGCCGGCCGCGATGGATAGCCCGTCGATCACCGCGCCGCCGTCGCGCAGGGTGATGCTGGCCGGCCCGGTGAGGGCGAAGCGGTCGCCGCCCCGGGCGGCGGAGAAGCGCTGGATGTCGATCCGGGTGTCGTCAGCCGGTACCAGCCGGACCGCCCCGTCGAGGTTGAAGCCGCGGGCCTTAGCGGCGAGCGTCACGTCGCTGCCCGTGGGGCTGCCCAGGGCGGCGAGCCGGACCGTATCGATCTGCTGGCCGGCGGCGAGCAGCCTTTCGGCATCGAGACGTCCGTCGAGGACCGGATGGGCGCGCAGGTCGCGGCCCTTCAGGTCGGCGTCGAGGCGGTTCAGGCCGTAGGGACCGTAGCGCAGCGCGGCGCCGGTGGCCCGGATCGCCGCGTCCTGGCGTCCGCCGTCGCGGGCGAGGTTCACCGTGGCGTCGAGCTGCCCGGCCAGGGGCTCCGGGGCGAGCGGTGAGATGTCGGCGAGGTTGCCGGCCTTCACCGAAAGCGTTCCGGCCGATAGCCAGGTCTCCGCCGCCACGATCGCGTTGCCCGATACGGAGACGGAGCCGAGATCGAGGTCGAGCCGGTCGAGCACCCAATCGGCCCCGGTCTTCGCCACATGGGCGCCGCCGCGCAGCGCCTTGCCGGCGACCTCGCCGGAGAGTTTCAGGGTCCCGTCCGGGGCCAGCAGGGCGTCGGTGAGCAGAGCCTCGGCCCGCAGGTCGCGGATCGGCTTGCCGTCCGCGGTCGCCGACGGCGCGGTGATTGTCGCGGCCAGTTGCGGATGCTCCAGCGAGCCGGTCATCCGGGCGTCGATGCCGGCACGTCCGGTCAGGCGGCCGTCGAGATCGGCCAAGCTCTTGAGGTCGATGCGGCCGGTGACATCGGCCGTCGCTGAGGTCGCCTCGCCCTGCAGGGTCGCGGTCAGGCCGGCGCCTTCGAGGCGCAGATGATCGAAGCCGTAGCCGTCATAGGATTGCGACACCCGGCCCTGGAGCGTCGGCGCGCGGCCGAGCACCCGGTCGGCCGCTGCGATCCCGGTGGCGAGGCCGGCGCTGCTGACGGTGAGGTCGGCGGCCAGCGCCTTCCGGGCCGGATCGCCGCTGAGCCGAGCCTTCGCGTCCAGGCTGCCGGCGAGCCCCCGCCCGGCGAGGCCGGAGAACACGGACAGATCCGGCAGGGCGGCGTCCAGCGTGCCGGTCAGGGTGTTCTGGCCGACGCGGCCGGCATAGCGCGCCTTGGCGGTGTCGGATTCGACCCGGAGCGTCGTGACGTCGATGACGCCGTCCGGGCCGGAGGCAGCCCGCAGGACCAGCTGAGCCCGGCTGCCGAGCGCCCGGCGCAGGGCCGGATCGGCGAGCCGCAGGCCTTCGACCTTGCCGTCCGCCGTGATCGCGAAACGCTGGGCGGACGGGTCGCCCTGGGGCTCGACCCCGAGGCGCGCCTCGACCCGGTCCAGGGCGGAGTCCCGGCTGCGCAGGCCCGCTGCGTCGAGCGTGCCCCGTACCGTCGGCGCGGTGATCGGGCCCTTCACGCTGCCGTCGAAGACCAGCTTCTCGATCTCGGCCTCGCCGGCCTTGGTCACCGCGCCCTCGGTGGGGAGGGCCCGGGCCTGGAGCGTCAGGTCGGCGATCCGGTCCTTGGTCAGGCTGCCGCCGGCGGCGAGCCGGGCGGTGCGCGAGGTCAGCTCCAGGCGGTCGATCCGGAAGGCGCCGCTATCCGCGAAGGCGAAGCCGCCCTCGAGCTTGGTGGTGCCGGCGAAGACGGAAGCCGCCGGACCCGGCACCAGGCCCTCGATCCGCGCCGCGAGGTCGAGCGCCAGCCGGCGCTCGGCGCCGATCCGGGAAATCTTGGCGCCGCCCTTGGCGCCGATATCCGGGCCGGCGGCGAAATCGAGATGCGCGTTCCAGGCGTCCAGCGTGCCGGTGCCGGCGAGATCGAAATCGATTGGCGGCGTGCCCGGGATGTTGGCCGCCTTCGATAGCAGGCCCCCCGCCGGTTCGACGAGGTTGGCCGTCAGCTCCAGCTTGTCGCCCTGCGGCACGTAGACCAGGGAGAGCAGGAAGCGCCCGGCGGCGTCGAGGCGCTGGGCCCGCGCCTGTAGGTCCAGCCCCTCGCTCGCCGCCCCGAGCCGGGCCTTGCCTTCAGCCGAGAGCCGGGCCGGCTGGCCGGCCACCGGCTCGCCCAGCACCAGCTCGGCCAGCTTGAACCCCTTGATCTCGACCTTCACGGGCAGGTCGGGCAGCAGCTTGCCGTCGGGCTTGGCCTCCGGCGGGGTCGGGCCGGGAACCGGCCGGCGCAGAACTTCGAGCCGCCCGATCTCGAGGCTGTCCACCTCCAGCCGCCCCGACAGCAAAGCGAGCCGCCGCCAGATGATCCGCGCCCGGTCGAGCTTCAGCCAGACGCCGTCGCGGTCGCTCACCGCCACGTCGCGGATGGTGGCGTCGGACGAGAGCGCGCCGTCCACCGCGCCGATCGCCACGCGCGACGACGGCGTCGAGAGCGCCCGGGACAAAAGCCCGCCGAGCACGGATTTTTCCGCGTCGTCGGCGTGGGTGGGTATGGCGGTGGGGATCAGAAGGGTGACGAGAAGCGCGAGGCAGGCCAGGATGAGCGCTGCTGCCCTCCCCCCTCTGCGGGGGAGGGTGGCCCCCGAAGGGGGTCGGGAGAGGGGAGCGACGGTGCAGGAAAGGGTTGAGCCCTTCATGACGGTCGCGCTCTTCCCTGAACCCGCGTTCCCCTCTCCCGACCCCTGCTGACGCAGGGGCCACCCTCCCCCGCAGAGGGGGGAGGGAAAGATCCTGAGCTCGCCCCAACCTCCAAAAAAGTCAGCCATTCAGAACGCCTGCCCCAGGCTGAGATACAGGACGGCCGGGCGGACATGGCCGCCCTTGTAGGGGTCGAGCGGGAAGGCGAGATCCGCGCGGATCGGCCCGATGCCGGTGTAGTAGCGCAGGCCGATGCCCACCGATTTCCGGATCTTCTCATCGAAATCCGGCAGGGAGGAGGCGAAGGCAGTGCCGGCGTCGAAGAACGGCACCACCCCGATCGTGTCGGTGATCTTGATCCGCGCCTCCAGCGAGGCTTCGAGCAGGCTGCGGCCGCCGATCGGCAGGTTGAACGGCCCGATCGGCCCGAGCGTCCGGTACGGATAGCCGCGCACCGAGCCGCCGCCGCCTGCGAAGAAGCGGAAATTGTCCGGGATGTCCCCGAGCGGCGCGCCGGAGACCGAGCCGAACCCGATCCGCCCGGCCAGGATGTACCGGGACTCGTCGTCCAGGGAATAATAGGTGGAGCCCTGCGCCTTCGCGACGACGATCCCCGGGGAAGAGATCGCCCCGGGATAGGCCGCCAGCGACGCGATCGCCCGGAACCCCTTGGTCGGGTCGAGCAGGCTGTCGGTGGAATCGTAAGTTACCGAGGCCGGCACGCCGATCAGCCGGTAATTGACCGTCCCGAGGGCATCCTTCGAGCGCCCGGCCTGCGCATCCAATCCGATCTGGGCCGAGAACGTATCCGAGAACCGGTGCCGGATCGCAGCCGAGACCCCGCCGCCATCCACCAGGTAGCTTTGCTGGACCTCGCGGGTGATGAAGGCGTTGGCCAAAAAGTCGTTGCGGGTGCCGCCGAGCGCCGGCTGGACATAAGTCGCTGACAGGCGCCCCCCGAGCCCGTTGGTGCCGATCCCGGCAATCTTGCGCTGGGTCGCGAACGGATCGTTGCCCAACCCCAGATAGTAGATGTCGGCATCGAGCCGGAATGTCTCGCCGCCGCCGAAGAGATTGCGGTTGGTGTAGTAGGCGCGCACCCCCGGGCCATCGACGGTGGAATAACGCGCAGAGACGCCGACGAGATTGCGCTCGCGCTCGCTCAATTCGGCGAAGAGTGGCAGGTTTCCATCCGCGTCGAGCGCCGTCCCTTCGCGGACCCGCGCAGCGCCGATCGCCTCGATGCGCGTGAGCGACTTGCGGATCGCCGCCACCGCCTGGGGCGAATACGGATCCCCCGGCTCGGCATAGATGAACGAGCGGATCGTCGCCGGATCGATCCCCGGCGCGCCGCTGACCGCCACCGGCCCCAGCCCCGCCACCGGGCCGGGATCGACCGTGAAGGTGACGTCCATGACATGGGCGGTGTCGTCCACCACCGGATCGCGCGCCACCACCTTGGCGAAGGGGTGCCCCTGCGCCCGGAACGCGTCGACGATCCGGGCTTCCCGGGCCAAAACCGTGGCCGAGCGGGCCGGCACGTCGTCGTCCACCCGGGTGATCCGCGGCGGCAGCACCTCTTCCGGGAACGGCCGGCCTGCGACATCGCGCACCGTGATCCGCCGCAGCGTATAGAGCGGCCCGAGATCGACCGCGATCCGCACCGGTACCAGGCCGCGATTGCGCCACCGCTCCGCGGCGCCCACCGCGGCGGCGGCTCCGGCCTGCCCGGCGACCGGCACGGAATCGATCCGGATCGCTGCCGTGCCCTGGTAATAGCCGTAGCCCGACAGGACATCGGCGAGCTTCGACAGATCGGTCTCGGCCCGGCGCAGGAGCCCCTCCCCGTCCGGCGGCGGGTCCTGGCGCAGGCGATAGAGGGTCGAGATGTCCTGAAGCGCCTGGAGGACATCGGAATCGTCCGTGCCGGTGATGCGCAAAGCATACGGCAAGGCTGTCGCGCTGGGCGCCGGCGGCTCGGGCTCCGAGCCGAACAGGCCGAACAGGTCGAAGGCGCGCGCCGGCCCGGGCTGTACCGCGACGAGCGTCACGGCCGCCACTGCTGCAAGCATTAGCCGCGGCAGCGCTCGGGGCGCACCGGACACGATCGATCGACCCAGGCGAGCGGACACGCGCAAGACGCGGTCTTCAGCTCCGATTGCGGTGGGCTGCGCCGCTCGAACGGTGATGCGTCATGGTCCCCCTTCCGCGGCTGAAGCCGCGTCCCCGGCTATACTGTAAAGGTGCGGGTGCCGAACGCCAACACCGGGCGGCCGCGGCCTGGGGATGGACGGGGACGAAACGACGACCGCACTAGGTCGGAAGCGGCCCGTTGGCCACCGGCAGCCTGAGATCCGGCACGCCTCGTGGCGACAATCGCGGCGCGACAGGCGGACGATGACGGCATGGCCGCATCTCCGCGGCGAGCCAACGGCGCCTGTGCGTGATGCTCAGGCCGGTTCGGTTCGGGCGGGGCTTTCGGTGCGAAGGGCGGATACCTCCGGCAGCCCCGCCGCCAGCGCGTCGATCGCCAGGCGCACGCGCAGCGGCAGATGCGGGGTCTGCGGCCAGAGCGCGTGGCTCTCGAAGACATGGGCGGGCAGATGGTCGAGCACCGTCGCGAGCCGTCCCGCGGCGACGTCGTCCCGGATCAGCCAGCACGGCAGCCAAGCGAGGCCGTGACCGCCGATTGCGGCGTCGCGGATCGCGCCGACATCGTCGAACCGCATCCGGCTCGGCGGCACGATCTCCGTCGCCGGACCGTCCGCCTGCGGAAACAGCCAGGAGCGCACGGAGCCGGGACGGCCATAGAGCACTGCGTGATGGCCCGACAGATCGGCGAGCGAGTCCGGAATGCCCGCCCCTTCGAGATAGCGCGGGGCCGCGCAGACGCGCATGGGCTGGTACGCGATCCGCCGCACGGTCAGGCCGGGCCAGTTCTGCAGCCGGCCGCCGCGGACCACGAGATCGAAACCATCCTCGACCACGTCGACCAGCCGGTCGCTGAAGTTGAGATCGAGTTCCAGCGTCGGATGTGCGTCGGCGAGCCGGATCAGGATCGGCGCTATGCGCAGCCGGCCGAACAGCACCGGCATCGAGACGCGCAGCCGGCCCGCGATCGCGCGCCGCCCGGAATCGAGCAGCGCTGTCACGCTCTGCACCTCGGCGAGCGCCCGCTTTCCATGCTCGAAGACGATCTGCCCGTCATCCGTCAGGGCGAGGGAGCGGGTGGTGCGGTGGAACAGCCGGACGCCGAGCCGGTGTTCGAGGCGGGCGACACTCCGCCCGACCGCCGAGCGCGTCACGTTCAGCTTGGACGCTGCCGCCGAGAAGCTCCCGGCCTCGGCCGCAGCGATGAGCACCGGCAGGTCCGCGAGCAGATCACCGGGGGTCATTGTCGCTCCCTGCGCACCGATCAGGGTCCAAACTATCGCCACTGGCGCGCTGAGATCAACGCTACGCATCCCCGGTCGGCAAGAGATGGGAGATTCGCCATGACGACGATGAGGCGCTGGGATCTGAGCGGCTTCGGCCGAGGCTCCCTTCAGCTGAAGCAGGTGCCGGTGCCCGAACCGGGGCCCGGGCAAGTCCTGGTGAAGGCCGCGGCGGCGGCGTTGAACTATCGCGACACGCTCGTGATCGAGCACGGGATGGGGCTGGCCCTCGACTTCCCGTTCACTCCCGCCTCCGATCTCGCCGGAACAGTCGCCGCCATCGGTGATGGCGTAACCCGCTTCCGACCGGGGGACCGGGTGATCACGACCTTCTTCCCGGGTTGGGTCGACGGCCGGTCCGCGGGATCCGCGAAGACGGTGGACGCCACAACGCTCGGCGGCGCGCATCAAGGTGTCCTGGCGGAGTACGTCGCGCTGCCCGAGGAGTGGTTCGTCGCCGCACCGCGAAGCCTCGACCTCGCGGAGGCCAGCACCCTCCCCTGCGCCGGCCTGACGGCCTGGTTCGCCCTGGTCGAGCGCGGTCAGCTGCGGGCGGGCCAGAGCGTGCTGGTCCAGGGCACGGGCGGCGTCGCCCTGTTCGGCCTCCAGATCGCCAAGGCCCACGGCGCGGAGGTTTTCGTTACTTCCGCGTCAGAGGACAAGCGCGAGCGCGCCCGAGCCCTCGGCGCCGACCATGCGATCGACCGCGACGGCTGGGTCGAAGCCGTCTACCGGCTCACCGCGGATCGCGGCATCGACCACATCCTCGAACTCGTCGGCGGGGCGCATCTCGCCAAGGCGCTCGAAGCGGTGGCCGTCGACGGACGCGTCTCGGTGATCGGCGTGATCGAGGGCTACGATCTCTCGGCGGCTGCGATGAACCTCCTGCTCAAATCCGCCACGGTTCAGGGCATCCGCGTCGGCCACCGCCGCGCGCTGGAGGATCTGGTCCGTGCCGTGGACGTGATGAAGCTGAAGCCGGTGATCGACCGGCATTACACCCTGGAGGAGGTGCCGGCCGCTCTCAATCATTTGGATCGCGGTCCGTTCGGCAAGATCGTGATCACCTTCGACTGACGGGGAGACCGGCGATGCGCCCTCGCGCGCCCTCCCTGCTCCGGAGCAGCGCGGATCGGTCGGATAGATCAGGATGCGGTCTGCCTGACCGGTTTGCAGAGTTGGAGTGGGTCCGGATTCTGAGCGAGCGCCTTAAGGCCAAAGATAAAGCATCACCGGGCGCGATCACTTCGGCGTGCGCGGTTATTGGGTCTGGCGTGGTGCATGGGCGGATGCTTTTCTGGTGGTCGGCAGCGCCCGTGAGAAAGATTGGGACTCCTCATGACAGGCGGATGGCTGGGTCATCGTAGCCTCACCGCCACATCTACGATCTCGGTCTGCGCCCATGAACTGATCGGTTATGGTTATCACCGATTGTTATAACCCCGCGGGAAGCGCCCGAGGTCGATCTCGATGGCGACCTGGTCGGCGCCAGCCGCGACGAACCGGATCCCGGCGCCCTCGAACGCCTGCCGCACCGCCTGCCGGATCCGCGGACGCGGGCTCTCACCGAACTCTTCCATGCGCCGGACGCTGGAACCCGAGACGCCCGAAGCCGCAGCGAGGTCCTGGATCGACCAGCCGATCACCGCCCGGGCGCCGCGGATCAGCGGCCCGATCGCCGCATCCGTCACCGCGTCGCGCGGGTCGTCCACCATCGCGAGCACGAGGCCGAACCATTCGCGCACGGCGCCGTCGGGATCGGCCTGCGGCGCCCCCCGGCCGCTGAATCGGCGGTACTGGCCGTCCGCGCCGCGGATTCGATATTCCGCCCGGTAGGGCGCTCCGGTGGTCCGGGCGGCCTGCCAGGCGGCCGTCGCGGCTTGGCGATCGTCGGGATGCAGCGCGTCGAGCCAGCCCGCGCCGGCCATCTCGGCGGCACTCTGCCCGGTCAGGTGCCCCCAGCCCGCCGCCATCTCGATCTCCCCGGCGGGATGCGCCGACCAGGTCGCGGCGGCGATCGCGCGCAAGACCCCGGCTTGGCGGCCCTGCATCCATTCCACGATCTGCCTCGCCTCGTGCGCCGCCGTGGTGTCGAGCACGATTCCGTCCACCCGCGCCGGCCGCGCGTCGGGGCCGAGCACCACCTCGGTCTTCAGGGCGACCCATCGGACCGTTTGGTCGGGCCGGATGATCCGGAACTCCCGATCGACCGCGTAGCCGCTCCGGAGCAGGTCCCACAGGTCGGACTGGGCATCCTCGTCGTCGGGATGGATCAACCGGTGGAACAGGCCGCGCAGATCCGCCGAGGATGGAAGCCCGGTCATCCGGTAGAAACCCGGAGAGCCCCAGAGGCCGCAGGTCGCGATCGTGAGAGACCAAAAGCCGATCCCACCCCGCTCCTCCACGAGCTTCAGCATCTGATAAGACGATAACGGAATGTCTTCCAAGATATTATCATTATCAAACGCAGAAACAGGATCGTGCTTCATCTACGTAAACTCAAGCTCAACATATGACGACCGGATCGAGATCTGAGACAATCAATATTTAATCTGTGATGATTCCCGCCATATAGTATTGCATCCGCTGGTCTTGTAGCGCAGCCGCGGCCCTCCCGGCTAGATCGAACCGAGCAGGACCTCCCTGTCGCGCCGGGTAGGTCCATCGGGGTCGGCCCGCCTCGCGAAGCCGATAAGACCCATGGCCCGGCCGGTGCCACTCCGACGCGGCTGCATCGTGTCTGCGCCGAACTTCCGGCCTCGATGTGGAGTTCGTTTGAAGTTTCTCGTCGATCTCAGATCATCACCACGCCTTCTCAAGCATTTGTACAAAATTGATCCGATTTTGATCAACCGCAACGGATCAGAAAAAAATCGTTAATTCACTGAGCAGATTTCATTCAGAAAAAAACTTGTGGCACGGCAATTTTGCGATAAAGATTATGCTGTCATTAGGTTATGCCTGCCATCTTCTGTTCAGGCAGGAATATGGATCTTGGCATTTGAAGATAATCAGCACAAAATTACTGAATATAGATCTTAAAATGACATACCAGTCACGTTCTACCTGGATATCAATATTCCAGCCTCTCCTCAGGGGCGGGAACAGCTCTAAACCCGACATTCTGAACCCGGCATAAGGCGTCGACACATGGCTCTCGCGAAGAAATCCGCCATCCGCTCCATCCCGGCTCCGGTCGCTCCGCGGGACAGCGCACCGTCCGCCGCCACGGGTCGATCGCACCTCGTCGCCGAGGCGGAGAAGCGCAAGGCCCGGACCTTCGCGCGGCAGCAGAAGGCCGCCGAGCGGATCGCCTCGGCCACCGCCGAGCTGTCCAGCGGGATCGCCGAGGCGGCGGCCGCGGCCGAGGAGCTGCGCAAGGCCTCCGAGCAGATCGGCGTCGGCGCCGAGGAGGCCGCCGGCGCCGCGCAGGAGACCATGAAGGCGGTGAACCAGGGCGCGACCCTGATCCAGGCCGCCAAGGAGAATGCCGGTGCGTCCCTGCGCAAGACCGAGGCCCTGTCCGGTCTGATCTTCGAGACCGCGGCGCAGATCGGCGCCTCGGTGGCGGCCATCGCCAAGGCCTCGGAGCGCCAGGAGGCGTCGGTGAAGCTGGTCGAAGAGCTCGACCGGCAGGCCAGCGCCATCGGCGAAATCGTGAAGGCGGTCGCCCGGATCGCGGACCAGACCAACCTGCTCGCCCTCAACGCCGCCATCGAGGCGGCCCGGGCCGGCCAGCACGGCAAGGGCTTCGCCGTGGTCGCCGACGAGGTGCGCACCCTGGCCGAGACCAGCGAAAAGTCCGCCCGCGACATCCAGGAGCTCGTGGCGCAGATCCAGGCCGACGTGAAGGTCGCGGCCGACGGGATCAGCCAGTCCGCGGTCTCGGCCCGGGCCGAGGTCGAGAAGGGCCGGACGGTGACCGCCCAGCTCGACCGGGTGCGCACCGACATGGCCGAGATCATCGACGGCTGCGGCGAGCTCGCCCGGGCCGCCGACGAATCGGCCACCGCCGCCACGGAGGCGCAGAAGGGCGCGGAGATCATCGCGGCCGCGGCCGAGGAGCAGAGCGCGGCCTGCCAGGAGGCCGGCAAGATGGTCGAGCAGCAGACCACCGCCCTGTCGCAGAGTGAGGACGCCGCCCAGGAGCTGTCCGGCCTCGCCGAGGAGCTGAAGAACAGCACCAATATCGGCAAGAGCGCCGAGGAGGTCGCCTCCGCCGCGGAGGAGCTCTCCAGCGCCGTCGAGGAGATCAACCGCGCCGCCGCGCAGGTCACGATCGCCCTCGACCAGATCACCAAGGGCGCGCAGCAGCAATCGGCCGCGACCCAGCAATCCTCGGCCGCGATCGCGCAGATCGAGCGGCGCGCCCAGGTGACCCAGACCCTGGCGGGCACCGCCGTCGAGAAGGCGCAGGGGATCGCGGACCTGCTGGTCGAGAACAAGAGCCTGGTCGACGGGATGATCGAGGGCCTCGAGCAATCCGTGGAGGCGGGCCGCGTGAGCCGCGACCAGATCGCGTCCCTGGAGCAGGTCAGCCGGCGCATCGACAAGATCGTCGACGCCATCACCACGGTCTCGATCCAGACCAACATGCTGGCGGTCAACGGCTCGGTGGAGGCGGCGCGGGCCGGCGAGTTCGGCAAGGGCTTCGCCGTCGTCTCGACCGATATCCGCAACCTCGCCCGGGATTCGGCCGAGAATGCCGAGCGGATCAAGGACACGGTCAAGACCATCCAGGACACGATCGTGTTCGTGCGCGGCGACCTCCAGGAGATCGCCGAGAGTGCCGTCGTCGAAGTCGAGAAGAGCGGCGCGATCTCGCGCAACCTCGATACCGTCACCAAGGACATGGCCGAGGTGCTGTCGGGCAACCGGGAGATCCTGACCGGCACCGAGGGCATCGTCCGGATGGTCCGGGAGGTCCAGACCGCGATCGAGCAGGTCGCCGCCGCGGCCCAGCAGGCGGCCCGGACTTCCGCCGAGGCCGGGACCGCCGCCGCCGAGCAGGGCAAGGGCGCCGAGCAACTCGCCGCCGCGATCGAGGAGATCGCCTCGCTCGCCGACGAACTCCAGGCCGCCTGAGCCGAACCGCCCGGAGAGCGAAAGACCGACCATGGCAAACGCAGCAGCTCAGGCGGTGCAGGCGCTGGATTCCGGGTTCACGCCCGATCCGGCGGAGGCCGCCGCACGGCCCGGCCAGGAGGACGGCCGCAGCGAGGCCCGTCAGTTCGTGATCTTCCACGTCGAGACGGAGATGTTCGCCGTCTCTCTGGCCGACGTGCAGGAGATCATCCGGATCCCCGAGGTGGTGCGGGTGCCGTTCAGCCCCGCCTCGCTTCTTGGGCTCGCCAACCTCCGCGGTACGGTCCTGCCGGTCCTGAACCTGCGGGACGTGTTCGCCTTCCCGCCGGTGCTGAACGACGACGCCACCCGGGTGGTGGTGCTCGACCAGGGCAATCCGATCGGCCTCGTGGTCGACCGGATGGCCAACGTGGTGACCGTCGATCCCGACCGGATCGAGCCGACCTCGGCCATCGAGGGCAGCGTCGACACCGCGCTCCTGACCGGGATGATCAAGGGCGACGACGGCCGGTCGATGGTGATGATCCTGGACGCGGCCCAGCTGGTGAGCCGCGAGTTCAGCCAGTTCTCCACGAAGATCCGCCGGGCCGCCGGCCAGGTGCAGGTCGCCGACGCAAATACCTCCACCCGGGCCGAGGCCGAGGCCGACGAGGACCAGCTCGTGAGCTTCGAGGTGGCGGGGCAGGAATACGCCTTCCCGATCGAGCGGGTGCAGGAGATCGTCCAGCTGCCCGAACGCCTCACCCACGTCCCGAATGCGCCCTCCCACGTGCTCGGGGTGATCACCCTGCGCAACCGCCTGCTGCCGCTCGTCTCCTTGCGCGAGATGTTCGGCCTCCAGGCCAAGGAATTCACCGAGACCAACAAGGTCGTGGTGGTGTCGCTCGGCGAGGGTGGGACCGTCTCGGTCGGCGTCGTGATGGACAGCGTCAAGGAGGTGCTGCGGGTCAGCCGCAGCCTGGTCGAGGCGATGCCCGCCCTGCTGTCGCAGGATGGCGGCATGGACGAGATCCAGGCGATCTGCCGGCTGCAGGAGGGGCGTCGGCTGGTCTCCGTCCTGTCGGTCGAGAAGATGTTCGACACCAACGAGCTGCGGAAGCTGTCCGCCACGGGGAACCAGGGCATGAGCGCCGACGGACGACAGGACGGGGACGAACGCCAGGACGCCGCCGACGAGGAGCAGTTCGTGGTGTTCCGCCTGATGGGCGAGGAATACGGCGTGCCGATCGAGGCCGTGCAGGAGATCGTCCGGGTGCCGGACGAGCTGACCCGGATCCCGAAGGCGCCGTCCTTCGTGGAAGGCGTGATCAACCTGCGCGGCGTCGTGCTGCCGGTGGTGGACCAGCGCCGCCGCTTCAACCTCGCCGAGGCGGAGCGCAACGACCGCCAGCGGATCATGGTCTTCACCGTCCGGGGCGTCCGGACCGGCTTCATCGTCGACTCGGTCTCCGAGGTGATGCGGATCTCGGCCAAGGCGATCGGCGACGCGCCGAACCTGTCGGACGCGCAGCAGCGCCTGATCCGTCGGGTTGCCAACCTGGAGAGCCAGAAGCGCATGGTCCTCCTGCTCGACACGATGCAGCTGCTGGACACGCAGGAAGCCGCCGCCGTCCAGCTCACGACCCACTGAGCGCGGGGTCGCCGCCCCTCGCCCCGACATGTCATCCCGGAAAGACCCCGCATGATCCGCGCCCTCGTGGCCGACGATTCCGCCCTGATGCGCAGGCACCTCACGCAGCTCCTCGAGTCCGCGGGCGGCTTCACGGTTCAGACGGCCCGTAACGGCGTCGAGGTTCTGGAGGCGCTCCAGAGCTTCGATCCGCACGTGATCACCCTCGACGTCAACATGCCGGAGATGGACGGGATCACCTGCCTGTCGCGGATCATGAGCGAGGATCCGCGGCCGGTGGTGATGGTCTCGTCGCTGACCGAGGAAGGCGCCGAGACGACCCTGCAGGCGCTGAGCCTCGGGGCGGTCGACTTCGTGCAGAAGCCCGGCGGCACGATCTCCCTGTCGATCGACCGGATCCACCGCGAGCTGCTGATGAAGGTCCGCAGCGCCGCGACCACCCGGGTCCGGCGCAGCACCGGCCTGCGCGGACGCCTGGCCGCCCAGCGCCGGCGCCCCGCCCCGTCGGGTCCGCCGCCGCAGGTCTCGTTCGCGGGCTGCCGCCCCGGGCTGGTGCTGGTCGGCGTGTCCACGGGCGGTCCCGGGGTGCTGGAGGAGATCCTGCCGCGCCTGCCGAAGGATTTTCCCTGGCCGGTCCTGATCGCCCAGCACATGCCGAGCAGCTTCACCGGTGTCTTCGCCCGGCGGCTGAACGACCTCTGCGCCGTCTCGGTGGTGGAGGTCGCCCGGCAGATGCCGGTGGAGCCCGGCACGGTCTACATCGCCAAGGGGGATGCCGACCTCGTCGTCACCCGCCGGGGCATCGGCTATTCCGCGACGCCGCTGCCGCAGAGCGACGCGCATATCTGGCATCCGAGCGTCACCCGCATGGTCGAGAGCGCGCTCGCCCTGCTCCCGGCCAACCGGCTGATCGCCGTGCAACTCACCGGAATGGGCGATGACGGTGCCGAGGCCATGGCCCGGCTGCGCGCCGGCGGCGGCCTGACCATCGCGCAGGACGAGGAGACGAGCATCGTCTTCGGGATGCCGCAGGAACTGATCAAGCGCGGCGGGGCCAGCGCGGTCCTGCCGAGCGACGCGATCGCGGAGCAGCTCATCGGGTGGCTCCGCGCCCCGGAAGCCGGGACTCGAACCGGGGAACGCCGCCGTGGCTCTTAAGAAACCGAACCACGCGCCGAAGGGTGCCGAGGAACCGCCGCGCGCGGATCTCGCCACGCTGACGGCGGCCCTCGCCTCGCCCGACGGTGCCGAGCGGCGCCGGGCCGCCCGGGAGCTCGGCGCCTTCCCGGAGGCCGGGCCGCTGCTCTGCACGCATCTCGCGCAGGAGCCGGCCGCCAGCGTCCGGGCCGTGATCCTGACGACGCTGATCCGCCTCAAGTCGCCCGCGGTGGTGGCCGGCCTGCTGCCCCTGCTGCGCAGCGAGGACAGCGCCCTGCGCAACGCCGCGATCGAGGCGCTTCAGGAGATGCCCGCCGAGGTTGAGCCCCATGTCGCCGACCTGCTGGCCGATCCCGACAGCGATGTCCGCATCATGGCGGTCAACATGCTGAGCCTGCTGCCGCACCCGAAGGCCCCGGACTGGCTGGCCGAGGTCGTTGCGCGCGAGGCCCACATCAATGTTTGCGCGGCGGCGGTCGACGGCCTTGCGGAGATCGGCAACGAGCGCGCCATCGCGCCGCTCCAGGCCCTGGCCGCGCGCTTCCCCGAGGTGCCGTTCATCCGCTTCGCGGCGGCCGCGGCGATCCGCCGGATCGGAGGCTCGTGATGCAGCCCAACCGTGCCCCCGGGCTGGCCGCCCCGGCGATCCAGATCACCGAGGACGAGTACGAGAAGTTCTACGAGTATTTCTATCGCCGCACGGGCATCTCGTTCAGCGGCAAGAAGGAGTACTTCGTCGAGAAGCGCCTTCTGGAGCGGATCGCCAAGACCGGGAGCGACAGTTTCAAGGCGTATTTCACCCTGCTGCGCTTCCAGGCCTCGGGTGAGGAACTGCAGCACCTCGTCAACCTGATGACGGTCAACGAGACCTACTTCTTCCGCGAGGATTACCAGTTCGACGCCCTGGTGCGGGGCATCCTGCCCGAGATCACCCGGACGCGCCGGCCCGGTGGGACCCTGCGGATCTGGTCGATGCCCTGCTCGACCGGGGAGGAGCCGTACTCGATCGCGATCCAGATCCTCGAAAACTGGGCACAGGCGGACGAGTTCGCCATCGAGATCACCGGATCGGACATCGATTCCCGGGTGCTGGCCGATGCCCGCAAGGGGGTCTACGGCAACCGCTCCCTGCAACGGCTGTCGCCGGAGCTGCGCAAGAAGTATTTCCGCCGGGTCGGCGACGACCAGTTCGAGATCCACGAGGAGCTGCGCAGCTCCATCGAGTTCTCGATCGCCAACCTGTCCGATCCGATCCACATGCACCGCTACCGTGCGATGGACGTGATCTTCTGCCGCAACCTGTTGATCTATTTCGACGATACGTCCCGACGTGCCGCGGTCGAAGCGCTCTACGAATGCCTGAATCCGGGCGGGTTCATCTGCCTGGGCCATTCGGAAAGCATGAGCCGCATGTCGTCGATGTTCCTGCCGCGCAAGTTCGGCGACACGATCGTCTATCAAAGACCGATCGATCAGGATTGATACGGGCATGTCCGGCAAACGAATACTTGTCGTCGAAGACGGCATCACGATGCGGATGTTCTACCAAGACGTGCTCGGCCGCGCCGGGTTCACCGTCGAGGAGGCCGCCAACGGCGTCGAGGGCCTGGAGAAGGCCCTGCTCGGCGGCTACGACCTGATGATCGTAGACATCAACATGCCCAAGATGGACGGCTACGAGCTGGTGTCCCGCATCCGCCGGGAGCCGTCGCTCCAGGCGATTCCCGTGGTCACGATCAGCACCGAGGCCCAGGACGCGGATGCGAGCCGGGCCTACGCGGTGGGCGCCAATTTCTACATCGTCAAACCCGCCGATCCCGTGCTCCTCGTCGAGACGGCGCGCCTGCTGACCGGTGCGCAGCCATGACCAATCCCCTGCTGGCCCGGTTCATCCCGGAAGCGCGTGAGCTGCTGCAGGTCTCGGCCAGCGGGTTGCTGAAGCTGGAGCGGAACCCGACCGACGAGACCGCGATCAACGAGGTGTTCCGGGCGGTCCACACGATCAAGGGCTCGTCCGGCCTGTTCGACGCGCTGGCCCTGACCCGGCTCGTCCACGCGGCCGAGGACCTCCTCGGAGAGGTCCGGTCCGACGCGCTCCAGATCGACTCGAGCCTGGTCGACATGCTGCTCGACAGCCTCGACCAGGTCGGCCAGTGGATCGACGAGCTGGAGCGGCGCTCGGCGCTGCCGGCGGATGCCGACGGGGTCGCGCACCGGATGGCCACGCAGCTGCGCCAGCGGCTGGGTGCGCAGGACGACGCGCCCGATGGGGGGGAGCCGGCGGACGGGCCGCACGAGGCCGCGCCGCTCGGGGCGGATCCGGCGCCGATCGAGGACGTCGCGACGCTGCCGCCGGCGCTCCTGGCGCGCCTGCCCGCCGCCGCCTGCCTCGACGCGTTCCGGCGCGCCTGCGGCGGCCAGGCCGTGCATCTGGTCCGCTACGCGCCGGAGGCGGGCTGCTTCTTCAACGGCACCGATCCCCTGCAGGCGATCCAGCAGGTGCCGGAGGCGCTGGCCCTCGACATTGCGGCGGCTGAGCCCTGGGGACCGCTGGAGGATCTCGACCCGTATCAGTGCAACCTGCACTTCTCCCTGCTGACCGCGGCGCCCCGGCCCGAGATCGAGCAGGCGATGCGCTACGAGCTGGACCAGATCACCATTGCCTCCGTCCGGCCCCGGGACTTCGTGCGGATCACGGGCGAGGCCAGCGACGGGCCGATCTGGGAGGATTTTCGCGAGGCGGCCTCGGCCTTCCTGGCCGCCGGGCGCCATGACGAACTGCGTCAGGCCGTTTCCGCCCTGCGCAGTGTCGCCGGGCCGACGCTCTGGCGCCGGCAGGCGCTGGATTGGCTGGAGGTCGCCCTGTTGGCGGCCGAGCCCGATCCGGGTCTCGTGGCGGCCCTCGTGGCGGCGGCCGGCTCGGGCCGGTTCGATCCGGTTCCGGCCGCCCCTGCGCCCGCAGCCCCGGCTCCGGCTCCGGCTCCGGCGCCGCAGTCCGCACCACAGGCCGCCGACTCGCGCCAGGAGCTCGCCCGCTCGGTCCTGGCGAGCCAGCACCGGGCCCTGGAGCAGGCAGGCTACGATGCGGATCGCCTCGCCTCGGTCGGGACCGTGGTGGGGAACGTGCTCCTCAGCCTCGGCCGCGACGCCGACCGCACCGCGATCCAGGCGGCGTTCGAGGCGGCCCGGGAGGCCCGCTCGGTCGCGCCGGTTCTGAGCGCCCTGTCGGCCGTGCTCGACGGCACCCCGCTCCACCGCACGGAGGCGGCGCCCGCGCTGCCGGCCGCGCTGCCCCAGGCCTTCGAGGAGGCCGCGCCGGTGGCGGGCGCGAAGGAGCCCGAGGGGCGCATCGCCGCAAAATCCCTGAAGGTCGACCAGGCGAAGATCGACCTGCTGATGAACCTGATCGGCGAACTCGTCGTCTCCAAGAACGCGCTGCCGTTCCTCGCCAAGCGGGCGGAGGAGACCTACGCCTCGCGCGAGATGTCCCGCGAGATCAAGGAGCAATACGCGGTCATCGATCGGCTCGCCCAGGAGATGCAGGGCGCGATCATGCAGGTCCGCATGCTGCCGGTCTCGGAGATCTTCGACCGGTTCCCCCGGCTGGTGCGCGACCTCGCGCGCAAGCTCGGCAAGCGGATCGATCTCGCCCTCGAAGGCGAGGACACGGCCGCCGACAAGACCATCATCGAGGCCCTGGGCGACCCGCTGCTGCACATCGTCCGCAACTCCCTCGATCACGGGCTCGAATCGCCGGACGAGCGCCGGGCGGCGGGCAAGTCGGCGACGGCGCGCATCCTGCTCAAGGCCCGCCAGGAGGCCGACAGCGTCGTCATTGAGGTCCAGGACAATGGCCGGGGCATCGACCCGGTCCGGATCCGCGCCGCCGCCATCGCCAAGGGCGTGATCGGCCAGGAGGAGGCGGACCGCCTCTCCGATCAGGAGGCGATCAACCTGATCTACCGCCCCGGCTTCTCGACTGCGGCGGAGATCTCCGACCTGTCCGGCCGCGGGGTCGGGATGGATGTGGTCCTGACCACCGTGGAGAAGCTCGGCGGCCAGGTCTCGGTGAGCTCCCGCCTCGGCGAGGGGACCACCACCCGCCTCGCCCTGCCGCTCAGCATGGCGGTCACCCGGATCATGATCGTGGAGGCCGCCGGCAGCCTCTACGGCGTGCCGATGGACATGATCGTCGAGACCGTGCGGGTCCCGCGCGAGCGCATCCGGATGATCAAGAAGGCCGAGACCTTCGTGCTGCGCGAGACGATCATCCCGCTGCTGCGGCTGTCGCGCCTGCTGCACCTGCCCGATCAGCCGCGGGGCGAGGCCGACGCGGCCGTCCTCGTCTGCCACGTCAACGGCCGGCGCGTCGGGCTGATCATCGACAACTTCCGGGAGGGGATGGACGTGATCCTGAAGCCTCTGGAGGGCGTCCTGACCGGCATCGGCGGCTATGCCGGCACGACCCTCCTGGGGGATGGCCGCGTCCTCCTGGTCCTCGACCTCAGGGAGTTGCTGTGATGGGCATCCGGATCGCCCGCAAGACCGTCCATCTCGAAGGCCATTGCACCGTCGAGGAGGCCCTGCCGCTGCTGGAGGCCCTGCGCAAGCCGGGCGCCCACAAGGTCGTGCTGACCAAGTGCCAGGGGCTCCACGCCGCGATCCTGCAGGTGCTGGCCGCCGCGCGGCCGGCCGCGCTCGCGCCGCCCGCCGACCCGGCGCTGGCCGGCCTGGTCATGCCGTTCCTCGAAGCGTCCCGGCAGGTTGCCCCAGAGGCGCCCGGAGCGGCCGCTTGACCACGATCCTGGCCATCTCCAACCGCAAGGGCGGCAGCGGCAAGTCGACGACCTCCGTCAACCTGGCGGCGGAATGCGGCGCCCGCGGCCGGCGCACGCTGCTGGTCGACCTGGACACCCAGGGGCATGCCGGGCTCGGCTTCGGCGTCGTGCCGGAGCGCGACGCGCCGACCGCCCACCACGTCTTCACGAGCCCCGATTTCGACCTGCAGACGGCCATCCGGCCGACCGCCTGCGCGGGCGTGTCGGTCATCCCCGCCGACCAGCTGTTCGACGGCACCACGGCTTTGGATCGCAGCGTCTCGGCCCTGCAGCGATGCCTGCGCAGCCCGGACATCGCGGCGCGGTTCGACCTCGTGATCCTCGACACGCCCCCCTCCCTCGACATGATCCTGGTCAACGCCCTGGCGGCGTCCGACGGCGTCCTGGTCCCGATGATCCCCCACGCCCTGTCGGCCGAGGGCGTGCGGCAGCTGGCGCGGCTGTTCTTCCGCATCGCCACGACGGTCAACAGCGGCCTGAAGGTCGTCGGATTGCTGCCGGTGATGCTGAACGTGCACACCAATCACCACCGCGAGACCATGCAGGACATCGCCCGGGAATTCGGGATCGAGCGCGTGCTCACCGGGATCCGAACCGACATCCGTCTGGCGGAGGCGTTCGCCGCCCGCAAACCCGTCCGGGACTACGCACCCCTGAGCCGGGGAAGCGCCGATTACGGCCTTCTCGCCGACGAGCTGACCGCATTCTGGCAGGCCGATGCGGCGCCCGCCGCCGACACATCATCCTAGGAGATACTCTTGGCCACGACGATCATGATTGTCGACGATTCGCCCACGATGCTGATGAGCATCGAGGGCATCCTGAACAAGGCCGGACTCGGCGTCGTCAAGGCGGCGAGCGGCGAGGAAGCCGTCACGACGCTGCAGGGGGGCACCAAGCCCAACCTGCTGATCACCGACCTCAACATGGGCGCGATGAACGGCATCGAGCTGATCCGCCGGGTGCGCAAGCTTCCGGGCCTGCAATTCATCCCGATCCTGATGCTGACCACCGAGTCCCAGCAGGACAAGCGCAACGAGGCGAAGTCGGCAGGCGCCACGGGCTGGATCGTCAAGCCGGTGGATCCGGAAGCCCTGCTCAAGGTGATCCGCCAGCTGGTTCCCGGAGCCTGATATGGCCCGGGTGCCCCCGCCACGCGCGATCCGATGGATCGGCCCGCTCTGCGCGGTCCTCACGGCCCTGGCGCTTGCCGCGGTCGGCGCGGTCGCGTTCGGTCCTGAGCCGGGCGTCGCCGCCATCGCGGGGCTCGGCTTTGCGGCCACGTGGGGCGCGGCTTGGGCCTCTGTGACGCTGAACCGCCGCGCGATGGACCTGGAGGCGCCGGCGCCTCAGGAGCGCGCACCGGCGGAGGCGGCACCGCTTCCGGCGGATCGGCCAGAGGAATCCGGGGCGCAGGACGCTACGGGACGCGCGGAGATCCAGGCCGCTCTGGCGGACCATTTCGCGGTCTACGATCGCCTGTTCGAGCGTGCCGCCAACGACACGGCCTCGGTCACCACCGAGACCGAGGCCGCCGCCTACGACATCATGACCAGCCTGCGGGAGGTCGACGCCGCGATGACCGAGCTGCTGGCCTTTCTCGACTTGTCCGGCTCCAACGCGCGGGTGATCGAGATCGTCGACCAGACCGACCAGCAGCTCACCGAAAACCGTCAGCTGATCGGCGACTTCCTGATCCGGCGCGACCAGGACGTGGTGGAATGCCAGCAGCGCCTCGACGAGCTCGACCTCGCGACCGCGCAGCTGACGCGGGCGACCGAAGGCGTGCAGACTATCGCCCGCCAGACCAACCTGCTCGCCCTGAACGCGACGATCGAGGCCGCCCGGGCCGAGAAGGCCGGCGCGGGCTTCGCCGTGGTGGCGAAGGAGGTCAAGGAACTCTCGAACGCCTCGGCCGGCACCGCGACCCGGATCGCCCAGGATCTCGCCAGCCTGCGCGAGTCCATCCGGGAAAACTTCTCCATCCTGGTCAACGACCGCGTCGAAGGCGAGCGCGGCGAGCTCATGAAGATCGCCGCGGCGATCGCCAGCCTCACGGAGAACATGGAGCGCCTGGTCGCCCACCAGCGGGACACGCTGGTGAAGGTCCAGGAAGAGAGCGCCCGCATCGCCCAGCCGATCGTCCGCCTCATCGGTTCGATCCAATTCCAGGACGTCACCCGGCAGCGCCTGCAACATCTGGAAGGTATCTTCGCCGCAGCCCGGACACATCTCCAGGCCCTGGATCTATCGAATCCCTTGACGAAATCTTGGCCGGACGCTAGATCATTTGCAGAAATCGCGCTCTCAGAAGGGCCATCACCGCCAAGAAATAACGTGAAGCACAATAATGAAATCGAGTTGTTTTAGAATTTATTGAGATACTTCCATTTAAGAATTGCATCCGCCCATTCTATTGGGTCGATCGATGCGCCATTTCAGTTCCGAAAACAGAAGGATTGATCCATGGCATCGGTCCTACTGACGGATGACGTGCCGGTCGTCAGGATGACGGTCCGGCGGTTTCTCGAACGCGGTCAGCACACGGTCCAGGAATGCGGTTCCGCCGCCGAGGCGGAGGCACTCCTGGGCGCCCGGCCGTTCGACATCCTCGTCACCGACCTCTGGATGCCCGGACGGGACGGCCTGACGCTGATCGGCTGGGTCAAGGCGCACAAGCCCGGCCTGCCCATCATCGCGATTACCGGGGGCGCGCCGCGGGCGCCCCAGCTCTTCTCGATGGAGGAGGCGGCGCGCGTCGGAGCCGACCGCGTGCTCATGAAGCCGGTCGGCATGCAGGAACTCCTGGGCGCCGTCGCCGCCCTCGCCCCATCGGCCGCCACGGAGTGATCGAACTGATGCACGGTCTCGGACAAATCCTTCTGCAGAGCCGGGCGGACGTGCTGGAGGCGTGGCTCGAACGCCTGCGCGAGACCGTGCCCGGCGTGCAGCCGGCCTCGCTCCAGCTGCTCAAGCTCGAGCTGGGCACGCTGATCGAGAAGCTCACGGGCTATTTCCTGACGGATGACGACGACGGCGCCGGCCCGGCCTTCAAGTCCGTCGAGGAGCAGGCCGCCACGACCAGCGCTGCCTGCGCCCGCGACGGCCTGACACCGATGGAGACCGCCACGCTCATCCTGTCGCTGAAGGCGATCGCGGGCGAGCTGCTCGATCGCGAGACCAGCGCCAAGGCGACCGACCTCTACAGGATGCGCACCGCCCTCGACGCGGTGGTGGATAGGCTGGCGCTGGTCACCTTCGCGGCCTTCGTCGAGACCCGCGAGGAGATCATCAAGCGCCAGGGCCGGGCGCTGCTGGATCTCGCGACCCCGGCCCTGCCGATCTGGCGCCACATCATCTTGATGCCGCTCGTCGGGATCATCGACACGCAGCGGGCCCGTCAGGTGATGGAATGGCTGCTCGAGGCACTGTCCCGGGAGGAGGCGCGGATCGCGATCCTCGACGTGACCGGCGTGCCGCTGATCGACAGCCGCGTCGCCCTGCACCTGACCAAGACCGTCGAGGCCGCGCGCCTGCTCGGCTCCCAGGTGATCGTCACCGGCATCAGCCCGGACGCGGCCCAGACCCTCGTGAAGCTCGACGTGGACCTGTCGAACATGATCACCCGGGGGAGCCTGCGGTCCGGCCTGGCCGAGGCCTTCCGGCTGCTCGGTCAGCAGTCCAAGGGCACGACCGAGACGATGATCTGATGCGTGTCCCCATCCTCCGGCTCGGCCGCGTCCTCCTGACCTCCCTGCCGGCCGACCTCACGGACCAGCAAGTGATGGATCTCCAGATCGACGCCCTCGCGCTGATCCAGGCCGGAAAGGCCGACGGGCTCGTGATCGACATCACGGCGGCCGATGTCGTCGACTCGTACATGGCCCGGATCCTCTCGGAGACGGCCAAGATGGTGACGATCATGGGCGGGGTCGCGGTCCTGGCGGGCATGCAGCCCGCCGTGGCCCTGACCCTCGTGGAGATGGGCCGGGGCATGATCGACATGGAGACCGCCTTCGATCTCGAAGGCGGCGTGGCCAAGGTCGGTCGGATGGTGGCGTCCCGTGGAGGTCGCCATGACGAAGTCCCGACCGCCTGACCGCCCCGAACCGGACCCGGAGAATTCCGGCACCGGGATGCGCGCCGTCGTCGAGATCCTGGTCCAGGACGATATCCTCCGGGCTCGGCAGGCGAGCCGCACCGCCGCCGCGGCGCTCGGGTTCACCACCGTCGATCAGACCCGCCTGGCCACGGTCGTCTCCGAGCTCACCCGCAACGCCCTGACCTATGCCGGCGGCGGCGAGTGCCGCGTCCTGACCCGCCTTACGGCCCTTGAGCGCAGCGTCGTGATCGAGGTCGAGGATTCCGGCCCGGGGATCCCCGACGTCCCCGAGGCGCTGACCCGCGGATACTCCACTCGGCAAAGCCTCGGCCTCGGCCTCACCGCCGTGCGCAAGCTGATGGACGATCTCACGATCGAGACACGTCCCGGCCGCACCCTGGTTCGGACCGGCATGACGAGGCGTCGATGAGGCCGAAGGCGGACGTGGTGCAGCCGGATGTGGTCGCCGTGACGGTGACGACCGAGATCGACGTCGCCGAGGTGCGCCAGGAGGCGCGCCGGCTCGCCCTGCGCCACGGCTTCGGCACCGTGCGGGCCTACGGCCTGGCGACCGCGGTCTCCGAACTCGCCATGAACCTCGTCCTCCACACCGCGCGCGGCGGCCAGATCCGCCTGACCGCACAGGATGCGGCCGAGACGGCGGTGATCGAGCTCGTGGCCGAGGATGACGGCCCGGGGATCCCGGACATCGCGCTGGCCATGGAGGACGGCTTCTCGACCCGCGGCGGCCTGGGCTGCGGTCTCCCGGGGACGCGCCGCTTGGTCGACACCTTCGCGATCACCTCCCGGGTCGGGGAAGGGACGCGCATCGTCTGCCTGGTGCGGCGGCCGTGAGCTTGGCCTCGGAGACCCCGATTCCCCGGATCGCGGCGGCGACCCGGACCTATCCCGGCGAGACCGTGTGCGGCGACATGGTCGCCTGGTGGCAGGAGGGGGATGCCACCTTCGCCTGCATCGTCGACGGCCTCGGCCACGGGCCGGACGCCCACCACGCCGCCCGCATCCTGCTCGCCCTGGTCGAGGGCCAGGCGGGACTCGAGCCGACGGACCGGCTCGTCATTGCCGACAGGGCCATGCGCCACACCCGCGGTGCCGCGGCGGCGCTCGTGCGGATCGATCCCGACGCGCGGACGATCACGACGGCGGCGGTCGGCAACATCCAGGGGGCGCTGTTCTCGACGCGAACCTTGCGCTTCGACGGCATGCCGGGGATCGTCGGGGCGGGTTTGCGCCCGCTCAAGCCCCTCGTCGTGCCGTTCACCCCCGCCGACATCCTGGTCCTCTGGACCGACGGCCTCCGGCCGGTGGATCTGGAGGCGGACCCGCAGGCGGCGCGCAGCGATCCCGAGCGCCTCGCCGCGAACCTGATGGCCAGCCACGGACGCCAGAGCGACGATTGCGGCGTCCTCTGCGTCGCGTTTCGCGCGTGACGCCGCATGAACAGCCTTCTGCAGCGCTACACCGCCGGCATGGCGCGCTACGTCGCCACGGCGGCCGAGGCCCCCCTCCTCGATATCGAGGAACTCGGCCGCTTGGCGATCACCGACGACATCTCCCTCGACGAGATCGCCGGGCTGCATGAGGGCGCGGCGCTGGCGCTGACCGATCAGGGCGTGCCGATCAACGAGCCGGAGATCATCCGGCGCATGTCGGCCTGCCTGAGCGCCCTGATGGTCTCGGCGGCGGTGGCCTATCGGACCAAGATCGACCTGCTCGAGCAGCATCGGCAGGAGGAGCGCGACCGGACCGAGCGGGACCGGCAGCGCTTAGAGACGCTGGGCCAGTTCGTCGGCTCGGTGGCGCACGAGCTCAACAACCTGCTCCAGCCGGTGCGCGGCATGACCGAGATCATGGTCGCCGATCTCGCCGAGCAGAGGCCCCCCGAGCGGGCGGACCTCGAAGTCATCGAGGGCTGCGCGATCCAGGCGGTCTCGGTGATCCAGGGCATCCTCGGCTATGTCCGGCGCGAGACGATCGCGCCCCAGCGCCTGGCCTTCGGGGCTGCCGTCGCCACCGCTTGCACCTTCATCCGGCCGATGCTGCGCGAGCCGTTCGAGGTGGCGATCCGGGACCGGGACAGCGAGGTCCTGGCCCGCCAGGGCGAGCTGACCCAGATCCTGCTGAACCTGTTGCAGAACGCCGTGCAGGCGGGGGCGACGCATATCCGGGTCGAGGTCGATCGGATCGGCGGCGACTGGCGGGGCGGCGGACAGCCGCCGCGGATGCGGCTGCGGGTGACCGATAACGGGCAGGGCATGTCCGCTGCCGTCGCGGCGCGCGCCCTCGACCCGTATTTCACCACCAAAGCGAGCGGCCAGGGCACCGGCCTCGGGCTCGCCATCGTCCGAAGCATCGTGCTCGGCTGGTCCGGCGACCTGGAACTCGAATCCGAGCCGGAGCGGGGAACCACCTTGACCCTGCTGCTGCCGGTCGCCATCGGCTGAGGCGATCAGGGTCTCTCGTCCCGAACGATGAAGCGTTGACGATCGGTCTGCAGAGCGGCGCAGCTTCAAACGCAAAAACCCGGTCCGCGCGAGCGGACCGGGGTTTTGGACGGGTCGAGTAATCGAAAAGGTTTGGTTGCGGGGACAGGATTTGAACCTGTGACCTTCAGGTTATGAGCCTGACGAGCTACCGGGCTGCTCCACCCCGCGCCAAGGTTGTGCGGCTGGTCCGGGCTGGCGTGCGCCTGTATGGGGCGGGCTCCGGGGCCGTAGCGGTGATCGTGTGTGAGGGAATGGTGTGATTTGCGATGTGCGGGTCTGGCGGCGACCGACTCTCCCGTGCCTTGAGACACAGTACCATGGGCGCTGGCGTGTTTAACGGCCGAGTTCGAGATGGGATCGGGTTCTGGGCACGCCGCTCAAGCCACCAGACCGGCGCATCGCAATTCTTTTCGGACTTGG
>NZ_FOTK01000040.1 GCF_900114535.1 Methylobacterium pseudosasicola | reverse complement strand
GGGCCCATACGCCGGCCGCCTGCCAGTCGCGCAGGCGCCGCCAGCAACTCATCCCGCAGCCGCAGCCCATCTCCGCTGGCAGCATCTCCCACGGAACGCCTGAGCGCAGCACGAACAGAATGCCGGTCAACGCAGCTCGGTTCTCGATCGGCCGTCGGACACCTTTTGGACGTGGGCGGGACGGCGGCAGAAGCGGCGCAATCTCGGTCCAGAGATCATCGGGCAGAAGCGGACGAGCCATCACGACCAACGCCCGCCCGCCCAATCCGTGCCCGTTCTGTTAGGCGCTCTTAGCTGTCTGGATGCGAGACCTCCTTACTCGTGGCCGACCACATCGCCGAGCGGCACGTGATCACCGCCTTCGTCGCCGACCCGACCACACAATCGGCGTCCAAACCGTTCGCCCAGACCAGCGCCGTGCATCAGATCTGTCGGCAGCGCGCCTCGGAGTTCCGGTCCTTCGATGTCGAGGCGGCGGGGCTGACGTGTCTGCTGACAGCCGTGTCCCTCCTGAGCGTGGACGAGATGCTGGTGCAGGAGATCCTGCGCTCCGGGCCTCACACCGCGAACGTGTTTCATCGCGGCGACGGCATCCGGATCGTCGGAGCCGTACTCTATGGCAAGCCGGGTGTGGGTCTGCCGACGATCCCGATGCCGCGATCCATGCGCCCCGCTCTGAGCCTGCGGGCGCGCAGACCGATAGAGCAACTCGACTTGTTCGCGCGCACTGAAGTCTGATCAGATCCCCCGGGGATGCGGGCGTCACGATGACAGCCCGGATGCACGTGCACGCCGTTCCGCGTGCCGCCGGGACGGGAATTGATGAAGGTACGGATCAGCAGCCCCCGAAACCCAGGCCCATTTGCGCTTACGGCAAGGGCCGATCCGCTCGCACGGCGCTGCCGCTGCGACTCCTCGCGTTCCCGACCGAGCGGTCCCGTGCGGCCTTTCAGCGGCGGGAGACGTCGTGTTGTTCTGACAAGAGCCAATGCTCCGCCTGCCAGCCGAAGTGTCTTGTAGTGGCATTTTGATCACGCGACGTATGGAACCATCCTCTCCACCGCGCATGGACGCGCTGGCAGTCCATGTCACCTATGCGGAAACAGGCAAGAAGCATACCATTATAGAATGTAACCGATGCCATCAGCGCATCCATCTCAAAGCATTTTTGACACTTATTGTCTCATGAGCACGAATACTTTACACTATTTCTATAATTATTAAACGCAAATTCTTACTTGCGTCCCATATTTTTCGAGATCTAATCTACTTCACTTCATATCGCTTAGCGCCGTTGGGCACGATCACCGATGACTCACTGCGGCGAACAACGGCGTTGTTTCTATTCTTGCGGAAAATCGAGCAGCTGAAAATGCGTAGACTTGCGTACGTCGATAGCAGTGCCTGTGGTGGATTTAATCGTCGGCGGTTGATCGCGACCGCACTGCGCCGCTCGACCCTCGGCCTCGCGGCATTGGGAGCCTCGGTCTCACACCACGCCCTCGCTCAGAGTCTGGCCACCAACGACCCCGCGAGTTGGCGTACGCCGGAGTACCGAGCGGACTGGGGACTGGAAGCGATGCACGCGGCCGATGCCTACGCGGCCGGCTATACCGGCCTAGGCGTCACCGTCGGGGTGGTCGATTCCGGTGTCTACCGCGCCCACCCGGAATTCGCCGATGGACGCGTCAAGCCACTCACGATCACCGGGACATTCGGTTCAGACGGATATTACTACGCGGACTGGGCTGGACGACCGAGCAATCTGTCTCCGCAGCCGAGCTTCTTTAAAATAGGCGATTCTTATGCCGTCCCTGGCATATACAATCCCGTCTTCAATGACCCGCACGGGACGCATGTGACAGGGACGATCGCGGCCTCCCGCGATGGCGTCGGCATGCATGGCGTGGCGTTCAACGCCAACGTCTACGTCACCAACACGCAGGCGACCGACGAGGCGCGCTACGGCGCGAACGCCGATTACGCTTACTTCAAGAATGCCTATGGCAGCCTAGCTGCGGCTGGCGCCCGCGTGATCAACTCCTCCTGGGGCAACCCGCCGTTCGGAGACAATTACAGCAGCCTTCCGAACCTTCGCAGCGCCTATGCGAAATTCGACGGCAAGCTCGGATATATCGATGCGCTCGCCGACGTAGCTAAGCAATATGATATCATTCAGGTCTTTGCTGCAGGAAATACAGGGTTCAGCAACCCAAACATTCGCTCGGATGTCCCCTATTTCAGGCCTGAAATCGAGAAGAACTGGGTTGCCGTTGGCGCAGCAACGAAAGGGGCGAACGGCAGCTTGAATCCTGCCGACCTTGGCCTTGCATACTATTCCAATCGGGCCGGCGCCGCAAAATACTGGTATATCGTTGCGCCCGGCAGCGCCATCAACAGTAGCGTTCCGCCTTATACGCCTGGCGCCCCCTGGAGTACGGGGCAGTGGCACGTCGATCCGAACCAGCAGACTGGTTACGCCTCCGTGGACGGCACGTCGATGGCGGCGCCGCACGCCACGGGCGCGCTCGCGGTGATCATGCAGCGCTACCCGTACATGACCAACGAGCAGGCCCGCGACGTCCTGCTCACAACCGCCTATCATCGCAACGCGGTCGACGGCGTCGCGGACGCCAACCCCAACGCCCCCAACGCCGTCTGGGGCTGGGGCGTCATCGACCTGAACAAGGCCATGAAGGGCCCCGGGCAGTTCCTCGGCCCCGTCGCCGCCAACCTCCCGGCCGGCACCAAGGACACCTGGTCCAACGACATCTCCGAGGACGCGCTGATCCAGCGCAAGCAGGAGAACGACGCCGAGGCCGCGGCCTGGCCGGCCCGCAAGGCCGCCATGGATCCGAAGCTCACGCTCCCCGCCCTGCAGGCCGCCATGCCGGGGACCCTGTCCACCCTCGACGGCGTCGTCCGGGCGTTCCGCAGCTTCGATCTGACGGCCATCCTCGACGCCCTCAAGGCGAACGACGCCAGCCCCGTCGGCAGCAAGGTCGTGGCCGCCTTCGTCGACACGAACAGAATTGGCTGGGCCTGGCCGCTCTCCGATCCGAGCTTGGCTTACGCGCGCGGCAACATCGGCAACCGCCTGGCCCGCTATCTCGCGGGCCTGAGCAGCGCCGACTACACCAAGATCGCCGCCGACATCGCCACAGATTGGCAGACCGAGATCCAGTTCGAAACCACGCGGGTCGCCTCGTTCGGATCGATCCCGACCCGGGGCAGCCTGATCAAGCTCGGCGCTGGCACCCTCACGCTCACCGGCACCAACACCTATTCCGGCGGCACCACCTTCGCCGGCGGCATCCTCTCGGTCGCGCGCGACGCCAGCCTCGGCGCGGCGGCCGCCCCGCTCACCTTCGACGGCGGCATCCTCCAGGTCACCGGCACCGGCTTCACCGCCACGACACGCCCGATCACCTGGGCGAACGGCGGCGGCGGGCTCGACATCGCCGACCCGGCCAATACCTTCACCCTCACCCAGTCGCTCGCCGGATCCGGCGGCCTGGCCAAGCTCGGCGCCGGCACGCTGGCGCTGTCCGGCACCAATACCTATGCCGGACCGACCCTGATCGCGGCCGGCACCCTCCGGGCGATCGGCGGCCAGGCCATCGGCGATCAAAGTGCGGTCCTGGTCGGCGCCGGCGCCACCCTGGCGCTCGCCGACAGCGAGACCGTCGGCTCGCTCGCCGGTCAGGGTCGCGTCGCGCTGGGATCCGCCCGCCTCACCGCCGGCGGCGACAACAGCTCCACCAGCTTCGGCGGCACCCTCGACGGCACCGGCGGCCTGACCAAGGCCGGGGCCGGCACCCTGACGCTCGCCGGCACCAATACCTATACCGGCGGCACCACCATCCAGGCCGGCACCCTCCAGGTCGGCGCAGGCGGTACTACCGGCAGCCTCATCGGCGACGTCGCCAATGCCGGCACCCTGGCGTTCAACCGCGCCGACGACACCACCTTCGCCGGCACCATCTCGGGCACCGGCGACCTGGTCCAGCGCGGCGCCGGCACCCTGACGCTGACCGCCACCCACAGCTTCACCGGGCTGACCACCCTGGCCGCCGGCGGCCTCAACCTCACAGCCTCCGCCAGCCTGGTGTCACCGGTCGTCACCCTGGCCGGCACCACGCTGACCAATGCCGGGACGCTCGCCGGCGGGCTGAGCAACGCCGGCACCACCCTCACCAGCGGCACGATCGCGGGCGGGATCACCAACACCGGCTCGCTCACCGCCACCGGCGGCGCCCTCAACGGCGCGATCCGCAACGCCGGGCAGATCGCCGTCACCGGGCCGGTCTCCTCGGACGCCGGCTTCGCCAACGCCGCCCAGGCCAGCCTGATCGTCTCCGGCCGCTACGATCTCGCCGGCGGCCTGAGCAACGCCGGCACCGTCGCCCTGGTCGACGGCGGCCGGCTGCGCGCCGGCAGCGTCGCCAATGCCGGCCTGCTCACCATCGCGGCGCAGGCCAGCGTGGTCGACGACCTCGTCAACACCGGCCGCCTGGTCAATGCCGGCGCCTACACCGCCGACGGCGTCAACGCCCCGGGCGGCACCCTGATCAACACCGGCACCTTCACCACCGTCTCGGCCCCGCTGGCCAACGCCGGCACCCTGGTCACCACCGGCAGCCTCACCGGCGGCCTGTCCAACACCGGGGCCGTCCAGGCCGCGGGCGTGCTCGCCGGGCCGGTGAGCAACGCCCCGGGCGGGGTGATCGCGCTCATTGGCACCACCACCGGCATCACCCGGCTGAGCAACGACGGCGCGTTCGACCTCGGCGGCACCGCGCTCACCGTCGGCTCGCTCACCGGCACCAGTGCCGGCGCGACGCTGGGCAACGGCCAGCTCACGGTCGGCACCGACGGCAGCTCGACCGACTATGCCGGGCAGATCGTCGACGGCGCCAGCCCGACCAGCCTGACCAAGGTCGGCGCCGGCACCCTGACGCTCTCCGGGTTCAACAGCTTCTCCGGGCCGATCAGCATCCAGGGCGGCGACCTCGCGGTCACCGGCGCCCTGCCCAACGCCGCGCTCACGTTCGGGGCCGGCAGCCGGCTCACCGGCGACGGCTGGTTCGGCAATCTCAGCCTCGGCGCCGGCAGCGTGCTCAGCCCCGGCGCCGCTCCGGGGGCCGGATCGAGCCCCCTCGGCCTGATCCGCGTCGCCGGCAACCTCACCCTGGCCCCGGGCTCGCTCTACCGGGTCGACGCCACCGCCGACGGCCGCTCCGACCTCGTCGCGGTCGGCGGCAGCGCCACGGTGGCGGGCGCCCGGGTCGAGGCGGTGGCCGGCGCCGGCACCTACGCGCCCCGCACCCGCTACACCATCCTGAGTGCCGCCGGCGGGATCCAGGGCCGGTTCGCCGGCGTCACCAGCACCTTCGCGTTCCTGACCCCGTTCCTCGGCTACGAGCCCGGCGCCGTGACCCTGACGCTCGCGCGCAACGACCTCGACTTCGCCGCGGTCGCCCGGAGCCGCAACCAGCACGCCGCCGCCACCGCGGTCCAGGCCGGGGCGGTGGGCTCGACGCTGTACGACGCGGTCGCGACCCTGTCGGCGGCCCAGGCCCGGGCGGCGTTCACGGGGCTCTCCGGCGACGCCCATGCCAGCCTGGCCTCGACCGCCTTCGCCACGGCCGGCCTCACCCGCGAGGCGGTGCTCGACCGGCTGCGCTGGGGCGGCGCTTCCGAGGCGCGCGACTACGGTTCCCTGCCGGCCACCTACACGGCCGACCGGCCCGGGGAGCCCGCGGAACCGGTGGCGATGCCGGCGCGGGTGTTCGACCCGCGGGTCGCGAGCCTGTGGGGCCAGGGGCTGGGCAGCCTCGGCCACGTCCGCGCCGACGGCAATGCCGCCGCCCTGTCGCGCCAGAGCGCCGGCTTCGTCATGGGTGTCGACGCCCGGCTGGACACGCTCGGGATCGGCGGCCTGCGGCTGGGCGTGGCCGGCGGCCATGTCGAGACCAATCTCGCCAGCCCCGGCCAGGTCCAGACCGGGACGCTGGAGAGCACCTTCGGCGGCGTCTACGGCAGCCTGGAGGCGGGGCCTGCGGTTCTGCGGTTCGGAGCGCTGGCGGCCGACGAGCCGGCGCGGCTGCGCCGGGTGGTGGCGTTCCCGGGCCTGACCGACACGCCGACCGCCCGCGCCGGCGGGCGCAGCGTCCAGGGCTTCGGCGAGGCCGGCTACCGGGTGGCGGCGGGGTCCGGGACAGTTCTGGAGCCGTTCGTGGGCGCGGGCGCGGTGGCGCTGGGCCGCGACCGCTTCGCCGAGCAGGGCGGGGCGGCGGCGCTGACCGGGTCGGCCCGCGCCAGCCTGCTGCCGACGGCCACCGCGGGTCTGCGGGCGGAGGCGCAGCTCGATCCGGATGCGGCGCTGCCGGTGTCGGTGCATGCGCTGGCCGGCTACCGGCGCAGCTTCGGCGACGTCGTGCCGAGCGCGGTTCTGGCGTTCCGGGGCACGGGCGCGCGGTTCGTGAGCGCGGGGCTGCCGATCGACCGGGACGCGCTGGTGGCCGAGGCCGGGCTGGCGGTGCTGCTCACCCCGGCGGCCACCTTGGGCGTGTCCTACACCGGCCAGATCGGCGCCCGCGCCCAGGACCACGCCGCCAAGGGCGCCTTCACCGTCAGGTTCTGAACTGACGGCGCTTGGCGGGGAGCGTCAGCTCCCCGCTAATCTCAGCCGCCTACGAGGTGCTCACGAGGTCCGCTCGGGGTCATACCGTATCGATCCTTGAACCGACGAGAAAAATGAGCCTGAGTGGCGAAGCCGCAACCGAAGGCGAGGATGCCGATCGGCTGGTGGGCGCAGCCCGGATCGGCCAAGCGATTGGTCGCGACTTCCAGCCGGCGCTGCCAGATCCAGTCGGAGATGTGCTGGCCGCGCTCGTGGAACAGCTCCTGAAGCGGGCGCAGCGACACGCCGACGGCCCCGGCGAGTTGCGGCGGACGAGGGTCGGGTCGCTGAGATTAGCTTCTACGAACGCCTTGGCGCGCTGGACCACGACAGTACCGTGGAGCAATCTCGGCACCTCCTTGGTCATGACCCCGACCAAGCCAACTGGTCCGCGCTGAGCGCAAGTTTTTCGGGCATCCTGAACCCTGAAGGAGGGTGGATGCCATGCCTCGCAAACGCTTCACGAACGAACAGATCGCCTTCGCCCTGCGGCAGGCGGAGAACGGCGCGACGGTGGATGAGGTCTGCCGGAAGATGGGCGTGTCCGAGCCGACGTTTTACCGTTGGAAGAAGCAGTTCGTCGGCATGGGGGTGCCGGAGATTCGGCGGCTCAAGCAGCTGGAGGACGAGAACAGCAAGCTCAAGCGTTTGGTCGCAGACCTGACGCTGGACCGCTCGAGGCCGTCCCGCGCCCGCCGGAACGAAGGAACCGATCGATAGGGCCGCGAGCCGGCATGCCCGATGACTTGAACGGTGTCCGGGTATAGAATCAGGATCGTCCCACGTCGGATTTGGTGGGGCTGCTCCCGGCGCACGGACTTCGAAGCCGTGTGACCATCGATCCCGATGCCACTCCGTTCCTTCGGCGGTTCCCCTTCCAGGAAACTCCGGTCGGCACTCGATCCATCGGACGCCGATCGTTCGAAGGAACGGAAGGATCGTGCTCGAGTCGCCCTGGACGCGTCCGAATCCAGCACAAACAAGCCAGCGGGCGCGTATCGATGTGTACGAAAGGCCACCGCGAAACGGCGGATTTCGGACTGCCGAATGCGCCTAACTTGCTGCGATTGCCGGTGAAATTAGTTGGAGCGGGCGATCGGGATCGAACCGACGACATTCAGCTTGGGAAGCTGACGTTCTACCACTGAACTACGCCCGCGGACACGGTCGGTGGTGTCGGCTCCGGCGAGGCCTTGGCTTCGCTGGGGCTTCGGCGCCCGTGCACGGAAGCGATCTAGCAGTCCCGTGGCGACGGCGTCAAACGGGGTTTTTGGGTTTCGACAGGATCGCGCGGCCCGCGGCGACGGGCGCACCCGTCCGCGCCGCGGGCGGGTAAGGCGGGCTTCACGCGATCCGGGACAAGTTGCCGGACGACGCGCCGTGCTGGCCGCGGGCGGTGTCGTAGGCCCGGTTGCGCAAGGCTGTCTCGCTCGGGAGCTGCTCGATCACATCGCCGGAATGCGGATCGACCACCTGGAACACGATCGAGCTGGTATCGGGGTCCTGGATGTAGCGCGCCTTGTCGCTGGTCGGGGCGATGTCGAGCTTCACTGCGGGCTCCAGCGGCGCGGTCGCTTCCTGTGCCGGCGTGGTCTCCTGCGTGACGGCCGCCGTGGCGGATGCCGCGAGAGCGTCGAGACCTTGCGGCCCCGGCGTCGTCGCGTTGAGCGGACGGATATCCATGGCTGATCTCCTGCGATCCTGTGATCGGGGGATTCAGCGGATCTGTCGCCTAAGCGTCCGTTAACGGACGCCCCCGGCGCAGGGGATGCTTGCGCTGAAGCCCGAGTCGCGATGAAGATCCCGTTACCGGAACGGCATCATTTTGCGATTCGTTCGGTCTTTGATCCCTCGTGCCGCGCGGGTGGGGCGATCCGTGTCGCTGTTGCGCCACGGGGCACGGCACGCGTCTGGAGGAATCCATGCGCTGGACCCGAATGGCTATGGCGCTTCTGGTTGCGGCGTTTGCCGAGGCACCAGCGGGCAGCGTGCAGGCGCGATCAGGATTATCACCCCGGGAGGCGTTCATCCGGCGGCATCGCTGCGAGGTCGTGGCGCGCCTCGACGCGATCCATCGGCGCGGACCCATCGAAACGTCGCGTGATCGCTTCATCGTCGTGGCGCTGCGCGATCGGCCGATGCACTACGTCCAGTGCATCTTCCAGCCCTTCGATACCGCGATGCTGTGCGAAGCCTCGTCGGGCGCCTACGGGAAACCGGGTTTTCGGCTCCAGGCGCAATCCCAGGCCGCCCTCCGGTCCCTTCAGTATGCGCAAGCCGACGGAGAAGCGAATTTCTCGCGCACCGTCATCCTCGGAGATCCTCCCGATGTCGGCATCGCCGCCGAACTGATGCTCGCGGCGCTCTACGATGCCTACGGGGCCGAGCCGGACTCGGCGATCACGATCACGGCGCCGCGCGGCGGTGACGCCGGATGCGGCACGCCCACGTCCTGAGCGGACGGGGCGTGCCAGCTCCTCACTCGGCGGCGTCGACGTAGAGCTTGCCGCCCTCGGCCAGGAACTCCTGCGACTTCGCTCGCATGCCGGCCTCGGCCTCAGCTTTGGACATCGCGGGCGCGGCGCCCACGACCTCGCCGGCCTCCTCCATCGCCAGAACCTCGGCGCGCAGATCCTGGGTGATCTTCATCGAGCAGAATTTCGGGCCGCACATCGAGCAGAAATGCGCGACCTTGTGGGCATCCTTGGGCAGGGTCTCGTCGTGGTAGCGGCGGGCCGTATCCGGATCGAGCCCCAGATTGAACTGGTCCTCCCACCGGAAGTCGAACCGGGCGCGGCTGAGCGCGTCGTCGCGCAGCTGTGCGGCCGGGTGGCCCTTGGCGAGGTCGGCGGCGTGGGCGGCGATCTTGTAGGTGATCACGCCGGTCTTCACGTCGTCGCGGTCGGGCAGGCCGAGATGCTCCTTCGGGGTGACGTAGCAGAGCATCGCGGTGCCGAACCAGCCGATCATGGCCGCGCCGATGCCCGAGGTGATGTGGTCGTAGCCCGGGGCGATGTCGGTGGTCAGCGGGCCGAGGGTGTAGAACGGCGCCTCGCCGCATTCCCGCAGCTGCTTCTCCATGTTGACCTTGATCTTGTGCATCGGCACGTGGCCGGGGCCCTCGATCATCACCTGGCAGCCCTTGTCCCAGGCGATTTTGGTCAACTCGCCAAGCGTCTCCAACTCGCCGAACTGAGCGGCGTCGTTGGCGTCGGCGATCGAGCCGGGGCGCAGGCCGTCGCCCAGCGAGAACGACACGTCGTAGGCCCGCATGATGTCGCAGATCTCGTCGAAATGCTCATACAGGAACGATTCCCGGTGCCCGGCCAGGCACCAGCGCGCCATGATCGAGCCGCCGCGCGACACGATGCCGGTGACCCGCCGGGCGGTCAGCGGCACGTAGGCCAGCCGCACGCCGGCATGGATGGTGAAGTAGTCGATGCCCTGCTCGGCCTGCTCGATCAGGGTGTCCTTGAACACCTCCCAGTCGAGCTTGAGCGGATCGCCGCCGACCTTCTCCAGCGCCTGGTAGATCGGCACGGTTCCGATCGGCACCGGGCTATTGCGGATGATCCACGAGCGGATGTTGTGGATGTTGCGGCCGGTGGACAGGTCCATGACCGTGTCGGCGCCCCATCGGATCGACCAGACCAGCTTCTCGACTTCTTCCGCCGCGGACGAGGTCACGGCCGAGTTGCCGATATTGGCGTTGATCTTGACCAAAAAGTTGCGGCCGATCGCCATCGGCTCCAGCTCGGTGTGGTTGATGTTGGCCGGGATGATCGCCCGGCCGCGGGCGATCTCGTCGCGCACGAATTCGGGGGTGATGAACGGCGGCACAGAGGCGCCAAAGCTCTCGCCGTCGGCGAGCGTCGCCTCGGCACCGGCCAGCATCGCGTCGCGGCAGGCATTCTCGCGATGGGCGACGTAGATCATCTCCTCGGTGATGATCCCGGCCCGGGCGAACTCGTACTGCGTCACCATCTGGCCCGGGGCCGCCTTGCGGATCGTCCGCTCGGCCGGGCAGGGGGCCACGAGCTTGTCGCCGGCGAAGCCGTTATCCTCGGGCTTGACCGCGCGGGGCTCGACGGCCGTGTAGCCGCGGGCCGCGATCCAGGGCTCGCGCACGCCGGGCAGGCCGGCGGTGAGATCGATGCGCGCGTCGGTCTCGGTATAGGGACCTGACGGATCGTAGACCCGCACCGGCTCCTCTTTCGGATCGGACAGGACGATCTCGCGATAGGGCACGCGGATATCCGACCGGCCGGCCGGGCTCGCATAGACCTTGCGCGATCCGGTGACCGGACCCGTGGTCACGGTCTCGGGGCTGCCTTTCACGTCCTTGGGAAGAACGGGTGCGTTCATGGGGGGCCTCTCCTGGCGTTGGAGCGCTCCGGACCACGCGATGGTTGAGATGAGATCCGGCCGCACGAACGCAGCCGCAGGTTCCCGTCCCTCCGCCGGTATGAGCCGGATCAGGTTCAAGGGTCAGGGCAGCGTGCCCAATCTCAGCCCTCTACAGGGCCCCCCTCGGAACGATTCAAGACTCGGCTCCGCCAAAGAGTTTGTCAATGCTGCGGCGCGGGGCGGGGCTGACAGGATCGAGGGGTCGGTATCGGGCTCGCTTCCTTCGAGGAGCGAAACGCAGCCATAATAAGCTGTCTGCCCATTCGCTAAAAAATGCGCTTCCTGGTTCTGCTGCTGGCCATCGTGGCCCTGGTCTATCTGGCGGCGCTGGTGGTTCTGGCCGTGTTCCAGCGGCGGCTGATCTATCCGGGAGCCGCCTGGGCGGGTGAGCCGGCTCGTGATCGGTTCGCGCCGCCCGGGACCGCGGCGATCACCCTGACCACCGAGGATGGCGAGCGGCTCTTCGCCCTGTGGCGGCCCCCGCGTCTGGGCTGTGGGGTGGTGGTCAGCTTCCACGGCAACGGCTCCCGGCCCGAGCCGCACGCCGCCCGCTTCGCCGCCGATCCCTGGCGGATGGCGGGGTGGGGCGTCCTGGCGCCGGCCTATCGCGGCTATCCCGGCTCGACGGGATCGCCGAGCGAGGACGGGCTGATCCGCGACGGGATGGCGGCGGTGGCTTTCACAATGGCGCGCGCCCCGGGGGCGCCGATCCTGCTGCACGGGCATTCCCTGGGGGGCGCGGTGGCGGTTGCGATGGCCGAGCGCGTGGCATCGGTCGGGCTCTACCTCGAAGCGCCGTTCGATTCGCTCACCCCCACCGTGCGGCTGCATGTCCCGCTGGCCCCGTCCTGGCTCCTGCGCGACACCTACCGCTCGGACCTGCGCATCCGCGGCGGGACCGAGCCGGTCCTGATCATTCAGGGCACTGAAGATCCTGTGGTGCCGGCCAAGCTCGCCCGGGCGCTGGCCGCGGCGGCGGGATCCCGGGCGCGGTTCGCGCTGGTCCCGGGCGATCACGTCTCGATCTTCGGGACCCGGGACCGCGAGGCCGAGGCGGCGTTTCGCGGGCGCGTGGAGCCGGCCTGTCTCGCGGCGGACAGCCCCGTGCCCTGATCGGGATGGAAGGAGGGATCGCTTGGTGGGACGCCGCTCCCGGCGCTGGAACGCCGACGATCCGGATATGCCGGGCGCCGTCCCCCGGGCGGATCCGGTCTGCCCGCTCTGCGGCCGGCCGATCCCGCCGCGCGCCCGCTCCAGCCTCCACCACCTCACCCCGAAGCTGAAGGGCGGGACCCACCAGGGCACGGTGCGCCTGCACCAGATCTGCCATTCGGCGATCCATGCCCGTTACAGCGAGGCCGAAATCGCCAGGCGGCTCGCCGATGTCGAGGCGTTGCGGGCCGATCCGGAGATCGCGCGTTTCCTGGTCTGGATCCGCGGCAAGCCCGACGACTTTTACGCCGCCACCCGCATGACCCGGGATCGCCGGGCGGGCAAGCGCCGGGATTGAGCCGTCCGTTTACCAGGCGCTCAGCAATTCCGCAGGTTCCGCGGCCGGGCAGGCAGCCCCGCTAACCTTGCCGCTGCACACTCGCCTCGGTCGCGGAGTTGCACGATGAGCGGGGCAGGGGACGGCCGGCTGGCCTGGGTCGATGTGGCCAAGGGGATCTGCATCCTCCTGGTGGTGATGATGCATTCCGTCATCGGCACCGGCGCCGCGATGGGCGGGGAGGGGTTCCTCCACCCGGTCGTGGCCTTCGCCAAGCCGTTCCGGATACCGGATTTCTTCCTCCTGTCCGGCCTGTTCCTGGGCCGGGTGATCGACCGGGACTGGCGCCTGTTCGCCGACCGCCGGGTGGTGCATTTCGCGTACTTCTACCTGCTCTGGCTCGTGATCCAGTCGGCCGCTCGCTACGGCAGCATCGTCGGCGATGCCGGGCCCGGGGCTTTCGCCGCCCATCTCGCCCACGCGTTGGTCGAGCCGTATTCCAGCCTGTGGTTCGTCTACCTGCTGGCGGTCTTCTCGGTAGTGACCAAGGCCCTGCGGCGGTGTCCGGGGGCGCTGCTGCTCGGTGGCGCCGCCCTGCTGCAGATCGCCGACATCCGCAGCGACGCGACCCTGATCGAGGAGTTTTGCGGCCGCTACGTCTACTTCGTGGCGGGCTACCTGTTCGCGGGCCGGATCTTCGCCCTGGCCGACGCGGCGCGCCGGCATGTCGGGCTCGCGCTCGGCGGCCTCGCCGCCTGGGCGCTCATCGAGGGGTGGCTCGCCCTGACACCCACCGGCAATCCGGTCTATCCGACACTTGCCAGCCTTCCGCTGGTCAGCCTCGCCCTCGGGGCGGCCGGTGCTCTGGCGATCGTGGTCGCGGCGGCTTTGATCGAACGGTCGGGCGGCGTCGTGGCCGAGACCCTGCGGAGCTGCGGCCGGCGCTCGATCGTGATCTATCTCGCTTTCGCGCTGCCGATGGCGGCGACCCGTGAAATCCTGGTCCGCACCGGCCTCGTCACGGATATCGGCCTCGCCGGCCTGATCGTGATGGTTGCCGCCCTGCTGCTGCCACTGGTTCTGGACCGGATGGTGCGGGACACACCGCTCAAGCTGCTGTTCCTGCGCCCGACGCTGTTCAGGCTGGCGGCCGGGCCGCGCCCGCGCTCCACCCTGGCGACGACGTGAGCGACCGGCGTCAGCCCTCGAAGGCGACGCCGATCCGGCGGCTCTTGCGCCACGCCACCGCGGCTTTGCGCGGATCGGCCCCATCCGTGAGGCGGATCGGGAAGCGGTCCGGCACCGCCTGATCGTTCTCGACCTCGATCTGGGCGCCCGTCTCGGTCGCGTCCCAGACCAGGCAGCCGACTTCACCGCAGGCGAGCAGCAGCGTGCCGAACGTGAAGGCATTCTTGCGGAATGCCCCGCGGCGATCCTCCGTCATCGCAATCTCCACCCGGCCCGCGAAGCCATGGCTCGCAGACCGGACGATGCCGGAGGACGGTTAACAGCCCGGATATGGCGGAGCGACTGTTTTGGGTCGCAAAACGATCAATACTCGTCCCGGTCGTCCCGGTAGCTGCGCCGCCGAGGGGCGTCGTAATCGTCGTCATAGGAGCGGCGCGGCCGTGGGCGGTCGTAGTCGCGATCGTAGCGGTCGTCGTCGCGCCGCCGGTACGCGTCGCGGCGGCGGTCGTCGTAATCGTCATCGCGGTCGCGGGGGGCGACGCCGCCGCCGCCGCGGGTCTCGCTCAGGCGCGGCGCGTACCAGCAGCTCTTCGGCTGGCCCGGGGCGGGATCGCCGAAGGTCTGGCTGTTGCACGGGACCATCCCGCCCTGTGGGAACGGCCGGCCGTTGGTCTTGCCCGGCACGCCGTAATAGACGTTGGTCGGGTAGGGCATCCGGCAGACCCCGCCATCCTGGGCGCAGGCGACCAGATTCACCGTGTCGAGCTGCTCGATCCGCGCCGAGGCCGGTCCCGCCAGCACCGAACCGAGCATGAGGCCCCCCAGGGCCACGGCAATCCTGCAACGCACGTCGTCGATCCCTTTTTCACCGATGAGCGCGGCCTCGATATCGCGGCCCGGTGGCTTCCGGCTAGAGCCCGGCACCGGTATGGCGAACCCATGACGGTCCGCACGCGGTCGCAGGCCGGGGCCGAAGCTTTTTGTGACAGGGATCGGGCGCGCGCCGGGTTGTCCACCGGGCGGCGTGCCGGGAGGACACCATGCGGGATGCGTCGGCGCAGGAGCTCATGATCCTCAGCGCGCTGCAAGAATGCCGGCTCCAGCTGGAATCCGCGCGGCAAGACGAGGCGACCCGCGCCGCCGTGCGCCTTGAGCTCGACGCCGCCCTGCAACGCGAGGCAACGCTGAAGGCCGCGATCGTGGAGGAGCGCGAGCGCACCGAGGCGGTGCGGACGGTCCTGCTGGCGCTCACCGCCAGCATCGGCCGGTTCGGCCTGCGCCGGCGCCTGTTCAAGGCGCGCATCGCCCGGCTCGGCCGCGAGACCCCGGATTCCGGCCCGCAATCGGTCCGGCATCCGGTGCTGCTCGCCGAGGCGCGGCGGGTGCTGGGCCAGGATTCGACAGCGGCTGGCTGAAGGCCGATCCTGTCCTGCCATCCCGGTTCGGGTGCGGATGGGATCGCTAACGACCCCTTAAACCGCCGCATTTAGCGTGCGGAAACCCGGTTGCGCCGCAACGCACACGCGCGCCGGTGTCGGATCGTTCGAAGACGGGATGCATGGCCAAGGGTCGGGGCAGGATAGAGCCGAATTTCGACGTGCCGGAAGGGCGCGTCCGGGATCGCGGCGAGCTCGACCTGCGCCTGTCCCGGGACGACCGGGCCGGGACAGGAGAACGCGTGGGCAAGCGAGCGGACGAGACGACGCGGGCCACGGCCAAGACGGCGGCCCGTCGGTCCCCGAAGAAATCCGGCCGGCGTCGGCGTTCGTGGCTCGGTCGGATCGTCTACGGCACCGTGGTGCTCGGCCTGTGGGCGGTGATCGGCATCGCCGGGCTCATCGCCTACCACGCCTCGCAATTGCCGCCGATCGATCAGCTGGCGGTGCCCAAGCGCCCGCCGAACATCGCCATCCTGGCGAGCGACGGCTCGCTGCTGGCCAACCGGGGTGAGACCGGCGGCCGCGTGGTCTCGATCAAGGAGCTGCCGCCCTATCTGCCGCGGGCCTTCGTGGCGATCGAGGATCGGCGCTTCTACCAGCATTTCGGCGTCGACCCGGTGGGTATCCTCCGGGCGATCGGCCAGAACCTGACCCGGCGCGGCGTCGCGCAGGGCGGCTCGACACTGACCCAGCAGCTCGCCAAGAATCTGTTCCTGACCCCTGAGCGCTCGGCCTCGCGAAAAATCCAGGAGGCGATCCTCGCCCTCTGGCTGGAGCACAAGTACAGCAAGGACGAGATCCTCGAACTGTACCTAAACCGGGTCTATTTCGGCGCCGGCGCCTACGGCGTCGAGGCTGCGGCGCAGCGCTACTTCGGCAAGCCCGCTAAGGAGGTGTCGCTGGCCCAGGCCGCGATGCTCGGCGGCCTCGTGCAAGCGCCCTCGCGGCTCGCCCCGAATCGCAACCTGCCCGCCGCCCAGGCGCGCGCTGCCCAGGTGCTGGCCGCGATGCAGGAGCTCGGCTTCGTGCCGGCGCAGGACGCCAAGGTGGCGCTGGCCCAGCCGGCCCGGCCCGCCAACGCCCGCGGCGGTGGCTCGGCCAACTACGTCGCCGACCTCGTGATGGACGTGCTCGACGATTACGTCGGCAAGTTCGACACCGACATCACGGTCCAGACCACTGTCGATACCGGCCTCCAGGGCTTGGCCGAGAAGGCGCTCACCGACGAGCTGAACGCCAGGGGCACGCGCTTCAATGTCGGCCAGGGCGCCCTGGTCTCGATGCGGCCCGACGGGGCGATCCGCGCGCTGATCGGCGGGCGTGACTACGCCCAGAGCCAGTTCAACCGGGCGACCACGGCCAAGCGCCAACCCGGCTCCTCGTTCAAGCCGTTCGTCTACCTTGCCGCCGTGGAGCACGGGGCCACCCCGGAAACCGTGAAGGACGACGCGCCGATCCGGATCGGCAATTGGGCGCCGGAGAACTACTCCCACCGCTACGACGGCCCGGTCACCCTGCGCACGGCGCTGGCGCATTCGCTCAACACGGTGGCGGTGCGACTCGGCCAGGAAGTCGGCCCGAAGACGGTGGTTCAGACGGCGCAACGCCTCGGCATCACCTCGCCGCTCCAGGCCAACGGCTCGATCGCGCTCGGCACCTCAGAGGTGACGCTGCTGGAGATGGTCGGCGCCTACGGGGCTTTCGCCAATGGTGGCACCGGGGTGATCCCCTACGTGGTCACCTCCGTGAAGAGCGCCGCCGGCAAGGTCCTGTACAAGCGCTCCGACAACGGCCTCGGTCGGGTCATCGATGCCAATGCCGACGGCATGATGAACGCCATGATGCACGAGACCTTCGTCTCGGGCACCGCCAAGAAGGCCGACATCCCGGGCTGGGAGCTCGCGGGCAAGACCGGCACCACCCAGGATTTCCGCGACGCCTGGTTCATCGGCTATTCGGCCACCCTCGTCACCGGGATCTGGCTCGGCAACGACGATGGCGAACTCACTAAGAAGGTCACCGGCGGCAACCTGCCGGCGGATATCTGGAAGACCTACATGACCCAGGCGCTGAAGGGTCAGAGCCCGGTGCCGCTGCCTGGCCTCAACCGCTGGCGCAAGCCGCCGCCCGAGACCACCGCCTCGGTGGCGAGCGCTGCGCCGAGCGCCCCGACGGACATCCTGGGCCAGATTTTTGGGGATCCGGCCGCCCAGACGCCCCGCCAGCAGGCCCCAGCGCGCCGGGCGCCGGCCAAGGATGACCGCAACTTCGTCGAGAAGCTGTTCGGGATCGGGGACTAGCTGGTCTCGGTCAGCGGCGGATCAGGATGACGCCGCCGACCAGCAGCGCGACTCCGAGCGCGCGCGGCAGGTCGATCGGCCGCTGGGTGAGGCCGAGCCAGCCGTAGTGATCGAAGACTACCGAGGCGAGCATCTGGCCGGTGACCAGAAGCGCCAGGAAGGTTCCGGCCCCGAGCTGCGGGACGAGGACGATCCCGAGGCCGATGAAGATCGCCCCGAACAGCCCGCCGCTCCACGCCCACCACGGGATCCGCGCCACCATGCCGGCGGACGGGATCGGGTCGCGGACTGCGAGGGCGAAGACGACCATGCAGGCGACCCCGACGGTGAAGCTCGCGACGCCCGACAGCGCGGCTGAATTGAGCGCCGTGCGCAGATTGGCGTTCAGCGCCTGCTGAATGACGATGCTGATACCGGCCATGAGTGCCAGGGCCGAAGGGAGGAGCAGGTTCAGCATGAGGAGCGGGTGCTATCGGGCGGCGCTGGCGTGAGCGCCGCGGGTCATGGGTGGTGTCTTGACAATCATCCGAAGCCCATGCCGTCAAATGCCTGATACGGTCGCGTCCATGCACACGAGGCATGATGAACCCTGCCCATCTCGATCTTTTCCGTGCCGTCCTGCGTCATGGCGGAATGACGAAGGCCGCTGCGGTGCTCGGGATCGGGCAGCCCCATATCAGCCGGGCGATCGCGCAGCTGGAAACGGATCTCGGTTTCGAGCTGTTCGTCCGCGGCCACGGCAGCGCGTCGCCCACCCTGGAGGGCGAAGCTTTCGCCCGCGAGGTCGAGCGGACCTATGCAGGGCTCGAACACCTGCGCGACACGGCGCGGCAGATCCGAGAGGTCGGAACCGGCAGACTTCGCATCGCGTGCCAACCGTCACTGGCGACGCGGCTGCTCCCCCGTGCCATCCGACGTTTGAACGCCGCACATCCGGAGGCGCGCGTCGCCGTCCACATGCCCGGTCCAGATACGATCTGGTCCTGGGCCGCGTCGGGCCAGTGCGAGATCGGTCTCGTCCGACGGCGTTCCGGCTATGCGGGTGTCGCCTGCGAAACCTTCCTCTCGGTCGATGCCATCTGCGCGTTACCGCGACACCATGCTTTGACCCGCAAGGCGGTGGTGACGATTCAGGACCTCGCAGGTGAGTCTCTGGTGGCAGGAACTCCGGGCGCTCTGCAGGAGGCGCTCGATGGACTCCTGGCACAAGCGGGAGTCGCGCCACGCGTCTCGTTCGTGGCCCAGTATACGGCAGCCCGCTGCGGTCTGGTGGCGGAAGGTCTGGGTCTTGCGATCGTCGATCCAGTGCCGGCACGCGCGCTTAAGGGTCTGCCGATCGTGCTGCGGCCGTTCCAGCCGCGCCTGCCCATCGAGACGGTGTTGATCCGGCCGGCTGGACGACCGCCGGACCAGATGGCCGGCCGCCTGATCGCGTTGCTGCACACGGAGCGCGACGCCCTGATCGCCGACCTGCCAATTGATCGGCGATGAAGCAGGTTCAGATCGGTCGCGATGATCGCCGTCCCGATCTCACAGCATTGGCAGCATCCGCGGTCGCGGGCCCCGCGGGAAATGCGCGTCGATCATGGCAAGCTCGGCCGGGCCGAGATGCAGGTCGGCGGCGCCGGCATTCTCCACCGCCCGGGCCGGGCGGCCGGTCTTGGGGATCGTGAAGGTCCCGGGCAGGCGGGTCAGGAAGGCCAGGGCAACCGCGTAGGGGGTGGTGCCGTGGGCGCGGGCGATGCCGTCGAGGACGCGGCCGCCGGCGCTGGCCGGGTCGGGAAACTCGCCGCTGCCGAAGGGCGAGTAGCCGACCATCGCGACCCCGTGCGTCTCGCACCAGGGCAACACCGCGTGCTCGATCGCCCGCTCGTTGAGGTGGTACAACACCTGATTGCAGGCGATCCGGTCCGGCCCGGCGATGGCCAGCACCCGGTCGAGATCGTCGACGTCGAAATTGCTCAGGCCCCAGGACAGGATCTTGCCGTCCCGACGCAGGTCCTCGAACCCCGCGATCGTCTCGGCCAGGGGATGCTGGCCAGGCCAGTGCAGCAGGTAGCTGTCGAGCCGGTCGGTCCTGAGCCGGCGCAGGGAAGCCTCGCAGGCGCGCGCGACGCCCCGGCGGGTGGCGTTGCCCGGGACCACCTTCGAGACGAGGAAGACCTCCTCGCGGCAATCCGCGATGGCCTCGGCCACGATCGCCTCGGCGTCGCCGTACATCTCGGCGGTGTCGATATGGGTCATGCCGGCATCGATGCCGGCCCGCAGGGCGCGCACGGCGTCGGCCCGGTCCGAGCCGTCGATGTGCCACGTGCCCTGGCCGATCACCGGCACCGCGACGCGCGTCGCCCCGAAGCTCCTGGCGTACATGGCAGCGCTTCCTTCCTCGCCGCGATGGCTCTTGGTCCGTATGCCGGCGCCGAGCCGGCCTCCGACGGGCCCGAACCCGCCCGCGCCTTACTCGCGCCATCTTGGGGGGATGAGCAATGGGTCACCGCCGCTCCGGTGCGAAACTTTAGTCCAGTGTCTCACGCCGCGCTCATCGAGGCCGCCAGGGGGCCTGCCAAGCCCGCGCTGCGGCGGCCCGCGCTGGCCCTGTGGGAGACGCGCTGATGCTGCCGGCCCACCGGGTGTTCTGGGGACTGATCCTGCTCACGGCCGCCGGCGCGGGGCTGCTCTACAACATCATCTTCGCGGACGGCGCCACGCCGCTCGCCGGCTTCACCTACGGCCTGTGCACGGGCGCGACGGTCCTCGCCTTCGACCGCGGCCTGATCCTGGCAGGGCTGCAGGCGCGGATCCGGCGCTTGCCGGCCTGGCTCTACGTCATCGCGGCGGAGCTCGCTTACGTGCTGATGATCGTGTCCGGCAACGCGCTGGGCGGCCTGATCGTCTGGACCTTCGGCCTCACGGGCGACGAACTCGCCGTGGCGACCCGCACGAACGCGCGCGTCCTCGCCTACGCGCTGGCGGTGGCCGGCCTGCTCGTCTTCGTGATCCGCATGCGCGACCTCGTCGGCGGCGAGATCTTCGTGAACTTCATGATCGGCCGCTACCACAAGCCGGTGGCCGAGGAGCGGATCTTCCTGTTCCTGGACGTGGTCGGCTCCACCGCCTTCGCGGAGACCCATGGCGACCTGCGCGCCCAGGAATATCTCAGCGCGGTGTTCGCGACCCTGGCCGAGCCGGTGCGGCGCAACGGCGGCTCGGTGGACGATTATATCGGCGACCTCGCCATGGTCACTTGGCCGATGAGCCGGGGCCTGAAGGATGCCCGCTGCGTCACCTGCGTGTTCGACGTAATCGACCGTATCGAGGCCGAGGAGGCCGCCTGGACCGCCCGGTTCGGCACGGTGCCGAAGCTGCGCGCCGCGCTCCATGGCGGCTCGGTGGTCACGGCGGAAGTGGGCGTCGACCGCCACAAGATCGCGTATTTCGGCGACGCCGTGAACGTCACCTCGCGGATCGAGGCCCTATGTCGCCCGCTGGGCGTCGGCATCCTGATCTCGCAGGACCTGCTGAGCCGTCTGCCGCGCCTGCCCCCGGGCGTGCGGGCGCGCTCGCTGGGGGCGCACGCCCTGCGCGGCCGCGGCGCGCCCCTCGCGGTGGCGACCCTGGAGCGGGGCGCCGCCTCCGAGACTGCCCTCGCCGAGCAGCCCCAGCGCCGGCTGGCGGCGGCGCGCTGATGGCCTCCACCGAAACCGGACCCTGGACCGCGTTGCTCGTCATCAAGCTAGTCCTGCGCTTCGGGCTGCCCCTGATCGGGCTGTTCGTGATCGGCCGCGCGATCGTTCACTCGATCGGCGGCGATATTCAGCACTGGCAGTTCGCCCTCGGGGCGCTCCTGATCCTGGCGGGCTTCGTCTCGAAGCTGGTGCCCCGGCGATGAGCGCGGCGGAGACAAAGCTGCCGATCTACCTCGACGCCGATGCCTGCCCGGTGAAGGACGAGACCTATCGGGTCGCGGCTCGCTACGGCCTCACCGTCTACGTCGTCGCCAACAGTGTCCTGAACCTGCCGCGCGAGCCCTGGATCGTGCGCGTCGTCGTCGGCTCGGCGCTGGACGCCGCCGACGACTGGATCGCCGAGCGCGCCGGCCGCGGCAGCATCGTGCTCACCGCCGACGTGCCGCTCGCCGCCCGCTGCGTGAAGACCGGCGCCACGGTGCTGGCCTTCACCGGCAAGCCGTTCAGCGAAGCCTCAATCGGCATGACGCTGGCAACCCGCGACCTGATGCAGTCCCTGCGGGAGGCCGGCACGATCACGGGCGGCCCGCCGCCCTTCTCCCGGACCGACCGTTCTTCGTTCTTGTCCGCCCTCGACCGGGCGGTGAACCGGATCCTGCGGGAGCGTCCGTAGGCTCGGTGCGCCTACGCCTTGCCGCCCTGCCAGGGCCGCAACGGCTCGGGGATGCGGAAATCGGCCGGCGGCTCGAAGTCGGAGGCCGCCCCCCGCATGGCCTGCGGGGGAAGCGGGAAGCCGCTGCGGTCGCCGTAATCGAAGGCCCCCGGGGGCGAGAGCCGCTTCTGGCCGATCAACCCCTGGGCGCAGATGACGTCCAGCACCGTCACGCCTGCCACCGCGGCGGTGGCAGCGGCGAGGTTGGTCTTTTTCGGATTGTCGTCCTCGAAGCCGGTGGCCAGCGTGGCGAGGTCGATCGCATCGCCGCCGACCCGGCCGAGGATCCAAGGCGTCGGGTCATGGCTCATCAGGATCGCCACGCCGGTCGCGACCTCGCGGACGCCGTAGGCCTGGATCAGCGTCTCGCGGCCGCGGAGGCCGAGCGCCCGGCACAGGCCGCGCGCCGCCGTCAGCTCCAGGAGCCCGAGGCCGATCGAGAACCAGCCGAGGCCCCGCGCCAGCTCGTCGTGACGGGTGTAAGCTCCGCCACCCGGGGCGCCGCGGGATGCGAGGGGGTGCCGTGTGTCGCTCATGGCCGGATCACCACCTTGATGCAGCCATCCTGCTTGTCCCGGAAGACCCGATACATCTCCGGACCGTCCGCCAGCCCGATCGTGTGGGTGATGACGAAGGACGGGTCGATCTGCCCGTCCTCGATCCGCTTGAGCAGGTCCAGCGTCCAGCGGTTGACGTGGGTCTGACCCGTGCGGACCGTCAGGCCCTTGTTCATCAGGGCGCCGATCGGGAACTTGTCGATCAGGCCGCCATACACGCCGGGCACCGAGAGCACGCCCGCCGGGCGGCAGACCATGATCATCTGGCGCAGCACGTGGGACCGGTCGGTCTCCAGCAGCATCGCCTGCTTGGCGCGATCGTAGACGGCGTCGACCGACCCCATGGCATGCGCTTCGAGCCCGACGGCGTCGATGCACTTCTCCGGGCCCTTGCCGTCGGTCATGTCGTTGAGGCGACCGACGATGTTCGATTCCGTATTGTAGTCGATCACCTCGGCCCCGCCGGCCTCGGCCATCTGCAGGCGCTCGGGAACCCGGTCGATGGCGATCACGCGCTTGGCGCCGAGCAGCAGCGCCGAACGGATCGCCATCTGGCCGACCGCGCCGCAGCCCCAGATCGCCACCGTGTCGGTCGGCTGGATGTCGCACTGGACGGCGCCCTGCCAGCCGGTCGGAAACACGTCCGACAGGAACAGCAGCTTCTCGTCGGAGATGCCGTCGGGCACCTTGATATGGGTCGAGTCCGCGAACGGCACGCGCAGGTACTCGGCCTGGCCGCCGGCATAGCCCCCGGTCAGGTGCGTGTAGCCGAACAGGCCCGCGGTGGTGTGCCCGAAGGCGGTGTCGCCCAGCGCCTTGTTGCGGTTCGAGCGCTCGCAGACCGAGAAATTGCCGCGCCGGCACTGCTCGCACTGGCCGCAGGTGATGGTGAACGGGACGACGATCCGGTCGCCGACCTTGAGCGACTTGTTGTCCTTGCCGACCTCCACAACCTCGCCCATGGCCTCGTGGCCGAGGATGTCGCCGGACTTCATGCCCGGCATGAAGTGATCGTAGAGGTGCAGGTCCGAGCCGCAGATCGCGCAGCTCGTGACCTTGATGATGGCGTCGCGGCCCTCCTCGATCTCAGGGTCCGGGACCGTGTCGCAGCGGACATCCCGAGTGCCGTGCCAGACCAGTGCCTTCATGGGAGCGATCTTCCGGCTGTCATTCCACGCGTGGTTGTCCTGAGACCAACCGGCGCTCGGGACGATTGTTCTGTCGCCACGGCAGGACAGCACTCCGGGGCCGGGTTCTGTGCCGGTCCCGGAGCGCCGTGGGCTCAGCCGATCTGCTCGGACTGGGCGGCGCTGTCCGGCCGGGCCGGGCCGAGAACGGGCTCCTGGCCCATCGGCTGGTTCTGGACGATGCTGTACCGGCCCTTGCCGTCGAGGGACGGACCTTCGGTCCAGCGGCCGGTGGGTGGCGGCGAACCGTCGGCCGAGGACGAGAAGTAGTTGTAGTTGAACTTCTGGTTCTCCTGCTCCTGCGGGAAGGAGTTCGGGATCGGCAGGGTGCCGGCGTGGCCGCCGAGCTCCTCGATCACCGCCAGCCATTGCTGCTGGTGCATCGTGTCCCGGGCGATGAGGAAGCTCCACATATCCCGCATGCCGGCATCGTTGGTGGCGTTGTACAGGCGCACCGCCAGCACCCGGCCGGTGCTCTCGGCGGCGACGTTGCAGTACATGTCGGCTGCGATGTTGCCGCTCGCGTAGATGTGGCTCATGTCGAAGGGCAGGCCATCGGCATTGCCCGGAAAGGCCGCCATGCCGGTCGACAGCAGCGTCTTGTGCAGCATGCCTTCGGCAACGTGGCGCGGGTTCTCACCGCCCATCACCGCGCCGACGAGCGCATCGGCGGCCCCGGTTTCCTGCACCTTGGTCGGGGCGGTCTCGAGGTTCATGGCCACCGCGGTGGCGAGCATCTCGATATGGCCCAGCTCCTCCGTGGCGGTGTTGAGCAGCATGTCGCGATACTTCGTGGTCGGCGCGCGATTGCCCCAAGCCTGGAAGAAGTACTGCATACACACGCGGATCTCGCCCTCGATCCCGCCGATCGCCTGCTGGAGCATGCGCGCGTAGATCGGGTCGGGCTTGTCGACCTTGACGGGGTACTGAAGGCGCTTGTCGAGGTAATACATGCGGTCCAGTCCTTGTGACAGGTACGGTGGGCGCGGCTCACCGCGCACGCTGGTGCGGGCTGCATGCCCCGAAGGGCGTCCCGCGTCGCTCTTCGTCCAACCGCGCTTCAGGCTACCGGTTCAGTCTGATCTTCAATGCGGACGGATTTTTTCGAACAAAGCCGCGCCTGTACGGCATCGAAAAACTAAATATGTTAGGTTTTAGGCTATAGATACGCTTCTATCACCGATCAAGACAAACATATGTTTCGATCGACGCTCCGACGATGGCGATAATCGGACCGGAACCCTCCGCTGGCCGTCCCCACGGCGTCGGCAGCTTTGCCGGGCAGCCGCGGCGCTCGAACTTGAGCGGAGCAACCCATCGGGTCGCGGGCAGCCGCCAGCGATCATCTGGTCTGCCAATCAGTCACGGATGACGGGCGAGCCTATGTCGCCCGGAGCGTTGTGGTAGAGGAGGCCGCCGACCGGGACGCAGCGGACCGCGCTGCCCGGAGCCGAGGCGCCTATCCAGCCGACACGTATGCGCACGGCCGCCTCGACCCACCGGTGCCGTACCCAAGGAGCCTACCGTTATGAGTGAACGCATCATCCTCCGCGCCGGTGAGGCCCTGGTGGCAGGCGGCCCGCCCAACACGGCGTCCGAGCCGGAGGTCATCATCGGCGAGCTCGACGGGCCGGTCGGCACCGCGATCGCGACTCTGACCGGCGACCAGGTGGTCGGGCACAGCCGCGTCTTCGCGCTGCTCAACACCGACATCATGGTCCGGCCGGTAACGCTCTGCGTCTCCAAGGTCAGCGTGACCGAGAGCAAGTACACCTCGATCCTGATGGGCACGGTGCAGTTCGCCATCGCCAACGGCGTGCTCGACGCCGTGCGGGCGGGCTACATCCCCAAGGAGAAGGCCAACGACCTCGGCATCATCTGCTCGGTCTGGCTGAGCCCGGGCGTGATCCAGGCTGAGACGGTCGATCACAAGGCGCTGTTCGAGATCCAGCGCAAGGGCATGACCGAGGCGATCCGGAAGGCCATGACCAACGAGCCGTCGATCGACTGGCTGTTGGAGAACCAGGACAAGATCGTCCACAAATATTACACGATGGGCCTCGAAGGTAAGATCTGATCCTGATCTTGCCATCCACGCAGAGAAACAGCCCGTGCCTCGGCGCGGGCCGTCCCGTTTCTCAGCGTTGAACCGAAGCTGTCGGACGCGTCAGCGGGTACCGGCTCGCCGAACGCAATCGACCCCGGTGGGCCGGTCTCACGCGTCCGAAGCGGGGACCAGCGCCTTCAGCGCTTCGTTGACGCGGTCCTGCCAGCCCGGACCGTCCTTCTGGAAATGGGCCAGAACGGCGCTGTCGAGGCGCAGCGTGACCATCTCCCGCGCGCCCGGAACAGCCGCGGGCCGCGGCGCCGAGGGCGGGGAAGGAGGGGCGGCGGGCTTGGCGGTCGTGGCGGCCTTGAAGGCCGCCTCGGCTGCGGTGCGCGGATCGGTAAATCGGCGGCGGTTGCGATCGTCGGCCATCGGCCCTCAGTCCTTCGCGGCAGCTTTCTTCGGCGCGGCCTTCTTGGCAGCCCCCTTGCCGGCACCTTTGGCGGCGATCTTGGCCGCCGCCTTGGCCGCCTTCTCGTCCGCCTTGGCCTGCGCGTCGGCCGCCTTGGACTGGGCCTCCGCGGCCTTGATCTCGGCCTCGGCGGCCTCCTTGGCCAGACGCAGGGAGCGCAGCTTCAGCGTCCGCTCGTCGATCGCCTTGATCGAGGCATGATGCTCGGCCATCGCCTGCGCGCCCTCGCGGGCCATGCGCTCGGCGCGTTCGGCCCGCTCGGCGCGGTTGTCGGCCCGGGTCTTGGCTTCAGCTTCCGCGTCGCGGATATCCTCGGCCTCGTCGAGGTCGGTCTCAGTCTCGTCGCTCATCCTGTGCCTTTCGCCCCGGCCCAGCGGCACCAGATCCTACGCGTCGGGCGCGGGATCGGCGTCTGGAGCGGGTCCGGCCTGTTCGAGGGGTGGAGGGGCAAGGCCGGAAGATCCGCCCCGCCACGCCGTCCTGCGACGACTGTTCGAGGCCGTGATCGCAAGACCACTAGCACGCCGGTAGGCCGGATGGCGAATCCGGCCCGCCGATCGAGCAGGACAGGACAGCGTATTCGTCTCAGAACGAGCCGTGCCTGATCAATCGAGACCGGCCCCTCTGCCTCGCCATACGCTCATTACTCGCGCTCAACGCACGCGATAGTTGAGTGGGATCGTGACCGAAAGGCTCGGTTGCGTCACGCCGGGGGGCGCCGGCGGCATCCCGCCGCGCACCGCCGCCAGGGCCGCGCTGTCGATCTGGCCGACGCCGCTGGACCGGGCGAGCCCTGCGCCGCTCACCGCTCCAGAACGCGATACGGTGAACCGGACCATCGCGGTGCCGCCGCTGGTGCCGGCTGCCGCCCCCGGATTCATCCGCCCGTGGATCGCCGCGCTGATCGCCCCGGTCCATTGCCGGAGCGCGCTCGGATCGCTGCCCGCGGCGGCCCGGCCGGCCGCGTTCTGGCGCGCGGCGGAGGCCGAGTTGCGCGCCTCGGCGCCCTGCTGGGCCTTAGCCTGCTTCGCCTTGGCTTCGCGGGCCGCCTTCAGCTTCGCTTCGCGGATCTCCTCGAGACGCTCCTCGCGCTTCTGCTCGCGCAGCTTCTCTTCGCGGATCTTGCGAAGCTTCGCCTCCCGCTCGGCCTTGATCTTCGCCGGATCCGGCGTCGGCTTCGGCGCCTCCTCGGTTTTGGCGACCTCGGTCGGTGGCGGCGCCAACGGCTCGGCGGCCTCGGAGGACGAGGTGATCACCTCGCTCTGGGCCTCCACCGGCACGGCTTCCTGAGGCGGCTCGACGACGGCCTGGGTCTCGTCGGGCTTGACCTCGGTCATCTCGGGCGGGGGCGGCTGCACGGCCTCGTCGGGGGGCAGCTCCACCGGCTTGGTCTCCGGCGGCGCCTCCTGGCTCATCTGCTGCTCGGCCGGGGCCTCGGTCGCCGCATCGGTCATCACCGGCGCCAGATCGATGGAGATCTGCTGCTCGCCGGGGGGCGCGGGCGGCGTGAGCCGGTAGAACATCACCGCCACGAGCACGAGGGCGTGCAGCGCGAACGCGACCAGGAAGGCCAGCAGCAGCCCTGAGGGGCCGCGCTCGCCGGGGCCTGCCGGCAGATCCGTCGAAGTCAGCGTGCTCATCGATTCAGCGGGCGGTCTCTGCGGGCGCGGCCGGGGCCGCCGCGGCGGGGCCGCCGGGCGATTGCGCGATCAGCGACACCTTGGTGAAGCCCGCCTGGCCGACGAGGCCCATCACCTGCATGATCTTGCCGTAGGGCACGTCCCGGTCGCCGCGCACCAGGATGACCTGGTCCTTGTCGGCGGCCGCCATCTCGCGCAGGCGCGGCACGAGGCTGTCCATGGTGAACACCTCCTTGGCGATCGACGGGTTGCCGTCCTTGTCGACCGTGACCTCCTGAGGCTTCTTCGACTGCGCGACCTTGGCCGCCGCGGTCTTGGGCAGCTGCACCGGGACGCCGGTGGTCATCAGCGGCGCGGCGACCATGAAGATGATCAGGAGCACGAGCATCACGTCCACCATCGGGGTGACGTTGATGTCCGACATCGGCATGTCGTCGAGGTCGTCATCGTCGCTTGCGCGGGGCGATGCCATCGCCATGGCGGCGTCTCCGGTTGGTTGCATTCGGCCCCGTTCGGGCCATGGTTTCAGACGCTCGCGGGCCGGATCGGCGTCGGCGAGCGTGCCGGATCAGGGCTTTGGTGCCGGTCCCGTCGCGACGCGAAGGGCCGCAGCGGGCGCCTACTCGGCCGCCGCGCGGTGATGCCCGGCCGCGGCCCGGTCTCTGGCGAGACGGTCGCCCAGCAATCCGATGTAGGAATTGAAGGAGCTCTGGATGCCGCTGATGTCGCCCGACAGCTTGTTGTAGGCCATCACTGCCGGGATCGCGACGACGAGGCCGATGGCGGTGGCGAACAGGGCCTCCGCGATGCCCGGCGCGACGACGGCGAGCGAGGTATCCTGGCTGCGCGCGATCGACGAGAACGAGTTCATGATGCCCCAGACCGTGCCGAACAGGCCGACGAACGGGGCGGTGGAACCGGAGGTCGCCAGCAGCGACAGGCCGGTGCGCAGGCGCTTCACCTCGAGGCCCAACGCGCCGCGCATGGCCCGCTCGATCCGCTCGCGCCGCTCGGCCCGGGTCTCGGTAGGATCCTGGTCGCGCCACGCGTCGATGGCGGCCTTCACGACGTGGCCGGTCAGGCCCTTGTGCTGGCCGTCGAGGCTTCCGCCCGAGCGCACCAGCGTCTCGAAGGCCTTCGCCTGGCGCCGGGCGGCCGAGAGCCGGATGATCTTCTCGAACACCACCGTCCAGCACGCGATCGACGCGATGACCAGCAGGATCATCACGCCTTTCACGATCGGATCGGCCTGAAGGAACAGGCCGAGGAACGAGAAGTCGTGGGCGACCTCGGTCGGGGCTTGTGTCGGGTCCATCGCGGGCTCCTGGCGTCGTGGTGTCATGCGGCCCACGGCCGCCGTCTCGTCGGGGTGCGGCGAAAGCCGCTGACCGCCCGGCTGCTCTCGCCGCCGGGCGGTATGGTCTCTGGGTCCTTCCGACCGCCCGTATCAGCGGTCGAAGGCGGGTCCGGCCTTCGACTCGGTCTCGGTCCGGTCCAGGCAGGCCTCGCGGGCGGCCTCGCCGCCGTCGCAGGCCAACACATCGTTCAGCAGGACCCGGCCGACCTTGGCGCAGGCGATGCCCGGGAAGTCGAAGATCTTCACGGTGGTCTTGCGGGGCGGCAGGGGGCCGAGTTCCACGGCCACACGCTTCTGGGCGACCCCCTCCGGATCGAAGGCGAACAGGTCGACCTTGTAGGACTTGAGGCCGGTCCCCTTGGCATTGTCGACCACCAGGGTGACCCGGCAGGCCTCGCCCGCGGTCTCGAGCTTGTTGAGCTGCAGCTTCAGCGGCGTCTTCTCGGCCGCGGCGTCCTGCGCCAAAGCCGAGACGACCAGAAGCGCCGAGAGCGCGAGGCAGACCGCCGTATCGAGGGCGATCCGCCCGATCCGGCGGCGGTACAACGGGACGCTCAAGGCAACCACCAAACCGATTTCCTCTTCTCTTGGACCCGGCCGGAGCCGGGGTAGGCCGCCGCAGCGGCCGACTCAGTGAAGCACGACCCTGTGCGGGCAGGTCGCGGGTGCCAGACGTTCGGCCGCCGCATCGAGGGTGGCGACCGCGGCCCGCACCGCCGCGACTAGACGGGGCGCCGCGTCGCGACCGGTGATCTCGGCCGCGGCCTCTTCCAAATCCGCCCAGAGCCGGCGCCGGCCCCGGCCGATCAGCGCCACCAGGGCGCATTCGTGGCCGGTGACCCGGCAGCAGCTCGCCGGCATGAACGACCAATCATCCTCGCGCTCCGCCCGGAGCGCCCGGACGATCGCGACCACGCTGGCGACGAATCGACAACCCTCCGCCGGTCCGAGCAATTGCTCGGCGCCGTCGAAGGCGGCATTCCAGCAGGCGACGTCGCTGGTCATGTAGCCGGCGGCCACGAATCGGGCGACCGACAACGCCAGGATATCGGCCTCGTCGCCGCACACGTCGACGACACGCTGCATCGCCGCATGACTTGCCGGACTCGAAGGCGCGCTCATCGGGGCTCCGCTGATCCCGTCAGGGTCGGGAATAGTTGGCGCGCGCCCGTCCAGGCCGGACAATCGCCAGCGGGGGCAGTAGCCACGCTGGCTGCCGGGATCAAGAGCCGGCGAGAAAATCAGAGTAGTTCCAAACTGTTAGACCCAAGCGTAGCTGTTTCGGCTCTTGCTGAAACATCCCGGCATGATATGCCGAAACATCCCGCATGCCGGGTCTCGCCAGGTGCGAATAGTGATCGTGGGACGAAATTAACCCGTTCCCTTGATGGGGTTGGCCCCCTCGGCCATATCTCCGTGTTACCGGCGGCGTTCCGACCGGTGGAGCGCTGTCTTGTGCGGGCTCCATGGTGTCGAGGTGCTCGGAGATCCGGGGCTGCGGCTAGTCCCAGGGTCGGAGGCCTCGCTGTGAGGATGACGGCCGCAATGACTCGACCCTCGCCCTTCGGGCATCCGTTCCTGCTCGGCTTCGACGAGATCGAGCAGGCCCTCGATCGGGTCGCCAAGGGCGCCAACGACGGCTATCCGCCCTACAATATCGAGCGGCTGCCCCGCACCGAGCGGGAGCCCGAGCGCCTGCGCATCACCCTGGCGGTGGCCGGGTTCACCCGCGATCAACTCGACGTGATGCTGGAGGACAGCCAACTGGTGGTCCGCGGCCGGCAGGTCGAGGAGCGCGAGCGGCACTTCCTGCACCGCGGCATTGCGGCGCGGCAGTTCCAGCGCACGTTCCTTCTGGCCGACGGCATGGAGGTTCTGGGCGCGGACCTCGCCAACGGTCTGCTCTCGATCGATCTCGTCCGGCCCGAGCCCGACCGGATCGTGCGCAAGATCGATATCGGCGCCCGAGGCTAGATCGGTCGCGATTGCAAGGTCAGTCTGGACCCTGCGCGACGATGCCATAGGTCGATTGATTGGGCGCCGGAGATCCCCACATCAGGATGGAACCGCCGGTGCCTCCGGGACCGGAGGTAGACGCTCTGCCACCCCAGGAGGGCAAGACATGACGAACTTGAACGCATCGCCCCTGACCCCCGCCGATCTCGACCCGACCGAGTTCAACCCGGCCGATCTCGCCGCCCTCGGCGAGGGCCACATCGCCTACGTCCGGCCGATCCGGTCCGACGAGGTGCGCCGCCTGTTCCCGCAGGCGCCGGACCTGATGCCCGGCCTCGACCTGTTCGCCCTGCTTTCGGCAAGCGGCGAGCCGATCATGCTGGCGGATTCCCGGGACGTGGTGCTGGCCAATGCGGTCGCCCAGGACCTCCACGCCGTCAGCCTGCACTGACCCCTGTGGGTCAGGCGATCCCCGCCACCGCCGCCACGAGCCGCGCGATATCCTGCGGCCGTGACAGGCGGTGGTCGCCATCCGCGATCAGCGTGAGCACGGTGCCCTCGGCTGGGAGCCGGCCGACCGTCTTCAGGGCGTGCGCGTAGGGCACATCCGGGTCGCGCATGCCTTGCAGGATGTGGACCGGGCAGGCCGGATCGAACGGGCGTTCCAGCAGCCTGTTCCGGCGGCCATCCTCGATCAGCGCTAAGGTGATCGGATCGGGCTCGGGCGCGTAATCGCTCGGCCTGCGCAGGACTCCATCGCGCGTCAGAGCGGCGCGCGCCGGCTCATCGAGCTGCGACCAGATCAGGTCCTCGGTGAAATCAAGCGCCGGGGCGATCAGGACAAGCCCCGCGGTCTTATGACCGCGTGCCGCGCGATCCCGCGCGACCAGGGAGGCGATCCATCCGCCCATCGACGAGCCGACCAGGATCGGCGGCTCGATGACGTAGTGCGCCAGGACCGCCTGCGCGTCTTCGAGCCAGGACGAGATTGTGCAATCGGCGAAGTTTCCGCCGGATGCGCCGTGGCCGGCATAATCGAACCGGACCAAAGCGCGCTTCTGCTCGGCGGCCCAGGTGTCGAGGGCCGTCGCCTTGGTGGCGGTCATGTCGGAGCGGAATCCCCCGAGCCAGATGACGGGCGGCCCGGCGCCCTCGCGCACCCGTACGGCAATCTGCCGCGCGGCGGCTCCTTCGCCGACGCTGATGAAATTCGGCCCTGTATCGGTCATCGATCGCTCCGTTAGGCCACTATCGAACTTGGAGAAGTCCTTCCCTGACCGGGTCGGCTTCAACCTCCGTTTACCGGACCGTAAAGCGCGACCGCGATGCTGGGGCAATGGGTACGAGCACGGTGCAGATGCCGGCGGGAGGCTTGCGCTTCCTCGCCGATCGCGGGCGGATGGGTGATGTGACGCACGGCCTGTCGAGCTTCCCCGCCGAAATCAATGTTCTCGCGGGCGCCCGGGTGCTGCAGATCATCCCGGAGCTCGATGCCGGCGGTGCCGAGCGGACCACGGTGGACGTGGCCGCCGCCCTTGCGGCGGTGGGCGCCCGGGCGCTGGTCGCCACCGAGGGCGGGCGCCTGATCGGCGAGCTTCAGGCCAAGGGCGGCCACTGGCTGCGCTTCCCGGCCGCCTCAAAGAACCCGGCCCGCATGGCCTTGAACGTCGTGCGGCTCATGGCCCTGTGCCGGCGCGAGGGCGTGCAGATCATCCACGCCCGGTCGCGGGCCCCGGCCTGGGTGGCACTCGGCGCCGCCCGGCGCCTCGGGCTTCCCTTCGTGACCACCTATCACGGCAGCTATTCCGGCCGCACCGGCGTGAAGGTGCTGTACAATTCGGTGATGGCCCGGGGCGACGTGGTGATCGCCAATTCGCGCTACACCGCGGACCTGATCCACCGGCTCCATGCCGAGCAGGCCGGCGACCGGGTGCGGGTGATCCACCGGGGCACGGATCTCGCCGTCTTCAATCCGGTGTCGGTCGGCGCCGGCCGGGTCGAGGCCCTGCGCCGGGCCTGGAACGTGGCGCCGCACGAGCGGGTGATCCTGCTGGCGGCTCGGCTCACCGCCTGGAAGGGGCACCGGGTCCTGATCGACGCCGCCGCGCAGATGCGCGACCGGGGCGTTCCGGACCTTGCCGTGGTGCTCGCCGGCGATCCGCAGGGCCGGGCCTCCTACGAGCGCGAGCTCGATGCGCTGATCGCCGCCCGCGGCCTCGGCGGCATCGTCCGCCGTGTCGGCCATTGCACCGATATGCCGGCGGCATTCCGGGCGGCCTCCGTGGTCGCCGTGCCCTCCGTGGAGCCCGAGGCGTTCGGCCGCTCGGCCGTGGAGGCGCAGGCGCTCGGCACGCCCGTGGTCGTCTCCGATCTCGGGGCCGTCCCCGAGACGGTCCTGGCGCCGCCGGATGTCTCGGCCAGCCAGCGCACCGGCTGGCGCGTGCCGCCCGGCGATGCCGGCGCGCTCGCCGCGGCCCTGACCGAGGCCCTATCGCTCGGCGCCAGCGCCCGGGACGCGCTCGTGCGGCGCGGCCGCGCCCATGTCGAGGCGAACTTTTCGTTGGAGCGCATGACCGGCGATACGCTGGCTGTCTACGCGCACCTGCTCGGACGCCGCCCCTGATGGGGACGAATGCCGCGGTGGCCGGCGCCGGGAAAGTAAGCCGGCGTTTCAACGCGATGCCGATTCTTTCGCGCCGCGCGCCGACACCCCGTTGACTCTGGCCGGGCTTCCTCCAACGTAGTATGTCCGGGAGAGACCGGAGCGGCTGGCGGTCAGGAGATCCACGGAACGGGTCGTCCGATCCGCCGTTTCGTCGTTGCAGCAGGAGACCGAAGCCATTCGTAGACCGATGAGAGCCATGCCGGCCCCGCAGAAGGACGGGCCGCGCGCCAACCGCGACATCCGCGGGGTGCGGGAAGTGCAGCTGATCGACGATACCGGGCAGAACCGCGGCGTCGTCCCCTTCTTCGACGCGCTGACCCTCGCTGAGGAAGCCGGCCTCGATCTCGTGGAGATCGCGCCGAACTCGGTGCCGCCCGTCTGCAAGCTGCTCGATTACGGGCGCTTCCGCTTCAACGAGCAGAAGAAGCAGAACGAGGCGCGCAAGCGGCAGAAGACCGTCGAGGTCAAGGAGATCAAGCTCCGCCCCGGCATCGACAAGCACGATTACGACACCAAGATGAAGTCGGTGCACCGCTTCTTCGAGGAAGGCGACAAGGTCAAGGTGACCCTGCGCTTCCGCGGTCGTGAGATGGCTCACCAGGATATCGGCCTGCGCCTCCTGGAGCGCGTGAAGACCGAGACCGCCGAGATCGCCAAGGTGGAAAGCGAGCCGATGCTCGAAGGCCGCCAGATGATCATGATCCTGGCTCCGCGCTGATCCGGTTCCGAATCGCCGTTCACGCCGCCTCCTGACCGGGGCGGCGTTTGCGTGTCCGGCGCTTCCGTCGCGACGTTCGGGCGACTATCTCCTCCCCATGGCCCTGGCTCCCGACGAGATCGAACGCTACGCACGCCACCTCGTCCTGGCCGAGGTCGGCGGCCCCGGGCAGGCGCGCCTCAAGGCGGCCCGGGTGTTGGTCATCGGGGCAGGGGGGCTCGGCGCGCCGCTGATCCAGTATCTCGCGGCGGCCGGCATCGGCACGATCGGCATCGTGGACGACGACACCGTCTCGCTCTCGAACCTCCAGCGTCAGGTGATCCACGGCACGCCGGATCTCGGCCGACCCAAGGTCGAGAGCGCGGCCGAGGCGGTGGCGCGGCTCAATCCGCATGTGGAAGTAGTCCCGCACCCGTTCCGCATCACGCCGGACAACGCCGTCGACCTGATCGCGGGCTATGACCTCGTCGCCGACGGCTCCGACAATTTCGCGACACGCTACGCGGTCTCGGATGCCTGCTTCCACGCAAGGCGTCCGCTGGTGACGGCGGCGCTCGGCCGGTTCGACGGAACGCTCACCACCATCCGGGCGCACGAGACCGGTCCCGACGGCAAGCCGAACCCGACCTATCGCTGCCTGTTTCCGAACCCGCCGCCGCCGGGCAGCGTGCCCGCCTGCGCCGAGGCCGGGGTGCTGGGCGCGCTGGCTGGGGTGATGGGCTCGCTGATGGCTATGGAGGTGATCCGCGCCGTCGCCGCGTTCGGCGAACCGCTGGTCGGCCGCCTGCTGATGGTCGATGCCCGCTCGATGCGGTTCGAGACCTTGAGCTACGGCTGGGATCCGGACAACCCGCTGAGCGGCGCCTCAGCCGAGTAGGGCGCCAGGCGGCATCCAGGGACCCTCCGCCTCCTCCTTGCCGAGGCAGCACTTCTTGAATTTTTTCCCTGAGCCGCAGGGGCAGGGATCGTTGCGCCCGACATCCTTGAACGGGTTGCGCACCGGCTCGCCCGCGCCCTCCGCGGTCCAGTCGAGGGCTTCCACCGGGTCGTCGAGATAACCGTACTGGTAGGGGCCGAGCCGGTCCCGGTCGTCCGGCTTCGTCTCGGCTTTGCGCAGGGCCTCCTTGAACCAGTCGGCGTCGCTGATCTCGTCGGTGATCCGCCCGTCGGCCCGGGCAGCCGCGGCGCGGGGTGCGAGATCGCGGAAGCCCAGATGCGCGATCGCCTCCTCCCAGCCGACCCAGGCCGGCCCTTCCTCGACGGCCGCCTTCGCCTCGTCGAACCGGACCAGCAGGGCGTGCATCGCGTCGCGGTCGATCCGGCCCTCCAGGGTCAGGAAGGTGCAGGCCGACAGCAGCGCCATGCGGGTGAGGTCATCGACGGTGCTGTCGAGGATCAGCCGGAACAGGGGCTGGTGATCGCCGTCGAACAGGCTGGTCACGACCTTGGACAGGGTCGCCGTCACGGCGTCGCCCAGCACCGCGTCGAGCGTCTCCTCGTCCTGCCGGAGCAGCTTGAGGAGGGGCGCCAGGGCGCGCGTGTCCCGGGCCTGAGCCATGAGGTGCAGACCCCAGAACAGCAGGTTCTCCTGCTCCGGAGTCAGCTCGTCCCCCTTGGCCGCGGCCTCCAGCAGCGGCAGGGTCGCCTCGGCGATCTCGGCCGGGTGCGCCAGCGCCTCGCGCAGGGCCTTGGTCGGCCGATGCTCGGAGGCCGCCAGGTCTTCGATCAGCGCTGCGATTCGGCTCATGCGATCCTCCTCAGGCCCGCAGGGTCGCGCCGGTCCGGCGCGAGACCTCGGCCACGATCTTGGCGCTCACCGCCTCGATCTCGGCATCGGTCAGGGTGCGGTCCACCGGCTGCAGACGCACCGCGATCGCCACCGATTTCGAACCCTCCGGCACGCCGGTGCCCTCGTAGAGGTCGAACACCTCGACGCCGGTGACGAGCTTGCGCTCCGCCCCCTGGGCTGCCTTGACGATGTCGCCCGCCGGCACGTCGCGCCCGACCACGAAGGCGAAATCCCGGGACAGGGGCTGGAACTCGGACAAAGCCAGGGTGGGCTTGGCCTTGGTCGGCTTGTGCTTGGGCAGCGGCAGCGCGTCGAGCACGATCTCGAACGCCACGAGGCTGCCCTTGAGGTCGAGGGCCTGAAGGGTCCGCGGATGCACCTCGCCGAACCAGCCGATCTCGGATTTCGGGCCGAAGCGCAGGGTGCCCGAGCGGCCCGGATGGAGCCAGGACGGCCCGCCCGCGGTCACCTGAAGGCCGCCGGTCGGCACGCCGAGGCTGCCCAGCAGCGCCAGCGCATCGGCCTTGGCGTCGAAGACATCGACGGTCTTGGCCGATCCGTCCCAGTGGCGCCCGGCGCCCGCCAGAGTGGCGCTGTTCCGGCGCACCGCGGCGGCGCGGATGCTCTGGCCCTCCGGCTCGTCCGTGGCGAAGCACTGGCCCACCTCGAACAGGGCCGCGTCCGGGTAGCCCCGGTCGGCATTGCGCTGCGCCGCCCGCAGGAGTCCCGGCACGAGGCTCGGGCGCATGTCCGACAGTTCCGAGGCGATCGGGTTGGCCAGCACCAGATCGGCACCGCCGCCGCCGAACAACTCGGCGTCCACGTGCGGGACGAAGGACCAGGTCACCGCCTCCATCAGCCCGCGGCTCGCCAGGGCGCGTTTGGCGATGCGGGTGCGCTTCTGCATCACGGTGAGCAGCGGCCGGCCGATCCCGGCGAGCCGCGGCAGGGGCTTCGGCTCGATCCGGTCGAGGCCGGCGATACGCACGACCTCCTCGACGAGGTCAGCCTTGCCTTCCACGTCCGGCCGCCAGGACGGCGTCAGCACCTTCACCCGGTCGCCGGTGCCGGAGATGTGGAAGCCCAGCGTCTCCAGAATCAGCTTAATCTCGATCCGAGGCAACTCGATGCCGGCCAGCCGCCGCACCTCGGTCCACGGGAAGTCGATGATCCGCTCGGATTCCGGTGGCTCGCCGGCGATCTTCGCTTCGGACGGCGTGCCGCCGCAGAGATCCATCACAAGGCGGGTCGCCAAGTCGAGCCCAGGCAGCGTGAAGGCCGGATCGACGCCGCGCTCGAACCGGTAGCGCGCATCGGTGATGATGCCGAGGCGCCGGCCCGACTGGGCGATATTCGCCGGATCCCAGAGGGCTGATTCGATCAGCACGTCCGTGGTGGTCTCGTCGCAGCCGGAAGCCTGGCCGCCCATGATGCCGGCGATCGATTCGACGCCGGCCTCATCGGCGATCACCACCGTGTCGTCGGTGAGCGCGTGGGTGCGCCCGTCGAGCGCCAGCAGGCTCTCGCCGTCCCGCGCGCGCCGCACCGTCAGCTTGCCCGACACCTTGGCGGCATCGAACACGTGCAGCGGCCGGCCGCGGTCGAAGGTGACGTAGTTGGTGATGTCCACCAGCGCGTTGATCGGGCGCAGGCCGATCGCCCGCAGCCGGGCCTGCATCCAGGCCGGCGACGGGCTGTTCCTGACGCCACGTACCAGCCGCAGGGCGAAGAGCGGGCAGAGATGCCGGTCGGCCTGTTCGAAGGCCAGCTCGATCTCGACGGGGCAGGGGCCTTCGCCCCGCACGCCCGGCACGGCTTCGTGCTTGAGCGTGCCGATCCCGGCCGCCGCGAGGTCGCGGGCGATGCCGTGCACCGAGGTGCAGTCCGGGCGGTTCGGCGTCAGGTTGATCTCGATGACCGGATCATCGAGCCCGGCATAAAGCGCGTAGCCCTGGCCGACCGGCGCGTCCGCGGAGAGTTCGAGGATGCCGTCATGGTCCTCGCCGAGGCCGAGCTCCGCGCCCGAACACAGCATGCCATGGCTCTCGACGCCGCGGATCGTGCCCACCGACAGCGTGATGTTCTTGCCGGGCACATAGGTGCCGGGCGGCGCGAAGACCGAGACGAGGCCGGCCCGAGCGTTCGGCGCACCGCATACCACCTGCACCGGCGCGCCGGCGCCGGTCTCGACGGTGCAGACTCGGAGCCGGTCGGCGTTGGGATGCTGCTCGGCCGTCAGGATCCGGGCGACCACGTAAGGCTTGAGCGCCGCCGCCTTGTCCTCGACGCCTTCGACCTCAAGGCCGATCCGCGTCAGCGTCTCGGCGATGGTGTCGAGGGAAGCCTCGGTGTCGAGGTGTTCCTTAAGCCAGGAGAGGGTGAATTTCATCGATCGGAACCTTGCGGCTCAGGACAGCCGCGCTTTCGTTATGAGGAGGACGGCCAGCTTGCGCCGCTGGTCATCGCCAAGGGATTCGAGAGCCTCCACGGCCTCGCGGGCGCGAGCCAGGATCGCAAGGGTTTCGTTCCGGCTCACCGGGAGAGCCGGCGAGCTGTAATCGGCCAGATGCCGGCGCTCCTGAAGAACCGTGAAGGTGGCACCGATCCTGGCCACGTCCGGTGCGATCTGCGCAGCTTCCGGGGATGTCAGACGCTTCCTGATTTGGCCGTGGTCGAGCATGCGGTAGACGGATTCTAGTTCGGCGCTCCGCTTCCAGCCGACGATGACGCTCGCGCATACAAAACAGAAGGCGTGGAACACCGCATAATAGGCGCTGCTCACCGCCCGCCGCATCGCAGCCTTACGCAAGTTTATCCGGCCGCTCTGGCGCGCCAAGCTCTCTGCCACGTCGAGAAGATCGTAGACGAGGGGATTGCCGAGACGCGACATTACGGCTTCTCAAGCTCCTCGTCGTCGGCCAGCACCTCGTCGTCGGGATATTCGACGTTCAGGTAGGGGAAGCGGTCCTCGCCGCGTTCCAACAACTTCATCCGCAGATCGGCATTGGCGCCGTTCAGACGCCTGCCGTCGGTGACACCAGATCCTGGCTTGAACACCGCCTTGAGGAACCATGAGGGTTCACCGGCATGATCGAAGCCGGGCCGCACTTCGACCCGCTCATAGCCGGAACTTCCCAGCGTCCGAGACAGGATCTCGTTGGCAATCGTGCGGATCTCGCCCTCGGTCATCGTGGCCGCCTCCCGCTCGCGCCTTACCCTGTCAAACCACCGATCAAACTCGGCACGTCCAGCGGCCGGAAGCCGTAATGGTCGAGCCAGCGGACATCCGCCTCGAAGAACGGCCGCAGGTCCGGCATGCCGTATTTGAGCATCGCGATGCGGTCGATTCCGACCCCGAAGGCGAAGCCCTGGACCGCGTCCGGATCGAGGCCGCAATTGCGCAGGACGTTCGGGTGCACCATCCCGCAACCGAGGATCTCCAGCCAGTCAGTGCCCTCGCCGAAGCGGATCTCGCCGCCCTTGCGGGAGCACTGGATATCGACCTCGGCCGACGGTTCGGTGAAGGGGAAGAACGATGGGCGGAAGCGCATCTTCACGCCGTCCACCTCGAAGAACGCCTTGCAGAATTCCTCCAGCACCCATTTCAGGTTGGCGATGTTGGCCGCGGTGTCGATCACCAGCCCCTCGACCTGATGGAACATGGGCGTGTGGGTCTGGTCGGAATCGTGCCGGTAGGTCCGGCCCGGGATGATCACCCGGATCGGCGGCGTCTGCGACCGCATCGTGCGGATCTGGACCGGCGACGTGTGGGTGCGCAGCACCTTGCGTTTGCCGGTATGGTCCGGCGCCAGGAAGAACGTGTCGTGCATCTCCCGGGCCGGGTGGCCGGGCGGGAAGTTGAGCGCGGTGAAGTTCAGCTCGTCGGTCTCGATATCCGGGCCCTCGGCCACGGCGAAGCCCATATCGGCGAAGATCGCGGTGATCTCGTCGATCACCTGCGTGATCGGGTGGATTCGGCCGCGCACCTCCGGCGCCTCGCGCAGGGGCAGCGTGACGTCGACCCGCTCGGAGGCGAGGCGGGCCTCCAGGGCAGCCTCGACCAGGGCGCTCTTGCGGACCGTGACGGCCTCCTGGACCCGGTCGCGCAGGCCGTTGATCAGGGGGCCGCGTTCCTTGCGCTCCTCGGGCGTCATCGAGCCCAGGGTCTTGAGCAGGTCCGAGACGCTGCCCTTCTTGCCGAGCGCGGCCACGCGTACCGCGTCGAGGGCGGCTTCGTCGGACGCCGCCGTCACCTGGGCCAGGAGATCGCGTTCGAGGGTGTCGAGATCGGTCATCGTTTTTTTCGAACTGGGTTGGCGGTCCGCGATCGCGGCATGCTTTTGCGCGCCGTTTGCATTCGCGCAAGTCAGGGCATCCGCGCAAACGGCGATACGCACCGCGGCAGCTCGGAAACGACGAAGGCGCAGCTCCCTGAGGAGAGCCGCGCCTTCCGTCCGCTTGCGCGGGAGATTGAGCCTCAGGCGGCCTTGGCGGTGGTCTCGGGGAGGGCGGCCTTGGCCTTCTCGACCACGGCGGCGAAGCTCGCCGGCTCGTGGATCGCCAGCTCCGACAGCGCCTTGCGGTCGACGACGATGCCGGACTTCGCCAGACCGTTGATGAAGCGCGAGTAGGTCAGGCCGTGCTCGCGCACTGCCGCGTTGAGGCGCTGGATCCACAGGGCGCGGAACGTGCGCTTCTTATTCTTGCGGTCGCGATAGGCATACTGCATGCCCTTCTCGACCGCCTGCTTGGCGATGCGGATCGTATTCTTGCGCCGGCCGTAATAGCCCTTGGCGGCCTTCAGAACTTTTTTGTGCTTCGCGTGACTGGTCACGCCGCGCTTGACGCGGGCCATCGGTTATCTCCTGGTTTCGACGAAAGACAGTGGCAACGGGTGTCGAAGGCTTACCGCGCGTTCGGCAGGAAGTACTTCTTCACGTTGGCGGCATCGCCCTCGAACAGGGTCGTGGTGCCGCGCAGGTTGCGGATCTGCTTGGTCGTCCGCTTGATCATCCCGTGGCGCTTGCCGGCCTGGGCGTACATCACCTTGCCGGTGCCGGTGATCTTGAAGCGCTTCTTGGCGCCCGATTTGGTCTTCAGCTTGGGCATTTGGCTCTCCGTTGCGCGAAAATCCCTCCGGACCGACCCGTGAGGGTCGGATGAGGTGTGCGCGATGATGCTTCTGGTGGAGCAGCACGAGCCGCCACGGCAGCCCTATCGGCCGGGCGGTTCGACGCGGGGCGGCTTATGACAGAAACCCGCAGCGACGGCAACGGCTTCCGCCTCGGCTCGGCACGGCTGCCGCGAGACCGATCCTAGTCCACGAGGGGGGCGGGGTTCGGGGAATGCGGGGATAGGTCCCGCGCCGCACAAAACGCGCAGCGACACTGTCTGGCGGAGGAACCATAACCTTGGCCGTCGGTTTCATTCATGTCCCGCTCAGGCCGGCAGGGTTAGACCCCCCGTCAAATACGGCCAACCAGGAGACACTTCGTGCGCATTGCCCAGATCGCTCCGTTGTCGGAGGCCGTCCCTCCGAAGTTCTACGGCGGCACCGAGCGCGTCGTCAGCTGGATCACAGAAGAACTGGTCCGTCAGGGCCACGACGTCACCCTGTTCGCCAGCGGCGATTCGGAGACGTCGGCGAAGCTCGCCGCCTGCACGCCCGAGGGCCTGCGCCTGCTCGGCTACCGGGATCACACCGCCAGCCATTTGGCCATGCTGCACCAGGTGCATCGCCGGGCGCACGAATTCGACATCCTCCACTTCCACATCGACCTGCTTCAGTATCCGATGTTCGAGGATCTGAACCACAAGTGCATCACCACGATGCACGGCCGCCTCGACGTGCCGGACTTCATGCCGGTTTACCGCACCTTCACCGGCATGCCGCTCGTGTCGATTTCCGACAACCAGCGCGAGCCGATGCCGCCGAACGTCAATTGGCTGTCGACGATCCATCACGGCCTGCCGTCGCAGAACTGCCCGTATCACCCGGAAGCCAAGGGCGGCTACCTGGCGTTCCTCGGCCGCATCTCCCCGGAGAAGCGCCCCGACCGCGCCATCGAGATGGCGATCCGCTCGGGCACGCCCCTCAAGATCGCCGCCAAGGTCGACAAGGCGGACCAGGATTACTGGGACGAGGTCATCGAGCCGATGACCCACCATCCGCTGGTCGAGTATATCGGCGAGATCAACGAGGAGCAGAAGAAGGACTTCCTCGGCAACGCCCTGGCGCTCGCCTTCCCGATCGACTGGCCGGAGCCCTTCGGCCTGGTCATGATCGAGGCGATGTCGGCCGGCACGCCGGTGATCGCCTTCCGCAACGGCTCCGTGCCGGAAGTCATCAAGGACGGCGTGAGCGGCGTGCTCTGCCAGACCATGGACGACGCCGTCGAGGCGGTGGCCAAGGTCAAGGTCATGAGCCGCGAGGGGGTGCGCAAGCACTTCGAGAGCCAGTTCACCGCCGAGTGCATGGTCAAGAAATACGTCGCCGCCTACGAGGAGCTGCTCGCCCGCGGCGCCGACGTGATCCAGCTGCCGAAATCCGGCTTCACGCCCCATTACGGCGACGTGAACGGCTCGGCGCGGCCGTCGATCTCGGTTGCGGCGATGCCGGCGTAATCTCCGGCATCGGGCTTGCGAGACACGGCCGGCCCGGCCTAGCGTCGTAAAGGCGCCTCATCCGAATGGTCACGAGGGCCGCCGCATCAGAGCCGATGCGGCGGCCCTCTCGATTCGTACCCCTCACACGCACTCGGAGACGTTCTGCATGGCGGCGGAGAATACGGCGGCCCACAACGCGACCGCTCGGACACAGGCCAGCACCGTCAAGGTTGCGCCAGGCTTCCAGGACGCCGACGATGTGCTGCCGACCTATCACATCGAGGCGCACACCTCGCTGGTGGAGCGGCCCCTAAGGGCGCTGAAATTCGGCGAGGCTTTCGGGGTCCTCGATTCCTACGGCGATATCGGCGTCCAGCCGGGGCCGGAGGGCCTGTATTTCCAGGACACCCGCTACCTCTCCCGGCTCGAAGTGACCGTGGAGGGACAGCGACCGCTGATGCTGTCCTCGGTGATGCAGGACGACAACGGCGCGCTCAGCGTCGACATGACGACGCCCGACATCCGCCTCGACGCCCATGACGAGACCTCGATCCCGCGTGAGACGATCGCGATCGAGCGCACCAAGTTCCTGTTCCGGGGCGCCTGCTACGACCGGATCGGCCTGCGCTCCTTCGATTCGAAGCACCGCCGCCTGCGCATCGCCGTCACCTTCGACGCGGATTACCGCGACCTGTTCGAGGTGCGCGGCACCGACCGCAAGGAGCGGGGCAAGCGCGGCGTGCTGGTGGCGAGCGATCGGGAGGTACAGTTCCGCTACGTCGGCCTCGACGAGATCGTGCGGACCACCTCGCTGCATTTCGGCCCGAAGCCGGACCAGATCGAGCCCGGCCGCGCGGTGTTCGACGTATCGCTGCCGCCGGAGGGGCGCGCCTCGCTGTTTATTCGCGTGGCCTTCGAAGCCCACCGGGCCTTCACCAAGCCGCCGAGCGACGAGATGGTCGGCGAGGATGCTGCCGCCAAGCTGACGCTCGCGGCCAATGTCGGCGGCGCCCGGCGTGAGCCGAAGGACCTCGCCGAGGGCATGATCTTCGCGCGCGCCTACCGCGATTCGCGCCGGGACCTGCGCGCGCTGACGGCTGGGATCACCACGATCATCTCGTCGAACGACCAGTTCAACGAGGGCCTGTGCCGGGCCACCGCCGACCTCTACATGCTAGCGAGCCGGACGCCCGAGGGGATCTACCCCTTCGCCGGCATCCCCTGGTATTCGACGGTCTTCGGCCGCGACGGCATCATCACAGCCCTGATGGCTTTGTGGATCGATCCGAAATTCGGCCGCGGCGTCCTGCGCTACCTCGCCTCGACCCAGGCCCAGGCGGTCGATCCCGCCGCCGACGCCCAGCCCGGCAAGGTGCTGCACGAGACCCGGCGGGGCGAGATGGCGATGCTCGGCGAGGTGCCGTTCCGCCACTATTACGGGACCATCGACGGCACGCCGCTCTTCGTGATGCTGGCCTGGGAATACTACGCCGTCACGGGCGATCTGGAGACGATCCGGGCGATCTGGCCGTCCCTCGAGCTCGCCCTCGACTGGATGGACCGCTACGGCGACCGGGACGGCGACGGCTTCGTCGAATACGCCCGCGACACCGACAAGGGCCTTGAGAATCAGGGCTGGAAAGACAGCCACGATTCGATCTTCCACACGGACGGCCAGCTCGCCAAGGGCCCGATCGCGCTCTGCGAAGTCCAGGGCTACGTCTATGCCGCCAAAACCGGCATGGCCAAGCTCGCGGCGCTCCTCGGGCACGACCCGATGGCCGAGCGGCTCTCGCTCGAAGCCACCGCCCTGCGCGAGCGCTTCGACGCGGCCTTCTGGAACGAGGAGATCGGCACCTACGCGCTGGCGCTCGACGGCGCCAAGAAGCAATGCGCCGTGCGCTCGTCGAATGCCGGGCACGCCCTGTTCACCGGCATCGCCAAGCCGGAGCGGGCGGCGCGGGTCGCCGAGACCCTGCTGTGCAAGGACGGTTTCAACGGCTGGGGCGTGCGCACCATCGCCAAGGGCGAGGCGCGCTACAACCCGATGTCCTACCACAATGGCTCGATCTGGCCGCACGACAACGCCCTCGTTGCCATGGGTCTCGCCCGCTACGACCGCAAGCACGAGGCCGCGCGCATCTTCCAGGGGATGTTCGACACCTCGCTCTACCAGGACCAGAAGCGCCTGCCGGAGCTGTTCTGCGGCTTCATGCGCCGCAAGCAGCGCGGTCCCGTGGCCTATCCGGTGGCCTGCAGCCCGCAGGCTTGGGCGGCGGCGGCGCCGTTCGCGTTCCTGGCCGCTTGCCTCGGCCTGGAGCTCGATCACGACCGCAACAGCGTCCGGCTCAAGAACCCGATCCTGCCGGGCTTCCTCGACGGCGTGACGCTCTACAACGTCAAGCTGGGGTCCTCGCGCCTGGACATCCGGTTCCAACGCTACGACGACGACGTCACGGTCTCGGTGCTCCGCCGCCAGGGCGACGTGCACGTGGTGGTGACGAAGTAGGTCTCCGATCCCGCCGCAGCCTCTAGATCGGGCTGCGGCGGCGCGCGGCCGGATCTCAGGACTCGCCGGCTTTCGGCAGATCGAGGACGATTCCGGCGGCGTCGGCGCGCTGCCAGACCCGGCGGACGGGATAAGTGGTGTCGTGGCCGGGCACCGAGAGGGTGAAGGTCTGCGGCAGGCGATGCCGGCGGGAGACCGACAGTTTGGCACCGCCCGGCGACATGTCCCGCAGGATGCAGCTGAAAGACTCACCATCGGGACATCGGATCGTCGCCGGGATCAGGACCTCCCGCCGCTGGCCGTCGCGCCTGTTGGCCGCGGTATCGACTGGAAAGCCGGTCTTGTTGCCCCTCATGGCGCCATCCCATTGCGCTCTATTCAATTGCGCAAACAATGCCGCCGCAACGACTGACAAAGTCTGACTGCGCCGCCCGTCAGGTCTGACTTCACGCACTCGTGTAAGATGCGCCCGGGCAAAGGCGCCGCGAGACCGACGACGCTCTGCGGTAGCAGGTTCCTTTGTGGCCTCGAGTCCGGATACGAATCTCCGGACCGCCCGACTTGGTGTAAGGGGCATCGCCAGACCCTCCCTCCCGGGACTCGCCCCATGCCGGCCGACCATTCCGCCCTGTCGCTCGCCCAAGAGCTGATTCGCTGTCCCTCGGTGACGCCGGAGGATCGCGGCGCCCTCGACGTGGTGGCGCAGGCGCTGGAAGCGGTCGGTTTCGCGATCGAGCGGCCGGTCTTCTCCGAGCCCGGCTATCCCGACACCCCGAACCTCTACGCCCGGCTCGGCGCGCGCGGCCCCTGTCTGGTCTTCGCCGGCCATACCGACGTGGTGCCGGCTGGCGAGGGGGCCTGGCGCCACGGCCCGTTCGAGGCGGCAGTGGCGGACGGTCTGCTCTACGGACGCGGGGCCGCCGACATGAAGGGCGGCATCGCCTGCATGCTGGCCGCGACCCTGGCCTTCGTCCAGCGCTGGGGCGGCGCGTTTCCGGGCTCCATCGCCTTCCTGATCACCGGCGACGAGGAGGGGCCGGCGGTTAATGGAACGGTCAAGCTTCTGGACTGGGCCCGCGCCCGGGGCGAGCGCTTCGACCATTGCCTGCTGGGCGAGCCGACCAATCCGGGGCGGCTGGGCGAGATGATCAAGATCGGCCGCCGCGGCTCGCTCACCGGCAAGCTCACGGTGCTGGGGCGCCAGGGCCACGTCGCCTATCCGCACAAGGCCGAGAACCCGATCCCCGGGCTGCTGCGGCTCGCCTCGGCGCTGGTGGCCGAGCCTCTCGACGGCGGCACGGCCCATTTCGACGCCTCGAACCTCGAATTCACGACGATCGACGTCGGCAACCCCGCCACCAACGTGATCCCAGCCACCGCCCGGGCGACCTTCAACGTCCGCTTCAACGACGACTGGACCGCCGCCAGCCTCGGCGCCGAACTCCACAAGCGGCTGGAGCAGGCGGCCGGCAACGCGGTACGCTTCACCCTCGATCTGCAGCCCTCGAACGCCCCGGCCTTCCTGACTCAACCGGACGCCTTCGTGGATCTCGTCTCCCGAGCGATCGAAGCCGAGACCGGCCTCACGCCGACGTTGTCCACCACCGGCGGCACCTCCGATGCCAGATTCATCAAGGATGCCTGTCCGGTGATCGAATTCGGCCTCGTCGGCGAGACCATGCATCAGGTCGATGAATGCGTGGCGGTGGCGGATCTCAACCGGCTGACGGCGATTTATGAGCGGGTGTTGGAGACGTACTTTTATGCTGGAGCAGAACTAGTATCGCTCGATGCTGGGTTAGATCCTTGACTGTACCGTCCCGTATTCGGGAACCTCCGGCTATCGGAGCCGATCCGATTTCCGATGCGAATGTATATTTGTCGCAGTCTATGAACGTGCGGATCGTCTAGTCTAACTACTATATTAGCTATAATTTCACTCGTAATTTCAGGTGATTGCTTCGTATTTGCATTATAATCGATGTTTTGTTCGGGGCACGCCTGAATAGGGAGCAGGATTGCCCCAATCTTACGCAGTAATTGATCGTCTCGACAATTATCATCGAGTGCTGCACGTTCCAGGTCGAAAAGAGTTCGAATTCCGATCCGCCAAAGCTTAACAAGGGCCTCTGGACCAACCGAGCAGCATAGTTGTGCCTGAGCAACCCAGTCCATAATCTGGTAAACCCCGAATGGAGTCTCAACAAATAACATCAATGGATTTGCGGTTGCAAGATTTTGGGTTGAGCGGATATGATAGTCTGCCAAGCGATCCCGAGTTTCCGTATCAATTCCGTCGATAATTTCGACCGGAGTTGTTAAAGACGATTTGTAGATGTCGCGGTTCTCGCGCTTGAAATTTCCAAGATCACTTCGCCACAGGATCGTCCGAGTGGCGCTATCAGGCAAATAACCAATAGCAAATGAGAATAAAAGCACGGCGGAAATAACGCTTTCGTGAAGCATTGTTGCATTTGCTAACGGATTTAGGACGACGCAGGTGAGTATTTGCGCGCCAATAATTCCAACCAAAAGATTGTTGCAGGCGCCAACTAATGACATTGGGCTGAAGTCAAAATTATTGATAGCCCTATAAAAACTTCGGATCATAAAAACATAGCCTCCGCTTAATGATGCGCAAAGACTCCACACCCACATCGGCGTAGGTTCCATATCCAGGGAGGGCTTCTGATTTGTTGATGCACCAAGGGATTTTCCGACAAAATCAAAAACGTATGGTTCGATCGACATAACTGCAAGATATGATAATAAAAATAGCAGAAGTATAAGTGGAACTGCACCAATCAGCCAGGATGACAACGAATGATCTCGGGGTTCTTCATCGTTATCTTCGCCGACACGATGAAAGAAGTATTTGTACTTCACGAATTCAAAAGATGGAATTGGCCCCTCATTACGGGAGTCTGGCAGTGTGAACACTGCTGCTAAATCACGAACAACTTCTTGACGATTGATTTTAACAGCTTGCCTAATGCCAACAAATACAATTGGCGGAAGCGCGCTAAGTAGGATTGAAATAACTAATAATGTGACGTTATTTATCATATCAGAGGTCGCCATTTGAGTTGCGGCTCAACATGGGCGGTTAGAAATCGTCAGTCAACTATAGATTGACTAATTCACTGATTTTAGCGCCATACCAAACTTGAGGTATGTCTACGCGTAATCCACACCCACAAACGTCAGCCCACTCGCGGGCGCCAGCGGTCCGCACCGGCGCTTCTCGCCCGAGGCCAGGATGTCGGCCACGTCGTCGGCCGTGAGCCGTCCGCAGCCGGCGAGCATCAGCGTGCCGACCATGGCCCGAACCTGATGGTGCAGGAACGAACGCGCGCAGGTCGTCACCACGATCTCCTCGTGCAGCGCCATCGTGGCGCGCGCCACGTCGAGTTGCTCCAGCGTCCGCACGGGGCTGTTGGCCTGGCACTCGGCCGCCCGGAAGGCGGAAAAATCGTGGCGGCCGACGAGGCGTTGGGCGGCGTGATGCATCGCCTCCGGGTCGAGCGGCCAGGGCACGTGCCAGACATGGGCGCGGGTGAGTGCGGCGGGGCTGCGGCGGTTGAGGATGCGGTAGCGGTAGTGCCTGCGGATCGCCGAGTGGCGCGCGTCAAAACTCGGCGGGACGATTGCGGCGGAGAGCACGGCCACGGGTTGCGGCCGCAGATGGGCGTTGATGGCATCCCGCACCGTGTCGGTCCGCCAGTCCTTGGCGAGGTCGAGATGCGCGACTTGATGGATGGCGTGGACCCCGGCATCGGTCCGGCCGGCGCAGGTGAGCCGGCCATCCTCGCCGGAGAAGCGCGTTACCGCCGCTTCGATCGCGCCCTGGACGGTGGGTTCGTCGGCCTGACGCTGCCAGCCGCAGAACGGCGTGCCGTCGTACTCGATGACGAGCTTGTAGCGGGGCATCAGCCGAGGCTTGCGCCGGGCGCGATGCGCGCGCCGCGCACGAACTCGGCGCCGCTGGCGCTGCCGCCCTTGCCGGCCCGGCGCAGCTCCAGCAGCCGGACCGCGCCCTCGCCGCAGGCGACGAGGCCGTCGGCATCGAGGAGGGTTCCGGGCGCGCCCGCGCCGTCGCCGGGCGAGGCGCGAAGGACTTTCACCCGCTCGACTCCCTTGCCGAGATCGACCTCGAAGAAAGCCCCCGGGAACGGCGACAGGCCGTTGATCCGGTTCGCCGCCTGCGCGGCCGGCAGCGACCAGTCGATCCGCGCCTCGTCGTTGCCGATCTTGTGCGCGTAGACGACGCCCTCGGCAGATTGCGGCGTGAAGGTGAGATCGCCGGTTTCCAGGCGTTCGAGGGCCTGGGACATCAGCTCGGCCCCGAGCGGCATCAGCGCGTCGTGAAGCTCGCCGGCGGTCATGCCCGGCGCGATCGGGATGCGGCCTTCCAGGGCCACCGGCCCGGTATCGAGGCCGGCCTCCATGCGCATGATCCCGACGCCGCTCTCGGCATCCCCTGCCATCACGGCGCGCTGGATCGGCGCCGCGCCCCGCCAGCGCGGCAGCAGCGACCCGTGCAGGTTGAGGCAGCCGTGCTTGGACGCATCGAGGATCGCCTGCGGCAGCAGCATCCCGTAGGCCACCACGACGCCGATATCGGCCCCATGCGCCGCGAAGATCTCGGCCGCCTCGGGGGTGCGCAGGCTTGCCGGCGTCAGCACCGGGATCCCGAGGCTGTCGGCCAGCGCGTGGACCGGCGAGGGCCGCAGGCTCATGCCGCGGCCGGCCTTGGCGGGCGCGCGGGTGTAGACGGCCGCGATCGTGTGGCCGTCCTGCGCGAGCCGGGCGAGGGTCGGCACCGCGAAATCCGGCGTGCCCATGAAGACGACGCGCATCGGCGTCAGGCCGCGTCGCGCTTGGCCGCCTTGGTGAAGCGCTTGATCACCCGGTCCCGCTTCAGCTTCGAGATGTGATCGATGAACAGCACGCCGTTGAGGTGGTCGATCTCGTGCTGGATGCAGGTCGCCAGCAGGCCGTCCGCCTCGATCTCCTGCTCGTTGCCGTCGAGATCGCGGAACTTCACCCGGACCCGGTCCGGCCGCTCGACCTCGGCATAGTATTCCGGGATCGACAGGCAGCCCTCGTCGTAGACCCGCTTCTCCTCCGAGGACCAGACGATCTCGGGATCGATGAAGACCCGCGGATCGCGCACGCCCTCTTCCTTCGAGGTGTCGATGGTCACGACCCGCTTGGCGACGCCGACCTGGATCGCCGCCAGCCCGACGCCCGGGGCGTCGTACATCGTCTCGAACATGTCGGCCACGAGGGTACGGATCTCGGGCGTGATCGGCCCGACCGGATCGGAATTGCGGCGCAGGACGGCGTCGGGGAGGATGACGAGCGGACGAATGGTCATGGCGGAAACCGGCGAGGGGAGCACCACAGTCGCGGACTCCGGGGATTCCGAGGCAATATGGCGTGGGTCGGGGCCGGTCAAATACCGTCGCTGCGCGTCGCGCCGACGCCGTGACGACAAGACGCTCAGAAGGCGGTGCGGCTGCGGATCGCCGCTGTGAGCGTCCCCTCGTCGAGATAGTCCAGCTCGCCGCCGACCGGGACGCCGTGGGCGAGGCGCGTCACCTTGCGGTCGAGGTGCCGAATCGATTCGGTGAGGTAATGGGCGGTGGTCTGGCCGTCGACGGTGGCGTTCAGCGCCAGGATGATTTCCTTCACCGCGGGATCGGCCGCGCGCTCCACGAGGCTCGCGAGGTTCAGGTGCTCGGGCCGCACGCCGTCGAGCGCCGACAGGACGCCGCCCAGCACGTGGTAGCGCGCCTTGACGGCCCCGGACCGCTCCAGGGCCCAGAGGTCCGACACGTCCTCCACCACCACGAGGGTTGAGGGGTCGCGCTCGGTATCCCGGCAGATCGTGCAGGGGTCGGAGGTGTCGACGTTGCCGCAACTTGAGCACACCACGATGCGCTCGGCCGCCACCCGCATGGCATCGGCCAGGGGCGCGAGCAGGGTCTCGCGCTTCTTGATGAGCTGGAGCGCGGCCCGCCGCGCCGAGCGCGGTCCCAGACCCGGCATCCGGGACAGAAGCTGGATCAGGCGCTCGATCTCGGGGCCGGCGACGGCTTGGGGCATCGTGCCTCTGTGTGCCTTTTGGCGGGGATCTACGGAACGTTCGGCAGGGCATAGCGGCCGGGGGGCGCCGCGCAAGGGCGCATCTGCGCCCACCGTCGATATGGGTATTTCCAGCCCACTTTGCCGCCGCCGGAATTAAGAATACCCAGATCCAACTGGTTACAGCAGGGGCTTGCTGCGATCATCACTGTGGTCAAAGCCGCTCATCCACGTTGCAGGCCCCCGCCAACACCCAGTAAGACGGCAACGCTTGGCCGCCTATCCAGTATGGGACCGGCCGGCGACCGGGGAACGGAGATCCAGCGTGCGGCGGTCCTGTCCGACTGCACGGACGTCCCCCGGTGCAATCCCGGATGCCGATGGCGTCCGGTCATGTCGCGTCGACGGCACGAACAGGGGCCCCGGGAGATACGCTCTTGACCAACATCGGTGATCACAACGCGGCCCACGATGCCGAGGCCGCTGGCTTCCGCGGGCTGAAGGCCGTCCATTGGAATTTCGAGGCGCCGCGCCTCTACGAGGAGGCGCTCGCCCGCAAGGAGGGCCAGCTCGCCCGCGGCGGCGCCTTCGTGGCGACCACCGGCAGCCATACCGGCCGCTCCCCCAAGGACAAGTTCGTGGTGCGCGATGCCGCCACCGAGAACGAGGTCTGGTGGGAGAACAACGGCGCGATCACGCCCGAGCAGTTCGCGACCCTGCATCAGGATTTCCTGAAGCATGCCGAGGGCAAGGAGCTGTTCGCCCAGGACCTCTTTGGCGGCGCCGACCCGGCCCACCGGGTGAAGGCCCGGGTCTTCACCGAGTTCGCCTGGCACTCGCTGTTCATCCGCAACCTGTTGATCCGGCCGGACCGTTCCGAGCTCGCCGCCTACGTGCCGGACCTGACGATCATCGACCTGCCGAGCTTCCAGGCGGATCCCGCCCGGCACGGCTGCCGGTCCAAGACCGTGATCGCCATCGATTTCTCCAAGAAGCTCGTGCTGATCGGCGGCTCGGCCTACGCGGGCGAGATGAAGAAGTCGGTCTTCACCTACCTGAACTACATCCTGCCCGGCCAGAACGTCATGCCGATGCACTGCTCCGCCAACGCGGCGCTCGACGCCGAGGGCGGCTCGGCGATTTTCTTCGGCCTGTCGGGCACCGGCAAGACGACGCTGTCGAACGATTCCTCGCGCCAGCTTCTGGGCGACGACGAGCACGGCTGGTCGGACGAAGGCATCTTCAACTTCGAGGGCGGCTGCTACGCCAAGACGATCCGCCTCTCGCGCAACGCCGAGCCCGAGATCTACGCCACCACCGAGCGCTTCGGCACAGTGATGGAGAACGTGGTGATCGACCCGGTGACCCGGGTGCCGGATTTCGATGACGGCTCGCTCACCGAGAACACCCGCTGCGCCTACCCGCTGGACTTCATCGCCAATGCCAGCGCCACCGGCCGGGCCGGGCATCCGAAGAACATCGTGATGCTGACCTGCGACGCCTTCGGGGTGATGCCGCCGATCGCCAAGCTCACCGGCGCCGAGGCGATGTACCACTTCCTCTCGGGCTACACCGCCAAGGTGGCCGGCACCGAGCGCGGCCTGACCGGGCCGGAGGCGACGTTCTCGACCTGCTTCGGCGCGCCGTTCATGCCCCGGCACCCGAGCGCCTACGGCAACCTGCTCCGCGACCTGATCGCCAAGCACAGTGTCGATTGCTGGCTGGTCAACACCGGCTGGACCGGCGGCGGCGTCGGCACCGGCCGGCGCATGCCGATCCGCGTCACCCGCCGGCTGCTGAGTGCGGCGCTCGACGGTTCGCTGGCCCAGGCCGAGTTCCGCCGCGACCCGTATTTCGGCTTCGCGGTGCCGGTCTCGGTCCCGGGCGTCGAGCCGCACATCCTCACCCCGGTCAAGACCTGGGGCAACAAGGGCGCCTTCGTCGAGACGGCGGCCCGGCTGGTGAAGATGTTCGACGACAACTTCAAGCGCTTCGAGGCCCATGTCGATGCCGACGTGCGCGCCGCCGGCCCGACCGCGCAGGCGATCGCCGCGTAAGCACGACACAGGGGCGGCGGCCGGAGCGGCTGCCGCCCGCTTACCCGAGTCCGGCAAGCAGTTTCGCGAGCAGCGCATTCAACATGCGCTGCTCGTCGTTTGTCAGGGCCGCCAGGATGCCGCGCTCGGTTTCGACATGGGCGGGCAGCACGGCGTCGATCAGTTCTTTGCCCGAATCGGTCAGCGCGACGAGGGTGCCCCGCCGGTCGGTCGGGTGTTTCTGCCGCTCGATCAGGCTGGCCTTTTCCAGGCGATCGATCCGCGCGGTCATCCCGCCCGATGAGATCATCGTCGCGTCGCAGAGCGCGGTCGGCGTCAGCGCGTAGGGCGCGCCCGACCGCCGCAAGGTCGCGAGCACGTCGAACTCGCCCTGCTGGAGGCCGAAGCCCGCGAAGGCCGGGTTGAGCCGGTCGCGGAGGATGACCTGCGCCAGCTCGGTCAGGCGGCCCAGAACCTCCATGGGAAACGGATCGAGATCGGGCCGCTCGCGGCACCATTGCACGACGGCACGGGAAGCTCGGTCCTGGAGGGGCGCCATCTCACGTTCCCTGATATCTTGACGTCGAGATACTTTGCGTCGAGATTTTAGGCGCGGAGGGTCCGGCAGGCAATCGCCCCGGCCTCTGAGCCGGACGTGGAGAAACGCGATGGATGCGACGGGCCGAACCATCATGCCTGCGGTCGCGCCGACGGCATACGGTCTGCTGCTGTCGACCGGAGCGCTGCTGGGGCTGACCACCGTCATGGCCGGCCTGGCCAGCAGTCTCGGCTGGCATCCGATCGGCTTCCTGTTCTGGTCGGCGCTGGGTGGCGGGCTCGTTCTTACGGCCGCCGCGGGCTTGGCGGGCGAGAGATTGAGGCCGTCCTCGGCCCTCCTGCGCTACGGGCTGTGGGCCGGGCTGCTGAGCTTCGCCCTGCCGAACATCCTGTCCTTCGCGGCGATCCTGCATGTCGGGGCCGGCTTCGTCGCGCTCTGCCTCGCCTTCCCGCCGCTGTTGACCTACGGCCTGGCGTTGGTTCTCGGGATGGATCGCGTCTCGGTTCCAGGCGTGGTCGGCATGGCGCTCGGGCTCGGCGGCGCGGTTCTGTTCGCGGCCTCGCGACTCACCGGTGCCGAGGGTGGAGGGATTTGGGCGGGGCTCGCGCTCGCGGCGCCGGTCAGCGTGGCCGCCGGCAACATCTATCGCACGGTGGCGTGGCCTACTGGTACGTCGCCGCGCCTGCTGGCGCCGGTGATGGTGCTGGTGGCCGCCGTGATGATCGGTGCCTACGCCATCCTGGCTGCCGTGCCGCTCTTCGCGGTGCCCGCGACCGGGACCTTAGCGCTGCTGCCGGTTCAGGCCGCGATCATCGCCGCCACCTACGGCCTGTTCTTCGTCCTTCAGAAGGTGAGCGGCCCGGTCGGGCTCAGCCAGATCGGCTGGATCGGCGCGATCACTGGCAAGGGCTTGGCGGTAACGTTGCTGGGCGAGAGCTTCCCGCCTGTCTTGGCTCTCGCGATCCCGCTGATCCTCGCAGGCATCGTCCTGGTCAGCCGGCGACCGCGTTGACGAAGGCGTGGCACGCGATGGCTGGAGCCACCTGTCCAATCCTCGCCCTCATCCTTGTAAGTCAGTCGGCGTCCGATCTGGTAAGGTCGGATCCGCGGCGACGGGCAGGACCCCGGCTCATCCTGGGGCTTTGAAGCCCGCACCTCAGCTTGGGAGCCTGCCCGTTCCTTCCACGACCCCGGACAGTCGCTCGGGCCGCAAGAGCCCGGTTGCGCAAGGGTGGGGCGGGATGGGACCGGTGTGTGTCGGGATCGACGTGTGCAAGGCGCGGCTGGACGTGCATGTCCTGCCGCAGGGTCAGGCGTTCGCGGTCGCCCGCGACGGCGCCGGCCTGAGCGATCTGGTGGCGCGCCTGCAGGCGCTGGGGCCGGATCTGGTG
>NZ_FOTK01000031.1 GCF_900114535.1 Methylobacterium pseudosasicola | reverse complement strand
TCGTACAGCGCCGGCAGCGACACCGGCAGAGGCTCCGCCTGCCGGGCCGCCGCGTGCAACGAGGGCCGCAAGCCGACCGCCACCAGCATCATCAGCTCGACGATCGTCGAGAACAGCAACGCGCGCTCGTATTGGCGCTGGCGATGGGCTGCGAACACCGCATCGAGCCACGCCGCCGGAAACGCCTGCTCCAGAAGCGTCCGCGCCATCACACCCGCCGGCGCCTGTTGCTCGAAGCGCTCCAGAACGGCCGACCAGACACACCCCAATCCGTCTGATGATCCTCTCATCCCAACGACTTGGGCACACAACAAACACCTTAAAAGGGCTGGGCCTGGGCCCTTTGGGATCCCCTCTTCTCACACGAACAGCCGCTCGCCCTCTAGGCCCTTGTAGAGCCCTGCGACCTGCTCGCCGTAGCCGTTGTAGATCAGCGTCGGCACGCGCTCGTCGGTGCCCAGCACGCGCTCCGAAGCCTGGCTCCAGCGCGGATGCGAGACGGCCGGGTTCACGTTGGCCCAGAAGCCGTACTCGGAAGCCTGAAGTCCCTCCCAGAACGTCTTCGGCCGCTCGGCGGTGAACGACACCTTCACCAGCGATTTGGCTGACTTGAACCCGTATTTCCACGGCACCGCGACGCGGATCGGCGCGCCGAACTGGTTGGGCAGCGGCTTGCCGTAGATTCCGGTGACCATGAAGGCGAGGTCGTTGCCGGCCTCGGCGAGCGTCAGCCCCTCGATATACGGCCAGGGGTAGTAGAAGGCGCGCTGGCCGGGTGCCATCGCCTTGTCCATGAAGGTCTCGAAGCGGATGTACTTCGCGCCCGAGGTCGGCTTGGCGAGCGCCACCAGCTTCGACAGGGGGAAGCCGGTCCACGGCACCGACATGGACCACGCCTCGACGCAGCGGTGACGGTAGAGCCGCTCCTCCAGGCCGATCTTCCGGATCAGGTCATCGACGCCGATCTCGAACGGCTTCTCCACGAGGCCGTCGATCTTCAGGGTCCAGGGCTGCGTCTTCAGCGCGTTCGCGGCCGGCAGCACCGTCTTGGACGTGCCGAACTCGTAGAAGTTGTTGTAGTCGCCGCTGAAGCGCTCCGGCGTCAGCGGCCGGTCGAGGGTGTAGGCGGGGTTGCGCGGCGCCGGATAGAGCGGCGCATCGGTCGCCGCGAAGGCGCTCCGCCCGCCGAGCGCAGAGCCGGCGACGAGCCCGGCGGCGGCGCCGATCAACGCCCTCCGGTTCAGGAAGACGGCCTCGGGGGTGGCCTGGCTCTCCGGGATCTCCCACCCGCGCCTGCTCCGGATCAACATCGCCGTCTCCTCGCCTGTCTCGCGCGAACAGCCCACAGATCGGCCGGAGCCGACAGGGGCGCAAGCGCCGCAGCCTCACCCTTCGGCGATCGGGGCCGAGTGGTTACGCGTGCAGGCGACGACGATCCGTCGCGGGTCCGCTCAGCCCGGCGGGGTCTCGTCGCGCAGGACCCGGCGCAGCACTTTGCCGACATTGGTCTTGGGCAGGGCATCGTGCAGCACCACCCGGCGGGGTACCTTGTAGCCTGTGAGCTGGGTGCGGGCATGAGCCCGCAGGGCGTCGGTCGAGACGTCCGGATCCTTCATAACCACGTGGGCCACGACCATCTCGCCGGTCTCCTCGCTCGGCGCGCCGACCACGGCGCATTCGAGCACCCCCGGATGGGCGGCCAGCACCTCCTCGACCTCGTTCGGATAGACGTTGAACCCGGAGACGAGGATCATGTCCTTCATCCGGTCGACGATCTTGATCTGGCCGTCGGGCTCCATCACGGCGACGTCGCCGGTGCGGAAGAACCCGTCCGGCGTCATCGCCCGCGCCGTCTCTTCCGGCTTGTTCCAGTAGCCGCGCATCACCTGAGGGCCGCGCACGCAGATCTCGCCGGGCTGGCCCGCCGGCACCGGCTTGCCGGCCGCGTCGCGGATCGAGACCTCGGTGGACGGGAACGGGTAGCCGATCGTCCCGGAGAATTCCCTGATCCCGGGCGGGTTGGCGCTCACCACCGGCGAGGTTTCCGACAGACCGTAGCCTTCGAGGATCGTGTTGCCGGTGAGCGCCTTCCAGCGCTCGGCCACCGGCCGCTGCACCGCCGTCCCGCCGCCGACCACGAAGTCGAGATGGGAGAAGTCCACCGTGTGGATTTTTGGGTGGTTGATCAGCACGTTGAATAGCGTGTTCACGCCCATCAGATGCGTGAAGCGGTGACGGCTCAAGGTCTTCACCATGCCGTCGCAGTCGCGCGGATTGGGGATCAGCAGGCAGGACCCGCCGTTGCGCATGAATTGGAAGAAGCAGGCCGTCAGCGCGAAGATGTGGTAGAGCGGCAGCGCCGTGACGGCGCAGCGGAGGATGCTCGGATCCTTCGAATTGAAGAACAGCTGCGACTGCTCGACATTGGCCATGACGTTGCGGTGGGTGAGCATCGCCGCCTTGGCGACCCCCGTGGTCCCGCCGGTATATTGCAGGAAGGCCAGATCCTCCGGATCGACCGGCACGGCGGCGTGCGGCATGCCGCTGCCTCGGCGCAGGGCTGTCGTGAACGGCAGCGCCAGCCCCTCCGGCAGCCGGAACGGCGGCACGGCCTTGCGGACGTGGCGGCTGGCGAGGTTGATCACGTGGCCTTTGAGCCCGAGCCCGTCGCCCGGGCCGACCAGGAGGACGCGCTCCAGCGCGACATCGGCCAGCGCCCCTGCGACGGTCGGACCGAAATTTTCCAGCACGATCAGGAACCGGGCGCCGGAATCGTTGATCTGCTGCGCAAATTCCCGGGGCGTGTAGAGCGGGTTGACGTTGACCACCGTCCCGCCGGCCGAGAGAACGCCGAACAGAGCCACCGCGTAGGCCGGCACGTTCGGCAGCATGATCGCGACGCGGTCGCCCTTGGCGAGGCCCTGCGCGCGCAGCCAGGCGGCGAGCGCGCGCGCCTGCTTGCCCAGGCTCGCATAGGTTAGGGTCGAGCCGAAGCACAGGATCGCCGGGCGGTCGGCGAAGGCGGTGACGCTGGTCTCGAAGAGGTCGACGAGGGTGCCGAGCGCCTCAACATCGATCTCGGCCGGGACGCCGGGCGGATAGGACGCAAGCCACGGCCGCGGCGACAGGTTCGTGAAGGCGGGATCCGGCTGGGACCCATGCCGGCGTGCCGCCCTGCCCTGCTCGATCAAGCTGGCCTCGCGCATCGCGTCGTCTCCCGCGGGCACGGCTCTCGACGGCCGCGTCCCGTCCCTACGCAGAACCGCCCGACTGTGGGCGAACGGGCGGCCACTAGCAAGGCGGCGGCCTCAGGCGCCTCGACGAAGCCGGCTCAATGTCGTGAGCAGGGCGTGCGGCAGAGCGGCGATGACGAGCAGCAGCGCGGCGAGGCCCGCCTCAGGGGGGCGGAACGCCCGGCGCGGCCAGGCGCCGATCCCGAGCTCGCCGGAGAGCCCGATCACGCAGGCGCCGAACCAGAGGGCCAGGAAGGCCAGCAAGCCGGCGCCGATTCGCCGGAGACTCGGGCGCAGGGGCCGGTTGGCCGCGATCGCGAACAGGCCGAGGATGCCGCCGAAGAGCGCCGCCGCGACCCCGGCGCCGAGCCCGTAGGCCAGCCACAGGGGCTGATGGGTCAGGAACGCCATCCCGCCGGTGGCGAAGCCGCCGCGCAGGATGAGGCCGCCGAAGGTCGGGTAGAGCCCGATCAGGATCAGGGAAGCCGCGCCGGCCGACGCGAACAGGAGCCTTCGGAGTGCGGAGGCCGGCCCTGGACCCGCCGCCACCGTCGCGAGATGCGCCAGCCCGTAGACCAGCGCGAAGGCGAAGAGCGGATAGCGGGCGATGAAGTAGCCGTAGATCCAGGGCTCGAACGCCTCCGGCACGCCCGAGCGCTGGCTGAGGCCGGTGACGGTCAACAGCGCCAAAGCCGCGAGCATGGCCAGGATCGGGATCGCGGCGCGGATCTTTTTTAGATCGACCACAGATGCACGGGTCTGATCACGCGCAACGGACGGTATAGGGCGCGCCTTTATCAAAAGGTTTTTCCGTTGCCAGCTCCAGGAGCACGCTGGCGCTTGAGCCCCCTCCTTGTCATCCCGGGGCCGCGCAGCGGAGCCCGGGATCCATATCCGCCGACAGATCAAAACCTTGCGCCGTCGGCGGTTATGGGTTCCGGGTTCGCCTGCGGCGCCCCGGAATGACAAAAGGGGTCTGTCTTGCTGCCGTCTCTATAACACGCGACGACATCGCCGATGCCGCGCGGCTTGAACAGGTGATCCGCCTCACCGCGCCTCGTAATGGTCCCGCACCAGCCGGTCGAGCAGGCGCACGCCCCAGCCGGCGCCCCAGGAGCGGTTGATCTCGCTGGCGTTCGACGACATCGCCACGCCCGCGATGTCGAGATGCGCCCACGGCACCTCCTCGACGTAGCGCTTGATGAACGAGGCCGCGGTGGCGGCGCCGCCGTGGCGGCCGCCGGTGTTCTTCATGTCGGCGAACTTGGAGTCGATCGCCTTGTCGTAGGCGGGGATCAGCGGCATCCGCCAGACCTTCTCGCCGGTGGCCTCGCCGGCGGCGTTGATATTGGCGGCGAGCGCGTCGTCGTTGGAGAACATGCCGGCGATGTCCTGGCCCAGCGCCACGATGATCGCCCCGGTCAGGGTCGCGAGATCGACCATCGCCTTCGGCTTGGCGCTGCGGACCACGTGGGTGATCACGTCGGCGAGGACGAGGCGGCCTTCCGCGTCGGTGTTGATCACCTCGATGGTCTGGCCCGACATCGAGGTGATGATGTCGGAGGGGCGGTAGGAGCCGCCGTCCGGCATGTTCTCGACGATGCCGATGGCGCCGACGACGTTGCAGCGGGCCTTGCGGCTGGCGAGCGCATGGAGCGCGCCGACCACCGCGGCAGCGCCGCCCATGTCGCCCTTCATATCCTCCATGCCGCCGCCGGGCTTGATCGAGACGCCGCCGGAATCGAACACCACGCCCTTGCCGATGAAGGCGATGGGCGCCTCGCCGGCCGGGCCGCCGTTCCAGCGCATGATCACGACCCGCGGCTCGCGGACCGAGCCCTGCGCCACGGCGAGCAGCGCGCCCATGCCGAGCTCGCGCATCTTGGCCGGCTCCAGCACCTCGATCTCGACGCCGAGCTTCGACAGCTCCGCGGCGCGCCGGGCGAACTCTTCCGGGAAGAGCACGTTCGGCGGCTCGTTCACGAGGTCGCGGGCCAGGATCACGCCCTCGGACAGGGTCCGGGCGGCTTCGCCCTCGCGGGAGGCCGTGCCGTGCTCGGCGAGCAGCAGGGTGAGCGCGGTGCCGCCCTTCTCCTCGGCGTCAGGCTTCTTCTTCGTCTTGTAGCGGTCGAACGTGTAGGTGCGCAGGCGCGCGCCGAGGGCGAACTCCCCGGCCTGCGCGGCGCCGACCGTGGCTCCCGGCCAGTCGAGTACCACCCGGGCCGAGCGGCCCGAGACCTTGCTGGCGGTGAAGCCGCCGAGCACCGGCCAGTCGATCTTGGCCCGGTCCTTCTCGGAACCCAGCCCGACCACCACCAGCCGGTCGGCGTTGACGCCCGCCGGCGCCGGCAGGCTCAGGGCGCTGAGCGAGCGGCCCTTGAATTTTTCGGATGCTGCGGCCTTCGCCACCAAGTCGGCGCCCGTGCTGCCCAGCGCCGTGCGCGCCGCCGATCCGAGGGCGAGGTCGTCGCCGACGAACACCACGAGATCGCCCGATCCCCCCGGGCCCTGGCCGCTCTGCTCCAGGGGGCCGAAACCGATCTCGATACCGTCCGCCATACCCGTCGTCCTGCCCACCGTTCCGCAGCCGTTCCCGTCCCCCGGCTGTGCCGCAGGGCGTGAACTGCCTTGTGTAGCCGCTGAGGCGGCAAACGCAACGCGGCGCGACAGCCCTGGAATCGCCCCTTTTGTCGGGTCCCTGCCGCCCCTGGGGGCGAGGGAACGGGCGGGACTGCCGGGCCAATGAGGCAGATCGAGCGCTACATCTTTCGGATCGCCCTGGGCGCCAGCCTCGCCTGCCTGATCGGCCTCACCGGCACGATCTGGCTGACGCAGACCCTGCGCGAGCTCGATCTGGTGACCGCCAAGGGGCAGACGCTCCTGGTCTTTCTGTTCGTCACCGGGCTGTCGCTGCCGACGTTGGTGGTGGTGATCGCGCCCGTGGCCCTGTTCATCGGCGCCGTTTACGCGCTGAACAAGCTCAACGGCGATTCCGAATTGATCGTGATGTCGGCGGCCGGCATGCCGCCGCGGGCGCTGCTGCGGCCGTTCTTGACGCTGGCGCTGTTCGTGAGCTTCCTCGTGGGCTTCCTGGTGCTGGTGGTGATGCCCGCGAGCTTCCAGGAATTGCGCGACGTGATCACCCGGGTCCGGGGCGACTTCATCGCCAATGTCGTCAAGGAGGGGCAGTTCACCCAGCTCGACAACGGCATCACCTTCCATTTTCGCGAGCGCGGACCGGGCGGCGTGCTCAAGGGCCTGTTCATCCAGGACCGGCGCGAGGCCGGCAAGACCAAGGTCTACCTCGCCGACCGCGGCAACGCCGTCGACATCGACGGGCAGAGCTACCTGATCTTGGAGAACGGCAGCGTCCACCAGCAGCAGAAGGAGTCCCGCGACTCCTCGATCCTGACCTTCGAGCGTTACACGATCGACCTCGCGGCCTTCGCGCCGCCGGATTCCGACACGATCTACAAGCCCCGCGAGCGCTCGACCGCCCAGCTCCTGTTCCCCGACCAGACCGAGGGCTACTACAAGCTGCAGAAGGGCCGGTTCCGGGCGGAGCTGCACGACCGGCTCTCGGCCTGCCTCTACCCGTTGGCTCTGGTCTTCATCGCCTTCGCGGCGCTCGGCGACCCGCGCACCACCCGCCAGGGCCGGGGGCTCGCCATCGCCGGGGCGATCCTGGCCGTGGTCGGGTTGCGGATCGCGGGCTTCGCCGCGGTGAGCGCGGCCACCCGCAGCGCCGGGGCGGTGGCGGCGATCTACGGCGCGCCGATCCTGGCGATCGCGCTCTCGTGCTTGCTGATCTTCTTCGGGCCGCGGGTGCGGGCCTTCAACGCCGCGCTGGCGGGCGCCCTGCGGGGCCTCGTCCGCGCCCCGCGCCTCGTCCCGGCACGCTGAGCCTCCGATGCTGATCGGTCCGACCCTCGGGCGCTACTTCGCCGCCCGGTTCGCCCGCACGGTGCTCGGCGTGTTCGTCACCGTGTTCGCCCTGGTCTACACCCTCGACTTCGTCGAGCTGCTGCGCCGCGCCGGCGAGGCCGAGGGCGCCTCCACCGGGCTGATGGCGCAGCTGTCGCTCTATCGCACCCCCGCGGTGGCCGAGGGCGTATTGCCCTTCGCGGTCCTGTTCGGCTCGATGGCCGCCCTGCTCCAGCTCTCGCGCAAGTTGGAGCTGGTGGTCGCCCGGGCGGCCGGGATCTCGGCCTGGCAGTTCCTGCAGCCCGGCTTCTTCGTGGCCCTGGCGCTCGGGGCGGTGGCGGTCGGGATCTACAACCCGGTCTCGGCCCTGCTGAAGCAGCGCTCCACCGAGATCGAGGCCAAGATCTTTGCCAAGTCGACCAAGGCCGGCTCCGGCAAGGATCTCTGGATCCGCCAGCGCGGCCTCGACGGCGAGGCGATCATCCGGGCCGAGACCGCCATCGAGGGCACGACAACGCTCGCCGGCGTCTCGGTCTTCACCTTCGACGAGGCCGGCAAGTTCGCCGAGCAGATCGTCGCGGCCCGGGCGACGCTCCATGACGGCTACTGGGAGCTGTCGGACGCCCGCGTCCTCGCCCCCGACGCCCCGCCTGAGTCGTTCGACACCTACCTGATCGCGTCGAACCTCGACCTCGGGCAGGTCCGGCAGCGCTTCACCCCTCCGGAATCTGTGCCTTTCTGGCAACTTCCCACAACCATCGCGCGGACCGAACGGGCCGGTCTCGACGCCACCCGATACCGTCTTCAGTACGATGTCCTGTGGGCTCGACCGGTCCTGTTCCTGGCTATGGTGATCGTCGCTGCAACCGTTTCCTTACGGTTCTTCCGCTTTGGTGGGGTCGGTAAACTCGTCCTCGGCGGTGTGGCGGCGGGCTTCGCCCTCTACGTGGTCCGGCAGGTCATGGAGGGGCTCGGCGCGTCCGGACTCGTCGCCGCACCGGTGGCGGCCTGGTTCCCGGCCGTGGTAGGCAGTCTTCTCGGTACGCTTACGCTTCTGTACCAGGAAGACGGCTGACGCCCGCAAGCCATCGCGGGACGGGAGACGGGTGTGTGAGGTTCGTGGCGGATTACGTCACAGGGGTTGGGTCGCGCGTTGCGTAAGGTCGCCCACATCCTGCGGAAGACGGCCCTCCTGGCTGCGCTGGCGCTCGCCGCGCCGCTGGCCGGGGGCGTCTCGGCGCATGCCCAGGGTATGGCCGCGCCCAAGCTCGGCAAGCCCGGCGACAAGCTGCTCGTCGAGGCCGGCGAGCTGATCTACGACAACGACCACAACACGGTCACCGCCCGGGGCAATGCCGAGCTGCATTACGGCCCGCGGACCCTCCAGGCCGACAGCGTGCGCTACGACCGCGGCACCGGCCGGGTCTTCGCCGAGGGCAATGTCCGCCTCACCGAGGCCGATGGCGGCGTCGTGACTGGCGAGCGCATGGAGCTGAGCGACGACTTCAAGACCGGATTCATCGACGCCTTCCGCGGCCAGCAGACGGTGGAGCGGCGCACCGAGACGGTGCGGACGCGCTTCTCCGCGCCCCGGGCCGAGCGCCTGAACGGCGAGCAGACCAGCTTCGAGGCCGGCAGCTACACCGCCTGCGAGCCGTGCAAGGACAACCCGGAGACGCCGCCGCTCTGGCAGATCCGCGCCAAGAAGATCATCCACGACAACGAGACCCACACGATCTACTTCGACGATTCCACCCTGGAGATCGCTGGGATCCCGGTGGCGTACCTGCCCTATTTCGAGGCCGCCGACCCGACCGTGCGGCGCAAGACCGGCTTCCTGACGCCGCGCTTCATCTCGACCACGGCCTTGGGCCGGGGCGTGTCGCTGCCGTACTTCATCAACCTCGCGCCGAACTACGACCTGACCATCACCCCGACGCTGCTCAGCCGCCAGGGCGTGCTCGGCCAGGCCGAGTTCCGCCAGCGGATCGACAACGGCTTCTACAACATCCGCTTGTCGGGCATCTCGCAGACGACGCCCTCAGCCTTCCTGCCGAGCCCGCTCGGCGCCGGCGAGCGCGACTTCCGCGGCTCGGTGGAATCGCAGGGGCGGTTCTACATCAACGACCGGTGGCGGACCGGCTGGGACCTCGTCGGCGTCACCGACAAGTGGTTCCTCGACAATTACCGGATCCGCAACCAGAACATCACGACGGATTATTTCCGCGAGGCGACCTCGACCGCCTACCTGGTCGGCCAGGGCGACCGCTCGTGGTTCGAGGCGCGCGGCTACTACTTCAAGGGCCTGTCGAGCTTCGACTGGCAGAAGCAGCAGCCGGTGGTCGCGCCGGTGATCGACTACGACAAGCGCGTCAACGGGCCGGCCGAGATCGGCGGCGAGGTCCGGTTCCAGGCCAACATCACCAGCCTGACCCGCGAGACCACCCAGTTCCAGGGCCTGCCCCGCACGTCGAGCTACCTGTTCGCGCCGAGCGTGAACGGCGTCAGCTTCCCGCTCTACCAGACCTGCACCTACTTCCAGCGCGGCCTATGCGCGATCGACGGGCTCGCCGGCACCAACACCCGGGCCTCCGCCGAGCTGTCCTGGCGCCGGAGCTTCATCGACGAGTGGGGCCAGAAGTTCACGCCGTTCGCGTATCTGCGCACCGACGCGTTCTTCACCAATCCGAGTTTCTCCGGCTACCAGAACGACCTCGCCCCCCAGGTCGCCAAGATCGACGACGGCTTCGCCGGCCGGGTGATGCCGGCGATCGGGCTCGATTACCGCTATCCGTTCGTCGCCAATTTCGGCGCGCTCGGCGTCCACACCCTGGAGCCGATCGCCCAGATCATCGCGCGCCCGTCCGAGACCCGGATCGGCCGCCTGCCGAACGAGGACGCCCAGAGCCTGGTGTTCGACGACACCTCGCTGTTCGAGTGGGACAAGTTCTCCGGCTACGACCGGGTCGAGGGCGGCGTCCGCACCAATCTCGGCGGCCAGTATTCCGTGGTCACGCCGTCCGGCTGGTACACGAACGTGATGTTCGGCGAGTCCATCCAGCTCGCCGGCGTGAACTCGTTCCGCCGGGGCGACATCGCCAATGTCGGGCTGGATTCCGGGCTGGAAACGCAACGCTCCGATTTCGTCGGGCGGTTCCAGGTCTCGCCGAACCAGAACATCACCTTCATCACCCGGGCGCGGTTCAACCAGGCGGATTTCCACGTCGCCCGGCTGGAGACCGGCGCCACGGCGCGGTTCGCGCCGTTCCTGCCGCTCACGGTCTCGGCCTTCTACTCGTATTACGAGGCGCAGCCGCTGCTCGGCTACAGCCACTATCGCGAGGGCGTGACCGCCACCGCCACCTACAACATCACGCCGAACTGGTTCATCTCGGGCTCGTTGCTGGTGGACCTCACGCACTATCTCGACGTGCGTAACACCTACACGGACGCCCTGTCGTCCTACCTGTCCAACCCGATCGGCACGGTCCCGACCTACGAGAACCCGGGCCGGTTCTACCTCTCGGGCGCGAGCTTCGGCGGCGGCTACCAGGACGAGTGCACGACCATCTCGCTCAACTACATCAACTCGCCGATCGCCACCGCGACGGGCGTGCGCGAGCGCAACCAGACTGTGCTGCTCCGCCTCGAGCTGAAGACCCTGGGCGAGGCGGATCTCCGCCAGAACGTCGGCACCGCCACCACCGCGGACGGCATCGCGACGGTGCGGTAGTTTTTTGGGGGACCCAGCCCCGACTTAACGCACGCCTTCCCTCCCCCCTCTGCGGGGGAGGGTGGCCCCTGCGTCAGCAGGGGTCGGGAGAGGGGTACCCGGGTTCAGGAAAGCGCGCGACCGGCATGACGGGCGAAGCCCGATCCTGCACCGCCGCTCCCCTCTCCCGACCCGGCCTGACGGCCGGCTCACCCTCCCCCGCAGAGGGGGGAGGGAGACGCGCCTCGATTGCAAAACTCGCCGGCCAAGCGTGAGGCGCCATCACCCCTGCCAAAAGGATGCGCCCCGGCCCCGCCGGCGCTATAGACCCGCAATGCCGCCTCTCGCCCTCACCCTTGGAGACCCGGCCGGGATCGGCCCGGAGCTGGCGCTCAGCGCCTGGCTCGGGCGCGGCGGCGCGGATCCGCTGCCGCCGTTCTTCCTGGTGGCCGATCCGGATTTCATCGAGCGCCTGGCCAACCGCCTGAACCGGCTGGTGCCCGTGGCCGAAGTCGATCCCGAGACCGCCGCCGAGGTCTTTCCCCGCGCGCTGCCCGTGGTGCCGCTGCCGAGCGGCGCCAAAGTCTCCGCCGAGCCCGGGGCGCCGGATTCCGCCAATGCCGGGGCGGTGATCGAGTCGATCACCGCCGCAGTGGCCTTCGTCGCGGCCAAGCGCGCCAGCGCGGTGGTGACCAACCCGATCGCCAAGTTCGTGCTGACCCGGGCGGGCTTTGCCCATCCCGGCCATACCGAGTTCCTGGCCGCCCTCTCGGTACCGCCCGGCCGCACGCCGCCGCGCCCGGTGATGATGATCTGGAGCGCGGATCTCGCCGTCGTGCCGGTGACGATCCACGTGCCGCTGAAGGACGTGCCGGACCTGCTCACCCAGGAGCTGGTGGAGGAGACCGCCCGGATCGTCGCCCGAGACCTGCGCGACCGGTTCGGCCTGCCGGAGCCGCGCCTTGTGCTCGCGGGGCTCAACCCCCATGCCGGCGAGGCCGGGACGATCGGCCACGAGGACCGCGACGTGCTCGCCCCCGCGGTGGCGCGGCTGCGCGCCGCCGGCCTCGACATCCGCGGGCCGCTTCCCGCCGACACCCTGTTCCACGCCCGGGCCCGGGCGACCTACGACGTCGCCCTGGCGCCGACCCACGATCAGGCGCTGATCCCGATCAAGACCATCGCGTTCGACGACGGCGTCAACGTCACCCTCGGGCTACCCTTCGTGCGGACCTCGCCCGATCACGGCACCGCCTTCGACATCGCCGGGACCGGTGTTGCCCGGCCCGACAGCCTGATCGCCGCCCTGCGGCTGGCCGAGCGCCTCGCCGCCACCGAAGCCGCCCGCACCGCCCCGGGGCCGGGGGGCGCCGAGATCATCCCGTTCAGCATCTATGCCGGACGGCCGCGCGCGTCGGGCGCCAAGCATTTCGACGCCGAGGACGAGCTGTGAGCAATGGAGACGGGCTGCCGCCCCTGCGCGAGGTCGTCGCCCGGCACGGGCTGGAACCCAAGAAAGCCCTCGGCCAGAACTTTTTGTACGATCTCAACCTGACGGGGCGGATCGCCCGGTCGGCGGGGCCCCTCGAAGGCGTCACCGTGGTGGAGGTCGGCCCCGGACCCGGCGGCCTGACCCGGGCGCTGCTCGCCGAGGGTGCGGCCCGGGTCGTGGCGATCGAGCGCGATCCCCGCGCCCTACCGGCTCTGGCCGAGATCGCCGCGCATTATCCCGGCCGGCTGGAGGTGGTCGATGCCGACGCGCTGGCCTTCGATCCGCGACCGCTGATCGGCGACGGGCCGGCCCGGATCGTTGCGAATCTGCCCTACAATGTCGGCACAGCGCTGCTCACCGGCTGGCTCGACGGCGAGGCCTGGCCGCCGTGGTGGGATCAGGCGGTGCTGATGTTCCAGCGCGAGGTCGCCGAGCGCATCGTCGCGGGGCCGGAGACCCGGGCCGATTACGGCCGGCTCGGCGTGCTGTGCGGCTGGCGCACCGAAGCCGACATCCTGTTCGACGTGAGCCCCTCGGCTTTCGTGCCGCCGCCCAAGGTCACGTCCAGCGTGGTGCGGCTGGTGCCTCGGGCGCGGCCCCTGCCCTGCCGGGCCGGCGCCCTCGAAGCCGTCACCCGGGCGGCGTTCGGCCAGCGCCGCAAGATGCTGCGCCAGAGCCTCAAGGCGCTGACGCCCGAGCCGGGGGCGCTGCTCGCGGCCGCCGAGATCCTGGAGACGGCCCGGGCCGAGGAGGTGCCGGTGGCGGGGTTCGTCACCCTGGCGAACCTGTGGGATGCGCAGCGCGGACGGTAACTCCGTCTATCGGTCAGGCGTTCATCGAGCGCGCTGCGGCTTGGGCCGCCACCCCGTCATTCCGGGGCGCCGCAGGCGAGCCCGGAATCCAGAGCCGCCGACCGTGCAAGGTCTTGCTCAGCTTGCGGTTCTGGATTCCGGGCTCCGCTTCGCGGCCCCGGAATGACGGTTTTTGCGTTCGAGCGCCGACCACATCGTGGACCGATCGACGATGGTGGGAAACGCTGCGTCCCCAAAATCGGCGGCTTTCACGCATAAAAAAAGCCGGCACCGCGGAAACGGCGCCGGCTCGAAAACGGCGCCCCGGCCTCAGCGGCCGGGACGCCAAGTCCCAAAATCAACGGGTCTGCTGGATCGCCGAGAGCACCCAGCCGCGGCCGGGCTGGCGCTGGAAGGTCCAGAGCTCCGTCGCCTCCGGGGCCGGCTCGGTCTTCACGACCCGGCCGCTGGCGCGGTCGACCATGACGTCCTTGAGGGCGTAGCGCATCGCCACGGTGGCGTAGTCGGTACGGTCCTCGCCCCAGGCTTCCGCGAGGTCGCCCTGCAGCAGCTTCACGTCCGTGATCTTGTTGATCACGCCCTGCGCGGCGTTGTTGCGCAGCTCCTCGTCGAAGTAGCCGGCCATCTCGGGCGTCGACAGGTTACCCAGGGTCACGCGATCCTCGCGGGAATAGGCATCCTGGATGTCGCCGAGCAGGCGCTCGAACGCCTGGTAATCGGCCGGGCCGATCTCGACCTTGCGGGTCTGCACCGGGCGCGCGCCGCCGAAGGAGCCGCCGGCCGCCGGGGCCGGGCCGCCCATCGGACCGCCCGGGTTCGGGCCGCCGTCGAGGGTCGAGCGAGCGTAGGGCGCGCCGGCGCCGGCCGGCTCGCTGCGGCGGCGGCGGAAGAACCGCACCGCGAGCATGACGACGAGCACCACGAGGCCGACCTGGAACAGCAGGCCGATCATCGAGGCGAGGCCGCCGAGACCGCCGAAGAAGCCGCCGCCCAGCAGGGCGCCGAGCAGGCCGGCGCCGAGCAGGCCTGCGAAGAAGCCGCCGCCGAAGCGACGCCCCGGCGCGGCCGGCGCCTGCATGCCGGGATTGGACATGCCGGGGGACGGCGCGGTCTGCGACCGCTGCATGGTCATGCCGCCGCCTGGCGCCGTCGGCGTGGCCGAGGGGGCCGTGTAGGTCCGCGAGCCGCGCGAACCGAAGGATCCGCCGCCGCCCGGACGGGCTTCTGCGACGGGGGCCGCGACGGTCAGGGCAGCGGCCAGCGCCAGGAAGGCGGCCGTGCGCCGACGGCGCGAGAATTGGGTGAGCATGTACGCGCCTCTGAGGACGAGAACCAAGTGGCGGAAGCCGCCGACGATTATATGGTGACGGATCAGCGCGGGTTTTAGTCCGCGTCTCTCGACGCCGCGATGACGTTTGTCGCGGATCGTGGCCTCAGTGCAGCGTCCGGTCCGGCGCAGCCGGGAAGGCCAGGCGCACCTCGGTCCCCTCCCCGGCCCGGCTGTCCAGGGTGATCGTGCCGTTCTGGCGCTTCATCAAGCCGTGGACGATGGCGAGGCCCGCGCCCCGTCCCGCCTCGTGGCTGGTCTGGAACGGCGCCAGCGCCCGGGCCAGCATCTCGGGCGAAAGGCCCGTCCCGGTATCGCTCACCCGGATCCCGACCGTGCCCGGCCCAGGCTGGTGCATGGCCCGGTCGTTCGGATCGACCCGGAAGGTCGAGAGCGTCAGGGTGCCGCCGCTCGGCATGGCCTCGCAGGCATTGGCGACCAGATGCCGCAGTGCGAACTCGATCTGCGTCGGGTTGCTGATCGCCCGCGGCAGGCCGGGGGTGGTGTTGACCGCGAGGCGGATCCCGGACGGCAGGTCCGAGGCGAGGCGCTGGGCCAGGTCGGCCACAATGGCGTCGAGGTCCACCGGCCGCACGTCCGGGGCGATCCGGCGGGAATAGGCCAGGAGTTGCCGGGTCAGGATCGCGGCCCGCTCGGTGGCGTCGGCCGAGCGGACGAGCGCCCGCTGGATGAACGGCTCGGGCCGGTCGCCCAGCCGGCGCTTCAGGCCGTCGATGTAGCCGATCAGGATCTGCAGGAAGTTGTTGAACTCGTGAGCGACGCTGTTGGTCAGCAGCCCCAGGGCCTCGCGCTGCCGCGACAGCGCCAGGGCGCCCTCGGCCTCGCGCCGCGCGGTCACGTCGAGGATCTGGCAGAGCTTTTCGTCGCCATCCGGCAGCCGCCCCACGGTGAGGCTCGCCCAGAAGCTGCTCCCATCGGACCGCACAGCCAGGAATTCTTGCGGCGCAGCCGCTGAAAACTCAGGCGCCGACCCGCGGGCCGCCAGGATCAGGTCGAGGCCGCGCTCAATCAGAGCCCGGGCCGGATGCCCGGTGAGGCGTTCGAAGGCCGGGTTGGCGTAGCGGATCCGACCGCGGGCATCGACGAGAAACGTCGGCGTCGGCAGCGCGTCGAGGAGCGCGCGGGCCTGGCCCTTGAGCGGCTCCCCACCCTCCGCGCCGTGATCCGTCCCGGGCTGCGTCATGCTGCGTCCGAGCTGAGCGGGTGCGGGAAACCCGCGACGACGCCCGCGATAGCGACGAACCGCGGCCGGGCCAAGTGTGGCGGGTGAGTTCTCAGACGGCGACCTACTGCCGGACCCACATCACCCGGGCCATCCAGGCGACCTCGCCGATGTTGAGGACCCGGTCCTCGTGCTCCGGATTGAGCGAGACCAGCTCCACGGTCCGGGCGGTGCGCCGCTTCAACTCCTTGGCGAGGACCTCGCCGCCGTGGAGGCGCACTACGACGCGGTCGCCCTTGCGCACGCTGGCGGTGGGCGAGACGATGAGCACGTCGCCGTCGCGGAACAGCGGCTGCATGGAATCGCCCTGGATCTCCAGCGCGAAGGCGCGCTCCTCGCCGAGATCGGGGAACTCGATCTCCTCCCAGCCGGCGCCGCCGGTGGGCATGCCCTCGTCGGTGAACAGGCGCCCGGCCCCGGCCTGGGTCAGGCCGATCAGCGGCACCATGGTGCGGGCCGGGATCTCGCGAGCCTCGATCAGGCGCAGGAACTCGTCGAGGCTAGCGCCGGTGGCGGCCAGGACTTTCGAGACGGATTCCGTGGAGGGCCAGCGCTTGCGCCCGTCGGCGCCGATCCGTTTGGAGCGGTTGAAGCTCGTGGCGTCGAGGCCGGCACGCCGGGCGAGCCCGGAGGCGGAATAGCCGTGGCGCTCCGCCAGACGGTCGATGGCGTTCCAGATCTGCTCGTGAGACAGCATGTCGGGCTCGGCGGCTCAACCTCGTCGGGCCGGCGCCCCCGTCTCGCCAGCCGGCACCCGGCTGCCTCGGGGGCACGGAGGCAGTCTCCCCGGAGGATGCGGACCGAACCCGCCGGAGAAGCGCGGAATACTGAAAACCGTCACGCGCCCGTCCGAATCAGCGGTTTCGGACGCGGTTCTATGACGCTCAGCCTAGTCGTAGGAAAGTAGAACTACAACCTGCAGAATGCAATCGCCCTTGGAATCGATCTGGTTTCCGGGTGTTGCCGGCTTCAAAGGTTCGGCATTGAGGCTTGTGTCGGAGCGCGACAGGCCCCCTCTCCCGTGCGGGAGAGGGTTGGGGTGAGGAATACGCCTTCTCCGGAAAGACCTGTGCCTTCACCCCTGTCCCTCTCCCGCACGGGAGAGGGGATCCGCGCCACATCCAGTGCTGTGGGAACAGCGTAACTCGCAGAGAAAGCGCGTGCGTTTGCAGCCTGGCCAACCTGACGTGTGAACATCCGAGACTGCAGGTTGAAAGGCCAAGAGAAGCCCTCGGCCGACACACTCCATCCGCCCTGGTTCCGGTCCCCGGGGCGATGGGCTATGGACGCGCCGATCCCCGGGGAATGACGATGCCGCTCATCTACAAGATCTGTCCGCGTGCCCTTTGGCGCGAGGCCGAGGCGGTGGGCCGGTTCACGGGTGCGCCAGTCGATTATGCGGACGGCTTCATCCACTTCTCCACCGCCGAGCAGACCGCCGAGACGGCGTCCCGTCACTTCGCCGGCCAGGACGACCTGCTGCTGATCGCCGTCGAGGCCGAGAGCCTGGGCTCGGCCCTGGTCTACGAGCCCTCGCGCGGCGGCGCCCTGTTCCCGCATCTCTACGGCGACCTGCCGCTTACGGCGGTAGCATCGGTGGAGGCGATGCCTCTGGGCCAGGATGGGCAGCATGTCCTGCCCGCCGGGATCCCGCGCGCATGATCGCCGCCGCCTTCCCGCTGGTCCGCCCGCTGCTGCACCGGCTCGACGCCGAGCGCGCCCATGACCTGACCCTGCGTGCCCTGTCGCTGCTGCCGCCGGGCAAGCCCGCCGCCGACGATCCACGGTTGGCCGTCGATCTGCTCGGGCGGCGGTTTCCCAACCCGGTCGGCCTCGCGGCCGGTTTCGACAAGGGCGCCCGGGTGCCGGACGCGATGCTCGGCCTCGGCTTCGGCTTCGTGGAGGTCGGCGGCGTGGTGCCGCGGCCCCAGCCGGGCAACCCGCAACCGCGGGCCTTCCGCCTCGCCGCCGACCGGGCCGTGATCAACCGCTACGGCCTCAACAGCGAGGGGTTGGACGTGGTGGCCGGGCGACTCCGGGCCCGGGCGGGACGGCCCGGCATCGTTGGGGTCAATATCGGGGCGAACAAGGAATCCACCGACCGGCTGGCCGATTACGTCGCCTGCACCCGAACCCTGGCGCCGCTGGTCGATTTCGTCACCGTCAACGTCTCCTCGCCCAACACGCTGGGCCTGCGCGACCTCCAGGGCGAGGCCTTCCTGGACGAGCTGCTCGCCCGCACGGTCGAGGCCCGGGACGCGACCGGCGCCAAGGCCGCGGTGTTCCTGAAGATCGCTCCCGACCTGGCCCTCGATGCCCTCGACGCGATCTGTGCCACGGCGCTGAAGCGCGGCGTCCAGGCGCTGGTGGTCTCGAACACCACGGTCGCCCGGCCGGAGAGCCTGCAGGAGAAAAGCCTTGCCCGCGAGACCGGCGGCCTCTCCGGCCGGCCGCTGTTCGGGCCGGCGACCCGGATGCTGGCGCAGACCCGGCTCCGGGTCGTGGACAGGCTGCCCTTGGTGGGCGTTGGCGGCGTCGATTCCGCCGAGGCTGCCTGGACCAAGATTCTGGCCGGGGCGAGCCTGATCCAGCTCTACTCGGCGCTGGTCTATGACGGGCCGGGTCTTATGGATCGCATCAAGGCCGGCCTGCTGCAGCGCATGGCGGCGGAGGGCGCCTCCGCGCTGAGCCAGGTCGTCGGCCGCGACGCGGAGGCGCTCGCCCGCGCGGCGTGAGGGCCGTTCGTTCGGGCTCTTCCCACCCGCTCGCCGTCATTGCGAGCGCAGCGAAGCAACCCAGTGCGGCGCGCAAGTCCCGAACGTAGCGTATCCCTAGGTTGCTTCGCTTCGCTCGCAATGACGGATCGGAATCGAGCTTTCGGCGACCCCGTCCGATCGCAACCGTGCGTTTCACCCGCCAATTGAGAAAGACTTTCGCAAGCGGTGACTTAGCCTGTGCCCCGCGCATGAGGGGCCTGCACGCGCCCTCCATTGTGAGGGGCCCGTCAAGCCGCTTATCTCGCGGTTGCGAATTGGCGAGCCGATCTCGCTTTCAGAGAACATCCAGGATCGTCCATGGCCCAGTCTGACGGGGCTCCGAAGCGCTCATCCGCCGCCGGCGGCTGGGGTGCGCTGAAGAGTTGCGGCAAGCACCTGCTCGGCTCGCGCGCGCCGCTGTCGGGCGCGCGCGCCCTGCTGAAGGCCAACCAGCCGGACGGGTTCGATTGCCCGGGCTGCGCCTGGGGCGACCCGGAGCACGGCTCGTCCTTCGAGTTCTGCGAGAACGGCGTGAAGGCGGTCTCCTGGGAGGCCACCGACAAGCGCACGCCGCCCAGCTTCTTCGCCCGCCACACGCTGACCGAGCTGCGGGGCTGGAGCGACTACGCCCTGGAGGGCGAGGGCCGCCTCACCCACCCGATGCGCTACGATGCCGCGAGCGACCGCTACCTGCCGGTGAGCTGGGACGAGGCCTTCGCCGAGATCGGCGCGACGCTGCGCGGCCTCGACCATCCGGACCAGGCCGAATTCTACACCTCCGGCCGCGCCTCGAACGAGGCCGCCTATCTCTACCAGCTGTTCGCCCGGGCCTACGGGACCAACAACTTCCCCGACTGCTCGAACATGTGCCACGAGGCCAGCGGCGTCGCACTGATCGACGCCATCGGTATCGGCAAGGGCACGGTCCTGCTGGAGGATTTCGAGAAGGCGGACGCGATCTTCTGCGTCGGCCAGAATCCCGGCACCAACCATCCGCGCATGCTCGGCGACCTGCGTCGGGCGGCCGAGCGCGGCGCCCAGATCGTGGTGTTGAACCCCGTGCGCGAGCGCGGGCTGGAGCGCTTCGCCGATCCGCAGAACACCGTCGAGATGCTGCGCGGCTCGAGCCAGCCGATCGCCAGCCACTATCTCCAGCCGCGCTCCGGCGGCGACATGGCCGCCTTCCGGGGCATCGCCAAGATCGTCTTTGCCCGCGATGCCGAGGCGATCGCGGCCGGCCGGCCGTCGCTCCTCGACCGCGCCTTTCTGGAGCACCACACCGCCGGGCTCGACGCCTATCGCGCCGCCGTGGAGGCGACGAGCTGGGATGCGATCCTCGACCAGTCGGGCCTGACCTACGACGACATCGCCGCCATGGCGGATGTCTATCTCGGCGCGCAGCGGGTGATCGCCACCTGGGCCATGGGCGTGACCCAGCACCGCCATTCGGTGGCGACCGTGCGCGAGATCGCCAACCTGCTGTTCCTGCGCGGCCATATCGGCCGGCCCGGCGCCGGCCTGTGCCCCGTGCGCGGCCATTCCAACGTCCAAGGTGACCGCACGGTCGGCATCAACGAGCGCCCGTCGGCGGCTTTCCTGGATTCGCTGGAGCGGCATTTCGGCCTCGCCATGCCGCGCAAGCACGGCCACAACGTCCTGGCGGCGATCCGGGCGATGCGCGACGGCACGTCCAAGGCTTTCATCGGCCTCGGCGGTAATTTTCTACGCGCGACGCCGGATACCCCCGTGGTGGCGCAGGCGCTCGCCTCCTGCCGCCTCACCGTGCACATCGCGACCAAGCTCAACCACGCCCATCTGGTGCCGGGCGCGATCGGCTACCTGCTGCCCTGCATGGGCCGCACCGAGATCGACCGGAACGCCGCCGGCAAGACCCAGATCGTGACCGTCGAGGATTCGATGAGCATGGTCCACGGCTCGGGCGGCATCAACAAGCCGGCCTCGAAGGAACTGCGCTCCGAGATCGCGATCATCGCCGGCATCGCCCAGGCCACCGTCGGCTCGGCCGCGATCGACTGGGCCGGGCTCGCGGCCGATTACGATCGGATCCGCGAGGCCATCGCCGCCACGATCCCGGGCTTCTCCGAGTACAACACCCGGGTGCGCAAACCGCGCGGCTTCATGCTGCGCAACCTCGCCGCCGAGCGGGTGTTCGAGACCGCCTCCGGCCGGGCCAACTTCTCCGCCGACGCCCTGCCGGCCGAGACCGAGCACCAGGTCGCGAAGAAGTCGCGGAACACGTTCGTGCTGCAGACCTTCCGCAGCCACGACCAGTACAACACCACGATCTACGGCCTCGATGACCGCTACCGCGGCGTCTACGGCGAGCGGAAGGTGCTGTTCGCCCATCCCGACGATCTGGCCGAAATCCGCGACCGGCTCGGCGAGCGGGTCGACATCGTCGGGCTGCACGCCGACGGCGTGACCCGCCGGGCCGAGGATTTCCGGCTGGTGCCGTTCGACATGCCCCGGGGGGCGGTGGCCGGCTACTACCCGGAGCTGAACGTGCTGGTGCCGCTCTCGACCTTCGGTGAGAAGAGCGACACGCCGACCTCGAAATCGGTGCTGGTCTCGCTGGAGGCCCGCGCGGCGGCGTGAGTCTCCCTGTGGATCAGGCTCTCGACGAGGCGGCGTTCGTCGCCGCTCTCGACCGCATCACGGCGGCCCATCCAGGGATCGATGCACTGGAGGCGGGGCTGCTGGCGGCTCTCGATCTCGGCCTGCCCGGCGACAGCCGCGCCTTCGCCCGCACCTTCGCAGTGGAGCACGCCCTGGTGCTCCGCGCCGTCGCCGCTCTGGAGGAGGCCGGCCACGTCACCGTGACGGCCCGCGACGCCCGCACCCAGCGGACGCGCTACGACGCGGCGTAGGCGGCGGCTTCGAGCGCCGCGACGTCGAGCTTGACCATGTCCTGCATGGCCACGAACACCCGGGCCGCCACAGCGGGATCGGGGTCGGCGAGCAGGCGCGGCAGCAGGTCCGGAACGATCTGCCAGGGCACCCCCCAGCGGTCACGCAGCCAGCCGCACATGATCTCCGTCCCGCCCTCCGCGATCAGGGCGTCCCAAAGGCGGTCGATTTCGGCTTGGTCGGCGCAGGCGACGGCAATCGATGCGGCGGTACCGTACTCGGCCGGCGTGCCGCCGTTCAGCGCCTGGAAGCTCTGGCCGCCGAGGGTGAAGGTGATCAGGATCACGTCGCCGGGCTCGCCCCCGGGCCAGGGCCCCGGCGCCCGCAGGATCTGTCCGAGGCTGGAGCCGGGCACGAGCGAGACGTAGAAGCGGACCGCCGCCTCGCCGTCGCCGGCGAACCACAGGCAGGTGCTGACCTTAGACATGGCGGGCGCTCCGTGTGGCCGGTATTGGGGCTACAGGGTAGCGGCGAGTGCCGCGAGCTGATCGGCGCAGCGACCCCAGCCGTCGTGGAAGCCCATGGCCTCGTGCGCGGCGCGGTCCTCTTCCGACCAGTGCCGCACGCGCGCGGTGTAGCGGGTGGCCTCACCCTCGGGCTCGAATGTGATGATGCCGGTGAAGAACGGCTTCGCCGAGGGCTCCCAGGCCCGCACATAGGCGTCCGTGAAGACGATGCGGGCGTTCTCGATGAGCTCGAGATAGATGCCCGCGCTCGGGAATTCGGTGCCGTCGGGGCCGCGCATGACGATCCGGGTGGCGCCCCCGGGCCGCAGGTCGGTCTCGACCTCCGAAACCGTGAAGGGTTTCGGCGCGAACCACTGCTTCAGCAGGTCCGGTTCGGTCCAGGCCCGGTAGAGCGCGGCCGGGGATGCGGCGATGATGCGCGTGAGGACGAGGTCCCGCCCGTTCGTGTCGGTCATGGTCGCGCTCGGTATCAGGGGGTGCGGAGGGGGCTGGGGCGGTCAGCGCTTGCCCTGGTTCATCGCCCAGACGATCCCGAACGGATCGCGCAGCTGGCCGTAGCGGTCGCCCCAGAACATCTCGGCCGGCTCCATCAGCGCGGTGGCGCCCGCCGCGACGGCCTGGGCGTAGCGGGCGTCGATGCCCTCGACCATCAGCATCAGGGTGAACCCCTGCGGCGCCTGCAACGGATGGCCGTGCTCCGGGAAGGCGTCGCTCAGCATCAGCGACGAGCCGTTCACGTGGAGATGCACGTGCATGGTCCGCCCCTGCTCGTCGGCCGGCATGGCGGTGACGATCTCGGCCCCGAAGGCGCGGACGTAGAACTCGGCCGCCTTCAAGGCGCCGTCCACCGTCAGGTAGGCCACAAGCCCGCCCTTCACCGGGGCCGGGGCCGACATCTCAGGATTCCCGCTGCTCATTCTGGCGTTTCCCGTTTGCGGTCTTGGCGCCAAAGGCTGTGCGAAGCGGACGGCCTCCGGCGCTGCCGATCGAATAGTGTGACATCACGGGATCGATCAGTCGAGACGCATGCGAATATTGAAGGGGACGCCTATTTCTGGGCAGGGGCAGGCGTCGGACTTGCTACGCGGCGCAGCATTCTTCGAGGCGTCCCGGGTCCGGCCCGGTGGCGAACGAAAAGCCCTCGTCGGCCCATCCGGCCACGCCGCCGAGCATCAGCTTCACCGGGCGCCCGAGTTCGGCGATTCGCAGAGCGCCCCGGTCGCCGCCGTTGCAATGCGGGCCGGCGCAATAGACCACGAACAGCGTCTCCCGCGGCCAGGAGGCGAGGCGCGCCTCGGTGATGTCCCGGTGCGGCAGGTTGAGCGCTCCCGGGACGTGCCCCCGCGCGTAAGCCCCGGGCCCGCGCACGTCGAGCAACACGAAATCCGCCGTACCAGCCGCAAGGCTGGCCTGAACGTCGGCGCAATCGGTCTCCAGGGCGAGACGCCCTGCGAAATGGCGCCGCGCGACCTCCGCCGCCGCCGGACTGTTTGTGACCAAGCTCGCCATCTCAGAAAGCTCCCCGTCTCGATGCCAGGCGAACCTACCGGCGCTGCCGTCGAGCTTGTGAGCCGCCGGCCGGCCGCATAGCGTCAAGATCGTGCCAGACCCGACCGAATCCGACGCGATCCCCGCTGCGCGACGCCCCGTCGTGGTGCTGGCCTATGACGGGCTCTGCACCTTCGAGTTCGGCTGCGCCGTGGAGGTGTTCGGCCTGCCCCGGCCGGAACTGGGGCCAGATTGGTACCGCTTCGCGGTTGCGGGCATCGAGCCGGGGCCGCTGCGGGCCGTGGGCGGGGTGCGCGTCGAGGTCGATGGCGGGCTCGACCTGTTGACGGAGGCCGGCACCGTGATCGTGCCGGGCTGGCGCGGCGTCGACGCGCCGGTGCCCGGATCCCTCTGTGAAGCCCTGCGCGCCGCCTACGCGGCCGGTGCCCGGATCGTCTCGCTGTGCTCCGGCGCCTTCGTGCTGGCCGCGGCTGGGCTCCTCGACGGCCACGACGCCACGACCCATTGGCGCTACGCCGAGGCGCTGGTCGCCCGCTACCCGACCATCACCTTCGTGCCCGACGTGCTCTATGTCGACCGGGGCCGCCTGCTCACCGCCGCCGGCAGCGCCGCCGGGCTGGACCTGTGCCTGCATCTCGTGCGCCGCGACCACGGCCCTGCCATCGCCAACGCCGTCGCCCGGCGGCTGGTCCTGCCGGCGCACCGGCAGGGCGGACAGGTGCAGTATGTCGAGGCGCCGGTCCCGCGGGAGCGCGCCCTCGGCTCGCGGCTGGCCGCCCTCCTCGATCGGGTCCGCGCCGCCCCGGACGAGCCGTGGAGCCTCGCCCGCCTCGCCGCCGAGGCCGCGTTGAGCCCCCGGGCGCTCCATCGCCACTTTCGAGCCACGACCGGCCAGAGCCCGGGCGACTGGATCGTCGCGACCCGCCTCGACCGCGCCCGGGATCTCCTGGACACCTCACGGATGCCGATCGCGGAGATCGCGGCCGCCTGCGGCTTCGGCACGGCGGCCAGTCTGCGGCACCACTTCCGGACGCGACTCGGGGTGAGCCCGGCGGCTTACCGGGCGGGAGCCCTGTCCGATGGCACGTGTTCGCGATCCGACGTTCCGCCTCTCAAGAGGCCGCTTCTTGATGCGCCCGCTTTATCACATAGCCGTTCTTCGTGATCTTCGTTCGAAGGGACGATCGATAATCTTTCGCCCGCCAGTAATGCGTGACCAGGCTGCGCCGCGTGCGGGACGGGTTCTTGATCGGCGATCCGCCGTGGAGAACCTGCCCGTGCCAGATCAACACATCGCCGGGCTGCCCGTAGAACGTCACGGGCTCGATATCCCGCGACGTTTCTTCCACATAGCGCAAGGCGGGGCCGAGATCGGCATCGAGCTTGGCAATCTTGCCGTGCGGGAAGATGTACGGCGGTATCGTGTGCGAGCCGGGGTACAGGAAGACCGGCCCGTTATCCTCGGCATTTTCGTCCAAGCATATCGAAGCGGCGACTATCTTGTCCTTGACCGGAGGCGCCATGAACCAGCTGTCGTAATGCGCCCCCTGCGTGCTTCCGTAGATGAAGTTCAGCGAATTGCAGACCATCGGGTCGCCATCCAGCAACTCGCCCAGGATGGTGGAAAGCCTTTCGTCGAGGGTGCAGGCGCGAACGATATCGGAGTTCAGGAACAGGTCGTTGATCTTGATCGGACCGGAGAAGGCCTCCGCCGGCACCTCCGTGATCTTCATGCGCTTCCCGACATTCGCGCCGCTCAGAACGTCGATGCTGACATCGGGATAGGCCTCTCGGTTACGGAGAAGGCCCGCCACTTCCGAATTGACTGCCTGGACGGTCTGTTGATCGAAATAAGCGCGCAGTATTAGAAACCCATCTCTGGCCCAAACATGGCGCTATTACTCAGCCAGGACCGAGCGCTTGAACAATCTCATCATGACATGTCTCAGCCAGAGGCATTCTTGCGCTGAGAATAGCCTCACGCAGTTGCCTCGGGAAGAGATTCCTGATCGTCATCCAGGCGCTCGCCCTGCCGATCCGGCGACCCGTCAGGATCCCGCCCGCTCAGACAGGTTGCGGCTCGTATTCGGCCGGCCCTGATCGCGGAGCGTGCGGCGTCAGCGAAAAATGTTCGGGGGCGCCGGCGGGTTCGCGTGAAGCAGCGTGATCGTCACCCGTCGGTTCGGCGCGAGATAGGGATTGTCGGGGAAAACCGGCTCGGTGTCGGCGCGTCCCACCACGGACATGAAGTTGTCGTTGGGAACCCCGGCGCCCGACAGGATCTCGCGCACGGCGAGCGCACGCCCGGCCGTGAGGTTCCAGGGTTCGACGGCCCGCGCCGAGCCCGGGCGCGCGGCGGCCGTGTGGCCGGTGATCGACAGGCGGTTGGGCAGCTTGCGCAGGGTGGGCGCGAGCGCCTCCAGCACGCGACGGGTGCGGTCGTAGGGATCGACGGAGCCCTCGCGGAACATGGAGCGGCCGTCCTCGTCCACGAGGGACACGTTCACGCCCTCCTTGGTCGGCTCGATCACGATGTTCTTCGACAACTCGGCAATGTCGGGCAGCGTCTGGAGCGCCTGCCGGAGGCTGGCTATGGCGCTGAAGTCAGCCTGCACGCTGGCGGCGGGGCGGCTGGCATCGCGTTCGCTGGTGCGGCCCGGACTGGTCTCGCGCGTTCTATCCTCCGGCTCGGCAGAGCCCCGCGCAGCGTCGCGGGGCGTGGACGCCTTGTTGCCCGACGTGTCCAGGGAGGTGCCGTACAGCATGCCGCCGGCGCCACTGGTCGCAGGGCTCGAAGCCGAAGGCGCGAAGTATTCCGCCAAGCCGACCTTCTGCTCCTGCGTCGTCATGCTGATCAGCCACATCAACAGGAAGAACGCCATCATCGCGGTCACGAAGTCCGCATAGGCGATCTTCCAGGCCCCGCCGTGGTGCCCGTGAGCGGCCTTCTTGACCTTCTTGATGATGATCGTGGTCATCGAATCCCTGCTCGATACCGGGTCAGTTCTGGGCGGGGAGAGCGGCGGTTGCCGCTTCCACTTCGTTGAAGGTCGGGCGGACGTCGCTCATCAGGGACTTGCGGGCGAATTCGACCGCCATCACCGGCGGCTGGCCGCCGATATGGGCGAGCAGACCCGCCTTGAGGGACAGGAAGTATTTGGACTCGGCCTCGAACAGGCTCTTGAGCGACTGTGCCATGGGCCCGAAGAAGCCGTAGGCGATGAAGACGCCGAAGAAGGTGCCGACGAGCGCGCCACCGATCAGATGGCCCAGCACCTCCGGCGGCTCTTTGATCGCCCCCATCGTCTTGATCACGCCTAGCACCGCGGCGACGATGCCGAGCGCCGGCGTACCATCGGCGAGCGACTGCATGGCCGACACGACACGCTCCTGCTCCTGGTGGTGCGTCTGCAGTTCCTCATCCATGAGCGCGTCGATCTCGTAGACGTTGTTGGCGCCCAGCGTCACCATCCGCATGTAGTCGCAGACGAACTCGACCGCGTGATGGTTCGCTGCAAAGGTCGGGAAGGCGTTGAACAGCGTCGACGCGCCCGGATCTTCGATATGCGGCTCGAGCGCCATCGCGCCCTTCGACTTCGCAAGTTTGTATAAGGAGTACTGCATCCCCAGCAGCTCGACATAGGATTTCTGCGTGTATTTGGGGCCCTTCACGAGCGTCCCCAGCATGGAGGGCACGGCCTTGAGCACCGGCCCGACGTTGCCGATGACGAAGGCCCCGATCGCGGCACCGAGGATGATGACGAACTCGAACGGCTGCCAAAGGACGAGCAGGTGTCCGCCCATCATCGCATAGCTGCCGAAGACGCAGGCGAAGACGATCAATGTGCCGACGATCAGCCGCATAATTTGTCATCCTAGCGCGGGAGGCAGAGTCCGCACGAAGCCACTAATAATCTTGCACATCACTGATTAAGGTTAACGGTGGGTTTCGAGCCGCGGCCGGAGCATTGGCCGATGTTTGGTCCCGGGGTCTGGCGGAGCGGGTTCGACCTGGCGTGACAGGCGCGGGCGTGTCGCAAACACGATCACGCCGGCCTTCACGCCTCGTCAGGCATCGCCGGCGAACCTGACGCTCCAGCCTCAGCCGGCCTATGATCCGCAACGCCGACGCTGACGCGAGACGCGCGCCGCGCCGTCCTGGGCCGGCACGTCCAGGCCACCGTGATCGTCCAAGCTGCCTCCCGGTCCCTGCGCGACGCGTCGCGCGACCGCGATCGTGAGGCGACGCTCCTGGAGCGCGGAAAGGAGGTCGATCACGCCGCCGTCAATCGCTGGGGCCTGGCCTCGCCATTGAGCGCCGCCTGCGCCGGCTCCGCAAGCCTCGTCGTGGCTTGATCCTCGTGGACGTGCCCGACACTGGGTGCGCGGTCCGTGGCGCTCCCTGGACCGCGCCATCTATAAGACGGCCGGATCAGCCCGAGGGGCTGTCGCTGTCTCGCGCCCCCGAAAAGGCAGGCAGGCCGTCGCCGACCGGGTCCCAGCTCACCTTGCTGCCCATCCGAGTGTGGTCTCGCGGCGGAACCTGGTCCAGTTCGTCGAGGCTCGCAATGGTCACGTCGATCGCGTCCGGGGCGGCATCGACCTCGTAAGTCAGGGAAGTCCCGCAGGTGCCGCAGAACCGGCGCAGCACCGCCGAGCTGGATTGGAACGCGCTGGGCGTCCCGGCGACGAACCGGAACGCGGCGCGCGGCACCGAGAACCAGGCGACCTGCGCCGCCCCGACCATCCGCCGGCAATCGGCGCAATGGCAGATCGTCTCGTGGAACGGCGCGGCCCGGGCCTCGTAGCGAACCGCACCGCAGAAGCATCCGCCGGTGAGCATGGTCTCCCCCACTGTTATGGTCTGAACGCGATCAGCATGGGCATGGTGATGTCTGAGAAGAGTGTTGTGCGGACCTGGCGCGATGGCGTTGCAGTCCCTCGTGCTAATCTGCGCCAACCGACATCAGGTCGCTCGCGGTGACGGCCTGTCCTGCTGATGCAACGAGCCATCCGGCTATGCGCTCTGCGGTCTGGTCCTGAGGATCACGCCAGCGGGCAATCTGCATCTTGGAGCAGGGTTGCGCCTCATCCGACTCAATCAGTCGCACCAAGCGACGCTGTCGTAGTGCATCCGCTGCAAGGAGCGAACGCGCCAGGGCCACGCCGTTGCCGTCCACGGCCCCTTGAAGAGAACTTCCGATGTCACGGAAGCGGATCGCTTCCTGACCAGGGCCTACCCGCAGCCACGTTGCCCAGGACCATTCCGGTCCCGTCTCCTCGCCCCGTCGGCCCTTCGCCAGCAGCGGTAGTCCCTGCCAGCCCTGCCCCGGAGGGATGGTCTCCAGCAGTCCCGGTGCAGCCACGGGGAAGACCCTCTCGATCGGGAACGGCAACTCGCAGGCGCCAGCACTCCTGCTCAGGTGCGGCAGCCACAGCAAGGCGAGATCGACCACGGCGCGTGCGGCCTCGGCCGCCGTGTCCCACGTCACGACCTCGACGGAGAGATCTGGGAAGGCACCGCAAAGGGCGGGCAGGCGGGGCGACAGCCACCAGGCCAGCAGCGGTGCGCTGAGGCCGAGCCGGAAGCTGCGCGGCCCCGATCGCCCGGCGATCCTCCGCCGCATGCCCGCGAGCGTACCCAGCAGCGGACTGAGTTCCTGGGCCAGCCGCGCGCCTGCCTCGGTCACGCGCAAGCCGGGGTTGAGCCGTTCGAGCAGGGCGACGCCGAAGAAGTCCTCAAGAGCCCGTATCCGGTGGCTGACGGCGCTCTGCGTCAGACCGAGTTCGTCGCCGGCCAGCGTCATGCTGCCGTGCCGCAGCACCGCCTCGAAGGCGAGCAGGCCTGCGAAGGGCGGCATCTGGCGCGAGGTTGAGGGCACACCGCATTAATGCGCTTCATGCGGTGAAGAGCAATGCTCATTTGCCGTCGAGCCGAGTGTTGACCCATGCCATGGCCATGGAAGACGCTGCCGAACACCAGGCCTGGAACGGCCGGACCCGCCTGATCGCAGGCACGATCGGCCTCGCCGCCGCCCTGACGAACTTCGATGTGACCTCGGTCGTGGTCGTCCTGCCGTCGATCGGCACGAGCCTCGACATCCACGTGGCGAGCTGGGCCTGGATCATCGACGCCTACAGCATCGCTTTCACCGCAACCCTGCTGATGGCGGGCGCCCTGGCCGACCGCTTTGGCCGCCGTCGAACGCTCCTCATGGGTAACGCCGGGTTCCTCGTGACGTCCCTTGCCTGCGGCTTAGCCTGGAACAGCGCGCTATTTCTGGCAGCGCGTGCGGCACAAGGCGCTACGGCGGCCTTCCTCGTGACCGGTGGTTTTGCCTCGATCGCCACGGCCTTTCCGGCACCGGAAGGGCGGGCGCGCGCCTTCGGTATTGCCGGAGTGGCATCGGGGGTCGCCATGGCGCTGGGGCCGAGCCTTGGCGGTCTCATCGGCTCCGGGTTGGGCTGGCGATGGATCTTCCTCGCAAACCTGCCGGTCTGCGTGCTGATCACGCTTCTCGTGCCTAGCCTCGTGGCGGAGAAGCGCGACAGGACGGACAAGCCGCTGGACTTGCTCGGGGTCGCGATCCTGGCCCTCGCACTCGGCTTGATCATCCAGGCGATCCTGGAAGCTCGTCATGCGCCGGTCCGTATGGTGATCGGGCTGGTGGTGGGCGCCGGGTTCGTCGCATGGTTCGCCGTCCGTCGACACCGGCAGCCGCGGCCAATGCTCGACACGGCCATCTTCGCCAGCCGATCGATGATCGGCGTGACGGCCCTGCTGATGGCCGTTTCGGTCGGCTACTGGGCCATCCTCGTCTACTTGCCCTTGTTCTTGGGCACCGCCTTCGGCTGGACCACCGAGGCGGTTGGACTGGCGATGCTGGCCGCGACGCTGCCCATGCTCATCGTGCCTCCCTTCGGCGGTCGCCTCGCGCCGCGCCTGGGCTGGCGACGGCTCTTTGCGGCGGCGCTGGCGCTGATCGCGATCGGCGGGGCTGCCCTCGCGCTCTCAGCGCTCGTGGACTCGGCATTAGCCCGCGCGTCCGCCTTCGCCGGGATGGCGTTGATCGGGGTCGGAGCCGCAATGTCCCACCCGCAGCTCTCCGGAGCCGTGATCGCGCTCGCGCCGTCGGAGGCGAGCGGCATGGCCTCGGCCCTGACCGTCATCGCACGGCAGGCCGGCTTCGCGCTCGGCGTCGCCGCGCTCGGCGCCCTGACGCCCACGACCCTCACTATTACCGGCTTCGCTTGGCTTTTTGGCGCCGCAGCCGTTGCAGCGTTGTGCGGCATGCTAGCCTGTAGTCTGCTCCCAACTTCAGCGGGTCGTAGAAGCGCGCGCTGATCCAGGAGTGGCTTTGATGACCAGTCTATGGCTACTGAGGTCGGAAACAGCCGGTCTTGGTTGTCGGGGAAACCGTCGCTTCTGCCAACATAAGGGTTCTGGAAACTACACGATCACTTGAGATGATTTTCTTCCAATCCGCTTCTGAGAAGAATTTGTAGGAATCGGATGCCTTCGTTTCATATGCAGCTGACTGCAGGCGGGTCTTCAGGCAGATGCTGCGCGAATGCTGACCAGGCGTTGCATAAACGTGACGATCGCGGCAGTGACCACTGCCGGTTGCTCAAGACTTGGAACATGTGCAGCGCCGGGTATCTCGTAAGCCAGTGCTCCCGGTATTTTCGCTACGATTTTGCAGCACCGATCTTGGATGTGCGGAAAATCTAGGTTGCCCCAAACGACGAGCGTGGGCGAGCGGACCTCATTCAAATGGTCAAAGACAGGCGCAGTGTCGAGATTTGAGCCAATCGGGGGAGACCGGAGCGCTATGCTGTTCATGTCGAGGAACAACTGACGCGCCTGTCCCTGAACCCGTCCTTCGGAGCCCAACGGACCATCCAGCCAGAGACGTGCCTGGACCGCATTCATTTCATCCAAATCTCCCGCATCCTTGGCATCCTTCAGGCGCACCATCAGCTCTTTGACATTCGGCGAATACACCGGTTCTGGGGCACCACCCACGCTGGGAGCGATAAGGATCAAGCCCCGGACGCGGCTGGCGTGCTGAAGGATGAAATCGAGAGCGATTTTGCCTCCCTGGGAGCAGCCGATGAGGATCGGGGCCTGACCGTCAGTCATAGCCTCGATCACCGCCATGAGGTCTGCGACGGATGAAAAATCTTCGCTCTCCGCTGATGTCCTGCCGAACCCTCGACGGTCGTAGGCAATCGCCGCAGCACTGGTACTGGTGGCCTTCATCTGATCGCGCCACATCCGACTGTCACAGACATTGGCATGCAGGAAGATAACGGGCTGCCCTTGACCGGTCCGGAAGGCCGCTAGGCTGGCCCTGCCGGAGGCGATCCGATGCTCATGGTGCATGTGAGTAAGCCGCCCCGAGTCTTGCGCAACGCCAAACCATAGCTGTTAGAAATGCCCACTGCCCCCCTGAGCTGGCTCTGAGCGACGGTCGACTTATGGCCGCTCTCGGGAAGCTCTGGCGTTGACCTATACGTCCGATATGGGTGCAGGCTTTGTGAAAGTGCTGGAGCCTTTCGAAATCGTAGAATAATCCACTACGGGGTGGATATGCAGGCATGCCGGATGGCCGTTTTGCCCCCCGGAATGACTGTTCCGGCGCTGCTCAGAGTATCCGCAGGAAGATCCTTCTACAGGCTCGGTCGCAAGCCGAATGGCCGTTTGGGGTGGATCTCTGCCTGTCCGCTTCTGGTCGAGAGGTCGTCAAAGCGGACGAAGTCCTAAGGCTCCGTCAGCGGGAGTTCTTCCGAGGGCGATACAAGCCCAGCCCCGATCGCGATCCAGACGAGATGAGCATCGGTGCGCGCCCCGAGCGTGGCGCGGATCACCGAGAGGTTGTTGTGCACCGTCTTGAGGCTCAAACACAGGGTCTCGGCGACGGCCTGGGCAGTCATCCCGCCGACGGTCAGGCTTAGGATTTCGAGCTCCCGCGGGCTGAGGTCGTAGAGCGCCGTGCGCCCGCCAGCCACCTCGTCCTGGGCGATCGAGTGGGCGATGTCGGCGCTCATCGCCCGCTCGCCGCGGAGCACGGTCGCCACCGCCGCCAGCAGCTCACGGGGTGGGCTCGCCTTGCTGACATACCCGCTCGCCCCGGCGGCGAAGGCTTGGCGTGCGATCATCGCCCCGGTGCGCATGCTGAACACGACGATGCGGGCGGCCCCATCCCATTGGCGGATATGACGGATGGCCTCGATGCCGCTCGGGCCGGGCAACGACAGGTCGAGGATCACGAGATCGGGCGCGTGAGCCTTGTATCGGGAATAGGCCTCGGCCGCGTTCTCGGCTTCCGCGACGATGACCAGACCCGGCTGTCGCTCGATCAGGCGGCGATAGCCCTCACGCACGACGGGATGGTCATCGACGAGCAGGATGGTCGTGGCCATGGGGCGATCTCAGCCGGCAGTTGGCACAGATGCGCAGGCACGGATGCCTGAACCGGTGCCGGTGAGCGAAAAGCTGCCGCCCAGGGCGGCGAGCCGCGCCCGGATGCCGACGAGCCCACGGCCCGTGTGAGACACGGTGCGGGACAGATCGCCCCCGCCGTCATCGTCGAGCGTCAGCGTCACCGTTCGTGGTCCAGCCTCCGACCGACCGAGCCGCAGGAAGATCCGGCTCGGTCGGCCGTGGCGCAAGGCGTTCGTCAGCAGTTCCTGCGCGATCCGATACAGGCTCGCCGCCACGTTCGTGGGCATGCCGGTGAGATCGCCCGTGATATCGAGATGCAGGGTCGGGCCGGACCTGAGTTGTCCTCGCCAGTCCGCCACGAGACCACGCAGCGCCTCCTCCAATCCGGCCTCGGCGAGATCGGGCAGTTCGAGGCGGGTCAGGGCTCCCCGCAGGCTCTCCCGCATGGTCGCGACGATGGCTTCGATGCCCTGGGCGTCCTCGCGAAGATCGTCGCGCTCTGGCGGCGCCGCCAGTTCGATCGCTGCGGCGCGTGCCCCCACGGCGGCGAGGCACTGGCCGAAGGCATCGTGCAGGTCGTGCGCGAGGGCCTGCCGTTCTTCCTCCTGAACCGTGACGAGCCGCTGCATCAAGCCCGTGCGCTCGGCCTCAGTGTAAGCGAGGCGTTCGGCGAGGGCGTTGCAGGCGCGGGCAATCCGGTCGAACTCTGTGGCGGCAAAGCGTGGCAGCGGCGGGTGGGCGCCGGCCGTGTCGAGGTTTTCCAGCCCATGCACGATCCGCCCGACCGGTGCGACCAGGCGCGCCACGGCGAGCCAATTGAGGAGGAGCGTCGCCGCCGCCACACCAAGGGCTAGTCCGCCCGCGAGGCGCATGCGCCGCCAGAGTTGAGCCGCCGATGCCATCGGATCGGGCCATGCTGTGACACTGCCGATGGTCCGCTCGCGATATACGATCGCCCGGATCGTCGGCGCGGCAGCGGCCTCCCCGATGAGAGCTTCGCGGAACCACGTAGGGGCGGCATCGAGGCCGTCCCAGTCACCGCAGAAGCGGCGCGGCAATTCTACGCCGAGATGAATGTCGGCGCAGATGCCCGGCAGGAGCGTAACGATGGCCGGGGTCGCCTGTGGTGCGCTGGCGGGCATGGCCGCTGGTCCGCCGCTTCCGAGGCCCGGCTGACGCGCGAGCTGCCCGGCGATCCGATCTGCCGACATGGCAGCCTCCCAGCGGAGGCTCGCGCGAGCGTCCCAAGCGGCCCATGCGATCGCCCCGGCAAGGCAGAGCGCGGCGACAACGAGAAGGCGCAGACCGAGATGCGTGGGCAGGCTCATGGATCAAGCAGCCGGGCTCGAAGCGAGGCTGTGATTTGGCACCGGGACCGTCGGGGTGCGCAAGCCATGGCTCACTCGGACGGGAAGAATGCCCGGGCTTTCGCAGGAGGACTTCCCTGGTCTGAACCCGGCACGATCCGGAGGATGGTGCCGCCCCCCTTCACGGAGCCGACTATGCCGCTTCACCTCTCCCGCCGGAACCTCCTGGCTGCGTCCGCCTTGCTCCCGCTGGGATTTCACCTCCCTGCAATGGCCGCGCCCGTGAATGGCCCGTACCGCGTCGGTGCGTTCACGGTGACGCCGCTGCGCGATGGCCTGTTTCCACTGGAGCCGAGCATGATCCCGGCCGCCGAAAGCCAGGCCGGACAGGCCCTGTTGAAGGGGGCCGGTCTTCCGGCGAAGGGCCCATCGCCGGAGCCGGTCAACGCGTTCCTGATCCGACGCGGGGACCGGCACTGGCTGCTCGATGCGGGTTGCGGCACCGTGCTCGGGCCGGGCTTCGACCGGGTGACGGCGGCCCTGGCGGCGGAGGGCGTGCGGCCGGATGAGGTCGAGACCATCTGGCTCAGCCATCTGCACGCCGATCATGCCGGCGGCCTCTTGACGCCGAACCGCCTCGCTCGGTTCGCGAACGCCGAACTCGTGCTGCAGGAACGTGAGGTGGCCTATTGGTCGGACGCGGCCGCCAGAGCCCCCGCTCCCGCGGCGTTGAGCCCGATGTTCGAGACCGCACAGGCGGTGCTGGCGGCCTATCCCGGCCGGATCCGGCGTATCTCAGGCGAGGCGGAGCTCGCTCCCGGTATCCATGCGCTGCCGCTGCCCGGTCATACGCCGGGACATATGGGCGTCTTGATCGCGGACGGCTCCGACCGGCTGCTGATCTGGGGCGATATCGTCCACTCGCGGATCCTGCAGATGCCGCATCCGGATTGGACGGTGATCTGGGACACCGATCCAGCGGAGGCAATCACGACGCGGCGGCGCATCCTCGACCGTGCGGCAGTAGACGGCTTGAGGGTGACCGGGATGCACCTCGCCACAACTGGAAAAATCAAACGCGTGGATGCGGGTTACGCGCTGGTATAGCTGCGCCAGACCTTGGGGGCTGCAACTGTCTGCTTTCGGGCTCCCTCCAATGGATAATTGGCGACCGCATCGGGTCCAGGCTGTGTGAAAACGCAGGCGCGCTCTGGAATTGCAGAACAATCTTCTCTGCGCGAGGCATCCCTGCCCGCCAAATGGCGGCCTTGAAGCCAGTAGGGTGCCCTTTTCGATATCGGGCGGGGAGCCGGAGAGAAGGTCCTTCTACCGCGTCCACGTTTTCACACAGCGTCGGTCGAAAGCGGCCAGCCGACGCAAAAGCTGACCGGAGTTAGACCCGAACGCGCCCGCCGCCGAAGCGGATACCGGTACGGCGGCGGGGGTATTGCATCTGAGGGCCTGGAGCCGCGCCCGCGCCCAACGTTGGCGAGGGCGGCTCTCTTTGTCAGAACCCCTTCGCCTTGATCGCCTCGGCCCAGGTCACGGCGCGGCGGTTCACGCCGAGGTGCTGGCGTTCGTAGAGGCGGCCTTCGAGCTTGATCGCGCCGCGCTTGGCGTATTCCGGGCGCTCGAACGCCTCGATCACCAGCTTGGCCCGGCGTACCTCCTCCTCGGTCGGCGCGAACGAGGCGTTGGCCGGCTCCAATTGCGTGGGGTGGATCAGGGTCTTGCCGTCGAAGCCGAGGTCCCGGGCCTGGCGGCACTCGTCGCGGCAGCCCTCCGTGTCGGCGATGTCGTTGTAGACGCCGTCGAGGATCGCCAGGCCCTCGGCCCGGGCGGCGGCCAGCGCCATCATCATCCAGGGCAGCATCGGCACGCGGCCCGGGACGATCTTGGCCCAGGTGTCCTTGGCGAGGTCGTTGGTGCCGAGCACCAGGCAGGTCAGGCGCTTGCGCGGGTCGCGCTTGGCCTGGGCGATCGCCTGGATGTTAAGGATCGAGGCCGGGGTCTCGATCATCGCCCAGACGGCGATGCCCTCCGGGGCGTCGAGGGATTCGAGCCGGTCGGCGATGCTCTCCAGCACCGCCGGGGACGACACCTTCGGCATCAGGATCGCGTCGGGCTTGGCCTCGATGGCGGCGTGGAGGTCGGCCTCGCCCCAGGGCGTCTGGGGGGCGTTGACCCGGATCACCAGCTCGCGGCTGCCATAGGCGCCGCTCTTGACCGCGGCGCAGACCTGCTCCCGGGCGATCTCCTTCTCCTCGGGGCCGACCGCGTCCTCGAGGTCGAGGATGATGCTGTCGACCGGCAGGGTCTTGGCCTTGTCGAGCGCCCGCTGGTTCGAGCCGGGCATGTAGAGCACGCTCCGGCGCAGGCGCAGGTCGGTCGTCGTGGCCATATGGGCATCTCCCTCGTGCGGCCGCTCTGCGCGGCCGGCTTTCGTTGCGGTGCACCCTAGAGCATGGGCTCGTCCAGGCCACACCGCGTCCGCCGGGATCGGTGAGAGCCCGCGGCGTTTGATACTGTCCGGCGTGCTGCAATATCCAGCCGTGCTTTGGTCATGTTCTCCCGGATAAGGACGGTTGATGTCCAATCCTTGGATCCCGGGATCCGATACCATGCGCCTCGTCTCGACCGTCTTCCTGCTGGCCGGCCTGGTCCTGGCCGGGGCGCCCGATCCCGCCCGGGCCCAGAGCCGGACCACCCTCGGGGTCGGCTCCGGCGCGGTGGCAGGCGCCCTCGTCGCCGGTCCGATCGGGGCGGTGGCTGGTGCCGTGGTCGGCGGGTTCGTCGGCAATTCCACCGAGCGCGGCCGCCGCCATGTCCGCCGGGGCCGGCGTTACGGCAGCCTCCGGCGGGCGCCGCAGCGGCGCGCCGAGGCCGATCTGCCGCGCACCACCGGGACCGTCGCCCGGGCCGCGCCGCCGGCCGCGACGACCTGGAAGGACCCGCACTGACCGAGTCGCTGTTCGATCGAAGATTCGGGCGGTTCCTCTTCGAAGAATCACCAACGGGCCCTTAGCCTGCGAAGGCTATGCGAAGTCTGACGCGGTTTTGCGGACCGGGACCGGCGAAGAATTGCCGAACGTCGCCCGGGCCAGGCCCGGAAATGCGAAGGCCTGGAACAGGCCCCGCGCGCCGAGGAACGCCACGAAGGCCAGCCACAGCCCGGTATTGCCGAGACCCAGGCTCTGGACCAGCACCAGGACCGCGCCGTAGGCCGCCAGCGCGCCCAACATCAGGTTGCGCATCGCCCGGGTCCAGGTGGCGCCGACATAGATCCCGTCATAGGCGAACGGCGCCGCCGCGACGAGGGGCGCCAGGGCGGCGAGCGGCAGATACGCTCGCGCGGTCGCGCGCACCGGCTCGCTGGTGGTGACGAAATCGATGAAGGCCGCGCCCCCGCCCAAGGCCAGCAGGCTGACGCCGATCCCGAAGCCCAGGCACCAGCGCAAACTCAAGGTTGCCGCCCGTCGGAACGCCTCCGCGTCCCGGGCGCCCACCGCCTGCCCGCACAGCGTCTCCGCCGCCGTGGCGAACCCGTCGAGGAAGAACCCGCCAATCAGAAACAAATTCCACAGGACGGAATTGGCCGCCAACACCACGTCGCCCTGCCGGGCGCCCAGCGCCGAGAACAGGACGATGGCGGTGATCAACGCCAGGGTGCGCAGGATCACGTCGAGGTTGACGCTGAACGTCCGGCGCAGAGCCGCGGCGTCCCGCAAGTCGCGCAGGGGCACCCGGAACGGCCGCGAGCCGAGCCGCGCCAGCACGATCAGCCCGAGACCGAGCCCAACCGCTTCCGCACACACGGCCGCCAGCGCCGCGCCGGCGAGCCCCATCCCGAGCCAAAGCACGAAGGCCAGGGTCAGCCCGACATTGGCCAGGTTGATCGCCACCTGCAGCAGCAGGCCGAGATCGGTCCGGCCGCGTCCCACCACCGAGCCGAGCACGCCGTAGCTCGCGAGCACGAAGGGGGCGGACAGGATGCGGATGTGGAAATAGGTGGCGAGCCCTGCGGTCACCGCCTCGCTGGCGCCGCTCACCGCGAAGGCGGCCTGGGCGATCGGCCCTTGCAGCACGACGAGGCTCAAGCCGATCACGGCACCGGCCCCCAGCGCCCGAGCGAGGATGCGGTCGACATCCGTTTCGTCCTTGGCGCCGACCGCCTGGGCGGTCATCCCCGCGGTCGCCATGCGGAGCGCCCCGAAGGCCCAGAAGATCACGTCGAAGACCACGGCCCCCAGCGCCACCGCCCCGAGCAGGGCCGCGTCGCCGAGCCGGCCGATCACGGCGGCGCCGACGAAGCCGAGCATCGGCGTCGTGACGTTGGCCAACGTCATTGGAAGGGCCAGAGCCAGCACGCGGCGATGCGTCGGCAGGACTGAGGCGCGGGGCGGAGGATTCATGCCGTGAGCTTAAGGCATGGGAACGGTTCGGGAACCGCCTTGTCAGCGCGAGGTCGCGAACAGGCGCGAGATCAGCCAAAGCGGGATCACGACGATCGCACCGGCCACGATCCAGCCGCCGAACTCGTTGAGCGAGGCGAGGCCGAGCTCCAGCAGCGCCCGGGCCGAATCGTAGACGCGCCAGAACAGCCGGCCCGGCGTCAGGCCGAGCATCGACATGAAGGCGCCGACCAGCATCGACAGGAACAGCAGGCGCAGGAACACGCCGGCGGGGGAGCCGCCGAGGAATCGGCGCAGCGCGGAGGCGCGCGGCGGGTAGGTTTCCGCCCCATAGGCGTCGTTCGGCGGCGGGGCACCGTGTCGGCGCCGGTCGTGATCGACGAGCATCGCGTCCTCATGAAGCCTGGAGCCGTCCGGATCGGCGAGGAAACGGGCGGAACCGTGGCCGGCGCACCACACCGCGTCGAAACCGGATCCCGGATCAAACGTTAGCGGGTTTCACCCACGGACCCGAGATGGCAAGCGAGGCCCGTCCCGCCAAGATGCCGGGAATGGCCGCGGGACATTGCCGACGGGACGAGACCCAGCATGATCGACCACGCCTTGTTCGACCCGGCGACGATCGATCCCGAGACGCTTCGGCTCAACGCCGAGATCGTCGCGGCGCACGCCGCCCTGCCCGACCCCTGGTCGTTGCCGATCGAGGAGGTGCGTGCCCGCCGCCGCGCCGGCACCAAGGCCGCGCCGGCGATGCCGCACAGTGCCCGGGCGGAATGGCTGACGATCGAGGGCCCCGGCGGCCCGCTGAAGCTCCGGGTGATCCGCCCGAAGGCCACCACCAAGCTGCGCGGCGCCTATCTGCACATCCACCGGGGCGGCTGGGTCTGGGGCGCCGCCGACGAGCAGGATCCGTGGCTGGAGCGCATCGCCGATGCCTGCGGCTTCGTGGTGCTGTCGGTGGAATACCGGCTCGCCCCCGAGCATCCCTACCCGGCCGCCCTCCAGGATTGTGAGGCCGCGGCCCTCTGGCTCGCAGGGCCGGGCCGGGCCGAGTTCGGCATCCATGCGCTGACGATCGGCGGCGAGTCGGTCGGCGCCCATCTTGCCGTGATGGTGCTGCTGCGCCTGCGCGACCGGCACAACCAGCCGCGGGCGTTCCGGGGCGCGAACCTCAATGCGGGGTTCTACGACCTCGGCCTGACCCCCTCGGTGCGCAACTGGGGTGACGAGCGTCTCGTCGTGAACACCCTCGACCTCACCAAGTTCGCCGACGGCTACGTCCGCGAGGGAATCGACCGCCGTCGCCCGGACGTGTCGCCGATCTACGCCGACCTGAAGGGCCTGCCGCCGGCCTTGTTCACCATCGGCACCGCCGACCCGCTGCTGGACGACACGCTGTACATGTCGGCGCGCTGGGCGGCGGCCGGCAATGGCGGCCACACCGCGATCTATCCCGGCGGTTGCCACGTCTTCGCCCGCTACCCCAGCCCGATGAGCGAGCGTGCTCTGGAACTGATTGACCGTTTCCTGATGGCTCTGGCCTGAGCGACGCATCCAAGATCCTGCCGCCGGCCTTCCGGGCGTGGTTCGCCGCGCGTGGTTGGACGCCTCGGTCGCATCAGCTCGACCTGCTGCGGATCGTCCGCGACGGCCGCTCGGCCCTTCTGGTGGCGCCGACCGGGGCCGGCAAGACGCTCGCGGGCTTCCTGCCGAGCTTGGTCGCCCTCTCGGAGCAAGCGGCCGCAAAACCCGCTCCGAAGGCCGCGAAGGGGCTGCACACCCTCTACGTCTCGCCGCTGAAGGCGCTGGCCGTCGACATCGCCCGCAACCTCGACGCGCCGATCGCCCAGATGGCGCTGCCCGTGCGGGTCGAGACGCGGACCGGCGACACCCCCGCGCACAAGCGCACTCGCCAGATCAGCCGGCCGCCGGACATCCTGCTGACCACGCCCGAGCAGCTGGCCCTGCTGATCGCCCATCGCGACGCCGCGGAATTCTTCTCGGGCCTGCGCTACGTCATCCTCGACGAGCTGCACGCCCTCGTGACCTCGAAGCGCGGTGACCTGCTCTCCCTCGCGCTCGCCCGGCTGCACCGCCTCAGCCCGGGGCTTCCGGCAATCGGGCTCTCCGCGACGGTGCGCGAGCCGGACGAGCTGCGGAAATATCTGGTGCCGCAGTTCGAGCTTTCCCCTCCCCCCACTGCGGGGGAGGGTGGCCCCCGAAGGGGGTCGGGAGAGGGGCAGCGCGACGATGCAGAACTTCGCGTCCGTCACGCCCTTTCCGGCAGCGTCGCTCCCCTCTCCCGACCCGGCCTGACGGCCGGCCCACCCTCCCCCGCAGTGGGGGGAGGGAATGTTCAGCTTGCCATGGCCGATCTCGTCACCGTCCAAGGTGGCGCTAAAGCCGATCTGCGCATGCTCGATCTCGGCCGGTCGCTGCCGATTTCGGGGCACACCGCCTGGCACTCGATGCCGGCGATCTACGACCTGATCCGCGAGCACCGCACGACGCTCGTCTTCGTCAACACCCGGCTCCAGGCCGAGTACACTTTCCAGGAGCTGTGGCGGCTCAACGACGACGCGCTGCCGATCGCGATCCATCACGGCTCCCTGGATGCGCAGCAGCGCCGCCGGGTCGAGGCGGCCATGGCGGAGGGCCAGTTGCGGGCGATCGTCTGCACCGCGACCCTCGATCTCGGCATCGACTGGGGCGACGTCGATCTCGTGGTCAATGTCGGGGCGCCCAAGGGCGCGAGCCGGATCATGCAGCGGATCGGCCGGGCCAACCACCGCATGGATGAGCCGTCGAAGGCCTATCTGGTGCCGGGCAACCGCTTCGAGATGCTGGAGTGCCAGGCGGCCCTCGACGCCGTCGAGGAGGCCGCGCAGGACACCCCCGACGCAAGGCTCGGTGCACTTGATGTCCTCGCCCAGCACGTGCTCGGCATGGCCTGCGCCGACGCCTTCGATCCGCTCAGCCTCTACGAGGAGATCGTCTCCGCTTCGCCTTATGCCGGCCTGACCTGGGAGTCGTTCGAGCAGGTGGTCGATTACGTCGCCACCGGCGGCTACGCCCTGCGGGCCTACGAGCGCTTCGCCAAGATCCTGCGCGGGCCCGACGGGCTGTGGCGCGTGCGCGACGCCCGCACCGCCCAGGCCTACCGGATGAATGTCGGCACCATCGTCGAGGCGGCACGGGTGCGCGTGCGGCTCGGCCGATCCTTGCGCGGCAAGCCCGGCACGGTCCTGCCGAAGGGCGGCCGGGTGCTGGGCGAGATCGAGGATGATTTCGCCGAGACGCTCACGGTCGGCGATACCTTCCTGTTCGCCGGCGAGACTTTGCGCTTCGAGGGCCTGTCCGAGGACGAAGCCCTGGTGACGCGCGCGCCGCTTGGTACCGACCCGGCGATCCCGTCCTATGCCGGCGCGAAATTCCCGCTCTCGACCTTTCTGGCCGAGCGGGTCCGGGCGATCATCGCCGACCCGTTCGAATGGGACCGCCTGCCGAAGCAGATCGGCGACTACCTGCAGCAGCAGCGCCGCCGCTCGGTCCTGCCGGGCGAGCGCGACCTGCTGGTCGAGACCTTTCCGCGGGGCAAGCGCTATTACCTTACGGCTTTCCCGTTCGAGGGGCGGCTGGCGCACCAGACCCTCGGCATGCTGCTCACCCGCCGGCTGGAGCGCGACGGCCTGCGCCCCCTCGGCTTCGCGGCGAACGATTACGGCATCGCGATCTGGACGACCCGGGACGTGTCCGAGCGGGCCGCGCTCGACCCCGACTTCATCGGCGACCTGTTCGCGGTCGACATGCTGGGCGACGATTTGGAAGCGTGGCTCGATGAATCGGCGATGATGAAGCGCACCTTCCGGCAATGCGCCGTGATCGCCGGCCTGATCGAGCGCCATCACCCGGGCCTGAAGAAGTCGGGCCGGCAGGTCACAATCTCCACCGATCTGATCTACGACGTGCTGCGCAAGCACCAGCCCGACCACCTCCTGCTCAGGGCCGCGCGGCAGGATGCGGCAACCGGACTCCTCGACGTGAGGCGCCTCGGCATGATGCTAGAGCGCATCCAGGGGCGAATCATTCACCGGGCTCTCGATCGGGTCTCGCCGCTCTCCGTATCCGTCATGCTCGAGATCGGGCGCGAGCGGGTCTACGGCGAGGGGGCCGACGAGATTCTAGCCGAGGCAGAGGCCGAGCTTCTTCAGGAGGCTCTGTCCTGACCGGCGATCCGCCCTCCTCCTTTAAGACCGAGGATGCGATCTTGGCGGCCGGCCTGAGACTCGAGAAGACTCACAAGCACCCGACCCTGTTGCTGGCGGGCGAGACCCTGATGCTCGATCTGTGCGGCGGCGTGTGGCTGCCGGAGCATCGCACCCTGATCGTGTCCGATCTCCACCTGGAGAAGGGCTCGTCCTACGCCGCCCGCACCGGCCAGTTCCTGCCGCCCTACGACACCCGCGAGACCCTGGCCTGCCTGCACGAAGCCGTGATCCGCCACGATCCGGCCCGTGTGGTCGCGCTGGGGGATTCCTTCCACGATCACCGCGGACCCGAGCGGATGGAGCCGGGCGACCGGGCCATGGTCGCGGCCCTGCAGGAAGGCCGGGACTGGGTCTGGATCGCCGGCAACCACGATGCGGCGGTGAGCGAGGGGGTCGGCGGTCGCTACGCCGACGCGCTGACCCTCGGCGGCCTCGTCCTGCGCCACGAGCCGAGCCCAGAGCCCGTGCCCGGCGAGATTGCCGGCCATCTCCATCCCTGCGGCAAGGTCGCGATGCGCGGCCGGGCGGTGCGTCGACGCTGCTTCGTCACGGACGGCACCCGCCTGGTGATGCCGGCTTTCGGCGCCTATGCGGGTGGCCTCAACGTCCGCGACCGGGCGATCGAGGGCCTGTTCCCGAACGGGTTCACGGCCCACCTGCTCGGGGACGGACGAGTTTTTTCCATCGGACGGGCGCAGCTCGCCCGGGACTGAACCGCCCTCAGCGATAGAACGTATAGGTCGCGGTGTAGGGCACGCGCGTGGTCTGGCCGGGCGTGCATCCGCCCGCCGGCTTCTCGCCGCCGTCGGTGTCTCGGCGCAGCACGTAGCGCGTTCCGGCGAGCATGCCGGACCCGGAGGCTCGGCCCGAGAGCAGCAACCACGCGACGGCGTGAGGTTTTGGTGCCGGCGCCTGGTCGATGACCGATCCGGCCACCCGAGAGCCGTCCTGCGCCTCCCAGGTCGGCCCCTCGAAATGGTGTCCGACGACCCGCCCGTCAGCCTGGGACAGTTCGGCCTCGGGTTTGGCGGCGCCCCAGGCCGACCCCCCGTCCGCTGTAACGCAGGCGTAGATCTGCACGCCCCGGGCGGCGAGGCTGACGATCGGCGTAGTGCCGGGGGGCGGCGCCAGGGGGGCCGGTTCGGCCTCGGCGAGAACCGAGGCGCAGCAGGCCAGGGCGACGAGGACCGTCCGCTGGTAAATCCTGAAGGCGTGGGAGATCAGCTCAACTCCTCCGAGGCCGCGTGCCAGGGATACGCACGAGGCCGCGAACGCGTTTCGCGGCCTCGCCTCAAACCGACCAAACGATCAGGCGGATTTCATGAACCGCTCGACGCTCTCCGAGAGGTCCGACGAGTGGCCGGCCAGGCTCTCGGCGACGCCCAGCACGGCCTCGGCGAGCTGACCGGTGGCGTTGGCGGCCTGCGAGACGCCGCCGATATTGCCCGACATCTCATGGGTCGAGACCGCCTGCTCCTCGACGGCGCTCGCCATCGCCAGGGTCAGATTCGAGAGCTCGGCGACCGCGGCGGTGATCATCTCGATCGCCCCAACGGCCTCGCCGGTGGCGCTCTGGATCGCCGCGACCTGCTGGGTGATGTCGCCCGTCGCCTTGGCGGTCTGCTCGGCGAGAGCCTTCACCTCGCTGGCGACCACCGCGAAGCCCCGTCCGGCGGCGCCGGCCCGGGCGGCCTCGATCGTGGCGTTCAGCGCCAGGAGATTGGTCTGGCCGGCAATCGACTTGATCATGCCGACCACCGCATCGACCTCGCGGGCATTCTCGGCCAGCCGCCGCATCGTGGCGTCCGTGGTCTCGGCCTGGACCGCGATCTGCCGGGCGCGCTCCGAGACCCGTCCGACCTGGCCGGAGATCTCCTGGATGGCGCTGTTCATCTGCTCGGAATTCACCGCGACCGATGAGGCCTTCTGCCGGGCCGAATCCGCCGATTGCGTCAGCCCTTCGGCCGAGTGCTGCATGTCGCGGATCGCCGACCCGACGGCATCGACCACCCGGCTCACGTCGGTCGCCATGTTCACCTGAGCCGAGACGATGCCCCAGGTGAGCATCGGCCCGATATAATTGCCCTTTCGGTCGTTGACCGCCGTGACCTGCAGGTCGAGCGTCTCCGGGCCGACTTTGATCTTGGTCCGATGCGGCAGCCGGCTCGCATCCGCGAGCATATTGCGCTGATGATGCGGGTTCTTGTGGAACACGTCGAATGAATGGTCGAGCATCTGATCGACCTTGATCGGCAGGTACTGCTCAAGCGGCCCAAGGGTCCTGCGCGAGGTGGCGTTCAGGTAATTAATCTTGAACTCATTGTGCGGATCGGCGGTCATCACCGCCACCGGCATGTTGTCGATCATCGACATCAGGCGGTCGATCTCGTTCTTCTTGGCCGTGATGTCGGCCGCGAACTTGACGACCTTCACCGGGCGGCCGCGTGCATCGAGGATGGGGTTGTAGGTCGCCTCCAGCCAGACCTCCGTGCCGTTCTTGTCGAGGCGCAGGAACTCACCGGTGACGTATTGGCCGTCCTTCAGCTTCGCCCAGAACGCCGCGTAGTCGGCGCTCTTGGCAAAGGCGGGATCGACGAAGATGCGATGATGCTTGTTGTGTACATCCGCCAGGGTGTACTTCATCAGGCTAAGAAAATTCTGGTTGGCGTCGAGGACCTGCCCGTCCATGGAGAATTCGATCGTCGCCAACGACCGATTCAGGGCGTCAAGCTTGGCCTGTGACTCGCTATATCCGGATTTCTTGAACATTTCAGTGCTCGCGCTGCTCGACCCAGCACGTAGCCCATATTGCGTTAATTTTTATCTAATTTGGTAGGGTCTCGACAGTCTCTTACAATATCCGGAGCTCGAAAATATATCGCTTCCGCAGCTCTGTGGCTAAACGCACATGTATTTCGTTCTCGATCGTTTGGTCGCTTAGAAGGATCCGTATTGAGTGATGAATATCAGAACCAGCCGCGTATCCGAAAATACACGATCGGCGCGAGAGCGCTGAATAGGATGAGGCCGAGGGCGTAGGGATAGCCGTAGGCCCAGTCCAGCTCCGGCATGTGCTTGAAGTTCATGCCGTACATCGAGGCGATCAGGGTCGGCGGCACGCCCACCACCGACACGACGGTGAGCACGCGGAAAACGTTGTTCTGCTCGATGTTGATGAGCCCGAGCGTCGCGTCGAGGAGGAACTGGACGTTCTCCGCGAGTCGCGTCTCGAACTCGTCGAGGGATTCGATATCCCGCCGGATCGTCTCGAAGCGGCCGTCCTCGGGCAGCCCCAGGCCGTCGCAGGCCGCCGACACGAACGGCACGATCCGTTCCAGGCCGAGCAGGCTGGCGCGGATCTTCCCCAACACCTTTCCGCGGTTGCTGATGCCGCGCAGGATCCGGCGCAGCGCCAGATCGCGTCGGCGCGGCGGCGGGCTCTCCAGCCGCCGCCGGTTCGCGCCGCGCACGTCGAAGTCGAAGATCCGGGTGGAGAGCGTATCGAGCTCGGAGCCCATATCTTCCAGAGCGTCGGCGAGGCTGTCGACCAGCTCCTCCAGGATCACCAGGAAGATCTCGCTCGGGGTCACGCTGCCGTCCCCGTCGGCGACCCGTTTCTCGGACGAATCGAACGCGCGCAGGTCGTGGAACCGGATGGTGACGAGATGGTCCTTCGACAGGAGGAAGCCGAGCGGCTTCAGCTGCGATTCGCTGCTCTCGAAGGTGATCATTGGCGTCGAGAGCGACAGGCCGCCCTTCACCCGGCGCAGCCGGCTTGAGGATTCGACCTCCGACAGGGCCGCCCGGGACGGCACGCGCAGGCCGGTCGCCGCCTCCACGGCGGCGGCCTCCTCGGAACTCGGATCGTTGAGATCGAGCCAGACCGCGTTGCGCGGAATCGGTCCGCCCGGGTCGAGCGTCACCGCGCCCTCGGGTCCGTGCAGGCTCAGCATGAGAGCGCGTCATCCATTGTGAAAAGGCGAGCGATGCCACGTCATCGCGCCGTCGCGCGAGGGTGCGACAGCATTGACTCGAGACCGCGCGAGGGCTATCTCGCCGCCGTCATTGGCACTCGCCAAGACAGAGTGCTAACAGTCCGGCTCGGACGCGGCCTCGCCGGCCGCATCAACGCCAACTGCAGACTTGAAGCAAGAGGGCAGCTCATGAAGTTCCGTCCGCTGCACGACCGCGTGGTCGTCCGTCGCATCGAGAGCGAGGAAAAGACCAAGGGCGGCATCATCATCCCGGACACCGCCAAGGAGAAGCCGCAGGAGGGCGAGATCGTCGCCGTCGGCCCCGGCGCTCGCGACGAGCAGGGCCGCGTCAACGCGCTCGACGTCAAGGCCGGCGACCGCGTCCTGTTCGGCAAGTGGTCCGGCACAGAGGTCAAGATCGATGGTCAGGACCTCCTGATCATGAAGGAATCCGACATCATGGGCGTCGTCGCCCTCTGATCGGTTCACCCGTCCCAGCCCTTTGAGGCCGTCTGAGGCCTTGGGGTTCCATCCAACCACAAGAGGCAAACCATGGCAGCGAAAGACGTTCGTTTCTCCGCCGACGCCCGCGATAAGATGCTGCGCGGTGTCGACATCCTCGCCGACGCGGTGAAGGTGACGCTGGGCCCCAAGGGCCGCAACGTCGTGATCGAGAAGAGCTTCGGCGCCCCGCGCATCACCAAGGACGGCGTCACCGTCGCCAAGGAGATCGAACTCGCCGACAAGTTCGAGAACATGGGCGCCCAGATGGTGCGCGAAGTGGCCTCGAAGACCAACGACATCGCGGGTGACGGCACCACCACCGCGACCGTGCTGGCCCAGGCCATCGTCCGCGAAGGCGCCAAGTACGTCGCCGCCGGCATCAACCCGATGGACCTGAAGCGCGGTATCGACCTCGCGACCGCGGCTGCGGTGAAGGACATCATCGCGCGCGCCAAGAAGGTCTCGACCTCCGACGAGGTCGCCCAGGTCGGCACGATCTCCGCCAATGGCGACAAGGAGATCGGCGAGATGATCGCCCACGCCATGCAGAAGGTCGGCAACGAGGGTGTCATCACCGTCGAGGAGGCCAAGACCGCCGAGACCGAACTCGACGTCGTCGAGGGCATGCAGTTCGACCGTGGCTACCTCTCCCCGTACTTCATCACCAACGCGGAGAAGATGGTCGCCGAGCTGGAAGACCCCTACATCCTCATCCACGAGAAGAAGCTGTCCTCGCTCCAGGCGATGCTGCCGGTGCTCGAAGCCGTGGTGCAGACCGGCAAGCCGCTGCTGATCATCGCCGAGGACATCGAGGGCGAGGCGCTGGCCACGCTCGTCGTGAACAAGCTGCGCGGCGGCCTCAAGGTCGCGGCCGTGAAGGCGCCGGGCTTCGGTGACCGTCGCAAGGCGATGCTCGAGGACATCGCGATCCTGACCAAGGGCCAGATGATCGCCGAGGATCTGGGCATCAAGCTCGAGAACGTCACGCTGCCGATGCTCGGCCGGGCCAAGCGGGTGCGGATCGAGAAAGAAAACACCACGATCATCGACGGCGTCGGCGAGAAGTCGGACATCGAGGGTCGGATCAGCCAGATCAAGGCGCAGATCGAGGAGACCACCTCGGACTACGACCGCGAGAAGCTGCAGGAGCGTCTGGCCAAGCTCGCAGGCGGTGTCGCGGTGATCCGCGTCGGCGGCGCCACCGAGGTCGAGGTCAAGGAGAAGAAGGACCGCGTCGACGACGCCCTCAACGCCACCCGCGCTGCGGTGGAAGAGGGTATCGTTCCCGGCGGCGGCACCGCGCTGCTGCGCGCCAAGAAGGCGGTTGCCGAACTGAAGTCCGACGTTCCGGACGTCCAGGCCGGCATCAAGATCGTGCTGAAGGCGCTTGAGGCCCCGATCCGTCAGATCGCCCAGAACGCGGGCGTGGAAGGCTCGATCGTCGTCGGCAAGATCACCGACAACACCTCCTCGGAGACCTACGGCTTCAACGCCCAGACCGAAGAGTATGTCGACATGATCCAGGCCGGCATCGTCGACCCGGCCAAGGTCGTGCGCACCGCACTGCAGGACGCGGCTTCGGTCGCCGGCCTGCTGGTGACCACCGAGGCCATGGTCGCCGACGCCCCGAAGAAGGACAGCGGCGCCCCCGCGATGCCGGGCGGCGGCGGCATGGGCGGCATGGACTTCTAAGTCCAAGCCACGCGCCGAAATGAGGAAGGGGGTCGCCGCGAGGCGGCCCCTTTTCCGTTGGGCGATCCAATCCTTTCACGCTCCGGCGTGGGTCCGGGCGATCGTTATGGACGGCTGTCCGGGGGGCACGGCATCGTCGTCCCGCGCGAGATCGGCCTCGACTTGCGCGGCAAGCTCGAAGAAGCGCTGGCGGATTTCGGCGGCAAACGGATTCGACCGCTCGATCGCCTCGAAGACTTCGGGCGCGTCATGCCGGACCATGTCGACCGCTTGCATGAGCAGTGAAAAGCTCCGCGTGGTCATGTGCGTGGGAAGCGGCTCCATGGCGACGAGCACCCGCGCGATCAGATGCGTCAGGCCCTGAACGGCTGCGGCCTCGCGGTCGTGGGCTTCCGGCGTCGTGACGATCACCTTGAGCTTCAGCACCTTCCTAAGGAAGGCCGCGGCACGCCGCCCGCGCCGCCCCGAGACCGGACAGACGGCGATTTTCAGACCGGCGATTCCGTCGGCGGCACTCTGGGGTCCGAACAGGGGATGGGTGCCGAGGATCTCGACGTCGGCGGGTAGTCCCGCCCGCATGATCGCGACGGGCTCCATCTTCACCGAGCCGACATCGACCACGAGCGTTCCGGGCCGGAGATGCGGGGCGATCGCGGCCACGACCTCGGCCAAGCGGGAAACCGGAACGGCGAGGATGACGACCGGGCAGCGGGCCGCCGCCGCCAGGTCCGTCCGCACGGCACCGTAGGTCTGGGCATCGGGCTCAGCCGAGCGCGGGTCGTAGACGCGCAACGCCGCATGCGGCGCGAGGTACTGGGTGATCAGGCGGCCGAAGGCGCCGAAGCCGATGATCCCGATGGTCGGGCGAAGCTGAGTGACTTGGGAGGATGACACGGTGACCTCGGGCAGGAGCGAGGTCGGCGGATCATGAACATGAGCAACCGCCGACGACGCAGCGGTTGGGCATGACAAGCAGGCCGCCGCTATGGGAGCGGCGGGTAATACGATCCTGTGCGGAGCGAGCTTGGCATGGTGGGAAGCCTCTAGGTCGTGCCACCTGGCGCGTCAACCGGACCGCCGCGACGGGCAGGTTCGAGGGGGCCTGAAACCAAAAACGGGACGGCTTGCGCCGTCCCGTCGGTGGGTGTCGTTATCGACCTAAGAAGATCGAGGCCAGTCGCTGGAGCAGGCCCCGCGGTGCGGGCGGAGGCTCACTCTGCCCAGGACCGTCCCCGATCTAATTGGCGGCGAAGGGGTGCTGAGCCGAGTTGCGCTGCTCGGTGACGACCGAGGCCTTCGGCTCGCCGTTCACGGCGCGCTGGATCGAGAGCTTGGTGGCCTCGTAGTTGTACTTCTGGATCTTGGCGTCGTCGGCCGCTTCCCAGTGGATGAACACGCCGACCAGGATGAACAGGTCGTCGGCCTCATCGGCCGGGATGATGCCTTCGGCAACGGCGTCCTGGACGGCCTTGGCAACGCCGTGCTGGGCCGGGCCGAACATCTGGACGGCCTGACGGGCGTCGTTGATGGTGACCTTGTTGAACATCAGGGTGTTCGGCTTGCAGGGCAGGTTCGGCGCGATGACCGCGAGCAGGCTGGTGAAGCCGTGCTTGTTGTTCACGAGGCCGTTGCAGAAAGCCGTCTCGGCGGGCGAGCCGCGCGGTCCGATGATCAGGTCGATGTGAGCGACTTCGTTGCCGTCGCCGACGAGGGCTTCGCCAACCTGAACCTTGGTGATCTTCGCCATTCGGTGTCTCTCCCTGGATTCCGAAATAGGGCCGCGGCGCCGGACGAGGCCAGCGGCCGGGAAGCCATCCTTGTTATCGGCGCCCGACCATCCGGCCGTGCCGGATGGGCCGAGCCGGTTGGGCCGGACAGCGCGCCGGACCCTACAGTGAGGCCCAGCGGCTCACAACCCGCGCAACACCCTGATGGTGAGGAATTTCTTTGGCGCGGGGCCTCGAAATGCGGGAACTTTTCGACGTTTCACGCCAGGGCGGCCCCGGCCGATGCGAGTGCGTCCCAGAACAAGGTGGCCACCGTGAAATCCGCGCTCGTGCCGGGGTTGAGCCCGCGGGCCTTGAGCGACGCGTCGAGGGCGAGCAGCGGTTCCGCCGGCCGGGCGGCGAGGTCAAGCCCGGAGAGCACAGCTTCCACTTCCAGGCGAACACCCTCGGCCACCGATGCGCCCGCCTTGCGGGCGATGTGGCTGTCCGGAACGGAGCGGAGATAGGCGAGATGGATCGCCGTCGTGCACCAGGACGGATCGAGGCCCTGGGCACGCGCCTCGGCGAGCGCCGGCAGCCCGATCAAGCCGATGTCCGAGAAGCCGGTCCCGTAGGCGCGGGCGATGCGGTCCCGGTCGGCCGCCTCCGCCATAGCGGCACGCAGGGAAGCGGGGGCCTCCGCGGCCACGTCGTGCTTCGCGGCCCGGCCGAGGCCACCCGGGTTGGCGAGTCGGATCGCCGCGAACACCGCAACCGAATCCGCCGCGTCGAGATCATCCAGCACCGCGCCGACCGATAGGCCGCGCTCGGCCGCGACCGCGAGGGGCGCGCAGAGCAGAAAAATCCCTAGATTCGTGTTCTGGGCGACTGCAGCCAGGGTCGCCGCGATCCCGGCCCGGACCCGCTCGCCGGTTCCTGCCCCGGCCCGGGCCAGCTCCGGCGCCGAGACATCGGCGCTGGTGACGAAATCGGCCACCACCATGCGGTGGCCGGCGGCGTAGGCGTGGACGTTACCGGGCTTCAGCGCGTCGAGCTCCGCGAGGCAGGCGGCGCGGTAGAGCGTGCCGATCAGCCTGGGCTCAAGGGCGCTCATGCCACCACGAGCCGCGGAACGCTTGCGCCTCGGACGGCGGCGAGGAAACCCCGCACCACGGCGGCAGCGATGTCGGTCTCGCACACGGTCTGGAGGCCCGACCAGGCCGGCATGGAATTGACTTCGAGGATCGCGAAGCTGCCCTCCCCGTCCTCGACGAGGTCGACGCCGGAGTAATCGACCCCGACCGCGGCTGCGGCGGCTTCCGCCATCTCGGCGGCGGCGGGTGGCATCGCCCAGGGCAGCGGCCGGCCGCCGCGATGGACGTTGGTGATCCAGCCGTCGCCCTCGCGGATCATGCCGGCGATCGCCCGGCCGTCGCAGACGAACACGCGATAGTCGCGCCACAAGCCGTCGCGCCGGGGCACGTAGCGCTGGAGATAGTAGACCCGGGCGACCGCCTCCTCGTCGGGCAGGTCCTCCGGACGCTCGATCAGCGCGAGCCCCTCCCCCTGCGAGCCGAACAGCGGCTTCAGGACCAGCGGTGCGCCCGGGCGGCCTTCGCGCTCGACGATCTCGGCGGCTGCCTCGCGCTTCGAGACCACCCAGGTCTCCGGCGTCGGCAGGCCGGCCCGGGCGATGAGCAGCGAGGTCGCCGCCTTGTCCACCGAGCGCTCGATGGCGGTCGGCGCGTTCCAGACGGTGACGCCGGCCGAGACCAGGGCGTGCAGCACGCCGAGCCGCATGGTGGTGGCCTCGAAGGTGCCGCCCGCGATGGTCCGCAGCAGCATGCCGCCGGGCAGCGCGCCGGAAAAGCCCGGGACCCGCAGGGGCTCGCCGCCGCCGGTGGCGACGATCACGTCGGCCAGGGAGAACAGCACTGGCTCGACCCCCTGTGCCCGCAGGGCCGCCAGGAGTCGGGCCTTGTGCCAGTTGCCGTTATCGGCCGCGAGGGCGATGCGCATGGATGGAAGACTCTCGACGGTGCTTCCCCGCGGGGAAAGGCTACGGTCGTTGCAGTTTCAAGGCGTTATGGTGGACGCTTGCCACGACGCGCCCCCTCTCCCGTGCGGGAGAGGGTTGGGGTGAGGGACCTGAACTTTCCGGAGAGGTCGCACCCCTCACCCTGTCCCTCTCCCGCACGGGAGAGGGGACCCGCGCTTCACAGGATCGACGACGTGACGAGGTTCACGCCGCGCTCTCATAAAGCCTAGCCGGAGGGACCCGAACGACCTACGCGAACGACGCATCCACCAGCGTTGGCTCCAGGCGGCCGCCGCGATAGGTGGCGCCGGTGCGCACCGACGTGACGATCGCTTCGGCCGGCGAGAACAGGGCGCCGTCGATCTTGTAGAAGTCGCCGTTCACCCGCGAAAAGATCTCGGCGAACGGGGCGCCGTGGTCGCTCGACGTGGTGGACGGGATCTGCTCGGCGAGCTGCTTGGCGTCGGCATCGTCGGCGTCGACGAAGAGCTGGACCCGACCGCCATAGATGATCGCGTCGTTGGTCCGGCCCATCGCCTTGATGAAATCCGGATGCGGGGGCGAGAGCGGCGCCGAGCCGATGCCGTCGACGATGGCGTGCAGATCGAACCCGACCGTGTGAGCCTTGTGCAGGGCGACTTCGAGCACGCGTGCGACCACCTGGGTCGAGCCGGCGAGGCTCTGGGTCGGGGCGAAGATGAAGGTCAGATCCTCGGGGCGCAAACCGGCGGCCTCGGCGACCTTGGCGACGACGCTCTCGGGCGGCCCGCCGGCCGCTTCGAGGACCAGGGCGGTCTTCGTGGCCGAATCCCGGTAGCCCAGCTCCTGATACAGGTCCTCGACGGCCGCGACCGCGCGGCCCGGACCCGAGCCGAGGGCGAAGAAGCCCGAATCGCCGGCCTCGTCGGCCAGACTCCAGCCGGCATACTGGCTGCCCAAGCAGGCGAGCACCGGATCGGCGGCGTGGACGATCACGGAATACGGCCAGGAGGCGATCGGGCCGCTCGGGGCGATGGTGACGGTGCCGAGGCCGCCGAGGCAAATCTCGGCGATGCGCCGGCCGGCCTCGATGGAGCCCCGCGCCTGCGCGCCGGCATCGACCATCCGGGCACCGCCGGCCGCCTGCGAGACCGACAGGCGCAGGGTCGCGGCGTCGGCCACGAACCGCTCGATCAGCGGCGCCGTCAGCGCGTTGACGCTGGGATAGGATTGGCTGGCACTCATCACAGGGCTTCCTCGGGGTGCGTTTTCTTTGCGGACAGGGCAGCGCGCAGCCGCGCCGTCCGCGTGTTCAGACTGTCGAGCGCCGCCTGCCGGTCGGCCCCAAGGGCAAGCACCGTGCAGAGGGGCCCGTCGCGGAGGACCACCGTGCCGGGGCGCGGGCGGTCGCGCACGTGATCCGGCCAAAAGAAGTCCGGGACGGGCGCATGCTCGCGCTCCGCGTAACAGATCTGCGCGGCGGCCGCATCCGCCGGTTGCGCGCCGAGCGTCGGCATGGTGCCGAGGCTGGCCTCGATATGGGCGGCCAGCAGGGGCGTGCTCCGCCGATCCAGGATATCCAGGGTCGCGCCGGGCCTCGGGTTGATCTCGGTGAGCCACCAGCCGGATTCGTCGGCCAGAAAATCGGCGCTGGCGAGCCCGCGCAGGCCGGTCGCCGCAGCTATTTTTGCAACGGCTTCTGTGACCGCAGACAAGAGCGCATCGGGGAGAAGCGGGACCTCAGCAGCGCCGGTGGCCAGGGCGCCGCCGTAGCGATAGGGCCGGATCGGCGACGGCGCGCACCATTGCTCGGTGCAGGCCAGCACCTGGATCGTGCGACCATCGGCCAAAAAATTCAGCGCGTAGGGCCGGCCGGGGACCCGAACCTGAAAATAATGGCCCTCCGGCGCGGGGCCGCGTGTCGCCGACCGAATATGGCTGCCGCCGCTGCCGCCGACACGCTTGAGCAGCCAGACGGACGGATCGGGTGGCGCGCTCGTCGCAATCGGCGGATACGGCACGCCGAGCCGGGCGCAGAGCGCCGCGAACGTGAACGGATCCTTGAGCGCCGCGATGGCGCCGGCATCGGCGCCGATCAGCCGATGGTTTTCCGCGATGTGGGCGACGAGGCCGGGGGCGTCCTCGAAGCCACTGCCCAGGACGATGCCCATCGGCGATCCGGCGGCATCGGCCAGTGCGTCGATGGCCGCGAGGGTGGCGTCAGCGGCGATCGGGCTGCCGAAGCGGCCCGGGAGCGACCGGTAGGCCTCGCTCAGCGCCAGCGTATCGGAATCGCCGAACAGGTCAGCCACGTAGGGGCGCAGCCCCGCCCGCCGGGCCGCCTCGGCGAGGGCGCGCCCGGCCTGCGCGGCGATCAGGATCGCCTGGGCCATGCCGGGATGCGCCGGTGCCGGCTCAGCCGGCGATCTCGACCGCCAAGGTGTAGGCGTCGCGGAAATCGAGGCAGAGCGGCGTGTCGGAGGCGAGCATCCGGTCGAACAGGCGGCGCTGCGTCTGGTACTTCACGTTGCCTACCGCCAAGGCGCCGATGCCGACGCCCTTCCCGGTCGGCAGGGGCACATCGACGGCGTTGACGTCGATCCCGGCGATGCCGGCCGGCGGCACGGCATTCACGTCGGAGGCGACGAGAAGCTTTGGGGCGGACTTCAGGTCCTCGGCCGAGAGGATCGGGATGCCGGCCGGGCCGGCGGAAAGAATCACGTCGGCGTCGCGGATCGCGATGCGGCGATCCTCCGGCGTCGTGCCGTCGACGGCGCCGACCTCGATGCCGAAGCGCCACTTCATCGTGAAGGCGATCTTCGAGACCCGCTCCTCGCCGTCATGGCCGACCAGGACGGTCTGCGCGCCCTGAAGCGCGCCGATCACCGCAGCCACGTAGGCGACGACGCCGGCGCCGCCGAAGATCACGATGCGCTTGCCGGTCAAGTCGGTGTTGAACTTCTGCCGGAGCGCCCGGGAAACCTGCGCGACCATGGCGGCGCCGGTGGTGAACGAGCCGGCCGGATCGGCGAAGACATGGTTTACGAAGGGTGGCACGAACGCTTTCTTGGCGCGGTCGACCATGTCGAGGGCGTCCTCGGCATTCTTGCCGCCGATGAAGAGGCCCGTGCGGGTGCCGTCGGCCGGCGCGCGAGAAAAAATCGAATCCTGGGTCAGCGAGACCACGTCGGCGAGGCTGACCTCCGTGTAGGTCACCACCGTCTCGAAGCCGGCATCGACGGCCATGTTCACGTCGAACGGGCTCATGTGCCGGAGCGGCGTCAGCATGTGGAGGATCGAGCGGGCCATGGCGTCCTATCCCGTGCGGCGCGCGTCGATCCGCGCCTGCTGTCCGTCCAAAACGCCCTGCGGACGCCGCGGTCAAGCCCGGGGGCGCCGGTTCAGGCCACCGTGGTTATCGTGGCGCCGGTGTTGCGGCCCCGAGCGATCAGGAAGCGGAGCGGTCCGCCGCGGTCGAGACGAGCCACGAGGGCCTGCGCCTCCGCTTCGGAGGGCATCAGTACGAACCCGGTCGGCCCCCAGGACGACTGGCCGTAGCCCGGCACGCCCTGCGCGGCGGCATTTGCCAAAGCCTCCGCCACCGCGGCGCTGGCGTAGCGGCCGCCCTGGTGTGGGGCGAAGTGGTCGCCGATCAGGTCCTGGATTCGCGTGATGCCGGCACCGAAACCCTGCGGCTCGGCGAGCGCCGCCGCCGGCAGGACCTGCATCAGCACGATCCGGCAGATCTCGGCGGCCTGCGCCTCGGGGAAGCGCGGGAGATCGCGGAACGCCTCCACCTCTCGCGTGCCGTGGACGCCGGCCATGCTCTGGTCGAGGATGAGGACGATCCGCCAGGCTTCGGGATAGGCGAGCCGTGCCGTCACCGGCGGCGGCGCACCGTCGTCACCGCGACCGCCATCGACGATCAGGCCGCCCTCCGTGAAGGCGCACAGGCCGACGCCGGACCGGTTGCCCCGGTCGAGGCTGGCGGAGAAGGTTTTTGCGGAAAATTGAGCTCCATTGAGCTGCGCCACGGCTGCCGCCACCGCGAGGGCGAGCTGCGTGCCGGATCCGAATCCGGCATGAGCCGGGATCGTCCGCTCGACATGGATCGAGACTGCGTCCGGGCTGCCGAGATGGCCGGCGGCCGCTTCGGCGTAGCCGCGGACCCGCTCGGCTTCGTCGCCGATCACGGAAAAATCCGCGGCCCGGCGGGCGGTGAGCGCCAAGGACGGCGTGTCGATGGCGAGCCCGATGCTGCCGAAGCGACGGCCCAGGCCGCCATGCAGGTCCAGGAATCCGAAATGGAGCCGGGCCGGCGCCTCGACCTGGATGGCGCCCTGTGCCGTACCCGCCTCGTTCCGCCCGGGAACCTCGCCCACGCCCATGCCCCCGAAACCCGCCGGCGAACCGCCCGAACGGCGCGCTTGTCCCACGCGGGACGCGGCCGAAGCAACGGGATCGTACGGCCGATCGCTCGGCGTGTGCTCCGACCCCCCTTGCCGCGGCGGCCGGATGAATGCAAACCTAGGCCAGCGACGGCGTGCCGAGTTGCCGTCCGCCCGGATCTGCCGGGCGGTCGAGCCATTCCGATCCGGCGGGATCCCTTCCTTCGGGAGCGACCCGCTTCGTCCGGTCTTACGGCCGTCGCCCGCTCCGAAGCCAAACAAGAATATCGCGTGAGGGAGCATGGCAGCCTGGGTGAAGGGTGGCGCGACGGACGCGGGCACCGCCATCGAGGCGGCCGTATCCTTGCTCGCCAAGGCGCGCGCGCCGGTGATCGCCGGCCTCAGCGCCGACGTCGCCGCGATCCGCGCGGCCTACGATCTCGCGGGGCGCATCGGCGCCTCCATCGACACCGCCGGCGCGGTCGGCACCTATGCCGAGCTCGGCGCGCTGAGCCGGGTGGGCGCCATGACCTCGACGCCGGCCGAAGCGGTGGGCCGAGCCGATGCGGTGCTCGTCGTCGGCGCCGCGCCGTGGCGCACGCCATTGCTGAAGCGCCTGTCGGAGACCAAGCCGACCCGCGGGCGTGCTGCCGGATCGGACCGCGCGCTCCTGGCGCTCGGCGCCGGCTCGGACGGTTCAAAGGCTGCGCTCGCCACCCCGGCCGAAGGTGGCCTGGCCGAGGCGGTCGCGGAGCTGCGCGCCTACGGAAAAGTCCATCTCGCCGGTGACACGCCGCAGGCCAAGCTCGTGGCGCAGCTCACCGCCGCGCAATACGGCGTCCTGCTGTACGATCCGGCCGAGCTCGGTGAGCTCGGCGTTGAGATGCTTCAGACCTTCGCCATGGAGCTGAATGAAACCACGCGCTGCTTCACCCTGGCGGTGTCGGGTGCGGACCAGGACCGCGCCGTGGTGCCGGTGGCCGCCTGGATGACCGGGCAGGCGCCGCGCAGCGGGTTCGGCCGCCGCGTCCCGAAACACGATCCCTGGCGTTTCGATGTCGCCCGGCAGGTCGCCGCCGGCGAGGTCGATGCCGTGATCTGGCTGGCCGCTCTGCCGGTGCCGCGTCCCGATTGGCTGGCCGCCGTGCCGTCTGTCGGTTTGGTCGCCGAGGCCGAGGCCTCTTTCGCCGACGTGGTGATCGCGGTCGGCCGCCCGGGCCGGGACCTGGGCGGCGTCTTGTGGAACGAGCAGCGCGCCGCGCTGACCTACTGGCCGGCCACGGCGCCGACGGATCTGCCGTCCGCCGCGTCGGTGCTGGGCGCCCTGAAGGACCGCCTGGCCGAAGGTCGCGCCGCGTCGAGGAGTGAGCCCGCATGCTGAGCGTGATCCGGGGCGGGCGCGTCGTCGATCCGACCGCGTCCCGCGATGCCGTCGGCGATGTCTGGATCGAGGACGGCCGTGTGGTCGATCCGGCGGGCCGGCAGCCCGATCGGGTGATCGACGCGGCGGGTTGCGTCGTGATGGCCGGCGGCGTCGAGGTGCATTCGCACATCGCCGGCGGCAACGTGATCACGTCGCGCCTGCTCCTGCCAGACCTCTATGTCAGCGAGGCGTCGCCCGAGGGCCATCCCTTCGCCCATGCCGGCGGGGCTGCGGGCTGGATCGGGTCGACCTACGCGCGGATGGGCTACACCACCGCGGTCGAGCCGGCGATGCCGCCGACCCACGCGCTGGCGACCCAGCTGGAACTCGCCGACATTCCGCTGCTCGACCGCGGTGCCCTCACCGTGATGGGTAATGACGACCAGCTGCTGCAGCTGTTGCGCGAGCGCCAGGGCGGCAACGCCGTGCGCGATCTCGTGGCGCTCTCGGTGGCGACCTCGCGCGGCCTCGGCGTGAAGTGCATCAATGCCGGAGGTGCCTCGGCCTTCAAGGACGGCGCCCTGCGCCTGTCCCTGGACGACGAGATCCCGGTCTACGGTCTCTCGACCCGGCAGATCATGGGCTCGCTCCTCGACGCGGTCGAGGAGATCGGCGTCCCGCATCCGCTGCACGTCCACTGCAACAATCTCGGCCTGCCCGGAGCGGACGATTCGTTCGTCGAGACCCTGAACGCGGCGGAAGGGCGGCGCATCCACTTCGCCCATGCGCAATTCTACGCCTACGGCGCCACCGAGGGCGGCGGCTTCCGCTCCGCCGCCGAGCGGATTGCCGGGGCGATCGCCGACAATCCGAACGCGACCCTCGATATCGGGCAGGTGGTCTTCGGCCAGACCGTGACCGTGTCGCTCGACATCCTGCGGCAGTTCGCCGGCCGTAAGGGCGCCAACCCGAAGAAGTGGGTGCTGAATGCCGGCGATGCCGAGGGCGGCGGCGTCGTGCCGTTCCTGTACCGGCCGCGCGGTCCGACCAGCTCGCTGCAATGGGCGATCGGCCTCGAGATCATGTTGCTCTCCACCGATCCGGAGCGCACGATCCTGACCACCGACCATCCCAACGGCGGCCCGTTCACCCAGTATCCGCGGATCATCCATCTGCTGATGGACAAGTCCGAACGCGACCGCGAGATCGCGACCCTGCCGGGCATCGTCGGCGAGCGGTCCGGCCTGCCGGGCCTGGAGCGGGAATACACCCTCTCGGAGATCGCCCAGCTGACCCGATCCGGTCCGGCCAAGCTTCTGGGCCTCGCCGACCGCGGCCACCTGCGGCCGGGCGCCTGCGCCGACGTCGCGGTCTATCGCGACGATACCAACCGCACGGCGATGTTCACCGCCGCCAAGCTCGTCCTCAAGGACGGCGTGCCGATCGTCGAGGATGGCGAGGTGGTCGCGTGGCGCGCGGGCCGGACGCTGTCGCTCTCGGTCGAGTCCGATCCGGCCATGGCCAAGCGCGCCGATGCCTACCTGTCGGACCGGTTCGGCGCGGGGCTCGACAGCTTCACGGTGCCGGATGCGGCGTTCGACGCGGATGCGGACACCTTCGAGGCGGTGCCATGCCGGGCGTGATCAGCGGGGCGAGTGGCGGAAACAACAATGTCTGAGCTCAGCCTCAACGGCATCCCGATCGTCGACACCTTCGCGGAGGCGTTCGACGTGGCCGGGACCGCCATCGTCGTCACCAACGACACCGCCAAATGGGCCATGATCGCGGCCACCACCATGACGGGCTTCGCCACGTCGGTGATCGGCTGCGGCGCCGAGGCCGGCATCGATGCCGTGCTGTTGCCAGAGGAGACTCCGGATGGGCGGCCGGGTGTGCGCATCCTGCTGTTCGGCTTCGAGCCGAACGGCCTCAAGGAGCAGCTGATCAAGCGTGTCGGTCAGTGCATCCTGACCTGCCCGGGCACCGCCTGCTTCGCAGGGGTCGATGGACCGAACAAGATCAAACTCGGCGGCGCGATCCGGTATTTCGGTGACGGCTTTGCCATCGCCAAGCGCCTGCCCGACGCCACCGGCAAGGACCGGCGCTACTGGCGCATCCCGGTCATGGACGGCGAGTTCCTCTGCGAGGATTCGGTCCGGGCCGTGGACGGCGCGGTCGGCGGCGGCAATTTGCTGTTCCTCGGGCGGACCCATGCGGAAACGCTGATCGTCGCCGAGGCGGCCGTGGAAGCCGCCAAGGCGGTGCCCGGCGCGATCCTGCCGTTCCCAGGCGGCATCGTCCGCTCCGGCTCGAAGGTCGGCGGCCGGACCAAGGGCATGATGGCCTCCACCAACGACGCCTATTGCCCGACCCTGAAGGGCCGGGCCGGCTCGGCGCTGCCCGCCGAATGCGGCGTCGTGTTGGAGATCGTGATCGATGCCCTGACCTCGCAGGGCGTGTCCGACTCGATGCGGGCCGGCCTCCATGCCGCCACCGAGATCGGCGCCAAGCACGGGCTCATCGCCGTCACGGCGGGCAATTACGGCGGCAATCTCGGCCGCCATCATTATCACCTGCGCGACCTGCTCGCGCGGGACGTTTCCAAGACGGAGGGCTGAGCCTTGAGCACCCTCACCCTGCGCGCGGCCCCGCCCGAGCGGCTCGACTTCCTCAACATCAACCCGCTGGCCCTCAGCCGCCTGTCGCAGGTCGAGGCCGAGCGCCTGGAGGTCGGGACGACCCGCACCGGCGTGCGTCTCGGCGACTGCTTCTCGGTCGCGCTGGACGGCTCCGACACCCTGACCATCGAGGGCGGCCATGAGCGTCTCGACCGGGTCGGCGCGTCCCTGTCCGAGGGCGCCATCCGGGTCACCGGCGATGTCGGCCAGCGCCTTGGCGAAGGCATGGCCGGTGGTAGCCTGACCGTGACCGGCCATGCCGGACCCTATGCCGGCGCCGGAGCCACCGGCGGCACCATCACCATCGACGGCGATGCCGGCGACTATGCCGGCGGCGCCGTCTACGCGGCCAAGGCCGGTCTCGACGGCGCGACCCTGATCATCCGCGGGACGGCCGGCGCCCATCTCGGCGACCGGATGCGGCGCGGCATCATCCTGGCCGGGCGGGCGGGGGCCTATGCCGGCTCCCGCATGATCGCCGGGACTCTGGCGGCGCTCGCGGTGGGCGACCATCCGGGCTACGGCATGCGCCGGGGCACCCTGCTGGTCGGTTCGCACGGGCGGTTGTCGCCAACCTTCGTGGAGACTGGGACGCACGACCTCGTGTTCCTGCGTCTTTTGGGCAAGACTCTCTCGGGTCTGAGCGCCGAGCATGCCGCGTTGCTCGGCCGGCCGCTGCGCCGCTATTCCGGCGACCTCGCGACCATCGCCAAGGGTGAGATCTGGGTCGCGTCCTGACGCCGCCCTGGGCAGAGCGGCCGTTCGCGGCATATGCTCTGTCCAAGCCGGCCCGCACGAGGCCGGTACTCAAAGTGGCATCATCGCTTTCCGAAAGGCGGCAACGACCTTTCGGGATGATGCTCCAGGGAGACGCGCCCATGCTCCTGCTGCTGTCGATCTGCCTCATCGCCCAGCCCTCGACCTGCCGCGAGGACCAGATCGAGATGTCCTACGAGGGCTCGAACCCGTTCATCTGCCTGCGCCATTCCCAGAGCGCGCTGGCGACCTGGCAGGCCGCCCATCCGGACTGGCATGTCGAGCGCTGGCGCTGCGCCGCGCGCGGCAGCCTGCCGAAGAACCTGTGACGACGCTCCGCGACCGCGGAGGGCGGCTCCCGGCGAGTCAGAGTCGATGCGCTCGCTGAAACTCCGCTTCGCGCTGCTGCTCGGTGGCACCGCCATCGTGGTGATGCTGGCCGCCATCGCCGCCCTGGCGTCGATCGCCGCCGCCGAGCGCACCGTCGACCGCACTTTGGAAGCGCAGCGGCGCCTGGAACTGCTCGCCGAGCTGTCCGGCCGCCTCACCCAGTTCGGCCTGGCGGCGGTCGAGACGGTGGGCAATCCCGACGGCCAGCCCGAGGCCATGGCGATCGCCCGCGACAATGCCGACACAGCGCTGACCACGGTCGATGCGGCCCTGGCCCAGAGCTTCCCGCCGAGCGATGATCCCGCCGACCGCATGCAATACGCCGCCCGGACGCGCCCGATGGCGCAGCTGCGCGCAGCCCGGGTCGTGCTCGACCGGCAGGTGGCGCTGATCAGCCGCCAGACCGAGCCGGAGAAGCGCCAGGATGCGATCAAGGGCGCGCTCAACGGCTTTGGGGCGATGACCGGCCAGCCGCTCTCGTTCTTGATCGAAGCCGAACGGCGCAGCATGGCGCTGGGCTCCGAGGAGGCCCGGGCCCTATCGGCGCGCCTGCGGGTAGCCGCGGCGGCCGCGGTCGCGGCCGCCCTCGTCCTGCTCGCCGTGCTGTATCGAGGTGTGACTCGTCCGACCCTGGCCCGGATCGAGGAGGTCCGGCGCGCGGCGAGCGCCATCGGCCATGGCGCCCTCGACACGCGGCTCTCGGTGGCGACCCGGGACGAGCTCGGCCTGCTGATGACCAACGTCAACCGCATGGCCGCGCGGCTGGCCCGCCGGGAGTCGCGGGTCGCAGCAGACCGGGCGGCGCTGGAGGATACGGTGGCGACCCGCACCGCCGATCTGCGCGCCGCCAACGAGCGGCTCGAAGCCGTCGACCGTTCGCGCCGGCGCTTCTTCGCGGATGTCAGCCACGAACTGCGCACGCCGCTCACCGTGATCCTGGGCGAATGCGACTTGGCGCTGCGCGGCGCGTCCCGGGGCGCCGATCCGGGGCCGGTCTTCGCCACCATCCGCAAGCGGGCGCAGCGGCTGAAGCTGCGCGTCGAGGATCTGCTGCGCGTCGCTCGCTCCGAATCCGGCGAGATCGAGTTCGACAAGCGCCCCCTCGGGCTCGCCGCGGTTCTGGCCGAGGCCGTCGACAACATGGCCTCCGAGGCTGCGCGCCGCCGGGTCGCCCTGAGCCTCGAACCCGGCACCCAGGACGTGGAATGCCTGGCCGACCGGGAATGGATCCGCCAGACCGTCGAGAGCTTGGTGGACAACGCCCTGCGTCACGCCAAGGGGCTGAGCCGCGTCGAGGTCGCGCTGTCGGCTGAGCCGGACGCTGTCGCCCGGATCACCGTAACCGATGACGGGCCGGGCTTCGGCGCCTCGGAGGCCGAGCTGTTCGAGCGCTTCCGGCGCGGCGCAGGGCCGAGCCCGGACGAGACCGGCTTCGGTATCGGTCTCGCGCTTGCACGCTGGATCGTCGAGCAGCACGGCGGCACGATCCGCCTCGGCGCCGGCCCGGATGGGCGCGGGGCCCGGGTCAGCCTGGACATTCCGGCGCTCGATCCGGCATGGGAAACGGGCACGGCCGGGGATACGGTTGGCGGCGCGCAGGTGAGGGAGTCGGCCGCATGACGCGGATCCTGATCGTCGAGGACGATATCGACATCCGGGGCCTGTTGGCCCGCGGCCTGGAAGCCGAGGGGTTCGAGGTCGGCACCGCGGCCTGCGTGGACGAGGCGCTGAAGGCCGCCCATGACCCGGCGCCCGGCGCGGTCCTCCTCGACATCAACCTGCCCGACGGGTCTGGCCACGATGTCTGTCGCTCGCTGCGCGAGGGTGGCTTCCCGGGGGCGATCCTGTTCCTGTCCGCCCGCGACGAGATCCGCGACCGGGCGGAGGGGTTGGCCCTCGGCGCCGACGACTACATCGTCAAGCCGTTCGTGTTCGACGAGCTTGTGGCGCGCCTGCGCACGCATCTGATGCGCCGGGAGCAGGCCGAGGCGCCGCGCTCGCGGCTCAGCGCCGGCCGGCTGCTGCTCGATCTCGACACTCGCCAAGCGAGCTGCGGCGAGGCCAGCGCCAGGCTCACCCCGCGCGAGGCCGACCTCCTCGCCATGCTGATGGAGAGCATCGGCAAGCCGGTCTCCCGCGCCGACATCTTCGACCGGCTCTGGGCCAGCCAGGGCGGCCTCTCTCTCAATGTGGTGGACGTCTACATCGGGTATCTGCGCTCGAAGATGGCCGACTTCGTCCGCTACGGCGGCCCTGGATTGGTCACCGTCCGCGGGAAGGGTTTCATGCTCGAGCTGCGCGGTCCGGACTTCCGCCAATAAACGATTGTACTTAAGTCGAATCCGGTAACGTTTCTGGCGCGGATCTGGGCTTTTAGGTGGAGTCTCACGAAAAATTTGGGAGGATCCGGCAAGTTAGTGCTTGAAGACCGGAGCTGAATCGCCGATATCGAGGGCGCGCCGGAAACCAGAGCGCCATCAGTGTCTTAGAGGTTTCTTAGGAACCCGTGACGCTCGGTGAGGAACCGCCAAGGAGAAATACCATGAAGTGGGCTGCCCCCGTTGTGTCCGAGATCTGTGTCGGCATGGAAGTGACGAGCTACGAGTCGGCCGAGATCGACACCTTCAACTAAGTTTCCAGGGGCCGGGGATCGCGGGAACCGCACCATGCGCGTCGTGATCCTCGGCTCCGCGGCCGGCGGCGGCCTTCCCCAGTGGAATTGCCGCTGCCCCATCTGCACCCTGGCGCGGTCCGAGCCCGACCGGGTGCGCCCCCGGACTCAGTCGAGCATCGCGGTCTCGGCGGATGGGTCCGACTGGCTGCTGATCAACGCCTCGCCGGATATCCGCCAGCAACTCTTCGACAATCCGCAGATGCATCCCCGAGAGGGCCTGCGCCACTCGCCGATCCGGTCCGTGCTCCTGACCAATGGAGACGTCGACCACGTGGCGGGCCTGCTGACCCTGCGCGAGGGCCAGCCTTACACGCTCTCCGCCACCCGCGGCATTCTCGACTCCGTCAACGCCAACCGCGTGTTCGACGTGATGGCCGAGGGAGTAGTCGCCCGGCAGGCGGTCGCCATGGAGCAGCTGTTCGAGCCCCTCCCCGGCCTCTCCGTCACGCTGTTTCCGGTGCCCGGCAAGGTGCCGCTCTGGCTCGAAGACGAGACGATGGAGATCGGCGCCGAGACCGAGACCACCGTGGGCGCCCTGATCGAATCGAACGGCCGGCGCCTTGCCTACATTCCTGGCTGTGCCCGGGTGACGGACGGTCTCCGGGACCGGATTTCGGGCGTGGACGCGCTGCTGTTCGACGGCACGGTCCTGCACGATGACGACATGATTCGCGCCGGCGTCGGCACCAAGACGGGCTGGCGCATGGGCCATGTCCCGATGCGCGGTGAGAACGGTTCGATCGACGCACTGGCCGGGACCGCCATCGGGCGCCGGGTCTTCGTCCATATCAACAACACCAACCCGGTCCTGGTCGAGGGCTCGCCGGAACGGGCTGATGTCGAGGCGGCCGGCTGGATTGTGGCGCATGACGGGCTGAGCCTCGCCCTCTGAGACATGTTCGACCGGCCGTTGGGTGCAGACCGCGCCGGCCCTATATTGATCCTGAACCCGGGCATTCGCTCCGCCGGGGCCGCGCCCTGAAAGATCCTCTCTGGCTTTCTGGACGCGCCTCTCAATGAGGGCGGGATCGGAGTACAGGAAACGCGACCCGAGAACGGATTCCGGAAACGCCATGAACGCAGTCTTCCCAACGCCCGATGCCGCCGACAGTCAGCGCCTTTTGAGCCCCGACGAGCTTGAGGCGGCCCTCCGCGACATCGGGGCGCGCCGGTACCATATCCTGCATCCGTTCCACCGGCTCCTGCACGACGGCAAGCTCTCGAAGGATCAGGTTCGGGCCTGGGCGCTCAACCGTTACTATTACCAGGCGATGATCCCGGTGAAGGACGCCGCCGTCCTCGCCCGGATGACGGATGCGTCCCTGCGGCGGGTTTGGCGGCAGCGCATCGTCGACCATGACGGCGACCATCCGGGCGACGGTGGCATCGAGCGCTGGCTGAAGCTCGCCGAGGGCGTCGGCTTCGAGCGCGACTACGTGCTCTCCACCCGCGGCATCCTCTCGGCGACGAAGTTCTCGGTGGAAGCCTATGTCCATTTCGTCGCCGAGAAGAGCCTGCTGGAGGCGATCGCCTCGTCGCTGACCGAGATGTTCTCGCCGACCATCATCTCCGAGCGCGTCGCCGGGATGCTGAAGAACTACGACTTCATCACGAAGGACACACTCGCCTATTTCGACAAGCGCCTCACCCAGGCACCCCGCGACGCCGACTTCGCCCTCGACTACGTGAAGACGCACGCGACGACCCCGGAGCTGCAGCGCCAGGCCATGGCGGCGCTGACCTTCAAGTGCAACGTGCTCTGGACCCAGCTCGACGCCCTGTACTTCGCCTATGTTGCTCCCGGGATGATCCCGCCGGATGCCTGGACGCCCGGAACCGGCCTCGTCGCCGAGGCACCGGCCGCTCAGGCGAGTGGCGGCGTCCGCAAGATGGTGGCCGACGACCGGCCGCGCCTGCCGCGCGGCGTGCGGCTGCGGCACGACGAGACCCGCGGCAAACACGTCCTGCTCGCCCCTGAGCGGACCTTCGACCTCGACGACAACGCCGTGGCGGTACTCAAGCTGGTGGACGGCAACCGCAGCGTCGCGGCGATCGCGGATGAGCTGGGCCGGACCTATGTGGCCGATCCGCGGGCCATCGAGGCCGACATCCTCGTGATGCTGGACGGCTTGGCGGAGAAACGGGTTCTGGAGCGATGAACGCACTGACGCCGAACCGGCCGGACGTGCCGGCACCGGTGGGTCTGCTCGCTGAGTTGACCCATCGCTGCCCCCTGCGCTGTCCCTACTGCTCCAACCCGCTGGAGCTCGACCGCCGGTCCGGCGAGCTGGACACGGCGACGTGGCAGCGCGTCCTCACGGAGGCGTCCGGTCTCGGCGTGCTCCACGTCCACCTGTCGGGGGGCGAGCCGACGGCGCGCAACGACATCGTCGAGATCACCAAGACCTGCGCGGATCTCGGTCTCTACTCGAACCTGATCACCTCCGGTGTGGGCGGCGCGCTGGGCAAGCTCCAGGCCCTGTACGACGTCGGGCTCGACCATGTGCAGCTTTCGGTGCAGGGCGTCGATGCCCAGAACGCGGAAAAAATCGGCGGCCTGAAGAACGCCCAGCCCCAGAAATTCGAGTTCGCCGCCAAGGTGGTCGAGCTCGGTCTGCCGTTGACGCTGAATTCGGTGATCCACCGCGGCAACATCCACGAGGTCGAGGGCTTCATCGACCTCGCCGTGAAGATGGGCGCCAAGCGGCTCGAAGTGGCGCACACGCAGTATTACGGCTGGGCCTACGTCAACCGCGCCGCCCTGATGCCGGACAAGGCGCAGGTCGATGCCTCGATCCGGATCGTGGAGGCCGCCCGGGAGCGGCTGAAAGGTCAGCTCGTCATCGACCTCGTGGTGCCGGATTATTACGCGAAATACCCCAAGGCCTGCGCAGGCGGTTGGGGCCGCAAGCTGATGAACGTCACGCCCCAGGGCAAGGTCCTGCCCTGCCACGCGGCCGAGACGATCCCCGGCCTCGAATTTTGGCACGTGACCGAACATTCGCTCGGCGAGATCTGGCGGGATTCGCCGGCCTTCACGGCCTATCGCGGGACCGACTGGATGCAGGAGCCCTGCCGCTCCTGCGACCGGCGTGAGAAGGATTGGGGCGGCTGCCGCTGCCAGGCTCTGGCGCTGGCCGGCGATGCCGCGGCCACCGACCCGGCCTGCTCGCTCTCGCCGCTCCATGCCAAGGTGCGGGCGCTTGCGGTCGAAGAGGCGGCCGAGACCCCGCCGGATTACGTGTATCGGACGATCGGCAGCAACGTCCGGTCGCCGTTCAAGGAGGACGTCAACTCGTGAAGCTTCTCGCCACGACAGCCGTCGCGCTGGTGCTGGCCGCGATGCCGGCCCTTGCCGAGGATGCGCCCAAGCCCGGCGCGGTCACGCAGGTCAATGCCGCGGCTCCGCCCTCGGCAGCCGATCTCCTGTTCGACCAGCCGCACATGAAGAATGCGGCCCCCGGCTCGACGATCACCTACGATTACCTGCGCCGTTCGGGTATCTCCAAGGGGCCGTTCGGGGCACCCCTGTCGGATACGGTCACGCTCAAGCTGGAGCCGGGCAAGAGTCCGGAGGCCCGCGACATCAGCGTGGTGATGTTCTCCGGCCTTAACCGGATGCCGGCCGGCCCGTTCGAGGACATGAGCGGCAACCCAGTGGTCTCGCTGTTCCTGGAGAACCATCTCCGGGGGCTCGCGAAGGTGCTTGAGGCAAACCCGCGCTACCTGAAGCTCGCGATCCGCAAGGGGCTACGCGAGGGCGCGACCGTGACGCCGACGAAGGTCGCCCTGGGCGGCCGCGAGGTCGATGGCTGGAAGGTCGAGATCCAGCCCTTCGCCAAGGATGCCATGGAACAGCGCATGCGCGGCATGGACAACATGACCTACACCTTCATCACCGCGCCCGAGGTTCCCGGCCAGATCGTCTCCATCGAGGCGTCGTCGAAGAACCAGGAGGGCGGCGAGTTGCTCGAGGAGAAACTGAGTTATGATCAGAAGGCTGGCTGAACGCGGCGCGCTCGCCGCCCTCGCCCTCGCCGTGTCGGGCATGGCGGGCTGGGCGGCCGAGGAGAACGATTACCCCACCGACGCGCGGGTCGATTACGTGTTCGGCTGCATGGCGGCAAACGGCCAGACCCGCGAGAGCATGGAGCGCTGCACCTGCTCGGTCGATCAGCTTGCCGCGATCCTGCCCTACGACAAGTACGTACAGGCCAGCACGGTCCTGTCCATGCGCCAGGGCATCGGCAACCGAGCGAACGAGTTCAAGTCGACCAAGATCTTCGACGACAAGGTCGCCGATCTGCGCCGCGCCCAGGCCGAGGCCGAGATCCGCTGCTATCGCGGCTGATGACTTGAAGCATGCTGCGGAAACGTCGAATCCGATTTTCCGAAATCAGCATGCATCCGTGATGATGGCCGGCGTTGCGCTGGCCAGTCGTTTCGATCACACCGGGTCCCGAACCGCATGTGCGAACGGGACCCGATTCGTGCCCCCCTCCCCCAGCCTGTCCGACCTGCTGCCCGGCCTCGGGGCCCGCACGCTGGTGATGGGCATCCTGAACGTCACCCCGGATTCCTTCTCAGACGGCGGTCTGTTCGCCGGCGAGGCCGAGGCCGTGTCACAGGCCGAGCGGCTGGTGGCCGAGGGCGCTGCGATCCTCGATATCGGCGGTGAATCGACCCGCCCCGGCCACGTTCCGGTGCCGGCCGAGGAGGAGCAGGCCCGCGTCCTGCCGGTGATCCGGGCGGTGGCGCCACGCCTCTCCGTGCCGATCTCGATCGACACCTACAAGGCTTCCACGGCCCGCGTAGCGCTCGAAGCCGGCGCTCACATCGTCAACGACGTCTGGGGCTTGCAGCGCGAGCCCGACATCGCCGCCGTGGCTGCCGCGCATGGCGCTCCGGTGGTGATCATGCACAACCGCGAGACGATCGACCCCGAGATCGACATCGTCGCCGACATGCGGGCCTTCTTCGAGCGCTCCCTCGACATCGCCCGCCGCGCCGGCATTCCGGAGGGCGACATCGTGCTCGATCCGGGGGCGGGCTTCGGCAAGACGTGGTCGCAGCATCTGGAGGCGCTGCGGCGCCTGCCTGAGATTCGGGCGCTCGGCTTTCCGATTCTGGTCGGCGTCTCGCGCAAGTCGCTGCTCGGGCGCCTGCACGACCGCGACACCAAGCCGGCCGACCGGCTCTTCGGGTCGCTCGCCGCGCACACCCTGGCGGCGACGCTCGGGGCCGACATCGTGCGCGTCCACGATGTGGCTGCCCATATCGATGCGATGCGGGTGGTCGATGCGGTGATGCGGCCGGAGGCCCGATGAGCATGCCGGCGGATAGCATCGGCGTCGCGCGCATCGCCGTCTTCGGGCGCCACGGCGTGTTGCCTGAGGAGGCCGTGCTCGGCCAGCGCTTCTACATCTCGCTCGACGCGCGGCTCGATCTCGCGCCGGCCGGCCGCTCCGACGATGTCGCGCATACGGTGAGCTACGCCGACCTGACCCAGATCGCCGTGGAGATTGCCACCGAGCGGCGCTTCAACCTGATCGAGGCTCTGGCCGAGGCCATCGCGAGCACGATCCTCGAACGCTTTGCGCCCGTGGAGGCGATCACGGTGCGGATCGACAAGCCGAGCGCGCCGGTTCCGGCGATCCTCGACGGGGTCAGCGTCGCGATCACCCGGCATCGCGGAGACCGCGCGTGAGGGCCTATCTCGGCATCGGCAGCAATATCGGCGACATGGCGCAGATGCTGGACCGCGCGGTCGCAGGGCTCGCCGCGACGCCCGGGATCCATGTGGTCGCGCGGTCGAGCGACTATCGGACACCGCCCTGGGGCAAGACGGATCAGCCCTGGTTCCTCAACGGCGCGGTCGCGGTGGACACGGATCTCGATCCGCACGGGCTGCTCGATGCGTGCCTGTCGGTCGAGCGCGATCTTGGCCGGCTGCGCGCGGAGCGCTGGGGGCCGCGGGTCATCGACATCGACGTGCTGGCTTATGAAGGCGCGGCCGTGGACGACGACCGCCTCGTGCTCCCGCACCGTCACGTCCGCGAGCGGGCCTTCGTGCTGGTGCCCCTGGCGGAGATCGCCCCGGACCTCGTCATCGCCGGCGAGCGCGTCGTGGACGCCCTGGCCAAGCTCGATCAAAGCGGCATCACGCGCGTCTGAGTTCGGGATTCAAAAGGTCCGAGCCCCAGCCCTTTTAAGGTGTTTGTTGTGTGCCCAAGTCGTTGGGATGAGAGGATCATCAGACGGATTGGGGTGTGTCTGGTCGGCCGTTCTGG
>NZ_FOTK01000099.1 GCF_900114535.1 Methylobacterium pseudosasicola | reverse complement strand
TGGCCGAGATGCCCGAACTTGGCCGGCTCACGGCCCGGCAGATCGCCGCGCTGGCCGGCCTCGCCCCGTTCGTGCGCGAGTCCGGCAAGTGGAAGGGCCGCGCCATGGTGGCCGGCGGGCGCAAGAGCGTGCGCACGGCGCTGTTCCTGGCGGCACTGACTGCCTGCCGGCACAACCCGGTGCTCAAGCTGTTCCGCGACCGGCTGGTCGCCGCCGGCAAGCCCAAGATCGTCGCCGTCGTCGCCGTCGCCCGAAAGCTCCTCACCATCCTCAACGCCATGATCCGGGATCAGAAACCATGGCAAACCGCTTGACCCCCAACACAGTCGCTGAGGCGGCGTAGCGGAGCGAAGCCCTCGAAGGAGGGCTCCGGAAGTCTCGCGATTCCTGGAGGGCTCCTTCGAGGCCCAGCGATCTTCAATCGCCGGGCGCCTCAGGATGAGGGGGATGGGCGGGAGGGGCGGCGCTTGGCTGACCGGCCTCAGCCGTTGCGGAACGTGTAGCTGTAGCCGTTCAGCGCCGGCGCACCGCCGAGATGGGCGTAGAGCACCTTCGAGCCCTTCGGGAAGAAACCCTTCTTCACGAGGTCGATCATGCCCTGCATGGATTTGCCCTCGTAGACCGGGTCGGTGATCATCCCCTCGAGCCGGGCCGAGAGTCGGATCGCCTCCACGGTCTCCTTCGAGGGCACGCCGTAGACCGGGTAGGCGTAATCCTCGTTGAGCACGACGTCGTCGGCGACGATGTCGCCCGCGCCGACCAGGGCGGCAGTGTTCTGAGCGATCTCGAGGACCTGGGCCTTGGTCTGGGCCGGGGTGCAGGAGGCGTCGATGCCGATGACGTTGCGGGCGCGCCCGTCCGCGGAGAAGCCGACCAGCATGCCGGCATGGGTCGAGCCGGTGACCGTGCAGACCACCACGTAGTCGAAGCGCAGGCCCATCTCGGCCTCCTGCTTGCGCACCTCTTCGGCGAAGCCGACATAGCCGAGCCCACCATACTTGTGCACCGAGGCGCCGGCCGGGATCGCGTAGGGCTTGCCGCCCTCGGCCTCGACCTCGGCCAGCGCGCGCTTCCACGAATCACGGATGCCGATGTCGAAGCCGTCATCCACGAGCTGCGTCTGCGCGCCCATGATCCGCGACAAGAGGATGTTGCCGACCCGGTCGTAGACGGCATCCTCGTGGGGCACCCAGGCCTCCTGGATCAGCCGGCACTTCATGCCGATCTTGGCCGCCACCGCCGCGACCATGCGGGTGTGGTTCGACTGCACGCCGCCGATCGAGACCAGGGTGTCGGCGCCGCTCTTGATCGCGTCCGGCACGATGTATTCGAGCTTGCGCAGCTTGTTGCCGCCATAGGCCAGGCCCGAATTGCAATCCTCGCGCTTGGCGTAGATCTCGAGCTCGCCCCCGAGATGGTCCGTGAGCCGCTTGAGCGGCTCGATCGGCGTCGGGCCGAAGGTCAGGGGGTAGCGCTCGAAATCTTGCAGCATCGGGTCTCTCCGGGTCCTCCGGCCGCCGGGATCGTTTTCCACCCGGCACGGCCGCCTTCGGGTTACGGCAGAAAACTACCCCGGATCGCTTGAAAGGTGCTCTCGATCTTGGCCTACCGATGGCCGTTCACTTGCATTGATTGCCGCGGCGGACGAGAAATCGTCCGGAAAATCCGAAAACAATGAAAGAAACCGCCATGTCCGCAGGGCTCGACCGGATCGACCTCAAAATCCTGCGCCTACTGCAGGCGGACGGGCGCATGGCCAATGCCGAGATCGCCGAGCGCTCGGGCACCAGCGCGGCCACCTGCCATCGCCGGATCCAGCGCCTGTTCACGGACGGCTTCGTGCGGGCGGTCCGGGCGCTGGTCGATCCGGCCCGGGTCGGCCGGGGCACACTGGTCTTCGTCGGTGTCGTGCTCGACCGCTCGACGCCCGAGAGCTTTTCGGAGTTCGAGGCCGCGGTGCGGGCGATCCCCGTCCTGCTCGACTGCCACCTCGTGGCCGGCGACTTCGACTACATCCTGAAAGTCCGCGTCTCCGACATGGCCGACTTCAACCGGCTCCACAGCGCCACGCTGATCGGCCTGCCGGGGGTGCGCCAGACCCGGACCTTCTTCGTGATGAAGGAGGTGATCGACAACGCGCCGCTCGACCTGTGAGGCGCGACGCGACCGCATCAGGGCTCCGCCCTGATCACCCGCCAAAGGGCTGAGCCCTTTGGAAACCCGTGACGGGCTGCCCTACCCCTCCCCGCGCCGCGCCTTGCGCAGGGCCTCCCAGCGGGCGAGGCGCTCGGCCAGGCGGGTCTCGTAGCCGCGCTCCGTGGGCGCGTAGAGGTGCTGGCGCCCGATGGCGTCGGGCCAGTAATCCTGGCCCGAGAAAGCGTCGGGCTCGTCGTGATCGTAGCGGTAGCCCTCGCCGTAGCCGATGCGCTTCATCAGCTTGGTCGGCGCGTTGAGGATGGTGCGCGGCGGCGGCAGAGAGCCGGCCTCCTTGGCGAGCCGGGTCGCGGCCTTATAGGCGGTGTAGACCGCGTTCGATTTCGGCGCGCAGGCCAGGTAGATCGCGGCCTGCGCCAGAGCGAGCTCGCCCTCGGGGCTACCGAGGAAGTCGAACGCGTCCTTGGCGGCGTTGGCCACGACCAGGGCCTGCGGGTCGGCGAGCCCGATATCCTCCACGGCCATGCGGACCAGCCGGCGGGCGATGAACAGCCGGTCCTCGCCGGCATCGAGCATCCGGCACAGATAGTAGAGCGCCGCGTCCGGATCCGAGCCGCGCACGGTCTTGTGCAGCGCCGAGATCAGATTGTAGTGGCCCTCCTGGGCCTTGTCGTAGATCGGCGCCCGCCGCTGCACGATGTCTTGCAGCGCCTCGGCATCGAGGGTTTCGCCAGGGCCGGCGGAGCGCCAGACCTCCTCGGCGAGCGTCAGCGCCGCGCGGCCGTCGCCGTCGGCCATGCGGACAAGCACGCCCCGCGCCTCCTCGGTGAGCGGCAGGGCCTGTCCGGTCAGTGCCTCGGCCCGGACCAGCAGCCGCGCGATGGCGCCGGGGTCGAGGGCGCGGAACAGCAGCACCCGGGCCCGCGACAGCAGGGCCGCGTTGAGCTCGAAAGACGGATTCTCCGTGGTGGCGCCCACCAGCGTGACGGTGCCGTCCTCCATCACCGGCAAGAAGGCGTCGAGCTGGGCCCGGTTGAACCGGTGGATCTCGTCGACGAACAGGAGAGTCGCCTGCCCGGTCGCCCGGCGCTTGCGGGCGGCCTCGAACACCTTGCGCAGGTCGGGCACACCGGAAAAGATCGCCGAGATCTGCTCGAAATGCAGATCAGTGCCCTGGGCCAGGAGCCGCGCCACCGTGGTCTTGCCGGTGCCGGGCGGTCCCCAGCAGATCAGCGAGCCGAGGCTCTTTCCGCGCAGGAGGCGGGTGAGCGCCCCGCCCTCCCCGGTCAGGTGCTCCTGGCCGACGACCTCCGCAAGACTCTGCGGGCGCAGCCGGTCCGCGAGCGGGCGGCCGGCCTCCGCAACGGGGGCTTGGCCGGATTCCGGTGCCGCTGGGGGCTCGGCGGAGGCGAACAGATCGGACATCCGCGCATCAACACCGGGCCCGGCGGCGGGCGCAAGCCGGGATCCGGGCCTTGCCCACGGCCATGATCCGGATGGGAGCCCTCCGGCTCAGCCGCCGAACACCGAGGTCATGATCTCGCCGTTGCGGTTGATCACGACCTCCCAGGAATTGAGGGTGTTGCGGGTGACCCGGTCCAGGTCCTTGGTGGTCGGCACCGGCACGCCGTTGACCGCCACGACGATGTCGCCCTTCTGAAAGCCGAGCCGGCCCGCGATGGAGTTCTCGTCCACCGCCTGCACGGCCACGCCCTCGGCCGGGAAATCCACCTGCAGCTCCTCGGCCACCGCCGGCGAGGTGTTGACCAGGGTCGCGCCCTGGAATGGCGAGCGGGTCCGCACCTTGAGCACGTCGCGCGGGCGCGTCTCCGGGGCGGGGGCGAGCTTCACCGTCACCGTCTGGCGATTGGTCCCGCGCAGGATGCCGAACCGGGCCTGGCCCTGGACGCCCTTGAGCGCGAAGCGGTAGCCGAACGCCTCCGGGTCAGCCACCTCCTGGTTGTCCACGGTCAGGATCAGGTCGCCGCGCTTCAGCCCGGCCTCGTCCGCGGGGCTCTTGGGCTGCAGGCTCGCCACCAGCACGCCGGTCGGATGGTCGAGGCCCATGCTGTCGGCGATGTCCGGGGTCACGCTCTGGATGCGCGCGCCGAGCCAGGGCCGACGCACCACGCTCGCCCCATCGCGGGCCGCGTCGACCACCGCCTTGACCATGCCCACGGGGATCGCGAAGCCGATGCCGTGGCTGCCGCCGGATTGCGAGTAGATCGCCGTGTTGATGCCGACCAGCTGGCCGCGCAGGTCGACCAGGGCGCCGCCGGAATTGCCCGGATTGATCGCCGCATCGGTCTGGATGAAGTACTGGTAGTCCGCCGAGCCGACCTGGGTCCGTGCCAGGGCCGAGACGATGCCCTGGGTCACGGTCTGGCCGACGCCGAACGGATTGCCGATCGCCATGACGAAGTCGCCGACCTCGAGGGCGTCGGCATCGCCGAACGGCATCGGCACCAGGCCCTTCGGGGCCTCCTTGAGCTTGAGCACCGCCAGGTCGGTGCGGGTGTCGCGCATCACGATCGTCGCCTCGAATTCCCGGCGGTCGGAGAGCGCGATGCGCACCTCGTTCATGTTGTCGATGACGTGGTTGTTGGTGATGACCAGGCCGTCGGCATCGACCAGCACCCCGGAGCCGAGGGACCGTTGCGCCCGGTCGCCCCGGGGGCCGCGGCCGCCCTCCGGCTCGCCGAAGAACCGGCGCATGAACTCTTCCATGGCGCTGGTGCGCGCGTTCGAGCGCTTCTCGACATGCGAGGCGTAGACGTTGACCACCGAAGGCGCGGCCCGCTTCACCACCGGGGCGAAGGAGAGCTGGATGTCGGTCCGGCTCAGCGGGACCGCCTTGGCCGTCCCCTCCTTCGGGGCGGCGGGAGCCTCCGTGCGAGCCATCTGCGCTCCGGCGGGGCCGGCGGCCAGCAGGGTTGCGACGAGGGCGGGCAGGACGAGGCGGGTCAGCATGCGGGGCTCCGGCGGCGGGTCGGGCGCGCCGTCCGGATCGGCGGCGGCGTGCCGTGCGGCCTTACGCTATCGGAGCCGATTGCGGCAGGCCCACGACACCGTCGCCGCAAGCCTGCAGACCTGACCGGTCAGGCGTCTTCCTTGCGGCGCGCGGCGCGCTTCTTGGCGGGCTGCGGTGCAGGCTCCGGCTCGGGGGCCGGCGGCGCGGCCGATTTCCGACGCTGCTGGCCGAGGCCGAGGGAGCGGGCGAGCTGCGAGCGCTGCTCGGAGTAGCTCTGGGCGGTCATCGGATAATCGGGATCGAGGCCCCATTTGGCGCGATAGGCCTCCGGGGTCAGGCCCCGCAGGGTCAGGTGGCGGCGCAGGGTCTTGTAGGGCTTGCCGTCCTCGAACGAGATCAGGAAATCGGGGGTCACCGAACGCCGGATCGCCTGCGCGGTCGGCTTGTCGGGGGCCGCGGCGGTCATGCCGCCGGCGCAGACGCCTTGGATCGCGCCGTGGATGTCGTTGAGAAGTTTCGGCAGATCCGCGCTCTGCACGTGGTTGTTGCTCACATAGGCCGAGACGATCTCGGATGCGAGCGTGACGAAACGGCTCTTGTCGCCATCGCGTTGAGTCATATCGTGTATGCCGCCTTTTCGTGACGTCGAAACTGGCCAGAACGCAAGCACAGCGTCGCGATCCCGCGGGGTGATACAATCGCTTTTCGATGACCCGTCAAGTCTTAAATTCGACGTCGGTGTATACAATCAGAAACAATGCGAGAACGGATATATTCCGAGATCAACCTCAAGGAAAAATATCAGCTGCAATCCCGACTGTGCACAACCGATCTTGATGCACCCCGCAAACAGAAGACACATGCCCGGCTATGACACATGAAATCCGGTCCCTAAATATGGAATGAAGATTTTTCCGGAATGAAATCAATATTTGCATTCGGGATTGTGACGCGAAGGTCGAACGCCGGCACACCAAGGGACACAGCCGGGTCGGCTACAGGAAGCGTCTTCGCGCAACCCCAGCGTGCCCGGCATTCGATGCGGAACGCGGTATGGCGGCGCAGACCCTTTTCGGCTCCGACCACCTCACCTCAGCCTGACGAGAGCACAGCACGAAGGCCAAAGTCGTGATCGGTCTGCAAAGCGGCGCAGCCCCGAACACAAAAAACCCGGTCCGCGTGAGCGGGCCGGGTTTTTGAAGGATCGAGGGATCGAAAAGGTTTGGTTGCGGGGACAGGATTTGAACCTGTGACCTTCAGGTTATGAGCCTGACGAGCTACCGGGCTGCTCCACCCCGCGCCAAGGTTGTGCGGCTGGTCCGGGCTGGCGTGCGCCTGTATGGGGCGGGCTCCGGGGCCGTAGCGGTGATCGTGTGTGAGGGAATGGTGTGATTTGCGATGTGCGGGTCTGGCGGCGACCGACTCTCCCGTGCCTTGAGACACAGTACCATGGGCGCTGGCGTGTTTAACGGCCGAGTTCGAGATGGGATCGGGTTCTGGGCACG
>NZ_FOTK01000053.1 GCF_900114535.1 Methylobacterium pseudosasicola | reverse complement strand
CGCACCGCGTTGCCCTCGGCATCGTGGTCCAGCACCTGCCAGACCGCGTCCCAGGTCCCGACATCCGACCACGGGAACGACACCGGCAGAACCCCCGCCCGTGCGGTCCGCTCCATCACCGCGTAGTCGATCGATATCTTCGGCGCCCGGGCGAAGGCCTCGCCGTCGAGCCGCACGAAGTCGAGGTCGGTCACGGCCGCATCGAGGGCGGCGCGGGCGGCGTCGAGCACCTCGGGTACGAAGGCTTCGAGCTCGGCCAGCATCAGGTCGGCGCGGAACAGGAAGTAGCCCGAGTTCCACAAGGCCCCGTCCGTGATCAGCGCCTCGGCGCCGGGCCGATCCGGCTTCTCGACGAACTTTTCCACCCGCGCGGCGCCCTGTGCCTCGGGGATCGGGGCGCCCCGGCGGATGTAGCCGTAGTCGGAGGCCGGGCGGGTCGGCTCGATGCCGAGCGTCATGGTGTAGCCGGCCCGCGCGCCGATGGCGGCGGTCTTCACGGCGTCGACGAAGGCCTGGATGTCCGGCACGACGTGGTCGGCGGCCATGATCAGCACCACCGCCTGCGGGTCGATCGCGGCGGCGTGCAGCGCCGCCACCGCCACGGCGGCGGCGCTGTCGCGGCCCTGCGGTTCGAGCACGATGTCGGCGGCGAGGCCGAGCTGGCCGCACTGCTCGGCGACGATGAACCGGGCCTCGGCCGAGGCGATCACGGTGGGCTTGGCGAACACGGACGCGTCGGCGACGCGCTCCAGGCTGGCCTGGAAGGTCGAGGTTTTCGCATCCACCAGCCGGGCGAACTGCTTGGGCATGCTCTCCCGCGACGCCGGCCACAGGCGTGTGCCCGTGCCACCGCACAGGATCATGGGGTAGACAGTACCAACAGGCTGAGACATCGAAATCAATCTTTCGCACCAATGTATGGAATGGGTTTGCAACGAGACGATGAATTCAAACTCAATTCAAAAGGTCGAGCTGTCCACCAGCTAGTAGTGGGCGGTGACCCTGATAACCTCGTGCGAGGACGCCGTCGATGAACCGACCCATGGCCCTAGAGAAGCGCTCGACACCGAACTCTGAGGCCCGTTCGATGAGAGTGTCGGGCTGCGTCGCGATCGCTTTGCAACGCGCGATCGCGGCGATCAAGGCGTCTACCGATTGTTCGTTGAAGAAGGTCCCGGTCAACCCCTCCTGAATGGTCTCCGTCGCGCCGCCCTTTCCGTACGCGATCACCGGCCGTCCGCTTGCCATAGCCTCCACGGGCACGATCCCGAAATCCTCCTCGCCGGGGAAGATCAGAGCTTGGCACCGGGCATAATGATGCTTCAGCACCGCGAAGGGTTGCGGGCCGAGCATCGTGATGTGCGGGCCGGCCAGGCTCCGCAACTCGCGCAGCATCTCGCCGCCGCCTATCACGATTAGGCGCTTCTGCAAGCGATTAAACGCTTGAATGGCCAACTCCGGGCGTTTGTACCGGACCAACTCGCCGACCATTAGGTGGTAATCGCCGCGTTCCTGCTCAGGAACGGCGCCGAACGCGTCGGTGTCGACTGGGGGATAAATGACAGTGGCGCTGCGCCGATAATAGGTCTCAATCCGTCGCGCTACAGTCGCCGAATTCGCCACGAACTCGTGGACCCGGCTCGCCGAGATGGCGTCCCAGTTCCGGATGTAATGCGCAGCAGGTGGCATCAGAAGCCGATTTAGAAACCCTGTCCGCTCGCGGTAGTCGTGGAACATGTTCCAGACGTAGCGCATCGGGGAATGGCAATAGCAGATATGGGTCGCGTTCGAGGGCGGGATAATGCCCTTGGCCGGCCCGGATTCGCTGCTGATCACCAGATCGTAACCGCGCAGGTCGAGCTGTTCTAGGGCCATCGGCATCAGCGGCAGGTAGGATTTGTAGCGCGTCGCGGAGAACGGAAGCCGGCCGATGAACGACGTCTGGATGCGGTGGGCCTTTATGATCGGCGATATCGAATCTGGCGCATAGGCATGGGTGAAAATGTCGGCCTCCGGGTACATCTTGCAGAGGGCTTCAACAACCTTTTCACCGCCTCGCATGCCCACAAGCCAATAATGAATAATCGCAACTCGCATTCAGGCAACCTCGGTCGGAATTTATGGCTTGAGGCTTGTATTAGCACGCTTTAGCGCCGCTCAGACCCGATTGCGCGTACTGAGTTTGTCCTCCCAGGTGAGGGCTTGGGCGACGATGGCGTCGAGGTCGTCGTGGCGCGGCTGCCAGCCCAATTGCGACCGGATCCGACCCGCCTCCGCCACGATCCGCGCCGGATCCCCGGCCCGGCGCGGGCACAGGCGGACCTCAAAGTCCCGCCCCGAGATCCGCTTGACCACCTCGATCACCTCCAGGACCGAGTAGCCCCGGCCGTAGCCGCAATTCAGCGTCAGGCTCTCGCCGCCCCCGCGTAGATGGTCGAGCGCCACCCGGTGCGCTTCGGCGAGGTCCGAGACCTGGATGTAGTCGCGCAGGCACGAGCCGTCCGGGGTCGGGTAGTCCGTGCCGTAGACGTCGAGGCGCTCGCGCCGGCCTAGCGCCGCCTGGGTCGCGACCTTGATCAGGTGCGTCGCGTTCGGGGTAGACTGGCCCGAGCGCCCGGCCGGATCGGCGCCCGCGACGTTGAAGTAGCGCAGCACCACGTACGAGAAGCCGTGGGCTGCCGCGGCGTCGGCGATCATCCACTCGCTCATCAGCTTGGAGCGGCCGTAGGGGTTGATCGGGTTGAGCGGCAGGTCCTCGGGCACCGGCACCACCTCGGGCTCGCCGTAGACGGCCGCCGTGGAGGAGAAGATCACGTTGCGCACGCCCGCGCGGGTGGCGGCCTCGATCAGGGCGCGGGTCTTGACGGTGTTGGCGAGATAGTAGCCGAGCGGGTCGGCGACCGAATCCGGCACTACGATGCGAGCGGCGAAGTGGGCGAGTGCGTCGATGCGGTGTTGCAGGATGGTCTGGGTGACCAGCGCCTGGTCGGCGACGTCGCCGACGACGAGCTTAACGCCCTCTGGCACGGCCCAGTCGAAGCCGGCGGAGAGATCGTCGAGCACGACGATCTCGTCGTGGCCCGCATCCAGCAGCGCCAGCACCATGTGGCTGCCGATATACCCCGCCCCACCCGTTACCAGTACCGCCATCTTAATCTCTCCCAAACTCGCCGGATCACACCGGTTTGAGCGCTTATACGGAGCCGTCACACGGCTCGATGATCGGCAACGCTCTAAGCCGAGGGAATCGATCCGTCTTCGCCGCCCATCGGTGAGCGGATTCCTCTGATCGCCGCTAGGCTCCGACCGAGGGCGCCCGATCGCGCGGCTTCGACCGTGAGACAGCGAGCGCCTCACGAAGAGTAGATCTCACCGACGCCGATCGAGCCGACACCCCAACACGGCATGCGTAGTTTGCACCGATGCGACCGATGTGAAGCCCGCGCCGGCTCCCGAACCGCCTTGCAAGCCAAGCGTCAGCCGAAGGCGAGGTCTGTGCCGGCAAGAGGCGGTAAACGGTCGCGTTATTTCTTTCTTGCGTGCACCGCACCAAAAGAAAAAGCGCCCTCTAGCCACACATGTTTATATCGGACCTATACAGACGCATTCCAACATTGCCCCCTCAACAGCGCCGTGCCTTCTTCCCACGCGCCAATTACCATCTTAATCCCCTCAGCTACATTGCATAGCCGAATGAGAACAACAAATATTAGACTGCGATCCTCCATATAGACCAGCTTGTACCAGCATCAATAATCCGTTACAAATAGATATTAAGAATTTGTTAACTATCCTCTCGTCATCAGCCTTTAGGAAACGAGCCCATGTTGCGCGAGGCCGGCCCACCCCTCTCTCACCTCGCCCCCGCGCCGCACCATAGGGTTGAGATGTCCGATGTGGCCGATCAGATTGCGGGTCAAGTGAGCGAGGCGGCCGAGGCTGTCGTGGAGGCGGTGTTGCTGGAGACGCCGTTCGTGGCCCGGGGCTTGAGGCTCGACTGGGCGGCCAAGCGCGGGCTCGACATCGGGGTCGCAGCCACCGCCCTGTTCCTGCTGTTGCCGCTGATGCTGGTGATCGCCGCCCTGGTCTGGGCCGGGGACCGCAAGGCGCCGATCTTCCGCCACACGAGGCTCGGCCGCGACGGGCGCAGCTTCGGCTGCCTGAAGTTCCGCTCCATGGTCCTGAACGGGGAGGCGGTGCTCGCCGCCCACCTCGCCGCCAGCCCGCGCGCCCGGGCCGAGTGGGCCGCAACCCACAAGCTCAGCCATGATCCGCGCATCACCGCCATCGGCCAGGTGCTGCGCAAGACCTCGCTGGACGAGCTGCCCCAGCTCTGGAACGTCCTACGCGGCGAGATGAGCCTGGTCGGGCCGCGCCCGATCGTCCAGGCCGAGGTCGCCCGCTACGGCCGAGCGTTCTCCACCTGCTTCGCGGTGCCGCCGGGCGTCACCGGGCTATGGCAGGTCTCGGGCCGCTCGGACACCACCTATGCCGAGCGCGTGGCGCTGGACCTGGACTATGCCAGCCGCTGGAGCCTGCGCCGGGACCTCTCGATCATGCTGCGCACCGTCCCGGCGGTGCTGGCCCAACGCGGCAGCAAGTAGCGGCTTCGGCCGCGGCGCGACTGCAGAACGTCGCCCGCGGACGAGCGCCGGACCGTCCGGGCTTGACCGAGATCGGTCCGGCGCCCGGTCCGGAGCGGGGACGGGATCGTCATGAAGGGTCTGCTGCTGAACGCGCTGCTCGGGGTGGGTCTGGGGCGGTTCGGCTCGGTCTGGGGCCTGCCGGTGTTCCTGCCGGTGGTGGCGGCCGAGCTCGCCTACGGGGTCCAGATCCATCACCTCAGCCTCAGTGGCGGGCTGCGGCGCGGGGTGGCGCTGCTGATCTGCGGCCAGCTCGGTTTTTTGCTCGGCGCGCTGCTGCGGCCGCTGTCGGGCGAGGGGTGAGGCGGGGAGCGCGCTCCCTGACGGATCCAGCTGGTAAACGATTTGCGAACCGACAGGGCCGTGGCCGGGTTTAGGGCGCGAGGAAGTTCAGTCTTGGACGAGAACGATCCACACTGGGACTTCGACCTGCTTTGGTACGACCGGGCGGAGCCGGAGGCGGCGCCGAGCCTCGTGCTGGAGGGGCTGGCGTATCTGGTGCTGCTGCTGCTGGCCGGGATGGCGTGCGGGGTGCGGGTGTACCGGCTGCCCGACCGGCTGTGGTGCCGGGCCGTCGACCGGATAGTACACGTGGGTATCCGGCCTGATCCCTCCTAAAGTACATCGTTTTTCATCGCAGTTTTTCCTGTAAGGTCATAAAATTACGTCGCCATGCTTCCAAGTGGCTGGGACCGCGATGATGCGCGGCTGTTTCGGAGCATTATCTGGGCTACCAACAACAGGCTCTGTTGGAGAATTGGATTGATGATTCAGCCGCCTTCCACGAATGCTTTCGCGGGTCCGCCTAACCCTTGGTTCGACCCGAGGTTGGCTCCCGGTCAGGTAATGGAGCGCATACGTGGTGGCATCCACCTGATCGTCGTGGCGTCCATTCGGAAAGGCCAGCAATTCGCCGACGTACTCACCAAGCCACGGCGAATCGGTCGGGAGATACACCTGACCTGACTCAAACCGGGCTGCTTGCGCCAGCACCCGCGCCTCCTTGTCGTAACGGGGCTCCACCAGGATCGGCACCAATGTCTTGGTTCTACGCAGGTCTTGTAGCAGCGCGTAACCGAGCTGGGTCTTCTCGATCAAAGTCGTATCAACCCGCCAGCGCTCGCTCAACGCGACGATTCTCTGGCGCAACTCCCAAGATTCCCATCGTCCTCTGACCACGTCGAGCAGGTAGTAGTCCAACCCGACCGCACCCCAGACCGTGCCCACGGACCAATCGCTCGTCTCGGACAGGGTCGAGGCGGTATCCCAGGTGGCCACGATCCGATCGAAGCGGCTCGGGCGTACGTCGTAGCTGCGCAGCCACGAGCGCTGGATCACGTTGCCACCAACAGGCGCCGGGTCCTGCTGGTACTGTGCTTGGAAGGTCAGCGAGCCCTGGGCGCGCCGCATTTGCTCCAACACCGCCATCGGCTCACGCTCGCAGTGCAGCAAGTCTCCAACCCGGCGCCGGTACACGTCCCCGGGGACGTCACTTAGGCGATGTTGGGTATCCTCTGTGGCGATCGCGGGCAGTGATACCACCTCCCAGTCGTCCCGCTCCAGCACATGGCCGACGAGGTCATCGACATGCAGCCGCTGCATCACGATGACAATCGCGCCGAGCTGCTTGTCGTTCAAGCGTGTGAGCAATGTGTTGTCGAACGCTTCGTTGACCCGCCGACGCTCAGCCTTTGAAAGCGCATCTACCGCTTTGATCGGATCGTCGATCACGATGAGGTCAGCGCCGCGCCCGAGCACCGCCCCGCCCATCCCGGCGGCGAATATCGAGCCGCGCCGCGTCGTTGTCAGTTCAAGATCGCGGGGTCGCGGGCCCGTCAGCCGGAACCTCGGGAACGCAGAGCCGAACCATGGGCTCTGCGCCAGCAAGCGTCGATCGAGGCTGAACTTTCTGGCGAGATCCTCGGTGTGCGAGATGCAGATGACGCGTCGACTCGGGTCGTGACCCAGCGCGAACATCGGGAATGCGACGCTGGCGATGATCGACTTACCCGAGCGCGGCGGTACGTTGATGATCAACCGGCGTAGGTCGCCGCACAGCACCCGCTCGAGCGCCCAGCACAGATGGTCGTAGTGCCAATTCGGCGCGAACGCTGTTCCCGGCTCGAGCGTCGCGAAGGCTTGCTCGACGAAGGTGGCCAAGGTGGTGCGTAGCGCGACCGACATCATCTCCGCGGTCATGATCACGGCGTATGCTCCGGATCGCACCCGGGCCCCGGATTGTCGTTGTCGCTCGCAGCCGAGTTGTCTCCACCCTCCGGTGAGCGTTCGGCGAGGATCTGACGCCGCATCCGGGCGTAGTGATTCTGATACACAGCTTCACTTTGCGCCGGGTCTGCGTCGGTCTCGCCGGCAACGGCTACCGACTCATGGACCGCGACTAGCTTGAAGACCTCCTTGCCGATGCGTGGGTCCGACATCGCCTTGTGGCACATCGAGCGAAACACCGCCTCGCCACACGACATCTCCACCCGCTTTCCATCGCGATTGAGCTGGACCGTCTCGTTCAAGACGCGCTTCATCATCGCGACGAAGGGCTCAGGCTGCTTGCGGGGCCGCCCCCTCGGGTTACCGGACTGTCCGCGCGAAAAGCGGCCTCCACCGGCACGGGTGCTCCGAGCCCGCCCAACACCTCCACCGTCCGCACAGGACCTTTGCGGCGCGAGATCGTCCTCTCGCGCGACAACATTGTCGTTCGACTCGATCGGCTCATCGGACATCGCGACCTCCTCACGCGTCGGCCGCGGCCGGTGGCAAGGCCGATGTCTCATACGACCGCCGTTCAGCCTGTTCCGCGAAGGTGAGTCCCGTGTCTGCATGGCGCGCGAGCGCCCCCGTCAGGGCTTCCATCCGCCGGACAGCGACGTCGACGTAGACCGGGTCGAGCTCGATCCCGTACCCGATCCGGCCGGTGCGGTGGGCTGCAAGCAGGGTCGTGCCCGAGCCGCAGAACGGGTCGAGAATCAGGCCGCCGCGGTGCGAGGTATCGAGCATTGCGTCTGCGATCAGCCCGACCGGTTTCACGGTCGGGTGCAGGGCCAACGCCTCCTCCCGCCCGCGCCCGAACCCGTTCAGCCCGGGCGCTGACCAGATCGTGGTGCGGTTGCGCCCGTGCCGGCCCAACGCGATGTTGTTGATATGCCGACCCCGCCCGTGTTTCATCACCAGCACGAATTCAGTTTGCTGCCGATAAAGCGAGCCCATTCCACCCACGCCTTTGTCCCAGACGCAGGTCGTGAGTTGGGTCAGACCTGTGCCCCGCGCGGCAGTCAACAGTGGGAGCATCCCGCGTGCGTCGATGAACATCTCGACGATCGCACCGTCTTCGAGATGCGGGACCATCGCACCGAGGAAGCTCTCGAAGAACACGGTGGCCTCGGCCTCGCCCATGCCGGAGCCCTCGACGAACTCTCCGTGCCTGCCACTGACGTAATCGCGAATGTAACATCCATAAGGCGGATCCGTCGCGACCTTCTGGACGCCCTGGCCGGCGAGCACGGCGGCGTAGCTTTCACCAGCACGAGCATTTCCGCACAGCAGCCGGTGACCACCGGCGAAGTCCCAGATATCTCCAAGGCGCGAGACCGCGGATACCGGCACCTGTGGAAGGGCGTCGGCTGGGTCTGTGCCGTCGATGCAGGACGACGTCAGCGCGAGATCGATCTCCGGCAAATCGAACCCAGTGAACGCGACGAGGTCAGGCTCGACCGCGAGCAGGTGAGCGAACTCGCACGCGAGGGCTTCGGGGTCCCAGGTACTGTTCTCGGCGATCCGATTGAGTGAAAGGCGAAGAGCCCTGACTTCGTCGCCGGTGAGATGGTCGATGACGATCGTGGGCACGGTCGCGTACTCGAGCCGCCGACAGGCCTCGTAGATCGCGTGACCGTCGATAATGCCCCCAGATGCGGTGACGAGAATCGCCACGCAGCACCCGAACCGCTCAATGTTGCTGGCGAGGCGTTCGACTTGTCCTTTGCCACGCCTGCGCACCGGCCGGTCGAGCGGCTGGATGTCGCCGATCGGCTGATGCGTGATGCTGATGTCACGCGGTAACACGCTCGCCCCCGTGGTCGCGCTGACGCGCGATACTGAAGCAGGGGATGTAGCCAAGCTGCGCTGGCGAACACGGGTTGGGATTGAGACGGACATAAGGAAATCTGGCTCCGCGACGGACGAGACGATCGGCAGACAGAACACGAGCTTCATCTGGCTCCGGAGCGATCCGAAGCAGGAGGAAGTCGGTTTCAGATCTGCCAGTTCTCGCGCACGGTGCGGGCGGAGCCTGACTGCCTGAGCCTCCCGCTGCGCGGGAGGCCATGTCGATGTGAGAAGACCGCCTCAGCTCACCGCTGCGGTAGCAACTGAGCGAATGCCTCACAGTCCATTGAAAGTAGGAATGCTCATTGAGTAAGGCCGTCGCCGCCCAAGGTCAACCCGCCCGTCGCACAGCCAGTTGGATAGAAAGCATGCCGGCCGCGCGCCGCCCCGTCCGGCTGACGCTTGGTAGTGCCACTTAGTGCACTGACGCGGACTGAGGATTCACGTTGCACGTTACTTGTGTGAGTCTGGGGTATGGCCCAGACCGTCTGCGTGCTCCTCGACGCCGCCGCCCGTTCACAGTTCACCGCGATCGCCGAGGATCGATCCCGCCCCCTCAAGCAAATCCTACGGGCCGGGATCGTTCTGCTCTCGGCGGAGCGTTTGAACGTGCAGGACCTGGCCTGTCGGGCCGGCGTCAGTCGGCCCACACTCTGGCGATGTCAGCACCGCTACGGTGAGGACGGCATCGAGGGCCTCCTGTGCGACAAGACCCGTCCCGCCCGGCATCCGGCCTATCATCCCACACGGACGGTGGCGGAGGTGCTCGCGCTGACCTGTTCGGAGCCGCCCGACGCGGTGACCCATTGGACCGGGCACGCCGTCGCCGCGCGGATCGGGATCTCGCTCCTCTTCGTTCGCCGGATCTGGCAGGCACACGGCCTGCAACCGCATCGGGTCCGCACCTTCAAGCGCTTGCACGACCCGGCCTTGGTCGAGAAGGTCGAGGACGGGCCCCCATCGAACCTGTTCGATGGGGGCCCGTGTGGTGGGTGTTAGTTTAGACCCGCCCCCCCAGCCATCATGCTCTCCAGTGACGATCCTTCGACAAGCCCAGGATGAGGAGAGCCAGATCCCGGCCCTGGAACGAACCTGCCCCGACCGGCCCTCGGACTTGGACATCCCGCAGCCCAGATCCACGACTACACCCGCCATGGCACCACGACCCTGTTCGCGGTCCTCAACGTTTTAGAGGGCACCGTGCTCGGTCGCTACATGCAGCGCCATCGCCATGGCGAGTTCATCCGCTTCCTAATCGCCATCGAAGCTGCCGTGCCGGCGGGCAAGCTCGTCCACGTGATCCTGGACAACGACGCCGCTCACAGGCACCAAAGGTCCGCGCCTAACTCCTCCGCCATCCGCGATGGACCTTCCACTTCAACCGGACCTCGGCCTCATGGGTCGACGTTGTCGAGGGTTTCTTCTCCGCCCCCACGCGCTGCCGCCTGCAACGCGGGACCTTCGCCGGCATCGTCGACCTGCAGGCCGCGATCAAACGCTACATCGCCGAGCACAACCAGAGCCCCTGCGCCTTCCGTCTGGACCAAACCGGCCGCCGCCATCTTCGACGCTCTCAACTGAGCCCCTGAACCATCCATCTGAATCAGTGCACTAGCGAGATCACTTGTCCAATCGCTCGCCCGTATCCCGGCGGATGACGCCGCCGCCAATCAGGCGCTTGAACGGGCTGGATTTACTGCCGGGCAATGGACGCCGGTTCGGGTCGGCGATGCCCAGGTGCCGATCGCGCATCCGGCGCACCCGCGCGATCACGCCGACATCCATCACCGTCTTGGCGGCATGACATGGCCGGCACAGTACCTGGCAGTTCTCGAGGGAAGCATCATCGGCCAACGCCGCCGGGACGATGTGATCGTAGTGGAAGCGCCCGACCTGCAAGGCACAAGGACAACGGCCGCTGTCCGCGAGTACGCCCTCGCATCGCCCCTCCGCGCGGGCGATGGCTGCACGGAGCACCGCCTTGCTAAACTCGCGCCGGGGCATCACGCCACCCCTATGGTCGCAGATAAAGCCGGCCCGCCGAGGTCGGCCGCGATAGCGGCGCGTTCAACCCGGGTTCCGGCCAAACGGTAGGCGTGCAGTTCACACGCTCCAAGCGTCGCGCAGGCGGCCAGCCAGCCGAGAAAACCAGGATCCCCTGCGTCGCAGGCCCGAGCAGCAACGATCGAAGCCTGCCCTTGGGCATCACGGAAAACGGCGAGGACGACCGCGGGATCGTCAGAGACCAAATCGACGGTCTCAAGCGGCTGGATCACGACGACATAGCGCCGGCTCGAAGTTCCGCGCCACGCGCTCATCGCGATGAAGCACACGCCGCGCAGCCCCGCGCTGGTGCGCAGACGTTCTTCGCGAACCGCCGAACGGACGGTGCGATCGGATTTCAAGTCGCGCAGAGCGGCGGCCCAGGAGATGCTGCGGTTCGACATGCTCGCACTCACGTCCGCGGGGCGGCAAACGATGCGACGGGCAGGCTCGCCGTCGAGCCAGGGCACGGGAGCGGCGCCGGATGTCCGACATGGGCGGCGAAGAAAAGGATAATCTGAATGAATAAGGGGGCTTGCATAGCGCGCCTCGGGCTTGTGACGGGACTAGCCCCGCCACTGCCTTGGCCCCGCACACGCCCAATGGGCTTGCGGGGTAACGCGATCGTTCGGATGCCTTTGCCCGCTCGCGGGAAGTGCGTTTCGAGTCACAGCAGCCGGCTGCTTCGTGACACGACTATTCACGCTCCAATCGCTCAAGCAGTCCAGTGGAATATGCTCGTTGCCAGCATGAAATCAGTCGGCGAGCGCCCAGATGCCCACTTCGGGCTTACGGAATCATCGTTTTGCGAACAACATTTTTCGAACGAAGTGCTCAGACCAACTTATCAGGACAACTGGCATTATGGGCATCATTAACCGTGATTTATAGCAATCGGCGTCAATCGTAGTAGAGAGTCCCGCACGCGCAAACTGCGGAACACAATGCTATAAATTTGATTGATGGAGCGATTTTAGATTTGGCAGCACAAGTCAATGATGTCGACGCAGCAGGCGGCGATCCAATCGTAGAACCTGTTATCGCACCTGACGCACTAAAAGTTCTGATCGTGATTTTGTCGAAGAAATATCCGGATGCGTACAGGCACGCAGCGCAGAAGTTTTAATTGCACTCATGGTGGCGGGGGGGGTCTCTGAACTCGGGAAACTCCGCCAGATTCTGCTCGCGGCGGCGAAGGCGGAAGGTCAGCTTACGGAGGCCAATCTGCTTGACCGCGCAGCCGAACGTGCCTTCGTCCAGCATGACCCCCAAGCTCGCGCAAACCCAGGCGGCCTGAACCTTTAGCCACTTGCGTACCACACCGTGTTGGTCCGCATCCGACCCGTCCTCGTTGTTCCGTGCCAGCGTCTGTCGCTGTGCGGCGTCAAGGTTGGGCGCCTAGCGGTCGATCAGACCCGCCGGATCATCAGCATAAAAGGCCAGCACCCAGTAGCCCGCCGTCCGCAGGTCTACCGCACCTGCTCCACGGTGCTGCCGCCGCTGTAGATCGCTTCCAACGTTAATAGTCCGAGGCTTCGGCCAGCGTCCCAGCTTGCCCGGTCCAGTCGTCGGAGATCGTCGGCAGCAAAATCCTCATGTCGTGACAAGGCCGTGGATGCGACAAATCATCCTGGTTCAGCTTATCGAAGCTCCGCTCTGCAATGCGACATCCGCGTCAACGACGCGCGCAGATCGCCCGGGCCTTCATGGCGGTCGGTGCCGAACCCAGAGCGAAGCAATAGATGCTGCTCTCGTCCATGGCTGGACGCTCACCGCCGCTGCAGGTGCCGTTCACTGCAAACTCCTCGGACGCGCAGGTGGCGACACACCGGCTGCCCGCCGCACAGTCCTCGACCTGGACCCGCAGGGCGATGGCAGCGGCCGCCGGCTTGCCCTCGGGGCCGGCCGGTCCCGCCGGGCCGCGCTCGCCGCGTTCGCCGGCTGGGCCTTTCGCGCCGGCGGGGCCTGGCGGCCCAGGGGGACCGGCCGGGCCGGGATCGCCCTTCGCGCCACGCTCGCCTTGCGGCCCTTCCGGACCTTGCTGCCCGGCGGCCCCTTGCGGGCCGCGCGGGCCGACCTCGCCCTTGGGCGTGTTCGCCGCCAGCATCACGGGGGCCGGGCGCGACGGCGCAGCCGCCGCCTGCTTCACGGGCGCCGGCCGGGCGCAATAGCCGACGACGGCCTGCCGGCTGATCGCCTCGGATTTCAATGTCACCACGCAAGTTTCCGGGTGATAGGGGATCCGGAACGCGAAACGTCCGTCCTGGTCCGCCTGCGTGTCGAACTTGTCGTCCAGCACGACGCTGGCCGCGCGCGGCGGCGCCAGAGTGCCGAAGACCCTGAGATCGCCGTTGGAGATCATCGCCATGTCCACGGCGATATCGCCGGCGGCCCACGCGGCCGATGACGCGAGGCAGAGCGCCAAGACCAGAACCGATCGCTGAGCCATCCTCAAACCCCAACATTCCCCGACAGGGTAGGACTCGGCATAGCTCGGCTCTATCGGGCCGCGACGTACATATTTCGGCGCAGCCGCGGGCGGAGGAGACCTGTTCTTAAGGCGAAGGATGCGCGTGCGCCGTGCCGAACGAAGGGCGCCACCAGCGCCGATGCGTCGGCTCGCAAGAGATCACGCGAGGATGTTGAGGTATCGGGCTGCGATATAGGCGGCCAGCACCAGGACGACGATGCCCGCACCACTGAACAGGATGGCGAGCCAGCGATCGAAGGTGGCGGCGTCGCTATCGGCCTGACGGGTCGCGCAGGCGACGCAATAGGTCGTGCCCGCGCGGATCGTCTCGCCGCAGGATCGACAGATGATGGTGCGTGCCGGCGGCATCGATTTTTCGTTCGGCATCGCGCGGGTGAATACCAGTTCGGTGTCGCCGATCGCAATTCCGGGGATGCCAGCGGTCTGAGTCAGCGACACAATCACGCGCGAATCCACCGTGAGGCGTTCCGCTATGAACACCCCACGGTTTCATGCCTCTGCCGAACGACGTGTCGCGAGCCCCCGATGATCGCTGGGCGATCGTCGCGCGCCGCCCTGGATCGCGTCGCTTCGTGCGGGATGACAGCCGAGCCGAGGGGAGCCACGGCATGGCTCCGAAGCCCAGATCAGGCCGACTTCTTCCGGCGTTGGACCTTGGGCTCCGCACGACCCGGCTCGTCCTCGACTGAAGCCGCCCCGCTCGGCCGCCCGAGGCCGATCGCCTTCGCCAGGGCGGATCGCCGGTCGGCATAATCCGGCGCGACCATCGGATAGTCCCGCGGCAGCCCCCACTTCTCGCGATAACGCTCCGGCGTGAGGCCGCGGCCGGTGAGATGCCGTTTCAAGGTCTTGTAGGGTTTGCCGTCCTCGAAACTGATCAAGGCATCGCGGCCGACCGAGCGCCGGATCTCGGCGGCGGAGGGTTTCTCGACCGGGCTCTCCGCAACCGCAGGCGTCGAACCATGTCCCTGTGCGGCTGCCGCCACAGCAGCGTGCACGCTCGCCAGAAGTTTTGGCAAGTCCGAGACTTGAACATGATTATTGGAAACATAGGCGGCCACGATATTGGCTGTCAGATGCCTGACATCGAGAGGCCGCGCTTCGAGATCGTCGTCCATCGCTGACTCCTGGCGGCACAACCTTCGTCACACCTCGGGGCATCTACGAGGGACGCGTTGATCCGTTCCGGTTTTCTGCGGTGGAATTCATTGAGCGTTAACGACGCGTGTCCCGTGCCGCAATCGGCGCGCCGTTCGTTAACGGATAAGATATTTTGTTCGATCGCGAGCACTTCGATAGCGTCGATACTTCTATCGATGCGAATCAGTGGGTCTTTTCACAGGGCGTGCAGTGTCTCGACAAGACCCGAGATCAAGTCAGATCTTCCAGCATCGGCAATGCTCGGGCGGCGGTCGTCCGCATAACCTGGGCGCGCAGCCTGTGTCGCTCATGCAAGGACTGAAATTCAACGGTCTGATGTGCTGCCTGCCAGCATGCGGCTGCGGGCCGGACGATGTCCCGGCCAGGCATGCCCTGCCGACGGATGTGAAAGCCGGCCATCGCGCTGCGGTCTGACCACCGCAGCCGAGAGGCCCGCAATGCGGCTGCGGATCAGTCACTCATCGCCAGGGCGTCGGTCACCAGCCGATTGACCAGTGCGTCGCGTCTCGCCTGGCGCAGCACGATGCGGGCGGCCGCGCGCGCATTGGCGGCGCGCAATGCGCCCTTCGGGGCACCATCGCGCAGGGCGCGCCACGCCATCGCGCGAAACCACCGGGCATTCGCCAGGGCGATGGTACGACGGTCGAGGACCGACCCGCAGGCGGGCGGCTCGATGGAAAAGTCGGCGTGCATGAATTCAATCCTGGGCAGCAAAGATACGCCTGCCCGCGAACTGATCGCCTCATGACATGCTATTTTTCTCGGATCAATACTTATTTAACGGCGAATTTAAAATTTCGATCGGGACGATGGCGGGGATTGATGCATCCCGCCCGGATCGAGGTCGCCTGCCTGTAGCCCGAATACCAAAAATCTGCCCTCCGGTCGACTACATCTGCCGAACATGGCGTTCTACGGGCACCTTCGGGCGTTTCGTTTCTGACAAAAGACAGAACAAGCACGCATAGTCGCAGTCTTCTTCCCTGTCGTGATCCGATGGCGGCAACCTTGAACCTAAGCAATGTCACCAGTCGGATGACATCGCGATTCGCTCACGCGCGCGAGAGCTCTTGCGCGTATCCCCTCGCCCCATCTCTGCGTGCGAGTTGTGGCTCTGTGCTGGGATCGGCGGCCGCGATAACTGCCACGCCGGGCCGGCCCTTTGTATCAATCCTATCGCGGCCGTCGCACGAACGCCGCCTGATCGACGGTCCGCCCGCACGCCGCCGGTGTCGACCTCCATAGCCGCGATGCCGGACAAGAAGCCGGGCCGTGCTACGCAGGCTTCGATCCGAGCCGAGCCGTCCGCCGATGCTGACCCGCCGCACGCTCCTGTCCCGACCGACCTTGGCGGCCGCCTGCGCGGCTGCCGGAACTCTCGCGAGCGCCGGCTACGCGACGGCGTTCGAGCCCCATCGGGTGCAGGTGGCGCATTACCGGCTATGCCCGCCCCAATGGCCGCCCGGCCTGACGATGCGGATCGCCGTGCTCACGGATGTCCACGCCCATCCCCGCTGCATGGGTGAAGGCGCGATCGCCGATGTCGTGGCGCGCACCAACGCGCTCGCTCCCGATGTCACGGTCCTGCTGGGGGATTACGGCTCTCAGAGCCGGGGCGCCGTCCCGTTCGAGACGGTGGCAAATCTCCTGCGCGGATTGCAGGCCCCGAAGGGGGTGTACGCCATCCAGGGCAATCACGATTGGGGAGATGATCGCGCGGCGCTCCGGCGCGGCCACGGCCCGACCCGCGCCGAGCGGGCCTTACGGACGGCCGGCATCGCGTTCGTCGAAAATTCGGCCGTGCGTCTCGATGTCCCCGCGCCGCTCTGGCTGGTCGGCCTCGAGAGCGAGGCGACGCCGGGCCGCGATTTAAATCCAGAGCGCCTCGACCGGCAGAGGTCGGAAATCCTCGCGCGGGCGCTCCGGGATGTCCCCGCAGCGGGAGCCGCGATCCTGCTCGCGCACGAGCCGGATCTGTTCGCCACCGGGCTCGACCCGCGGATCGCGCTGACCCTGTCCGGCCATACGCATGGCGGCCAAGTGCGGATCCTGGGCTGGTCGCCGTGGATCCCGTCGCGCTACGGCCTGCGCTACGCCTACGGCCACATCGCCGAGGCGGGGCGGGACCTGATCGTGTCGGCGGGCCTCGGCTCGCATTTCGTGGCGGGTCGGCCCTTACGACTGGGCGTGCCACCGGAGATCGTGGTGGTCGATCTCGGGCCTTTGTCGGATGGTGACGCCATGGAAGTGGCTCGCGCCCGCAGGGCCGGAGCGCACCTCCATGACCCTAGCGGGTCCTCCGGATAGGCGAACGAAGCGCCGGCGATTCGCCATTAACCTCGGAAGACGCCGATCGACTCCATGATTGGCCTGTTTAGTTCAGCCATAATGCCCGATTGCGCAAAATAAATGCATATCGCCTAGTGTAGCGCCGGCAATATGCCACTATATTGCCTAAACCGGGTCGCTTCATGAGCCCGGTGAGGAAACGTCAAGCTTTCGCGTGCACGAAGGTGCACCGATGGCGCTTGAGAGGACACGATCATGCACTGGGCTGCCGTGATCCTCACCGCCTATGCGGCCGGTTTGGTCGAGTTCTGGCGGCTGTGCCGCGACGCTCCGATGATGCCCGATGAGGGCGCCCGGCCGTATCGCGTCGAGCTGGACTCAGCCGAACAGCCGCGTCACCACCCAGCCTAGGATTCCGATCCAGCCGACCACCACGAGCAGCACCACGCTCAGGATCGCGGTCGAGCCGTAGCGCGCGAAGAGGCGCTGGCCGAGGCTCCGGTCCCGTCCGGCCGGTCCGGTCTCGCGCGGTAATGTCTGCATCGGCCCAGCCTTCTGTCTGTACCGAGAAGCCATGGCCTCCCGCACGGGTTCCGCGACGATCGCCGAGCCGAGCCACGTGTCAGAAGAAGGGGCTCGGCGGCTCGCCCCTCAAGCACACGCCCTATTGGCCTATCGCCTTCAGCCGGCTCAAGACCGTCGCGGTCCCGCGGTCCACCGGGTGAGCCAGGCCGCGGCCCGGCACCACAGCGCGTCCGGGAGCCGGTACACCCGTACCCCGCACGCCATCCCGGCCAGCAGCAGAAGCACCAGATACGCCAGCCCCTCCAGAACGAGGCTCGGCGCCACGTCCGGCTCCGCCCGGTCGTACCAGAGCGGGTCGGCGTCCCAGTGCGGATCGTTCTCGTCCAAAACTGAACCCCCTCACGCCGCAAACCCGGCCGCGGCCCTGTCGGTTCGCAAATCGTTTACCAGCCGGACGGCCCACGCCTGTCCGAGCCGTCACCCCTCGCCCGGCAGCGGCCGCAACAGCGCGCCGAGCAAAAAACCGAGCTGGCCGCAGATCAGCAGCGCCACCCCGCGCCGCAGACCGCCCCCGAGGCTGAGGTGATGGATCTGGACCCCGTAGGCGAGCTCGGCCGCCACAACCGGCAGGAACACCGGCAGGCCCCAGACCGAGCCGAACCGCCCCAGACCCACCCCGAGCAGCGCGTTCAGCAACAGACCCTTCATGACGATCCCGTCAGCGATCCCGTCCCCGCTCCGGACCCGGCGCCGGACCGATCCCGGTCAAGCCCGGACGGTCCGGTGGTCGTCCGCAGGCGACGTTCTGCGATCGCGCCGCGGCCGAAGCCGCTACTTGCTGCCGCGCTGGGCCAGCACCGCCGGGACGGTGCGCAGCATGATCGCGAGGTCCCGGCGCAGGCTCCAGCGGCTGGCATAGTCCAGGTCGAGCGCCACGCGCTCGGCGTAAGTGGTGTCCGAGCGGCCCGAGACCTGCCACAGGCCGGTGACGCCCGGCGGCACCGCGAAGCAGGTGGAGAACGCCCGGCCGTAGCGGGCGACCTCGGCCTGGACGATCGGGCGCGGCCCAACCAAGCTCATCTCGCCGCGCAGGACGTTCCAGAGCTGGGGCAGCTCGTCGAGCGAGGTCTTGCGCAGCACCTGGCCGATGGCGGTGATGCGCGGATCGTCGCTGAGCTTGTGGGTGGCGGCCCACTCGGCCCGGGCGCGGGGGCTGGCGGCGAGGTGAGCGGCGAGCACCGCCTCGCCGTTCGTGACCATGGAGCGGAACTTCAGGCAGCCGAAGCTCTGCCCGTCGCGGCCGAGCCGGGTGTGGCGGAAGATCGGCGCCTTGCGGTCGCCGGCCCAGACCAGGGCGGCGATCACCAGCATCAGCGGCAGCAGCAGGAACAGCGCGGTGGCGGCCACCCCGATGTCGAGCCCGCGCTTGGCCGCCCAGTCCAGCCTCAAGCCCCGGGCCACGAACGGCGTCTCCGGCAACACCGCCTCCACGACCGCCTCGGCCGCCTCGCTCACTTGACCCGCAATCTGATCGGCCACATCGGACATCTCAACCCTATGGTGCGGCGCAGAAGCGCCCGTGGATGTGCGGGACTCGGCATGACCCTGCATGGTCTCAGCTCCTCGGTTGAGGCCAATGGCGGGTGGTTAATGTTTAGTTACTACCGGGCTTATAGCGGGCGATGATAAGGCTGACAAGCCGCCAGAATTTTATTTGGAGCTCATAAACAGGTTAGTTTGGTAAAAAACTGCAGTTCGGTCGGAAATTAATCCGCCTTGCGCAAGATTGTCGCGCAAACCTCACGTTCAGTAGTTGCTACTGAATTTTTGGCGCAGTCCGGCCGAAACAACGGCCATACCAACACCTTATGCGCCGTTCGATTGTGCACTGCACAGGCGCGAGCAGCGAACCTCATGGGACACGCCGATGGGCTGCGGCGGGTCGCTCCGTGCGTCAACCGCACTGCCGAGACCCAAACGAACAGCATCCCGAAACCGTTGCATCGAAAAATTCGGCCCCCTGCGAAGCCGCTGCGGCCCGCCCGTCCAGAATCACCGGACGAGCTCGGCGACGGAGGCCGATCGAAACGGCACCTTTGGGCCGACGACACCCGTCTCGATCCCGCCCTCGGATCATGACATCGGCTTCGCAGCAGCCCTATTGCCCATTCGAGTCATGCGAATACCGCATTCGGGTGATGAACCGCCTAAAGCGTCGCTTTTCACACCAAAATTTTCACGCGTTGTTGCGAATCCAAAAATGAGTGGCATCTTGCCGATATGAAAATCTCGGGGCCCGCCATGTGTCTATCGCGGCAGAAACGCATAGGTTTGCAAATATTCGCGGGCGCGATTTTCTGCATCACCCCCGCGAAAGCCGACATGCGTATAGAGGCCGCGAAAATTACAGCCGGTGACCTGTGGGTCCTCGGTAATGCCGGCGAGCCGGATACCGACATCACCCTCGACGACAAGTTCTCGCAGCGGACCGACGGCCGAGGTTATTTCGAGTTTCACGTCGTCTATCACCCAGCGACCTGCATCGCGACGCTGCGGACCCCCAAACACGCGCGCAGCATCGTTGTGGGTGATTGCGGTCAGCAGGGTCCGAGCCTCGTCGGACCGCCTGGCCCGCGCGGCGAGGCCGGCACCCGGGGAGAACCCGGACCGCCCGGCGCGATGGGACCGCCCGGTCCTCCGGGAGCCGAGGGAGCCGTCGGTGCACACGGCGAGCGCGGCCCGGCGGGGCCCGCGGGTCCGGTCGGCAGCGCCGGCCCCGCGGGGGCGCCGGGACCGCGCGGTCCCCAGGGCGCGCCCGGGCCGGCCGGGAAGGCGGCCCCCCCGAGCGCCGCGCTCAAGGCCAAACCATCGCCGGTCCTGACGGGCTCCGTGGCCCAACCGCGCCCGGCGCGGCGCCAGCGCGAGCCGGAACCCGCCCTCGATGAGGCCGCGCCGCTCGACCCCGGGGCGGGAAGTACGGTGGAAGACCGCTATTAAGACCGGCTCGACTGCTATCTCCCGTCCTCGACCTCTTCCCCAGGCCCGAGCGACGCGAAACGCCGGGAGACGTCTATCCGGCCGCGTCGAGCCGACCCGGAGTGGCGTCCTTTCGGTATCCACCTCAAATCATGGACGAATTTGCTTTGGCGAACCCCCGCGAAGGGGCTCACGCATGTGTCACCTTAATGCCCCAACGCGCCAGATTTCGACGCGAGCACCGGTCAAGCCCGAGCCAAACCGGCGGATTTGCGCTAAGCGTGACGGTGGGGCGGGCTTGATCGGATCCCTGCGTAACGCCGTACCTTGGCCGTTTTCGTGGCGGACATCCGGACCGTTAAGTGACCGCAAGGGCTTGTTATCGTGACAATACGTCCACCAGCGAGTTGCCCCGCGTTCCGAGTGATCGGAATTGCGTCCGGACTCGCGATCTTTGCGATAAATCCCTCCATTGCGGAGACATTGGAAAGCGCTCTTGCCAAAGCCTACCAGGGCAATCCGACCCTGAATGCCGGCCGTGCCGGCGTCCGCGCCATCGACGAGAACGTCGCCATCGCGCAGGCCGGGTACCGTCCGCAGGTCAATGTCGCGGCCTCGATCGGCGTGCAGTACCTCCAGACCCGCAGCGGCAGCGCGATAACGTCCGTCGGGGGAACGTCGTCCGGCGCGGGGACATCGGCGGCGAGCACCGGCGCATCGGCCGGCGGGACCTCACTCGGGGGAACGACCGGGGCGGCGGCTACCGGTGGCTCCGCGCTCGGAACCACGACGGGCGTCAGCTCCGGCGCGTCTGCGACCACTGGGATCGGCAGCACCAGTTCGGCATCGGGTCTGACATCCGGCGCCAGCGGCCAGTCGGCCAGCAGCATCGGGACGACGACCGACGTGACCTCGCAGGTCCTGACGTCGAACAGGACGACCCGCACCACCTACCTTCCGAGCAGCGCCAGCCTGAACGTCACGCAGACGATCTTCAACGGGTTCCAGACCGACAACACCGTCCGGCGCGCCGAGTCGACCGTCTACAGCCAGCGCGAGACCCTGCGCTTCACTGAGCTGACGGTCCTCTACAACGCCGTCCAGGCGTATATGAACGTGCTCAGCAACACCGCGACGCTGGAGCTCAACCGGAACAACGTCGAGGTTCTCGAGGAGCAGCTGCGGCAGACCCGCGACCGCTTCAACGTCGGCGAGGTGACCCGCACCGACGTGGCCCAGGCGGAGGCGCGCCTCGCCGGCGCCCGCTCCCAGGTCAGCGCGGCGGAATCGACCCTGCGCACCAGCATCGGCATCTATCGCCAAAACATCGGCGTCGAGCCGCGCCAGCTCGCGCCGGGCCGGCCGCTGGACCGTTACGTCCCCGTCAGCCTCGATGCGGCCATCGCCATCGGCCTGCGTGAGCATCCGCAGATCGTCTCGGCGATCCACGCCGTCGATGCCGCGGAAGCGCAGGTCAAGATCCTCGAGGGCCAGCTGGCGCCGCAGCTCAGCCTGCAGGGGTCGCTCAGTCAGCTCTACGATCAGAACGGCCCGAACACGAGCTTCTTCGTCGGGTTCGTCGGCGGCCGGCTCAACATCCCGATCTACGAGGGCGGCCAGACCTACGCCGGAATCCGGCAGGCCAAGGAGACGGTCGGCCAGACCCGCATCCAAGTCGATCAGGTCCGCGACCAAGTCCGGGCGCAGATCGTCGATTTCTGGGGCCGGCTGGAGGCTGCCAAGGCGCAGGTCATTGCCGCCCAGGCTCAGGTCCAGGCCAACGAGGTGGCCCTGAACGGCGTGCGCGAGGAGGCCCGGGTCGGCCAGCGCACGACCCTGGACGTGCTGAACGCCCAGCAGGAATTGCTGAACTCGCGGGTGAACCTGATCCTGGCCCAGCGCGACCGGGTGATCTTCTCCTACGGCGTCGTCCAGTCGATCGGGCAGCTCACCGCCCGCTTCACCGCGCTGCCGGTGGAGTACTACAGCGCCAAGATCCATTACGACCAAGTCAAGGATCTGTGGTTCGGCCTGCGCACCCCGGACGGGCGCTGAGGTCTTTTCGACGGGGAGTGTGGTGCAGGCGCGCTTGCCGCGACGAATTGGCATGGAATACTGTTTGACGAGCGGCCCGATCGGGTCATCTTCCGAACATCCCATGCCCGAGCGCGCCTGTTGATGAGTGCAGCGAGCCCCAAGATCCCGGACTCGAAATTCCCGGATAAGGCTGCCGAGAAGGCGTCCGAGCCTTCGATGGAAGAGATCCTCGCCTCGATCAGGCGGATCATCGCGGACGACCAGGCGGCCAAGCCCGCCGAGGTCGCCTCGGTGCCCGAGCCCGACGACGTGCTCGACCTCGCCGAGGTCGCCGAGCCGGTGATGCGGCCCCGCGCCGTGCCGCCGCCGGAGCCGACGCCGGCCCCCCTCGATTTCGACGCGATCGATTTCGAGGACGAGGCGTTCGCCGAGCCGGAGCCCGAACCGGAGCCGCCGGCCCGCCCGAGCGCACCGCCGCCGCAGCAGCCGGTCTTTGAGGCTCCGCGGCCGGAGCCCGCGGCCGAGGCACTGGTCTCCCCGGCCACCGACGCCAGCGTCAACGGCGCCTTCAACCTGCTGGCCCATACGGTGCTGACCCAGAACGCCCGCACCCTGGAGGATCTCGTCAAGGAAATGCTCCGGCCGATGCTCAAGTCCTGGCTCGACGACAACCTGCCGGCCGTGGTCGAGCGGCTGGTGCGCGCCGAGATCGAGCGGGTCTCGCGCGGCCGCTGAGCAGCGGCTTCTCCGGTATCGGGTCTGCCCGATGCCGGACGCGTGTTGACGGACGCGGCCCGACGGTCGAAAGCGGGTCCAACTCCGTTGGACAAACGTTCGGCCCATAACCGCGATGATGGACAAGACCTTCGAGCCCGCCTCCGTCGAGGCGCGGATCTCCGCCGCCTGGGCGGAGGCGGACGCGTTCCGCGCCGGCCGGCCCGAGCGCGCCGGCGCCCCGCCCTACTGCATCGTGATCCCGCCGCCGAACGTGACGGGCTCGCTGCATATGGGCCACGCCCTCAACAACACGCTCCAGGACGTGCTGTGCCGGTTCGAGCGGATGCGCGGCAAGGACGTGCTGTGGCAGCCCGGCACGGATCACGCCGGCATCGCCACCCAGATGGTGGTCGAGCGCCGGATGATGGAGCGCCAGGAGCCGGGCCGCCGGGAGATCGGCCGCGCGGCCTTTCTGGAGAAGGTCTGGGCCTGGAAAGCGGAATCCGGCGGCGCCATCGTCAACCAGCTGAAGCGCCTCGGCGCCTCCTGCGACTGGTCACGGGAGCGCTTCACCATGGACGAGGGCCTGAGCCGCGCCGTGCTCAAGACCTTCGTGGACCTGCACCGCCAGGGCCTGATCTACCGCGACAAGCGGCTGGTGAACTGGGATCCCCGGTTCCAGACCGCGATCTCGGACATCGAGGTCCAGCAGATCGAGGTGAAGGGCCATCTCTGGCACTTCGACTACCCGGTGGTCGATGAGACCGGGGCCGAGACCGGCGAGCTCATCACCGTCGCCACCACCCGGCCCGAGACCATGCTGGGCGATACCGGTATCGCGGTCCATCCCGAGGACGCGCGCTACACGGGCCTCGTCGGCAAGAAGGTCCGCCTGCCGCTGGTCGGCCGCCTGATCCCTATCGTCGCCGACGCCTATTCGGATCCCGAGAAGGGCACCGGCGCGGTCAAGATCACGCCCGCCCACGACTTCAACGATTTCGAGGTCGGTCAGCGGCAAGGGCTCGGCGTCATCAACATCCTCGATCCCGAGGGCCGGATGCTGCTCGACGGCAACGCCGCCTTCCTCGCCGACGCGAACCCCGAGCCCGAGGCCCTGGCGCTTCACGGCCTCGACCGGGCGCTGGCGCGCAAGCAGGTCGTCGCCCTGATGGAGGCCCGCGGGCGCCTGCGCGCCATCGAGCCGAACACCCATGCGGTCCCGCACGGCGACCGCTCGGGCGTGGTGATCGAGCCCTATCTCACCGACCAGTGGTACGTGAACGTCAAGCCGCTCGCCGAGCGCGCGCTCCAGGCGGTGCGCGACGGTCAGACGAAGTTCGTCCCCGAGACCTACGAGAAGACCTTCTTCCAGTGGCTCACCAACATCGAGCCCTGGTGCATCTCGCGTCAGCTCTGGTGGGGCCACCAGATCCCGGTCTGGTACGATGCCGAGGGCGGGATCTTCGTGGCCGAGAGCGAGGCCGAGGCCCTGGCCCAGGCCGAGGCGAAGCACGGCCACCCCGTGGCGCTGACCCGCGACGAGGATGTCCTCGATACGTGGTTCTCCTCCGCGCTCTGGCCGTTCTCGACCCTGGGCTGGCCGGATTCGACCCCGGAACTCACCCGCTACTACCCGACCAACACCCTGGTGACCGGCAAGGACATCATCTTCTTCTGGGTCGCCCGGATGATGATGATGGGCCTGCACCTCACCGACCGGGCACCGTTCGACACGGTCTACCTGCACACGCTGGTGCGCGACGCCTCCGGCGCCAAGATGTCGAAGTCGAAGGGCAACGTCGTCGATCCCCTGGAACTGATCGAGCAGGTCGGGGCCGACCCCTTGCGCTTCACCCTGTGCGCGCTGGCCGTCCAGGGCCGGGACATCAAGCTGTCGACCGACCGGGTCCAGGGCTACCGCAACTTCGCGACCAAGCTCTGGAACGCCGCCCGCTTCGCCGAGCTGAACGGCTGCCAGCTGGATCCCGCCTACGACCCGCGGGCGATCACCGGGGCGATCAACCGCTGGGCGCTGACCGAAGCGGCCCGGGCCGTGGACGAGGTGACGGCCGCCCTCGAAGCCTATCGGTTCAACGACGCGGCGGCAGCCGCCTACCGCTTCGTCTGGAACATCTTCTGCGATTGGTACCTCGAACTCGCCAAGCCCGTGCTCCAGGGCGAAGGCGTCGATCCGGCGGTCCGCGCCGAGACCCAGGCGACGGTGGCGTTCCTGGTCGACCAGGTCGCCAAGCTGCTGCATCCATTCATGCCGTTCCTCACGGAGGAGCTGTGGGCGATCAAGGGCGCGGCGCTCCCCGAGCGCGGCCTCCTGGCGATGGCCGCCTGGCCGGATCTCGCCGGGCTTGCGGATGCCGGCGCCGAGGCCGAGGTCGGCTTCGTGGTCGATCTCGTCAGCCAGATCCGCTCGGCCCGCTCCGAGACCAGCGTCCCCGCCGCAGCGCAGATCCCCCTGGTGATGGTCGGGACGTCTTCGGAGGTCCGCACCCGGGTCGAAGCCTGGCGGGACACGCTGCTGCGCCTCGCCCGGCTTTCGGAGATCACCTTCGCCGAGACGCCGCCGAAGAACTCGGTACAGCTCCTCGTGCGCGGCAGCGTCGCGGCTTTGCCGCTCGAAGGCGTCGTCGACCTCGCCGCAGAGGTCGCGCGCCTGAAGAAGGAGCAGGGCAAGGCCCAGGGCGAGATTAAGAAGATCGACGCCAAGCTCGGCAACGCCGATTTCGTCGCCCGCGCCCCCGAGGAGATCATCGAGGAGAACCGCGAGCGCCGGGAGGCCGAGGCCGCGCGGCTCGTGAAGATCGAGGA
>NZ_FOTK01000001.1 GCF_900114535.1 Methylobacterium pseudosasicola | reverse complement strand
AGATGCCCGAACTCGGCCGGCTCACGGCCCGGCAGATCGCCGCGCTGGCCGGCCTCGCCCCGTTCGTGCGCGAGTCCGGCAAGTGGAAGGGCCGCGCCATGGTGGCCGGCGGGCGCAAGAGCGTGCGCACGGCGCTGTTCCTGGCGGCGCTGACTGCCTGCCGGCACAACCCGGTGCTCAAGCTGTTCCGCGACCGGCTGGTCGCCGCCGGCAAGCCCAAGATCGTCGCCGTCGTCGCCGTCGCCCGAAAGCTCCTCACCATCCTCAACGCCATGATCCGGGATCAGAAACCATGGCAAACCGCTTGACGCCCAACACAGTCGCTGAGGCGACCGCGCCAGCGGGCCTCGCAGGAGCCCTCCAGTCTGCTCGCGATCCCGGGAGGGCTCCTTCGAGGGCATCGCTGCGCGACGCCACCTCAGGATGAGGTCGAGGATGGGAAAGACCGGCTCAACAGGCCCTGAAGGACCGCAGAGACGGCAAATGACCGAATTACGAAAGAAAACAGCCCGCCTATAAAGCTTTGAGCATTGCTCCGGATACTGGACTCGGAGCGACGTTCTAAGTTCATCACGGCTTCACCGGGGGATGCAGCGCGATGGCCGACAGGGACGACGAGGAGCAGGGGCGCCTGACGCGCATCGCCAGCGGGATCTTCCTGCATACCGAGCACGCGATCTACGCGGCGCTCGGCATCCTCCTGGCGATCACGGCCTTCGTCGCGCTGATCGACGCCGCCGGGTTGACCTGGGACGCGCTGCGGGCACTCGGGGGCGCCGAGAAGATCCTGGAGGTGATCGACCGGCTGCTGTTCCTGCTGATGCTGATCGAGATTTTGCACACGGTGCGGGTCTCGATGCGGTCGGGCAAGCTGACCTGCGAGCCGTTCCTGATCGTCGGCCTGATCGCCTCGATCCGGCGGGTGCTGGTGATCACCCTGCAATCCTCGGAGATCACCCACGCTAAGGATTGGTCGCCGGAGAAGCAGGCCCTGTTCAACGCCTCGATGATCGAGCTCGGCGTGCTGGCCGGCCTGATCCTCACGATGGTGCTGGCGATCTTCATGCTCCACCGCGCCCGGGACGACGGCAAGCCGGCGGGCGACGAGACGACGAGTGGTGGAAGCTGACGACGACGCGAGAGGTCGACAGCGAATCGACTGCAAACGCGCGACCTGCGTGCTATCGTCGATTCCATGAGCCTCGTCTCTCTCGACACGCTGGCAATCGCACGGAAGCTTCAGGCGGCCGGTTTTTCGGACGTCCAGGCTGAGGCCATGACCGGCGTGCTGCGCGACGCCCATGAAGCCGATCTGTCGACGCTGGTGACGAAGGTCGATCTCAAGACGGAACTCGACCTCCTGAAATCAGCACTTGGTACGGAGACCGCGTTGCTTCGGTCCGACCTCAACGCGGAATCCGCCCTTTTGAGATCGGATCTTAAATCCGAAATTACCCTCGTGCGTTCAGATCTCAAAACCGAGATCGCCGACACGAAATACGAGATCCTGAAGTGGGTGCTGTCGGCGATCGGCTTCCAGACGATCGTGGTTGTCGGCGCGATCGTCGCGCTGACCAAGGGCCTGCATTGAGCCGCCTCTGATGCCCCCTCAATTCAACCGCAAGATCGCAGCGTTGAGCAGCGTCGCGAAGGCGACCCAGGCGGCGTAGGGCACGAGCAGCCAGGCCGCGATCCGGTCGAATCGCCAGGATAGGCGGATCGTCCACAGCACCATGACCAGCAGCATCGCCACCACGATCAGCCCGGTGCCGATCGCGTGGGCGGTGAAGAAGACCGGCGTCCAGGCGGCGTTGAGGGCGATCTGGACCAAGAAGGCGATGAGCGCGAGCCACCAGCCCTCGCGGCTCGGCCCGGTGCGCGGCATGGCGCCGAGCAGCCGCCAGAGCGAGACGGCGATCATCGTGTAGAGCACGGTCCAGGCCACCGGGAAGACCCAGTTCGGCGGGTTGAAGGACGGCTTGGTCAGGCCCGCATACCAGCCCGGGATCTCGGCCTGGGTCGCCGCGGAGCCGATCGCCGCGGTGACCGCCACCGGCACGATCGCGGCGGCGAGCCGCAGCCAGCGCGGCAGGGCCGGACGCTCGGGAACGTGAAGCGCGGCAGGCATGTCGGTTCGTTCTCCGCTCAAGCATCGTCGTGAAAGGTAGTGCCGGCTTTCGGCAAAGAGGATGGACGGTCAAGGCACAGGTTGCAGGGGCTCAAGCGCCGTGGCACGCGCCTGTCTCCATCCGTTGGAATCGCCAGATGTCAGACCCTAACGCGCCGCAACGGGATCCGGATACCGGCACGCCGGGAGGCTTCTCCCGCCGCAGCCTGGCCGCGCAAGCCATGGGCCGGATCGAGCCCGAGACCCGCGCGGTGGTGATGCCGCTCCACGTCTCCACCACCTTCATCCGCGATCCCGACAACGGCTACGCGTCGGGCTACTGCTACGCCCGGCCAGACAACGCCACGGTCCGCGAGGCGGAGAGCGTCCTGGCGATGCTGGAGGGCGCCGAGGCCGGCGCCCTGCTGTTCGGCTCTGGGATGGCGGCGGCCACCGCCGTCTTCGGCGCCCTGGAGCCCGGCGACCACGTCGTCGCCGGCACCGTGATGTACTGGGCGCTCAAGCGCTGGCTGCGCGAGGAGGCGCCCCGGCGCGGGCTGACCCTGACCTTCGTCGATACCGACGACACCGAGGCCCTGCGCGCCGCGATCGAGCCTGGCCGGACCAAGCTCGTCTGGATCGAGACCCCCGGCAACCCCCTCTGGACGGTCACTGACATCGCGGCCGCCGCCGAGATCGCCCACGCGGCAGGCGCCCGGCTGGCGGTGGATTCGACCGCGGCCTCGCCGGTCCATACCCGGCCGCTCGCACTCGGCGCCGATATCGTGATGCATTCCGGCACCAAGATCCTGAACGGCCATTCCGACGTGGTGGCCGGCGTGCTCGCCGGCGCCAAGGCGGACGCGTTCTGGGAGCGGATCCGGGGCATCCGCGCCGGCAGCGGCGGGATTCTGGGGCCGTTCGAGGCCTATCTGCTGATGCGCTCGCTCCGGACCCTGCACCTGCGGGCGGCGGCGCAATCGGCCGGCGCCCTGCGGCTCGCCGAGCGCCTGAACGGGCATCCGCATGTGACCCATGTGCTCTATCCGGGCCTAGCCGACGATCCCGGCCACGCGGTGGCGCGCCGGCAGATGCGGGGCGGCTTCGGCTTCATGCTGTCGATCCGGGTGGCGGGCGGCGAGGCCGGGGCGATCGCCACCGCGGCACGGGTGCGGCTGTGGAAGCGGGCGACCTCGCTCGGCGGCGTCGAGAGCCTGATCGAGCACCGGGCCTCCGTGGAGGGTCCGGGCAGCCCCTGCCCGCCGGACCTGCTGCGCCTCTCCACCGGAATCGAGGACACCGACGACCTGTTCGGCGACTTGGATCAGGCACTGCGCGGCGCGCACGGCGATTGATTGTTCCGCGCGTGGTGCCGAAGGCCGTGTTTGCGCGTTGTGCCGGCAAATCCGCCGGCGAATACCGCCCTCGACTGCGAGCCTTCCGTCCATGACCGCCTACCGGACCGCCCATTCCTGCGCCACCGTCGCCGGCGCGCTCGCGCTTCTGGCCCTCGCGTCCGGTTCCGCCCGAGCCGACACGGTGCCGAAACTCGACGTGGAGACGACCTGCAAGTCGGCGCAGGTCGCCAACACCTCGATCAGCGACCAGGCCAATTACGACGGCTGCCTGCGCTCCGAGCGGGAGGCCAAGCGCGAGGCCGAGAGCCACTGGGGCACCTACACCTCCGCGGCCAAGCGCCAGTGCGAGAGCCAGTTCAAGGCCGGCGGCTACCCGTCCTATGTCGAGATGGTGACCTGCCTGGAACTGGCCTCCGGCTCCGTGCCGACCCAGTCCGGCCAGGGCGGCGCGGCGGTCGGCGGCCCGGGTTCACCGAAGGACGTCAAGGCGCAGCGGGAGGGGGGCGCCAACCTGACCAAGGAGCCGCCCGCCAGCCAGCGCACCAACCCGATGGAGGTTCTGGAGAACAAGTAGGCCGGAAACCCGCCTCCGGATCCGTCCCGTGGGCGCAAAAGCCGGCGTCGGCATGCTATGCGCGGGCTGCCCCGCCCAGAGCCCCGCCGGTTTCGTGAACGCCCTCGCCATCATCGCCCCGATCTTCGGGATCGTCCTGATCGGCTGGGGCGCGGCGCTCGCGGGGCTCTTGTCCGACAAGGTCAGCGACGGCCTCTCCGAATACGTCTTCGCGGTCGCGGTGCCGGCTTTGATCATCGCCACGCTGACCCGGCCCGGGATGAGTGGCGAGGTCGCCTGGAGCTACTGGATCTCGTATTTCGGCGGCGCTGGCCTGTCCTGGTTCGTGGGCACGCTGATCGCCCGGCGCCGCGCCGGGATCGAGCGGCGCGGGGCGATCCTGCACGGCTTCGCCGCCAGCCAATCGAACACCGTGTTCGTCGGCGTGCCGATGATCCTCCAGGCCTATGGCGAGGACGGCGCCTTCCCGCTGTTCATGCTGCTCGCGGTCCACCTGCCGCTGATGATGGGCTGCGCCACCTTCCTGATCGAATCGGATTCCGGCCTGCCGGTCCTGGCCCGGATCCGCGGCCTCGCCCTGGTGCTGCTGAAGAACCCGATCTTCGTGTCCCTGCTGATCGGCATGGCGATGAAGGGCACGGGCATCACCCCGAGCGGGATCCCCAAATCCCTGATCGACGCGTTTGCCGGCACCGCCTCGACCTGCGCGCTGGTGGCGCTGGGCGCCGGCCTCAAGCGCTACCGGGTGCTGTTCGATCTCAAGGGCGCCCTGGTGATCGCGTGCCTGAAGAACCTGCTGCACCCGCTGGCGGTCTGGGTGCTCGCCTTCCACGTCTTCAAGATGCCGACGGCTTACGCGGGCGTCGCCACTCTGTTTGCCGCCATGCCGGTGGGGATCAACGCTTATCTGCTGGCGGTGCGCTACCGGACCGAGACCGGGATGGTCGCGGCCTCGGTGCTGGTCTCGACTCTGCTGGCGCCGGTGACGACGCTCCTGTGGCTGATGCTGCTCGGTCGGGCGTGACGCTCCGGGCTCAGCGTCACCGCGCGCGTTGGACGGCGCGGCGCGCGGGTCTAGGGTAGCGCCAAGCGCGGGGCCGAAGCCCGCCACACCCTGCAGGCGAGGAAATGCCATGAACGCTCCGATGCGCCCCCCGGGCAGCGCCTCCCCGTCGGCCCCGGCCTCGGCGCGCTTCGTCTGGGAAGACCCGTTCCTGCTGGAGGACCAGCTCACCGAGGACGAGCGGGCGATCCGCGACGTGGCCCAGAGTTTTGCGCAGGAGCAGCTCCTGCCCGGCATCGTCGAAGCCTATGCCGAGGAGAAAACTGATCCCGGCCTGTTCCGGAAGATGGGCGAATTGGGCCTGCTCGGCGTGACCCTGCCGGAGGAATACGGCTGCGCCGGCGCCTCCTACGTCGCCTACGGGCTGGTGGCCCGCGCCGTCGAGGCGGTGGATTCCGGCTACCGCTCGATGATGAGCGTGCAATCCTCCCTCGTCATGTACCCGATCCATGCCTACGGCTCGGAGGAACAGCGCAAGAAATTCCTGCCGAAGCTCGCCTCGGGCGAGTGGATCGGCTGCTTCGGCCTCACCGAGCCGGATGCCGGCTCCGATCCCGCCGGCATGAAGACCAAGGCCGAGAAGATCGACGGCGGCTACCGGATCTCGGGCGCCAAGATGTGGATCTCGAACGCTCCCTTCGCGGACGTGTTCGTGGTCTGGGCGAAGTCCGACGCGCATGAGGGCGCGATCCGCGGCTTCCTCCTCGAGAAGGGCATGAAGGGCCTCTCCGCCCCGACCTTGAAGGGCAAGCTTTCCCTGCGCGCCTCCACCACCGGCGAGATCGTCATGGAGGGCGTCGAGGTCGGCGAGGACGCGCTGCTCCCCAACGTCTCCGGGCTGAAGGGACCGTTCGGCTGCCTCAACCGGGCGCGCTACGGCATCTCCTGGGGCGCCATGGGCGCGGCGGAGGATTGCTGGCACCGGGCGCGCACCTACACCCTGGAGCGCAAGCAGTTCGGCCGGCCGCTGGCCCAGACGCAGTTGGTCCAGAAGAAGCTCGCCGACATGCAGACGGAGATCACCCTCGGCCTCCAGGCCTCCCTGCGGGTCGGCCGGCTGATGGACGAGGGCAAGATGGCGCCTGAGATGATCTCGTTGATCAAGCGCAACAATTGCGGCAAGGCCCTCGACATCGCCCGCACCGCCCGGGACATGCACGGCGGCAACGGCATCATGGGCGAGTACCACGTGATGCGCCACGCCCAGAACCTCGAGACGGTCAACACCTACGAGGGCACCCACGACGTCCACGCGCTGATTTTGGGCCGGGCGCAGACGGGGTTGCAGGCGTTTTTCTGATGTTTTGGGACCTCGCCGCTCATCACACCAACCCCCTCGTCCTGAGGTAGCGTCGCGCAGCGACGCCCTCGAAGGAGCCCTTCAGATAGCGCTGCGATCTCTGGAGCCCTCCTTCGAGGCCCGCCGAAGGAAATGGGAGCGACCCTCGTCATGCCCCGGACCTTGGCCAAGGTCAGGACCGAGATGAGCCTCCACGTTCTGGCCTACATGAAGCGGATGATCCAGATCTTCGGAGTCGATCCACTGATCGCGGTCATCCGGGCCTGAGGGCTGTCGTTTCGATCTGTAATCCAACCTCTCGTGTGCGACCGGCGTCAGCAAAAACCGTGTCCTCACACGGTCTCGGTCGAAAGCAGCCACCCAATGCCCACGCGGATCGGATTCACACCCAAGGATGGCGCTATCCTGGGACGCGGCGCGTCCTGTCTTACTGCGCCGCGCGCGCAAGGACGGCATGGGTCTCAGCCCGCTCAGCACTTCCGGCCGGGGACGAATTTCGAGGTGCTCTAAGGTACATGCAACTCCGGCGCGCTCGTGCTCGTATAGTGCGCGCGGGACGGCCCCTGTCGTCTCGCCTTCGAACCGATGGCGCCACGACCATGTCCTGCGCGAAGGCCGGAAACGGCTCGAGCTTTCACGATCTCCGCCCCGCCGATCCCAGTCCGCGATGCCGGCTCGGAGCGTGATGGGCGTGGCCGTCGAATCCGATACGGTCGCGGCCCCGGCCGCAGCTGCGTCGCGCGAGCTGCCGGAGCGGCGGCCGACGCGGCTCGGCCTGTCCGGGCGGCTGTTCCTTGTCACCGTCGCCTTCGTGGTGGTGGCCGAGGTGCTGACCTACGTGCCGGCAGTGGCCAATTACCGGATCGAGTGGATGTCGGACCGGGTCGCGGCCGCGCAGGTCGCCGCCCTGGTGCTCGACGGCCGCACCGGCGAGCCGGTCTCAGAGGCGCTGGAGAGCCGGCTGCTCGCCGGGGTCAACGCCCGGGCGATCGCGGTGCGCGGCGGCGGCGCCCAGCGGCTGCTCGCCATCGAGCCGGTGCCCGAGACGGTCTCCGACACCGTCGACCTGCGCGACGTCACCGCCCTGTCGACCATCCGGGGCGCGTGGCGGACCCTGGTGGCGCCGGTCCGCGACCCGATCCGGGTGATCGGAGAGGGCGGCATCGGCTTCGACCGGGTCGAGATCCTGCTCGACGAGGCGCCGCTGCGGGCCGCCATGATCGACTACGCCCTGCGGCTGCTGGTCTCGTCGCTGATCATCGCGGCCTCCGCGGCCGGGCTGGTCTTCGTGGTGCTGCAGGTGCTGATCGTGCGCCCGGTGCGGCGGCTCGCCACCAGCATCACCGCCTTCGCCGAGAATCCGGAGGATGCCGGCCGGATCATCGCGCCGTCCCGCCGCCGCGACGAGATCGGCCAGGCGGAACTAGCGCTGGGCCGGATGCAGCGGATCCTGGCCGAACAGCTCCGCCAGAAGCGGCGCCTCGCCGAGCTGGGGCTCGCGGTCAGCAAGGTCAGCCACGAGCTGCGCAACCTGCTGACCGGCGCGCAACTCCTGGGCGATCGCCTGGAGGACACCGCCGACCCGATGGTCCAGCGGGTGGCGCCGCGGCTGGTGGCGGCCATCGCCCGGGCGATCCGATTCTGCGAAGCGAGCCTGGCTTACGGGCGGGTCTCCGAACGGGCGCCGAAGTTAAGTGCCACGCCGCTGGCGCCGCTCTTCGCCGAATTGCCGGATCTCGCTGCGCTCGCGTCGCATGCCGTGCGCGTCGTCGTCGAGGCCGGCGAATGCCGCGTTCAGGCCGATCCGGAGCAGCTTTCCCGGGCGCTGGCCAACCTCGTCCGCAACGCCGTCCAGGCGCTCGACGGGGCCGGGGTGCCGGACGCCGAGGTGCGAGTCGCAGCGAGCCGCGACGAACCGGGCCGGGTGACCATCTTGGTGACCGACAATGGCCCCGGCCTGCCGGAGCGGGCCCGGGAGAACCTGTTCTCGCCGTTCCAGGGCTCGACGCGCTCAGGGGGGACCGGTTTGGGCCTTCCGATCGCGGCCGAGCTGATCGCGATCAACGGCGGCAGCCTCACCCTCGACCCGGGCGAAGGCGGGGCCCGGTTCCGGATCGTGCTGGCGGAGGCGTGAACCGCTATTCCGCCGCGGCGAGCACCGGCTCGGCGACGCGGATGCCGAGATCCTGCAGCAGGGCGGCGTCGGAATCCGCCTCGTTGTTGGCGGTGGTCAGTAGGCGCTCGCCGTAGAAGATCGAATTGGCCCCGGCGAGGAAGCACAGGGCCTGCGCCTCCCGGCTCAGCGCCTTGCGCCCGGCGCTGAGGCGCACCCGGGCCTTGGGCATGACGATGCGGGCGGTAGCGCACATCCGCACCATGTCGAACGGATCGACCGGCGTGGCCGTGTCGCCGAGCGGCGTACCGGGGACGGCGGCCAGGGCGTTGATCGGCACGCTCTCCGGGTGCGGCGCGTGGTTGGCCAGCACCTGCAGCATCGCGACGCGGTCGCCAACCCCCTCGCCGAGGCCGATGATGCCGCCGCAGCAGACACCGATCCCGGCCTCGCGGACCCGGTCCAGGGTGTTCAGCCGGTCCTCGTAGGTCCGGGTCGAGACGATCTTGTCGTAATAGTCCGGCCCGGTATCGAGGTTGTGGTTGTAGGCGGTGAGCCCAGCCTCGGCCAAGCGCTCGGCTTGGCTGGTGGTCAGCATGCCGAGGGTGACGCAGGCCTCCATCCCGAGCCCGCGCACGCCCCGCACCATGTCGAGCACGGAGTCGAACTCCGCGCCGTCCCGCGGGCTGCGCCAGGCGGCGCCCATGCAGAAGCGGGTCGCGCCGTTGGCCTTGGCGGCGGCGGCTTCGGCCAGCACCGTCTCCACCGGCATCAGGCGCTGGCGCGGCAGGCCAGTGCCCTTGTGGTGCGCCGATTGCGAGCAGTAGCCGCAATCCTCCGGGCAGGCGCCCGTCTTGATCGAGAGCAGGCTCGCGCGCTGGACGTCGCTCGGGTCGTTGTGCGCCCGATGCACGGCCGCGGCCCGATACACGAGGTCGAGCAATGGCAGGTCGTGGATCGCGCGGATTTCCGCGACGCTCCAATCGTGGCGGAAAACGGGGGCGTGCGGGTCGGCGGCTTGGCTCATGATGACTTCTTGAGTGAGATCGGTGGCCAAAATCAAGCGCTTGGCGGAACGCCGCCCCGAGGGGCGAGGCGGCGCAGCGGCTTCAATGCGTCGGCTCACCCGCCGAGACCTTAGCGGTCCAGTCGTCGAAGGCGATCACTGTCTGGCGCTGCTCGCCCAGGCGCTCGATGCGCAGGACCATCTCGTCGCCGGCCTTCAGGTAGCGCGGCGGCTTCATGCCCAGGCCGACGCCGGGCGGGGTGCCGGTGGTGATCACGTCGCCGGGCTCCAGCAGCATGAAGTGCGAGGCGTAGGCGACGAGCTGGGGCACGTCGAAGATCATGGTCGCGGTCGAGCCGGTCTGGCGGCGCTCGCCGTTCACATCGAGGCTCATGGCGAGGTTCTTGAGATCGGGGATCTCGTCCAGCGTCACCAGCCAGGGGCCGAGCGGCCCGAAGGTCGGCGCGCTCTTGCCCTTGGTCCAGGTTGGACCGCGCTCGAGCTGCCACTCGCGCTCGGAGACGTCGTTGCAGATGCAGGCGCCCGCCACGTAATTCAGCGCCTCGTTGGCGTGGACGTAGCTCGCCCGACGGCCGATCACCACGGCGAGCTCCACCTCCCAGTCGGTCTTGGCCGAGCCCTTGGGGATGATCACCGTGTCGTTCGGCCCGCACAGGCTGGACGGCGCCTTGTTGAAGATGATCGGCTCGGCCGGGATCGGCGAGCCGGTCTCGGCGGCGTGGTCGGCGAAGTTGAGCCCGATGGCGATGACGTTGCGGGTGCCGCCGACGCAGGGGCCGAGCCGCGTATCCGACGGGAGCTTCGGCAGCGTCTCGGGATCGAGGGCGCGGAGCCGAGCGAGGGATTCGGGCGCCAGCGCCGGCCCGGCAATGTCGCGCACGAGGCTCGAGAGGTCGCGCAGGCCCCCCTGCGCATCCACGAGGCCGGGCTTCTCGTCGCCGCTCGGGCCGTGCCGGAAGAGCTTCATCGCCGCGACTCCTCATCCTTCCCTGGAACCGGTCTCCGCCGGACGCCGGGACCATGGCTGCGCATCCCCGCGGGTGCAAGCGCCTCCAGCCGGTCGAGCCTCATCTCGGGGTGTCACAACTTGGCAACATCCAGGCGGGAAAGTGCATATTTGTGCACGAGATGATTTATTGTTCAGCTCCGGCGAAGATCGGAAAAGAGCGGAACGTATCGCGAAAGATCAGCTTTCGCGGTGGTGATGCAGAGAAATACTACCCGATGATCTGCGCCTGAGCAGCACCCGGTGTTCGGTTCAAAACTGAAATCGTCGTTGCGATGGACTGCCTGAAACCTGCACCATACCGGCAACGGTGCCGGACCAGTACGCAAGGTCGAATCAGGGCGCCGAAGGCAAACCAACCGGTTCGGGGGGAGCAGATGGGCGGGACAATGCGCGCGATGGTGCTCGCGGCTTCTGTGGCGGCGTTCGGCGCCGGCGAGGCCAGGGCCGGAGCGTTCGGCATCCGGGAGCAGAGCACCCAGGCCCAGGGCCTCTCCTTCGCGGGCGCGGCCGCCGGCTCCGGCGGCGTCTCGTCGATATTCTGGAACCCCGCGACCATCACCATGAACCCGGGCTTCGTCGCGGAGCAGAACCTCACCTATATCGGCCTCTCCTCCGAGATCCGGCCCGTCGTGCCCGGCACCAATCCGGGCTTTGCGGCCCTGGGCGGCTCCGGCGATATCGGCCAGGGCGCCGTGGTGCCCGCGGGGGCGACCTCCTACCAGCTCAACGATCGCCTCTGGCTCGGGCTCTCGACGGGCGCGCCCTTCGGCCTCGTGACCAAGCCGAACCAGGTCTGGGCCGGCGAGGTCTACGGGCGTTCCTCCCGGATCTTCACGCTGGCCTTCAACCCGGTGATCGGGTTCAAGGTCAACGAATGGCTGTCGCTCGCCGCCGGCCCGAACATCGAATATTTCCGGCTGACCCTGCGGCAGGCGCTGCCGATCCCCGGCCTCTCGCCGACCCTGTATCCGAGCTCGTTCCTCAAGGGCGAATCCTGGGGCGTCGGCTTCACGGCGGGCGCCACCCTGACACCTCGCGACGGCACGGTGATCGGCATCGGCTACCGCTCCTCCGTCCACCACGACATCGACGGGTCGATCGGCGTGCCGCTGGTGGCGCTGGCGCCGCTGGCCGGGCAGGTGCACGCGAAGCTCAACACCCCGGACAAGCTCAGCGTCGGCCTCGTCCAGGCGATCTCGCCGGTCGCTCGGGTCGATCTCGGCTTCGAATGGGATCAGTGGTCCCGGCTCGGAACGGTCGGGATCGTGTCGAACCGCCTGGGCCTGCCGGTCAGCAACCTGCCGCTGAACTACAAGGACGGCTACACCTACTCGATCGGCGCCGAATACGACGCGGCGCCCAACCTGACCCTGCGGACCGGCTTCGCCTACGAATCCTCGCCGATCGACTTCCGCAACCGCTCCGTGCGCCTGCCCGACGGCGACCGCTACATCGCCTCCGTGGGCGCAAGCTACCGCTGGAACGAGCGCCTGACCCTGAATCTGGCCTACTCACACTTTTTCCTCGACCGCTCGCGCATCCTCGCGGGCATCGGGCGCGACTACAACGTCAGCAACATCGCCTTCGCGGGCGTGGTCGATTCCAGCGCCGACATCGTCTCGGTGGGCTTCCGCTACGTCTTCGGAGCCCCGCCTCCGGCCGCCCCGGCGCCGCTGGTGCGGAAATATTGAGGGGAGATCGGCCGGCCGCGCGGGGTCCGCGATGTTCAGACCGCCCAGGCTGCCGCGCGAGAACCTCAGACGGAGCCGGAGTGGCGGGGAGGTCATCGCGGCCATCGTGACTTGCCTTTACCGTCCCCGGGTAAGCATCCGGGCGCGGAGGCAAGCGAGAAACCGATAGCCCTGAGGGGCACCAAGCCCGCGGGAGAGCGTGGGTCTTGGGCCGCCGTTCCAACGAACCCGAACAGGCGCTCGGGCCGCTCGCTGCGAAGCCCGCTTGCGCAAGAATGGGATCGGACGGACGCCGTGGCCGCCCACGGCCGAGCCCGCGAAGGCGTCACGGCGCGCCTGCGCTATCCCTATTCGCCCGGCTCCCTCGCCTGGTTCTCCTGGATCGTCGCCCGCCACGGCGGCCGGAACGTCGCCGGCAAGCCAACCGGTCGGTCCCAACGTCATCGCCCGCGGCCGGCAAACCTTCGCAGCCAGGCTCGCCGACGTGCTCATGGGCGCAACAGAATCCTTCCGTACACGCCGTAGCCCATAGAGGCGGCGGGGCGACGGGCGGGGATGCGGCAGCCGTCCCGACTGACTAAAAAATCAGTCGATGTCCTCGACTTCCTCCGCGCCGCCATAGACCCGCTGGGCAAGCGAGGCCTCCATGAACGGGTCGAGAGCGCCGTCGAGGACCTCGTCCGGGTCGGTGGATTGGGTGCCGGTGCGCAGGTCCTTCACCAGCTGATAGGGCTGGAGCACGTAGGATCGGATCTGGTGACCCCAGCCGATATCGGTCTTGGCCGCGGCTTCGGCGCTGGCCTTCTCTTCGCGCTTCTTCAGCTCGGCCTCATAGAGCCGGGCGCGCAGCATGTTCCACGCCGTGGCGCGGTTCTTGTGCTGGGAGCGCTCCTGCTGACACGCCACCACGATCCCGGTCGGGTTGTGGGTGATGCGCACCGCCGAGTCGGTGGTGTTGACGTGCTGGCCGCCGGCGCCGGAGGACCGGTAGGTGTCGATCCGGCAGTCGGATTCCTTGATCTCGATCTCGATCCGGTCGTCGATCACCGGATAGACCCAGACGCTGGCGAAGCTGGTGTGCCGCCGGGCGCTGGAATCGTAGGGCGAGATCCGCACCAGCCGGTGCACGCCGGACTCGGTCTTGAGCCAGCCATAGGCGTTGTGGCCCTTGATCAGGAGCGTGGCGCCCTTGATCCCCGCCTCTTCGCCGTCGGTCATCTCGACGACCTCGACCTTGTACTTCCGGCGCTCGGCCCAGCGAGCGTACATGCGCTGGAGCATGTTGGCCCAGTCCTGGCTCTCGGTGCCGCCGGCCCCGGCATGGACTTCCAGATAGGTGTCGAACCCGTCGGCCTCGCCGGAAAGCAAGGTCTCGACCTGCCGGCTCGCGGCCTCCTTCTCGACGGCCAGGATCGCGGCCTCGCCCTCGCGGATCGAGGCCGCATCGCCCTCCATCTCGCCGAGCTCGATCAGCGTCGCGCCGTCTTCAAGATCGCGCTCCAGCTTACGGATGGCGGAGACCGCCTCGTCGAGCTGCTGGCGCTCGCGCATGACCTTCTGCGCGGCCTCGGCGTCGTTCCACAGGTCCGGGTTCTCGGACGCTGCGTTCAGCTCCGCGAGGCGTTTATCGACGGTATCCCAGTCAAAGATGCCTCCTCAGCAGCCCTATAGACTGCTTGGCGGCATCCGAGGCTTGCTCGATCTCGGCGCGCATTTGGTTTTTCGGGAAAGAGGATGATCGGTTGGGCCGGGGTGATACCCGCCGGATGCCGCCCTGTAAACGCCGGATGGGCCGTCACCGCGGGATGCGTGCGGCGCCCGACCGCAGGGTGGGGCGCGAGCCGGTCGGCGGCCGTTGCGTTGTCCGGGACGATCAGGCAGGAACGCGGAGGCAGCCCGGATGGCGGACGACGATCACGCGGCGACGTGGAGTGATTTCAACGAGGCCGTCAACATGACGCCGGCGGCGTTGCGCAAGCACCTCGACGGCGAGGCCAGCAAAACGGTCGGCCAGAAGAAGGACGGCGACGAATCCACGGGCCACGCGATGGGCCGGCGCATCCTGGCGATCAAGGACAAGAAGAAGGCGGACCTGACCGACGACGACTACGCCGCCATGCGCAAGGTCGTGGGCTACGTGCACCGCCATCTCAAGCAGGGCGGCGAGGCCAAGAAGGACCCCGACTCGCCGTGGCGGATGTCGCTGATGAACTGGGGCCACGATCCGCACAAGGATTGAGGCCCCGCGTTCGGCTCAGTAGCGCGGCGGCACGATGTAGGACGGAGCGATCACGAACTCCTTCGGGCGCCGCTGCGCGCCGAAGCGACCCTCGGTGATCTGGTCGTTGTAATAGTCGAAGCCGGTATAGCCGAAGCCGCCGCCGTTCATGACCTGGGCCACCGGGACGGGCGGCACGGCGAGATCGGGGCGGCCCGGCGGCACCACCACCTGGCAGCAGCCCTCGGCCTGCAGCACCGTCGGGCCATTGGGGGCGGTGAACACGTAGGCGCGCGGCTGCGGGACTCCCGGCGGGAAGGCCGGCTCGGCGGCGGCAGCCTGGGCGACGAGACCGAGCAGTCCGGCGGCGATCAGGGTCTTGGTGCTCACGCAATGCTCCGTCACGGGGCCGGCCGGGCCGGCATCAGGCCAACACTCTAGCTTATTGCGGACGGCCTGTCCGGCGCATGCGGATCGACCGGTTACCGGAATCTGCTCAGCCGCGGGCGCGCAGAACGACCTGCGGGCTCGCCGGCACCGGCCGGCAATCCGAGATGAAGGCGTTGACCGGCAACGGCTTGGAATCGCACGCGTAGACATCCGTCGGGCCCGGCGCCGGCACCGGATCCCGAGCGATGATCGGGTTCGGCGCGCAGGCCGAGGCCGCGGCGGCGAGCAGCAGGGCGGCGATGAGGTTCAGGCGGCGCATGCAACTCTCGGGACGCGGGAGGACCCCCGTCCCCGACCCTGCGCATCGCGATCCGCTCTGACAAGCGCCGGCGGGGGACGGCGGCGCCTTTGACGGCGCCTGTCGCCCGCCGGCAACAATCGGAGCAGCCTCAGACGGCCCGGGCCATCGGCACGACGTTGTGCAGAGTCTTGTCGCCGCCGTCGAAGAACCGGCGAATGTTGCGCGCGGCCTGCCGGATCCGCTGCTCGTTCTCGACGAGGGCGATGCGGACATACTCGTCGCCGAACTCGCCGAAGCCGATGCCAGGCGCCACGGCGACGTCGGACTTCTCGAGCAGCAGCTTCGAGAATTCGAGGCTGCCCATCTCCCGGTAGCGGTCCGGGATCGGCACCCAAGCGAACATCGAGGCCGCCGGCGCCGGGATGGTCCAGCCGGCCTTGCCGAAGGATTCCACCAGCGCGTCGCGGCGCTTGCGGTAGGTCGCCCGCATCTCGTCGATGCAATCGTCCGGGCCGTTGAGGGCCGCGGTGGCGGCGACCTGGATCGGCGTGAAGGCGCCGTAATCGAGATACGACTTCACCCGGGAGAGCGCCGCCAGCAGGCGCTCGTTGCCCACCGCGAAGCCCATGCGCCAGCCGGCCATGGAATAGGTCTTCGACAGGGAGGTGAACTCCACCGTGCAGTCGATCGCGCCCGGGACCTGCAGGACCGAGGGCGGCGGCTTGCCGTCGAAATAGACCTCCGCGTAGGCGAGATCCGAGAGCAGGATCAGCTCGTGCTGCTTCGCGAAGGCGACGAGGTCCCGGTAGAAGTCGAGATCGGCCACGTAGGCGGTCGGGTTCGAGGGGTAGCAGACCACCAGGGCGACCGGCTTGGGGATCGAGTGGCGCATGGCCCGCTCGAGGGCCGGGAACATGGCCGGGGTCGGCTCGGCCGGGACGGAGCGGATCACGCCGCCGGCCATCAGGAAGCCGAAGGCGTGGATCGGATAGCTCGGGTTCGGCACCAGCACGACATCGCCCGGAGCGGTGATCGCCTGGGCCATGTTGGCGAAGCCCTCCTTCGAGCCCAACGTCGCTACCACCTGGGTGTCGGGGTTGAGGCTCACGCCGAAGCGGCGCTGGTAGTAGCCGGCCTGGGCCTTGCGCAGCCCGGCGATGCCCTTGGAGGCAGAATAGCGGTCGGTCCGCGGGCGCCCGGCCGTCTCGCACAGCTTGGCGATGACGTGCTTGGGGGCGTCGAGGTCCGGGTTGCCCATGCCGAGATCGATGATGTCGGCGCCCTGAGCTCGGGCGGTTGCCTTGATCCGGTTGACCTGCTCGAACACGTAGGGCGGCAGGCGCTTGATGCGGTGGAAATCGGTCATCGGCGTGTCCATCGGCGCGTCCCGAATCTGGCGTCTCTCGTTCATGGCGGGCGCGCGAACGAATCGCTCTAGCAGAGTTGCGCGCCGCCGCCGACCCTCAAAAATCCGGGTCGGACCGGGCGCGTTATTGCGCCGCCGGTGCGGGCTTGATCGCCGCGGCCGCTCCCCGGCCGGCGCTCTCGGCGGCGCGCCCGCGGGACTCGTTGCGGCCGCGGGCGCCTTCGAGTTCGGCCTCCAGCGCCTTCTGACCCTCGGACGACTTGGCCCGGACCGGGCGCTTCGGCGCATCGACTCCCACCGGCATGAAGGCCGGCGCCTCCTTGCTGCGCGATTCGGTCACGAAATCCGGAGCGGCCACGACCCGGGGGCCGTAGCCGGCATCGGTGGCGAGCGTGCGCACCGCATCCCCCGAGCAGGCGGCGAGCGGCGCCGCGAGCAGGCCCAGGACCGTTGCGGCGATGGCCGGCGCCGGTCCCCGGCCACCGAAGAGCCGGGCGGCGAGCAGGTCAGGCTTCAAAAAGGCGCGGCGCATGGGCACAAAGGCCTGGACACAAAGGTATGAGAAGAACGCCCGGATGTTTCGACGACCTGCGCAACCGGGCTGGTGCAACCTCTCGCTCGCTCCCTAATTTGTCGGAAACGAGGCTCATGATCAGTCGAGCCGAAACATACACAGGGAGGCACGCGTGACGAGCCCGCGGACGCAGGCGCCGGACCAGGCTGCCGCTCGGACATCCCTGGCGAACGGCGCCCTGCCGGACGGCATCACCCCGCCGATGCCGGATATCGAGGCCCTGTCGCGCAATGCCGGGCAGTTCGTGGAAGCGCTGGGACGCAGCGCCGCCCGCATGCTCACGCCCGAGGCCCAGGCCGGCGCTCCCTCCGGTGAAATTAACGAGGCGGTCAAGACCCTCGGGCAGATCGCCGAATCGTGGCTGGCGGACCCGAACCGAAGCGCCGAGGCGCAGGCGAAGCTGTCCCAGGCCTTCCTGACCCTGTGGGGCACCACCTACATGCGGCTCCAGGGCCAGCCGGCCGACCCGGTGGCGGTGCCCGAGCCCCGGGACGGGCGCTTCAGCGATTCCGAGTGGTCGACCAACCCGTATTTCGACTTCATCAAGCAGGGCTACCTGATCGCGACCCGCTGGGCCGAGAGTCTCGTCGACGAAGCCCAGGGCATCGACGAGCACACCCACCACAAGGCGCAGTTCTACCTGCGCCAGCTCACCAGCATGCTGTCGCCGTCGAACTTCCTGCCGACCAACCCGGAGCTGATCCGCCACACCCTGCAGGAGAGCGGCGCCAATCTCGTCCGCGGCCTGAAGATGTACGAGGAGGATCTGGCGGCCGGCGGCGGGCAGCTGCGGGTCCGCCAGACCGATCCGAGCGGATTCGAGGTCGGGCGCAACATCGCCGTGACCCCCGGTGAGGTGGTGTTCCGCAACGACCTGATCGAGCTGATCCAGTACGCGCCCACCACCGAGACCGTACTCAAGCGGCCGTTCCTGATGGTGCCGCCCTGGATCAACAAGTTCTACATCCTCGACCTCAATCCCCAGAAGAGCTTCCTGAAGTGGATGGTCGATCAGGGGCTGACGGTGTTCTGCATCTCCTGGGTGAACCCGGATGCCCGCCACGCCGACAAGGATTTCGAGTCCTACATGCGCGAGGGCATTGAGGCGGCGATCGACGCGATCGGCGTCGCCACCGGCGAGACCGAGGTGCATGCGGCCGGCTATTGCGTCGGAGGGACCCTGCTCGCGGTGACGCTCGCCATGCAGGCCGCCACCGGCAACCGCCGGATCAAGAGCGCGACCCTGCTGACCACACAGGTCGATTTCACCCATGCGGGCGACCTCAAGGTCTTCGCCGATGAGGAGCAGATCCGTCAGGTCGAGGCGCGGATGGCCGAGCGGGGCTACTTGGAGGGGAGCCGCATGGCCAACGCCTTCAACATGCTGCGGCCGAACGACATGATCTGGTCCTACGTCGTCAACAACTACATCAAGGGCAAGCCGCCCTCGGCGTTCGACCTTCTGTACTGGAATTCCGACGCCACCCGGATGCCGGCGGCCAATCACTCGTTCTACCTGCGCAATTGCTATCTCGAGAACAGCCTGGCCCAGGGCCGGATGGTGCTCGGCAACGTCCGGCTCGACCTGAAGAAAGTTCAGGTCCCGATCTTCAATCTCGCCACCCGAGAGGACCACATCGCTCCGGCGATCTCAGTGTTCGAGGGTTCCAAGACCTTCGGCGGCAAGGTCGATTACGTGCTGGCCGGCTCCGGCCACATCGCCGGGGTGGTCAACCCGCCCTACAAGCCGAAATACGGCTACTGGACCGGCGGTCCGGTCAAGGGCGAGTTGAAGGACTGGATCGCGGCAGCGGCCGAGACCAAGGGCTCGTGGTGGCCTTACTGGTTTCAATGGATCGAAGCCCAGGCCCCCGAGCGCGTCCCGGCCCGCAAGCCCGGCGGCGACGCGCTCCCATCACTCGGCCCGGCGCCGGGGACTTATGTGCGGATGCGGGCCTGAAGGGGGACCCGCGGGCCGCGCAGCTTGCGGATTGATGGAGTGGGTTCGGGCCGGCTGTGCAAAGGCCTGCGCGTTCGCTGAGGCGTGCGGGCAATCATCTCCTCGCCCCGCTTGCGGGGCGAGGGTTGAGTTGGGGGATCCGGTCTTTCCAGCGAGGTCGCACCCCTTATCCAGGCCCCCTCCCGCACGGGCTACGATGTTCACACATCGGCTGGTGGAAGGCGCGACGCGCGCTCCTCCCCCTTGCGGGGAAGAGTCGGAGGTGGGGGTCGCTCAGGATTGCGCGTGACGGTGCCTCCTGCACCACCCCCACCCCTGCCCCCCTCCCCGCAAGGGGGAAGGTAAAACGCGTGGTGTTTCCGGCGCTTACGACCGAACATGATGCGTGAATCCGCCAGTCCGCACGGGAGAGGGGCTCCTCTTTGCGTCGGACACCTTTGGTCCGGTCGCCGCGAAGGCGGCCCCCTTGCCCCTCAATACCCCAAAGCCGCCCCGTCCTTGCGCGGGTCAGAGCCGGCCACCAGCGTGCCGGCTGCGCGGTCGATCCAGATGATCTGGCCGCCGCCGAGCGGCAGCGGCGCCCGGATCGCCGGGTGGCCGCGTTCGATCAGGCCGGCCATTGCGGCGTCGGGGATGCCGCCCTCCAGTTCCAGGCTGCCGCCATAGGCGAAGCTGCGCGGGGCATCGAGCGCTTCCTGCACGTCGAGGCCCCGGTCGAGGAGGCCCGACAGCAGTTCGACATGGCCCATGGCCTGGTAATGGCCGCCCATCACACCGAAGGGCGCGACCGCTTGGCCGTTCTTCATCAGCATGCCCGGGATGATCGTGTGCATCGGCCGCTTGCCCGGCCCGATGCTGTTCGGGTGCCCGGCCTCCGTGCGGAAAGACAGGCCGCGGTTGTGCAGCAGCACGCCGCTCTCCGGCGCCAGGATCCCCGAGCCGAAGCCCTGGAACACCGAGTTGATCAGCGACAGCGCGTTGCCGTCCCGATCGACCACGCAGAGATAGACCGTGTCCTTGTGGGCGCGCCCTTCCGCGACCTCCCGAGCGATCTCGGGATAGATTTTGGGCGGCCGCGCCCGGCTCATGTCGATCGCCCCATGGGCGGCGGCCTTCCAGGCGTCCGAGAGCAGGTGCTCCACCGGCACCCGGGCGAGGTCGGCGTCGCCGAATAGCACGTCGCGGTGGTGATAGGCCTGCTTGCAGGTCTCGGCGAACAGGTGGAGCCGGTCGAGGTCCGACAGCGCACCCACATCATAATGGGAGAGCACGTTCAGCATCATCAGGGTGGCCAGCCCCTGACCGGCGGGCGGGCACTCGTAGACGTCGTAGCCGCGGTAGCGGGTGGAGACCGGCGTGACCACGTCCGGACGCGCGGCGGCGAAATCTTCGGCGGTGTGCAGGCCGCCGAGTTCGTTGAGGCGCCGGACCATGTCGTCGGCCACCGGCCCTTCATAGAAGCCGCGCGGACCCTCCTCGGCGATGCGCCGGAGCGTCGCCGCGAGCTTCGGCAGGCGGAAGACGCTGCCGATCGCCGGGGCTTCACCGCCGACCAGGTAGGTCGCGGCGGCGTGGGGATCGCCCGCGACCCGGGGGACGCAGCGCTGCCAGTCCCAGCCGACGCGCTGCTGAATCACGAAGCCGTTCTCAGCATAGCCGATGGCCGGCTGGAGCAGCTCGCTCAAGGGACGGGTGCCGTGCTGGCGGACCAGCAGGTCCCAGGCGCCCACCGCCCCCGGCACCGTGACCGCGTGCGGCGAAGTCGGCGTGATGGCGACGCCGTGCTCGGCGTACCAGTCGGGCGTAGCCGCGGCCGGGGCCCGGCCCGAGCCGTCCAGCGCGATCGGCACGGAGGCACCCGCCGGCGCGTAGAGCGAGAAGCAGTCGCCGCCGATGCCGGTCATCAGCGGATCGACCACGCATTGCACCGCCACCGCCGCGATGCCGGCATCGACGGCGTTGCCGCCCGCGCGCAGGATCTCGATGGCCGTCAGGGTCGCCAGCGGGTGCGAGGTCGCGACGGCGGCGTTCGCGGCATAGACCGGGGAGCGCCCGGGTGCGGAGAAATCTCTCACGGGAAATCCTGTCCTGTGCGATCGCGTCGATGTCTGCGCCGCGCGACGATGGGGGGGCGGTGCAACGATCCGGCCACGCCGCCCCGGCGGCAGCGCATGTTGGTATCTTGTATTCAGATGGCCGGCGGCGTCGAGCACCCATGTCGCGGCTGACGGTTGGCCCTGCCGATCCCTTCACGCCTTCTCGATGATCGAGACCTTTCCGTCGCGTTCGACGATGCCGACCGCGACCTTGTCGAGGTCGTCCAGGCCCTGCTGGCGGGCGGCGGTGCGGATGTCGGCTTGCTGCATGCGCAGCTGCCGCATGCGCGCCTCGTCCCAGACCCCGTCGCGATAGACGACGATCGGCGTGCCGTCGACGATCCGCTCGAACCAGACGAAGCGGAGCTTCAGCCAGGAGACGGCGACGTGCATCAGTCCCACCGTGAGCAGCGCGCTCATGGCCCCGGTGAAGGAATGGTCGTCGCCGAGCACGGCGCTGACGCTGAGGCCGCCGAACAGGAACAGCACGACCATATCGATCGGCGCCTGCTGGCTCGCCGTGCGCCGCCCGATCAGCCGGATCACGAACAGGACGATGAGGTAGGCCGCCGCGGCCTTGACGACGGTGTTCATGGCTACGGCACCGCGTATTGCGACCAGGACAGGGTCTCGCCGGCGTCGAGATGGGCCGTAAGGTCGACGCCGCCGTGGAAGCTCGGCGATCCGGTGAAGCGGATCAGCGCGCGGGTCTCGCCCGTCTGCACCGGGAAGACCAGCCGGATGTTGGCGCCCGCGATCTGCCAGGTCTCGGGGCGGGGCGTGATGCTCTCCAGGCCGAACAGGTCGACGAGGTTCTTGGCGATGGTCACCGCCACTTTGTCGCCCCCCGGGGGCACGCGGGTATCGAGCCGCAGGATCGTCGGGGCGCCGAACCGGACCACCGGCTCGTACCGGATGGTGATCGAGTCGTCGGCGTTGGTTCGGGTGCGCTCGCTGAACGGCCCGTGCCCGAGGAGGCCGAGCGCACAGATCGCCACAAAGGCCAGCATCCCGAAGCGGCCGGCGATCTCGGCCTTGCGCCAGCCGTCCTCGAAGGCTGGGTAGAAGCCCGCGGCGATCTCCTCGGGCATCGGCGGGTCTTTGTGGATCACCTCCACGGCTCGGCTCCTCCCGCGCAGGGCGCCCGAAGGCGAGACCGTTACGCGCGCGGGAAGCCGGAGTTCCGGCTGTATCGGTATGCTACCGCTGCGGAGGCCTGGATGCGCCCAGGGGTTGAAGATCGAAATCAGCACGGGATAGCGGCCGACAAACGGCGCGTTTTTATCGAAATCCGGAAGCTCTTCGCAGGCTTCGGCCCCGCAGAAGCCGCGCGATGGATCAAACTGCGATAATGCACCGATGACCGGCCAAGCGGGCCCACGACACGTCGTCGTGTTGCCGGCTCTGTGCTGGAACCCGCGCAGGCAGGATTTCTACGCAGTGACCGCCGACGTCACGGCGGAGGGCATCCGGCTCCGGTCGTCGGCCCGGCTGGCGGCGGGAGAGGACCTGACCTGCAGCATCCGCCATATCGGGCAGCTGGAGGTGCGGATCACCCAGGTCGCCGGCCAGGACTTCGTCGTCGGGGTCCGCGGCGGTCGCGCGACTCTCAACGGGCTGGCGAGACAGTTCGTGACCTTGGCGCGCGCCCAAAACTTCCGTCCGGAGCCGATCCGCGGTCACCACCGCATCGTGCCGGCGCAGAAGACCGTCGAGATCACCCTCGAATGCGGGCTGTCCTTTTCAGGGCACGTCCTCAACGTCTCGGCCTCCGGCATCGGCCTGCTGATCGACCGGGCGGTGGGGATCGGTGAGACGATCCGGGTCGGCAGCCGGGCGGCCCGGGTCGTCCGCCATTTCGAGCACGGCATCGGCGCCGCTTTCCTGGAACCGCTGGAGCCGAGCGCCGTCCACGCGGCGATGACGCTCTGAGCCCGGACGGGACAGCGCTCCGGGCGGCCAGCCCTCGCAGAGCCGGGGGATCGGCGCTACATCGGAGGCAGACCTTGAAGGATCACCGATGAAGCGCTTCCTCGCCGCTCCCCTGTCCGCCCTTCCCGCCGCGCTCGCGCTGCTGCCGCAGGCGGCTCTGGCCCATCCCGGTCATGGCGCCGCGCTCGGCGCGGAGGCCGGTTTCCTGCACCCGCTGATGGGCGCTGACCACGTGCTGGCGATGGTCGCGGTCGGCCTGCTGGCCGCTCTGCGCGGCGGGCGGGCCCTCTGGGCGCTGCCCCTGTCGTTCCTGGCGCTGATGAGCGTCGGGGCGGGGCTCGGCATGGCGGGCGTGGCCTTGCCCTATGCCGAGACCGGGATCGCGCTCTCCATCGTGGTCTTCGGCCTTGCCGCGATCATCGGCCTGCGGGCGCCTGTGGCGCTGCTCGCCAGCCTGGTCGGGGTGTTCGCCGTGTTCCACGGCTACGCCCACGGCATCGAGATGCCGGAGACCGCCTCGGGCCTGTCCTTCGGCCTCGGCTTCCTGGCCGCCACCGCGCTCCTGCACGCGGCAGGGATCGGCCTCGGGATGGCCGCCTCGCGGCTCGGTGCGACGCGCGCTGCCCCGGCCCTCGGTGCCGGCGTCGCGGCGGCCGGCCTCGCCCTGCTGGCGCTCCCGGCCTGAGCGGCGCCGTTTCAGTGACAGCCCCGCTGCCGGTCACGATATCGCAGGCCGGCCGGGGCTGACACGGCCGGCCTGAGTCCCAGGTCCTGTCCGCCGCCCGCGTTTCGGCGGCGAGAGGACCCGACATGGTACGATTCCCCATACTCGCCCTGGCGAGCCTGCTGACCCTCGCCACCGGTGCGCAGGCCGCCGCGCCTCCCGAGCGCCTGCGCGGCACGATCGAGGCCGTCGAGGGTGGCGGCTTCACCCTCAAGACCCTGGACGGCAAGAGCGAGCGGGTGATGCTCGCGCCCGACGCCAAGGTCTCCTGGGTGATCCCGGCCCAGCTCGACCAGATCAAGGACGGCGTGTTCATCGGCACCGCCACCAAGGGCGAACCGCCAGTGGCTCTTGAGGTCGTGCTGTTTCCCGAATCGATGCGGGGCACCGGCGAGGGCCATTACGACTGGGACGTGATCCCCGATCGCACCGGCGGCTCGGCGGTGAAGAGCACGATGACCAACGGCACCGTGAAGGCCGCCGCCCCCGCGACTGCGCCGGACGCCCCACGGGTGAAGAGCGCGATGACCAACGGCACCGTCAAGGCGAGTGGCAGCGGCGCCGAGCGCACCCTCACGGTGGATTACGGCAAGGGCCAGTCGATCCAGATCCTGGTCCCGCCGCAGGCCCCGGTGGTCACCTTCGAGCCCGCGGATGCGGCTGCGATCTCCGCCGGCGCCAAGGCGTTCGTGGTCGCCGCGCGCGGCGCGGACGGCACGGTCACGGCCCGCCGCGTCGCGGTCGGCAAGGACGGCCTGACGCCGCCGATGTGAGGTGGCCTCGCGGGCGTGTTCGTTTCGCTCCGAAACGTCGTTTCCGGGACCCGGACGAGCCGATGATCAATAATCCCCGGCCCTGGCCGCAGGGCCGGGGCCGCCGACCCTTCCAGCCGTCGCCGCGACGCCGGCTGTGCCTGGTTCGGCGGCACCTCTGCCGCCTCGAAATGCATACCATTACATCCGGCAAGCTGTTGCCGGCTAAGGCGTTCTGATATTGTTGCCGGGCGGCAACATCGCACAGGAACCAATTTATCCGAGCCGAATTCTGATTGCTCGCCGAAACCCGTTCGCACATGGTGATCGTGCACGGGGGCATCGCCAAGCGAGAGCCCGCAGGAGCCTGCCGCTCAAGACGCAGGCCAAACCTACAAAACGTGCGGCTAGATCCGGAAAACCGGGCGTGTCCGCATCATTGGGTCTCGAAGCTTTGGAGATGTCTATGAAGCTCTTGAAGAGCTCGCTGCTCGGTTCCGCCACCGCGTTCGTCGCGATCGGAGCCGCCCACGCCGCCGACCTGCCGGTCAAGAAGGCGGTCCCGATCGAGTACGTCCGCGTCTGCTCGGCCTACGGCGCCGGCTTCTTCTATATTCCCGGCACCGACACCTGCCTGCGTCTCTCCGGCCGCGCCCGGTTCGAGGGCGGGTACCAGACCAGCTACTCGCGTCAAAACGGCTCCAACGTCGGCGACACCTCGGGCTTCCAGGGCCGCATGCGCATCAATCTCGATGCCCGCACCCAGACCGCTTACGGCACCCTGCGCGCCTTCGTCCGTCTCGATGCCGGCGCTCGCACTGGATATTCCGGCGTCGGCACCTCCGGCACCCAGCAGCGTATCGGCCAGGCCTACCCGGGCCTCGGCATCGATAGCTTCGGCCGCGACCAGCAGTTCGTGAACGTCGACAAGGCGTTCATCCAGTTCGCCGGGCTGACCGCCGGTCGCGCCTCGTCGTTCTTCGACTTCTACGCCCACGATTTCGAGTTCGCCGCCGCCACCGCGGGTTCGGACATCGCCTCCACCAACCTGCTCGCCTACACCGCCACCCTCGGCAACGGCCTGTCAGCCACGCTCTCGGTCGAAGACCCGGTCTTCCGCCGCAGCCCGATCTACTCGCCGTCGAACAACCCGGCGGGTATCACGAACAACGCATCGATCGCGAATTTCGCCCAGACGAACTCGCCCGCTCCGGTGTTCATTGGCTACACGAACGGTGTGCCGACCCGTTACAGCTTTGTCGACGTGATCCAGCGCGAGCGTCTTCCCGACTTCGTCGGCGCTCTCCGCCTCGACCAGGCCTGGGGCTCCGCCCAGGTCTCGGCTGCTGTGCACGAGTTGAACGTCGGCAACGTCGCCAACGGTGCCGGCACCGGCACCGGCTCCAACATCAGCATCCCGCACACCAGCAACGCGTATGGCTACGCGGTGCAGGGCGGCCTGAAGATCAATACGCCGTTCATCGCCCCGGGCGATGCTCTCTACCTGCAAGGCGCCTACGGCGTCGGCTCACAGCTCTACACCGGCTACTCGTCGTACAGCGGCTCGTACTCGCAGAACGCGGCAACGATCCAGGGCCAGAAGTTCAACCAGTTCTTCAACGACGCGACCGTCAACCCGTTCACGGGCCAGATGGAAATGTCGACGAGCTTCAGCGTCGTTGCCTCATATCTGCACTACTGGTCGCCTGAGTGGCGCTCGGCCGTGTTCGGGTCGTACGGCGAGATGAATTTCTCGAACAGCCAGCGCGCTGCCCAAGGCGCGGCGTTCGCGTTGGCCAACCCGGGCGGCACGAACGCCTTCAGCACGAACGCCGTCGGTACGCCTGGCACGACCTTCTACAACCTTAGCGAAGCCTTGCGCGACACCTACCAGTACGTTGTCGGTGCGAGCTTGATCTGGTCGCCGGTGAAGGACCTCGATATCGGTGTCGAGGGCTTCTACACCCAGATCGGCGTCAAGAACGGGCGTGTGATCGACAAGGACAAGAGCCCGACCGCCTACGCGAACGTCGCCGGTATCAACAACGGCACCTTTGTGCCGCGTACCACGACGCAAGACTCGAACTCCTCATTCCGCATGCGCGTCCAGCGCGACTTCTAAGCCGCGAAGGCGGCACCGGGGGAACGATCCCGGCGCCGCTCCCCGTGCTCAACGGATCTTAAGGCCCAGCCCTCGGCTGGGCCTTTTTCGTTGCGGTCAGCCCGGAGAGGCGGGATCTCGCGTCCCCCGGCACCGCTCGCAGCCCTTCCGCCTAGTCTCTTCGTGGCCCGCCTCGGCCGGGGCATCGCCCAGGCCCGACCGGCGCCGCGAAGCGATGGCGCGGCCTCGCGCGTATCTCGACCCGTGTCGGGCGCCGTCTCGCTCCACCGGACAGGCTGCTGCGGACCGTCTGTCCGCTCCTCACGCTGTCCTGGCCGCCGACCAACGATATCCCGATGCCGCGCCGAGCCCAAGGCGGCCATTGCCCGGGCCAGAGACCTTGGGCGCTGAGTCCGGCGGCATGCGGTAGCGGCCCGCGCGCTGTTCCCGCCCTGCGCCCACACCAAGGGTCGGTCAGTCGTCCGGCCGGGGCGCCGGCCTCGTCGAGGCGGAATTCGGACGCGCGCGGCAGCGCGACCAACGCTCGGGCCCGCTGCCGCGGCAGCCGGAATGCGCGCATTCCCCGAAGCGATTCTCCCATCCGTTCGAATCACCGTCAGCGCGGGCGCGCCGGCCGGCGGCCTTCGTGGCCGTCGCGTTCGGACGATGAGGTGCTGAACCTTGCCGGCTTAGCAGATGCACGAGGCGATTCTGTGGTCCAATGCAGGCGCCAGGTCCATGCGCGGAGGCATCTCTGCGCATGGCTCCTGAGCAGGAATGTAATTATCCAGTTTTTTGATACACATCACAGGTCTTTCGTAATAAATATCCATCTTATCAATAATGATTTTGCTGTCGTTTTGCAAACTGATATTTTTAAAAATTTAAATGCGTTGCGAGTGTGCAACAACATAAAGCAATCACTGAACAGATATGAAATCGATGTTGCCGGGATAAACGCGGATCCACCATATGGACCGGCAAAGAGGAATCTCGGAAGCGGGATATCTCTAAAGTCTGCATTAAAATTGCAGATAAAAACAAAAATAAACGCTGCGATGACCGGATAATCCGGGATCGTTGTTGTTATCGGGTCTCGAAGCTTTGGAGATTTCTATGAAGCTCTTGAAGAGCTCACTGCTTGGCTCAGCCGCCGCCTTCGCGGCGGTCGGAGCCGCCCATGCCGCAGACTTGCCGGTCAAGAAGGCGGCGCCGATCGAGTACGTCCGCGTCTGCTCCGCCTTCGGGGCCGGCTTCTTCTACATCCCCGGCACCGATACCTGCCTGCGCATCTCGGGCCGCGCCCGGTTCGAGGGCGGCTACATGACCAGCAACTCGCGCCAGGCCGGTAGCAACGCTGGTGACACGTCGGGCTACCAGGGCCGCCTGCGCATCAACCTCGATGCCCGCACCCAGACCGCCTACGGCACGCTGCGCGCCTTCGTGCGCCTCGATGCCGGCGCCCGCACCGGCTATTCCGGCATCGGCACCTCCGGCACTCAGGTGCGCATCGGCCAGGCCTTCGCCGGTACCGGTGTCGACAGCGCCGGGCGCGATATTCAGCAGGTGAACGTCGACAAGGCGTTCATCCAGTTCGCCGGGCTGACCGCCGGTCGCGCCTCGTCGTTCTTCGATTTCTACGCCCACGATTTCGAGATCACCGGCAATACGCTGGGCTCGGACAACGCGTCCACCAACCTGTTCGCCTACACCGCGACCTTCGGCAATGGTCTGTCCGCGACCCTGTCGGTGGAAGACCCGGTCTTCCGCCGCACGCCGATCTTCGCGCCGTATTCGGTGAATAATTCCCCGGTCGCTCCCGTCGTCGTCGCCTATAACCGAGGCGCTCCGATCCTCGTCAACTCTATCGATACCGTCCAGCGCGAGCGTCTGCCCGACTTCGTCGGCGCCCTTCGTCTCGACCAAGCTTGGGGCTCGGCGCAGATCTCGGCCGCCACGCATGAGCTGAACGTCGGCAATATCCAGACGGCCGTGCCGGCTGGAGCAAACGTCAACGTGGCGCACACCAACAGCGTCCAGGGCTGGGCGGTTCAGGGCGGCCTAAAGGTGAACACCCCGTTCGTTGCGCCGGGTGATGCTCTGTACCTTCAGGGTGCTTATGGCGAGGGCGCGCAGCTCTACACCGGCTACTCGGCGTTTAGCGGCTCCTATGCGCAGAACCCGTCTACGATCCAGGGCCAGAAGTTCAGCCAGTTCTTCTCGGACGCGACGATTAACCCCGTCACGGGTCAGTTGCAGACCTCGCAGAGCTTCACGGCGGTGGCGTCGTACCTGCACTACTGGTCGCCGGAATGGCGTTCGGCCTTCTTCGGCTCCTACGGTGAGCAGAGCTTCGGCCGTGGCGCCCGTTTCGCTCAGGGCGCAGCTTACGCCGCTGCGGGATCGAGCCTCATCTCCGGACCAAACGCCGTCGGCGTGCCGGGCACCCGGTTCTATCAGCTGAGCCAGGCCCTGCGCGACACTTACCAGTTCGTCGCTGGTGCGAGCCTGATCTGGTCGCCGGTGAAGGACCTCGATATCGGCGTCGAGGGCTTTTACACTCAGATCGGCCTGAAGAGTGGCCGGGTGATCGACGCCGACAAGAACCCGGGCGCGTACAACGCGGTCGCTTCCATCAACAACGGCACCTTCGTGCCGCGCACTGCGACGCAGGACTCGGTCTCGCAGATCCGCTTCCGCGTCCAGCGCGACTTCTGATCCGCTCCATCGGTGCCGAGGCTTCGGTCCCGGCACCTGTCCCCGTGCATTTCGACTTCCCAGGCCCGGTTCCGCGCCGGGCCATTTTTGTTGCGGGCGTCCTTGGGCCGACCAGTCGCCCCCGATCTTCCGCCGCCTTCGGTCCACGCGCGGAAGAATATTATGAGGCACGCAGGGTATAACTAGAATATATTCCGAATTTTTTAAAATATTGAGGCCGTTGATGAAGCAATTGCAGCGCTCTTTGCTCGGCTCAGCCGCCGCCTTCGCGGCAATCGGCGCCGCCCATGCCGCTGACCTGCCGGTCAAGAAGGCCGCGCCGGTCGAGTACGTCCGCGTCTGCTCGGCCTACGGCGCCGGCTTCTTCTACATTCCCGGCACCGACACCTGCCTGCGGGTCTCCGGTCGCGCCCGGTTCGAGGGCGGCTACATCACCGCCTATACCCGGCAAGCCGGCACGAATAGCGGCGACGACTCGGGCTATCGCGGATTGCTGCGCTTCAACCTGGATGCGCGCACGCAGACCGCCTACGGCACCCTGCGCGCCTTCGTGCGGCTCGATGCGGGCAGCCGCGCCGGCGCTTCCGGCGTCGGCCGGTCCGGCACCTAGGAACGCATCGGCCTCGCCTATGCCGCCACCGGCATCGACGAGACAGGCCGCGCGCAGCAGGTCGTGAACGTCGAGAAGGCGTTCATCCAGTTCGCCGGCCTGACCGCCGGCCGTGCCTCCTCGTTCTTCGACTTCTACGCCCACGATTTCGAACTCTCGAGTGCCACTGCGGGGTCGGATGTCGCCTCCACCAACCTGTTCGCCTACACGGCGACCTTCGGCAACGGCCTGTCGGCGACCCTGTCGGTCGAAGATCCGGTCTTCCGTCGCACGCCGATCTTCGCGCCGTCGGGCGGCGCTGCTCCCATCAGCCCCGTCTTCACCGGCTACACCAGGGGTGTCCCGTCGAGCTTCGGCACCATCGACACCATCCAGCGAGAACGTCTGCCGGACTTCGTCGGCGTCCTGCGGGTCGATCAGGCCTGGGGCTCGGCCCAGCTTTCGGCTGCCACGCATGAGTTGAACGTCGGCACCATCGCGCTCGGTACCGGCGCGCATTTCAGCGTCGCGCATACCAACAGCGTCCAGGGCTGGGCGGTGCAGGGCGGCCTGAAGGTCAATGCGCCGTTCGTCGCGCCGGGCGACGCCCTGTACCTGCAGGGCGCCTACGGCGACGGCGCCCAGTTCTACACCGGCTATTCCACGTTCAGCGGCTCGGCGTCCCCGAACGCTGCCACGATCCAGGGCCAGAAATTCAACCAGTACTTTTCCGACGCCACGATCAACCCGTTCACCGGCCAGTTGCAGATCTCGGACAGCGTTACCGCGGTCGCCTCGTACCTGCATTACTGGTCGCCGGAATGGCGCTCAGCCGTCTTCGGGTCCTATGGCGAGCAGAGCTTTTCCCGGAGCGCCCGCCTTGCCCAGGGCGCAGCCTTCAACCTTCTGAACCCGAACGGCACCAACACCTTCAGCAGCAACGCCGTGGGCGTGCCGGGGACTCGGTTCTACCAGTTGAGCCAAGCGCTGCGCGACACCTACCAGTTGGTCGCCGGCGCGAGCCTGATCTGGTCGCCGGTGAAGGACCTCGATATCGGCATCGAGGGCTACTACACCCAGATCGGCCTGAGGAAAGGGCGAGCGATCGACCTCGACAAGAGCCCGACCGCCTACGCCAGCGTCGCCGGCATCAACGCCGGCACCTTCCTGCCGCGCACCGCGACGCAGGATGCGGTCTCGCAGGTCCGCCTCCGCATCCAGCGCGACTTCTGATCCGCCCTATCGGTGCCGGGCCTCACGCCGGGCACCAGTCCTTGTGCATTTCGACGTCCAAGGCCCGGCCCCGCGCCGGGCTTTTTTGTTGCGGGTTTCGAATTGACGCCCAGCCCCGGCCAGCGGCGCGATGACCGGGTATCGAGCCAGCGCACGCAGCGGAAGCCCGGTTGGAACGACGACACCGTCGAGGGGCTCAATGGCCGGCGCCCACCGCTCATGGGATGCGCGCGCCATCATGATTAGACAATTAGACGCGTCAGTCGGTCTCAAAGAACGATAGTAATGCGATAGAATTCTTCGAAATCAATGATCAATCGATCGTGTATTTGTATATTTATTTCGTAATGATCGATATTTTATTGTTGCTTATGTGCAACAAAATCACAGATGAGCAGAAAATTCCAAGAATGCCTGTTGCCCGCCAAAGAACTGAAACACAGGATAATCATCCAAATACGGGTCATTTACACCATATTTGGAATAAATATTCTGCAATAACGCAGGATGAGAGAAAACAATTCGACAGATGGGGGAAGCCGAGAAGGGTTGCCGTTGTCGGCTTCAAACATTTGGGGGCATTGATGAGTCTATCGAATCGTTTCCTGCTGCTTGGTTCCACCGCTGCCTTCGCCACAATCGGCGCGGCGCACGCGGCCGACCTGCCGGTGAAGAAGGCCGAGCCGGTCGAATATGTCCGCGTCTGCACCACGCACGGCGTCGCCTTCTTCTACATTCCCGGGACCGATACCTGCCTGCGCATCTCCGGGCGGACCCGGTTCGAGGGCAATTACCAGACGAATTACTCGCGCCAGACCGGCACCGGCGACACGTCAGGCTATCGGGGGCTGTTGCGCTTCAATTTCGATGCTCGCACCCGGACCGAGTACGGAACCCTGCGCGCCCTGGTGCGCCTGGATGCAGGTTCCCGAACCGGCCTCATCCATTCCGGCACCCAACTGCGCATCGGCCATTCTTACGCCGCTACCGGGGTCGACGAGGCCGGCCGCGCGCAGCAACATGTGAATGTCGACAAGGCGTTCATCCAGTTCGGCGGCCTTACCGCCGGTCGTGCGGCGTCTTACTTCGACTTCTACGCCCACGATTTCGAGATATACGGCGCCACCTCCGGCTCGGATACGTCGTCGACCAACCTGCTCGCCTACACGGCCACCATCGGCAATGGCTTTTCGACGACTCTATCGCTCGAAGATCCGGTCTACCGCCGCACGCCGGTCTTCGCGCCGTACGCGACCACAGCCACGACCCCGGTCGGTCCCGTCTTCGTCGGCTATGCCGACGGTCTGCCGTCCCTCTACGGGACCATCGACAGCATCCAGCGCTCGCGGCTGCCCGACTTCGTCGGCGCCCTGCGCGTCGAGCAGGATTGGGGCACCGCGCAACTCTCAGCCGCCACGCACGAGATCAATGTCGGCAACCTGAGTACCGCCCCGGCGGAAGGCACCGGCGGCGTGATCACCGGTATTGCGCATACCCATTCGGTGCAGGGCTGGGCGGTGCAGGGCGGCGTGAAGGTGAACGCGCCGTTCATCGCCCTGGGCGATGCCCTCTACCTGCAGGGCGCCTACGGCGACGGAACGCAGAATTATGTCGGCTATTGCATGATAGCCGGCTGCTATGCGCAGGCCAATACCGGATTTGGCGGGCAGAAATTCGCGCAATATTTTGCCGATGCGTCGATCAACCCGTTTACCGGTCAGTTGCAGACCTCGACCAGCTTTTCGGCGGTCGCCTCGTACCTGCATTACTGGTCGCCAGAATGGCGCTCGACTCTGTTCGGCTCCTACGGCGAGCAGGACTTCTCGGCTGGCGCTCGTCTGGCCCAGGGCGCGGCCTACAGCCTCGTGAGCCCGAACGGCGCCGTCGCGTTCGGCGCCAATGCCGTGGGCGTGCCGGGAACCCGGTTCTACCGGCTGAGCCAGGCGCTGCGCGACAGCTACCAGTACGTGGTCGGGGCGAGCCTGATCTGGTCGCCGGTCAGAGATCTCGATATCGGCGTCGAAGGCTTCTACACCCAGGTCGGCGTGAAGAGCGGCCGGGTCATCGACTCGGACAAGAGCCCGACCGCCTACACCAACGTCGCCGCCATCAATGCCGGCACCTTCGTGCCGCGCACCGCGACGCAGGACTCGGTCTCGCAGATCCGCCTCCGCGTCCAGCGCGACTTCTGATCCGACCTATCGGTGCCGGGGCTTGGTCCCGGTACCGGCTCAGTGCCGGGCCTTCTTCCGTCACGGGCACCGCGCCTCGGCATAGGCCTGCGGGTGGCGGCGATCGGGGGCTGTTGCGATTCGCCGACGAGAACCCTGCGGGGCTGCCGCCCCGTCAGGATGGCGGCCCGATCGACGCCCACCATGAAAGAGCTGGCGATGGAGCTGACTGGTGACGGCTTGGCGGCCACCCGTTCTGCAGGGCGGCCGCGTCACCCACCAACCCATTACGATCAGAAGACCTGACGCCTCTGATGTGTATCAGGGCAATGACAACGCCGCCAGCGATGGCAAATTCAGTGATCATTCTGCAAATACTCAAGCTTATAAACGAAAATAACGAACATTTGCGACGTTGCAGAACAGCAACAAGATCGTAAATGCGAAGACGACTCATTGAATCACCGTTGATCGCTCAAGATCTTGATCGCAGGATGTTCGGAGAAAGATGGATTGCGGGCACAAATCCCCGGATAAATCTTCTACACCAAATAAAATACAATCAATACCCACGTTCGGCAGGGCAGGCCGGGAAGCGTTTCCGTTGTCGGCTTCGAATATCTGGGGGTCTTGATGAGTTTATTGAATCGTTTCTTACTCGGATCCGTCACCGCATTCGCCGCGGTCGGAGCTGCCCAGGCCGCCGACCTGCCGGTCAAGAAGGCGGCGCCGATCGAGTATGTCCGCGTCTGCTCAGCCTTCGGCGCCGGCTTCTTCTACATTCCCGGCACCGATACCTGCCTGCGCATCTCGGGTCGCGCCCGGTTCGAAGGGGCCTACCAGACCGCCTACAGCCGCCAGGCCGGCAATGGCGGCGACACGTCGGGGTTTCGGGGGCTGGCGCGCTTCAATCTCGATGCCCGCACGCAGACCGCCTACGGCACCCTGCGCGCCTTCGTGCGCCTCGACGCCGCCTCCCGCACCGGCACCATCCATTCGGGCACGATGCTGCGCATCGGCCAGGCCTATGCTGCCACTGGCGTCGATGAGCGGGGCCGCGCGGAGCAGTACGTGAACGTCGACAAGGCGTTCATCCAGTTCGCTGGCCTGACCGCCGGCCGCGCGTCGTCGTTCTACGACTTCTACGCCCACGATTTCGAGTTCTACGGCGCCACCTCCGGCTCGGACAACTCGTCGACCAACCTGTTCGCCTACACGGCGACCTTCGGCAACGGCTTCTCGACGACCCTGTCGGTCGAAGACCCGGTCTTCACCCGCTCGCCGGTCTTCTCGCCGGTAGGCAGCCCTGCGGTCGGCCCTGTTTTTGTTGGTTATGCCAACGGCCTGCCGTCCCGCTTCGGCTACGTCGACAATATCCAGCGCTCGCGGCTGCCCGACTTCGTCGGCGCCCTGCGCGTCGATCAGGCCTGGGGCTCGGCTCAGCTCTCGGCCGCCACGCACGAGATCAACGTCGGCAACGTGGGCGCAGGCACTCCGGCGGGGACCCTCGGCGTGCTCACCGGGATCCCGCACACCAACTCGGTCCAGGGCTGGGCCGTGCAGGGTGGCGTGAAGTTCAACCTTCCGTCCATTGCCCCGGGCGATACCCTCTACCTACAGGGTGCCTACGGCAACGGCGCGCAGACCTATATCGGCTACTGCATGATCGCCGGCTGCTACGCGCAGGCGAATAACGGCTGGGATGGCCAGAAATTCAATCAGCCCTTCGCCGATGCGTCGATCAATCCGTTCACCGGTCAGCTCCAGACCTCAACTGGCTTCTCGGCGGTCGCGTCATATCTGCATTACTGGTCGCCGGAATGGCGCTCGGCCTTCTTCGGCTCCTACGGTGAGTTGGACTTCTCCCGAAGTGCTCGGCTCGCTCAGGGCGCGGTCTTTGGCCTGTTGAGTTCGAACGGTGCCACTTCGTTCAGCAACAACTCCGTCGGCGTGCCCGGCACCCGGTTCTACCAGTTGAGCGAGGCGCTGCGCGACACCTACCAGATAGCGGTCGGCGGCAGCCTCATCTGGTCGCCGGTGAGCGATCTCGATATCGGCGTCGAGGCGTTCTACACCCAGATCGGCGTCAAGAACGGCCGGGTGATCGATGGCGACAAGAGCCCGACCGCCTATGCGAGCATCGCCGCCATCAACGCCGGCACCTTCGTGCCGCGCACCGCGACGCAGGATTCGACGACGCACGTCCGGTTCCGCGTGCAGCGCGACTTCTGATCCGACAGGCCGGAGCCGGGGCTTCATGCCCGGCGCCGGCCCCCGTGCAGCACGATCCCCTCGGCCCGGCCCTGTGCCGGGCCGTTTCGCGTCGCGCGTCCACGCGCCGAGACTGAGAAGCCGCTTTAATCCCTGTCCCCAATACAGGTTGCGCGCTTTGTTCCGCGGTTCGCGTTGCCGCCCTCCGCGGGCGCTGGTACGCCGGAAGCGACTTTATCTCCGCCGACCGCGCGGCCCAGGTCGCGACCGTCGGGGCGGCCGGGGCCGCGCGGCGAAGGCCGGAACGACCCGCGCGTGGTCGGAAGTCCGGAGGAAGCCGATGACCAGTACCGCCTCGACCAGCCCCGTCCCGGCCCCCGTCGAAACGCCCATCGTCGAGCGCCGCGCCGGCAGGTTCTGGCCCGAGGGCTGGTGGCGCCTAGTCGACATGAAGATCGGCATCATCCCGCTGCCGCTCTACGTCATCGTGGCGATCCTGCTGGTGGTCCTGGTCCAGGAGGGCGAGGTCAAGCCGGACGGCCCGACCATGATCGCCGTCCTGGTGATGGGCGGGTTCACCTGCGCCGAGATCGGCAAGCGGCTCCCGATCCTGCGCAACATCGGCGCGGGGGCGATCTTCGCGACCTTCATCCCCTCGGCGCTGGTCTATTACAAGCTGATCCCGCCGCAGATGGAGAAGGCGATCTTCGATTTCACGAAGTTCACCAACTTCCTCTACATCTACATCGCCACGATCATCGTCGGCTCTATCCTCGGCATGGATCGCGACGTCCTGGTCAAGGGCTTCCTCAAGATCTTCGCGCCGCTGGCCGTCGGCTCGGTGGCGGCGGCCATCGTCGGCACCCTGGTCGGCACGGCGCTGGGCCTCGGGCCCTACAAGACCTTCTTCTTCATCGTCGTGCCGATCATGGCCGGCGGCGTCGGCGAGGGCGCGATCCCGCTCTCGATCGGCTACGCGGCGATCCTCGGCCAGCAGCAGGGCGTGGTCTTCGCCCAGGTGCTGCCGCCGGTGATGCTCGGCTCGCTCACCGCGATCATCTTCTCCGGCACCCTCAACGCCGTCGGCAAGCGCTATCCGCACCTCACCGGCGAGGGCCGGCTCCAGCCCGGCCACGAGGGCATGGAATCGAGCGACGCGCAGGCGCGCTCCGAGGCGGCGCGGGGCCAGATCGACGCCGCCACGATCGGCGCGGCCGGGCTCACGGCCATCACCCTCTACCTGCTCGGGGTCATCGCCCACCACCTCGTCGGCCTGCCGGCGCCGGTGGCGATGCTGTTCCTGGCGGTGTTCGCCAAGCTCGGCAGCGCCGTGTCGCCCCACCTCCAGGCTGGCGGCTTCGTGGTCTACAAGTTCGTCCAGGTCTCAATGACCTACCCGCTGCTCTTCGCCATCGGGGTGGCGCTGACCCCCTGGAACGAGCTGATGGCGGCCTTCACCCTGGTGAACCTGATCACCATCGTGACGACCGTCTCGACGCTGATGATCAGCGGCTTCTTCGTCGGCCGCGCGCTCGGGATGTACCCGATCGAGACCGCGATCGTGAACGCCTGCCACAGCGGCCAGGGCGGCACCGGCGACGTGGCGATCCTCACCGCCGCCAACCGCATGGCCCTGATGCCGTTCGCCCAGATCGCCACGCGGATCGGCGGCGCCCTGACGGTGACCGGGACGATCATCGCGATGAAATGGATCGGCGCATGAGCGCGAAACCGGGAGTGTTGCGCCATGGCCGGTGATCCGGGGGCCGTCGAGGCGAACCTGCAATCCAGGATCGGGGCGATCCTCCGCTCGACGAGCGGCAACTTCCTGGAGATGTTCGACTTCTTCCTGTTCGGGTTCTACGCCAGCTACATCTCGCGGGCGTTCTTCCCCTCGGGCAACGAGACCACCGAGCTGCTCCTGACCTTCGGGACCTTCTGGCTCGGCGCGCTGATGCGGCCCCTCGGGGCGATCGTGCTCGGCGCCTATATCGACCGGATCGGGCGCCGGAAGGGGCTGATCGTCACCCTGGCGATCATGGCGAGCGGCACGGTGCTGATCGCCTTCTGCCCGAGCTACGGGACGATCGGCATCGCCGCGCCCCTGATCGTGCTGGCCGGGCGCCTGCTCCAGGGTTTCTCTGCCGGCGTCGAGATTGGCGGCGTCTCGATCTACCTGTTCGAGATCGCCACCCCCGGCCGGAAGGGTTTCTACACGGCGTTCCAGTCGGCCAGCCAGCAGGTGGCGATCATGGCCGCGGCCGTGATCGGCTACGGGCTCAACGCCTACCTGACCAAGCAGCAGATCGGCGATTTCGGCTGGCGGATCCCGTTCTTCATCGGCTGCCTGATTGTGCCGTTCATCTTCTTCATCCGGCGCTCCTTGCAGGAGACCCAGGAATTCGCCCGGCGGACGCATCACCCGAGCACGCGTGAGATCCTCACCACGGTGGCCGCCAATTGGCGGATCGTGCTGCTCGGCATGATGCTGTCGACCATGACCACGGTGACCTTTTACATGATCACCGTCTACACCCCGACCTTCGGCAAGAACGTCCTCAAGCTCACCGAGACCGACAGCTTGATTGTGACCCTGTGCGTGGCGGTCACCAACTTCATCTGGCTGCCCGTGGGCGGCGCGATCTCGGACGCGGTGGGGCGCAAGCCGGTGCTGCTGACGATCTCGGTCCTGTCGCTGCTGACCACCTACCCGGCCCTGCACTGGCTCGTGGCCGATCCGACCTTCGGCAAGATGCTCGGTGTCGAGCTGTGGTTGTCGTTCTTCTTCGGGGTCTACAACGGCGCGATGATCGTCTCGCTGTCGGAAGTCGTACCGGCGCATGTGCGGGCCAGCGGCTTCTCCCTGGCCTACAGCCTCGCCACGGCCCTGTTCGGCACCGCCACCCCGATGGTCTCGACCTACCTGATCGACCAGACCGGCGATCGGGCCTCGCCGAGCTACTGGCTGATGGCGGCCGCCGCCTGCGGCATCATCGCGACGCTCGCCCTGTTCCGCGGCGGCCCGCGGGACGCGCGGGTTCCGGCCCACGCCTGAGCGCGGGGGCTACACCCCCTGCCAGATCCGGATCCGCGCCTTGAAGGCGGCGCGGATATGGGCGCGCGCCGCCTCCTCGGCGCCGTCGCCGTCATGGGCGCGGATCGCCGCGATGATGGCGGCGTGCTCGTCGAGGGATTCGCCGGCCCGTTCCGGAGCCGAGAGCGTCGTCGCGCCGGGCAGCAGCACCAGCGACAGGCGCATCGTCTCCAGGGTGCCCTGCAGGAAGCGGTTGCGCGCCGCCGCGTGGATCTGCCGGTGGAACAGACGGTTGTTGCGCGCGAGCGCCGCCGCGTCGCCGGTCAGGGTCCGGTCGCGGGCGATCATCTCCTCCAGGATCTCGGTCTCCACCGCGCTGGCGTGAATGGCGGCGAGCCGGGCCGCCGTGCCCTCCAGAACCTCGCGCATGTCGTAGAGCTCGCTGACCTGCCCGTAATCGAGCTGCGCCACGCTGGCGCCCCGGTGCGGCTCATGCGCGACGAGGCCCTGCGCCTCCAGGCGTCCCAGGGCCTCGCGCACCGGCGTGCGGCTGATCGCGAACCGCTCGGCCAGCTCAGCCTCGCGCAGGCGGCTGCCGGGGGCGAGCTCCCCCTCCTCGATCGCCCGCAACAGCCGCTCATAGGCGGCGGCCCCGTTGGAGCGCTCCGACTCGCTCGCCTTCATGTCCGGCTCTCCTCGATCGCGGCCATAGCGTGAAACGCCGCCGCCCGGAACACTTGTCACCGATTGCATGCGAGCGTATACAATTATTGAAACGAGCGCGAAGACGGAGGCGGCGATGCAGGATCGGCACGAGACAGCGTGGGACGTCGTGGTGGTCGGCTCCGGCAACGCCGCCATGAGTGCGGGCCTCGCCGCCCTGGAGCGCGGCGCCTCGGTGCTCATGATCGAGAAGGCCGAGCCGGATCTCGCCGGCGGCAACACCGCCTACACGGCCGGCGCCATGCGGTTCGTCTACCAGGGCAACGACGACCTGATCCCCCTGCTCGCCGACCCGGAGGATCCGCGCCTGCCGCGCACCGATTTCGGCGCCTACACGGCCCAGACCTTCGAGTCCGACCTGCTCGGCTTCAACGACGGACGGCCGCTCTCGCGCGAGCAGCGCATCCTGATCGACGAGAGCGGCGCGGCCCTGCGCTGGCTCTCGACCCAAGGCGTGAAGTTCGAGCCGATCTATGCACGGCAATCCTTTGAGAAGGACGGCCGCTTCGTGTTCTGGGGCGGCCTGACGTTGGCCACCCACGACGAGGGTTTCGGCCTCGCCCGGGCCGAGCTGGAGGCCTTCACCAAGGCAGGGGGCGAGATCCGCTACGGCTGCCCGGCCACCGGGCTGATCGTCGAGGCAGGCCGCGTCGTCGGCGTGGAGACGCCCCAGGGCGCGTTCCGCGCCAAGGCCGTGATCCTGGCTTGCGGCGGCTTCGAGTCGAACCCCGAACTGCGCACCCGCTTCATCGGCGCGGGCTGGGACAAGGCCCGGGTGCGCGGCACGCCGCACAACCGCGGCGACGGGCTGGAGATGGCGCTGGCGCTCGGCGCCAAGCCGCACGGCTTCTACGGCGGCTGCCACGCCACGCCGATGGACCTGCACACCCCCGATTACGGCAATCTCGACCTGCCCCACGGCGAGCGCAAGCACTACCGCAAGATCTGCTACTTTTTGGGATTGATGCTCAACGCCAACGGCGAGCGCTTCGTCGACGAGGGCAAGAATTTCCGCAATTACACCTACGCCCAGTTCGGCCGCTCGATCATGGAGCAGCCCGGCCACGTCGCCTGGCAGATCTTCGACGTCAAGGTCGATCACCTGCTCTACAGCGAGTACCGGTTCCACGACGCCCATTTCGTCGAGGCCGACACGCTCGACGGGCTCCTGGACAAGCTCGACGGCATCGACCGGGCGGCGGCCAAGCGCACCATCGCGGATTTCAACGCGGCCGTGGACGACACCGTGCCGTTCGATCCCACCGTGAAGGACGGCCGGGGCACCAAGGGGCTCCCCCTGCCGAAGTCGAACTGGGCCCAGGCGATCGAGACCGGGCCGTTCAAGGCCTACCCGGTCACCGGCGGCATCACCTTCACGTATGGCGGCGTCGAGGTCGGAGAGGGCGGCGGCGTGAAGCGCGAGGACGGCAGCGAGATCCCCGGCCTCTACGCCTGCGGCGAGATGGTCGGCGGCGTGTTCTTCAACGGCTATCCCGGCGGCTCGGGCCTGACCTCCGGCGTCGTCTTCGGGCGGCGGGCCGGGTATGGCGCCGCAGCGGCGGCGCGGCGGGCGTAGACGTCCGTTTCCTCCCGTCATTGCGAGCGCAGCGAAGCAACCCAGGGAAACGCCACGTTCGGACATCGCGCCGCGATGGGTTGCTTCGCTGCGCTCGCAATGACGGTGCGGGTCGCCGCTCGCCGTCGTCGCAGTCCCCTGTCCCGGCCCGCCGCGCGCGCGTACAAGGCGCCCCATGTCAGAGCGGCAGGCCGTCTTCACCATCACCCGGGGCGTCCCGTTCCTGCCGGCGCTCGCCGAGGCGCTGCTGGCCGGCCGGCTGGTCGGGCCGGTGGCGGAGGATCCGCTGGCGCTCGCCGCGGTGACGATCTATCTGCCGACCCGCCGGGCGGCGCGGGCGCTCGGCGCGATCCTGGCCGACCGGCTCGGCCAGAGAGCGCATGAGCGGGGCGCGCCGGGCTACGCCGCCCTCCTGCCCCGGATGATTCCCCTGGGCGAGGCCGACGAGGCGGAGCTCGACCTCGCCTCCGAGCCGCTGCTCGAGGACAACGATCCGCTCAGCACGCCGATGCCGCCCCTGGAGCGGCGGCTGATCCTCGCGCGCCTGGTCCAGGCCTGGGCGCAGACCGTGGACCGGACCCTGCTGCCGCTGGATGCCGAGGTGCCGTTCCTGGTGCCGTCCTCGCCGGCCGACGCGGTCGGGCTCGCGGGCGATCTCGAACGGCTGATGGATGCGCTCACCGTCGAGGGCCTGCCCTGGTCGGAGATCGGCGCCGCCGTGGAGGCCGAGTATTCGCGCTATTTCGGCCTGACCCTGGATTTCGTGAAGATCGCCGCCGAGAACTGGCCCAAGCTCCTGGCCGAGCGCGGCCTGTCCGATCCGGTCGCCCGCGCCCGGGGCCTCGTGCTCGCCGAGGGCCAGCGCTTGGCGCGGACGGCGCCGACGGATCCCGTGATCGTCGCCGGCTCGCTAGGCTCCGTGCCCGCCACCGCGCGGCTGATCGCGGCCGTGGCGAAGCTGCCCCGGGGCGCCGTGGTCCTGCCCGGGCTCGATCTCGACCTCGACGAGGCCGGCTGGTCCGGCATCGACACCGGCGAGGGGTTCTCGCGGGTGATCGCCCATGGGCATCCCCAGGCGGTGCTGCACCGGCTGCTCGGGCCGGACAATCTCGCCCTGTCGCGGGCGGATGTCGTGGCTTTGGGCGATCCCGATGCCGGCCAGATCGCCCGGTCCATGCTGCTGTCGCAGGCCCTGCGCCCGGCCGACACCACCGATGCCTGGGCCGATCTCGACCCGGACATGCGGGACGCGATCGCCGAGCGCGGCCTCGATGGGCTCTCGCTGGCCGAGGCCGCCGACGAGCGCGAGGAGGCCCTGGTTGCGGCGCTCGCCCTGCGCGAGACCCTTCAGGTGCCCGGTGCCACCGCGGCCCTGGTCACCCCGGATCGTGGGCTCGCCGGCCGGGTCGCGGTGGAATTGCTGCGCTGGGGCATCGTCGCCGAGGATTCGGCCGGGCTGGCGCTCGCCGGAAGCCCGGCTGGGCGCCTCGCCCGGCTCACCGCGGAGCTAGCCGCCGACCTCGCCCGCAACCAGGCCGACGCGATCCCGGCCCGGCTGATCGCGCTGCTCTCGCACCCGATGGTCCGCCTCGGCCTGCCCCGGTCCGACGTGGTGCGCGGCGCCGCCGCCCTGGAGATCGGGCTGCTGCGCGGCCCCGTCCCGGCCCCGGGTTTCTTGGGGCTGCGGAATGCGCTGGCGGCCGAGCGCGTCGGCCCGCCGGAGCGCCGCCCCCGGGCCAAGCGCCGCCTGAAGGACATCGACTGGGACCTCGCGGAAGATCTGCTCAAACGGCTGGATCAAGTTTTCGCGGAATTCCCGGGGCCCGAAGGGGCCGGCGATTGCGATCTCGTCGCCACCGCCGCCCGGCACCGCGCCGCCTGCGACTGGCTGATCGCCGGCCCGGAGGATGCGTCCGAGGAGGTCGAGGACGGCTCCCTGTCCTGCCTCGACGCCCTGTTCGACGATCTGGAGATGGCCGAGCCCGGCCTGATGCCGGGGCGGTTCGACGATTACGCGACCTTCTTCACCTCGCTCGCCCGGGAGCGCCTGGTTGGCTGCTCCGGCGAGGCGCCGCATCCACGCCTGCGCATCCTCGGCCTGCTGGAGGCGCGCCTGCTCTCGGTCGACCGGGTGGTGCTCGGCGGCCTCGACGAGGGCGTCTGGCCGGTGCGGACCCTAACCGACGCCTTCCTCAACCGGCCGATGCGCGAGCGGGTCGGCCTTAACCCGCCCGAGCGGCGCATCGGCCAGATGGCGCACGACTTCGTGCAGGCGCTGGGCTGCCGCGATGCGGTGATCACCCGGGCGCTCAAGCGCGAGGGCTCGCCGACCGTGCCGTCGCGCCTGATCCAACGCCTGCGCGCGCTGTCCGGCGATGCCCGCTGGGAGGCGGTGCTGGTGGCCGGACGGCGCTTCACCGGCCTCGCCGCCCGCCTCGACACCGCCCCGCCGGAGAAGCGGCTGAAGCGCCCGGCGCCGAAGCCGGACCCGGCCCTGTTCCCGCGTTCGCTCAGCGTCACCGAGATCGAGACGCTGGTGCGCGACCCCTACAGCATCTTCGCCCGCCACGTGCTCGGGCTCGATCCCCTGGAACCGCTGGCCGCGGTGCCGAGCGTCGCCACCCGCGGCTCGCTCGTCCACGACATCTTCGCGGAATTCGCCCGACTCCATCCGGAGGGCCTGCCCCGGCGGCCGGAGGAGCACCTCTTCGCCATCGCCACCAACGCCTTCGGCGAGATCGCCGACACCTATCCGGAGCTCTACGCCGAGTGGTGGCCGCGCTACGAGCGCATGGCCGCGGCCTATCTCGCCTGGGAGGCGGAGCGCCGGCCGGTTTTGAAGCGGATCCACCCCGAGGTGTCCGGGCGCTGGGTGATCCCCCTGGGCCGCGAGAGCTTCACCCTGCGCGCCCGGGCCGACCGGATCGAGCTGCGCCCAGACGGCAGCGCCTGCATCGTCGATTACAAGACCGGCACGCCGCCCTCGGCCAAGATGATTTTTTCGGGATTCTCGCCGCAGCTCACCCTGGAGGCGGCGATGCTGATGCACGGCGCCTTCGACGGCCTGCCGCTAGTGAAGACGACGCCAGATCTGCTCTACGTCCACGCCTCGGGCGGGAGAAAACCGTTCGTCCCGGCCCCGGTGAAACCCCCGCGCGGCGAGGAGCGCAGCGTCGACGCGATCGTGACCGAGCACGCCACCCGCCTGAAAGGTCTGATCGCCCGCTTCCTCACCGGCGAGGCCGCCTACACAGCCCGCCCCTACCCGCAATATGCCAGCCAGTACGGGGCTTACGACCACCTGGCGCGGGTGCTGGAATGGTCGCTGGGGGGAGAGGAGGGTGGGGAATGAGCCGCCCTGGACGGCGTTCGAGCCTCGGGCTCGGGGCCGAATAGCCGTAAGTGCGTGTCGCGACGGCTTGTCCCGACTGCGCCCGATCCAGCGTGACTGGATGGGTTTCTAAAGGAGAACCGGCCTGTTCCTGGGGGGATGATGGCCGACAAGGATCCGCTGGCCGATCAGGCCCGGCGGAAGCGCCGGCTCAGAAACACGCTCCCCAGCGCGAACAGCGCCAGCATCGCCAGCCCGGCCACCATCTTGGGGGTGATCAGCGCGCGCAGGCTCAGGGCGTCGTCGCAACCCGGCGCGCCCGAGGCCAGGCAGGCGGCCTTGGCGGTTTCGTGGGCGGCGACCACGTCGTCGATCCCAGCGCCGGTGGTGGCGTAGACCAGAGCGCCCGGCAGGAGGCCCAGGAAGGTCGCCAGCACGAAGATCCGCATCTTCACCCCGCAGGCGGCGGGGGCGAGGTTGGTCATCCAGAACGGGAACAGCGGCAGCAGCCGCATCACCGCGATGTAGCCGAAGGCGTCGCGCCGGAACCCGTCCGTGAACGCCGCGAGCCGCGTCCCACCCAGCCGGCGCAGCAGGTCGGCGCCCGGCCCCTTGCCGATGGCGAACACGATCGCCGCCCCGGTGGTGGCGGCGCAGACCGCCGTCAGCGCCCCCGGCACGATCCCGAACAGGAAGCCGCAGATCATGGTCAGGATCAGCGTGGCCGGCACCGAGACGACGACGGCCGCGACATAGACCAGGTAGGCCGCCACCAAGGCGCGGCCATAGCCGGCCTCGACGAAACCGTGCAGCCAGGCCCGCGAGGCGAGCAGCCGGTCGAGGCTCAGGAGCTGCGCGACGCCCGAGACCAGCACGATGGCCGAGATGCACAGGAGCAGCACCAGCGGCAGCCAGCGCCGCACCCGCTTCCAGAGGCCCTCGGGGACGGGGGCGGATCCGGCCGCGCTCACCCGGGCTTGCGCATCCGCAGGATCTTGAAGAAGCCGCCCGGGAAGGTCGGCTTCAGGCCCAGAACCTCGACGCCGTTGCGCCGGGCCCAGGCCTCGATCCGGGTCGCCTTGAAGTCTGACGACCAGCCGATCTTGGTGCAGAGCGGCGCCACGACCTCCTCGACCCGGGCGAGCGGGCCGTCGCTCTGGCCGAAATGGTTGGCGAGCACGATGCCGCCGCCCGGCCGGACCACCCGTAGGAACTCGGACATCGCCGCCTCGGGGTCGGGCACCAGGGTGATCAGGAACTGCGCCACCACCGCGTCGAAGCTCGCATCGGCGTAGCCGAGGTGACAGACATCCATCACCTGGAGGCCCTTCACGTGCGCCAGGTTCCGGCGCTTCACCTTGGCGCGGGCGCGCTTCAGCATGTCCTCGGAGAGGTCGACCCCGCAGACGAAGCTGGCCTTCGGGTAGTAGCCGAGCGCCAGCCCGGTGCCGACGCCGGCCTCCAGGATCCGCGGGCCGTGCTCGGCCGCGGCCTCCACGGCGGCGCGGGCCGCGGGCTCGGTGAGCTTGTCGTAGACCACGTCGTAGACGGGGGCCCAGCGGGCATAGGCCTTACGCATCAGGGCCGTACTCGGCCCGGCCATCTGCGGCTCGCTCAGCATCGTTCAGACTATCCAGAGGTTGAAATCAGGCGGCTTCGCGGGGCCGGGCCGACAACGCATCGACCCTGCGGATGGTGCCGCCGCCGAGCACCCGGGCCCGGGGGCCGTCGTCGCCGTAGATCGCGCAGGCCTGGCCTGGGGACACGCCGTCCTCGGGCTCGGCCAGCACCACCTCGGCGGCGCCGTCCGGCCCGATGGTGAGCGTCGCCGGCCGGGGCGGCCGGGTCGAGCGGACGCGGACCGCCACGGGCAGGTCCCGCACCGACTCGGGCCGCTCCTCGCCCAGCCAGTTCAGGTCCGAGAGGCGGATCCGGGTCGTCGCCAGCGCCGTGCGCGGGCCGACCACCACCCGGGCGGTGTCCGGCTCCAGGCGCACCACGTAGAGCGGCTCGGAGCCCGACAGGCCGAGGCCCCGGCGCTGGCCGACCGTGTAATGGACGATGCCCTCGTGGCGGCCGAGGACCTGGCCCGAGAGGTCGACGATCTCGCCCGGCCGGGCCGCATCCGGCCGCAGGCGGGCGATCACGTCGCTATAGCGGCCCTGCGGCACGAAGCAGATGTCCTGGCTGTCCGGCTTCTCGGCCAGCGACAGGCCGAGATCCTTTGCCAGCGCCCGGGTCTCGGTCTTCGACATCTCGCCCAGGGGAAAGCGCAGGAAGGCGAGCTGCTCGGCCGTCGTCGCGTACAGAAAATAGCTCTGGTCCCGGGCCGGATCGAGGGCGCGGTGCAGCGCCCGGCCGCCCCCCGGCAGGGCGCGGCTCGCCACGTAATGGCCGGTGGCGAGGGCGTCGGCGTCGAGGTCCCGGGCGAGACCCAGGAGGTCGCGGAACTTCACCGTGCGATTGCACTCGACGCAGGGGATCGGCGTCTCGCCGGCGAGGTAGCTCTCGGCGAATTTCTCGATGACGGCGTCGCGGAACCGGTCCTCGTAATCGAGGACGTAATGCGGGATGCCGAGATGCTCGGCCGCGGCCCGCGCGTCGTTGATGTCCTGGCCGGCGCAGCACGCGCCCTTGCGATGGGTCGCGGCGCCGTGGTCGTAGAGCTGGAGCGTGACGCCGACCACGTCGAAGCCCTGCCGCTTCAGGAGCCCCGCGACCACGGAGGAATCGACGCCGCCCGACATGGCGACGACGACGCGCGTCTCGTGGGCTGGCTTGGGAAGGTCGAGGGCGTTCATCGCAGGGGTCCGCCGCCGCCGGCTGAAAGGCGTCTCGGCTGCACGGCCCGTCTATAGCGGGAGTCGGGTCGGCTTTCCAGGGCGGGGTTTTTGACGGGCGGCGAGGCGGTTTGCGCGTGCTCGGTGCGGGTATGACACGCGCCCTGCCCTTCCCCGCAGAGGGGGGAGGGAGCCGCGGGTGCCTCTGTGGCCTGCCCTTACCCAGCAATTGTGTGACCTTCACCCGGCAAATGCTGCCGGGCGTGCGGCAGCTTCGGCCCCGGGCGAGCCCGTGCAATCGAGAGCGACGCGATAAAAACTCTTCTTCATCAGCTCTTTACTCGATCACCCCAATGGCCTGGCCCTTGCTCAACTCCCATCGAGAGGAGCCCAGTATGGCGAGCGGTGCAGCGGATCGGTTGGATGTCACCGGGTGGATTCCGTCCGCCCGCACGGCGTCGACCACGCGATCAGGCTGGGATGCGGCGGGCGTTGCCGCCCGGGCCGGCGACTCGTCGCAGGATCGCTTCGGCGCGGCTTTGAGCGCGGCCCGAGCCCGGGACGACGCGGCAGCGACCCGCGCCCGAGACGAAACCCAGCGCAGCCAGGCCGACGCGGCCCGCACCGCCGCGGAACGCGCGCGGGATGCCACCGATACCGCGAAGGCCCGCGCCGCCGCTCGGGCGGTCGCCCGCGATTCTACCAAGCCGCCTGAGCCCCACGGGCAGGCTCAGAGCGCGACGTCGGCGGGCGCGTCGATGACCCGCACCGATGCGCAGGCTCCGGCGAAAGCATCGGATTCCGCCTCTGCCGCGGCTACCCGGGGCACAAATCCGACGGCACAGCCGGCCTCCGACGCGGCCGGCGCCCCCGCACCGAACGCCGCATCGGCCGCCGATTCTGCCAAGACCGACACAACAGCGGGGGATTCCGCCGCCACCGAGACCGCGCAGGTCGAAGCGGTGCCGAGCGAGGTGCCGCCCCAGACAGCACCTCAGGCGACAAGCCCGGCCGTGCCGGGAACGCTGCAGGCCCTGCTGGCCGAGCTGGTCAAGGGTGCTCCCGTCCTGGCCGGCGGCGCTGCGGCCGGTGGAGAGGGCGGGGATCTGGGCGTGACCGGTTCGGCGGGGTCAGCGACGGCGCAGGCCGACACCGCCACAGCCGGTGTGGGTTCAGCCGGCACCAAGCCGGGCCTCGCCGGCGCCGGGACCAAGATGGGCGCGGCGCCCACGACGCTGCGGGCTTCGGGCCAGGGCGCCAGCCCGGTGGAGGCCGTGAAGGCCGGTGCGGCCGATCCGGCGGCGCCAGAGGCGGTCTCGGGTGCGTCCGCCGGTCAGGACTTTCTGGCCGCCCTGGCGGATGCCGGCCAGGGGACCGGCCAGGGCGCGGCCGGGGGCCTTCAGGCGCCGGCCCCGTCCCTGCCCCATGGCAATCCGGACCTGTCCGCCCTCGCCGCCCCGCAGGCAGCCGGGACGACGACCGCCGCGACGCAGGCCGCCGCGCCCACCCCGACCCCGGCGCAGGCCCCCGTGAATCCGGCAGTGCCGATCGGCCAGGTGCCGATGACCATCGGGCTGCGCTCGCTCGCAGGATCGAGCGAGTTCCAGATCCGGCTCGATCCGGCCGAGCTCGGGCGGATCGACGTCAAGCTCGAGATCGACAAGGCCCGCGGCACGGTGACGACCCATCTCGTGGTCGAACGGCCCGAGACGCTGGCCATGCTCCAGCGCGATGCCAACCAGTTGCAGCAGGCCCTGTCGCAGGCCGGGCTCGATCCGTCCGCGGGCGGGCTCAACCTGTCGCTGCGCAGCGACGGCAACGCCCAGGGCGGCGCCGGCGGCGGCCAGGGCGAGCCGCCCCGGGGCGGCCAGGCGGCCTGGGCGCAGGATCGGGCCGAGGCACCCCAGGAGACCGCCCCGACGCGCTGGCTGCGCGGCTACGGCGGCCTCGACATCCGGATCTAGCGCGATGCGCGACCACATCGAAACATCCCGCGTCCCGGCTGTCCGCCCCGACGCGCCACGGGAGCGAGCCGCATGACCTCCGGCATATCCAGCGTTACCAACACGTCATCCACAGCGTCGAGCGTCAGCGGCAATGCCAGCGAGATCGCCGGTAACTTCACGCAGTTCCTGACGCTGCTGACCACGCAGCTCAAGAACCAGAACCCTCTCGACCCGATGGACACCAACCAGTTCACGCAGCAGTTGGTCCAGTTCGCGGGCGTCGAGCAGCAGCTCAAGTCCAATGATCGCCTCGACAGCATCCTGACCGCGTCGAAATCGGCGAGTTCGGCCTCCGCCACGAGCTATATCGGCAAGAGCATCACGGCCGATGGCAGCAGCTCGCAGCTCTCCAACGGCTCGGCCTCCTGGACGCTGACGCCGGCCCGGGCGGCCTCCAAGGCGGTGGTGACGATCCTCGATTCCAAGAACAACGTCGTGGCGACACAGACCACGTCGCTCACAGCCGGCAGCCAGACCTATTCTTGGAACGGCAAGACTTCGGCGGGCCTGACCGCGCCGGACGGCACCTACGCGATCAAGGTCTCGGCCTCGGACGCGACCGGAACGAACGTCACCGTGGACACCCAGCTCAACGGCACGGTGGACTCGGTGGACCTCAGCGGCGCGGCGCCGGTCCTGATGATCGGCTCTCAGAAAGTCCCGCTCAGCAGCGTCCAAAGCATAGGGTTGTCCACAAGTGGCACCTGACGAATCATATCCGAGTGATCCGCTTCAACATCTCTTAAGCGGGCGCAAGTACCTTCAACGCTCGACAGGTCAGTCGAGTGTAGAGCGTATCATGACCGAACCCAGCCGCCCGAGAGTCAAATACGTGATCGGGCCCGACGGCAGTCCTCTGACCATCGCGGATCTTCCGCCGCCGAGCACCCGCCGGTGGGTGATCCGGCGCAAGGCGGAGGTCGTTGCCGCCGTGCGCGGTGGCCTCCTCAGTCTCGAGGAGGCGTGCAAGCGCTACACCTTGACCACCGAGGAATTCCTGAGCTGGCAGTTCTCGATCGACCAGCACGGCCTGGCCGGGCTGCGGACGACCCGGATCCAGCATTACCGGCATTGAGCCGTCGGGAGCCGGGTTCACGCGTCGCGCGGCCCGATCTCCCCGACAAAAGCCGTCCGAAGCCGCGTCCGCCTCCCGGATGCGGCTTCGTCTCGTTCCAGGGCCCATCTTTCGCGTCGCTACGGTGCCCGGCATTAACGCCCCGCTAACCATGGGCTGGGCAATTTCTGCCGGGCGGGCCGTCGGGCGCCGCCAGCGTCAGAGTGCAGCGACCCTCCCGTGAAGCCGGTTCTCGATCTCGTCACGAAGCTCGGACCGGCCCGGATCGCCGCCATGGCGGCGGTGACGCTGACCCTCATCGGCTTTTTCGCCTTCATCATCCTGCGGGTCTCGCGCCCCGACATGGGCGTGCTGTTCTCCGACCTGTCGATGCAGGATTCGGCCGCCGTGATCCGCGAGCTCGACAGCCGCGGCATCCGCTACGAATCGAAGGGCGATACCGGCCAGACCATCATGGCGCCCCGGGCCGACCTCGCCCGCCTGCGCATGGACCTCGCCGGCAAGGGCCTGCCGGTCCAGGCCGGCGTCGGCTACGAGATCTTCGACAAGGGCGACGCGTTCTCGTCCACCAACTTCGTGCAGAACGTGAACCACCTGCGCGCCCTGGAAGGGGAGCTTTCCCGCTCGATCCGGGCGATCGGCCGGGTCCAGGCGGCCCGCGTCCACCTGGTCCTGCCCGAGCGGCGCCTGTTCGAGCGCGACCGGGAGACCCCGAGCGCCGCCATCGTGCTGAAGCTGATGGGCGATCTCGATGCCGGGCAGGTGCGGGCGATCCGGCACCTCGCGGCCTCCGCCGTGGAGGGCCTGAAGCCCGAGCGGGTCTCGATCGTCGACGAGCGCGGCCGGCTGCTGGCCGACGGTGCCAAGGACGCCGATTCCAACGCCGCCAGCGCCCTCGAGGACCGGCAGCTCGGTATGGAGCGGCGCCTGCGCGGCCAGATCGAGGATGTGGTGGCCGGCATCGTCGGTCCGGGCCGGGCGCGGGTGCAGGTCAATGCCGAGCTGGACCTCAACCGGATCGAGAGCCGCTCCGAGACCTTCGACCCGGAGAGCAAGGTCGTGCGCTCGGCCCAGACCCGGACCGAATCGGCGGTCACCGGCAATGCCGACGGCCAGGTCACAGTCGGCAACGAGCTGCCCGGCGCCAATGGCGGCGACAAGCCCCCGGCCCCGAAGGACGCGACCAACAAGAACGAGGAGACCACCAACTACGAGATCTCGAAGGTCACCAAGACCGAGATCGCGGAAGGCGGCCGGGTCAAGCGCCTGTCGGTGGCCGTTGTGGTCGACGGGATCTACGCCACCGCCCCGGACGGCAAGCAGACCTACACCCCGCGGCCCCCGGCCGAGATCGAGCGGATCACCGCCCTGGTCCGCAGCGCGGTTGGGTTCGACAAGGCCCGGGGCGACCAGATCGAGGTCGTGAACCTCCGCTTTGCCGAGCCGCCGAGCGTGCCGGAATTCAGCGAGCCGAGCCTGATCCAGTCGCTGCTGGCGCCGACCAAGGAGGACGTGCTGCGCATGGCCGAGCTCTCCGTGCTGGCGCTGCTGACCCTGATCGTCCTCCTCACGGTGGTGCGGCCGCTGGTGCGGCAGGTGCTGGCGCCCGTCCCGGCCCCGCCGGCCCTGGCCGCCCCCGCGACCCTCGCCGAGGCCGCCGCCGCGGCGGCCGCGGGCGCCACGGTCACGATGATCGAGCGCGACAGCCCGACCGCCCGGCTGATGGAGTTCGCCAAGATCAACGGCCAGATCCAGGCCGACACCGTGCAGCGCGTCGTCGACATGGTCCGGGCCAGCCCGGCCGAGACCGTCGAGGTGCTGCGCGGTTGGATCCAGGAAGAGTAGCGCGTCGAGGATCGGGGACGAACGATGGCGGCAGGACTGGCGAATTCCCTGACGGCCGAGGGCGGCGACGCCTTCGCGGCGATGCCCGGCGCGCAGCGCGCGGCCGCGCTCCTGCTCATGCTCGGCGAGGCCGAGGGCGCGCCGATCTGGCAGATGCTGGAGGAGGATGAGGTCAAGAAGGTCAGCCACGCGATGGTCCAGCTCGGCACGCTGGAGGTCGCCACCGTCGAGCGGCTGATCATCGAGTTCGTGACGAAGCTCAGCAACAGCGGCGGCATCTCGTCGAACTTCGAGCGCACCGAGGCGCTGCTCCTGAAGATCTTCCCCAGCGATCAGGTCTCCCTGATCATGGCCGAGATCAAGGGCGCCTCGGGCAAGCGCGTCTGGGCCTCGATCGCCCAGGTCGATCCGGAGATCCTGGCCTCGTTCCTGCGCAACGAGTACCCGCAGACCGTGGCGGTGGTGCTGTCCCGGGTGCGGGCCGACTACGCCGCCAAGGTGCTCACCATCCTCCCCGAGGAATTCGCCATCGACGTCCTGAACCGGATGCTCCGCATGGAGACGGTGCAGAAGGAGGCCCTGCGCCACATCGAGGAGACCCTGCGGGTCGAGTTCGTCTCGACCATCGCCCAGACGCAGCGCCGCGACGCCCATGAGATGATGGCGGACGTGTTCAACGCCTTCGACCGCCAGACCGAAGGCCGGTTCCTGGCCGCCCTCGACCAGGCCAATCGCGGCGCGGCCAAGCGCATCCGCGAGTTGATGTTCACCTTCGAGGATCTGCTCAAGCTCGATCCGGGCAGCGTCCAGACCCTGATGCAGCGGATCGACGGCGCGACCCTGTGCCTGGCGCTCAAGGGCGCCAACGAGCCGACCCGGGCCTTCTTCATGAGGCAGATGTCGACCCGGGCCGCCAAGAACCTCACGGACGAGATGGCCTCGCTGGGCCCGGTCCGCCTCAAGGAGGTCGATGAGGCGCAAACGAAGATGACCGAGATCGCCAAGGACCTCGCCGAGAAGGGCGAGATCATGATCGCCAAGAACAGCGCCGAGGAGGAGCTGGTCTATTGAACGCCTCGTCGCCCCGGACCGCGAAGCCGTTCCTGTTCGAGACCGACTTCCGCAGCCCACGCCCGAGCGCGGCGGCCCAGCGCGCCGCCGAGGCGGCCACCCACGCGGAGGTGGAAGCGCATGCCCGGGGCGTGCAGGAGGGCCTGATCCAGGCCGAGGCCCAGATCCAGGGCCGGCTCGCGGACGCGCTGAGCCACCTGTCCCAGGCCGCCGCCGCCCTCCTCGCCCGGGCCGACGCGCACGATGCCGAGCGCGAGGCGCAGGCGGTCGAGGTGGCGGTCCTGATCGCCCGGAAGGTCGCCGGCGACGCCCTCGACGCCGCCCCGCTCGCCAGCATCGGCGAGGCCGCCCGCACGGCGCTCCAGCACCTGCGCGGCGTGCCCCATCTCGTGGTGCGCGTGCATGACGGCCTCGTCGAGGACGCCGAGGCCCTGGTCAAGAAGCTCGCCCGCGAGCGCGGCTACGAGGGCCGTCTCGTGGTGCTGGGCGATCCCGACATGCAGGCGGGCGATGCCCGCATCGAATGGGCCGACGGCGGCATCGTCCGCGAGCGCGCCCGCATCGAGGCCGCCGTCGCCGACGCCCTCGGCCTGCCCCCGACCGCCTAAGGAGCCCGGATGTCCGACGATTTCAGCCTGCCCCAGCTCGGCGACACCGATCCCGACTACGCCGCGGGCTCGATCCGCGACACGCCCACCACCCCGAAGACGGCCGCCGACCTTGAGCAGCTGTTCGACGTGCCCGTGATGGTCTCGGCGGTGCTCGGCTCCTCCCGGATGCCGATCGGCGACCTGCTCCGGCTCGCCCCCGGCGCCGTGCTCGAACTCGACCGCAAGGTCGGCGAGGCGATCGACGTGTTCGTCAACAACCGGCTCGTTGCCCGCGGCGAGGTCGTCCTCGTCGAGGACCGGCTCGGCGTGACAATGACCGAGATCGTCAAGGGCGAGTGATTTTTTTGGGACTTTGCGCGGGAGACCGCCGCCTCGCGAGGCGGCTTGCACCTCACGCCATGACATTTGAGAGGGACGAACCATGCGGCTCCTGATGATCGGGCGGCTCAACGGCGAGCTGATCACCGCTTCCAAGATCGCGATGCGGCGCGGCGCCTCCGTCACGCAGGCGGATGCGATCCCGCAGGGCCTCAACGTCCTGCGCGCCAAGGGCGCCGATCTGATCATGATCGACGTGTCGCTGGCGGTGCGCGAGCTGGTGGACGCGCTTGAGGCCGAGCGCATCCGCACCCCGGTCGTGGCCTGCGGGGTCTCGGCCGACGCGCAGACCGCGGTCGCGGCGATCCGGGCCGGCGCCAAGGAGTACATCCCGCTCCCGCCCGATCCCGAGCTGATCGCCGCGGTGCTGGAGGCGGTCGCCTCCGACCGCGCCGCATTCGTCTGGCGCGACCCGTCGATGGAGCGGGTGGTCAAGCTCGCCGAGCAGGTCGCCCCCTCGGAGGCCTCGGTGCTGATCACCGGCGAGAGCGGCACCGGCAAGGAGGTGCTGGCCCGCCACGTCCACCTGAAATCCCACCGGGCCGGCAAGCCCTTCGTCTCGGTCAATTGCGCGGCGATTCCGGAGGCCCTGCTCGAATCCGAGCTGTTCGGCCACGAGAAGGGCGCGTTCACCGGCGCGGTCGCCCGGCGGATCGGCCGCTTCGAGGAGGCCAATGGCGGAACCCTGCTGCTCGATGAGATCTCCGAGATGGATGTGCGCCTGCAGTCGAAGCTGCTGCGCGCCCTGCAGGAGCGGGTGATCGACCGGGTCGGCGGCACCGCCCCGGTGCGGGTCGATATCCGGGTGCTCGCGACCTCGAACCGCAACCTGATGGAGGAAGTCCGCAAGGGCACCTTCCGGGAGGACCTGTTTTACCGGCTCAACGTCGTCTCGCTGAAGCTGCCGGCGCTCCGCGACCGGCCGGCCGACATCCTGGAGCTCGCCGCCCATTTCGCCCGGAAATACGCCGAGGTGAACGGCATGCCGGCCCGCCCGCTCAGCGCCGAGGCGCGGGCGCTGGTGCTGAAAAATCCCTGGCGCGGCAACGTCCGCGAGCTCGAGAACACCCTGCACCGGGCGGTGCTGCTGGCCTCGGGCGCCGAGATCGGCCCCGACGCGATCCTGTCCCCAGACGGCGAGTCGATCGCCACGGAAGGGCTCGCCGGCCGCGCCGTCCAGGCCGCCGAGGCCGCCACCCGCGGCCTGGTCGGCCGGACCGTGGCGCAGGTCGAGTGCGACCTGATCCTCGACACCCTCGACCATTGCCTCGGCAACCGCACCCATGCGGCCAAGATCCTCGGCATCTCGATCCGCACCCTGCGCAACAAGCTCAACGAATACGTCTCGGCCGGCCTCGACGTGGCCGAGCCCGGCGCCGTCCGGGCGAGCGCGGCTTACGGCTGAGCTGTCTTGGACGCGAGGCCGTCTCACGCGCGTGGAAGCGGCCCGATCGCACCCCGGCGCAGCTTGCAAGCGCGGCAACCCGCGAGATAGGCGCCGCTTGCCGCGAGTTGGATAGCAGCGGCGGCCCAGAAGATCGCGTTGTCCGATCCGAGCTGCCGCAGCAGTCCGAACAGCGCCGGCGCGAAGGCGTAGGCGGCCTGCGAGATCGCCACGATCAGTGCGACCACCCGCGGCGCGTCGGCCCGGGCGAATTCGACCTGCGCGATGAGCGGCGGCAGCGAGGTCGCATTGCCGATGCCGGATCCGACCAGGACGATCCCGAGGAGCAGCAGCGGAACATCGGTGCTGCCGGACAGGATCAGCGTGCCGCAGCCCAGCGCCTGGACCAGCAGGCTGACGGCTGCGACGCCGCGGCGATCCGCACCGGCCGGCATGCACCAGCCGACGAGCATCCGCCCGGCAATGGCCGCCGCGGTCTTGAGCCCGGCCACAAGGCCCGCCCCCTGCGTCCCCAGAGCGGGCACGAGCACGGAGACGAACTGGGCGATCAGGCCGATCTGCGCGAACAGCGCCAGGGCCATGCCGAGGCTCAGCGTCAGGAACGCCCGGTCGCGCGTCAGGCGCGCCACGGGGCGCAGGGGGGCGTTCTCCAGCTTCGGATTCGCGGCTGCACCGGCATCGCCATCGGGAACCTGGCCCAGGGCGGTGGGGGTCCGTGGCAGCACGATCTGCGCGAGCAGGCCGAGCGTGCCGACCATGACGGCGCCGACGATCAGGGCCGCCGCCGGAAAGCCGACCCGGCCGATCAACGCAACCCAGAGCGGGGAGAACACGACCCCGCCGATGCTCGCGCCGTTATAGGCCATGCTCAAAGCGGCCGGGCGCCGTGCGACGAACCACGGGGCGATCATGGCGTTCACGGCTGCCGCACCCAACGCTGGCCAGCCCGCGCCGGTCAGGAGCGCAGCGGCGTAGAGCTGCCCGGGGGTCTGAGCCCAAGCCCAGCCCAGGACACCGAACGCCAGCACCACGGCCCCGGCGAAGGTCACGGCGGGCAAGCCGAAGCGTCGATGCAGCACCGGCAGGTTGGCGACGATGCCGACGCCGGCCAGGAAATGCAGGGTCACGGCCCCGGACACCAGGGTGATCGGCCAGCCATGGGCCTGCCGGACCACCTCCAGGTAGACCGGCGGCCCGTAGAAGCCGACACCCCAGCCGAACACCGCGACGATGAAGGCGGCGGCCACGATATGCCAGCCATAGAAGCCCGATGGGCTGCCCATACCCGAAACTCCACGCGATCGGAGTGAATGGGGCGACGGGAGACGCCGCCCGATCCGGCGGTCCCGCGCTCGGCCTCGGAGGTCGTCGGGATCGCCGCCCCAGGCCGGCCCTATCGCCGAGGAAACCGGCCGGATGCTTCGGTGAGTGCCGAAGCATCCACCGTGGAAGCGCGCTACGATCGGATCCGCGAGGTGGAGCGATGGTGACGACGGTCTCGGTCGCGCAGGTCGGCGCCCTGGTGGGCGATCCGGCGCGCGTGGCCATGCTGCAAGCCCTGATGGACGGTCGCGCCTTGACGGCCTCCGAACTGGCGCAGGCCGCCGGGATCACCCGGCAGACGGCAAGCGGGCATCTCGCGCAACTCGCAGCGGCCTCCCTCGTGACCGTGTCGAAGCAGGGCCGGCACCGCTACCACCGCCTCGCCGGCCCGGAGGTCGCGCGGCTGCTGGAAAGCCTCATGCTTCTTGCCTCGGACGCGACCGCGCAGCGTCCGCGGACAGGACCGCGGGACGCGCGTCTGCGCCTGGCGCGAACCTGCTACGATCACATGGCCGGCTGGCTCGGCGTCCAGCTCGCCGATGCTCTGGTCGCACGGAACTGGGTCGAGATCGCCGAGGACGGGGCGCTGGTCACGGAAGCGGGCCTGGATCGGCTGGCGGATCTCGGTCTCGACGCGGTGGTCGGCGGGCGGGCGAAGCTTCAGTGCCGCCCATGCCTGGATTGGAGCGAGCGCCGCCCACATCTCGCCGGTCGACTGGGCGCCGCGCTGTGCACGCATAGCCTGCAGCGGGGCTGGGTCCGCCGGCAGCCGGGCTCGCGGGCGCTCGATGTCACGCCCGCCGGCTGGCGGGCCTTCCACGACCTGTTTGATATCAGGCCGCCCGCGGCGTCCTGAGCCCGGCCCGCGTCAGCGCCCGTTGCGGGACGCCTTGTGGGCCTCGGTCTGGGCCGCGAAAGCGGCGTCGAGCTTGCGCAGGGATTCGTAGCGGGCGACGTCGCCCTCCACGTCGCGGATCGTCTCCTCGACGAGGTGGCGCTGCAGCGCGACGCGCGGGTCGTCCGGGGGCAGCGCCTCGCGCTCCTGCAAGCGGAGCACAGCCTGCCGAACCACGGTGTAGACCGCCTCGCGCTCCGCCCGGCTCATCGAGGGCTGGATCGCCTTCGCGACGAGATCGGAGAAATCCGACATGGACCGTTAGACTTCGCTCATCGATCGGGGAGGCCCGGGCGCCGGGTCGTTTCCCTCTACAGACCGCGCGGCGCGGGATCCAGACCCCGCGCCGCCGGTGTCCTACGACATCATCCCGAAAGCCGGCAACCGGCCTTCAGGACGAGGCGCCGACTCACATCCGCTGGTCGCGGATGCCGGCGATCAGGAGCGAGGATGAGCTCCAGAGCACGAAGAAGCAGAAGAACGCCACGATCAGGGAATGGCCCCGCTCGGGGTAGAGGCTGTCTGTCGGCAGGACCGGCGGCACGAAGGTCGCCAGGAAGATGTGCTGCTTGCTGGCCGAGACCCGGGCCCGGTCGAGCAGCATGTGGGCCGATTCCTCGAGTTTTTCCGCGATCGTCCGCTCGACCAGCAGGCCCTCGTACTGGAGCAGCGCCTCGGTCAGGTTGGTGCCGCCGCCCGCGACCCGGCCGGCATTGGTCAGCTCATCCTGCAGCGTCTTCATCTGCTGCTCGATGGCGGCGATGTTCGCGACCAGCGTCTGAATCGAGCGCGAGCGCTCGTCCAGATTCGAGCCGCGCAGCACCTGCAGATCGGTCTCGAGCTTGAGCTTTTCCTTGCGCAGGATCGTCAGGGTGGTCAGCGTCCCCTCGGCGGTCTTGACCGGGTCGATCACGCCCCACTGGTTGCGGAAGCTCTGCAGCGCGAGATGGGCCTTGCGCAGGCGCTCCTCCGCCACCGTCGCATCCGCCTGCGCCTGCTTGACCATGTCGGCCTGGGCGCGCTTCGAGATGTCGTTGATCAGCGCCTCGGACCGGCTCACCACCTCGCGGGCGATGGTCAGGGCGTCCTGCGGGGTGAAGGCGCGTACCGACAGGCGGATCACGCCCGAGATCGAATCGATATGGGCGTCGACGTGCTTGCGCCAGTACTTGGTCAGGTCCTCGATCGGGTCGCTCGGATCGAACCGGGCCCAGAAATCGGCCTCGGACCGGGAGAACATCTTCGAGATGCCGATGCTCTTCTCCAGCGCCTCCACCAGCGTCTGGCTGGCGATGAAGTCGCGGACGATGAAGCTGTCCTGGCTGTTGTGCTTCTGAATCAGGTTCGTGTACTGGCCGAGGGAGATGTTCTCCATCGGCTCGACGTTGCCGCGCACCGTGAACTGCGCCTCGGCGATGTACTGGTTGGACGCGAAGACGAACAGGTACAGGCCGACCACCAGGGTCGGCAGCAGTACGAACATTCCCACGCGGCGGATCACCCGCGCCCCGTAGCTCGACGTGTCCTCCCGGCGCTGGCCGAGGCCGGGCAGGCGGGTCCAGTCGAGGCGCTCGCGCGCCGCGGCCACCAGCGCCCGGGCGCCGCGCTTCTCCGGGACCGGCCGGATCGTCTCCGCGCCGTGGCGCAGCTCGGTCATCGTCGATGGGGCGAACGTCACGATTTCGCCGTCGCGCGTGTCGTCCTTGACGTCGTCGAAGCTCATCCGCTCACTGTTCCTGGGTCTGCGCCGGATCCGCCACCGCGAAACCGGCCGGAGGACGGCCCGTGCGCAGGGTCGGAATCCCGTTCTTTTAGGCCCTTTTTAAGGCACCGCCCCCCGCCCCTGCCGCACCGCGGCGACGGGCAACGTAGCCGGCCCCGGTATCGCGCCGTAGAGTCTCTCGATGATGACACTCCCTCGCGTCTCCCCCGGCCCCGGAGACCGCCCTGCCGGCCGCCCGGCCCTCACCAGATCGGCCAAGACCAAGCTCGCGGAAGTCGTGGTGGTCTGCGCCAAATGCGCCAAGCGCCAGGGCCTGCGCCCGCGGGCGGTGCGGGCGATGCTGAAGGGCGCGGCCAAGCAGGCGGCCAAGGACGGGCTGCTCACCGGGCGGACCAAGCTCTGCATCGTCGAGTCGGGCTGTCTCGGGCCCTGCCCGAAACGCGCGGTGGCCGTGGCCACGGGGGCGAGCCTCGCGGAGGGCCGCGTCGTCCTGCTCGATCCCGAGGCCGCCCCCCAGGATGCCCTCGCCGCAGTGCTCCGCCCCGTGCTACCGCGGCGGCGCGCCCCTGAATTCGGCCCCAATACACCCCTAGCGGCGGTGCCACCGACCGAATCGCCGCCGGATGCTTGACTGGCGCAACCTGGAGCGCTCGCCCTTGCCCGCCATCTGGCGTACCTCACCCGCGGGCCGGCCGTGAGCGGCGACCGCGCCCCCCGGACGCGCCGCCTCGGCCTCGTGGTGCTGCGCCGGCTGCCCCTGTTCGGCACGTTGATCGGCCTCGGCCTGGCGATCTGGCTCGTGGCGACCAACGACCTGTCGGCGGTGGCCGCGGCGTTCGGGCGGATCGGGTTCGTGGGCTTTGCCGGCGTCACGCTGGTCCGGGCCGTCGTGGTGCTGGTCTGCGGCCTCGCCTGGGCGCGCATCCTCGATGGGCTGTCGCCCGCGCCGGCCTCTGCCTGCCTGATCCTGCGCTTCGTGCGCGAGGGCATCAACGTGCTCCTGCCCGTAGCCTCGGTCGGCGGCGACGTGCTCGGCGCCCGGCTCCTGACCTTCTGGGGCGTGGCCGGATCCCTGGCGGCGGCCTCGGTGCTCGCCGACATGCTGTTCCAGGTCGGCACCCTGGCGCTGTTCGCCGGCCTCGGCGCCGGTCTGCTGAGCCAGGTCGAGGGTCCGGCCGCCGCCGAACTCGCACACTGGACGCTGCGGACCCTCGCGGTGGCGGGGCTGGCGGTGGCGGCCTTCTTCGCGCTCCAGCGCACCGGGATCGTGCGTGTGGTCGAGGACCGGATCGCCGCCCTGGGCCGGCGCTTCGTGCGCGAAACGGAGGCCCGTCCCGAGCCGGCCCCGCGGATCCAGGGGGCGCTCGACACCGTCTGGGCGGCGGAGCGGCGGGGCCGCCTCGTCCAGTCCTTCGCCCTCCACGCCCTGGCCTGGCTGCTCGGCGCCGCCGAGGTCGCGGTCGTGCTCACCTGCATCGGCGTCGAGAATCTCAGCCTGTCGGAGGTCCTGGTCATCGAGGCGCTGAGCCAGGCGATCAAGGCCGCGGCCTTCCTGGTGCCGAGCGGGCTCGGCGTTCAGGAGGGCGGCCTCGTGCTGGTCTGCGGCCTGTTCGGGATCGATGCCGGCACGGCCATCGCCCTGTCCCTCGCCCGCCGGATCCCGGATGTCGTGCTCGGCCTGCCGGCGCTGCTGGTCTGGCAGAACCTTGAGGCGCGGCGCACGGACGTGCGCCCGGCCACCCCCACCTGCGACCGTCCGTGACCCCGATGCCCGTGACCCCGATGGATGACGCGCCGGCCGGCGACGCGAGACAATCCGTTGTTCGGAAGCTCCGCATCCTGGGCTTCGCCGGGCTGGCCGGCGCCGGGCTGGCGACCGGACCCGCCCTGGCCCAGAGCCTCAGCGTCGATCTCGGCGCGGGCGGCACCACCGAGCGGGCGCTCCAGCTCGTCGCGCTGATCACGATCCTGGCGGTGGCGCCCTCCGTGCTGGTGATGGCCACCGCCTTCACCCGGATCGTCGTGGTGCTGTCGATCCTGCGCTCGGCGCTCGGCACCCAGACGGCGCCGCCGACCGCCGTGATCGTCAGCCTGGCGCTGTTCCTCACGGCCTTCGTGATGGCCCCCACTGGCCGGGCAGCCTACAGCGCCGGGATCGAGCCTCTGGTCGCCGGGCGGATCACGCAGGCCCAGGCCTTCGAGCGGGCCTCGGCACCGTTCAAGACGTTCATGCTGAAGAACGTGCGCGAGAAGGATCTGAAGCTGTTCCTCGACCTCGCCAAGGTGCCGGTGCCCAAGGGCCCGGAGGATGTCGGCCTCGAGATCGTGACCCCGGCCTTCATGATTTCGGAGCTGCGCCGCGCCTTCGAGATCGGCTTCCTGCTGTTCATCCCGTTCCTGGTGATCGACCTTGTGGTCGCCTCGGTGCTGATGGCGGTGGGCATGATGATGGTGCCGCCCGCCACCGTCGCCCTGCCGTTCAAGCTGATCTTCTTCGTGCTGGTCGACGGCTGGACTTTGGTGGCCGGCTCGCTGGTCCAGAGCTACGGCGGATAGTGCACGCCGCCGAAGTGGAGACTGGTTCGGCGCCAGTCGTCGCGCCCTGACAATGACTTGGAGAGGCCGGCCCATTGCGATCAGGCCGGATACCGCTCAAGATTCACCAAGGTAAGTCTATAGAGTCTGGAAGTCCGTTTTAACTTCGGTTTAGCAATCTCTCGCTACCTAAGCGCATGTTTTTCATGCGTCACTACGTTCGCGATCGGAAAGGGGCGGCCGCGGTCGAGTTCGCCCTGGTCGCGATGCTGTTCATCCTGGCCCTGCTGTTCGTCATGACCGTGGCCACGATCCTGTTCATCAACCAATTCCTGGACTACGCCACGACGCGAGCCGCCCGGCAGATCCTCACCGGGGCGGCCCAGGCGAGCGCCCTCGACCAGGCGAGCTTCAAGGCCTCGCTGTGCCGCAACCTGCCGGCGACGCTGAAATGCAGCAACCTCGTCGTGAACCTGTACGTGGTGCCGACCGGCTCCTCCTCCAGCGGCTACTACACCTACGTGAAGTCCGACCTCAGCGGCCTGGCGATCCCGCCCCTGACCCCGGGTTCCGGCCAGTACACCCTCGGCACCCGCGGGCAGTACCAGTACCTCTTGGTGATCTATCCGATCACCTTCCTGCCCTCCGCCTTCGCGTCGATGCTCGGCGGCGGCGCGACCTTCAACGGCGCCCCGGCCTACCTGACGATCTCGACGGCGGCGTTCCGCAACGAGCTGTTCTGATGGCGGGCGGTCGGCGCTTCCTCCGGGACAGGCGAGCAGTCTCGGCGATCGAGTTCGCCCTGATCCTGCCGGTGCTGCTGGTCCTGATGCTCGGCGGCATCCAACTCGTCACCTACGTCAACGCCAGCCGCAAGGTCGGGCTGGTCGCCCAGTCGATCAGCCAGATGATCTCCCAGGCGATGCCGCCTGCGGGCTCGACGGTGGCGACCGTCAACGCCGCCGACCTGCATTTCAGCTTCGATTCCGCCCTGGTCCTGTTCCCGTACCTGATGAAGGACGGGCCACGGCAGGGCCTGCAATGGTGGCAGGACATCGCCATCACCTACGCCGCTATCGCGTTCAACCAGACGGCGTCGAACTGCTCGGGCAGCGACCTGAGCGCCTGCTACACGGCCGCCGTCGCCTGGACGAGCTCGGGCACCAGCGGGGGCAATTACCGGCCCTGCGTGACCCCGCAGTTGCCCGCCGCCGACACCGCGCCGCCCAACCGGACGACGCTGCCGCGCTCGGTCTTCGGACCGGGCTCGATCGTGGCGGTCGACGTGGTCTTCACCTTCCGGCCGTCCTTCGGCGCGCGGTTCATCCCCGCCGTTCGGATCGCCCGCTCGATGTACGTGCAGCCGCGCTACGCCTCGATGGTCAATTTCGACCCGGCGGGCAACGATGGGATCGCCGTGAAATGCCCGGGTTTCTGAACCGCGCGCGCAGCCTCGTTGACCGGGCGGCGCCCCTTTCGAGGGCGCGCTCCGGCAACGTCACGATCCTGTTCGCCCTGAGCCTGCTGCCGATGGTCGGCCTGCTCGGCTACGGGGTCGATTACGGCGTGGCGATCACCGACAAGGCGAAGCTCGACGCCGCCGCGGATGCCGCCGCCATCGCCGCGGTGGCGACCGCCAAGGCCTATATCGCCGCCAACCCGACCCAGGCGAACGTCACCGCCAACGCCATCGCGGCCGGCATCGCGCAGGCGACCAGCGCCTTCACGGTCAATGCCGGCACCGTGCCGTTCGCGCAGGTGCAGCTCCAGACGCCGCAGCTGGTGCGCACCAGCCAGACCCTCAAGTCGACGGTGGTCTACAGCGCCACGGTGAAGAACAATTTCGGCCAGATCTTCCGGACCCCGACCACCAACTTCTCCAACACGGTCACGGCCTCGGCGGATCTCGCGAGCTATCTCGACTTCTACCTGCTGCTCGACGTGTCCGGCTCGATGGGCCTGCCGGCGACGACGGCCGGGATGACCCAGCTCGCCTCCAAAAACAACGACATGAAGTGGGATTACCAGCAGGGCTGCCAGTTCGCCTGCCATTATCCCGGCAATGACGGCTGGGGCCTCGCCGCGGGCAAGATCCAGTTGCGGTCCGACGCCGTCAACAACGCGGTCTGCTCGCTGATCCAGCGGGCCGCCAACCCGACGGTGGCGAACCAGTACCGCGTCGGCCTGTACCCGTTCATTAACCAGATGGGCACGCTCGCCGACATCAACAGTTCGATCGCCACCCTGAACACCGCCGCCCAGTGCACCCTGTCCTGGCCCCTCGCCCTGACCAGCCTGCTCGATACCGGGACCACCCAACTCTACACGAACAACGACCCGAGCACCGGCATCGGCTCCGGCGGCACGCATTTCGAGGTCGTCCTGCCGCAGATGAAGACCGCGATCACCAATGCCGGCGGGTTCGGTGACGGCTCCGGCATCAATGCGCGCAAGCCGTTCGTCTTCCTGATCACCGACGGGATGCAGAACGGTCAGCACTATTACGTCTACAAGAACAATAAGTATTACTACCCCGGCAACCCCTCGAAATTCTCGGGCTACGGCAATGCCGACTTCGACACGTCGACGCCATCCCAGATCGATCCGACGCTCTGCACGGCGCTGAAGAATGCCGGAGCGACGATCTCGATCCTCTACATCCCGTACAACATCATCACCTTCAAGGATTACGGCGGGATCGTCGCCGGAGAGAACAAGAAGGTGAACGCCTTCAGCCCGACCCTGGCGACGCCCCTGCAAAGCTGCGCCTCGCCGGGGTATTTCTACACGGCCAACAGCCCGGACGACATCAAGAGCTCGCTCAACGCGATGTTCGACCAAGCGCTGCAGGTCGCGCGGCTGACGCAGTGAGGGCCGATTTCTCCAAGTAATCCTCCCCGTCATTGCGAGCGCAGCGAAGCAACCTAGAGAAGCGCCACCTTCGGGGATCGCGCGCTGCACTGGGCTGCTTCGCTGCGCTCGCAATGACGGGTGGGGCGATTGAGGCCCAGGATCAGGCCTCGACGATCCGCACGGCTGAGAACTACTCATCGCAGGTCGGCGGCTCGAATGGGCGCTTAGGGGCGGGACAAATTTGTTGCCTCGCCGCTGGCTGCGCCCGACGGTCACTGTGCAGAGAAAGCCCCTCAGCCCGGCGGCGTGCCCGGGGTCTCGACGCTGCTCTGGCGCTCGCCGGCCGCCGCGCCGCGCTCGGGCAAGGCGGTCTCGGGGTAGCGCTTGCGGTACTCGGCGAGGAAGGCCGACAGGGTGTCGGCCTTGGTGGCGCGGGCCGCGATGGCGCGGAATTCCGGATTGCGGGTCGGGTTGGCGCCGGTGAGCAGCGCGAAGGTGCGGGCGTCCGGGCTCTCGGCCATGGCCTCGGAGAACTTCGCCTTCAGCCGCTCCAGGCCGATGACCTCGCTTGCGAGGTCGTACGCAATGGCGGCGCGGACCGCGTCGGCTCGGGCCTGCTCATCCAGGGGCCGGCCGGCGCGCCAGGCCTCGCCGAGCAGCGCCTCGTGCGATTCACCGGCCTCGCGCCAGCGGCGGGCGCCCCAGAAAATGTCGGCGCGCAGGCGCTCGATATCCGGGCCGCTCTCGTCCTCGATCGTCTCCAGGGCGAGGTCGGTGCGGGTGAGGTCCGAGAGGGCTCGGGCCCGGACCAGGGCGCGGGCGCGCTTCAGCTCGCCCGGCAGCTCGGGCAGGTTGGTGGCGTCGAGCACCTGCAGCGCCCGCATCGGCTTGTCGTCCATCAGCCGGATCGTGGCGAGCCGGGCCGCCACGGCGGACTTGGCCGGGCCAGTGAGCCGGTTGTCGATCTGGTACTGGAGCAGGTCGGCGGCCGAATCGAGGAGGTCGAGCCCGACCAAGCGGTCGGCCAGCCGGCGCACCACCTCGTCGCCGCGCCGCCCGATCGGAGCGAGCTCGCGGAAATCGAAATACAGCGCCACCGCGTCGACCCCGGAGAGCGTATCGCCCTTGTCGGTGAGGTAGAGGTTCTCGAAGGCGGTGCGTACCTCGCGGGCCAGCGCCTGGGTGGCGGCGTCGTTCGGCGCGAAGGCTTGGGCCCGGCGGAGCGCCGTGAAGGCGTCGCGCCAGCGTCCGGCCCCGAGATAGAGCCGCGCCAGGCCGACCGAGATGCCGGTCTCGGTCGGGCCGCCGTGCCAGGTGAGCGCCAGCCGCTCCAGCTGGTCGATCGCCGCGTTCGGTTCGAGCTTGCCGGAGGCGCGGGCCAGGAGCGCGCCGCGCAATTGCGCTTCGGCCGCCACCGGCCGCTGGCCGACCTTCTCCAGGCGGGTATAGGCGTCGAGCGCCGCCTCGGTCTGGCCGGTGGCCTCCGAGACGCGGGCGCGGACCAGGGCGAGCCGGTCGCGGATCCAGGGCGGCAGGTTGGGTGCGTCCTCGGCCCGGGCGGCGGCGGTCTCGGCATCGCCGTTCTCGATGGCCGATTCCGCCGCCTGAGCGCGAATCTGCTGCGCGAGGTCCGGGGGATAGCTCTCGGACAGCGGCAGCGTGGTGAGGAAGCCGGTCTCGGCCGCCTTCCAGTCGCCGAGCCCGGCGGCGGCCATCGCCCGCCACAGGGCGGCCTCCGGGTCGCTGGCGAGCTGCGTCGCCGACAGGGCCTTCAGGGCCTCGGCGTTGCGCCCGCTCCGCACCAGCGCCAGACCGCGCAGGATCGCGATTTCGCGCTGGGTCGCCAGCAGCGGATCGTCGGCCGCCGCCGCCTCCAGGGCCGCAAGTCCTTCGAGGTCGAAGTCGTTGGCGATGTTGGCGCGGGCATACGCGAGCCGCGCCGGGCCGCGCAGGGCGGGCGGCACCGTCGCGGCCGCGTTGGCCAGGGCCCGCAGGGTCTCGCGGATATTGCCGGCCCGGGCGCGATCCCACGCATCGGGCGGGACCGCGAGGGTGCCGATTTCGGCCAGGGCGGGATCGGCCTTGCGGGCGGCCGTGGAGGCGGCGAGGCCGCCCTCCCGGCCGATCGTCACCCCGTCGAGCTGGGGGCGAACCGCGAGGTCGTCGGCGCCAGCCAGCACCGCGACGCCGTGCCGGCTCGGCAGGATCTCGAAATCCACGAAGCGGCGGTTTTTCGGATTGCCGATGATGCGCTGCGCCGCCGAGGTGACCACGGCGATGCGCTCGCCGTCGCGGTCGAGCCAAGTCGCCGATCCCGGCCGGGGCAGCGCCAGCGCGACGGTGATCCGGCTGGTCGGGTCCGGCTTGCGGACCGGATCGAGGCTGTCGCTCGGGCTCAGCGCGTCCCCCGCCGACAGCTCCCAGGCCGAGCTGGTCCCGGTGGTGACGGCGGCCAGATCGACCAGCCGCCCCGGCGGTACCGTAAAGCGCAGGATCGTGGCTGCGCCGATCCGCTCCGGCGCGCCCACCGGCGCGAGGCCTTGGCGGCTCGCCGGCACGGTCACGGGCTCGGCGGTCTCGAACACCAGCGTCGCGACGCCGCCGCGCTCGAACAGGGCCGCGGGCGGCAGGGTCTGGAACGGGAAGACCAGGCCGGCGCCGGCCTGGCGCTTCGGCGGCGCATCGGGTGCGGCCTCCGGGACGGCCGGGGCCTCGGCTTTCCGGGTCGGCGCCGGAACGGGTGCGGCCGGCTTTGCGACGCTCGACTCGGCCGGGCCGGGCACGTCGGCGGCCTTGGACTTGGCGGCCTCCGGCGGCGCCTTGGTCGCGACATCGATCGTGTAGGCCCCGTCCTCGCGCTCCGTGGTGAGGATGAACCCCTCGGCGGGGGTGACCAGGATGCTGGCCGAGCCCTCGTCGGATTCGGTGGCGAGCTTGGCGATGCCGGGCCGCGGGCGGCCGCGGGCGTCGTTCGAATCGATGGTCCAGGCTCCGGCCACGCGCAGGCGCGTCGTCGGGCCCTCCGCGGTCACCGTCGCCACCGCGTCGTCGGGCAGGCGCAGGGACAGGCGCGTCAGGGTCGGGAGCCGGGCGAGTTCCAGGCTGAGCGGCTTGCGCACCGGCGGCGGCGTGCGCGCCCGCAACGCCTCCTCGGCGACCCGGGCCCGGCGGGCGAGTTCGGCCACCACCTCGAGGGGAAGCGGCGGCGGCAGGCCGGACCAGCCCTCCGGCAGCAGATCGACGAACACCCGCTCCCCGGCCGACTGGACATTGGTCCGGAACGGCCGCTGCAGCGCGACCCGCAAGCCCGAGCCGTCGGGATCGCGCCGGACCGTGGACACGAAGGCCGGCATCTCCTCGGACAGCCGCTCGGGACCGGGTGCGACCCGCTCGCCGTAGCTCAGCAGCAGGATGCCGCCGGCGAGCTTCGCCTTGACGGTGACCGGCTTGTCGAAGGTCAGCACGATCCGGCCATAGCCGCCGGCACCGGTACCCGATTCGCTGCCCTTGGCGCCGATCAGCCGGGCGGCGAGCGCCGGGTCGATGGCCGCCAGCAGGACGAGCGCGGGCAGGGACACGCGGGCCAGCCGCGTGCCGAGATATCGGCCGATCCGGGATCGCCTGCCCTCGGAGCCCATCGCCTCGCCGACCCAATCCCGGCGCGCGGCCCCTCGGGCCACGGCGCCCGGCGCCACACATGGGACTCATCCTGCGGCACCGCGGCTAACGCTGGCTTAACCGTAACCCGGGGATTAGCCGGATCCGGTCCGATCGGCCTCAGCCGCTGAGGGCGACCGCGCGGTCCAGGGCCTGCGGGAAGCCATCGAGGGGCACCGTGATGGTGGCTGGCTCGGTGCCGCTCGCCTTCTGGCCGGTCACGAACAGCTGCTTGGCATTGCGCATGCCGTCGAGCGCCAGGGTCGGGAAGCTGATCGGCACGAGGCAGCCGTCGGAGACGCACATATTGTAGGGCGCGCCCTTGCCGAGGGTCTGCTCGTCCAGCTTGAAGGTCACGCCGGCCTCGATAGACAGGCCGAATGGCATCAGCACGATGCCTTCCGAGCGGCCGTCATTCGGAACCTGGAGTTCCACGCCGAACTTGCGCCGGCCGGTCTGCGAATCGCCCTGGGACTGGGCGACGATGCAGGTGACCTTCTCGCTCGGGCGGGTGCAGGTCATCGTCCAGTCGCCGTAGCTCTCGCTGACCGTGCTGGCGCCGGTGGGCCAGGTCGCGTGCGCTGCAGCGGGCGTGGCGGCGGCAGCCGGCTTGGCCGCCGGCTTCGGAGCGGGCGGCTTCGGCTTAGGTTTGGGCTTGGCTTTGGCCGGCGCGTCACCGGCGGCCGGCGCCTCGGACTCGGCATCCTGGGCACGCGGCGACGCGAACGGAACGGCAAGCAGCAGCGTCGCGGTCAGACTGAGGCGAACGACCGCTCGAAACGTCGACATAGAATCACGATCCCCCGGGGCCATTGACGGCAAAGCCGCCTAACGTCCCAGCCGGGGTGAGGCAATCGCCGGCCGATGCCGGTCCACCCCGTCGTGGGGTTTCAGAGCGGGTTCGGTCCGCCAGCAGCCTCGGCGAGGGCACAGCGGCGCGCGAACGCGGCCTCGGCCCCGGTGCGGACGGCGCGGGCCAGGGTGAACACGAGGGTGAGGATGCCGGGATCGCGGTCGGCGGTCTCGGCGACCGGGCCGGGGATGCGGGTGGCGATGAAAGCGAGCATGACGACTCCGAAGATCAGGATCCCGGACGTTTCCTCGGCCCCGAGGGTGACGATTTTGGAAGTCGATCGTTCTGCGGGACCTTTGCTGCACCGCAATATGAGCCATGCGAACACTGCTCACCACTCGCCTTTGCGCGCAGGCCACATGCGCTGCGAACATACTGACGCGCGCCGATCCTCAACGGCGCCTTAACCGTCTATGGTGCAGCGCAGTTGACCGTCGGCGGGTGAGCCGCCATTGAGCGGCTTTCCGACGACCGGATTCGACGTACGCGCCGGCGCAGGCCGCGCATCACGCCTGTCGCCCCACTGTCACACGCGCGCCATAACCCGCTCGCGAGCTAAAGAGCGGACCTCAGGCGTCCGCCAGACAAGGATTTTTTCATGACCGAACAGCCGTCCCGTCACCCGATCCATGGCCGCATCAGCGGTCCCATCGTGATGATCGGCTTCGGCTCGATCGGACGCGGCACCCTGCCGCTCATCGAACGGCACTTCGAGTACGATCGCGCCCGCTTCACCGTGATCGACCCGGTCGACACCCACCGGGCGCTCGCCGAGAAGCACGGCCTGCGCTTCGAGAAGGTGGCGCTGACCCCGGAGAACCTGCGCGCGGTGCTCACGCCCCTCCTCACCGAGGGCGGCGGCCAGGGCTTCTGCGTGAACCTGTCGGTCGATACCTCGTCGCGGGCGATCTTGGAGCTGTGCCGCGAGCTCGGCGCCCTCTACATCGACACCGTGGCCGAGCCCTGGCCGGGCTTCTACTTCGACAAGAGCCGGGGCCAGGGCGACCGCACCAACTACGCACTGCGCCAGGACATTCTCGACGCCCGCGCCCAGAAGCCCGGCGGCACCACGGCGGTCTCCTGCTGCGGCGCCAATCCCGGCATGGTCTCGTGGTTCGTCAAGCAGGCGCTCCTGAACATCGCCAAGGATACCGGCGTCACCACGCCCGAGCCCAAGTCCCGCGAGGAGTGGGCCGCCCTGATGAAGACCCTGGGCGTGAAGGGCGTGCACATCGCCGAGCGCGACACCCAGCGCGCCAAGAACCCCAAGCCCCAGGGCGTGTTCGTCAACACCTGGTCGGTGGAGGGCTTCGTCTCCGAGGGCAATCAGCCGGCCGAGCTCGGCTGGGGCACGCACGAGACCTGGAAGCCCGCCAATGCCCGCGAGCAGGAGAAGGGCTCGCGCTGCGCGATCTACCTGCTGCAGCCGGGCGCCGACACCCGCGTGCGCACCTGGGTGCCCACCGCCGGCGCGCAGTTCGGCTTCCTCGTGACCCACAACGAGGCAATCTCGATCGCCGACTACTACACGGTGCGCGAGGGCGATCAGGCCGTCTTCCGCCCGACCTGTCACTACGCCTACCACCCGGCCAACGACGCCGTGCTCTCGCTCCACGAGATGTTCGGCAACGCCGCCAAGGTGCAGGAGCAGCACCACATCCTCAACGAGAACGAGATCGTCGACGGCATCGACGAGCTCGGCGTGCTGGTCTACGGCCACGCCAAGAACGCCTACTGGTACGGCTCGCAGCTCTCCATTGAGGAGACAAGGCGGATCGCCCCCTACCAGAACGCCACCGGCCTGCAGGTGACCTCGGCGGTGCTCGCCGGCATGGTCTGGGCCCTGGAGAACCCGGAGGCCGGCATCGTCGAGGCCGACGAGATGGATTTCCGCCGCTGCCTGGAGGTCCAGACCCCGTATCTCGGCCCGGTCGTGGGCGTCTACACCGACTGGACCCCGCTCACCGACCGTCCGGGCCTGTTCCCGGAGGACATCGACACCAGCGATCCCTGGCAGTTCCGCAACGTGCTGGTGCACGGCTGAGGTCTCCCGGGCCGGCGGATCCTGTCTGCCGGCCCGGCCTTGCTTTCGGGCGCCCCCTGTCTCAAGCTTAGCCGTGACTTGAGGGGGGAGCACGACAGATGACAGCGACGACCCAAGAGAAGATCCTGATCGAGCAGCGCGTCGCCAACGAAGGACCGAGCGTCGTCCTGGCCTACGTGCTCTGGTTCTTCTTGGGCTTTTTCTCGGCCCACCGGTTCTATCTCGGCCGGACCGGCACTGCGATCCTTCAGATCTTGCTCAACTGCATTGCCGTCGGGCTCATCTGGCTCGTCATCGACCTGTTCCTGATTCCCGGGCTGGTGCGCGCGAAGCAGGCCAGCCTGCGCGCACGCCTGACGCAGGAACTTGGACCGACCCTCCCCGCCGGTGGCGCGGCCCTGGCCTCACCCGCTGCGGTTTGAGCCCCGGCCCGGCTATTCGGCCTGCCGGCGCGTCACCAGGGTGCGGTTCGGCTCGACCTCGTCCTTATCCTGGTAGAGCGGCACGATCACCCGCAGCCAGCCGCGGGTCTCGCGGCCGCGGTAATTGCGCTGGACCACGTCCCGGGTGAGGTAGGCCTGCAGGTTCACCGGCCCGAAATTGTACCCGACCAGGCCGCCCACCGCGATCTGGCCCTGCGGCAGATAGCTGGACACCCCGGTCGGCAGATCGGTGGACCCGAACGCGACGGCGCCGACCTGCCACTTCCCGAACTTCTTCGCCGCCGTGAGATCCAGGTTCAGGTAGTCCGGGTAGAGGGTGCCGAAGGGCGAGCGCGTCTCCAAGAAGATCCCGTGGAGCAGGTTCGCGGTCAGGTTCCAATCCTGGCCGGTGTAGCTGATCGCGAAGCGGTGGGTCAGCGAGGCGGATTGGGTCAGGAAGCGCGTCTCGATCGGCAGGTAGCCGCCGAATAAGTAGCTGACGCCGACATCGTGGCCGAGATCCCAGGCTAGCTGGGCGGCGAGCAGCGGCTGGCCGATGCCGCTCTGGTAGGGCGCCCCCTGGAGGGTCGCGGCCACCACCGGCTGGGTGACGAAGAACTGAAGGCGCCCGCCCGCGATGGCCCAGGGCGTCGCCCATGCGAAAGTCGGCAGGTTGACGTTCGTCGACGTGTCGCCCGGCCGCGCGCTGCGCGTGCCGAAGCTCGACAGGTTCACGAAGTACAGGCCGACCGGAAGCTGCGCGCCCACCGGCAGGCCGATGGTCTGGCCCGGCTGGGCCGCGGAAGCAGCATGAGCAGAGGTTGCAACGCCAGAACCGTAAATGGCAAGTGCAGCCGACGCGACCCCGCGTAATCCCAGGCCAAATCCCGTCATCACAACCCCGAGCCAGAGCCCCAGAATTCGGGGCCGATCAGGGAAGGACGCTCGGTCGAACCGCGCTCATCCCGGCTTTACGGCCAAGCTGTGCGGAACGACACGCGCTCGACATTCTGGGCCGGCTCGTTGGGACTAATCCGCCCGCACCTCAACTGCGCGGCGTCGGCAGATCCCGCCCGGCGGGATTCCAGGCCAGCAGCCGCGCCTCGACCAGGTCGACCTCGCGGACGAGCTGGCGCAGGACCACGTCGTCGATGGCCCGCGAGCGGCGCAGGCGATAGAGCGCCTGGCGCTCGGCCTCGATCCCGGCGAGCCGCAGGCGCTTTTCCGTTACGGCCAGCTGCCGGGCGCGGCCGCCGCCCTCCCGGGACACCGCCGTCGGCGCCTCCAGGCCTTCGTAACGGTCCATGGCCCGGGCGCCGGCCTCCACCGCGACGGAGGCGTCCTCCTGCTCCTCGACCAGGCGATGTTGCAGCGCCTCGATCGCCGTCACGGCGTCGTGGCGCGCGGCGGCGCGGGCGGAATCCTCCTCAGCGTCGTGGCTCGAATCGGCCGGCAGGCGCAGGCCCCGGAGCAGCGGCGGCAGGACCGTGCTGGCCAGCAGCAGCGAGGTCAGGATCACCCCCATCGCCAGCAGGATCGCGAGATCCCGGGCCGGGAACGGCGTGCCGTCCTTCAAGGTGAGCGGCAGGGTCAGGATGCCGGCCAGGGTGATCGCGCCCTTCACGCCGGCGAGCGTCGTGGCGGCTACGAGCCGCCAAGTCAGGCCCTCGCGCCGCTCGCCACGGCGATGCGCCTTCACGAGGACGAAGTAGAGCGAGACCCAGACCCAGGCGAAGCGGATCGCCATCAGGCCCGCCGTGATGGCGAGCACCCAGGCCACGAGCCAGCCGGCGCCCTGCACGTCGGCCTGCTTGACCGCGTGGCCGAGGACCTCGGGCAGCTGCTCGCCGAGCAGGACGAAGATCGAGCCGTTGGCGGCCAGCGCCACCGTGTCCCACACGGCGGTGCGGCGGACCCGGGTGGTGCCGAGGCTGCGCCCCTGGATCTCCACGTAGGTCATGGCGATGCCGGCCGCGACCGCGGCCAGGATCCCCGACGCGTGGACATGCTCGGCGGCGAGATACGCGCCGAACGGCGTGAGCAGGCTGAACAGGATCTGCAGGCCCGGATCCTCGCCGGTCCGCCGCCGCAGGAGGTCCTGCGCACCCATCAACAGGAAGGTCGTGGCGGCGCCGATGCCGAGGCCGCCGAGCGCCAGCCAGACGAAGGTGGTCGCGGCCTCCGACAGCGAGAAGGTCCCGGTGAGCGCCGCCGCGATGGCGAAGCGCAGGCAGACGAGGCCGGTGGCGTCGTTCAGCAGGGCCTCGCCTTCGAGGATGTGCATCAGCCGCCGCGGCACTGGGGCCTGCGCGGCCACCGACGAGACCGCGATCGGGTCGGTCGGGGACAGGACGGCCGCGAGCGCGAAGGCGACCGCCAGCGGGATGCCCGGGATCATGGCGTGGATCAGCATGCCGATCCCCAGCACGGTCAGCGCCACCAGTCCCAGGGCGAGGGCCAGGACTGTCCGTCCGTTGCGGAACAGGTCGCGCTTCGGGATGCGCCAGCCGTCGAGGAACAGGAGCGGCGGCAGGAAGACGAGGAAGAAGATCTCGGGATCGAGGGCCGTGCTGGGCAACGGCCCCAGCGCCAGGGCCACGCCGATCGCGATCTGGATCAAGGGCAGCGGCAGCGGGACCAGCCGGCCCAGCGCGCCGCTCACCAGCACGGACAGCAACAGGGCCAGGACGACGGTGACGCTTTCCATGCGTGTCTTTCGAACGAGGGCCGACTTCCCCTCGGGAGGCGTCGACCGGGTGATGCGCGGATGGCCGGGATCGGGCCTTGTAGCATCTGCCGGGCTGCGGGATGCCGGCGATCGACGGTGCCGTATGGGCGATCGATCCAAACAGCGCCGATCGATTAATCCGAAGTTTTAGAAATCATTATATAGCATTTGAAGAGCGCAGAGAGCGCCCGTGTAGATCTACCTCGGAAATATAATGCTCGACTTTATGTCAATCAAAGGCAAGCTGATCATCTGTTTTTCGGTTATGCTTGCTCTGATCTGCAGCCTGGCCGCGCTGTCCTACTACCACATTGAAACGATCAATCGTGTCGCCACGGATATGCGCGCCAGCCGCCTGCCGGCCGCGCAGGCCCTCACCGGCATCCAGGTCGTGACCTTACGGATCCGCGTCAACGGCAGCCGTGCTCTGACGGCGAAGTCGCCCGAGCAGAGAAAAGACGCCTTCGACTCGATCCAGCGGCGCCTCGCCGAACTGCGGACCTATCAGGCCAGCTACGCGAGCCTCCTGGAGACCGACGCGGCCCGCGAGCTCTACAAGACCTTCGAACGGCAATGGGCCACGTATCTGGACCAGCAGACCGACGGATTCGCGCGGGCCGAGCGCGGCGACCTCACCGGCGCCCAGGAACAATACAACACCACGATGTCGGATACGATCCGGACGACCATCGCGACCCTCGTCGCGATGTCGGACCGCGAGAGTGCGGCGGCGGCGGCCAGCGGCGCGGAGGCGCAGGACGCTTATGACCACGCCCACCGGCAGATGACGGGCTTCCTGGCGCTGGCCGCGATCCTGGCGATCGGCGCCGTCGTGATGCTGGTCCTGGAGATCAGCCGCCCGCTCGGACGCATGACCGCGGCCATGCATCAGCTCGCATCGGGCGACACCGCGACCGAAATTCCCGCCGTCGGGCGGCGCGACGAGGTCGGCGCGATGGCGGGGGCCGTCCAGATCTTCAAGGACACCATGATCCAGACCCGGCGCCTGGAGACGGAGACCGCGCAGGCGCGGCTGGAAGCGGAGGCGCAGCGCAAGGCCGGCATGCGCCAGATGGCGGACAGCTTCGAGGCGGCGGTCGGCGGCATCATCGGCCAGGTTTCGGCCTCGGCCACGGAGCTTCAATCCACCGCCCAGACGATGAACGCCACCGCCGCTCAGACCGCCAGCCAGTCGACCACGGTCGCGGCCGCGGCCGAGGAGGCGGTGTCCAACGTCAACACCGTGGCGGCCGCCGCGGAAGAGCTCGGCTCGTCGGTCCAGGAGATCGGACGGCAGGTCGATGGCTCGGCGCAGCTGGCCCGGATGGCCGTGTCCGAGGCCGATCAGACCGGGGCGCTGGTGCAGGAGCTGAACACGGTGGTCGGACGAATCGGCGACGTGGTCGGGCTGATCTCGACCATCGCCGGGCAGACCAACCTGCTTGCCCTGAACGCGACCATCGAGGCCGCCCGCGCCGGAGACGCCGGCAAGGGTTTTGCCGTGGTCGCCTCCGAGGTGAAGGCGCTCGCCGAGCAGACCGCCAAGGCCACGCAGGAGATCTCCGGACAGATCGCGCAGGTCCGGGGCTCGACCGGCCAGGCCGTGGCGGCGATCGGCGGAATCACAGCCCGGATCCAGGAGATCAGCAGCGTCGCCACCGCGATCGCGGCCTCCGTCGAGCAGCAGCAGGCGGCGACCCAGGAGATCGTGCGCAACGTCGGACAGGCCGCGAGCGGCACCGCCGAGGTGACGACGAACATCGCCGGCGTGGCCGGGGCCGCCGACGAGACCGGCGCCGCGGCGTCCCAGGTCCTGTCCGCGGCCTCCGCCCTGTCGCGCCAGTCCGAGCATCTGTCGGCAGAGGTGCGGAACTTCCTCGCCACCGTCCGCGCCGCCTGATTTTTTTGGAGCAATCGCGTGGGTCCGATCGGCGACAGATGTTCGCCGGTCAGGCCCAGATTGACCGAACTATTTCCATGGTACCTGCGATGCAGGTGGCAGATCGATAAACAACGCCGTCATTCCGGGGCGCCGCAGGCGAGCCCGAAATGACGGAGGACACCTTAAACCTTGCCCTCCGCCCCGACCGTCACACAAAAATCCGCCCGGTAACTCTGCCCCTCGACCGGGTTCGACACCCAGCGGCAGCGGCCGATCCGCAGATCGTGGCCGGCGTGGAAATGGCCCGAGATCCAGAGCTCCGGCCGCTCATTATCGGGCAGGTCGTCCAGCGCGGTGCTGGCGTAGAAGGCCGGCACCCACCAGGGCACGCCGGGCTGGTCCCGGTAGCGATCGGCCGCCAGGGGGCTTGCCGGGTGATGGGTCACCACCATGGTCGGTCCGTCATGGGGCACGCGGAGCGTCTCGTGCAGCGCCGCGCGCTCGGCCGCATGGGCCGCCATGGCGTCCGCGGGCTGCCACGGACTGCCATCCTGTTTGCGGATCGAGCCGAGATATTCGCGCGAGCCGGTGACCGGATCGGTCATGCGTGCGGCGGCATAGGCCACCGGATCCTCCGGGCGGTCGGGCGCATCGGCGGCGAGCCAGCGCCCGGCGAGGTGCCAGTCGCTCCACAGGGTGGTGCCGACGAAGCGCACGCCATCGATCACGCAGGCCTGTGCGCCCTGGAGGAGGTGGATGCGCGCGCCGAGCGCATTCACCCGGACGACCTCCGCCTCCAGTGCCGCCAGCAGCTCAGGAGTATTGCGCGTGTCGCCCGTGGGCGCGTAGCGCTCGTGGTTGCCCGGCACCAGCACGATCGGCTTGCCCTGCGCCAGATGCACCAGGGCAGCCAATCCCCGCTCGGGATGCCCCTCGTAGAGGTCCCCGGGGCAGGCGAGCAGGTCGAATGGCTCCTCGGGCAGCGCGATCAGGTCGAGCCGCCGCCGTTCCAGGTGCAGGTCGGAGATCGGGAAGATGCGCATGGATCTGCCTATTTCGCGGCCCGGCGCTCGGCCGCGGCGGCCCGGAAGATGTCGGCGGCAGAATCGGCGTTGAGCAGCGCGATGCCGCCCGCCGCGATCAGGTCCGGCCAGGGGCTGGGATAAAGGGCGGTGACCAGCCCGGCCGCGATGATCGCCAGATTGGCGTAGGCGTCGTTGCGGGCCGAGAGATAGGCCGCCCGGGTCAGGCTGCCCGAGCCGGACCGGTGCCGGGCCAGCATCAGCGCGCAGGTCAGGTTCACCGCCAGAGCCCCGAGGCCGGTCAGCGTCAGCGGCAGGGCCGCCGGAGGCACGAAGTCGGCAAACTTGTCGTAGGCCGCGTAGGCGGTCGCGAGCGCCGGCACCAGCAGGATGAACGCCATGGCGGTGCCGAGCCGGGCCCGATTGCGCGCGCTCCAGGACAGGCCGGCGAAGATCAGCAGGTTGATCGCCGCGTCTTCCAGAAAGTCGAGGCTGTCGGCGATGAGCGCCACCGAGCCGATGGCGAGCGCCACCGCGATCTCGACGCCGAAATAGCCGAGGTTGAGCGCCGCCACGCGGGCGACGACCGGGCGCAGGGCGGGCGGCTCGCGCCGGGCGGCAGGGTCAGCGGTCACGGAACGCGTCATCGCCGAGTGCGGCGCCCCTGTCGAGCGCCTGTTGAGAAAACCCTGTCCGCGCCTCAAGAAAGTTCCAGAACTCATACGCCTTTGTCCGGGTGGATTCGGCGGCGCGATCGTGCGAACCGGTCTTGTCGAGCCGGCTGCGCCAGAGAAGCGACCGGCCGGAACCGGAGGTCTGCCGAGCCATGCTGCCCGAATTGCGCGTGCTCTATTTCGAGGATCTCGAGGTCGGGTTGTCGGAAACCCTCTCGAAGACCATCGCGTCCTCCGACGTGGTCGGGTTCGCCGAGATCACCGGCGACCGCAACCCGATCCACCTGTCCGAGCACTTCGCCGCACGCACGCCGTTCGGCACCCGCATCGCCCACGGCCTGTACACGGCCGGACTGATCTCGGCGGTGCTCGGCACCCGCCTGCCGGGCCCGGGGGCGGTCTACATCTCGCAGACCCTCAACTTCCGCGCGCCGGTGCGCATCGGCGACATCGTCGACGTCACGGTCACGGTCGCCGAACTGATGCCGGAGCGGCGCCGGGCGCGCCTCGCCTGCCGCTGCTCCGTGGCCGGCGAGACCGTCCTCGACGGCGAGGCGCTGGTGAAGGTGCCGACCAAGGCCGAGGCCGACCCGCTCGCGATCCGCACCGAGCGTCAGCAGGGCTGACGTGGACGAGGCCGCGGAGACGATCGCGGACCCGGACGACCCGCGCCTCGAACCCTACACGAAGATGCGTGAGCGCGACCTCGTCGGACGCGCCGGGCGCTTCATCGTGGAGGGCGAGGTCACCCTGCGGCTGCTGCTCGGCGCCCGCGCCCGGTTCCGGTCAGAGTCGATCCTGCTCGCCCCGGAGCGCTGGCCGGGCCTCGCCCCGGACGTGGCCGCCTCTGCTGAGCCGCCGCCGGTCTATCTTGCCGCCAAGCCGGTGATGAGCGCGGTGACGGGCTTCCCGATCCACCGCGGGGTCCTGGCCGTGGGGCTGCGCGGGCCGGAGCCCGATCCCGCCGCCCTGGTGCCGCCGGCCCCCGCCCCCGCGCTGGTGCTCGGGCTCGCGGGCCTGACCAACCACGACAATGTCGGCGCGGCCTTCCGCAACGCCGCGGCCTTCGGGGCCGACGCGGTGCTGCTCGACGCCGCGAGCTGCGACCCGCTCTACCGAAAGAGCATCCGGGTCTCGGCCGGCGCCGCGCTGATCCAGCCCTTCGCCCGGCTCGCGCCTGAGCAGGACTGGCTGGCCCTGGCCGAAGCCCTCGACCTCGAAGCCCTGGCGCTCACCCCAGGTGCGGCCGAATCCCTCGACGCTCTCGCGGTGCCGGCACGGGTGCTGCTGATCCTCGGGACCGAGGGGCCGGGCCTCGATGCGACCACGCTCAGTCGAGCCCGCCCGGTTCGGATTCCGATGGCCCCAGGCTTCGATTCGCTCAACGTGGCGACTGCGGCGGGGATCGCTCTCCAGACGATCGCCCGCGGCCAGGGCCGGCTCGTTTCGGCGGTTTGAACCCATACCAGCCCTTTCGAGGTGTTTAATTGGGTTGCGATCGGGACGTTTTGCCGAGCAGCTTCACACGTCTCCCACTCATGCCAACACTTTGAAAACTGGGCGCTTTCCCCTCCCCCTTGCGGGGAGGGGTCAGGGGTGGGGGTGGTGCCGGATCGGGCGCAGCGGTGCCGTCTGAGCCACCCCCACCTCCAACTCCTCCCCGCAAGGGGGAGGAGAGCGCGTAGCGTCTCGCCCGAATCGCTATGCCAAACACCTTGAAAGAGCTGGAGCCCATCCCTTTTCGTCCGGCACCGAACGCGCGACAAACGGCTGCAATTGTCGTGGGGCGTTGCGAGGCTAGCTTGGCCGATAGAGGTTGGGGGTTGCGAGGGGAGTCGACGGCGTTGCTTCAGTCTGGGGATGGTTTGCGGGCGTTGACCGGTCGCCGGGTGGCCGTGGTCGGCGCCGGTCCCGGCGGCCTGGCTTCGGCCCTGCTGCTGGCTCGCGCCGGGATCCACGTGACCTTGTTCGAGAAGGACGCCCAGGTCGGCGGCCGGACCAAGACCGTGTCGGCGCCGGGCGGCTACAAGTTCGACATCGGCCCGACCTTCTTCCTCTACCCGCAGATCCTGGCCGACATCTTCACGAGTTGCGGCGAGCGGCTGGAGGACCACGTCAAGCTCGAGCGACTCGATCCGCAATACCACCTGGTCTTCGAAGGCGAGGACGGCATCACCGGCACGATCCGCGCCACCGGCGACATCGCCCGGATGGAGACGGAGATAGCCCGCCTGGCGCCGGACGACGCCAAGAACGTCCAGGCGTTCTTCACCGAGAACCGGACCAAGCTCGATTACTTTAAGCCGATCCTGCAGCAGGCTTTCCACACCCTGCGCAGCATGGCGAGCCCTGCGATGCTCGCCGCCCTGCCCCACCTGCATCCCGGCCGCAGCGTCGACCGCGACCTGAAGCGCTACTTCGCCGATCCGCGCGTGCGCCTCGCCTTCTCGTTCCAGACCAAATATTTGGGCATGTCGCCGTTCCGGTGCCCGAGCCTGTTCACGATCCTGTCGTTCCTGGAATACGAGCACGGGGTCTATCACCCGGTGGGCGGCTGCGGCGCGGTCTCCGAGGCGATGGCCGGCCTGGCCGGGCGCATGGGCGTCGACATCCGGCTCAACGCCAATGTCGAGCGGGTGCTGTTCGACGGGAAGCGCGCCAGCGGCGTCGTGGCCGACGGCGAGACCTTCAACGCCGACGCGGTTCTGATCAACGGCGACTTCGCTAAGGTGATGCGCGCCCTCGTGCCGGAGCGGCACCGGCCACGCTGGCGCGACGCCAAGATCAAGAAGGCCCGGCTCTCCTGCTCGACCTTCATGCTGTATCTCGGGGTCGAGGGGAAAGTGCCCGACAGCCTCGGGCACCACACGATCCTCCTGGCCGACGGCTACGAGCGCAACATCCGGGAGATCACCGAGGGGACGCTGCCGATGCAGCCCTCCCTCTACGTCCAGCATGCCGGCTATACCGACGGCGGCATGGCGCCGGCCGGGCACACCGCCCTCTACGTCCTGGTGCCGGTGCCGAACCTCAAGGCCGGGATCGACTGGGCGGCAACCCGCACGAGCTACCGCGCCCTGATCCTGGAGCGCCTGAAGCGTCTGGGCCTGGAGGATCTCGAATCCCGCATCCGCTACGAGCGAATCATCGACCCGACCCAATGGGAGGAGGATTTCGCGGTCCACGAGGGCGCCACCTTCAACCTCGCCCACGACCTGATGCAGATGCTGTATTTCCGGCCGCACAACCGGTTCGGGCCGGGGCTCTACATCGTGGGCGGCGGCACCCATCCGGGCTCGGGTCTGCCGGTGATCTACGAGGGGGCGCGCATCTCAGCCCGGCTGCTGATCGAGGAGCTGGCCGGCGCCCGCGCCGCGTCCCAGGCCGGCATCCCCGACACGGCGCCGCTGGCGACCTCCGGCGAGGCCTCGTGATCGGCGCGCCGGGCCGGGCGGCGCTCACCGCCGGTCTCTGCACCGTCGCGATGCTTCCGGCCCTGCCGGCGGCGGCCGCGAGCCTCCAGGTCGAGGTCGACGGGATCGAGCCCGGCGGCGGCCCGGTCCGGGTGGCCCTTTGCCAGGGCGGCCTGTCCGAGCCGTTCTGCACCCGGGGCGACGCGGCGACGGCCTCCGGCGGCCGGGCCCTGTTCACGTTCCGCGATCTGTCTCCGGGCCCCTACGCGGTGGCGGCCTTCCAGGACACGAACGGCAACGGCCAGCTCGACCGCACCGGGCTCGGCCTGCCGCTCGAACCCTACGGCTTCTCCGGCGCCGTCGCGCGCCGGGCGCGGCCGGACTTCTCCGATGCGGTCTTCGCGTTGCAGGAGCCCGGCGTCTCTGTGCGGGTGCGCCTCGCCCGCGCCCTGCCGCGGCGGTGACGGGGTGAGCGATCCCCTCGTACGGATCGCGGTCGTCGATCTCGACCTGCGCGGGCGGCGGGTGCTGGAACAGATCGATCTCGATCTCGACGCCGCCGAGACCCTGGCGCTGCTCGGGCCGAACGGGGCCGGCAAATCCTCGCTGATGCGCCTGGTGGCGGGCCGCCTGGCACCCAGCGCAGGGACGGTGCGGGTGGCCGGCGCCGACCCGTTCCGGGAGGGCCGCGCCCGCCGAAGCATCGGCTGGGTGCCCCAGGAGATCGCCCTCTATCCGCGCCTCACCGTGGCGGAAAATCTCGGGATCTTCGGCCAGCTCGCCGGCGTGGCCTGGCGCGACCGGCGCGCGGCCGTCGCGGCAGCCCTGGAGATGGCCGACATCGCCGATGTGGCGCAGCGCCCGGTCGGGATCCTCTCCGGCGGCTACCGGCGGCGGGTCAACATTGCGGCGAGCCTGATGAACCGGCCGCGCCTCGTCCTGCTCGACGAGCCGACGAGCGGCGTCGACCTCGCCGCAAGGGCGGCGATCCACGCGGTCCTGGACCGGTTGAAGGCGGCGGGCACCGCGATCCTGATCGCCACCCACGATTTCGCCGAGGCCGAGCGCCTGGCTTCCCGGGTCGCGTTCCTGGCGCAGGGGCGGATCGTGCGCGAAGGGCGCCTCGCCGATCTGCTGGCGCAGCTGCGGGTCGGCGCGCCCGAGCGCGAGCTGAGCCTAACCGTTCCGGCGGACGGGACTGCCGAGGCGGTGCTGCGCCGGGCCGGCTTCGCGCCGGCCGATCCGGACGGCCTCACCTGGCGCTCGGTGGAGCGCTCCGGCCTCGACGGCGCGGCGCTGCTCGGGTCCCTGCGGGCGCAGGGCGTGCCGGTGGCGGAGGTGCGGGTTCGCGCCCCGCGTCTGGAGACGCTGTACCTCGACGCGATCCGGCCCCGGGAGGTTGCGGACCGTGGGGCCTCCGAGCCGCGCCGGGCGGGAGCGGCCGGATGATCGGCGCCGCGTTCCGGGTGATGGCGCTGAGCCTGCTGCGCGACCGCGCCGCCCTGGTGATGGCGTTCGTGCTGCCGACCGTGATCTTCGTCATCTTCGCAGCGATCTTTTCTGGGGCGACCGGGGACCGGATCCGCATCCATCTCGGCCTTGCCGACTTCGCCCGGACGGCGGCCACCCAGCGCCTCGCCGACGCCCTCGTGGCCGACCCGTCCTTACGCGTCACCCGCCTGCCGGCGGCCAATCTGGCGGACGTGACCCAAGCCGTGCGCTCGGGCGCGGTCGACGTCGCCCTGGCGCTCCGGGGCGACCTGATCGCCGCGCCCTCGGACGCCGCACCCGGCCCCGCGGACCAGCCGGTGGTGCTGGTCGAGAACCCCGCCAAGGCGCTCGCCACGCCGATCGCCCTGGGCCAGCTCCAGCGCGTGCTGAACGAGGCTTTGCCCGACGTGGTGCTCTCCCGCATCGTCGCCGACGTGGAGCGCACCGGCAAGATCGGCCCGGACGAGCGGCGCTTCCTCGACGAGGCCTTCGCCGAGCAGCGGGCCAAGAAGGAGCCGTTCAGCTTTGCCTCCCTGGTCGAGCGCCAAAGTACCGCCGCCGGCACCGGCAACGCCAGGGTCAGCTACTACGCCGGCGCGATCACTGCGGTGTTCCTGCTGTTCGCTGCCATGCAGGGCGCATTGTCGCTGGTGGAAGAGCGGGAGACCGGCATCGCTGAGCGCCTGATGGCCGGCCCCGGCGGCCTGCCGGTGGTGGTGCTCGGGAAGTTCGGCTTCCTGACCCTTCAAGGCATGGTCCAGGCCGGCCTGATCTTTTTGGCCGCGGGGCTTCTCTACGGCGTCGAGATCGGCCCGCACTGGCCGGCCTTCCTCACCGCCTGCCTGCTGGTCTCGGCCATGGCCGCGGGCCTGGCGCTCGCCGCCTGCGCGCTGGCGGCATCCCGCCAGCAGGCCCATCTCGCCTCGACCTTCGGGGTGCTGCTGCTCTCCGCGGTGGGCGGCTCGATGGTGCCGCGCTTCCTGATGCCCCCCTGGCTGCAGCAGGCGGGCTGGCTCACGCCCAACGCCTGGGCGATCGAGGCCTATCAGAACGCGCTGGGCGAAGGGTTCGGCTCCGCGGCCCCGGCCTTCGCGGTGATGGGCGTGCTGACCCTGTGCGGGCTGAGCTTGGCGCTCGGCCTGGTGGCCCGGCGCACAGTTTGAACCCGCCCGCGACACCCGAGCGAAGCAACACGACAGAATTTCGTTGAATACGGCCTTTCAGGCGCGCAAAATGCGTGCTGAAGGATCATAGGATGCGATGCTGTATCGACTCGAGATCGCGAATTTCTACTCGCTCCGCGATCGGCAGGTCATCGACCTGCGCAGCAGTGCATCAAGTGCCGACGCGGGTGGCCGTCTGGCACCGATCTGGGCGGGTGCGTCTGAGACCGCACCCAAAGTCGTCGCCTTGTTCGGTGCGAACGCATCCGGCAAGTCGAACGTCCTCAAGGCGCTCGCCTTCATCGCTTGGTTCGTCCGGGACAGCTTCTCGGCCCCCCGCGATACGCGCATGCCGCTCTATCCGTTCAACGATCCCGAGATGCTCGATGAGCCGACCTATCTGGCCATCGAGATTGGCGGCGTCGAAGACATAACGCGCATCGACGATCCGGAAGCCGCCCAGTGCGGATACACCTACGAATTGGCGATCAAAGCAGGGAGCGAGACGCGGGTCGTCAGCGAGCGCCTTTCCTACCGGCCATCTTGGTCGGCGAGACGTATCAGATTGTTCGAGCGCTCGCCGAACGGGGATGTCATCACCGGCAAGGCTTTCGGATTGACTGGCTACAAACAGCCCCTTGAGAAGATTTTGCGCCCGAACGCCAGCGTCATCGCCACCTTGGCACAGCTTGATCACCCCTACTCCAAAGCGATCTGGAGCTTGGCTAACGAAGTCAATTGCAACATTCTGATCGAGAAGATCGATCTGGCAGAGGGTGCCATGATCGGCTTGTTCGCCAAGAATCCGCACTGGCTCGCGAGAGCCAATCGAGAAATCGAGCGCATCGATCTGGGCATCGAATCGTTCAGTCTCAATCCCGGAGATCGCGGACCGGAGGCCAGTTTTACGCATCATGGGCTGGCTTTGCCGATGCCGTTGTCGAACCAGAGCCACGGAACACGTCAGTTTCTGAAAATTTTCCCCTACATTGCCTCGGCCCTCGATCGAGGCGGTTTAGCTGTCCTCGATGAACTCGACGCAGCGATCCACCCCTTGATCCTCCCTGAAATCGTGCGCTGGTTTCACGATCCCCTACGCAACCCCAAGAATGCCCAGCTCTGGATGAGCTGCCACAACGCGTCCGTGCTCGAAGACCTGACCAAGGAAGAAGTCTATTTCGTCGAAAAAGACAGTCGAGGCCTTTCAAGCGTCTACGGATTGCGAGACGTTCAATCTGTTCGCCGCAATGACAATTATTACAAAAAATATCTTGGCGGTGCCTTCGGGGCGGTCCCACAAATCGGATGAGGTCGCGGCGCCCCCGCATTCCGCTCCGCCGCCGCGTCTTTCTGGGCTGTGAAGGTGAGAGCGAACAGAGCTACGGCGCGCTGCTCGCGCGCCTGACGGAAGATCGACATAAACGCATCCACCTCGACACGGCCGTGCTGCAGCCGGGCGCGGGAGATCCGCTGGCGCTCGTCGAACGGGCCGTCGCAGTGCTCGAACAACGCTCAGCGCGAAACGGCCCGTATGCCGTTCGGGCGGTCCTCATCGACAGCGATACACGCGGAGCCGTTGCCGAGCGCGATGTCCGGCTCAGGAACCTGGCTCGCGACCACGACATCCGCATCATTTGGCAGACCCCGTGCCACGAGGCCCTTTTGCTGCGCCATATTTTGGGTTGTGAAGCATTGCGGCCGAGCGATGCTCGCCAAGCGGAAGCCGAGCTTCGCAGGCATTGGCCGGCCTATCGGAAAGGCCTGCCGGCGGCGCGCCTTGCGTCACTGATCGGCGTCGCCGATGTGGCGCGGGCAGCCTTGCAGGACTCGGAATTGCGAGCCTTTCTAGCGGAGATTGAATTTCCTGATCTCTGATCGAGCCGGTGCTGCCCTGCGCGCGGGCCATTTTGCCCAGCCGCGACGATCCGCGCCGCGCCTGCGACCAGCCGTACCCGGACACGGGCCGGCCGATCGGGCAGGGTCCGCGCCCCACACTGTGAGACATCCATGCTCCGCCTGCTCATCGCCGACGGCAACGATCGGGCGGCCCGCGAACGGCACGTCGCGGCCACGGGCCGGACCTCGGCCGAATCCTACGCCGTGGTGGTCCACGACCTCGCCCCCGAGACCGCCTGCCGCTTCCTCAATCCGGCCGATGCCGACGCGGCCCTGCCGCAGGATCTGTCGGACTTCGACGGGCTGATCTTCACGGGCTCGACCCTGAAGGTCTCCGAGGGCACGCCGGCGGTGACCCGCCAGCTCGACCTGATGCGGAGCGCCCTGGAGGTGGGACTCGCCGTGTTCGGATCCTGCTGGGGCGTCCAAGTCGCGGCCACCGTCGCCGGCGGCCATGCCGCGGAGAATCCGCGCGGGCCGGAATACGGCTTCGCCCGGGCGATCACCCCGACCCAGGAAGGCCGGACCCATCCGCTGCTGGCCGGCCGCCCGGCGGTCTGGGACGCACCGGCGATCCACTCGGACGCGGTGCTTGAGCCGCCTCCGGGGGCGCGGGTCCTGGCGGGCAATCGGGTGCTCGGCGTCCAGGCCATCGAAATCCGGCACGGGGCCGGCTGGTTCTGGGGCACGCAGTACCACCCGGAACTCGATCTTGAGGAAGTCGGCGCGATGCTGCGCCTCTGCGATACCGCGATCGTCGAGGCCGGCCTCGCCGAGGATCTGGACGCGGTGGCGGCCTATGCCGACGAGATCGCAAGCCTCCAGGGCGATGATCCCGAGGCCGCGCGCCGCCTCGCCTGGCGCCACGGCCTCGGCCCGGACGTGCTCGAAGCCGACCAGCGCCGCCGGGAGATCGGTAACTTCCTGGCCCAGCTGTCCACAGACAGGGCCTGAACGGCCGGTCCCGCGACCGGGTGGCGCGTTGACCCACGGGGTCTCGCGTCTAGCTTCGAGACGCGGGCCACGCTGTGACGGGCCCGGGGAGCGACCTATCAGGATGAGCCAGGATTCGACGGTCGCCGTGATCGGCAGCGGGCTCGGCGGACTCGCGGCCGCCTGCGTCGCCGCCGCGCGGGGCCACCGCGTCACCGTCTACGACAAGAACGGCTGGCTCGGTGGCAAGGCGGCGGTGCTCCACGAGGGCGGCTTCCGCTTCGACATGGGCCCGACCATCCTGACGGTGCCCCGGGTGCTGGAGCGGATCTTTTCCGAGGCCGGCCGCTCGGTCCACGACTACATGGATCTGCGCCGTCTCGACCCGCAATGGCGCTGCTTCTTCGACGACGGCAGCCGCATCGACCTGATGCAGGATGTCGCGCGCATGGCCGGCGACATGGATCGCTTCGCCCCCGGCAGCGGCGACGGCTACAAAAAATTCCTCTCCATCTCGGAGCATCTGCACGGCGTTTCTGAAAAATTCTTCTTCTGGAAGCCGGTTGAGGACCTGTTCGACACGATCAACATCCGGGCGAACATGAACCCGGGCACCCTGCGCGACGTGCTGTCCCTGCGCATGCACGCCTCGGTGGCCTCGACCATCCGCGGCAAGGTCAAGGATGCGCGGCTCGCGCAGATGCTCGACCACTTCGTGCAATATGTCGGCTCCTCGCCCTACGGCGCGCCGGCCGTGCTCTGCGCCATCGCCCACATGCAGATGGCCGACGGCGTCTGGTACCCGATGGGCGGCACCCGCGCGGTGGCCGAGGGCTTGGCCAAGCTCGCCCAGGAACTCGGCGCCACCTGCAAGACCGACACCGAGGTGACCGGCATCGAGACCGTGGGCGGCGCGGTCCGGGGCGTGCGCACCGCCGAGGGCGTGACGCCCTTTGACGCGGTGATCTCCAACATGGATTCGGTCCGCACCTATCGCGAACTCGTCGGCGGCGCCGCCGGCAAGGCCTATGAGAAGAAGAACCCCGAGCCGGCCTGCTCCGGCGTGGTGCTCTATCTCGGCCTGAACAAGCGCTACGAGCACCTGAACCACCACGATTTCGTCTTCTCCCGGGACCCCGAGGAGGAGTTCGATTTCATCTACAACAAGGGCGAGCCGGCCCCGGACCCGACCGCCTATCTCGCGGCCCCCTCCTCCACCGACCCGAGCGTGGCGCCGGAGGGCGGCGAGGCCCTCTACGTCTTGGTTCACACGCCCTACCTGCGCCCGCACCACGATTGGCGCCCGGATGGCCCTCTGTTCCAGAACTACCGCCGGACCATCCTGGACAAGCTCAAGCGCACCGCCGGCATGCCCGACCTGGAGGAGCGCATCGTCGTCGAGCGCCACCTGACCCCGCAGGACATCCACGAGCGCTACCGGGTGCTCAACGGCGCGATCTACGGCCTGGCTTCGCACGGACGGGTGATGGGCGCGTTCAAGCCCGGCAACCGCTCGCGGCAGGTGCGCGGCCTCTACCTCGCTGGCGGCGCCGCCCATCCCGGCCCCGGCATGCCGATGGTGATGATGTCCGGCTGGATCGCCGCCGACGCACACGACCAGGACGCGCGCGGAACGCTGCGCGCCTCGGCGTGAGTTCCACCCCGCCATCCCCTCCCCCCTCTGCGGGGGAGGCTGCGGAGCTCACTGATCGCTGCCGGATTAAAACAAAGGCTGTGCTCAGGCGCGGCTCCCTCCCCCGCGGAGGCTACGACGTTCACACATCGGCCTGTGTAACGCGTGACGCGCTCTCCTCCCCCTTGCGGGGAGGAGTTGGAGGTGGGGGTGGTTCCGGAAGAGGCGCAGTGGCGCCTCCTGCACCACCCCCACCCCTTTCCCCTCCCCGCAAGGGGGAGGGGAAAGGCCGTGGCGTTTCAGGCGTTCACTGCCGAATGCGAAGTGTGAATCCGCTAACCCGCAGAGGGGGGAAGGAGGGCCTGCGTCTGGCTTGGGGAGACTTCTCATTCAGCCCAGGAGGATCCAGGCGTCCTTCCTTGACCCCGCTCACCCGCACGGGAGGGGAAACCCGCGCCGTATCAGGCCATCCGCGGAGGCTCGGATAGTGCCCTCCCCGCCCCCCGCGCCCCTGCGCCCGATCTCGCCCCTGATCCGCCGCTTCATGGAAGCGTGGTTCGAGCGCTACCTGCACCGGCACTTCGACGCCCTGCGGATGCCGCTCTGGAGCGAACCGCCGGCCCCAAACCATCCCGGCCCGCTGGTGATCTACTGCAACCATCCCGCCTGGTGGGATGCCGCCGTGGTCATCGTGCTATCGGGACGGCTCTACCCGCAGCGGGAGAACCGGGCGCCGTTCGATGCCGCCATGCTGGCGCGCTACCGGGTGTTCGAGCGGATCGGTGCCTTCGGGGTCGATCTCGACAGCCCGCGGGGTGCCGCTCAGTTCCTGGCCGCCGCCAGGGCGATCCTGGCGCGCGCCGACACGGCCCTCTGGATCACCGCGCAGGGCCGCTTCGTCGATGTCCGCGTCCGCCCCCTCGGCCTGCGCCCGGGCGTGGCGCGCCTCGCCGAGCTTGCCCCCGACACGCTGTTCGTGCCGCTCGCCCTCGAATATGCCTTCTGGGACGAGCGCGGCGCCGAGGCCTTCGCGGCTTTCGGGCCCGGGATCCCGGGCGCTGAGTTGGCGGCCCTGCCGCGGGCGGACCGGCTGGCTCGGCTGGAGGCCGACCTAACCGCGACCCTCGACCGGCTGAGTGCCGACGTGATCAGCCGCGAGCCGGAGCGGTTCCGGGCTCTGGTCGCGGGGCGCAAGGGCGTCGGCGGCGTCTACGATCTCTGGCGGCGCCTCGCCGCGCGGCTGGCCGGGCGCCGCTTCGATCCGGCCCACCACGTCGGCGACGGGCAGCCCGGGCGATGACCGATCCGATCCTCACGGCGCTGGCCCTGCTCTGTCTGTTCGCTGCCGCCCTGCCGGCGATCCTGACCGCGGTAAATCTGTTCGCCCTGCACCGGCCCGCGCCCGAGGCCGATCCCGGCCTGGTCTCGATCCTGATCCCGGCCCGCAACGAGGCGGCTAACATCGCCGGGACCGTGCGGGCCGCCCTCGCCAGCACGGCCGTGCCCGTGGAGGTGATCGTCGGCGACGACCATTCGACGGACGGGACTGCCGAAATCGTCCGGGCGATCGGGGATTCGCGCCTGCGCGTCGCCCCGGTGCCGCCGCTGCCCGAGGGCTGGACCGGCAAGAACCACGCCTGCGCCCACATCGCCGGGCTCGCGAACGGCCGCCACCTTCTGTTCATCGACGCGGATGTCCGCCTGGAGCCCGAAGCCGCCGCTTCGCTCGCCGCCAGGGCCCGGCGCGCCGGTGCGGCGCTGGTCAGCGGCGTGCCCCGGCAGCGCACAGAGACCCTGGGCGAGCTGCTCACCGTGCCGATGATCGACTTCCTGCTGGTCGGTTTCCTGCCGGTGCCGCTGATGCGCCGCCGCCCGGATCCGGCCCTGGGCGCGGCCTGCGGGCAGCTCATCTTGTTCGAGCGCGCGGCCTATGCGGCGATCGGCGGCCACGGCGCGATCCGCGGCTTCCTGCACGACGGCGTGCGCCTGCCCCGGCTCCTGCGCGCCGCCGGCTATCGCACCGACCTCGTGGCCGGGGCGGGTCTCGCGACCTGCCGGATGTATCGGGGTTTCTCGGAAGCCTGGGCGGGCTTTTCCAAGAACGCCCATGAGGGCATGGCCACGCCCCGTGCCCTGCCGGTTTGGACCCTGCTCCTGGGCTGCGGCCAGATCCTGCCGCTGCTCCTGGTGCTGGCCGGCCCGTTCGGCCTTATCCCGCCCCTCGCCCTGATCCTCGCCGCGACGGCCTGCGCGCTTTCGCTCGCGACCCGGGCGGCGATCACCCTGGCGGTCCGCGCGCCGCTGGCGACGATTCCGCTCCACCCCGCCGCGGTGCTGGTGGCGCTGGCGATCCAGTGGAACGTGCTGCTGCGGGGCGTCCGGGCCGGCGCGGCCACCTGGAAGGGCCGCACCTACCCGGTCAGCGGCGCCTGAATGTTTGCGAGGGTCCGGCGGAGCATGTCCGCCGGATTGCTCTCGCAAGCGTCAGGCAGGCCTGGCGATCACCGCGCGGTCGGCTGGCACGGATCGGTCGAGCGCTTCCCCTTCCGGGGCTTCAGCGACACGATCAGCTGAACGTTCGGCACGTCGCCGACTTGGCGGGTGAGGTGACCGACATGGCCCTCCGGCCCCTGCGGGGTCGATCCGGTATCGGCGTTGAACTCGACCTCGCCCGGCCCCTGCTCCAGCACGGAGCCGTCCGTGGCCTCGACCGACCAGCGCCCCGACAGGGTGATCACCCATTGCGGGCCGGGGGCCGTGTGCCAGGTGCCGACATAGCCGACCGGCAGGATCGCGTACTTGATCGACGCCACCTCGCCCGGCGGGAAGCCGACATATTGTGGGGCCGCAGGCGGCGCGTAGCTCTTGAAGATGAAGTTCTTTAGGTCGCAATACTGGACGTGGCTCTGGCCCTTGGCGTCCGCGTAGAGAGTGCCATAGCGGAGCGCCGGCGGATTGGCCGTGGTGAGGCCGGCCGGACCCGACGGCGCCGCCTCGATGGTCATCAGCGGCTCGCTCGTCTTGTCGCCGGCCGCCGAGACGCCCGTCCCGCTCGCGACGGAAGCCAACAGCACCATCGCGATGCGGCCAGCTTTCTTGAATGACATCATGGTTTCGACGTCCCAAATCTCACGGCGCCGAAGACGACGCCGCAGGTCCTATAGTCTGAGACATCGATGGGGCCAAATCATCCGCCTGTAATTCTAAAATCAAAAGCCAATTCAATCTTCATATTGTTGACCTTTATCAAATTATATGTTGGCGCGATTCGCGGAAAGTTCGTGCGTTCGAGCGTTTCCATGAACTCAAATCTCGATCTCTTCTCTCGGCGCAGGTGGCTGGCGTCACGCGAGGCGGGCTGACAGGATCGGAGGCCGCCGATCATCACCGCTGCGATTCCCGGACCGACCATGGCCGACGACCTTCCGGACCTGCGCGACCTCATCGCGCGCTATCCCGCCTCCTGGCTGGGCGCGCTCGGCCTGGCCCCCTGGGAGATCACCGCCCGGGCGGCGGCCTTGATCGCCGAACGCATCGGCGGTCTCGACGGGACCTACCGGGTCGGAGACGGCGTCGCGATTCACGCGCAGGCGATCGTGGAACCCGGCGCGACCGTGAAGCCGCCGGCGATCATCGGGCCGGCCTGCTTCGTGGCGACTGGCGCCTACCTGCGCGGCGGATGCTGGCTGGAGGCGGATTGCATCGTCGGACCCGGCGCGGAGCTGAAATCCGCGTTCCTGTTCGCGGGCGCGGCGGCCGCGCATTTCAACTTCGTCGGCGACAGCATTCTCGGCGCGAGCGTGAACCTCGAAGCCGGCGCGATCATCGCCAACCACCGCAACGAGGCGCCCGACCGGCCGATCCTCCTCCGGTTGGGGGACCGGCTCATCGAGACCGGAACCCGCAAATTCGGCGCGCTCGTCGGCGACGAAGCCCGGATCGGCGCCAACGCCGTGATCGCCCCGGGGGCGGTGATCGACCGGCGCACCATCGTGCCGCGGCTCGGGCTGATCGATCAGGGCGGGTGAGGCGTCGCTTAGACGTTGGCCCTTTGCTGTCAGATCATATGGCACGCATCGAAGCTCGGATCCGCGCAGCCTTCGGCCTCTGATTGCATCCGCGTCAGCCGGAGCCGATATTCGCAGTGTCCCCGAAAGGGGCTTTGGGAGTCGGCATTCGACCCAGCGGGTGGATTGCGCCGACTTCAGCACGGGCCTCGCTGGAGCGATCTAGCGGGGCCTTTCTGCACTCAGGCTCCGACGGATTGGCGCCTCACTTCGGAAGAGAGGTGCAAGCGATCAAATCTTCGGACGCCGGGCGCCCCTCAATTCCACGTATGCAGAACCGTCCGCCAGCCGTCCTTCTGGCGTTCCAGCACGTTCACCCAATTGCCCTCAAACTTCTTCTTGGCGCCGCCTTCCACCGGCCCGGTCATCTCCCAGCGGCCCGAGACGATCAGCAGGTTGTCCTTCGCGACGGCGTTCTTCACCGTGGTCTTGTGGTCATCCCAGCCCTTCGCCTTGAGGCCGGAGAAGAACTTTGGGATGCCGTCGCGGGTCTGGGTCGCGCCCTTCGTGACGACGATGGCGTCTTGCGTGTAGAGCTTGCCCAGCGTGTCCATGTCGTCGCGGTTGTAGGCCTCGTCCCACTTGGTCGCCGCGCTCTGGGCATCGGCTTCCAGGGCCTCCGCGCGGCACAGGCCGGGCATGAGTGCGGCGGCGAAAACCAGCACCGGCAGACCATACGTTCGGGACATGTCGTCCTCCCTATTGAGCCGCAGAGTGGAAGGTCAGGGGTACTTTTCCCAAACCAGCGTGATGACGCTCAGCTTTCCGTCGACGTTGAACTTGAACGGCGTGGTCGTGTAGATCAGTTGCCGTCCCTTCTGCTCGACCTGCCGGACCTGGGATGTCCCCGTCCAGGCCTCGTTCCAGGACGTGTCGATGCTGTGGGTGACGCGGTCGGCGTCGAACGTGTACGTTCCCGCATAGGCGAAGAAGGTCTTGTGCAGGTGGATCCTATCCGCGTCGGACATCGTGTCGTTGGCGGCGGGCCGCGCGCGTCCCTCGAAGGCGCAGACGACCATCATCCGCCCATCGCGCCCGTAACTGATCCAGCCATTGGGCTTCGGGCCGCCATAGGCGTCGATGACTTCGCCGGTCTCGACGATCTTCCGCGTGGCGGTGACGAGGCGCCAGGTTCCGACCACCTCGTCGGCCTCCAGGGCTTGCGCGGCCGGGATGCCGAATCCGATCGCAAGGATTGCAATCAATCCTCTCATCGCATGCCACCGCAAGGCATAAAGCCGTATTCAACTTACGGCGTCATGAGAACTCAGCATTGAATGTTCACGAAGTCAATTGTCGCCGCAGGCGATTTGCGGACATTCCGCATCATCCCTCAATGAATGCATTGAAGGGCTGTATTCGTGTTCACCAGACGTTGTCGCAGCGCGGTATAACGCCGGAGTCGATCAAGACGACGGTGGCGCCGCACCGGCCGGCTGCGTCTCCGCAAAAATCCAGGCCGCCGTGTCGGCATCAGCACCGGCGACCGGAAGATGCAGGATGATCGGCGTCTCGTAGGGGTGGCGCGCCTTCAATGCGGCCGACAGGGCATCGGCCAGGCCCTCACGGCTCTTGAGGATCGCCGCGACCTCGTCGCCCCGTTCCACCGCGCCCTTCCAGCTGTAGACCGACAGCATCCCGGGCAGGACGTTGATGCAGGCGATCAGGCGCTCGCGCACCAGGGCCTCGCCGATATTCAACGCGGAGGCGGCGTCGGGAAAGGTGGTGTAGACGAGGAGCGGACGCTCCATGCTATGCCTCCGGGATCGCGCATGTGCCCGAGGAGTGAGACGCATGCGGGGCACCGACGTCAACCGGGCGGTTCGCTCGTCAGATTGGAGCCGTGACGTGACCCCCGACGCGATCCCGACGTCCCGGCCAGGCATCGCCTGACGCCATGTCGACATCCAAGAAGATCGCCTTCGTGGCGAGCCCCACCGGCTACGCCCGCGAAGCCGCCGCCGCCCTGATGCGGCGCTACGACCATGTCCCGCCGGAGGAGGCGGATGTCGTCGTGGCGCTCGGCGGCGACGGGCTGATGCTGCAGGTGCTGCACCGCTTCATGGACCACCCGAAGCCGATCTACGGGATGAACCGCGGCACGGTCGGTTTTCTGATGAACGAGTTCCGGGACGACGACCTGCTGGAGCACCTGGATTCTGCCCAGCGCAGCGTCATCCATCCCCTGCTGATGGACGTGGTCGATACCGAGGGCCGCAGCCACCGGGCGCGGGCGATCAACGAGGTCTATTTGCTGCGCCAGACGCATCAGACGGCCAAGCTGAAGATCGCCGTGGACGGGCATGTCCGGCTGGACCTGCTGATCGCCGACGGGGTGCTGGTCGCCACGGCGGCGGGCTCGACCGCCTACAACCTCTCGGTGGGCGGCCCGATCCTGCCGCTCGACGCGAAGTTGCTGGCTCTGACCCCAATCTCGGCCTTCCGCCCCCGACGCTGGCGGGGGGCGCTGCTGCCGGATTACGCCCGGATCCGGATCGACGTGCTCGACGCCCCCCATCGCCCGGTGGCGGCGGTGGCCGACCACACCGAGTTCCGCCGGGTCTGCACGGTGGAGACCTCCCTCGACCGCGCCACCGAACTCGTGCTGCTGCACGATCCCGGGCACAGCCTGGATGAGCGCATCCTGCGGGAACAGTTCGGGTGAGCCTGGAGATACGCGCGGCCCGCACGTCGGACCACGAGGCGATCACCCGGATCATCGTGCCGACCATCCGCGCCGGGGAGACCTACGCGCTCGATCCCGGACTCAGCGAGGCCGAGGCCGTGGCCTACTGGACGGGGGCGGACCGCGAGACCTTCGTGGCGGACCAGGACGGGGTGGTGCTCGGCACCTACTACCTCCGCGCCAATCAGGCGGGCGGGGGCGCCCATGTCGCCAATTGCGGCTTCATGACCGGCCCAGAAGCTGCCGGGCGCGGCATCGGCCGGGCCATGGGCGTGCACGCCCTCGATCGAGCGCGCGAGCGCGGCTTCACGGCGATGCAGTTCAACTTCGTGGTCTCGACCAATTTTCGGGCCGTCAAGCTCTGGCAGAGCCTCGGCTTCGACCTGGTCGGACGGCTCCCGGGTGCCTTCCGGCATCCGAGGCTGGGCGATGTCGACGCCCTGGTGATGTTCAGGACGCTCTGAGGGAGCAGCCGATCAGGGACGGCTGACCGCGACCAGCTCGCTCTCGCGGATCGCGCGCTCGCCGGCTTCCGTGCGGATCCGGTAGGAGCGCTCGCCGGTCTGATCCTCCGGCATGACGCGCAGGATCTCGAAGACCTCGCCGCCGCCCTTGTCGCCCGGAAGTCCGAGCTGCACGCGGCAGACGCGTTGGCCGATCTTGAATTTATGGGTCATGCCGGGCTCCTATGGCGCGGTTCGAAAGGGCGACGCCGTCGGGGCGGGCACCGACCGCGCATGCGATCGGATACGGCTCCGAGTCTCTGGTCTCACGCGCCCGTTCGTGCCGGTTCGGCATTCCCTTCGGCGGCAGGCGCCTCAGCGGCGCTTCTGGGCCTTGGCCTTGCGGGCGAGGTAGCGCGCATCGCGCTGAAGCTTCTGCTCGGCCTGAAGGGCCTTGGCACGCTCCTGTGCGGCGAGCTGCTCGGCGAGCTTGCGCTCGGCCTCGGCCTGGCGCTCGGCCTCGGCCTGGGCGGCGGCACGGGCGAGTTCCGCCTCGCGCTGGGCGGCGCGCTCGGCCGCGCGGGCCTCGCGGGCATCAACCACGGCGCGGCGGGCGGACTGGCGGGCGAGGACGGCCGGATCATCGGCAGTCGGGCGAGCCCGGAAACGGGCCAGCATCTCGGACCGCGCCTTGGCGGCGGCCTCCAGTCGATCGACGACGCCTTGCTTGTTCGGAAAGCTCACAGACACTCCTGAGTTGGGCGCGGCGGGCCGCCGTCGTCCCGAAATCGGATTTGAATACGAAGAAGCCGCTCCCTCAAGAGCGGCTTCGACACAGGCCGACGAAGCGGCGATCAGACCGTCTGGAGCTGGCCAGCGGATTCCTTGCCGCTGCGACGGTCGGTTTCCAGCTCGTAGGAGACCTTCTGGCCTTCGTTCAGGCCGCGCAGGCCGGCGCGCTCGACAGCCGACACGTGCACGAACACGTCCTTGCCGCCGTCATCCGGCTGGATGAAGCCGTAGCCCTTGGTCTCGTTGAACCACTTGACGGTTCCGGTGCTCATGGAATTCCTCGATCTTCGCAGGCGTAGTGAGAAATGGCACCCGCTCAAAAAAGCGGATACCGGTATCGACCGATAGCGATAGGAAAGTCAGAACCGCCCTGCGAAGGCGTAACGGTCCAAGATATCCGGACACGTGCCGATAAACCGGAGATAGACCTTCGGCGACGCATTGGCAAGTCCGAAGAAATATTTCGGCCCGAAACAGAATCGCTGCGTCAGTCGCCCGATCGACCGGAATAGAGGCGCGATCAGGCCAGAAGATCCGCCCCGTCAGACAGATAGCTCGGGCCGCCGAAATGCGGATGACCTTGTATCGCCGCGCCGCGAGCCCGGCCCCTGGCGCGGGTCAGGCCGGAACCAGGCGCAGCACACCTTCGCCACGGCGATGGCCGACCGTCGTCACCGCCACCTCCCGGGCTGCTCCCGCCGCAACGAGGCCGGCGGCGAGCGCCGCGCCGAACGGGGCAACGACTTCGAGCCCGTGGCCGATCACGTCGCCGAGCGCGCGGAGGTCTGCGCCCGGGGCCAGGCGACTGAGAGCGTCCCGCTCCTCTGCGGTGATCGGCGCGACCCCAGTGGCGCCGGACAGGACGCGATCCGGCGCCGACAGACCGGCCTGCCGCCACATGGCTTCGAGGCTGCCGGCGACGCTGCCGGGCGTCCGTCGGGTGCGGTCGCTGGCGACCCGGTCCAACCGGGCGAGCGCCCGGGCGCCGCGGGCGGCGGCGTGCGCTTCCGATTCCAGCATCAGGAACGCCGCGCAGCTGCCCAGGATGAAGCCGGCCCCGCCCTCCGCCTGCGCGTCGCGCGCGAAGACCGGCCGGTAGGGCGCGCGGGCGAGGTAGCCGCCCATCTCATGGATCACGAGCACGTCCGGCCGCTCGGCGCTGTAGGAGCCGCCGACCAGGATCGCGTCGATCTGGCCCGAGGCGACCCGGGCCTGGGCGATCCGCAGCGCATCGACGCCGGATGCTTCCTCGCCCATGAAGGTGCGCGAGGCGCCCGTGACCCCGTGCACGATGGCGATGTTGCCGGCGAGCAGGTTCGAGAGCTGGGCTAAGAAGAGCGTCGGCCGCAGGTCGTTCTGCAGCCGCTCGTTCAGGTAGGCGCCCGGGTCGGCCGCGTCGCGCAAGCCCGTCAGGATCGCGCCGTCGACCGCGTAGTCGCGCTCGCCCCCGCCCGCCGCCACTACGAGGTGGAGCGCCTGCTTGAGGGCGGCATCGTCCTTCGCGCCGGCGGAGTCGAGGGCGAGGCCCGCGGCGTAGACGCCGAGCCGCTGCCACGCCTCCATCTGGCGCTGGTCGCTGCGCTTCGGGATCTGCCCGTCCCAGGCAATCGGGGGCGCCGGATGCACGCAATAGGGTGCAAAAGCCTCGGTGTCGGTCCGGGGCGCCGCGCCGGCGTCGAGGGCGGCGAGATGCGCCTCGATCCCCTCCCCCACGCAGGAAACGAGGCCGAGGCCGGTGACGAAGACCGGGCGGGTCATGGCTGCACCGGATCCGGGAACAGGCCGATGGTCCGGGCGCGTTCGCGCATCGGCGCGTCGAGCCCATCCGGGAACGGCATGGTGCGGAAGCGCAGCTCGGCGTCGCAGAGCGGCTTGCCGGCATGGCTGATCGCGGCCTTGGTCACCGCGTAGCCCGAGCCGTCATGCTCCAGAGTTGCCGTGACGACCAGCTCCGCGCCGGGCCCGACGAAGGACCGGAACCGGGCCTTGTCGACCCCGGTGAGGAACGGCATCCGGGTGAAGTCGAGATGGGCGAGCACGAGATAGCCAGAGGCCTGCGCCATCGTCTCGGTCAGCAACACGCCCGGCACCAGCGGGTGGCCGGGGAAATGCCCCTCGAAGACGGGGCTCTCCAGCGGCACCCGGGCGAGCGCCTCGATCCGGCCGGCGGCCCGGTTGAGGTGCCGCACGGCGTCGATCATCTCGAAATATTCGAGGCGCATGGGGGGCGTCGGGCTCTAGCGCGTCAGACCTTGGCGGCCTTCTCGGCCACCAGGGCGTCGATGCGCGCGCACAGGTTCTTGAGCACGAAATACTGTTCCGCCGGGACCTTGCCCTCGTTGACCTCCTGGGTCCAGCGCTCGAGCGGCAGCTTGATCCCGAAGGCCTTGTCCACCGCGAAGGCGATGTCGAGGAAGGCGAGGCTGTCGATGCCGAGATCGTCGATGGCGTGACTCTCCGGGGTGATCTTGTCCCGCGGGATATCGGCCGTCTCGGCTATGATGTCGGCCACGCGCTCGAAGGTGGCGCTGCCGTGGGCGGGCTCGTCGGACATGTCTTCTCGCGGGCTGTTCGGTTTCCGGATCGGTCGGGCGGGGAGCCCCCTCGACGCCGGGCGACCCGGCGCTCACGCCCCGCGCGGCCACCAATACGCATACCGGCCCCACTTGCGCGGGCCGGTCGGACGGCCGCGACCTCTACACGAGGGGGTCGGAGGCGGCAACCGCGGCGGTTCCCGGCGCGTTGCTGCGCTGGTTCGCGGTCCGGCACGGAATTCTTCGCCGGAACGCGATCTTTCACGGCGGCGCATCGCGGAAACGCGAAGACTCGAGCCAGCGTGCGGGCGAACCTTCGCAGCGCCAGGAGACGAAACGGATGTTACCCACGGCTCAACCCGTCGCGGTTCCGGCGCATGCCGCCGCCCCACCCCCGCCGGAACGGGCGCGCTCGCAGGGCGCGGCGCGGGTCGTGCTGGTCCTGGCGCTCTCGGCGCTCGGGCTCTGGATCCTGCACGGCTTCCTGCCGGCCCTGGCCTGGGCGGTGGTGCTGGCGATCGCCCTGTGGCCGCTCTACGCCCGCCTGGAGCGGCGCTTCCCGCCGGGCCGGCACAACCTGCTGCTGCCGACGCTGATGACCACGGCCGTGGCGCTGGTATTCCTCGCACCGCTCGCGATCCTGGGCGTGCAGGCGGCGCGCGAAGCCCACGACGTCGCCGAATTCGTCCGCAACGCCGAGGCGAACGGCGTCCCGGCCCCGGAATTCCTCCAGCACCTGCCCTACGGCGCCGCCCAGGCCACCGCGTGGTGGAACGACAATCTCGGGCACGCCCAGGCCGGCTCGGACCTCCTGCACCGGTTCGAGAACCACTCGGTGGTCGGGGCCTCGCGGAATTTCGGGCGCGAGGTGCTGCACCGGATCGTGCTGTTCGGCTTCAGCCTCGTCGCCCTGTTCTTCCTGTTCCGGGATTGGCGGACGGTGACGGAGCAGGCCCGGGTCGCCTGCGACCGCCTGTTCGGCCCCCGGGGCGAGCGCGTGGCGCGGCAGATGGTGGCCTCGGTGCACGGCACCGTCGACGGCCTCGTGCTGGTCGGGCTCGGCGAGGGCTTCATCCTCGGCGTCGTCTATTACTTCGCCGGCGTGCCGCACCCGGTGCTGCTCGGCGCCTTCACGGCGGTGGCCGCCATGATCCCGTTCGGCGCGGCCGTCGCCATCGCGATCGCAGCGCTTCTCCTGGTCGCGGCGGGCTCGGTGAAGGCGGCGGTCGTCGTGGCGGTGGCGGGCCTCGTGGTGACCTTCGTGGCCGATCACTTCGTCCGGCCGGCGCTGATCGGGGGCACCACCAAGCTGCCGTTCCTGTGGGTGCTGCTCGGCATTCTCGGCGGGGTCGAGACCTTCGGCCTGCTCGGCCTGTTCGTCGGCCCGGCCGTGATGGCAGCGCTAGTGCTGCTGTGGCGGGAGTTCACCGAGGGCCACGACCGGACGGCGTGAGCGTCCCTACTCGGCCGCGCCCGGCCCGGCCGAGGCCTCCATGCGACGCCGGTCCTGGCGCCAGTCGGCCGGCTTCTCGAAGGTCCCGGCCCAGAGGCCGCGCCGGGTCGCCCAGGCTTGGCCCTCCTGACGGGTATAGGCCGCAGCCACATGGCGGCTCGCCAGCGCGTAGCCCTTGGCGACCATCCAGGCGGACAGGTCCTCGCCCTGCGCGAGGCAGAGGCCGGCGATGCCGCCCGCGGCCGAACCCTCGCGGCGCTCGCAGGTGACGATTCCGCTGCCGATATGCGCGCTCAGCGCCTGCGCAGCCTGACGACCGCAGCGGTATTCCTGCCCGGTCACGGTCTGGCAGCTCTGCGCCGTCTCGGGCGCGTCGATCCCGTAGAGATTGATGCGGGTGCCGTGCACCTCGATCGTGTCGCCGTCGATCACCGTCGCGGGCCCGCTGATCGTCCCAGCCGCGGCGGCCGGACCGCAGAGGAGGAGCAGGGCGAGCATCGATCTTGTCATCAGAAAGCTGTCCACGAAGGGGCGGCAAAGGTGGTTTTGGAATTGCTCAGGGTCGCCGACCATTGTGGCGATTTTGCCGGCTACGCTGGCGCCCAGGGACGCCTGAGCGTCCTGTCGCGTGCGTTCTGCCCGCGATGGATCGGCACGGCCGTCATCCCGGAACGGGCTTGGCGAAGCGTCGCGCGGATAGGTTGCGAAAGGGTTTTCGGTGCTGCACCGCCGTAGATGCGGATAGCGCCCGGCGGCCCGCCTGGCAGGCACCTTCGTGCTGGCGCCGCCCGCGCCCGGGAAAGGGCGCGCGCCGATCGCATGAGGCCCGGCGCGACCAGTGGCCTTCAGGCACGCCCGGCGGGCGTCAGGCCCGGTACTTGCCGTTGCGCTTCACCAGCACCCGGGTGCCCACCGGTACGCGCTCGTAGAGGTCGGCGATGTCCTCGTTGAGCATGCGGACGCAGCCCGACGACATCTGCTCGCCGATGCTCCAGGGCTCGTTGGTACCGTGGATGCGGAACAGAATGTCGCGGTTGCCCTGGTACAGGTAGAGGGCGCGGGCACCGAGCGGGTTGTCGACGCCGCCCTTGCGGGTGCGCGGCAGGTCCGGGTTGAGCGAGACCATCGTGACGGTCGGGCTCCAATCCGGCCAGACGCCCTTGCGGCCGACCCGCGCCTCGCCCTTCCAGGAGAAGCCGGCCTTGCCGACGCCGACGCCGTACTGCATCGCGGTGCCGTCCGCCTGGACCAGGAGCAGCTGGCGCTGGTCGATATCGACCAGGATCGTCCCGGGCTTCTCCGGGCCGTTGTAGCTGACCTGCTGGCGGCGGTACTTCGGGTCGAGCCGCGCCGTGTCGACCAAGGGAATGTCGTAGGGCTTGTCGGCCTTCGTGCCGATGTACCAGGCCGATTCATCGTCCTGCGCCAGCTGGGACGGGCGCGTCTGGCAGGCCGCCAGCGGGGCGATCGCCACCACGGCGAGCAGAATTCGCGAGAGCAGGAGCCGGCGAATTCGGCTCCAGGCCGATGGGCGTGTTGCGATCATGGGTCCTGACATGCGGGATACGGTCCTGGACCCCATGCCTACCGTCTCGACGCCGGTGACGATGTAGCTTTTGCGCCGCAGCGGCGCGCGAGCGCCCGCTGCCGCGGCCACGGTTGCGCCCTAATTCAGAACGCGAGACCCGAAGCCCGTGCGACAACCGCGAAGGTGATCATGGCCGAGACCGAGACGCTTCCGACCGACGCCTTGGTGGCGCCCGCGGTACCGCTGCGCCCAGCAATCCACCTCGACCATTGCGTGATCCACGTCACCGACTGGGCGCGGTCTAACGCTTTTTACCAAGATGTGGTCGGCGCCGAGGTGATCGAACGCGGGGGCGGCTTCGCATACCGGTTCGGCGGCGTGCAGCTCAATTGCCACGGCCCGGGCGTGAAGGCGGAACCGGTGGCGGCGCAGCCCGTGCTGCCGGGCAACAGCGATCTGTGCTTTCGCTGGTCAGGCACCATCGAGGAGGCGATGGCGCATCTCGAAGCCGTCGGCGTGCCGGTGGAACTCGGCCCGGTCGAGCGGAACGGCGCCGCGGGGGCTGGCCTCAGCGTCTATTTCCGCGATCCGGACGGCTCGCTCCTGGAATTCATCACCTATCCGACCGCGTGAGATCAGCCGCGGCTCTCGGCCAGCGCCTGGTTGGTCTGTTCGAGCCGCAGGGCCAACACCCGCATCAGCGCGATGCTGATCTGGGGAAACTGCGCCAGCAGCTCCAGGAACACGCCGCGATCAATGCGGAGCGCCGTCACGGCCGAGTCCGCCGTCACGGTAGCCGAGCGGGGCTGGTCGGCCAGGATGCCCATCTCGCCGACCAGGGCATCCTGCCCGAGCAGTGCCAGCCGGATCGGACCGGCCGGCCCGTCGATGCTGACCTCAGCGCTGCCCTTGAGGATCACGTAGGCCGCATCCGCCACGTCGCCCCGGGCGAAGAAGCGCTGCCCCGGCTCGAAATGCACGCGCTCGCTGGTGAAGGCCAGAAGCTTCAGGCGAGCCGGCTCCACCTCGCGGAACAGCGGAACCTGCCTTAAGGAGGATACCTCGGTATCGAGGGTCATTCGCGGGCTCCGCGAGGGGCTTCACGCCCTCGCGGGCATGGATGGTATTCGGATGGCCGGATCGGCCCAGACATCCATGCGGTTCATCAAGAACTTGTCCAGTCCCACTCCCGACGCAGCCCCGGTGTTCCGGCCTTTGATCGCCGCCGTGCTTACGATTCTGTGCGGCGTGTTGCCGAGTGCGGGACCGGCCCGGGCGCGCCTGGTCCAGGCCGACCTCGCCCGCGTGGCGGCGGCCCCCGCCCCCGGCGCCCGGGTGCCCCTCGATCTCGCCGTTACGGATGCGCGGACCGACCAGGCGACCACGCTGGGCCGGGCGCTGGGCGGGCGCGCCGCCCTGCTGCTGCCGGTGGATTACACCTGCGGCAATGTCTGCGACCCAATGCTGTCGATGGCGGCCGACGCCCTCGCGGCGACCGGTCTGGCCGCGGAAGATTACGCATGGGTGCTTGTCGGGATCGATCCGCGGGACGATTCCGCGGCGGCGCGCCGCATGCTCAAAGAGACCCTCGGCCAGCGCGCGGCCGGTATCCGCCCTCTGATCGCTTCAGAGGCCGCCGTCGCGACCCTGACCGCCGCCCTGGGCTACACGGCAATCTACGATGCCGGGACGGACAGCTTCGCCCATCCCGCCGCCGCCATGCTGCTCACCGGCGACGGCCGGGTCGCCCGGGTGCTCTCGCCCCTGGCGCTCACCGGGCGGGATCTCCGCCTCGCCCTCACGGAAGCCGGCGAGGGCCAGGTCGGAGGCCTGGCCGATCGCCTCGCCCTGCTCTGTTACGGCTACGATGCCGCACGCGGCCTCTACACGCCCCTGGTCGAGCGGATCCTCACGGTCGCCGGGATCGCGACGATCCTGGGGATCGCCGTGCTGATCTTTGGCCTGATCCACCGGACGCGCAGGCGCGCCGCCTGAGGAGACCTGCCTCAGCGCTTCGTCGACAGGCCGTGCTCTCCCGGGCTGGGAGCCGCGCGGTTCGGGCTGGCATTCAGGTGCGGCGAGTCGACCGGCTCCTCGCGCGTCGTCGGCGTCGGCGAATCCTCCGGGGCGGGCATGGGCGGCAGCGGCGGCGTGTTCGGCTGGACCTCCGGCCCCGATCCCGGACCGGTCTTGACCATGTTGCGGTTCGTCATCGCGCGAAGCCCTTTTCCCTAGCCCGCGGCGCGGCTTCCCTCCGAGCGCCCAACGAGAACAGGCCGGCCGTGCGCCGGCCCGCATCGGGCGTCCCTGGAAGTGCGTGCAGGTCAATCCCGGATCAACGCCGCACACAGTCGGCGGTTGCTGCCAAGCTTAGCTTTGCCAAACTTGGCCACGTCTCGCCACAGGAACCTTGGTTATTGCTGAAGGTTGTTGCGGGGTGAAGCGAAGCCTGAGGAGGAACTGATGGCATCCGGGAATTCAACCTCGAAGCGAGGCTTTGCCTCGATGGACCTGTCGCGGCAGCGCGAGATCGCCAGCAAGGGCGGACGCAGCGTGCCGGCCGAGAAGCGTTCTTTCTCGCAGGACCGCGAACTGGCTTCGTCCGCGGGGCGTAAGGGTGGCCAATCCACGGGGACCGGCCGCGCCGAGTGACCCACCACCACGATCGAGTCGCGTAACGGCGCCGTGTCTCCCGACCGGCGCCGTCCTTGTTTGTAGAGACCACTTCAAAGCAAAAGGCCCCGCCGATCCGGCGGGGCCTTTTGCTGTATGTCGAAGCGGTTGGCTTGCTCAGGAAATGCAGCGGCCCGGGGTCATGCGCCGTGCTTCGGGGCCGACCAGGGAACTGAGCGCGGTCTCGCAACCCTCGCGCACCAGGCGGCGCGGCTGCGGTGGTTGCTTGAGGATCGGCCGGATACCGAGCTCCTGCCCCTCTTCGGCGACCGGGCCCGAGCGGCCTTCGGTACGCTGGACACCGGCGACGCGGGTCGGGTTCAGGGCCAGGGAGACCGGACGCATGCCCGGCAGCGGCGCCGGCACGGAAGCGGTCGCGGCGATGACCGGCGGCGACCAATGATCGGCGGTCTCGCGCACCACCGGCTGGACCAGCACGGTGAGAAGAGCCGCGGGAGCACTCACGCCCAGAATGAAACCAGACCGCAGCATTGCCCCGACCTCATCACGAGAGCTTGACAGGATGTTTCAACAACGCAGCCTGCAATCGCCGGTTCCACAACTGTCCCGTCCTTGCGATCCCTCAGTATTCGCCAACGGCCCAGCTGTTGGTGCGGCGGCACACGCGCGTCATCCACAACCATCCCCTGTGTCGCGAAAGCCACGCTCGCCCAAAAAGCGCAATTTCCGGAACCTCCCGGGGGCGCTGGCCGTTACATCGAGACCCGGCCACCTGGTCCTCCCCGCATTCCCCTTGTGCATCGGCCGGAACCTTTTCGACGGGCTGGAGCCATCTCCGGCCCGTTTTTTTGCGCGCGTTCGACAGGGTGGGCGCGCAACAAAAAACCCCGGCTCGCGCCGGGGTCTTTTTCGAAGGTCGTAGCTGGTGCGGAGCGACAAGCCGCTCCGACGTCGAACGATCAAGCCGTCTTGGCTTCCCGGCGACGCGCGGTCTGCTGGAAGAACAGCGCCTGACTGATCACCGCCGAAACATTCGCCGGCTGGAACGGCTTGGCGATCAGGAAGGCCGGCTCCGGCCGCTCGCCGGTGAGGAAGCGCTCCGGATAGGCGGTGATGAAGATCACCGGGACCTCGAAGGTCTTCAGAAGATCGTTCACGGCATCCAGGCCCGAGGACCCGTCGGCCAGCTGGATGTCGGCCAGGATCAGGCCCGGGCGCTTGCCCTCGCCGGCGATCTTGATCGCCTCGGTGCGGGTGCGGGCGACGCCGATGACGTTGTGGCCGAGCCCTTCGACCAAAGCCTCGAGATCCATGGCGATCAGCGGCTCGTCCTCGATGATGAGGATCTCGGTGGCCATGTCGGCGGCGAGCTCGCGGCCGGCCTCATCGACGAGGTCGCGGACCTCGGAGACGTCCACGGCCAAAATGATCGCCGCATCTTCCTCCGAGAAGCCCTCGAGGCAGGAGAGCAGGAACGCCTGACGCGGCAGGGGGGTAATCTGGCCGAGGCGGACCTCGGCGGGCAAATCGTGCTGGACTTGCTCGCTGCGCCCGTTCACCGACAGGGAGTTCCAGATCCGGGTGAAGACCCGGAACAGGTCGGCCTTGATGTTGGTGCTGCGGCCGAGCGTGTCCGGCTCATTGACGAGGGTTTCCAGGGTGGCGGCGACATAGGCGTCGCCCGCCACTTGGCTCCCCGTGAGCGCCCGCGCGTAGCGGCGCAGGTACGGCAGGTGCTGTACCACGAGTTGCGATGTCGACATTCGATCCCCTGTGCCTCGCCGTGTTGCCCGGCCGCGATGCCTCGGTCCTCGACCGAGGTCGTGCCGGGGCCGGCTTGTATCCTGCGCAGCCTACCGCCCAACGCGGCGGCCCGCACTCCGTTCCGCCCCCAGCGGAACCGATCCGGCGGGCGGGCGTTGCAGCCGCAGCCATGGCGTATGTCGAGCCGCAGCACAATGCGGCCCAGCGGACTTCGGCAACAAGGGGCGTGTGAATGGCGGACGAGGGGAAGGACGCGGACCTCCGCGCAGGAGATCCGTATGCTGGAACCACCGTCGATCCCCCGGCCGGCACCACGACGATCGCCTCGGGCGACACGCGAAACACCACTGCCGTCCCGGGCGAGCGGCAAGCAGGCCGCGGCGGCCTGAGCGATCACACCCGCAACCGCCTCGCCGCTCAGTTGCGTGCGATGTACGACACCGTGGCCCAGCAGCCGGTCCCGGATCGCTTCGCCGAACTGATCGCGAAGCTCGATGGCGGGGACCGCAAAAAGGCCTGACCCGCATGTCCGCCGGTGTTGTCTTCCGCTTCGATACCGCTGAAGATGGAAAAGCCGCCGGTGTTCGCGGCGGCTTTTCCGCAATCGCTTCGTCAGCCTGGCGCCAGCGCCAGTTGCTACGACCGCGTTACAGAGTTGGCGAACGGCCGCGCATCAGGCCGACGACCGCGGAAATCGCGAACAGGACGATCGCCACGAAGAAAACCAGCTTGGCGGCTTCCATCGCGGTTCCGGCAATACCACCGAAGCCGAGCAGAGCAGCGACCAGAGCGACGACGAGGAAAGTTACGGCCCAACCGAGCATTGTACGTATCCTTTAAAAGTACCGGCGCGGGTGGCCGCGTCGTTCTGGACTCGAAAACGCCAAGGTTTCGCTTCGGTTCCGCGCACTTGACAAAGGACTTCCCTTTCCTCTCGCTTACGGATCGGCCCGCGACGATGCGTGACGGAACGGGAGCCAGACGGTAGCGTTCGAACAGAGATCATTAGGTCCGAGCTAGGATCCGAGATGCTGCAAGCTGCAAAGAGAGCCGTTCGATCCAAGGCCAACGCGCTGGCGGCGCGCGTGACGGAAATCGTCGATGGGGCTGCCGACGCTGTGCGTGCGGCGGCCCTCGGTCTCGGCGTGATACCGGCACCCGTTCCGGTGCCTGTCCGCGTGCGGGCCGGCCGGTCCCACCGGGCGGACTGAGCCGCAAGCGAAGCGAAGGCGGCTCGGCAACCCTGAAACCACGCGAGCCATCCCCTCCGGGAATTGCACCCGACACCTCTGCCCGATTGCACCGCGAGCGGGCCCGGCTCTAGAACCACCCCCGGGCATGCACGGGGTGGCGATGGCGGATGACGAGGCAAGCGGGCCGACTTTCGAGCGGTCCTTGCCCGAGGCTGGGCGCTTTGAGCGCGTGGCGCCGCTGATCCGGCGACGAATCGCTCCGAACGGTGGCCCGTTCACGGCCACAGGCACCTGCACCTACGTGGTCGGCGATCGGCGCGTCGCGGTCATCGACCCCGGGCCGGATGATCCCAGCCATATCGAGGCGCTGCTGGCCGATCTCACCGATGAGCAGGTCGAGGCCATCGTCGTCACCCACACCCATCGCGATCATTCGCCCGGGGCGCGGCTTCTGGCGGCCCGGACCGGAGCGCCAATCGTCGGCTGTGGCCCGCATCGGGCCGCCCGCGCCCTGGCGGAGGGCGAGACGCCGGTGCTCGACGCCAGTTCCGACAAGGCCCACGCCCCCGAGCGCGTGATGGCGGAGGGCGACACGGTCTCCGGGCCGGGCTGGACCCTCGTGGCCTTGGAGACCCCCGGCCACACCATGAACCACCTCGCCTTCGCGCTGCCGGAGGCGGAGGCGCTGTTCTCGGGCGACCACGTGATGGCCTGGAACACCACGATCGTAGCGCCCCCGGACGGCGAGATGCGCGCCTACATGGCCTCGCTGGAAAAGCTGCGCGGACGCGGCGAGACGATCTACTGGCCGGGCCATGGCGGCCCGGTGCGCGAGCCCGCGCGTCTCGTCCGCTGCCTCATCGGCCATCGCCGCCAGCGGGAGGCGGCGATCCGCGCCCGGCTGGTTGCCGGCGATGTCCGCATCCCGGAGGTGGTCGCGGCGATCTACCAGGGCCTCGACCCGCGGCTGCACGGCGCTGCCGCCCTGTCGGTCTTCGCCCATCTCGAGGATCTGGTCGGGCGCGGGCTCGTGGCCTGCGAGGGACCGCCGCGTCTCGACAGCGCCTACGCGCCGGCCTGACGGACTACTTCACAGCCAGCGCCAGGTTGGCGACATCGTCGAGATAGGCACGGATCCGGTCGGCATTGGTGCCGAAATCCCGGCCGCCGAGCCGGGAGGCCGAGCGCACGTCGATCCGAGCGCCGTCGGCCCGGGGCCGAATCCGTACGGTCACGTCGTCGGGCAGGTTGAGGATGAGTCCGCGGGCCACCGCCTCGATCCGGCCGTTGCCGGTGCGTCCGCCCGGACGGATTGCCTCGACGATCTGCCAATGCCGGTTGAGGGCGGCCTTGCGGGCCAGTTCGAACGCCTCGTCGGCGCCGATATCGAGGGTCAACGGGGCGATCTGCGGGTAGGCGCCGCGCTGGCGCTCGCGGAGCGCGGGGCCGGGATCCGTGGGATAGCGCCCGCCCCGGGCCGCGAAGGCGGCGCGCGAGCGCGAGAAAGCCGGCGGGTTGTCGATGTCGGTGGTAATGTCCGACAGGGCCGGCAGGCGCAGGCCGCGCAAGCCGAGATAGGCCGGATAGCCCAGAAGCAGCAGCGCCAGGAACAATCCGGCGAGCGCGGCCCCCAGACCCCGCGCGCCCTCGCGCCAGACCTGCACGAAGGCGAACACGGAGGCGGCCGCCGCGGCCAGGGCGACGCAGAGCCCGGCCGCCAGCGCGACCAAAGCCGCATCGGTATCGGCGCGCGGGTCGCGCACCACGATCAGGGCGAGCCCCGTGGCGATGATGGCGAACACCGCGAGCTGCCGCGACAACGGTCCGGCGCGGGTGACGGGTTCCTCGACAAGCAGGGGGCGCATGGGGGTCACGGATTGGGTTGAAGCCGAAGCTTAGAATCGGGCGAGCGTCGGTGCCATCGCCCGCATCAGGGCGCGTAGGCGCGGGCGTTGCCGCTCAGCCCGAGGGCGGCCGGAACCTTGAAGGGATCGGGCAGCATCGCCTCGCCGTGGGGAACGACCAGCGCGGTCGGCGCGTCCCACGGCCCCGAAACCTCGAACAGGAGGCCGCGGGACGGGTCGGCGGCGCGAAGCGCCAGATCGCCCCGGGCCTCGATCCGCCGCCCGGGCAGCGAGACCTGACCCTGCAGGTTGGCCCCGACGCTCGGCCCGCGCAGGCCGGACTCGGCGAACTCGCCGATCCCGTCGGAGAAACGCAGGGTGATCGCGGCACGCTCGAAGGCGGTCCGGCCGTTGCGGCGCGCGAGCGCCCCGGCGGGGACGGCGCCGTTGCGGTGGACGACCTCGGCTAGGTCGAGGCCCGAGATCGTGCCGCCGTCGATGGCCAGCGTGGCACGCCCCCCCAGATGAGCGAGCAGGCCGGCACTGTCCCGGGCACTGCCCTCCAGAGTGACTTGGCCCTGCAAGGGGCCGCTCATCCAGCGGCCGCCGCCGATCTCGCCGAGCAGAGCCCCAACATCGACCCGATCCAGGCTGCCCTGCATCCGCACCTCGGTCTCGGCGGGATCCTCGGCGCTCGCCAGGGTAAGACGCCCCTTGAGCGTCCCGTCCTGGAGGCGGGCGCGGTTCACCGCGACTTCCAGCGCGGCGTCCCGCACCAGGATGCTGGCGGCGAGGTCCTGAACCTGGAAAGGTCCGACCCGGCTTTCCGCTGCCGACAGGCGCAGGTCGAGATCCCCCTTGGTCAGCGGCGCCAGGGCCAGGGGCGCGGCCTCCGCGTCGAACAGCTTGATCACGTCACCGATCAGCGGCGCGAGGTTGAGCGTCTCGGCCGCCAGGGTCGCCTGGACCGAGAGCCGCGGCACGGCCCCCGGCCCGAAGGTCACGGCGCCTGCGCCTTCCAGCACGTCGTCACCGAGCCCAACGCGCAGGCTCGGCCAGGATACGGATCGGTCCGAAGTCTCGAAACGCCCGTCGAGGGAGAAAGCCCCGGCGAGCGAGGAAAGCGGCGCGTCATGGCCGAGCCAGGCCAGGGTTTCGGGGAGCGCGCGGCTCTCGAACCGGGCGCGCCCGGCCAGCACCGGCAGGGCGCCTCCCTTCGGCGGCGGGCTTGCGGTGCCGTCGACCGCCAGATTGCCGTCGGGCCACGTCACTGCGGCGGTAAATGGGGTCGCAAGCCCCTGAACGATGTCGGCGGGCCGCAGATGGGTCAGCGCGATCCGCGTCGGCACGCCCCGCCAAGTCAGGCTCGCTCGGGCCTCCGCGGAGGCGCTCCAGAACGGCCAAGCGAGGTCGATGTCGATGTCCCGGGCCTCGTCGCCCCCGGCGATGCGGGCGCCGGTCACGGTCAGCCAGCGGGGGCGCTGCGTCGCGCCCGAGCGCATCCGCGCGGACAGCTGGGCGAGCGGCACGCTCCAGGCCTCGGCATCCGGCGACAGGCTGGCGCCTTCGAGCCGGAGACCGCCCAGGGCGGCGCGGCCGGCCAGGAGCCCCAGCGGATCGAGGTCGATCGTCAGGCTTCCGCCCTCGGCGAGGGTCGACCCCGTGGGGCCGGCGGCGACGCGGACGGGACCGAGGGACAGGCGCGGAAGAGGCAGGAGCGTGAGGCGCGCCGGGCCCTCGGCGGTCAGCGTCAGGCCGTAATCGTCCAGCGCGCCGCCCGCGAAGGTCATCGCCCGGCGGCCGTCGACCGGCCAGTCCCGCAGGCCGAGGCCCGCCAGGGTCAGGCCTGCGAGGGCGAGAAGGAAGATGGGGCGTCGGGGCGACATCGTGCTCCGGATGGGCGAGCCGCGGCTGCGGCCGAGGGCCGGGTGCCGCGCCAGCCCCCTCAAGCCGTCGCGGCCCGGTCGGGTCTGCTCGTTGGGTGCACGTCATAGCGTGCTCCGCCGGCCTTGTCTGCGGGGGGCCGCGCGAGCCGCTGCGCTCTCCCCAACGCGGTGCGGGTTACGGATCGCCCCGGACGCCATGTGTGCCGAGGATACCGGTACTGGATTTCGTCAGCGGAATCAGGGACAGCAGACCCGAGGAAACGCGCTTCCCAAGGTTTCGGCCGGGTCAGACCGGACGGGAAAAGGACGGTTCGATGAAGAAGGTCTACACGGATCCTACGGCGGCTCTGGCCGGATTGCTGCGCGACGACATGATGGTGATGTGCGGCGGCTTCGGCCTCTGCGGCATCCCCGACGAGCTGATCGAGGCGGTGCGCGTTTCGGGGGTCAAGGGCCTGACCATCGTGTCGAACAACGCCGGCATCGACGGGGTCGGCCTAGGCAAGCTCCTGGACACGCGGCAGGTGCGCAAGATGATCTCGTCCTATGTCGGCGAGAACAAGGAGTTCGCCCGGCAGTATCTCGGGGGCGAGCTGGAGATCGAGTTCAACCCGCAAGGCACCTTGGCCGAGCGCATCCGCGCGGGTGGCGCCGGCATCCCGGCCTTCTTCACCAAGACCGGCGTCGGCACCAAGGTCGCCGAAGGCAAAGAAGTGCGAGAGTTCGACGGCGAGCACTACGTGATGGAGCGCGGCCTGTTCGCCGACCTCGCCCTCGTGCACGCCCATACCGGCGATACCGAGGGCAACCTCCGCTACCGGATGACCGCGCGCAACTTCAACCCGATGATGGCGACCGCCGCCAAGATGACTGTGGCGCAAGTGGAGCACCTCGTGAAGCCAGGCGAGATCGACCCGGACACGATCCACACGCCCGGGATCTTCGTGAAGCGGATCATCGAGGTGGGCCTGCGCGAGAAGCGCATCGAGCAACGCACCGTGCGTAAGCGCGGCGACAGCACGCCCGCAGCTGCCGGCGGCGGCACGCATTAGGCGCGCGCCTCCACGCTTCTCTCCTCCCCCTTGCGGGGAGGAGCCGGAGGTGGGGGTGGTGCCGGATGAGGCTCTGCGGTCCCGTCTGAACCACCCCCACCCCTCCCCCTCCCCGCAAGGGGGAGGGACATAGCCAGATCCGGCCGCGCTTGAGCGCGCCACGCTATCAGGAGACGACCATGGCCTGGACCCGCGAGCAGATGGCGGCGCGCGCCGCCAAGGAGCTGGAAGACGGCTTCTACGTGAACCTCGGTATCGGCATCCCGACGTTGGTATCGAACTACATCCCCGAGGGCATGTCGGTGCAGCTGCAATCCGAAAACGGCATGCTCGGCATGGGGCCCTTCCCGTACGAGGGCGAGGAGGATGCCGACCTGATCAACGCCGGCAAGCAGACGATCACCGCGCTGCCGACGACGAGCTACTTCTCCTCCGCGGATTCCTTCGGGATGATCCGGGGCGGCCACATCAACCTGTCGATCCTCGGGGCGATGCAGGTGGCCGGCAACGGCGACCTCGCCAACTGGATGATCCCCGGCAAGATGGTGAAGGGGATGGGCGGCGCCATGGACCTCGTGGCCGGGGTCAAGCGCGTGGTCGTGGTGATGGAGCACGTCGCCAAGAACAAGGACGGCACCGAGAGCCCCAAGTTGCTCAAGGCCTGCGACCTGCCGCTCACCGGCACGCAGGTGGTCGACCTCGTCATCACCGATCTCGGGGTGTTCGAGATCGACAAGAAGGGTGACGGCGGCATGAAGCTGATCGAGCTCGCCGACGGCGTCTCCGAGGAGGAAATCCGCAAGAAGACTGAGGCGGATTACACCGTCGCACTCGCGGCCTGATACGGCGCGATCACACGGCCAGAGCAGGGGTTTCCAAAGGGCCTGCGGCCCTTTGGCGGGGTTCGGTGCGCGGAGCCCCGAGGCCTCGCAGGGCTCCGTCCTGCACCCGCAAAAGGTCGAAGACCTTTTGAAACCATGATTTTTGTGAGGCTATCGGACCGAAAGAATGTTCCTCAAGCGGCCCGGATGCCGTTGAGGAAGCGGGCCACCTCGGCGTTCAGACGCCCGGACTGATCCGAGAGCACGGCGGCTGCGCCCAGCACCTGGGTCGCGGCCGCCCCGGTCTTCTCGGACGCCTCCGCGACCCCGACGATGTTGCTGGTCACCTCGCCGGTGCCCGACGCGGCCTGAGCGACGTTGCGGACGATCTCCTGGGTCGCAGCGCCCTGCTCCTCCACCGCCGTAGCGATGCTGGCGGTGACGCCGTCGATCTCGCCGATCCGGCCGGTGATGCCCCCGATCGCCGCCACGGCGTTCTCGGTCACCGCCCGGATCGCGCCGATCTGGCCAGTGATCTCGTCCGTAACCTTGGCGGTCTGGCTGGCCAGCTCCTTCACCTCGCTGGCGACGACGGCGAAGCCGCGCCCGGCCTCGCCGGCCCGGGCCGCCTCGATGGTCGCGTTGAGCGCCAGCAGGTTGGTCTGGCTGGCGATGCTGGCGATCAGCCCGACCATCTCGCCGATCTTCACCGAAGTCTGGTTCAGGGCCTGGACGAGCTGAGTCGTCTCACCGGCCTCCCGCGCCGCAATCCGGGTCAGATCGGCCGATCCGGTGATCTGCCGGCCGATCTCCTGAACCGAGGTGCCCAGCTCCTCCGCGGCCGTCGCCACGGTCTGGACGTTGCCGGCGGCTTCCTCGGCCGCCGCCGCGACGGTGGCGGCCTGCATCGCCGCGAGGCTGGCAGTGTCGGTCATGCTCTGGGCGGCGTTCTGAAGCTCGGAGGCCGAGTTCGACACGGCACCGACGATGCCGCCCATGGTCCGCTCGAAGCGCTCGGCCAGCTCGGCCCGGGCGCGCCTGCGCTCGGCCGAAGCCTCCGCTTCAACGCGGCGCCGGATTTCGGCCTGCTCCGCCGCCCTCTCGGCGACCATCCGCTTGATCCCCTCGACCACACGCCCGACCGCGCCGATCTCGTCGCCGCGGGCGGCCTCGGCGATGTCGCTGTCGATCTCCCCGCGCCCCATCCGTTCGAGCGTCCGGACCAGCTTCTTGAGGGGCGCCGCAACGCCCAGGACGACCACCGCCACGCCCGCCGCGATGGCGACGACGAGGCCGATCGAGGCCGCTGCGACCAGCGTGAGGGTAGCGCGCGAGGCCGATTGCTCGGACGCGTCGCGCTCGTTCTGGAGTTCGGTCGTCAGAACCTCGACCCGAGCTCGCGCCAGCTCCCACAGCTTCGCGCGCAGCGGATTGCCGTCGCCCAACAGGATGTCGCGCGCGAGTTCGCTGTCGCCTTGCTCCGCGCTGGCGACGACCCGGTCGATGACCGCACCGAGCGCCGTCAAGGTCTGGCGCAGCGCGTCGTTCGCCGCGCGCCGCTCGGCCGTATCGGTGAGCTTCCCCAGCTCATCGATGACGCCGAAGGCGTGCGCCTTGGCCTGCTTGATGCGGGTCTCGTACCCCGCCATCTGGGAGTCCCGCGTCTCCAGGACGAGGTTCCGGGCCTGGACAGAAATCTCGCTGCCATCGATCTGGAGGCTGAGGATCAGCGCGAGGCGCTTGGCCTGCACATCGACGATCTGCCGAGTCTGTCCTGACTGCGCGATCAAGCTCGAACGGGCGTAGAGGAGCAATCCTCCCGCCGTGAAGGCTATAATGGCAAGCGGAATTATAAACTTCACAAGAATTTTTGCGTCGCGCAAGAATTTCATCGCGCCAGTCTCGCGTCTTCGATGCTAGATCGCAGATATTCTAGCACGGTCGCGAAAATATCAACGCCTGAGATCGGCCGGATTACGCTGCCCACAAACCGAACATAATTTGCCCGGTTATATAACGCACCGATTTCTCACACAAAGTTTCAATTTGATTAGCGATTTTCTTTTATAAAATTTGAATAGAATTGTATATGTATTGACTTATCCCAAAAACTGATCACCTGCTGCGAGACGGATTGCTGATTCACGGCCGTTGCTCACGGATGTGAAAAGCCCAGTCCCTCCCCCTGCACGGCGCCCGAGCGTGCCAATGATTTGTGCATACGCTCGACCCATCCCGGAGGCGATGCGCCATCGCCCGAACGCTGCAGGTTCAGCCTTCGTCTCCGAACCTGCAGAACGCCCGAGCTTCGATGAGGAGTCCGCGTACCGCGGCCGGTCCGGCCGGCCGCGGTACGCGAAGACTCCCAAACATCACATCGGCGGGGTGAGGCCGTCCTTGCCGACCGCAACGAGCTTGCCCTCAGCCTTGGCGCCATCCTTGGCGACCACGGCGAAGACCTTGGAGCCGGGCGCCAGGATCGCCTTGTCGGCCGGCTCGAAGGCGACGATCGGCGCCGAGGACGGCACCACGATCTCCTTGGACCCGTCCTTGCCGTAGCTCACCGTCAGGGTGCGCTCGCCGCCCGACGCCGCCTTGTCGGCCTTCACGGTGCCATTGGTCATGGCGCTCTTGACCTTCGGGGCGTTGGCCGTCTCGGCCTTCACGGTGCCGTTGGTCATGGCGCTCTTCACCTTGGAGCCGGCGCCGCCGGTCTGGTCGGTGATCGAGTCCCAGCCGTAATGGCCCTCGCCGGTGCCGCGCATCGACTCGGGGAAGAGCACGACTTCGAGGGCCGTCATCGGGTTCTCGCCCTTGGTGGCCGTGCCGATGAAGACGCCGTCCTTGATCTGGTCGAGGCTCGACGGGACGACCCAGGCGAACTTCGCACCGCCGACATCGACGGTCTCTGACTTGCCGTCCTCGGTCTTGATGGTGAGCGTGCTGCCCTCGGCCTTGTCGATGGTGCCGCGGACGCGCTCGACCTGGGCGGCGAAGGCCGCGCTCGACAGCAGAGCCGTCAGTCCGGCGGCGGCGAGTGTTTTTGTGACGTGCTTCATGGGGGTCCCATCCTGGCTTCGGGAGCCGGGTTATGGGGTGCCGGGCGACGAAAACAAGATTGCGCGCAAGACAATACGCGGGCGCCAAACGTGAAAAAGGCGGCGCCGGATGGCGCCGCCTCGGAACTGTCCGGGTGGACCCGAAGGCCCGCCCGGTCGATGCTCAGGCTGCGAGGGAGCGCAGCACGTAGGGCAGGATGCCGCCGTTGCGGAAGTATTCCAGCTCGTCGAGCGTATCGATCCGGCAGGTGAGCGGCACCTCCTTCTTCGATCCGTCCGCCGAGGTGATCTCCGCGACCAGGGTCTGGCGCGGCTTCAGTTCGCCCGACAGGCCCTTGATGGTGACGGTCTCGTCACCCTTGAGGCCCAGGGATGCCCAGGACGTATCGCCCTGGAAGACCAGCGGCACCACGCCCATGCCGACGAGGTTCGAGCGGTGGATGCGCTCGAAGCTCTCGGCCACGACGGCGCGGATGCCGAGCAGCTTCGTGCCCTTGGCCGCCCAGTCGCGCGAGGAGCCGGTGCCGTATTCCTTGCCGGCGAAGACGACGAGCGGGGTGCCCTGCGCGGCGTATTTCTGCGCCGCGTCGTAGATGAACATCTTCTCGCCGGACGGCTGGAACAGCGTCCAGCCCCCCTCGACCACGTTGCCGGACGGGTCCCGGACCATCTGGTTCTTGATGCGGATGTTGGCGAAGGTGCCCCGCATCATCACCTCGTGGTTGCCGCGCCGCGTGCCGTACTGGTTGAAGTCCTGCACGCGGACCTGGTGCGCCTGCAGGTACTCGCCGGCCGGCGAGGCCGCCCGGATGTTGCCCGCGGGCGAGATGTGGTCGGTGGTGATCGAGTCGAGGAAGAGCCCGAGGATGCGGGCGTTCTCGATGTCCTCCACGGGCTTGGGCGTCTTCTCCATGCCGACGAAGTACGGGGGGTTCTGCACGTAGGTGGAGCCGGGGTTCCACGCGAAGGTCTCGGCCTCGGTGACCTCGACATCCTTCCAGTTCTGGTCGCCGCCGAACACGTCGGCGTAGCGGCGCTTGAACAGGGCCGAGGTGATGTTCTCCTCGATGAACTGCTGGACCTCGGCCGAGGACGGCCAGATATCCTTCAGGTAGACCGGCTTCCCGTCGGAGCCCTGGCCCAGCGGCTCGGTGGTGATGTCGATCTGCATCGAGCCCGCGAGCGCGTAGGCCACCACCAGCGGCGGCGAGGCGAGATAGTTCGCCCGCACGTCGGGGTTCACCCGGCCCTCGAAGTTGCGGTTGCCCGAGAGCACCGCGGCGGCCACGACGTCGTTGTCGTTGATCGCTTTTGAGATCGCCTCCGGCAGCGGGCCGGAATTGCCGATGCAGGTGGTGCAGCCGAAGCCGACAAGGTTGAAGCCCAGCGCGTCGAGAGGCTCCTGCAGGCCGGACTTCTCGAGGTACTCACCGACGACCTGCGAGCCGGGGGCCAGCGAGGTCTTCACCCACGGCTTCGAGCGCAGGCCCTTGGCGACGGCGTTGCGGGCGAGCAGGCCCGCGCCGATCATCACCGACGGGTTCGAGGTGTTGGTGCAGCTGGTGATCGCTGCGATCACCACGTCGCCGTGGCCGATGTCGAAGTTCGTGCCCTCTACGGGATAGCGGCGGGCGAGGTCGGCGGCCTTCTTGAACTCGGTCTCCATCGAGGTCGCGAAGCCGGGCTTGGCGGCGTCGAGAAGCACCCGGTCCTGCGGGCGCTTCGGTCCGGCGAGCGAGGGCCGGACCTCGCCCATGTCGAGATGCAGCGTGTCGGTGAAGACCGGGTCGGGGGTCTTGGCGTCGCGCCACATGCCCTGGGCCTTGGCGTAGGCTTCCACCAGGGCGATCCGGTCGTCGGAGCGGCCGGTGACCTTCAGGAAGTCGATGGTCTTCTGGTCGATCGGGAAGAAGCCGCAGGTGGCGCCGTATTCCGGGGCCATGTTGGAGATCGTGGCCCGGTCAGCCACCGCCATGTCGTCGAGGCCGGGGCCGTAGAACTCCACGAACTTGCCGACCACGCCCTTCTTGCGCAGCATCTGGGTGACGGTGAGCACGAGGTCGGTGGCGGTGGTGCCCTCGGGCAGCTTGCCCGACAGCTTGAAGCCCACGACCTCGGGGATCAGCATCGAGAGCGGCTGGCCGAGCATGGCCGCCTCGGCCTCGATGCCGCCGACGCCCCAGCCGAGCACCGCCATGCCGTTGACCATGGTGGTGTGAGAATCGGTGCCGACCAGCGAATCGGGATAGGCGACCTCGGAGCCGTCCTCGGACTTCGTCCAGACGGTCTGGGCCAGGTATTCCAGGTTCACCTGGTGGCAGATGCCGGTGCCGGGCGGGACCACGGAGAAGTTGTCGAAGGCCGACTGGCCCCACTTCAGGAAGGTGTAGCGCTCGCCGTTGCGCGAGTATTCCAGGGCGACGTTGTCGGCGAGCGCCTTGGGGGTGCCGAACTCGTCGACGATCACCGAGTGGTCGATGACGAGATCCACCGGGACCAGCGGGTTAATCTTCTGCGGGTCGCCGCCCAGCGCCACCATGGCGTCGCGCATGGCCGCGAGATCGACCACGGCCGGGACGCCGGTGAAGTCCTGCATCAGCACGCGGGCGGGCCGGAACGCGATCTCGACCTCGGCCTTGCCCTTCTGCTCGAGCCAGCCGACCGTCGCCGCGATGTCGGCCTTGCGGACCGAGCGATCGTCCTCGAAGCGCAGCAGGTTCTCGAGGATCACCTTCATCGAGAAGGGCAGCGCAGTGGCGGATGCGAGGCCGTTCTTCTCGGCCTCGGGGATCGAATAATACGTGTAGGTCTTGCCGCCGGCTTCGAGCGTCTGGCGGGCCTTGAAGCTGTCGAGTGATGGCACGGCTGGTTCTATCCTCGCTGCGGGTTGTCGAACACGCGCAGGCAAGACCTGCGCTAGGAAGTCTGTGTTCGGCCTGTGTAGCGCCCGACGGGCGCGCGCCGCCCCGGGAGTGCCCGGGCAGGAGACGATGCGCGGGGGCGATTTGGACGCCCGTGGAGCCGCGCGGCGCAGCCAGGAGTCGATATAGAACTTTTCGAATCTGGCCGCTACCGGGTTGCGATGACAGCCGCGCTACCCTGTCGGGCTTGTGGGCATGTGCCCACGGCACGGCAAAGCCCGGGACGCGGAGCGGTCCCGGGTGCCTTTGCGAGTAGCTCAGATGGGATTTGAGGGTCCGTCAGCCCTGCTGCGGCGTGCCGGACAGCGCCTTGAAGCGATTCGGCTGGGCGGCGAGCTTGCGCAGGGACGCGACGTTCGCCGCGGCCTCCTCGGGACCCATGTCCCGGCGCAGCACCGTCTCGGCATCGGCGAATCGACCCTTGAGGCCGAGCACGAGGGCGAGGTTCGCCCGCACCCGGGCATCGGCACCGGGCTGGTCGGCGGCGAGCCGCAGGGTCTGTTCGGCCTGGTCGAGGTTGCGCGACAGGGCATAGGACAGGCCGAGATTCGAGAGCAGCGAGGGCTCGTTCGGCCGGATCTTGAGCGCGGCTTCGTAGAAGCTCTGGGCCCGCGCCTGCTCACCGAGCTGCGCAGAGGCCGAGCCCTGCGCCGACAGGATGCGCCAATCGGGCGAGGCCGGGGAATGGGCGTTGGCGAGGACGTCGATCGCCTCGCGGTACCGGCCGGCCTCGACAAGCGACTTACCGTAGGCGCCGAGGATGAACGTGTCGCGCGGGTTGCGCAGGGCCGCCTGCTGCAGCACCGCGGAGGCCTGGGCCGCCTGATCGTTCACCCGCAGGGCGCGGGCATAGGCGATGGCCGCCCGCCCGTCGCCGGGATTGGCGTTGAACCGCTCGGCCAGTGCATCGAGATCCTGGCGGGAGGGCGCTTCCGGGCGCGAGGCCATCTGGCGGCCGCCGAGATCGCCGATCGAGCCGGTGGTTTCCGGGGAGCGGGTGTTGCAGCCGGCAAGGCCCAGCGTCGCAAGAGCCACGGCAGCGAGGCCGGTGCGGCGGACGTGGGAAGCCAGGGTCCGGGTGACCCGGGTCGGGGCCGTCTTCATGATGCGCTCCGCCGGCACAGGCCGGGCGGGCTCTGGCTCGCGCTTCACGCTCCCGGCCGGCCGGTGATAGAGCGTTAACCCTAACCACCGGTTAAGCCGCTGCCGGCCCGACCGCCGCACGAGAGGCACATGACCCAGGCCGACGCTCCCGCGACGCATCCCGCCCTGCTGCCCACCGACACGCCCTCGGTGCCGGTCACCCTCGTGACGACGGCCTCCTGGCCCGAGGCCGAAGCCGTCCTGGAACCGGCGCACAAGAGCTTCGCACACGCCATCGGCTTCAAGCCGAAGGCCGGGAGCCTCGCGCTGCTGCCGGGGCCTGACGGGAGTCTCGCCCGGGCGCTGTTCGGCCTCGGCGATCCCGCGGCGCCAACCTACGACCGGCTGATCGCCGGCAAGTTGCCGGGCCTGCTGCCGGAGGGCGCGTTTCGCTTGGAAAACGCGCCGGAGTCCGCCGAGGGCGCCCTGGCCTGGCTGATGGGCAGCTACCGCTTCGGCCGCTACCGGTCCTCCGGGGGCACCAAGGCCCGGCTGGTGGCGCCGGCCGGGATCGACGCCGCGGAGGTCGAGCGGGTCGCCGGCGCAGTGGCGCTCGGCCGCGACCTGATCAACACGCCGGCCAACGACCTCGGCCCGGCCGAGATCGAGGCCGCCGCCCGGGCCCTGGCCGAGCGCTACGACGCCGCGATTGACGTCACGCAGGGCGAGGAGCTGGCCCAAGAATTTCCCCTGATCCACGCGGTCGGTGCCGCCTCGACGCGGACGCCACGGCTGATCGACCTGACCTGGGGTCCGGAGGACGCGCCGCGGGTGACCCTCGTGGGCAAGGGCGTCGCCTTCGACACGGGCGGGCTCGACATCAAGCCCTCATCGGCGATGCTGCTGATGAAGAAGGATATGGGCGGCGCCGCGGTGGCGCTGGCCGCCGCCGACATGATCATGGGCGCCGGCCTCAGGCTCCGCCTGCGGGTGCTGATCCCGGCGGTGGAGAACGCGATCGCGGGCAACGCCTTCCGCCCCAGCGACGTGCTGTCCAGCCGGGCCGGTCTCAGCGTCGAGATCGGCAACACCGACGCCGAAGGCCGCCTGATCCTCGCCGACGCGCTGACGCTGGCCGATTCCGAGGCGCCCGAGTTGATCTTGGACTTCTCGACGCTCACGGGCGCGGCGCGCGTGGCCCTGGGGCCGGACCTGCCGGCCTTCTTCACCGAGGACGAGGCCCTGGCGACCGCCGTCGCGGAGGCCGGGCGGATTGCGATCGACCCGATCTGGCGGATGCCGCTGCACGCTCCCTACGCGAGCCTGCTCGATTCCAAGGTGGCCGACCTCAACAATGTCTCCGGCGGCCCGTTCGCCGGGGCGATCACCGCGGCCCTGTTCCTGCGCCGCTTCGCCCCGAAGACCAAGGCACACGGGCATTTCGACCTCTACGGCTGGAATCCCTCGACCAAGCCCGGCCGGCCCGAAGGCGGCGAGGTCCAGACCGCGCGTCTGACCTACGCCTTGCTCAAGGCCCGCTACGGGGTCTGACCTGCCGGGTCAGGCCAGCAGCCCCGTCAGCCGCAGCAGCATCCCGGCCCCGGCGCACAGCGCCAGGGTCGGCACCGCCCCAAGATTGAGCCGGAAGACGGCGAGGATCGCCAGCAGCGTCAGCGCCAGGGCGGTGGGATCGAGGCTGCCGAGCACAGGCAGGTCCAGGCGCAGGGGCCCGAACGGCACCGTCCGGACCTCGCGGAACAGGGTCCGCAGCCCGAACCAGACCGCGAGGTTCAGGATCACCCCGGCCACCGCGGCGGTGATCGCCGAGAGCGCGCCGGCGAGCAGCCGGCTGCCGCGCAGGCGCCCGATCAGCGGCGCACCCGAAAAAATCCAGAGGAAGCAGGGCGCGAAGGTGACCCAGGTGGTGAGCAGGCCGGCCAGCGTCCCGGCGAGCAGCGGCGGCAGGGTGCCGGGCGCCCGGTAGCCGGCCAGGAAGCCGACGAACTGGAGCACCATGATCAGCGGGCCGGGAGTGGTCTCGGCGAGCCCGAGCCCGTCGAGCATCTCCCCGGGCCGCAGCCAGCCGTAATGCTCCACCGCCTGCTGGGCGACATAGGCCAGGGCCGCGTAGGCGCCACCGAAGGTCACCACCGCCATCTTGGCGAAGAACACGGCGACCTGCCCGAAGACCGCGGGCACCCCGGGCAGCACCAGCAGGGCGGCCACCGGCAGGAGCCAGATCGCCAGCCAGAGCGCGCCGATGCGCAGCGAATCCGCCGGCCCCGCGTGCTCCCGCGGCAGCATCGCCGCGCCGATCAGGAAACCGGCCTCGTCACCCGCCGCATCGTCCGCTTGGGTCGGGCCCGGCGCGGGCCGGCGCCCCAGCACGAGGCCGAGAATGCCCGCCGCGACGACGACCAACGGAAACGGCACCGCGAGCAAAAAAATCGCCCCGAAGGCGGCCCCCGCGATGAGCCGGTCCGCCCGCCGGCGCAAGGCCCGGCCGCTGAGGCGCCAGAGCGCGTGCAGCACGATGGCGAGCACCGCCGCCTTGAGGCCGAAGAACAGGCCCTCCACCCAGACGACCGCTCCGTACAGCACGTAGAGCCAGCTCAGGCCCATCAGGGCGACGAGCCCCGGCAGCACGAACAGCCCGCCCGCCACCAGCCCGCCGGTGGGGCCGTGCATAAGCCAGCCGATATAGGTGGCGAGCTGCTGCGCCTCCGGCCCCGGCAGGAGCGTGCAGAAGCCGAGCCCGTGCAGGAAGCGCCGCTCGGAAATCCAGCGCCGCTCCTCCACCAGGATCCGGTGCATCACGGCGATCTGGCCGGCGGGGCCGCCGAAGGAGAGGGCGGCCACCCGCAGCCAGACCGGAACGGCCTGCCGGAGGGTCGGGAGCGGGATGCGGGGGTCGCCCGTAGGGGTCACGCCGTCCGGGGCAGCGCGGTCTCGATCAGGCGCGCCCACAGCGAAGCCCCGTAAGGCGCCGCGGCATCGTTGAAATCGTAGTGCGGGTGGTGGAGCGAGGCACTGTCGCCGTTTCCGATGAACATGTAGGCGCCGGGGCGGCGGCCGAGCATGTAGGAGAAGTCCTCGGCGGTCATCATCGGCGCTACCGTCCGGTCGACATTCTCAGGCCCGACGAGGGATTCGGCGACGCCGGCCATGAAGTCCGTCTCGGCCGGGTGGTTCTCGGTCACCGGATAGCTCGAGCCATACTCGACCACGCCGGTGGCGCCGAAGGCACCCGCGATCTCCGTCACCAGGGTCTCGATCCGCGCCTTGATCTGGCTGCGCACGGCCTGGGACAGGGTGCGCATGGTGCCGCGCATGGTCACGCTCTGCGGCAGCACGTTGAACGCCTCGCCGGCATCGAGCGCGCAGACCGAGATCACGGCCGATTCCAGGGGATGGAGGTTGCGCGACACGATGCTCTGCAGGGCGATGATCACGTGGCTCGCCACCAGCACGCTGTCGACGGCGTTCTGCGGCAGGGCCGCGTGGCCGCCCCGCCCCTCGATGGTGAGGGTGAAGCGGTCGGTGGACGCCATGATCGGCCCTGGCCGGATCGCGAAGGTGCCGACCGCCATGCCGGGGATGTTGTGCATCCCGTAGACCGATTCGATCCCGAACCGCTCCATCAGGCCGTCCTCGACCATCGCCTCGCCGCCGCCGCCGCCCTCCTCGGCGGGCTGGAAGATCAGCACCGCGGCACCGTCGAAGTCCCGGGTCTCGGCGAGGTACTTGGCCGCCCCGAGCAGCATCGTGGTGTGCCCGTCATGGCCGCAGGCGTGCATCTTCCCCGGCACGGTGGAGCGATAGGGCAGATCGCGCACCTCCTGGATCGGCAGGGCATCCATATCGGCACGCAACCCGATGGCGCGGTTCGAGCTCCGGCCGTTGCCGCGGATCACCCCGACCACGCCGGTGCGGCCGATGCCGGTCTCCACCGTATCGCAGCCGAAGGCCCGGAGCTGATCGGCCACGAATCCCGCGGTCCGCTCCACGTCGTAGAGCAGCTCGGGATGGGCGTGGAGATCGTGCCGCCACGTGGTCATCGTGTCGGCGAAGTCGCGGATCCGTTCGAGGACGGGCATGGGTCCGGGCTTTCGTGGCCTTCAGGTCTGGGCCGGACCAGCAAAGCTGGGGCCAGACGCGGCGTCAACGGCCACGCTTTGTGCGCAGGTCCATCGAGTGGGTCGCGAGAGCCTCCGACCCGGCGGAGTGCCGCCGCGGCGCGGGCGCATGATCCTCCGTCGCGAGATCATCCAGGATCGGGCATTCGGGCCGCTCGTCGCCGCAGCAGCTTTCGGCGAGGTGCTCCAGGGTCCGGGCCATGCCCTCCAGCTCGGCGATGCGCCGGCGCAGGTCGGCGATCTGCTGCTCGGCGATCGCCTTCACGCCGGCGCTCGGCCGAGCGCGATCGCGCCAGAGGGCCAGCAGGTCCGAGATGGCCTCGACGCTGAAGCCGAGGTCGCGGGCGCGGCGGACGAAACGCAGGGTGTGCAGGTCCGCATCGTCGTAATGGCGATAGCCCGCCTCGGAGCGGGTGGCGGGCGGCAGCAGGCCCGTCGCCTCGTACCAGCGGATCATTTTGGCCGAGACGCCGGTGCGCCGCGCCGCCTCGCCGATGGTGATCGGGCCCGCGCTCATGCGGGCCTCGGCGACAGCGCGGTCGCCTCGGCGGGCTCGGCCCGACCGCCCGCCCGGCGCAGCCGCAGGGCGTTGCCGAGGACGAAGACGCTCGAGAAGGCCATGGCGCCGGCGGCCAGGACCGGCGACAGGGCCGGGCCGCCGAACGGCACCAGCAGGCCCGCGGCCACCGGGATCAGGGCCGCATTGTAGGCGAAGGCCCAGAACAGGTTCTGGCGGATATTGGCCATCACCGCCCGGGACAGGGACAGCGCCTCCACCAGCGCCTGCGGATCCCCCGACATCAGAACCACATCGGCGCTCTCCACGGCGATGTCGGTGCCGGTGCCGATGGCGAGCCCGACATCCGCCTCGGCCAGTGCGGGCGCATCGTTGATACCGTCGCCCACGAAGGCCACCGGCCCGTGTGCCGCCCTGAACCGCTGGACGGCCTCGACCTTCCCGCCGGGCAGGATGCCGGCGGCCACCTCGTCGATGCCGAGGCTTTTGGCGATCCCGGCGGCGGTGCGGGGATCGTCGCCCGTCACCATCGCGACGACGAGCCCCTGCGCCTTCAGTGCCGCCACGGCCTCACGGGCGCCCGGTTTCACCGGGTCGGAGACGGCCAGTAGCCCAGCGTGGCGGTCGTCGAGGGCCAGGTGGATCGGGCTCTTGCCGTCCGCGGCCAAGCGCTTGGCCCGGGCGGAAAGGTCCGTGTCCTGAGCGATGCCGAGTTTTTCGAGGTAGCGCGGCGCGCCGAGGACCACGCTTCGACCCGCGACCCGGCCGGAAATTCCAAACCCCTCCAGCGCCTCGAAGTGCTCCGACTCGGGGATGGCGAGGCCGCGCGCGCGCGCGGCCGCCACCACGGCGCCGGCCAGCGGATGCTCGGACCGGCTCTCCAGGCCGGCGGCCAGCGCCAGCGCATCCTCCTCTGCGAGGCCCGCGCCGACGAACAGATCGGTGACGCGCGGGCGGCCCTCGGTGAGGGTCCCGGTCTTGTCGAAGGCGACCACGCGCACGTCGCGCAGCCCCTGCAGGGCCGCGCCGTCGCGGAACAGGATTCCGCGGGCCGCCGCGCGGCCGGTCCCGACCATGATGGCGGTGGGGGTGGCGAGCCCCATTGCGCAGGGGCAGGCGATGATCAGCACCGCCACGGCGTTGACCAAGGCCGGCCCAAGGGCTGGCGCCGGGGCGAAGATCAGCCATCCTAAAAAAGTCGCCAGCGCGATCCCGATCACCGCCGGCACGAAGCGCCCGGTGACCCGGTCGACCAGTGCCTGGATCGGCAGCTTGCCGCCCTGGGCCCGCTCGACCATGGCGGCGATCTGCGCCAGCACCGTGGCTGCACCAACCGCATCGACCCGCAGGTCGAGGCTGCCGCGGCCGTTGAGGGTGCCGCCGACCATCCGGTCCCCCGGCCCCTTGCGCACGGGCGCCGGCTCGCCGGTGACCATGCTCTCGTCGACGTGGCTCGTGCCGGACACCACAACGCCATCGGCCGCCACGCGCTCCCCGGGGCGGACGCGGACCACATCGCCGAGGCGGAGATCGCCCAGCGGCACCTCGATCTCGGCACCGGCGCGGATCACCCGGGCGGTCCTGGGGGCGAGATCCATCAGACGGGCGATGGCCTGTCCGGTCCGGCCCTTGGCCCCGGCCTCCAGGGTCCGCCCGAATAGGATCAGCGTGACGATGAGCACGCTGGCCTCGAAATAGAGATGCACCGCGCCGGCCGGCAGCAGGCCGGGCGCCAGGGTCGAGACCAGGGAATAGAGGTAGGCAGCGCCGGCCCCGAGGGCGACGAGGGCGTTCATGTCCGGATGACCGCGCACCAAGCCCGGCACCCCGCGCAGGAAGAAGCGCCGGCCGGGCCAGGCGAGGACCAGGGTCGCCAGCACGGCCTGGACCAGGGCCGTAGCTTGTCCACCGTGCAGGCTCGGCAGGATGTGGCCGCCCATGTCGAGCACCACCACGGGGGCGGAGAGCAGCGCCGCGGCGATGAGGTCGCGTCGCAGGGCGCGGCCCTCGGCCTCCCGCCGGGTGGCCGGGTCGATCCGCGGCCCGGCGTCGAGGGGTCGGGCCTCGTAGCCCGCCGCCTCCACGGCCGTGACGAGGTCGGGGGTCGCCACGAGCCCTTCGGGATGGCGGATCGCGGCCTGGCCGGTGACGAGGTTGACGCTGGCACCCATGACGCCCGGCACGGCGGTGAGCGCCCGCTCGACGCGGCCGACGCAGGACGCGCAGGACATCCCGTCGACGGCGATCAGGCTCTGCGTCTCCGGGACCGGGTAGCCGGCATCCGCCAGCGCCGCCGCGGCGTCGGCCGGGCTTGCGCCGCCGTCGAGGACGAGGCTGGCGCGGTTGGTGGCGAGGTTGACCGCCACGTCGCGGGCGCCAGGCAGCGCCTTCAAGGCGCGCTCGACCCGTCCGACGCAGGACGCGCAGGACATCCCCTCGACGGGGAAGCTCAGGGAGACAGGGTCGGGCATGGGGGCAGTTCCGATCGAAGCAGCCATGCCATTCAGATGGGGCTTCCCATCATGGGAAGGTCAAGGGCCGCCTGATCCATCCAGCGTTGCCAATTCGCGGGCCGCCCGACAGAGTCGTCCCGAATTGCACGCGAGGGTGCCGATGGCCGAACCCCTGATCCTTTATGGCGATCCGGGCTCCGGGAATTGCCTGAAGGTCAAATGGGTGGCCGATCATCTCGGCATTCCCTCGGTCTGGCGCAACGTCGATGTGCCGGGCGGCGGGACGCGCGAACCGGCCTTCCTGGCGCTGAATCCCGCCGGCCGGGTTCCGCTGGTCGTCTTCCCCGACGGCGAGACCCTGTCGGAGTCGAACGCGATCATCATCCATCTGGCGGAAGGCTCGGCGCTCATTCCCGAGGCGGCGCGCGCCCGCGCCCGCATGCTACAATGGATGTTCTGGGAGCAGTACAGCCACGAGCCCTACATCGCGGTCCGCCGCTACCAGCTCCATTACCTCAAGCGGTCGCCGGACGAGCTCGAGCCCAGGCTCGCCGAGCGCGGCGTGGACGCCCTGCGGCTGATGCAGGGAACGCTCGACCGGTCGGCCTTCCTGGTAGGCGACACCCTCACCCTCGCCGACGTGGCGCTCGTGGCCTACACCCGCATGGCCCATGAGGGTGGGTTCGACCTCGCGCCCTACCCGGCCATCCGCGCCTGGATCGCCCGGGTCGAGGCCGGCCTCGGGATCGGGCCCTATGCCTGATCGGCCAGGCGCGGCACCTCGGCGGCGCCGTGTTCCGGCAGGCTGACCCGCACGATGGTCCCCTCCCCGACCGTGCTGTCGATGGTCAGGCGGCCCCGGTGACGGTTGAGGCTGTGCTTGACGATGGCGAGGCCGAGGCCCGTGCCGCCCCGGGCGCGGCTGGAGGCCACGTCGACCCGGTAGAAGCGCTCGGTGAGGCGCGGAATATGCTCGGGCGGGATGCCGGGTCCGTCGTCGGACACCGACAGGACGATCCGGCTTCCGAGGCGCCGATCCTCCTCCCGGGACAGGCCGACGCTGACATGGCCGCCGCCATATTTCACGGCGTTCTCGATCAGGTTCTCGATCACCCGGGCGAGTTCGTCGGCATCCCCGGGCACGGGATAAGGACCGTCCCCGTCCTCGAACCGGATCGTGGCGCCCCGAACCTCGGCGGGCGGCCCCTGCGCATCGACCATCTGGCGGGCGAGCGCGCCGAGATCGACCACGGTGGTCGGCGCCACGTGCTCGCGCAGCTCGATCCGCGACAGCGACAGCAGGTCGTCGATCAGCCGCGTCATACGCTGGGCCTGGACGCGCATGATCTCCAAGAAGCGCTCGCGGGCCTGCGGATCCTCGCGGGCCGGGCCCTGCAGGGTCTCGATGAAGCCGATCAGGGTGGCGAGCGGGGTGCGCAGCTCGTGGCTGGCATTGGCAACGAAATCGACCCGCATCGCCTCCAGCCGCCGGGCCGAGGTGAGGTCGCGCAGGAATAGCACCGCGCTGACGCCGGACCCGTCCGGCATCGGCAGGGCGCCGATCTGGACCTCGAAGGTCCGCTCCAGCGGCACCCGGGTCGAGAGGGCGACGCGGCGGGGCATGCCGGAGCTGAGCACCGCCTCGACGCCGTCCAGCACTTCCGGGCTGCGCAAAGCGAAGGACAACGGCCGGGCTTGGTGCAGGGCCGGCAGCAGCGCGCGGGCGGCCGGGTTGGCCTCCACCACCAGGGTGCGCCGATCGACCAGGATGACTGGGTCGGGGACGTGGGCCAGCAGCGCCTCGGCGATGGCGTGCCGCTGGGCGGTCGCCGCCGGCCGAGGCAGCGGCGCCTCCCGGTGCCGCCCGCCGAGCCAGCCGCCGATGCAGACCGCGCCGAGGCCGGCAAGGATCAGCGGAAGTTCGAGGCGGGCGGCCAGGGCGACGGCGGTGGCGAACAGGCCGACCGCGATCGCGGCGCCGGTCCAGGCCGGGGAACTGCGCGGACGGTCGGACATGGTCGACGGCGTGCCGGAGCGGTCAGCGGGGTCCGGGTTCGTCGGGCCGTGGCCGCCCGGACGGGCCGGCAACGCCCTCGGGCGGCCCCGGATCGCGCGCGCCGCCGGCTCGCTTCACGATCTCGTAGAGGCCGAGCATCGCCAGGGCGATGACGAACGGGACGACATAGTAGCAGCCCCGGAACAGCAGCAGCGAGGTCAGCACCTCGTTGCGCGGCAGGCTCGACAGGGCGAGCAGCACGGTGGCCTCGAACACCCCGATCCCCCCGGGGGCGTTGGAGGCGATGCCCAGCATGGCAGCCAAGACGTAGATCGCCAGGAAGGTGGTGAAGCCCAGCGTCGTCTCCTGCGGCAGCAGGACGTACAGCACCGCCGCCGCCGCGCAGACATCGCCGATCCCGACGATCATCTGGCCGATCGAGACCGAGGCGCCGGGCAATTCCAGCCGCCAATGCTTGACCGTGATGCTGCGTTTCTTGGCCGAGACCCAAGCCAGATAGCCGAGCACCAGGCCGAGCGCGGCGAGGCCGACGCCCTGGTTGATCCGGATCGACGTGAAGGCGAGCCCGGCGAGTTGGCCGGCCTCGATGATCAGGCTGAGGCCGAGCACCACGCCCATGCCGAGCCAGAAGGTGAAGCCGGCGATCACCGTGAGCGCCGCGATCTTGGGTGTGGACAGGCCCTGGCGGGCATAGATCCAGTAGCGGATGGTCCCGGCGGTCAGAAGCGGGAAGCCGAGGGTGAAGCTCACCGCGTAGCTCGTGAACGAGGCGAGCGCGGTGATTCGGTAGGGCACCTTGATCCGGAGCTGGCGCAGGGCCAGCGCGTCGTAACCGGTGAGGAACAGGTAGCTGATTCCGACGAACAGGAAGGCGAGGCCGAGCTGCTCGGCGGTCGCCGCCGCCACGGCGGCGCGCACCTCCGCCCAGCTGACGCTCTGGACGAGCTTCCACAGCACGCCGAGGGAAACCGCGAACAGCACGATGCTGGCGGCCGTGCCGATCCAGGCATACCGGCCGCGCCAGCTCTTCCGCGCAGTGCCCGCGGCGGCGTCCTGCTTGACCGGTTCGACCGGCTCCGCCGGTCCCCGGTGCTGTCCCTGAAAGTTCATGCCGTTCGGCGTCCGCCCTTCCGGCTGCGCGGCCCGGCCGAAGGCCTGCGCCCGTGCCGGAAGATCCCGGACCGCGGCCCGTTGCCCCGCATGTAGGCCGAACCGGCGCGCAAGGCCAGGGAAGGCCGGGCAAGAGGCGGGAATGCGTTCATGATAGGAACGCCGCCGCCTCCGAGAGGCCTCGACGGATCCGGGCCGCCACCTCTGGTGAAGTGCAGACATAGGTCGGGCTCGGATGGGGGATCGCGATCAGCGGCAGGCCGGGACGTAGCGCCGTGATCGCCGGCGCCGCCTCGCCGGCATAGCGGCCGGCCAGCACTATGACGGTCAGCCGCGGCAGAAGGTCGAGCAACGGCGCGAGATAGGGCGCAGCTGCGGCGACTTCCGCCCGGCGCGGCGCCCGGTTCAGGGCGCCCGCGGCATGGATCAGCCAGGGCACCGCGTTCCAGATCAGGGTGTCGGCCCGCTTGATGCCGGCCTCTTGGAGGAAGCGGAACAGGTTGGCGGCGGTGCCGTTCGCGCTGTCGCGGGTGACGAAGCCGGTGCGCAGAACCGCCGGACCGGGCGTCTCCAGGAGCAGCAGCATCCGCGCGCCGACGCCACCGTCTAGGGGGTCGGGGATCGGCACCGGCGCGCCCCGCTCGGCGGCGATCTTGTCGGCCAGGGCTCGGATCGGAGCGATATGCGGCGCGTCGATCAGGGCGCGGCGGGCGGCGAGCGCCTCCGGATCAGCCAGGGATTTCGGCGCCTGAGGCTCAACCGGCATCGAGGCCGGAGATCGGCGCCGCGAGCCGGCCCGTGAGGCGGAAGCGCTCGATCCCCTCCTCCCGGGCGAGCCGCGCGTCGAGCCCCGCGACGCCGCCGAACTGGAAGCCGATCTGGCTCGTATAGGCGGCGCAGGCCGCGCGTTTCCGCGCCTGGGCCTCGGGAGCCAGGGCCATCCGTCGGACCGGCAGGGCGGCGAACAGGTCGGCCAGGGGCTCCCGGGGCGTGGCCTCGCGGACCGTGTAGGGGAAGTCGCGCCACCACAGGATCGGGATCGGCACGGCGAGGCTGACCAGGGCGTGCACCGCCTGGACATGGTCGACATGGCCACCCACCGCCTGCGGAGCGAGGATGAGGTCGGGATCCTCCGAGGCGATGAGCTCGGACAGCGTCGGCGCCAGCTCGGCCGCGATGCCGTCATCGGCCCGCGTCTCGGAAAACAGCTCCGGCGGGGAGCCGTAGCCCCGGTGCGGCGCCTCCCGGAACGGCAGGTGCCGGGGCGGCGCGATCCCGAGTTCTTCGGCGGCGCGGACATCCTCGGCGCGGCGCAAGGCCATGTAGTCGATCTCGGCCGACAGGCCCTTGTCCAGCTGGCAGGCGAGCGCGAAGCCTGTCGGGTCGGCGACGCTGCCGGTGAACAGCGTCGCCATCACCACCCGCCAGCCGTCCCGCGCCAGGCTGGCGAGCAGCCCGCCGCAGGAGAAGGCGGCGTCGTCGAGATGGGGCGAGAGGGCGAGGGCTGTCGGCACGCAGGCGGCTTTTCGGTCAGAGGAGATGCGGTTCGGCGCGGAACCGGCAGGTCGGGTCCTTGGGCAGATCGACGGAGAAGTCCGTGGCCGGACGCTCCTGGCGCACCCGGGCGTAGACCTCCATGATCTGCCGGCCGACGGCGCTCCAGGAATAGACCCGGCGGCATTCCTCGAGGCCCGCCATCGCGAGGCTCCGGCGCAGCGCCGCATCGGTGACGATGCGGGTGAGCGCGCCCGCCAGCGCCGGGACGTCGCCCGGATTCACCAGCAGGCCGTTCTCGCCGTCGCGCAGGCAATCCGAGACGCCGACCGCGTGGCAGGAGACCACCGCGAGCCCGGCCGCCATGGCCTCCAGGATCGTGTTGGAGAAGCCCTCCGCGTAGGTCGGCGAGACGAACACATCGGCCCGGCGGTAGAGATCCGGCACCTGGCCGTACTCGGCATAGCCGGTGAACGCGATCTCGCGCGGGGAGAAGGCGAGGTCCGCGGCCATCGCCTGCGCAGGCTCCACGTCGGGACCGATGCCGGAGATCGTCGCCGCGAAGGGCGTGCCCTGTTCGCGCAGGATCGCCAGGGCGGCGATGAAGTCGAGCACGCCTTTCCGGCGGTCGACCCGGCCGTGGTAGAACAGCCGCACCGGGCCGGCATGCGGCGTCGGCAGCCCGTCGGGTGTCCCTTGCGCGAAGCGGTCGGTGTCGACCGCGCCGGGCACGATGGTGAAGCGGGCCGGATCGGAGCCCAGGCGCTCGCAGACCTCGTCCACGAAGGAGGCGCCGCCGATCAGCAGTGCGTTGGCATGGGCCAGCACCTCGCACATGGCGACCCGGTGGGTCTCGCAGCAGGATCCGACCCAGTGGCCGTCGCCCCCCTGGATCGAGACCACGCTCGGCACCCCGAGTTTTCGGGCGGCGAGCAAAACCGCCCAGCCCGTCGGGTAGCCGTACTGGGCGTGCAGCACGTCGAACGGCTTGTCCGCGTGCGCCCGGCAGATCGCCGCGACCATGGTGGCGATGTCGCGCTCGAAATCGCCTGAACTCTGCTCGCCGAGCTGCTCCAGGCCGATCACCCGCACGCCCGGCACGGGCGGCGGCGGGCCGCCGCCATAGACCCGGGTGCCGAAGGCGTCGCCCCGGTACTGCGAGATCATCGTCACGTCATGGCCGGCGCCGACCAGCTCGCGCAGCAGGTTCTGCGCGTAGACGCTCATGCCCGATATCGCCGGGAAGTAGCGACGGCTGAGGAAGAGGATTCTCATCGGGCAGCACCGGACGGCCAGGATCCCCTCCCCCTTGCGGGGAGGGGTAGGGGTGGGGGTGGCGCAGACGGCACCGGGGCGCTCGATCCTGCACCACCCCCACCTCCGGCTCCTCCCCGCAAGGGGGAGGAGAGGTGCGCGCGTCCCATCACTGCCATTGCCGCCGCGTCTCCTGCTCGGTGGCGAGGACCGGGCCGGGACGCCGGCAGCCGCGCAGGTAGTCCAGGGCCTGGGGGATCATCATGTCGGCCCGGTGGCTCTCGCGGGACAGCTCGACGCAGACCAGCTTGCCGAAGTTGATCTCCTCCAGGGCGCCGAGCACGCCGGGCACGTCCATGTCGCCCTCGCCGAAGGGCAGATGGATGTGGCTGCCGCGCTTCATGTCCTCGATCGCCACGGTACCGATCCGGTCGGCGAACTCGCGCACGGCCTCGGCTGGATCGCGCTCGCCGGTGACGAGGCAGTGGCCGGTGTCGAGGGCGAGCTTGAGGCCGGGCACGGACAGCGCAGTGAAATCGTCCAGGGTCTCGATCAGCATGCCGGGCTCGGGCTCCAGGCAGGGCACGACGCCGGCTTGCTCGGCGAAGGCCGCGACCTCGTGAAGCCCCTCGGCGAGCCGGCGGCGTGCCTCGCCGTGGTCGACACCGGGCTTCGGCACGCCGGCCCAGAACGACACCGCCTCGGCCGACAGCATCGCGCCAATCTCGACGGCCCGCTTGAGGAAGCCGACCCGCCGGGCACGGCCCGCCGCATCGGCCGTCACCAGGGTCGGCTCGTGCTTGGCGGTCGGATCGAGGAGGAAGCGGGCGCCGGTCTCGATGACGCAGGCCAGCTCCAACTTCTCCAGCAGGCTCGCCACCCGGCCGGCCTCCGCCGCCCAGGTCTCGGCGAAGGGGTCGAGATGGTGAATGTCGAGCGTCAGGGCGACGCCGTCGTAGCCCGCCGCTTTGATCAGGTGGATCGCGTCGTCGAGGCGGTGGTTAGCCGCGCCGTTGGTGTTGTAGGCGAAGCGGAGCGTCACGCCGCCCTCCCCTGCTTCTGGGCGAGCCGGAACGGCGCGTGGTGCGATTCCGGCTCGCGATAGAGCGGATAATGCCGCCCGACGATTTGCTCGGCGAGCGCGGTGTCGAACAGGGGCTGGCCGCCGAAGCGCTCCACGGCCTCCGGGGTCAGGCGCACCGGCCGCAGAGTCTCGCTCTCAGCGCCGAAGCGGATCAGCGGGTGGTCGCGCTCGATGAGCTTGCGCGTGTTGCGCTCGCCGATCCGGTAGTAGCTCATGGTCTCGACCTCAAGACCGGGCACGATGGCCTTGACCACGCCGACGCCGCCGCCCGGTGGCGAGCAATCGACGTAGAGCAGGTCGAACCCGGCTTCGGTGAGCCGGTCGCAGGCGATCCTGCCCCGGGCATGCCCGTCGGCCGCCTCGGTGGAGGGCAGGTCCGAGAACCGCTTGGTGCTGCGCTCGCTGTACACGGTATCGGCGAGCACGCTCCGGAGATCGGCGGCCGGCAGCTCGATCCAAGCAAGCATCGCCTGCAGGGCGCGGCTCTCCTCCAGATCCAAGCTGGGGAGCGCCTTCTGAATAAAAGCGTCGACATAGCCCGGCGGCGTCACCGTGGCGGCGAGGTCGAGCGGACCGTGCCCAAAAGTCTTGCGCACCCGGGCCGCCTGGAATTCAAGCAGCGCCTTGCGCAGGGCCCGCTCGCGGTCCGGATCGCAGGCCTCGCCGCAGGCCGAGAGGGCGATCGGCGCCGGTGCCCGGGCGGGATCTTCATCATAGCCGACGACGTAGAGGTTGGTCAGGCCGAACTGGTCGGTAGCAAATTTCGGCAGGGCGCGGATGCCCAGCTCCTTCAGCCGGGCCAGCATCGCGGCGTTCTCCGGGCCGATCCCGTCGAGATCGAGCATCACGCCCTGGTCGAGGGCCCGGAACAGCAGGCCGTTGCCGTCGCGCTGCAACAGTTCGAGCACGCCGTGGCCGAGGGCGAAGGGTACGTCGGGCCCGGCACCGAGGCCGTTGGTGATCAGGTTGGTGAAGGGCCGGTAGCCCTCCGACAGCTCGAAATAATCGGTGGCGGCCACATCGAGCGGCATCAGCACGATCTCGCCGGTCCGGTGCCGGACGGTCGGGGTCCATTCGAGCACGGTGTCGCGGCCGACCGGCGAGCCTGCCGGCAGGCACAGGGTGAGCGGATCGGCGACGGACTTCGCCCCGTAGACGCGGGCGAGATCGGTATAGCTCGCCCGCTCCTTGGCCCGCGGCAGCACGGCGAGCGACGGCATCAGGTTCTCGGCAATCTCGGCCACGGCACCGATCAGCGCCTCCTCGTCGGTAGCGCCGTAGCCGATGCCCGACGGCATCGCGCCGACGAAGAACGGATCGTCGAGGAACAGGGCGACGAACCAGACCGGCACGCCGGTCCGGTCAAGCGGCGCCAGCGGGAATCCGACGATGCGCCCCTCCGGCAGCACGTCGAGATAGGCCCGCACGGGATCGGGCAGCGCCTCCGGCAGCCCCTCGATCCGGCGCTTGGCGCCGAACCGATAGGGGCGCGGCGCCTTGATCCGCTCGTGGCGAGCGCGGTCATCCTGGTCGTGGCTGAGAGCTGTGTCGGTCAAGTCGTATTCCCGTCTGCCTTGAACCGTGCGCCGTGGCCTATCCCTTCCCTCCCCTCATCCTGAGGTGCCGAAGCGCAGTGGAGGCCTCGAAGGAGGCCTCCAGCCAGCCGCGCGATCTCTGGAGGGCACCTTCGAGGCCCGCTGACGCAGGCACCTCAGGATGAGGGTGATGGTGGGACGTCCTGGAGTCTGGTTCCGTGGTTGGCGATCCTGTCTTGAGAGCGTTACCCCTGCCCGTAGGCACGGGCGACGAGTCGCATCGTGTGGAGGTCTCGGGAGGCCGAATAGGCCACGCGCTCCTCGGGCCGGCGCAGGGCCGAGCCGAAGGCGCGCACCTGCTCGGTGAAAGGCGAGTTGTCCGCATCGAAGGCCAGCGGCTCCGTGCGTCCGCTCGCGCCGTCCGTGAAAGTCAGGGATCCGCCGGCCGTCTGGCCCATCGTGTCGATGGCGGTGAGCTGGCCCTTGGTGCCGCCCACCTCTAGGCGGCGGCGCGGCAGGGCGTCGGGGCAATTGTAGGCAACGTGCAAGCTCACCAGTACGCCGTCGGCGGTACGGCCGATCAGCAGCGCGCCATCATCGACGGCGTAATCCTGGGCGCGAATCTGGGTCAGGGCGGCGATGTCGGCGATCGGCTCGCCGAGGAGGAAATTCACCAGATCGAGGCCGTGGGGTGCGAGGTCCATGAGCGCGCCGCCGCCGGCCTGCGCGGCGTCGATCCGCCAGTTGGGCTGGCCGGCCTCCGACCAGTCGCGCCCGAGCCAGCAGGCGTAGACGATCCGCACCGTCGTGACTGTGCCGAGCCGACCGACAGCGACCTGGGCGCGGATCGCCCGGTGGGCCGGGTGGTGCCGCTGGTCGAAGGCGGTGCCGTAGAAGATGTTTTGGGACTCAACCGCCCGCACGATGGCTTCGGCGTCGGCCAGCGTCGCCGCCATCGGCTTCTCGCACAGGATCGCCTTGCCGGCGGCCGCGAGCGCCTCGACGGCGCCCCGATGGAGATGGTTCGGGGTCGCCACGTAGACCGCCTCGACCTCGGGCTCCGCGAGCAGGCCGGCGAGGTCGGCATGGGCGCGGGCGCCTTCGCGCTCCGCCGCCGCGCGGCAATCCGGGTTGGGATCGCTGACCGCCACGAGGCGGTGGCCCGCCGCCCGGATGCCCGGGGCCATGTAGTCGCGGGCGACCCAGCCGTAGCCGACGATGCCCCAGCCGACGGAGTCCATCACCAGCGCTCCGGGAGATCGACGAATTCGCGGGCGCGGACCCGCTGCGTCTCGGCACCGTCGATGGTGCCGTCGAAGGTGATCTGCTCGGGCGCCGAGGTCTGCATGGGGTAGGTGGCCCGGGGTGCGTATTCCTCCCGGTAGCGGTCGGAGGGCCAGTGGATCGCGTGGCCGCCGCCCTCGGGTTGGTAGAGCGGGTTGAGCCGCATCACGGTCCCGGCCTTCGGCAGAGTCAGCCCATCCACCACCGCGCGGGGCGCCGGGCGCATGCCGGGGCCGGCCACCACCGAGAACGCCTCGCAGCTCCGCAGAGACGCCGGCTCCTGCGGCACCGGCGCCCGGGCCTCGACCAGGGCGCGGGTCAACTCGGCATCATCATAGACCAGGGCGTCGGGGAACAGCTCGGCGATCTCCTCGGCGGTGACGGCCCGGCCGGCGGAGAAGCCCGGGCATTCGCGATTGTGGATGTGGCTGAGCGCCAGCCAGCCATCGTCGCCGGCATTCTGGCGCAGGTTGTCGAGGAGGCCGGCCTTATCGTCGAGGAAGTAGAAGGCGTCGTTGCAGACGACGAGGTCGACCGGCGCGCCGGGGATGGGCCAGTGCGGTGAGCCGGCATCGAAGCAGACCAGCTGCGGTTTGGGGCCGACGACCCAGTGGCGGGCAACCCAGAGCTTGGCGAAGACCACGTCGGCCCCGGCGGTCTTGCAGCCGCGGCGTTCGAGCTCGCGCAGGTAGTGGCCGATGCCGCAGGCGAATTCGAAGACGCAGCGCGGCTCGTTCCAATGCGCTTCGAGCAGCGTCAGGCCGGCCAGAAAGGTCGGGTCGGTCCAGCGATGTAGGAAGTAATCGCCGACGCGGCCCCAGCCAAGCTTATCGACGGCGTCCCGCAACGTCGCGTGGCGACGGTCCTTGATGAGCTGGATGATCCCGGCCGGATCCGCCGGGGGACCGTTCCACCAATCGTCCTGATCGACCAGGAGGGCGGCCAGGGCCTCGTCGGGCTCGCCCGCGTCGAGATGGGCTAGAACCCGCTCGACCAGAGTCTCGCGGCCGATCCGCAGATACGGAATGCCATCGATGACGGGCCAGCGCGCACCAGTGCCGGCGTCGCGCAGGGCGTGCGGCCCATCGGGCTTCAGCGGGTTGCCGGTCTGCGGCGATATGAGTTCGAACGGGATCATGGGCTCTCGGGACCGCCCCCGTCAGATGGGCGACCGGGTCTGACGGACAACGCGGGTTCGGTCCTAAGGGATGCGCATGTCGCGCAGGACACGGTCGTGGAAGCCCTTCACCGGGCCGGCATGCACCAGCTCCCACTCGTCGAGCACCGCTGCCATCGTGGTGGAGGCGCCGCGCAGGTGCTGGGCGATCTGCAGGACCCGGTCGACACAATCGGCGGCGTGGAAGGCGCGCCCCTCGGCGGTGGCGTCGTCCGGCAGCACGGCTCGGGCGCGCTCGACCTCCCCGCGCAGGGGCGCGTCCAGCTCGTTCATCGCCCAGCCTGTGGTGACGGCCATGATCGGGCCGAGATGGTCGCCGAGCAGCATCTCGCCGGTGAAGCCGGCATCAGGCATCGCGGCGTTGTGAAAGTGATGCGCCATGGCGGCCAGGAACACGGTGCCGGGATCGGCCCGGTAGAACGGGCTGAGGCAGACGCCGTAGACCGCGACGATCAGGCAATGCTCGGCGTGGTTCTCGGGCGGCTCCAGCAGGATCCGCGCGCGGCCCGGGCAGGTCACCCCCGCCCGCGGTTGCTTCGCCAGCGCCGCCACGAAGGCCGGTACCGGTCCGGGCCGGCCGGGCGGGCGCGGTGCGAGCCGGCGGCGCAAGCGATCCCGCAGGTCCGGGTCGAGATTGCCGGTGACGGCGTCGAAGCCCGCGACCAGCACGGCGGAGGCCGCCGCCTCCGAGAGCCCCGCCGCCGCCAGGAAGGCGGCGTCGAGGTCGCAGAGCCGGGTCGCCGCCAGCGTCGTCGCGGTGATGTCGAGGGCGACATCCTGCGGCGCGGCGCCGCCGGTGAGCAGGCTCCAGCCCTGTGCGAACAGCCGTTCGGCGATCGACCCTTCGCGGCCCGCCGAATGGACGCGCTTAAGGTCGTTCATCTCGACGAAGAGTTCGCGCAGAGCGGCCGGCGCCGCCGCGTCGGACATCAGTGAACGCCGAGCCAATCGAGGAGCATCGCTTCCTGCTTGCCGAAGGCGTGCTCCGGCCCATGGCCGTTCTTCACCATCGGGGCCTTGAAGAAGGTCGAGAGCTGCTCCTGTACGCCGCCGTCGCCGCGCTTGTGCGCCAGATCGAGCACCCGGGCGATCTCGATGACCAGGGGGGCGGCCAGGATCGAGTCCTTGCAGAGGAAATTGACCTTGATCTGCATCCGCTGGCCCATGAAGCCGGTGACGTCGATGTTGTCCCAGGCTTCCTTGTCGTCGCCGCGCGGGCGGTAATAGTGGATGTGCACGAGGTGGTCCTCGACCGGGTAGCCGAGGATCGAATCGAGCACCGTGCCCTTGGTGTTGAGCTTCGACTGCAGCGAGTTCGGGTCGTTCAGGGCGAGACCGTCGCGGTTGCCCAGGATGTTGGTGGAGAACCAGCCATCGACGTGGAGGGCGCGCGCCTTGAAGGCGGGGGCCAGCACCGTCTTCATCATGGTCTGGCCGGTCTTGCCGTCCTTGCCGGCCACCGGGACGTTCATCTCCGTGGCCAGTCCGAGCAAGGCCGGCACGTCCGCGGCCACGCTCGGGGTGAAGTTGGCATACGGGATGCCGCTCTTGATCGCCGCGTAGGCGTAGAGCATCGCGGGCGAGATCGCCTCGTCGCTGGAATCCAGGCCCTTCTCGAAGGCCTCCGGCGAGTTCAGCGTCGGGTCGGACAGGTCGGGCCAGCGCTCCGTGGAAGCGAGGTTCACCACAACGACCTGATCGAGGTTGCTCTCCTTCTGGAAGCGCCGCAGGTCGCTGGCAATGATCGAGACCGCCTCGCGGTGGCCGGCGGCGACGATGCGGTTGCTGCCGTCGATGTTCTTGCAGAACTTGGCGCTGCCGACCGCGGGCCAGGGCGTGATGCCCTTGAGCGCCTGGGCGCCGTCCTCGATGTCGTCCTTCGACAGCACGCCGTGGCCGGAGGCGGCGGAGGCGAGATCGTCGCCGTTGAGGTCCCAGCCGCCGAACACGAGGTCCTTGTAGTCGGCCATGCCCGCCACGGAGAGGCCGGCGAGCGGCAGTCCGTCGAGCCGGTTCGAGCCGGATTTGATCATCTCGATGCCGGCGATGGCGGTGGTGGCGACAGCGCCACCCATGCCAACGAAGGCGACGCCGACACGGCGACCGGTCTGCATGCTCATCGGAAAATAGTGTCCTTGTGGGGACGCGGGTCGCGTCTCGGAAATGAATAGTCGACCCCCCCGGGGCGATATCTAACTGGCTCGAATGTGGGTCGTTCCAAGTCGAATGCGACAACTTTGCGCCGACCCGGGGCCGAGCGCGGCCGGATCACGGCGTTAAGGCGGCCTCAAAAAGCAGGGTTAACCCTTCGTTGACCGTGCCACGCTTGAATCACGGAGCCGTCCCATTCTGGTCACGGCCGGCGCCGATAGGGCCGCCGCTTCAAAGGACCCGGCCGCCAGACGCCGGGCCGACACAAGGGACATTCTGAAGAGGACCAGTGATGGGGGTTTTCCCGGAGCCGGCGCGTTGCGCCGACGACGTGAGCCGACTCGTGCCCAGCGCGAGCTTTTGTGAGACTGAATCCGTGGCGTGGCTGCCGCGGGCCGGGCGCGGGAACGAGCGCCGGTCACTTCGCCGCAGCGGCCTTCGCCGCTTCATCGGAACACTGGCCCTGGGCGTCGCCGCCGGGTTCGGGCTGCCGCAGGCGGCCTTCGCGCCGGCCTTCTTCGCGCCGTCCGCGCAGGCCCATGACCGGATCGATGCGAGCCCGCGCGCGGCCCAGGCGCTCGCCGCCGAGAGCGAGACGGGCTGGACGCCGGCGGGCGAACCGGATCAGGGCCTCCGGCCCGGTCTCTCGGACGCAAATCCGGTCGAGGGCGGCGAGGCCTGGTCCGGCCTGCCTGTGGAAGATCAGGAGCCGGCGACCACCGCGCTGATCCAGGACGACCTCGCGACCCTGCCCCGGGTGACCCAGGAGCAGGGCGCGGACGCGGTCCGGTTCGGCGAGCGCAGCGTGCCGCGCAAGGTGGTCGACACGATCGTGAAGGCCTCGGACGAGGCCGGCGTCGATCCGGTCTACATGATGGCCCTGGCCGACAAGGAATCGAGCTTCGACACGGATGCCAAGGCCGGGACCTCCTCGGCCCAGGGCCTGTTCCAGTTTGTCGCCCGCACCTGGCTGGAGATGATCCGCGATTACGGCGCCCGCTACGGGCTCGCCGAGGAAGCCGCCGCCGTGAAGGGTCGCGGCTCCGCGATCACCGTGGCCGGCCCCATGCGCGCCCGCGTCCTCGGCCTGCGCAACGATCCCCGAATCGCCGCCCTGATGGCAGCCGAGCTGATCAAGCGCGACCGAGAGCGGATCGAGGCGAAGGTCGGGCGGGCGCTCACCACCACCGAGCTGTACCTCGCCCATTTCCTCGGCACCGCCAGCGCCGGGCGCTTCCTGTCGCTGTCCTCCGAGAAGCCCGACGAGGTGGCCGGGCGCGAGTTCCGCAGCGCCGCCCGGGCCAATCGCAGCCTGTTCACCGAGAAGAGCGGCGGCAAGCGCCGCAGCCTAACGGTGGCGGAGCTGCACGGGCGGATCGACGACATGATCGACCGCCGCCTGACCCGCTACCAGGGCGTTGCCGCCGTTGCCGGCGCCGTGGACAAGGCGCCCGCCCCGACCGAGACCGCGGCCAACGAGGCCGGCCAAGGCCCGGACGATCGTCGCGTCGCGGTGACCGAGGCGCTTCCGCCGGACGGCGTGTAGGTCGTCGATGTTGCATCCCGTCTGTCCGAGAGCCGGTACCCACCTGTCGGGACGCTGCACTGACGCAGACGTCAGTGCCCTCCTGCCGGGGCGCCGCCGCCCAGCTTGACCGTTTTCAGGCTCAGGGCGAGCGGCACCGCGCAGGCGGCGACGAGGCCCAAGACCCAGAACACGTCGATATAGGCCCAATAGGCCACCTGCGTCTGGAGCACGCTGCCGATCCAGGCGGTCGCCTGGCTCTGCGCCTCGACGCCGGCATAGCCGTGCTCGGAGAAGTACTGCGTCGCCTGCCGCATGGTCTCCTGGTAGGCGGGCGCCGCCGGGTTGACGCTCTCGACCAGCCGGCTCTGATGGAACTGGCTGCGATAGGCCAGGATGTTCTGGGCGAGCGAGACGCCCATCGAGCCGCCGACGTTGCGGGCGACGTTGATCAGCGCCGAGGCCTGGTCGGTCTGGTCCTTGCGCAGGCCCTCGTAGGAGGCCGAGGTGATCGACAGGAACACCATCGGCAGGCCGATGCCGATATAGACCCGCGACCAGGCGAAGAACGCGAAGGTGGTCGTGCCGTTGATTCGCGTCAGGTCGTACATCCCGAGCGCCACGATGGTCATACCGGCGGCGATCAGCCATTTCGGCTGCACGTAGGCCGAGGCGCGCCCGGTGAGGAACATCATCACCACCGTGACCATGCCGCCCGGGCCGAGCACGAGTCCCGACAGGGTGGCGGTGTAGCCGTAATATTCCTGCGTGATCTGCGGGATGAACTGCGTGGTCGAGATCAGGATCGCCCCGGTGAACATCATCACCAGGAAGCAGGAGCCGAACTGGCGATTCCCGATCAGGCGCAGGTCGACCGCCGGGTTCTTGTGGTTCAGGAGCCACGGGATCATCACGATGAATGAGACGACCATCAGCACGCCCGACACGTTCATCAGGGTTGAGGTGCCGAACCAGTCCTTCCGCTGGCCCTCATCGAGGATCACCTCCAGCGAGCCGAGGAACAGGGCGACCAGCAGGAAGCCGACGATGTCGAACCGGATGCCCTTGCGCACCAGGGCGCGGCGCTCCTTCTTGGCGGCGTCGCTGTCCTCGATCAGCCAGTACATCAGGCCCAGGGCGATCACGCCGTTCGGCCCGTTGATCAGGAAGCACCAGTGCCAGGAGGCATTGTCCGATAGCCAGCCGCCGAGCGTCGGGCCGATTACCGGCGCAACCACGATGGCGACGCCGTAGAGCGCGAAGGCCTGCCCGCGCTTCTCGGGCGGGAACGAATCCGCCAGGATCGACTGCGCCAGCGGCGCCATGCCGCCGCCGCCCAGCCCCTGCAGCACCCGGAACAGCAGCAGCGACTCAAGGCTCCAGGCGAAGCCGCACAGGATCGACGCGATGGTGAACAGGCCCACCGACCACATGAAGAACGCCTTGCGGCCGTAGCGCTTGGCCAGAAAGCTCGACGCGGTGAGCGTGATGGCGTTGGCCACGAGGTAGCTGGTCACCACCCAGGCCGCCTCGTCGGGCCCGACTGCGAGGCCGCCCGAGATGTAGCGCAGGGCGACGTTGGCGATGGTGGTGTCAAGCACCTCCATGAAGGTCGCCAGCGCCACCACACCGGCGATCAGCCAAGGGTTATGGCCGCCCGGGGCCTTAGCGGAGGACGACTTGCCGGAAGATGCCTGGCCCGTGCCGGCCATGGCGGTCACCGCACCGTGACGGTGGGGACGACCGACATGCCGGGGCCGATCGCGACATCCGTCGGCCAGTCCTTGACCACGATCTTCACCGGGATGCGCTGCGTGACCTTCACGTAGTTGCCGGTGGCGTTCTGAGCCGGCAGCAGGCTGAAGGCCGTGCCCGAACCCGGCTGGACCGAGGCCACCGTTCCGTGGATCGTGCGGCTCGGATAGGCATCGATCACGAGGTCCACGGGCTGGCCGGGCCGCATATCGGTGATCTGGGTCTCCTTGTAGTTCGCCGTCACCCAGACGTCGTCGGGTACGAACATCGACAGGCTCTGGCCGGCCTGAGCGAAGGCACCGATGCCCCCCGTCAGCCGCACGACGCGCCCGGGCTGCATCGCCTGGATCGTGGTGTAGCCGAGGTTCAGCTCGGCCTGCTCGACCTGCGCCTTGTCGCGGGCCATCTGCGCCTCGGTCGAGGCCCTCTGGGCCTGGAGCGAGCCGATCTGCTTCTGCGCCGCGACCAGGCTGGAATTGGCGCTCTGCACCGAAGCCTGGCGTTGCTGCAGCGTCGAGGTCGCCGACTGGGATTGCTGGACCGATCCGGAACCACGCTCCGCGAGATCTTTGTAGCGAGCCGCGTCCTCCTGAGCGAATTTCAGCGCCGCCTCTGCGGTAGCGATCTGCGCCTTGGACACGTCGATATTGGCGTACTGGGCCTGGATCTGGGCGTCGATGTTCTTGATCGCCGCCTCGTCGGCCACGACCTGCGCCTTGGCCTGTTCGAGGGCGATCCGGTAGTCGCGCTGATCGATCTGGAACAGCATCTGTCCGGCCTCGACATGCTGGTTGTCGGTGACCGGCACTTCGACCAGGTAGCCGCCGACCTTCGGCTGGACCGAGATGCTGCGGGCATCGACGAACGCATCGTCGGTGCTCTCGTAGGGGTGCATGTACAGGAGCCAGTAGAAGAACACGCCGACGCAGAGGGCGAGCACCGCGAGGCCCCCGAGCAGGAACGCCCAGGGATGGCGGCGCAGGATGTTCGGGCGCTGCTCCTCGTCCTCCGGCTCGGTGTCGTCCTCGGATTTTTCGTCCGGGGCGCTCTGGCCTTCGTCGTCGTCTGGGGCCGGCTTGCGCGCGGTCTCGCCCTCCGGGCGGGAGCTGCCGCGGCCGAGATCCAGAATGTCGCGATCGGGCGCTTCGGGCCGGCCCTCGGCCGGCAGCGGACGTGACGCGGGCTCGGCAGCCTGCCGCTGATCGTCAAACATGGCGTCTCATCACCACCGGATGGGCCGGCCGCCGCGCGGCGGCCGGGCTGTACTCATGCCCGCCTCGGTCAGCAAAAGTCGGCGGCCGCGCCAAGGTTCCGCCTGGGGAACGCCACGGGGCAGGAACGCTTGTCGCAGTGCAGCGTTCTGCGGGCGGGCCGACCGGGCACGCGCGCCCGGCGCGCTTGGGAGTTCCGCTATGACCAGCACCCCGTCCCCGACACCGCAGGGCTCAGGTTTCGGTTCGACCGCGACGTCGCCCTCCGGCATCCCGCTCACCGGAGCCGCCCGCCTCGACGCCATGAGCGCGTCGCTCGCCCGCAACTGGTGGCTCATCGCGTTGCGCGGCGTCATCGCGATCCTGTTCGGCATCGTGGCCTTCGCGGCGCCGGAGGCCTTCGTGCTGTCGCTGGTGCTGCTGTTTGCCGGCTACACGCTGGTCGACGGCATCTTCGCCATCGTCGGCGCGGTGCGGGCCGCGCAGCGGCATGAGCGCTGGGGCTTCCTGCTCCTCGAAGGCATCGTCGACATCATCGTCGCCGTGGCCGCCGTGCTGGTGCCGGGGGCGGCGGTCTGGGCGTTCGTGCTGCTGCTCGCCGCCTGGGCACTCGTGACTGGCGGCCTGATGATCGCCGCCGCCTTCCGGCTGCACCTGCATTACGGGCGCTGGTGGCTGGGGCTGGGCGGCCTCGTCTCGATCCTGTTCGGCATCGCGCTGATCCTGGAGCCGGGCATGTCGGCCCTGGTGCTGACCTGGTGGATCGGCGCCTACAGCTTCGCGTTCGGTGTGCTCCTGCTGATCCTCGCCTTCCAGCTGCGCAGCCGGCACGGGGCTGCCGGGCAAGTGGTCGGGCGGTAGACCGGGTCGCGTGGCGCGCATCCCACGGTCGAGCCCGAAGGCTGGCGTCATCCCTTTGTTGGTGGGACTTGCAGCCGAATGCAGCTTAGAACCCTCCGTGGACCGGAGAGGCCGGTCCCGGAACACGCATCGCGATGACGCCAGACGCGCCCGAGCGCGCCCCGACCGATCCGGGCTCCAGACAGGAGCCCGGGGCCGACACGCCGGACCCGCGCAAAGCCGCCCGCGAGGCCGGACGCGCCGCCCGCGACTTGTTCCGCCATCTGTGGATCCTGATCGCCGCCGCCGGGCGCAGCCTCCTGCGCCTTGGACAGGCAGCCTCCGCGCGCGCCGTCAGCGTTCTTGAGCGGAGGCGCGATCGCGTGCAGCCCGTCGTCGCCGACCCGCCCGCGGGAGCGGACGCGGCGATGCGCGCGCCTGCCGGGATTGGGCGCTTCGGCCGCCTGCGGCGCCGGCCCGCGCTGCTCGCTGTCGGCGCCGCGATCCTGCTGCCTGCCCTGGCGCTGGCGATCTATCTGCTCGCCGCCCTCGTGACCCTGCCGCCGCTCGGCGGCGCGGTCGTCGAGACCGGCCAGCGGGCGATCACCGTCGAGGCCGATGACGGGCGGGTCTTCGCCACGCGCGGCAGCTTCCGCGGCCAGAAGCTCACCGCCGGCGACCTACCCCCGCATCTCGCCCAGGCGATCGTGGCGATCGAGGACCGGCGCTTCTACAGCCACTGGGGCATCGACCTGCGCGGGCTGGCTCGCGCCGCGTGGCGCAACGCCGTCGGCGGCGGCGTGCGCGAGGGCGGCTCGACGATCACGCAGCAATATGTCCGCCTGACCTCTCTGAACCAGGAGAAGACGCTCTGGCGCAAGGTCCAGGAGGCGTTCCTGGCGCTCCGGGTCGAGTCGACCATGAGCAAGGACGAGATCCTGCTCGGCTATCTCGACGCCGCCTATTTCGGCGCCGGCGCCTACGGGGCGGACGCGGCGGCCCGGCGCTATTTCGGCAAGCCCGCCAAGGCTCTGACCCTGCCGGAGGCTGCCATGCTGGCCGGGCTGGTGCGGGCGCCCTCGCAGCTCGCCCCGACCCGCAACCTCGGCGGTGCCAAGGAGCGGGCCGACGTGGTGCTGCAGGCCATGGTCGAGACCCACGCGATCACGCAAGCCCAGGCCGATGCGGCCCGCAAGCAGAGCGTGACCTTGAAGTCGCCCCCCGAGGCGCCGCCCGGCACCAACTACTTCCTCGACATGATCGCCGGCGACGTGAAGCGTCTGGCCGGCACCGACGGCGACATGATTGTCCGCTCGACCCTCAACCTCGACCTGCAGAGCCTCGCCGAGGGCGTCGTCGCCCGTCGCCTCGATAAGGACGGGGCCAAGCGCAAGGTCGGCCAGGCTGCCATGGTCGTGCTGTCGAAGGCCGGCGCGATCCTGGCGATGGTCGGCGGCCGGGATTACGAGGACAGCCAGTTCAACCGGGCGGTCCAGGCGAAGCGCCAGCCGGGCTCGCTGTTCAAGCTCTTGGTCTATCTCACGGCCTACGAGCAGGGCCTGACGCCCGAGACCGTGCTCGACGACCGTCCGGTGCGGATCGGCGACTGGGAGCCCGAGAACGACGATGGCCGCTATCGCGGGTCGGTGCCCCTGCGGACCGCATTCGCGCTCTCGATCAACACGGTGGCGGCCCAGCTCGGGCAGGAGGTCGGCATCCCGGCGGTGATCGCCACCGCCCGCAAGCTGGGGATCCAGTCCGAGCTGCCGAACGTGCCGAGCCTCGTCCTCGGCTCCGGCACGGTCAGCCTGCTGGAGATGACCCGCGCCTACGGCTCCGTGCTCTCCGGCCGCGCGCCGCTGGCGAGCTTCGGCATCCACGCGATCCGCGGCGCGGCGCCGCAGCCGCTCTACGTCCGGGCCGATCCGGCGCCGACCGCTCAACTGGCGCAGGAGCCGCGGCAGATGATGCTTGATTCGCTCCAGGCGGTGGTCGAATCCGGCACCGGCCGGGCGGCGCGGGTGCCCGGCCAGATCATCGGCGGCAAGACCGGCACCAGCCAGGATTTCCGCGATGCCTGGTTCGTCGGCATGACCCCGGACCTCGTGGTCGGGGTCTGGATCGGCAACGACGACGACAGCCCGATGAACCGGATGTTCGGCGGCGAGATGCCGGCCGGCATCTTTCACGACTTCATCCAGCGCGCCTCCGCGCAGCTCGCCAAGGGCAAGCCCCGCCCGTCGGCGGAGAGGGCCGAGCCGGCGCCGGGCGCAGCGCCGGTGCAGCCTCCGACCCAGGTGGCATCCGCCGAGCTTCGCGGCGTGCCCGAGGTGGTTGACACGGGAACGCTCTCGCTGCGTGGGCGGACCGTGCGGCTGCTCGGCGTCGTCGGCGAGCGCGGCCATCTCGCCCGCCAGCTCGCCAATTACCTGCGCCGCCGCGAGGTGGTCTGTACCGTCGCGGACGGTGCCACGGGCCGCTGCCGGATCGAGGGTGACGACCTCGCCGCCCTGATCCTCACGGCCGGCGGCGCCCGCGCCACAGAGGATGCGCCCCCGGACCTGCTCGGCGCCGAGGAGCAGGCCCGGGCCGAGCGCGTCGGCCTGTGGGGGCGGTGACGCGTTCGCCCGGCGGTCGCGTCCGCAAAGATCGGCACTCTAACGCGCGGTGCCGATGGCGCTTCAGGAGGCGGGCTGGCGCTGGAACTGGATACCGCAATTCTTCTGGACCGAGGTTTGCTCCAGCGCCTCGATCTCTCCCTTCAGACGACTCAGCTCGGCGGTGTGCATGTTGTCGCCATCGATGAAGAACAGGGCAGGCCAGAACACGACCACGCCGACCGCCGTGACCACTTGGTCATCCGTGCGCTTCTTGTCCTGGATCCCGGCGGCTTGCGATGCCCGGACGGAGACCCGTGCCGATTCTTCCGCGATCTGCCGGCACGACAGGCTCGCATACTGGATCGGCGATACGTAGGTCGCGGCGACCTTATCCGACGACGACGCGCAAGCAGACAGGCCGCTCGAAGCAAGCAGCGCCAAGACGAATCTCGATGACACGGAAGTCCCCCTGATTTCGAGGGCAACATACGCAGGTGCCGGAGCCGCGCTATGGCCCGCACGCAACAGTCCATGCGCGCACACCTATCGATCACACAGTCTTTCTCCGTATTATTTTTCGGAATTCATATATACACGCGAGATAATCGATCGATATAATCTATATATTTTTAGCCACAGTCAAAAAATTCAGCTCCATCAATAAGAAATTCTCATCGGGATGCAGACTGGAGCCGGCGCGGCACCAGGCGTCCCACCTCGGCGAGCCTCCAAAAGCGGCCACCGCGCCTTTGCCGCATGGGCAATACAAGCCAGTGAGTCGGCGCCTAGAGACGCCCCAAACGACGGCCGCGATCGCGCCGCCGACCGGCAGCGTGGTCGTGCCAGCTCGCAGCGCGGTGCCGCGCATTCCGGCTTGCCGCGTGCTGAAGCTCAGTCGAGCTTGGCCAACGTCAATGGGTCGGGCTCACCGCCGAAATACCTCGCCAGCGCCTCCGCAAACTGCGGCTCCTCCGGCGCGGCGCGGGCGAACAGGGTCATGCTCGACCGGAATTTCATATCGTCGGGCGAGCCGAAGATCGCGTGCGCCGAGCGGCCGGTGACGCCGCTCACCGCCGCCGTGCAGGTGCGCAGGCGCGGGCCGAGCACCGGATGGGCGAGATAGGCCCGGGCCTCGTCGAGGGAGCCGATGGCGTAACGCTGCGCCATCGGGCTGGAGCCCAGACCGGCGATCTGCGGGAAGATGAACCACATCCAATGGCTGCGCTTCTCCCCGGCCCGCAACTCGGCGAGCGCCCGCTCGTGGACGCCCTCCTGCGCGGCGACGAAACGCTCGAGGTTGTACGGTTCGGCCATGATCCCGCTCCGGTCTGCACGGCATCAACCCGGCGGCGGCCGATCGGATGCGCCCGGCGCCGGGGGATCCGTGTAACCTGTCCCGATGCTCGACACGCTCCTCGGCTTCATGATCGCCAACCCGGCGACGAGCCACGCCCTCACGGCCCTACCCGAGACCGCCGGCATCGCCGCCGCGATGATTGGGCTGCGGGCGCCCCGGCCCGAGGCCACCGCCGCTCTCGTGGTCTCGACCTATTATTTCGGCCGGGAGGCCGGGCAACGGGAGCACGACATCAAGCATGCCGGCTGGGATGCCGTTCAGGCGCATCTCGGCGCCGAGTTCCTGTACGGCTGGTCGTTGCCCAACCTGCAGCAATGGCTGGCCCCGACCTGCACCGCCTGGGCGATCGCCGCCGTACTTTTTCTGATGCGAAGCCGCCTGACGCAAACGCGCTAGTGGCAGCCCTTTCGAGGTATTCGATCCGGACTGTCCTGCTTGCCGCAAACGACCGATCTTTGCAGCCGCAGGTCTATCAACGGCCCTGTCATTCCGGGGCCGCGAAGCGGAGCCCGGAATCCAGAACCTTAGGTGGAGCAAGCCCTTGCATCGTCGGAGTCTCTGGATTTCGGGCTCGCCTGCTGCGCCCCGGAATGACAGGGCTGATGCCACTCCGGCGGCGAACGCTTCAGTGACAGGGAATACCGACATCCGCGGGCGACATGCCCCGTGCCAGCCGGCGCCCGACATGGAACAGGACCTTTTCGATCAGCGCCACGGTCAGCGGATCGCCGTCATACTTCGCGAGATGGTAGGCGACGAGCAGGTTGTCGCTGATGTCGCCGAGCAAGTCCGATGGCTCGCTCGGGATCTCCGCGGATAGCGGCTCCGGCACTGCCACTGCGGCCGGGCGATCAGGCGCCGCTTGCGACACTTCGATGACCTGGCGCGCGGCGTCGATCATGGCCCGCATCTCCGCGAGCAGTTCCAGGCTTGTGGCGTCTTCGGGCGTATCGTTGCGCATGGTATCGGCCCCCCAACCGCCCCCAAACTGCACCTACAGGTTGCGATCCGTCAACCGCCAACCTGCACATCTTCCGGGCATCGCAGGTTCATGGTGCCTCCGTCCGAGGATTGAAACCGTAACGAGGTGATGAATGCAACATCCAAGACGCCGGATCCACAACCAACAGATGCAGAAGAGCCGGAAAGCGCAGCCCGCGCATCGGTGAGGCATTCGTGGCTGAAAACAAGAACGCCCCCGCGGATCGATCCACGGGGGCGTCGTCGTTTGTCGGTGCGCTCCAGGAGCGCCCGGGCACGATTACTTGATCAGGGCGAGCAGCGCCTTGCCGGCCTTGGAGTTCAGCTCCTTGGCGTCGAGGGTGCCGTCACCATCCGGATCGGCCGCCTTGAAGCGCTCGCCGACCGCGGCGAGGTATTCCTTCTTGTCGATGGTGCCGTCGTTGTCCGGATCGGCCTGCTTCAGGCCGGCCTTGCTCAGGCGGCCCTTCAGCTCCTTGGCGTCGAGGGTGCCGTCGGCATCCTTCTCCAGACGATCGAAGGTCGCAGAGGCCACAGCCTCCACTTCCTTGAGATCGACGGTGCCGTCATTGTCGGTGTCGATCATCTTGACGGCGCTGGCTCCGCTCACCGGCTTGGCCAGCGCGGCGGGGACTGCGAGACCGGTGACGGCGAACGCGACCGCCGCGAAGCCACTGATGAAACGAAGAGTCATTGCCAAATTCTCCCGAAATATGATGCGCGATCTTCCTAATCGTGCGTCGGCGTTGCTGCAAGTGCGAAATTGATCGCGCAACGCGGACTTCGGAGGGGTCGAGGACGCGAAAAAGGGGCCGGCGGATGCCGACCCCTTTCGAAACTAACGGTCGTCGAGAGATCTGTCGGACGACAGGCTCAGTACCCGTAGCCGCGGCGGACCACCGGACGGTCATCCTCGAAACGCTGGCGGCGATACATCCGGTCGTCGTCGTAGGCGCGATCGCGATCCCGGCGATATTCTTCGCGCCGGAAGTCGCGCTCCCGCTGGCCGCGGGAGCGCAGATCGACGCTGGGGCCGTCGGGTCCGATATCGATGCGCTGAGCCGAAGCCGGAACGACGGTCGCGAGGGAGGCGGCCAGGATGGCGCCGGCGAGCAGGGTCTTCATGGGACACTCCTTCGTGCGTTGGAGGCCCAACACAGTCTCGTGAGGATCGTTCCCGATTCGCCGGAGGCTTTCCCCACCGCATCGCATGGATCCGACCGGTCTCACGCCAAGTTCGACAAGTCCTGAAACCAGTGCTGGGCCTGGACATAATCCTTCACCCGTGGCGACAAAGCGTGCGGATTGGTGTCGTGCACCACCCAGACCTGCACCGCGTCGTCGACGACGATCTCGTGGATGCGCGCAAGCAACTTGTTCTGCTCATCCGGATCCAGGCTGGCCTTGACCTTGTCGCAGAGGGCATCGACCTCCGGATTGCGGTAGTGGCTCCAGTTCACGCCGCCCGGCGCGATCTGCTTCGAATCGTAGAAGCGCAGGATCGCGTAGAACGGGTCCGAGGTGACGTAGGCGATGTTGCCGGCGGTGATGCCCTTGAGGCTCGGATCTGCCGCGCCCTGGCGCCAGGCCGTGTAGGCTACCTCCAGCTCCACGGTCTTGAACTCGACCTGGATGCCGATCTCGGCCCAGCTCTGCTGGACGAACTCGTTGATCGGCAGGGACAGCATCTGCCCGGTGCCGCCGGTGGGGATCATGATCGTGGCCTTCACCGGGTTCTGTACCGAGAAGCCGGCCTCCTGCACCAGCTTGCGCGCCTGATCGACGTCGGTCTTGATCTGGAAGTTGGGCTTGCCGAACCACGGGCTCGATGTCTGCATCTGGCCGACCGCCGGCTGCGCGAGGCCGCCGAGCAGCTGGACGACGCCCTCGCGGTCGATGGCGAGGTTGGCGGCCTTGCGCAGGCGCAGGTCCCGCCAAGGCGAGCCTTCCAGCATCGACAGGTGGTAGTTCCAGACATGCGGCGTGTCGTTGCCGACGACGCGCATGCCGGACGCCTTCAGGCGCGGCACCGCATCGGGGGCCGGCGCCTCAATCAGGTCGACATTGCCGGAGAGCAGTGCGTTCACCCGGGCGAGATCCTCGGGCACGCAGGTCAGCGTCAGCTTGGAGAGCTTCGGCACCCGTTTCGGGTTCCAGTAGCCGGCGTTCGGCAACAATTCGAGGCGGACCCGGGGGACCAGCTGGCCCATCTTGAACGGGCCGGTGCCCGAAGGCTGGAACGCGAATTTCGCCCAGTCGCGTCCGACCGCTTCGTATTGCGCGGGCGAGGAAATCAGGAACCAGAGCATCTGGTAGGGGAACAGGCTGTCGGGATTCTTGGTGGTCACCTGGACGGTCTTGGCGTCGAGCTTCCGGTAGCTCGCAACCCCCGGCAGCCGCGGGCGGACCTGGGCGGCCTGCCGCTGGTCGAAATGCGGTGCCTCCTTGTTGAGGACCTTGTCGAAGTTCCAGATCACCGCGTCGGCATCGAAGGCCGAGCCGTCATGGAATGTCACGCCCTCGCGCAGGTGGAAGATCCAGACCTTGGGGTCCGCCTTGTCGACCTCCCAGGACGTGGCGAGGCCGGAGACCATCGTGCCGGGCCGGTCGGCGATGCCGAGATCCCAGGCCACGAGGGGATCGTACAGGGTCAGGCCGGTGAACTGATAGCCGCCGGCGCCCCGGTCCGGCTGGCCGGTGGTGAGCGGCAGGTCGGTCATCGAGATGCCGTAGGTCAGGCTGCCGGCAGCCGCGCCCTGCGCGCCGGCCCGGCCCGCCGTACCCAGGACAGTCAGGGCGGCGCCCCCGGCCATGAGCGCGCGGCGTGTCGGCTTGATCGGATCCATCGTGTCTCTCGGCAGAAGGGGACGCGCCGCCCGTCAGCGCCCTCCTCCGTCGAGAAGTACCGCCGCGGGCTGCATACGGTATCTTGCATGCATCGTGCCCAACGCTGCAGCAGCCGGTATTCCGACCCTCAGCCCGCCCAGACCTGCCCGGGTCTCAGGGCCAGAAACCGCTCGGGGGCGATGCCCTGCGCGTCCAGCGCCGCCGCCAGCGCCTCGACGGGCCGCTCGATCCCCTCGTCGGTGAGCTGGAACGTGCCCCAATGGTGGCCCAGCGCCTGCTTGGCTCCGAGGAGCGCGAACGCCTCCACGGCCTCGGCCGGGTTCACGTGCTGAGCCTGCATGAACCAGCGCGGCTCGTAGGCGCCGATCGGCAGGGTCGCGAGCCGGGGGGCCCCGAACCGGGCGCGGATGTCGCGGAACAGACCGCCATCGCCGAAGCCGGTATCGCCGACATGGTAGTGGACGCCCTGGGCCGAGGTGATCACGAAGGCGCACCACAGGGCCATGCGCCGGTCCTGCACGCCGCGGGCGGACCAGTGGTTGGCCGGCACCAAGTGGACAGCCAAGCCATCACCGAGGTCGACGGACTCACCCCAGTCGCGGGTCTCGACATGCATCGTGTCGTCGTAGTTGCGTAGGATCGTGTCGTTGCCGAGCGGCGCCACGATCAACGGCTGGTGCGCCTGCCAGATCCGGGCGAGGCTCGGCCCGTCGAGATGGTCGTAGTGGTTGTGGGTGATCAGGACCGCATCGATCGGAGGCAGGTCAGCGAACGCGATCCCCGGCGGGTTGACCCGCTTCGGGCCGGCGAAGCGCAGCGGGCTGGCGCGCTTGGCGAAGACCGGGTCGATCAGGATGTTGCGGCCGGCGACCTGCACCAGATAGCTCGCATGGCCGATCAGCACGACGCGCAGCGAGCCGCTGCGCTCGGGCGGCCGGTCGGCGGGAAGCGGGCTCGGGTAGCTCTTCGGCCAGGGCTCGCGCTGGCGCTTGGCCTGCCAGCGCAGCACGTCCGGCAGGGACTTGTCGGTGGCCTGGTCCGGCAGGAAGAACCGCAGCCCGTCGAAATGGTCGGATTTCGGCCCGCGATAATACGGGTTCTTGCCCCGGCGGTGGGCGGCATAGCCGACGCCGCCGAGCGTCATGACCGTGGCCGCACTCGCGACCGTGAGCAGGCTGCGCCGTTTCATAGAGCGGAGATGGCCGGCCCGGCGCCGTGGTCAAGCTCTTCCGGCCGCGACGGGCAGCCTCAGGGCCGACTTTGCGTCACTCCACGGCTTCCGCGGCGAGCGACAGGCGCGCACGGAACACCACCTTGCCGACCGTATCGCGCACGCAGGCGACGTAATCCTGGCGCTCGACATCGGGCAGCATGTCGCGGGCGATCGCCGACATGATCCGGGTCACCTTGGCGCGGGCCGCCGGCAGATCCGGCAGGTCGAAGCCGACCTCGTCGCGGACCGGCTGGGAACCGTCATGGAGATCGATGAAGAAGCGAGGCATCGGCGCGCAGCGTCTCATGAGTGGTAATTCGCTGATATCAGTGCGCAAATTGTGGTTAATAGAGCGTTACTCGTCCCGAATAGTCGCCTAAAACTGTCCTACAAATCAGGAGCGCCAGCGCAGTTCGCGCTGTTCCAGCGGGTTCACGAACGCGCGACCGGCTCGGGCCGATTCCAGGGCCTCGCGCTTGAGTCGGAAATACCATTGCGAAGGCAGATCGCCCTGGCCGAACAGCACCATGGTCGGCTTGCGGTCGAGGCCGTCCTGCGCGTGCTGGAGCACCTGCTGGTCCTGGGTCAGGAACTGCCGCATCAGCGGCCGGGCGATGGGTTTGAGCAGGTTCAGCGCCGGCATGCTCCAGTAGAGGGCGTTGGTGAGCAGGGTGCGGTCCGGCGTGAGCGGCGTCGCGAAGGTGTAGTTGGCCACGCGTTTCGCGCCGGCGCGGATGCGCTCCAGCCGCACGCCGGGCAGGCGGAACTCGATCTCGACCTCGGGCACGCCGCCGAGCAGGCGGTAGACCGGCGAACTCGTCGTGGTGGCATGGCTGGTCATGACGAAGCCGTGCGGCACCGGCTGAAAGGTCTTCACCTTCTCGCGTAGCTGCTTCGAGGGGCGAAACCACCAGCTGTCATGCACGAAGGCGACGTGCCCTGGATCGACCAGGCTCAGGGTGGTGAGATCATAGGAGGCCTCGACCACGAGCTCGACGACGAGAGACCCCGCCGGCTCGAAATCCAGCTCCGGCACCGTCGGCACCGCGCCGGCGGCGGGGCCGAGATGCGGGTTCACCCACAGGAAGCCGGCGCTCTCGCAGACCGGGAAGCGCTGGACCTGGATGCGGGAGAAATCGGCGGCGTCGTGCTCGGAGAGGGTCGGCACATCGCGGCAGCGCCCATCCGTACCGAAGCGCCAGCCGTGGAACGGGCACATCAGCGTGTCGCCGTCGAAGCGTCCCTTCGACAGGGCCATGCCCCGATGCGGGCAGCGATCGCGCAGGGCGAAGGCGGTGCCGTCCGGGGCGCGGCCCAGCACGATCTGCTCGCCATTCAGCTCCACGGCGCGAAGCCCGGTTCGGCCGAGGCTGCGGGACTGGCCGACGCAGTACCACGCGTTGCCGAGCGGCTGGCGCATGGCCTCGGGGTCGAGGGCGGCATCCTCGGCGGGACGCGGCAGGGACGTGACGGGAGCGGTCAAGGGTTTTCGGGCTGTCCTCGGAGCGCCCGTCATACGCCCGCCGGACCGGGGGCGGAAGCGCCGTCCCGGGGAGGACAAACGGGCGCAGCCGCGGGGCTTCACAAGCGGGCAGGAGCCACCTACCTTCGCCTCACCCGCAACGAACGAAAGGAGGTGATCCAGTGTCTCATTGTCATCAGCCGTCAGTCTCGGCTTACCGGACCTGGACCGTCGCCTCCGGCGCGTCGCTCTAAGACGCGTCTGAGCCCCGATTTCGGGACAGTTCCGCCGGACATGACGGTTCGGCAATGGAAGGGCCACCCTCACGGGTGGCCCTTCGGCTTTTCAGGGCTTAAATGTTCAGCGCTTCGGAGCCTGGAACAGCGGCTGGGCCAAGGCCTCGGTCCGAGCCCGCCACAGATCGCGCTCCTCGCGCAGGGCATCGCGTTCGGCCGCGATGGCGTGGCGCTCGGCCCGCAGCGCGTCGCGCTCGCTGACGGCCCGGTCGCGCTCGATGCGCATGTGCTCGCGCTCCTGGCGGAACCGCTCGCGCTCGCTCCGGAACTCTTCGCGCTCGGCGCGGACTTCCTCCTGCTCGGCGCGCAGATCCTCGATCGAGCCGATCTCTTCGCGGATATGCTCGCGGAGCACGCGGATCTCTTCGGCTAAAATCGCCTGCAGCTCGTCCTGACGTTCGAATTCCAGCCGCAGCTTGGCCTTGAGCATCAGGTTCTCGGCCATCAGCTCGGACACGTCCGCTTCCTCCGCGGCGGCGCCGGACCCGTCGGGCTGGGCGACGAGCCGGGGCGACCAGGCCGTCTCGGCAGCCAGGGGGGCTTTGGCTTCCGGCTGAGCCTCCTCCGCCCGGTCGGCGCCGCGCGGCTCGGCCGGGCTGTGGGTCTTCATGGTCGCGAGCCAGTCCCGCAGCGGGCCGGGGGCGATGCGGCTGCCGGTTTCGTGCAGCGGGAAGGTGCGGGCGGGTTCCGACATCGGCGGTCGTCCTGAACGGGTGCTGCCCGATCAGAGTCCCAACATGCTTAACGATCCGTAAAAGTTAATGGACGGCTTCAACCCTGAGATGGTTGGCGACCGAGAAGACGGAAAATTGACTTTTCCCGCCGCCGCCGCTACCTCCCGCGCTTCCGATCCGTAGCAGATCGTCACGACACGAAGCCGACCGGTCCCCTGAGGCCGGAGGTCAACGCCCGACAGCGCGTCCGCGCCCTCGGGCGCGATCTGTGTTGGGCCGATCCGCTTCGTCGGGATCCGCCGGTCGAGGCCCTCACATGCCCCAAGACGCCGTGACCCAAGCTGCGTTGAACATCGCGGACGCGATCAACGAGACCTGCCCCTGGTCGGGCAAGCCGATCTCGGCTGACTCGCTGACGCTCTATAACGGCGCCGTGGTCGGCTTCTGCAACCCGGACTGCCGGGACAAGTTCGCGAGCGCCGTGCGCAGCTTCGAGGCCGCCCTCCAAGCGCGCCGCGTCGAGCGCGCCGGCCTCGAACAGTAAAGCGGGTCCGAGAAACCATGTTCGAAGGCCTGTCCGACCGCCTCTCCGGCATCCTCTCGGGGCTCACCCGCCGGGGCGCCCTGACCGAAGCCGACGTCACCGCGGCGATGCGCGAAGTGCGCCGCGCCCTGCTGGAAGCCGACGTCGCCCTGGAGGTCGTGCGCGGCTTCACCGACCGGGTGAAGGAGAAGGCGGTCGGCGCCGTCGTGCTCAAGTCGGTCACCCCCGGCCAGATGGTCGTCAAGATCGTCAATGACGAGCTGGTGGCGATGCTCGGCACCGATGCCGAGGTGATCGATCTGAACGCCCCCGCCCCGGTGCCGATTCTGATGGTCGGCCTCCAGGGCTCGGGTAAGACCACCACCACCGCCAAGATCGCCCGGCGCCTGTCCGACCGCGAGAAGCGGCGCGTCCTGCTCGCCTCCCTCGATACCCGCCGCCCGGCCGCCATGGAGCAGCTGGCGGTGCTCGCCAAGCAGGTCGGCGTCGAGAGCCTGCCGATCGTGGCCGGCCAGTCGGCGGTGCAGATCGCCAAGCGCGCCATGGAGGCGGCCCGGCTCGGCGGCTTCGACGTGGTGATGCTCGACACCGCGGGCCGCACCACGGTCGACGAGGCCCTGATGGTCGAGGCGGCCGAGGTGAAGGCCGCGACCCGGCCTCACGAGGTGCTGCTGGTCGCCGACGCGCTCACCGGCCAGGATGCGGTCAACACCGCCCGCGCCTTCGACGAACGCCTCGACGTCACCGGCATCGTGCTCACCCGCATGGACGGCGATTCCCGCGGCGGCGCGGCTCTGTCGATGCGCGCCGTCACCGGCAAGCCGATCAAGCTCGTCGGTACCGGCGAGAAGGTCGACGCGCTGGAGGAGTTCCACCCGGCCCGCGTCGCCAACCGCATCCTCGGCATGGGCGACATCGTCTCCCTGGTCGAGAAGGCCGCCGAGACCATCGACCACGAGCAGGCGCTCCGCACCGCGGAGAAGATGCGCAAGGGCAAGTTCGATCTCGAAGACTTGTCCATGCAGCTCGCCCAGATGGAGAAGATGGGCGGCATCGGCGGCCTGATGGGCATGCTGCCCGGCATGGGCGCGATGAAGAAGCAGGTCGAGGGCGCCAACCTCGACGAGAAGATGTTCAAGCGCCAGCGGGCGATCATCTCGTCCATGACCCCGCACGAGCGCAAGAACCCGGACCTGCTGAAGAACTCCCGCAAGAAGCGCATCGCGGCGGGCTCGGGCGTCGATGTCTCGGAGATCAACAAGCTCCTGAAGATGCACCGGACCATGGCCGATATGATGAAGGCGATGGGCTCCGGGAAACGCGGCATCGGGCAGGCGCTCGGCTCGATGTTCGGGCTCGGCGGTGGTGGAATGGGTGGCGGCATGCCCGGCCTGCCGCCCGGCATGCCGGAGCCGACCCCGGAGCAGATCGCGCAGATCGAAAAGCAGTTCGGCGGCAAGCTGCCGCCGATGCCGCCGGGCCTGGGCGGGGGTGGGATGCCCAAGATGCCGGGGCTGCCCGGCCTCGGCGGCCCGAAGCTGCCCGGTCTCGGTGGGTTCATGCCGGGGAAGAAGAAATGAGCGTGCTGGCGGCCCAGGCGGTCGATCCCGAACTCGCGCGCCTGCGCGACAGCATCGACAATTTCGATGCGGCGCTGATCCATCTGCTCGCCGAGCGCTTCCGCTGCACGCAGCGGGTCGGCGAGCTCAAGGCCCGAAAGGGGATCCCCCCTTCCGATCCGGACCGGGAGGCGCGTCAGGTCGCCCGGCTCCGCAAGCTCGCGGTCGAGGCAAAGCTCGACCCCGATTTCGCCGAGAAGTTTTTGGCCTTCGTGGTCAAGGAAGTCATCCGGCACCACCAGACGATCGCGGCGACGCACGAGTCGGCGATCGACACCGAGAGAAAGTCGTAAACCAATGGCCCTGAAGATCCGTCTCACGCGCGGTGGCGCGAAGAAGCGTCCCTACTACCGCATCGTCGTCGCCGACGCCCGCGCCCCGCGCGATGGCCGCTTCATCGACAAGGTCGGTGCCTACGATCCGATGAAGGCCAAGGACGATCCGGCCCGGATCCAGCTCGATGCCGAGAAGATCCAGGGCTGGCTCGCCAAGGGCGCGCAGCCGACCGACCGCGTTCTGCGCTTCCTCGACCAGGCCGGCCTCGCCAAGCGCCCGACCCGCAACAACCCGCAGAAGGCCGAGCCGGGCGAGAAGGCCAAGGAGCGCGCGACCAAGCGCGCCGAGAAGGCCGCAGCGCCCGCCGAGGACGCCGCCGCGTAAGGCGGCTGCGCCATGGCGCGCCGCCCCGCAGGTTCATTCTCCCGCGACGGCGGTCGCCGCGGCCGCGCTGGCACGGCTATCGGCGCCATCGCGCCAGAAGCCGCAACCTCGCCCAAAGCGCCGGCCCCCAAGCCGGCGGCACCGCCCGTGCCGCCCGACCCGAACCTCGTCCTGCTGGGCGAGTTCGGGCGGGCGCATGGGCTGAACGGCGAGATCCGGCTCAAATCCTACACCGGCGATCCCCTGGCGATCGCCGGCTACGGCCCGCTCCTGACCTCGGACGGGCGCACGCTGACCTTGTCCGGCGTGCGGACCGCTCCCGGCTCGTCCCCCGACATGCTGATCGCCCGGGTCAAGGATATCGGCGGGCGCAACGCCGCGGAGGCGCTCAACCGGGTCGCCCTGTTCATCCCCCGCGACCGCTTGGCGGAGCCCGAGGATGACGACGAGGTCTATGCCGCCGACCTGATCGGCGCCACCGTGGTGGACGAGGCCGGGACCGTCATCGGCACGGTCGTCTCGGTGCCGAATTACGGCGGCGGCGACCTCCTCGAACTCCGCCCCGCCGCGGGCGGCGCGACGGCGCTCCTGCCCTTCACCAAGGCCTTCGTGCCGGTCCTGGATCTCCCGCAGCGGCGCGTCACCGTCGTCCTACCGGAGGATTTCTTCGCGCCGGTGGGGGAGAAGCCCGCCGACGATCCGGGCTGAGGTTTTTTGGGATATACCCGCCCACACGCCGGATTTCTGACCGCGCGACCCGAACCGGTCAGCGCGGCGTCGCGGCATCCCGGCATGGGCGGATCGTCTCCGGGCTCGGCCGGTTCTCTGGCGCTGGCGCCGCGAACACCGCCAGATAGGCGCCGCCGCTCAAGGTTTGGAACCCGGTCTCGCGATAACCGGCGGCAGCGAGTTCGCAGCGCAGGAGCGCCGGCGGGGTGCCGTGCCGCGAGGGGATGTCGTCGGCATCGACGATGCCGACCCGGCCGCCTGGGCGCATGGCCGGTGCGAGGTTGTGCAGCAGGCCGAAGGGCTGAGCGATCTCGTGGTACATGTGCACGAGGATCGCGGCATCGACCGAGGCCGAGGGCAGGCGCGGATCATGGGCCTCGCCCCGCACCACCGTGACGTTGCCGAGCCCCTTCACCTGCCGTTCCAGGCTCGCCAGGTAGGCGGGAGTCACGTCCTCGGCCAGGACCTTGCCGTTAGGCCCGACAAGCGGGCTCAGGCGCACGACGTAGTAGCCGCTGCCGGCGCCGATATCGGCCACGGTCTCGCCGGGGGCGATGCCCATCCCGCGGGCGACCGCATCGAACTCGCCGGCTTTGTCCCGCTCGGCCTCCGAGGACCATTGCGGCGCCACGATCTCGGCCACCGGCCGGTCGGGCTTCGGAAACGCGCTCGCCGGAGCGCCGGGAGGCGCCAGCGGACCCGCCGCGAGGGCCGGTCCCGCCAGCGCGACGGAGAGGAGGAGCATGATCCGGATCATCGCCGACAACCCGCCGCGGGGGCCAACGGTGCCCGGGCCGTTGACCGTGCCGCACCCCACGCGCGATCAAGCGCCATGACGCGCACGGAAACGCCCTGGCGGGCCACGATCCTCACCCTCTACCCGGAGATGTTCCCGGGGCCGCTCGGCGTGTCGCTGTCCGGCGACGCCCTCGCCCGGGGCGACTGGAGCCTGGAGGCCCGCAACATCCGCGAGCACGGGCTCGGCCGTCACCGCGCGGTGGACGATACGCCGGCCGGGGGCGGCGCCGGGATGGTGCTGCGCTGCGATGTGCTCGCCGCCGCCATCGACGCCGCGACTGAAGCGGACGATTCGCGGCCCCGGCTGCTGATGTCCCCCCGCGGCCGGCCGCTGAGTCAGGTCCGGGTGCGCGAGCTCGCCGCCGGACCGGGGGCGCTGATCGTCTGCGGCCGGTTCGAGGGGGTGGACGAGCGGGTCATCGCCGGCCGCGGCCTGGAGGAGGTCTCGATCGGCGATTACGTGCTCTCGGGCGGCGAGATCGCCGCCCTGGTGGTGCTCGATGCCTGCGTGCGGCTCCTGCCCGGGGTGATGGGCAAGGCCCAATCGGGGATCGAGGAGAGTTTCGAGGGCGGCCTCCTCGAATATCCGCATTACACCAGGCCCCGGGACTGGGAGGGTCGGCCGATCCCGGAGGTGCTGTCGGGCGGCAATCACGGGGCCATCGCCCGCTGGCGGCGGGAACAGGCCGAGCGAATCACCGCCGAGCGGCGGCCGGACCTTCAGGCGGGTTCCAAATCGATCACCGGTCCGTCGAGGTCGTAATCCAGCGGATCGAGCTGGAGCGGCTGCGCGGCGGGACGCCGGAGCCGGCCCGCCAGGGCCAGGCGGGTCGCTAACGCGCCGATAACCATAAGTAAAACTGACCAGGCCGACACTATCGCAGCACTGTGGAAAGACATCAGCGTACCTCGAACGCAACACGGCACGGCATTAAGGCTAACGCCCCAAGCTTAATCGACGGTTCCGCAGTGGCGAACAGCCTGTCCCGGGCGGGGGCACGCACCGAAGACTGCAGCGCGGACAAGCGCTTGCCAGAGGCCCGGATTGGGCGCATCCCCGGGCCGGGACACTCCTCCCCGCCGAGGAGCGCCCATCTGCAAGGATGGATCCGACGATGAGCCGACCCGACAGGCGCCCGCGCGTTCCCCATTTCTCGTCCGGCCCCTGTGCCAAACGTCCGGGTTGGACGCCCGCCGCCCTGGCCGACGCCGCGCTCGGCCGGTCGCACCGCTCGCCGCTCGGCAAGGCCAAGCTCGGCCGGGCGATCGACCTGACCCGCTCGATCCTGCAGGTGCCCGACGATTACCGGATCGGCATCGTGCCGGCCTCCGACACCGGCGCCGTCGAGATGGCGATGTGGACCCTGCTCGGGCCGAAGCCCGTGGAGATCGCCGCCTGGGAGGCGTTCGGCAAGGAGTGGGTCACCGACGCTCTGAAGCAGCTCAAGATCGCGCCCAAGATCCACCAGACGCCCTACGGCGTGCTGCCGGATCTCGCCGCGATCGACACCAAGACCAGCGACGTGGTCTTCACCTGGAACGGCACCGCCGCCGGCGTGAAGGTCCCGAACGGCGACTGGATCGCCGCCGACCGCGAGGGCCTGACGATCTGCGACGCCACCTCGGCGGCCTTCGCGCAGCCGCTCGCCTGGGACAAGCTCGATGTCGTCACCTTCTCCTGGCAGAAGGTGATGGGCGGCGAGGCCGCGCACGGCATGCTGATCCTCTCGCCCCGAGCGGTGGCGCGGCTGGAGAGCCACGTCCCGGCTTGGCCGCTGCCGAAGGTCTTTCGGCTCACCAAGGACGGCAAGCTCATCGAGGGCATCTTCAAGGGCGACACGATCAACACGCCCTCGATGCTGGCGGTGGAGGATTACCTCGACACCCTGGACTGGGCGGTGCGGATCGGCGGCCTGCCGGCGCTCCACGCCCGGGCCGACGCCAACGCCAAGGTGATCTACGATTGGGTCGCCCGGACACCGTGGATCGCGCCGCTGGCGGTCGATCCCGCGACCTACTCGAACACCGGTGTTTGCCTGGTGATCGCCGACCCGGACGTCCTCGCCCGCGGCGACGCGGCGGTGGCGGCCCTGGCCTCGGGCATCGTCGAGCGCCTGGACCGCGAAGGCGTCGCCCTCGACATCGGCGCCTACCGCGACGCCCCGGCGGGCCTGCGGATCTGGTGCGGCGCCACCGTGGAGACGGCCGACCTCGAAGCGCTGACGCCCTGGCTGGACTGGGCGTTCGCGGAGGAGAAGGCGGCGCTGAGCCGGGCGGCTTAGCGGGTCACTGCCCCCACCCGCTACCGCACTCTGAGGCGAAGGCGCAGGCGAGCTTCGAAAGAGTCCTCCTCCGAGGCCCGCGCTGTATCCCTTCAGGATGAGCGGGAGCGATGGGAAGATCCTGCGAGATAAACGCAGCGTTCCCGTCATTGCGAGCGGAGCGAAGCAACCCAGTGCAGCGCGCGATCTCCGGATGTAGCGTTTCCCTAGGTTGCTTCGCTCCGCTCGCAATGACGGTGTGCGACGAACAACAAAAAACCCCGGCCCTTACGGAGCCGGGGTTCTCCATGTCGGCGGCGCGGCCCCGGAGGGCCGCGCCGGTTGGTCTTAGTAGTTGTAGGCGCGCTCGCCGTGATCGGCGATGTCGAGGCCCTCGCGCTCCTCTTCCTGGGTCACCCGCAGGCCGATCGTCAGGTCGACGAGCTTGTAGAGGATGGCCGAGCCGATGCCCGACCACAGCAGGGTCAGGCCGACCGCTTCCGCCTGGATGATGAGCTGGCTCACCATGTCGTAGGCGCCCACGGCCAGTTCGCCCGGCTTGGAGGTGTAGTCGGGGATGCCGACGCCGCCGAGGTTCGGGTCGACCAGGATGCCGGTCGCCAGGGCGCCCAGGATGCCGCCGATGCAGTGCACGCCGAACACGTCGAGCGAGTCGTCGTAGCCGAGCGCGTTCTTCACGGTGGAGCACATCAGGAAGCAGACCACGCCAGCCACGAGGCCGAGCACGATCGAGCCCATCGGGCCGGCGAAGCCCGAGGCCGGGGTGACGGCCACGAGGCCGGCGACCGCGCCCGAGAGCATGCCGAGCAGCGACGGCTTGCCCTTGAGCGCCCACTCGGCGAACAGCCACGCCACCGCGGCGCCGCAGGTCGCCACGAAGGTGTTGAGCATCGCCAGAGCGGCGGTGCCGTTGGACTCGAGGTTCGAGCCGGCGTTGAAGCCGAACCAGCCGACCCACAGGAGCGAGGCGCCGATCATGGTCATGGTCAGCGAGTGCGGGGCGAGCAGGTCGCGGCCGTAGCCGATGCGCTTGCCTATGATCAGGCAGCCGACGAAGCCGGCGATGCCCGCGTTGATGTGCACCACGGTGCCGCCGGCGAAGTCGAGGGCGCCCTTCTGGAAGAGGAAGCCCGCATCCTTGTTGACCGCGTCCAGGGCCGCCTGGGCGGTGGCCTTCGAGGCGTCGTCGGTGGCGGCGGCGAGCGCCTTGGCGGCGTTGCCCACTGCATCCGGGCCGGCCCAGTACCAGACCATGTGGGCCATCGGGAAGTAGATGATCGTGACCCAGAGGATCGTGAACACCACCAGCGCGGAGAACTTCATCCGCTCGGCGAAGGCGCCGACGATCAGCGCGGGCGTGATCATGGCGAACGTCATCTGGAAGCAGAGATAGGCGTATTCCGGGATCACGACGCCGTTCGAGAAGGTCGCCACCGTCGAATTGGCGTCGATGCCCTTCAGGAACGCCTTGGACAGGCCGCCGACGAAGTCGTTGATGCCGCCGCCATTGGTGAAGGCGAGGCTGTAGCCGTAGAACACCCAGAGCAGGCCGACGATCGACACGATCGCGAAGACCTGGGTCAGCACCGAAAGCATGTTCTTGGTGCGCACCAAGCCGCCGTAGAACAGGGCCAGGCCCGGAACGCTCATCATGAGCACCAGCGCCGAGGAGATCATCATCCAGGCGGTATCGCCCTTGTTGGGCAGCGGGGCGGCCGGGGCCGCGGTCGCGGCTTCCGGCGCCGGGGTCTGCGCGAGCGACGGCTCGATCAGGAGGGCGGCGAGCGCCGCGCCTCCCAACCCGAGCATGAGGGCATTGCGAACTTTCATGGACAGGTGGCTCCGGTCACGATTCGTTGAGCGTTGGGTAAAGGTCGAGGCTGTCGGCGGGCCGGCTCACAGAGCGTCGGCGTCGGTCTCGCCGGTCCGGATGCGCACCGCCTTCTCGAGGGGCAGCACGAAGATCTTGCCGTCGCCGATCTGGCCGGTGCGCGCGGCACCCGCGATGGCGTCGATGACGCTGGAGGTCAGGTCGGAGGCGACCGCGACCTCGATCTTGAGCTTGGGCAGGAAGCTCACCGCGTATTCCGCGCCGCGGTAGATCTCAGTGTGGCCCTTCTGGCGGCCGTAGCCCTTCACTTCCGTCACCGTCAGTCCGTGGACGCCGATTCCGGTGAGCGCGTCGCGCACCTCTTCCAGCTTGAACGGCTTGATGATGGCCATCACGATCTTCATGGGCGGCGCCCCCTTACCAAGTCCCTGGGAACCGATGCCGTCGCCCGAGTCGCGCGACGGCCCGATCCGGACCGCCCGCTGAACCGGGCTGGCCCGCGGTTGAGCGGGGCCATTCAAGGACTATGCCACGCAAGCGGAACCGGGAACTTTTTGGAATGACCGGCTTATGCTCAGGAAATGATCGGTTCGGGCGACGCATTGGGCAGGTCGCGTCCGCAAAGTGCCCAGATGGCGCGCAAACGACTGGAAAATGGGCAGAAACGAGCGGTGCATTTTCGCAACGCACGTTGCAGAAGGTACCTTAATCCGCGCGCGATGGCGATATCGTCGCCCTCGGGTTCTAAGCGACCCCCCTCGCCTCAGCGCCCATTCCGTCATTCCGGTGGCCGCGAAGCGGAGCCCGGAATCCAGAGACGCAGGTGGCGCAAAGTCTGGTACTGCCGGCGGATCTGGATCCCGGGCTCGCCTTCGGCGCCGCGGGATGACGAGGTGGTTCGGCTTGCAGCCGTCGCAGCCTGGATCGGACAAGGATCCACCTCGCGAGGCGCCGTCCTGCGCCGTGACGTCATCCCCCGTGTGGCCGGATCAGACCCTCCTGCGCCACCGAGGCGACGAGATTGCCGGCGCGATCGAAGATCTGGCCTCGGGCGAAGCCGCGGGCGCCGCCAGCGGCCGGGCTGTCCTGGGCGTAGAGCAGCCAGTCATCGACCCGGACCGGGCGGTGGAACCAGAGGGCGTGGTCGAGGCTCGCCGCCTGGATATTGGGATCGAACACCGAACTGGCATGCGGGATCAGCGACACGTCGAGCAGGGTCATGTCCGAGGCGTAGGCCAGCACCGCCCGGTGCAGGGCCGGATCGTCCGGCAGGGCGGAAGCGGCGCGCAGCCAGACATTGAACACCGGCTCCGGCGGCGCCCCGTCCTTGCGGCGAGCGATGTAGCGGTCGAGATCGACCGGGCGCAGCTCGATCGGGCGCTCGCGACCGAAATAGGCGGCGACCGCCTCTGGCATGCCGGTGGCGCCGGAGGCCGCCAGCGCCTTGCCGTCGAGGAGGCCGTCCGGCCCCGCGACATCGGGCATCGCCGGCTGGTGCTCGAACCCGCCCTCGGAGACCTGATAGGAGATTGTGGTGGCGAAGATCGCCCGGCCGTGCTGGATCGCCTTGACCCGTCGCGTGGTGAAGCTGCGGCCGTCGCGGATGCGCTCGACCTCGTAGACGATTGGCGCACGGGGATCGCCCGGGAGCATGAAATAGGCGTGGAGCGAATGGGCCGGCCGGTCGTCCGGCACCGTGCGGGTGGCGGCCACCAGGGCCTGCGCCACCACCTGGCCGCCAAAGACGCGGCGCCAGCCAGTCTTGGGGTTCTGGCCGCGGAACAGGTCGACCTCGAGGCGCTCGAGGTCGAGGATGGCGATGAGCTCGGCGACCGCGTCGGTCAGCGCGTCGGTGGTGGCGTCGGTCATGAGTCGCGGGGTTTCCGTTCGTCGTCCAAACGCGACATAGGCCTTTCGGGCGGAGCGATCCACGCGCTCGGCCCCCAGATCGGAGATCCGTGACGATGACGGCCCAGACGCCCCGCCCCGGCAGCCGCAGCCTCCTGATCGCCGGGGGCGGCCTCGCCAGCCTCGCGCTGGCGCTCGCGCTCAAGCAGGCCCACGGCCCGGCGCTCGCCGTAACCGTGATCGACCCTCACGGCGCCGATCCCGCCCGGCATCGCGGCCGCGCCTACGCGCTGGCGGCGGGCGGGCGGCGGATGCTGGGGCAGCTCGGACTCTGGGAGCGGATCGCGACCGTCGCCGAGCCGATCGCCGAGATGGTGATCAGCGACAGCCGAATCGCCGACCCGGTCCGGCCGGTCTTCCTGACCTTCGGGCCGGAGACGGAGGATCAGGACGATCGGGCGGCGGGCGAGCCCTTCGCCCACATGGTCGAGGCTGAGCCCCTGGCGCAGGCGCTGGCCGAGGCCTGCCGGAACGCAGGGGTGGAGATCGTTACCGGAGGCGTGGTGCGGGCGGTGCCGGAGGGCGCGGCGATCCGGGCGGAGCTGACCACGGGCGCCACCCTCAAGGCCGACCTGCTGGTGGCCGCCGATGGGGCGCGCTCGCGGCTGCGGGAGGCGGCACGGATCGGCTGGGTCGGCTGGTCCTATCCGCAGGTCGGCATCGTCGCCACGATCGGGCATGCCCGGCCGCACCAGGGCCGAGCCTTCGAGCATTTCCTGCCCGCCGGACCGTTCGCGATCCTGCCCCTGCGGGACGGCGGGTCCCTCGGCCACCGCTCCTCGATCGTCTGGACCGAGCGGGCCGACGAGGCCGACGCGCTGCTCTCCGGCGAGCCTGACGAGGTGCTGGCCGAGATCGAGCGCCGGTTCACCCTGGACCTGGGCAAGCTGGCCCTGGAGCACGGCCCGAGCCGGCATCCGCTGGCCTTCGGCATCGCCCGGGCGTTCCGGGCGGAGCGCTTGGCGCTGCTGGGGGATTCCGCCCATGTCATCCACCCGATCGCCGGCCAGGGCCTCAATCTCGGCCTGGCCGACGCCGCCGCTCTGGCCGAGGCGGTGACCGGGGCGCTGCGCCTCGGGCTCGATCCCGGCAGCCCGGACGTGCTCCGCGAGTACGAGCGCGCCCGCCGGTTCGACAGCTTCGCCATGGCGGCGGCGACCGACGGGCTGAACCGGCTGTTCTCCAACGACGCCCTGCCGCTGCGGCTCGCCCGCGACCTCGGCCTCGGGATCGTCGACCGGCTGCCCCGGCTCAAGCGCTTCTTCATCGGCGAGGCCGCGGCCTCCCGGGGCACCCGGCCCCGGCTGATGCGCGGCGAGGCGCTGTAAGGGATCAAACTTCAACGCGTCTACGGTTCGACAAGAGGCGCCGTTCAGACATGACAAGCGCCCTGTCTGTCCCAGATTTCCGGTGCTCGCAGGTCGGCATCTGTGAGGCGCAACGCGCGCCCTCTCCCGTGCGGGAGAGGGTTGGGGTGAGGGACCAGGACTTTCCGGAGAGGTCGCACCCCTCACCCTGTCCCTCTCCCGCACGGGAGAGGGGACCCGCGCTTCGTCCGGCACCTTTTGGCTTCGCTACCCGATCCATGAGGAGGAGCGGCGCACCGTCTCGAACTTGGCAGCCTCAGGCCGTCTGCCCCGCTCTCCGTTCCGTCACCCAGCGGGCTGCATCGGCCCGGGGCGCGACCACGTCGGTGTCGGTGCGCAGCTGCGGGCTGTAGGCCGGGTCGTCGGTGAGCACGTCGTGCCAGCGGCGCAGGAAGCGCGAGATCTGCGAGCCCGGGGCGAAGCTGGTCTGGCGGGAGGCGCTCTCGTGGTGCGCCATCTCGGCGAACGGCGTGTAGACGATGCGGTAGCCGAGCATCCGCAGCTTGAAGCACAGATCGACGTCGTTGAAGTCGAGGGCAAAACGCTCGTCGAAGCCGTTCACCGCCTCCAGCACCGCTTTGCGGGTGGCGAACAGCGCGCCGGTCACCGATGAGCAGTCGCGCTGCGCCAGCGCCCAGTCACCGTAGGTGGGCTCGGCGGCGTCGCGGTTGTACCAGGGATGGGCGCAGACATCGAAGATGCCGCCGAACATGCCGGCATGCTGGATCTTGCCGCTCGGGAACAGCAGCCGCCCGCCGACGCCGCCGACGCCGCGGTCCAGTGCGAAGGTCAGGAGGGCCTCGATCCAGCCGGCGCGGCGCACCACGAGGTCGTCGTTCATCAGGATGACGAGGTCGGTCTCGGCGGCGCGCCAGAGGGTGTTCATCTTGGCCGCGTAGTTGAACGGCGCGCCCTCGGGCCGCGTGGTGAGCAGGCGGGTCACGGCGAACCGGTCGGAGCGGCCCCGATAGATCGCGTCGTCCGCCTTGTCGTCGCCGATCAGAACCCGGATCCGGTCGGCCGGGTAGGTGCTGCGGCCGAGGCTGTCGAGGAAGTTGATGACGTGGGGCTTGGCCGACTCGATCACCCGGCCGTCCTCGTCCCGGGGGCGGCTCTGGGCGGTCGGCACAACCAGCGTCACGGGCGGGCGCACATCGAGGCTGCGGCGGATCTCCAGCGTGTCCGCGGTCAGGCCGGGGGCGGTGCGCAGGGGGGCGCCCGAGCCCTGGAACCAGCGGTCGAGCACGTCGGCCCGGGCAGCGCGCTTCGCCTTCGGGCGCGCCAGCGGCGAGGCGATCAGCGTCTGCGGGATCCGGTCGATGCCGATGCCCGCCGAGACCGCGTCGAGCAGCAGCCGGAACCAGGCGGCGTTGCCGGTGCGCCGGCCGAAATCCGGGTTGAGGCTTGCCAGGGCCGAGACGCGGATCACCAGCGGGAAGCCGATATAGTCGTCGGCCATGAGCAGGGCCGGGTTGAAGGCCGGCTTGCAATGGACGCTGCGGACCTGGCCCGCGCCGTCCACCACGGCGTCGTCGCCGTAGAAGATGCCGATATCCGGGCGCTCGGCCATCGCGGCGAGGATCGGCTCGAACAGGTCGGGGTGCAGCTCGGACGCCGCCGGGGCCACGAACACCGCCCGGCAGGCGGGAAGCGCACCGGCGGCGACCTGGCCGAGCTTGCGCTCGTCGACCGGGTGAAAGCGCTCGTCGAGGGGCAGCGGCAGGATCGCGTCCGGCCAGGCGCGGGCGCTCCATGAGGCCGACGGGGCCGGGACCGGTTTTTTGTTCAGCACGGCGCGTCTCCCGGGCGTCAGCTACGTTCGGCCTTGAGAAGACGAGACAGGCTCGCCTCCATGGCGGCGGCCACCGCGCCGATCGACAGGCGCTCGCGGATCCGGGCGCGGGCGGCGGCGCCGATCCGCGCGGCGTCGCCGCTGGTCACCGTCCGGGCGGCGTCGGTGAGTGCGCGGGCGAGGTCGGCCTCGTCCACCTGCCCCCATTCGGCGCCGCGCAGATATGGCCCGTAGGTCTGGTCCAGGGCCGTGACCTCCGCCTTCACGGGGAACCCGCAGGTCGCGTCGAGGAAGTCGCGGCTGCCGCCGTAATCGGTGGCGACCACGACCTTGCCCATCTCCATAGCCTCGGCGATCGTCAGGCCGAAGCCTTCCGAGGAATGCGACGAGGCGTAGACCGCGCAGAGTTCGAACAGGGCGCCGAGCTCGTTCTGGGAGAGCGGCTGGTCGATCACCACCACGTCGCCGGTCTTGCCGACGAGGTCGAGCAGCTTCTTGCCCTCGTCGGGCAGGTCGAACACGTGCTTGGTCTTGAGCACGAGCTGCCAGCCGGATTGCGCCAGCCCCGCGGCCCGGAACGCCCGGATCAGCGCGTGCGGGTTCTTCCGGGCGAGATAGCTCGACCCGTCGAAGGCGTAGAGGATGATCTTCTTGGCCGGGTCGATGGAGAACGCCTTGCACAGGTTGGCCTTGGCGGCGGCGCTCGCCGGCTCGCCGGGCTCGTTCTCAACCACGTAGGGCACGACATCGACCGGGATGTCGGTGATCTGGCGGAAGATCGCGGCGCAGAACTCGGTCGGCGCCCAGATCGCGTCGAGGCCGTCCACGGTGGGCAGCCAGCCCCCGGGCACATGCGAGGTCTCCCAGACGAACAGCCCGATCTTGAGCCGGGCGCTCGCGGCGATGTCGAGCTGCCGCGCGCTCATCAGGGAGTGCCAGCTGTCGCCGTTGAAATGCACCAGGGCGACGTCCGGCGCCCCCGAGAAGGTCCGGGCCTGCCAGCCCGGCCCGACCCGGGCATGGACGTGGAACGACCGCTCCATCGGATGCACGTTCAGGGCGAAGGGCGCCCGGTGCAGCGCCCGCACGTAGCTGCGCGCCGCGACGCCGAGCCCGTTGGCGTAGTTCATCGGCGAGACGTAGGAGACCCGCAGGGGCCGCTCCGGCGCCTGGGGCTTGCGCAGATCGGCCCAGATCTTGGGGCCGGGATAGGTGAAGGTCTGGTCGAGCCGGTCGAGGTCGAAGCCGCGCTCCTCGATCGCCGCGCGCACCGCCGCGCCGCCGATCGCGGCGTGCTCGCCCAAGAGCGAGCGCTTCACGAACGGGAAGCCCTGGCTGAGCATGTTCTCCCAGTCGAACAGGGTGCGGTTATTGCGCGGGTCGTTGACCAGCGTCATGTGCTTGTTCTGGGCCGAGAACAGGCTGCGCATCCCGAGCCCGGCGGCCCGCATCCGCCCGGAGAAGGTCAGCTCGTACTCGGTGATGACGATGTTCTTGTCCGGCCAGTTCGCCACCGACTGGATGAAGTGGTTGAACGCGTAGGAGGACAGGCAGCGCTTCTTCAGGGCCAGGAAGAAGCTCTGCAGGTGGTGGCTGTAGTAGAAATTGTCGGCAAGCCCGATCACCGCCTCCGGGTAGGAATCGATCTTCGCCAGCAGCCCGGCGAAGTCGCCGCTGTCGAGGGGCCCGACTAGGCTGTCGTTGGCGAGATACAGGGTCTCGGAATCGAGCAGGTCATCGTCCTCCAGGAGGACATGCGCCCAGGCCGCGAAATCGAAGCCGGTGTTCTCGCGCAGGTAGGCCGAGGCGCAGAGCGTCAGGATCGCCTCCGGCACCACGGTCTTGTGCTGGTCGGCCGCGATGATCAGCACGATGTCGATGCCGTTCTCGGCGAACGCCCGCAGGTAGGGCTCGACATGGCCGCGGATGCGCCCCTCCGGCGCATGGGTGATGAACAGGGCGGTGCGGCCGTGCCGGCGCGGCTCCCGCTTCAGGCAGGACAGGCGGGCGTCCGCGGCCTCGGGCACCGCGGCACCGGCGACCCGGCGGGTCAGGCGGCCCGCCTCCAGCCCGGTGGTGACGTAGTCGACCAGGGGGTTGAGCCCGAGCGCCGCGACCCTGGGGTAGCGAGCGAGGTACCAGGGCGCGTCGAAGCGCGGGGACGGGCTCGTGCGCCGGCCATTGTCGGCCAGGAAATGCGCGAGCGGGTTCGCCCCCGTCTCATCGTCGGCGAGATAGGTCTTCGTGTACCAACGCGTGTCGAACCAGGGTCCGGGATCGAGCCCCTCCCGGGCGCCGTGCTCGATGAAATGCACCAGCGGGTTGAGGCTGTCGGCGCGCACCGCAACCGATTGCGCGGCGTACCAGTCGGGATCGAACAGGGGATGCGGGGCGTAGCGGCGGTAGCCGCCGGCCATCACGTAATGCTCCAGGGGCTCCAGCCCGCTGGTCTCCGCCTCGGGGCAGCGCCCGCGGTAGAATTCGGCGTCGAAGATGCCGGAGCGGCGGATCAGGTCGACATGCCGCGACAGCCCGGCGAACTCCTCCGGATTGCGCAGGTAGCCCTGCTTCCGGCCGGTCTCGTAGTAATGCGCGAGCGCGATGCCGCCCGCCTCTCGGGCGTCCGGGTAGCGGGACCGGTACCAGGCGGACTCGAACAGCGGCGACGGATCGGTGTCGGGGCTTTTCACGAAGTGGAAGAACGCCCGGGCGCGGGCGTCGGTGCCTCCGAGATAGCGCGCGGCGTACCAGTCGGGGTCGAACAGCGGATTGGGGGCGATGCCGGCATCGGCGCCGCGCTCGATATAGTGGATCAGCGGGTTCACGCCCTCGGCGCGCAGGCCCGGGACGGCGTCGAGATAGCGGTCGCCGTGGAACAGGGGCGACGGCCAGCGGCCCTCGCGCCCGCCATGGACCGCGTAATGCACGGCCGGGTCGATCCCCTCCCCGACCACGTCGGGATAGCGCCGCGCGTACCAAGCCGGATCGAACAGGCCCGAGGCCTTCACGGCCGCCACCAGATCCGCCTGGCGGGGCTCGTTCGTCCGCCGCCGCTTCAGGCGCCGGGCCAGCGGGCGCGTGAGGGACCGCGCGGGCCCGGCGACGAACACATCTCGAAGGCGCATGGTGAGTACCGGATACGCGGGAGGCCCGCTGTGCTGCCTACGCCGCAATCCGCGAGAGACATCAGGAAGTTCAGCCGGCCGCCCCGGCTCGCGCGCCTTCCTAATGGTCCGGCCGGCCTGCGCCAAGGGCCGTGTCGCGGGGCCGCCGCGCAGCGGTTCCCAACCCGCCGATAATCCCGCCCGAATCGCGTGCGGCGATCCCGACCTTGCCAGCCCGGTGCGAACGGCCCCACATTGGCCGGATGACCGACGGGGTTCTCCGGAGCCCCGGACAGGAGACGGACAACCGCATGACGCAGGCGATCAGCCCGGCCACCAGCCTCGACGACGGCATCGTGGCGACCGCGGAGACCTGCCTCGCCGCGGTGGGTCAGGCGCGCGACGCGATCCACGGGGTGATTTTCGGGCAGGAGAAGGTCGTCGACCTCGCCCTGGTGACGATCCTGGCGGGCGGTCACGGCCTACTCGTCGGCCTGCCGGGGCTCGCCAAGACCAAGCTCGTGGAGACCCTGGGCACGGTGCTCGGCCTCGACGCGCGGCGTGTGCAGTTCACCCCGGACCTGATGCCGTCCGACATCCTCGGCACCGAGATTTTGGAGGAGGATGCCGAGCGCCGCCGGGCCTTCCGGTTCGTGCAGGGGCCGGTCTTCACCCAGCTGCTGATGGCCGACGAGATCAACCGCGCGAGCCCGCGCACGCAATCGGCCCTGCTCCAGGCCATGCAGGAGGGCCACGTCTCGGTGGCCGGCGCCCGCCACGACCTGCCGCGGCCGTTCCACGTGCTCGCCACCCAGAACCCGATCGAGCAGGAGGGCACCTATCCCCTGCCCGAGGCCCAGCTCGACCGCTTCCTGCTGGAGATCGACGTCGGCTACCCCGACCGCGCCGCCGAGCGCCGGATCCTGATCGAGACCACCGGCATCGACGAGGTGCGCCCGCACGCGGTGATGTCCACCGAGCAGTTGCTCACCGCCCAGCGCCTGGTGCGCCGGCTGCCCGTGGGCGAGGCCGTGGTCGAGGCGATCCTCGACCTCGTGCGCGCCGCCCGGCCCGACGGCGGCGATCCACTGGTCAAGGACAAGCTGCTCTGGGGTCCCGGCCCCCGCGCCAGCCAAGCGCTGACGCTCGCCGCCCGCGCCCGGGCGCTGATCGAGGGCCGAGTCGCGCCCTCCGTGGCCGACGTGAAGGCCCTGGCCGAGCCGGTGCTCAAGCACCGGATGGCGCTCAGCTACACCGCCCGCGCCGACGGCGAGACCATCGAGGGCCTGATCGGCAAGCTCGCCGAGAAGCTTTAGCCTTGGTCGGGACACACGCCCTCGGCTCCGAACGGCGCACCCCCGGCAGGCGCGAGAGCGAGGGCGCGACCGCCCTATCCGAAAAAATGCCCCGCCTCGTCCTGGAGGCGCGGCGGGTGTCGAGCCTGCTGGCCCACGGCCTGCACGGCCGCCGCCGGGCCGGGCCGGGCGAGAGTTTCTGGCAGTTCCGCCCCTTCGTCACCGGCGAGGCCGCCGCACGGGTCGATTGGCGCCGCTCCGCCCGGGATGACCGGCTCTACGTGCGCGAGCGCGAATGGGAGGCGGCCCACAACATCTGGCTCTGGATCGACCGCTCCGCCTCGATGGGGTTTGCGTCGGACCTGGCATCGGCGCCCAAGGTCGAGCGGGCCCTGGTCCTCGGGCTAGCGCTCGCCGACGCCTTCGTCGAGGGCGGCGAGCGGGTCGGGCTCCTGGGTCTCACCCGGGCCACCGCCTCGCGGGGCATCGTCGAGCGGATGATCCAGGCGCTGGTCGCCGACAAAACCGGCCTGGAGCAGGACCTGCCGCCCCGCGCGAGCCCGGCCCGGTTCGACGAGGTGGTGCTGATCGGCGACTTCCTCACCAATCCCGACCGGATCGCGACCGCCGTGCAAAGCCTCGCCGGGCGGGGCAGCCGCGGCCACCTGTTGATGGTCGTGGACCCCATCGAAGAGACGTTTCCGTTCACCGGCCAGGCGGTGCTGCACGATCTCGAAGGTGGGCTCAGCCTCGACATCGGCGATGCCGGCGCCTGGGGCGACCGCTACCGCGCCCGCATCGCCGAACACCGCGCCGCTCTCCAGGCGATCGCCCGCCAGCAGGGCTGGACGCTCACCATCCACCGCACCGACCGCCCGGCGAGTGAGGCGGCCCTGCGGCTCGCCACGCTGATCGCCGCGCGCGGCCCGGAGTGAGGCCGCCATGCTGGGTCTGACCTTCGCGGCGCCCCTGGCGCTCGCCGCCCTGATCGGCCTGCCGGCCCTGTGGTTCCTGCTGCGGGTGACGCCGCCGCGCCCGCGCCGGATCGAGTTCCCGCCGCTCAAGCTCGTCGCCGACCTGATCCCGCAGCGGCAGACGCCGGCGCGCACCCCGCCCTGGCTGCTGCTCCTGCGCCTGCTGATCGCCGCCGCCCTGATCCTGGCGGTCGCCGGCCCGGTCTGGAATCCCGGCGGCGTCGGGGCCGGCGGTGGGCGCAGTGCGCTCCTCGTGCTCCTCGACAACGGCTTCGCCGCCGCCCACGATTGGCGCGACCGGCTGCGGGTCGCCACCGACGCCGTCGAGGGCGCCGCCCGGGACGGACGGCCCGTAGCGGTGATCGGTCTGGCCGAGCCGCCCGCGGCCTTCGAGGCCAAGACGCCCGCCGCTGCCCTGGAGCGCCTGCGCGCCCTGGCGCCGCGCCCGATCCTGCCGACCCGCGACGCGCATCTCGCCAGCATCGGGATGTTCCTGGAGAAGAACCGCGGCGCCGGCCTCGTCTGGATCAGCGACGGCGTCGCCGGCGCCAGCCACGAGCGCTTCGCCAAGGGCCTGGCCGACCTCGTCGGCGGCAGCGGCGCCGCCTTGACCGTTCTGCGCGCTGACAGGCCGCCGGCCCTGGCGCTCACCGCCACCGAGACCGGCGGCACCCTCACGGTCCGGGCCCTGCGAGCCGCCCCGAACGGACGCGACACCGGTGTCGTCCGGGCGCTCGACCAGAAGGGACTGCCGCTCGCCGAGCGCGACATTGCCTTCGCGGGCGACGCCACCGAGGCCACGGCCGCCTTCGAGATGCCCGTGGAGCTGCGCAACAGCATTAGCCGCCTGGAGATCGCCGGGGAGCGCTCGGCCGGGGCCGTGGTGCTCCAGGACGAGCGCGGCAAGCGCCGCCGGGTCGGCCTCGTCTTCGGCGGCACCCTCGACCAGGCCCAGCCGCTGCTGGCGCCGACCTATTACCTCGCCCGGGCGCTCCAGCCCTTCGCGGATGTGCAGGAGGCGCGCGGCGCCAAAGGCACGGCGGACTCGATCAACCAGCTCCTCGACAACCAAGTCTCGGTGCTGGTGCTCGCCGATGTCGGCGCGCTGGACGAGCGGACCACCGCCCGGGTCGAGAGCTTCGTGAAGGCTGGCGGCATGCTGCTGCGCTTCGCAGGCCCGCGCCTCGCCGCCGGCAACGATCCGCTGGTGCCGGTTCGCTTGCGCCGGGGCAACCGGACGCTCGGCGGCACCCTGTCCTGGGACAGCCCCAAGACCCTGGCACCGTTCCCACCCGAGAGCCCGTTCGCCGGCCTGACCCCGCCGGCCGATATCGGCGTGCGCCGCCAGATCCTGGCCGAGCCGGACGGCGACCTCCCCAACCGGACCTGGGCCTCCCTGCAGGACGGCACGCCGATCGTCACCGCGCAGAAGCGCGGCCAGGGCACGCTGGTGCTGTTCCACGTCACCGCCGACACGACCTGGTCGAACCTGCCGCTCTCGGGCCTGTTCATCGACATGCTCCGGCGCGTGGTCGGGCTCGCCGGCGCCTCGGCGCCTCCCGTCGGCGAGGCCAATCGCGCCTCCGCGATCGTGCTCGCCCCCCGGGCGACGCTGGACGGGTTCGGGGCGCTCGGCTCGCCCCCCGCCTCGGCCACCGCGGTCGCGGCCGATTATGCCGACCGGGGGAACGCCGAGCACCCGCCCGGCTTCTACGGTCCGGCCGATGGCGGCATCAGCGTCAACGCGCTGAAGCCCGACGACCGCCTGAAACCCCTCGACACCGCGGCGCTCGAGGGCGCCCGGATCGGAACCCTCGCCGGAGCCGAGACCCTGGATCTGCGCCCGACCCTGTTCACCCTGTCGCTGCTGCTGCTCGCCCTCGACACCCTGGCCGGCCTGTGGCTCGGCGGCTTCTTGCGTCGCTCCGCCTGGGCGAGCCGCCTGCGCGGACGCCCGGCGGTGCTGGCCTTCGCGGGCCTGCTGCTGTTCGCCGCCCTGCCGGCGCAGCCCCTGCGCGCCGAGGAGCCGCCCGCCAACCGGCCGAACGGCATCGAATCGTCCCTGGTCACGCGGCTCGCCTACGTGATCACCGGCGATGCGGCCCTCGACGAGGCGAGCCGGACCGGGTTGACCGGCCTGACCCAGATGCTCGCCTCGCGAACCGCCCTCGAACCGGGCGAGCCCGCGGGCATCGACCCCGCCAAGGATGAGCTTGCCTTCTATCCGCTGATCTACTGGCCGATCGCGCCGTCCCGGCCTCAGCCCTCCGAGGCGGCGATCCGCAAGATCGACGCTTTCATGCGCAACGGCGGCACGGTCCTGTTCGACACCCGCGACGCGCTCACCGCCCGCCCGGGCGGCCCGCCCTCCCCGGAGGCGGCCTACCTGCGCAAGATGCTGGCGACCCTCGAAGTGCCGGAGCTGGAGCCGGTGCCCCTCGACCACGTCCTGACCAAGGCGTTCTACCTCGTCGACAGCTTCCCCGGCCGCTACGCCACTGGGCAGACCTGGGTGGAGGCCCTGCCCCCCGCCGCGGAGGGCGCCGAGCGCCGCCCGGCCCGGGCCGGCGACGGCGTCAGCCCAATCATCATCACCGGCAACGACCTCGCCGCCGCCTGGGCTGTGGGCCGCCGCGGCGAGCCGCTTTACCCCGTGGTCGGCGGCGACCAACGCCAGCGCGAGATGGCCTTCCGGGGCGGCGTGAACATCGTGATCTACACGCTCACCGGAAACTACAAGGCGGACCAGGTCCACGTGCCCGCGCTGCTGGAGCGGCTCGGACAGTGACAGGCATCGCCACGTTTCCCGGGCAACGCTCGCTCCCATCAGATCCCCTCATCCTGAGGTGCGGCCGCGCAGCGGGCGCCTCGAAGGAGCTTTCCAGCCGGCTCGGCGATCCCTGGAGCCCTCCTTCGAGGCCGCTGACGCGGCACCTCAGGATGAGGGGGTTTGATGGGCGCACGGCCACCCTCACGCGCATCTTGGAGGCTTGCACGCCATGCTGAGCCTCAGCTTCGCCCCCCTCCTCCCCTGGCCGCTCCTGGCCGCCCTTGGGCTGATCGTCGTCGTCCTGGCCGTGCTCGCCTTCGTGGCGCGGGGTCGGACGGCGCTGCTGCGCGCCCTGGTGCTCGCCCTGGTCCTGGCGGCCCTCGCCAACCCCGCTCTGGTGCGGGAAGACCGGGAGCCGGTGAAGGACATCGCCGCCATCGTGGTAGACCGCTCTGGATCCCAGGCGCTCGGCGACCGGCCGCAGATGACCGACGCGGTCCGGGCCGAATTGCAGCGCCGCTTCGGGGCGCTGACCAATATCGAGCCGCGCTTCATCGACGTGCCCGACGCCAAGGACGGCGACGACGGCACCAAGCTGTTCACGGCCCTGGGCCAGGCGCTGGCCGACGTGCCGCCCGAGCGTCTCGCCGGGATCGTGATGCTCACCGACGGCGTGGTCCACGATATTCCGGTCTCGATGGCCCAGCTCGGCATCAAGGCGCCGCTCCATGTGCTGGTCACCGGCCATCCGGACGAGCGCGACCGGCAGATCAAGCTCCTGGAGGCCCCCCGCTTCGGCATCGTCGGCAAGGACCTGACGATCCGCGCCGAGGTGATGGAGCGCGGCGGCACCGGCCACGCCGTGGTCACGGTCCGCCGCGACGGCGAGGAGATCGACCGCCGGGACGTCGCCACCGACAAGCCCTTCGCGCTGACCACCCGGATCGAGCATGGCGGCCCGAACGTGGTCGAGATCGAAGTCGAGCCGCTGCCGGGTGAGCTCACCACGGTCAACAACCGCGCGGTCCTGCCGATCGAAGGCATCCGCGAGAAGCTGCGGGTGCTGCTGGTCTCTGGCGAGCCGCACCAGGGCGAGCGAACCTGGCGCAACCTCCTGAAGTCCGACGCCAACGTCGACCTCGTGCACTTCACCATCCTGCGCCCGCCGGAGAAGCAGGACGGCACGCCGATCTCCGAATTGTCGCTGATCGCCTTCCCGACCCGCGAGCTGTTCGTCCAGAAGATCAAGGATTTCGACCTGATCATCTTCGACCGCTACGCCAACCAGAGCGTGCTGCCGCAGGCCTATTTCGACAACATCGTCCGCTACGTGCGCGAAGGCGGGGCGCTGCTCGTCGCCGCCGGACCAGAATATGCCGGCCCGGCCAGCCTGGCCCGCACGCGGCTCGCCGGCATCCTGCCGGGCGATCCGGACGGGCGCGTGGTCGAACGCCCTTACAAGGCGACGCCGACCCAGATCGGCCAGCGCCACCCGGTCACCCGCGACCTGCCGGGCTCGGACGCCAACCCGCCCGCCTGGGGCGACTGGCTGCGTATCGTCCAGGCCCGCACCCGGCCCGGCATCCAGCCGATCCTGTCCGGCGCCGAGGGGCTGCCGCTCCTCGCCCTGTCCCGGGAGGACAAGGGCCGCGTCGCGCTGCTCCTGTCCGACCATGCTTGGCTCTGGGCCCGGGGCTATCAGGAGGGCGGCCCCTATCTCGACCTGCTGCGCCGCCTGGCCCACTGGCTGATGAAGGAGCCGGCCCTCGAAGAGGAAGCACTGAGGGCGCAGACCACCGGCCGCGGCCGGGAAGTGCGCGTCGAGCGCCAGACCATGGCCGAGCAGGTCGAGCCGGTGACCGTCACCGGCCCCACCGGCAAGATCACGACGCTGACCCTCAAGCCCGGCGAGCCCGGCCTGTTCAGCGCCACCTTTGATGCCGAGGCACTGGGGCTGCACACCCTGCGCTCGGGCAGTCTCGTGGCCTTCGTCAGCGTTGGCCCGGCCAACCCGCGCGAGCTCGCCGACGTGTTCAGCGACACCGAGCGCCTGAAGGCGGTGGCGGAGGGTTCCGGCGGCTCGATCCGCCGGGTCGCGGATGCCGGCGGCACCACGCAGGTGCCGCGGCTCGCCACCGTGCGCAGCGGACGCCTGGCCGGCGGCGACTGGATCGGCTTCCGCCCGAGTGACAGCGCCAATATCCGCGGTGTCGAGGTCTACCCGCTGGCCCTCGGCCTCGCCGCTCTGGCGGCGCTCGCGGCCGCCGTGCTCGCCATGTGGCTGGTCGAGGGGCGCCGCGGGCGGGCGGTTTGAGTTTTGTGACACGGCGACACGCCACCGCTTCCCCAACCGCGACGCTTTCCCTCGCTCTTCTTAGGGGGGCTAGCAGAATTACACCTCAGGCTCAGCAGCAGGCATCTGAAACATCACGCTTTTCCCCTCCCCCTTGTGGGGAGGGGCAGGGGTGGGGGTGGTGCCGGATAAGGCGCAGCGATGCCTTCTGCACCACCCCCACCTCCAACTCCTCCCCACAAGGGGGAGGAGAGCGCGTTCCGCCTTCCGGACGACGATGTGTGAACATCGTAGCCGCGGGGGAAGAAAGGCGTGGGCATCCAGCTGGTCGAAAAGGTCCTGTGCGGCGCGTCACGCCCCAGTCGCGCACCGACCGACAAAGATGTGACCTCGACGCCCGGGCTGCACCCGGCCTAAGACCCTTCGAAAGCTCGAATTCCCGCACCGCACGGTGCGCCGATATGGAGACAGCCTGCCCGTGACTGGACGCCTCCTCGCCGCGACGCTCTTGGTCGCCTGCCTCCAGTTCGCCCCGGCCCGGGCACAGGAACCGGCCGCGATGCCGGCGGCCACTGGCCAGTGGACCCACGCCATCACGTTGATGGGCGAGCCGAAATACGGCCCCGACTTCAAGCATTTCGACTATGCCGACCCCAGCGCCCCAAAGGGCGGGTTGGTCCGGCTCGGCGCGCAGGGCGGCTTCGACAACTTCAACATCGTCGTCGCCGGCCTGAAGGGCGACCTCGAAGGCGGGGTCCAGCAGATCTACGATACGCTGATGACCGAATCCTTGGACGAGCCGTTCACCTCCTACGGCCTTCTGGCCGAGGCGGTGCGGATCGCCCCCGATCTCGGCTCGGTCTCGTACCGCCTGCGCGAGAATGCCCGCTGGCATGACGGCAAACCGATCACGCCCGAGGACGTGGTCTGGTCCTACGGCGTGCTGAAGGCGAACAGCCCGTTCTACGCCGCCTATTACCAGACGGTCGCCAAGGCCGAGGCGACCGGGCCGCACGAGGTGACCTTCACCTTCACCGAGAAGGGCAACCGCGAGCTGCCGCAGGTGATCGGCCAGCTGCGCGTGCTGCCCAAGCACTGGTGGGAGGGCAAGGACGCCAACGGCAAGCCGCGCAATCCCACCGAGACCACCCTGGAGCCGCCGCTCGGCTCCGGCCCCTACCGGCTCGCCAAGTTCGAGCCCGGCCGCAGCGTCACCTACGCCCGCGTACCGGACTATTGGGGCAAGGACCTGCCGGTGAATGCCGGGCGCAACAACTTCGACACCGAGCGCTTCGAGTACTTTCGCGATGGCACCGTGCTGGTCGAGGCGTTGAAGGGCGACCTCTACGACTTCCGGGCCGAGAACATCGCCCGCAACTGGGCCACCGCCTACGACGACTTCCCGGCCGTGAAGGAGGGCCGCCTGATCAAGGAGGCGTTCCCGGAGCGCGGCACGGGTATCATGCAGGCCTTCGCGTTCAACACCCGCCGGGACAAATTCAAGGACCCGCGGGTCCGCCGGGCCTTCAACCTGGCGATGAACTTCGAGGAGATGAACAAGGCCCTGTTCTACGGCCTCTATAAGCGCATCAACTCCTATTTCTTCGGCTCGGAACTCGCCTCCTCGGGCCTGCCGGAAGGCGAGGAGAAAGCGATTCTGGAGAGCGTGAAGGACAAGATCCCGGCCTCGGTCTTCACCACGCCCTACGCCAACCCGGTGAATGACACGCCGGAGGCCGTGCGCAAGAACCTGCGCGAGGCCGTGGGCCTGCTGCGTGAAGCCGGCTACGAATTACGCGGCGGCAAGATGGTCGACAAGGCCACGGGTGCGCCTCTGACCGTCGAGTTCCTGGAATTCCAGAACGCGTTCGAGCGGGTGATCCTGCCCTTCTCGGCGCAGCTCAAGCTCATCGGCATCGACGCCACCCTGCGGGTGATCGATGCGGCCCAATATCAGAACCGGGTCCGCGACTTCGATTTCGATATCATCGGCAACGCCTGGGGCGAGTCACTGTCGCCCGGCAACGAGCAGCGCGAGTTCTGGGGCTCGGCCGCGGCCGACAAGCCGGGTTCGCGCAACCTGATCGGGATCAAGGATCCCGGCATCGACGCGCTGATCGAGAAGGTGATCTACGCCCCCGACCGGGCCGGCCTGGTCGCCGCCACCCGGGCGCTGGACCGGGTGCTTCTGGCGCACGATTACGTCGTGCCGCAATGGTCGGCCAGCGAGCAGCGGACCCTGCGCTGGAACCGGTTCAGCCATCCGGGGATCCTGCCGCGCTATGCCGGGTCCGGCTTCCCGACGACCTGGTGGTACGACGAGAAACTGGCCGCCAAGACCGGAGCCCCGCGTTGAGCCGCCGCCCCTGGCGGCCGAGCCGGCGCGGCCTCGTGCTGGGCGCCGGCGCCCTCGCTGCCCTGCGCCCCGCCTGGGCCGCCGCGGAGGAACGCCACGGCCTGTCGAGCTTCGGCGAGCTGAAATACGGCCCCGGCTTCGAGCATTTCGACTACGTGAACCCGATCGCCCCGAAGGGTGGCCGGTTCTCGACACAGCTCGTCAGCACGATCGGCAACCAGGCGCTCAACACCTTCAACACGCTCAACATCTACGTTCTGCGCGGCGACGGCGCGGCCGGGCTGGACCAGACCTTCGACAGCCTGATGGTCCGGGCGCTGGACGAGCCGGATTCAGTCTACGGGCTGGTGGCGCGCGCCGTGACGGTGAGCCCCGACGGCCTGACCTACACCTTCGCGCTGCGCCCGCAGGCCCGATTCCACGACGGTTCGCGGCTGACCGCCCGGGACGCCGCCTTCAGCCTCAAGCTCCTGCGCGACAAGGGCCACCCCTCCATCGCCGAGGTGATCCGGCCGATGACCGACGCCCGGGCCGAGGGCGACGACACCCTCGTCGTGACCTTCGCGGAGGGCCGCGCCCGGGACCTGCCGCTGTTCGTGGCGCAGTTGCCGATCTTTTCCGCTGCCTATTACGGGGCCCGCGACTTCGAGGCGTCGAGCCTCGAGGCGCCTTTGGGATCGGGTCCCTACCAAGTCGGCGCCGTCGATCCCGGCCGCTCCATCGGGCTCGACCGGGTCCCGGATTACTGGGCGGCCGACCTCGCCGTGACGGCCGGGCAGAACAATTTCGACGCGATCCGCTACGAATATTTCCGTGATCGCACCGTGGCCTTCGAAGCGTTCAAGAGCGGCGCCTTCACGTTCCGCGAGGAATTCACCGCCCGGGTCTGGGCCACCGGCTACGACTTCCCCGCCGCCACCGAGGGCCGCGTGATCCGCCAGACCGTGCCGGATGCGCGGCCCAGCGGCACCCAGGGCTGGTGGATCAATACCCGCCGCGAGCCGTTCCGCGATCCGCGCATCCGCGAGGCGATCGGCCTGTGCTTCGACTTCGAATGGTCGAACCGCAACCTGATGTACGGCGCCTACACGCGCACCGCCTCATTCTTCGAGAATTCCGACCTCAAGGCCACCGGCAAGCCCTCGGCCGAGGAACTGGCCCTCCTGGAGCCGTTCAAGGACCTGCCCCCGGAGGTGTACGCCGAGGCCTGGATGCCCCCGGTCTCGGACGGGTCCGGCCAGGACCGGGCGCTGCTCAAGCGCGCCGACGCGCTGCTGCGGGAGGCGGGCTGCACCCGCCAGGGCGGGGGCCTCGTGCTGCCGGGCGGCAAGCCCCTGGCCATCGAATTCCTGGACGACGATCCGGTCTTCCAGGCGATCACCCAGCCGTTCATCCGCAATCTCGGCCTGCTCGGGATCAAGGCGACCAACCGCACCGTCGATCCGTCGCAGTACCAGGCCCGGGTCAACGATTTCGACTTCGACGTCACCTCCCGGCGCTTCTCCGGCGGCGTGACGCCGGGCACGGAGCTGCGTGAGCTCTACGGCTCCCGCTCAGCCGCCACCAAGGGCTCCAACAACCTTTCGGGCGTCGCCGATCCGGCCATCGACGCGCTGCTCACGGCCATCGCGGATGCCAAGTCCCGGGCCGCGCTGACTACGGCGTGCCGGGCCCTCGACCGGCTGCTGCGGGCCCAGCGCCTGTGGGTGCCGATGTGGTATTCCGGCGCGCACCGCCTCGCCCTGTGGGATATCTACGGCCGCCCGGCGAACCCGCCCAAATACGATCTCGGCGCCCCCGGCACCTGGTGGTACGAGGCCGACAAGGCCAAGCGGATCGGGCGGGACTAGGACGATCATGCTCGGCTACATCCTGCGCCGCATCGGCCTGATGATCCCGACCCTGTTCGGGATCATGCTGATCACCTTCACCATCGTGCAATTCGCCCCCGGCGGCCCGGTGGAGCGGGTGCTGTCGCAGATGAAGGGCCAGGGCGACGGCGCCCTGTCGCGGGTGACCGGCGGCGGCGGCGATCTCGGCGGAGGCAGTCGATCAGCAGGCGGCGGCGAGAGCAATTCCCGCTACCGCGGCGCGCAGGGATTGAGCCCGGACTTCATCGCCAAGCTGGAGAAGCAGTTCGGCTTCGACAAGCCGGCCCCCGAGCGCTTCGCCAAGATGCTCTGGGACTACGCGCGGTTCGATTTCGGCCGCAGCTATTTTCGCGATGTCACCGTGATCCAGCTGATCAAGGAGCGCCTGCCGGTCTCGATCTCGCTCGGCCTGTGGATGACGCTCCTGTCCTACGCGATCTCGATCCCGCTCGGCATCCGCAAGGCCGTCAAGGATGGCGAGCGGTTCGACCGCTGGACCTCCTTCGTGGTGATCATCGGTTACGCGATCCCGGGCTTCATGTTCGGGCTGATGCTGATCATCCTGTTCGCCGGCGGCTCGTTCTACCAGTGGTTCCCGCTGCGCGGCCTGACCAGCGAGGGCTGGGAGAGTTTCTCCGCCTGGCACAAGCTCACCGACTATGCCTGGCACATGGCGCTGCCGCTCACCGCCCTGGTGATCGGCGCCTTCGCCACCTCGACCCTGCTCACCAAGAATTCCTTCCTCGACGAGATCCGCAAGCAATACGTCCTGACCGCCCGGATGAAGGGCCTGTCCGAGCGGCGCGTGCTCTACGGCCACGTCTTCCGCAACGCGATGCTGATCGTGATCGCCGGCTTCCCCGGCGCCTTCATCTCGGCCTTCTTCACCGGCTCGCTGCTGATCGAGACGATCTTTTCCCTCGACGGCCTCGGCGAATTATCGTTCCGCTCGATCGTCGGCCGCGACTATCCGGTGGTGTTCGCGACCCTCTACATCTTCTCCCTGCTCGGGCTGGCGGTGAACCTGCTCTCGGACCTGATCTACGTCTGGATCGACCCGCGGATCGATTTTTCCGCGCGCGCGACGTGAGGGGCCGATCGGGCGACATCGGATGCCGGCCGGTTCCAATCTGAAGTGGTGTGGTATTGAATAGCTGCCGGCAAGACCGCCTTCGTCACGGCCATACGGGTACGCCGTCCAGCCCCGCGGTTTCCGGCAGGCCGCAGATCAGGTTCGCATTCTGAACCGCCTGCCCGGCCGCGCCCTTGCCGAGATTGTCGACCACGCCCATCGCAATCACCAGGTTGCGCTCCGGATCAGCCGCATAGCTGACGAATGCGAGATTCGAGCCGGTCGCCCATTTGGTCTGCGGCGGCTTTTCGGTCACGCGGACGAAGGCCCGCCCGGCGTAGAAGCGCCGGGCCGCAGCCAGGCACTGGTCCGTGGTGGCGCGGCCGCGGCAGTAGACGGTAACGAGGACGCCGCGGGTCATCGGGACCAGATGCGGCGTGAACACCAGCCCGGCCGCGCTGCCGCCGCTCAGCCGCTCGATCGTCGTGGCGATCTCGGGCATGTGGACGTGCTTGAGCAGACCGTAGGGCACCAAGTTCTCGTTGTTCTCGGCATAGCCGAACCGGCTGTCGGCGCCGCCTCGGCCGGCACCGGAGATGCCGGTCTTGGCGTCGATCACGATGTTGCCGGGCTCGATCAGCTTGTCGGCCAGCAGCGGCGCCAGCGCGGTCAGCGTCGCCGCAGGGAAGCAGCCGGGATTGGCAACGCGGCCCTGCCCCGCGATCTCAGTGGGCCAGACGTCGGCCAGGCCGTAGGTCCATCCCGCGACGTAGCGGTGGTCGCCGCCGATATCGACGATCTTCACGTCCTTGGGGACGCGCGCCAGCGCCTCGGCCGAAGTGCCCGTGGGCAGCGACGCGAACAGCACGTCGAGCTTCGGCAGGGCCTCCGGGTCCCACTTCTCGATCACCAGCTCGGCGAGCTTGGCCGGCACGCCGGGGTAGCGATCCGCCAACCGGCTACCGGCACTGCCCTCGCCCGCGGCGTAGACCAGCTCGAAGGACGGGTGGCTCGCGATCAGGCGCATCGCCTCGCCGCCGCCAAATCCGCTGATGCCGACGATGCCGACGCGTAGGCTCATGGTGGTATCCTTCCGGGGTTCGGGCAAAAGAAAACCCCCGGAGCCGAGGGCTGCGGGGGTTCAGGAATGCGGGCCGGGGCCGTTCCAGGGGTGGGACCTACAGGGAGGCCGTCACCACGCGGAAGGACGCAGAACGACGCGCAGCCCCGAGAGCCGCCGCTTGGGTGCAACGGCGTCGGTCACGAAGGGTCTCGTTCCTGGTCATGTTCTGAAACACTGTCGCCACCCACTTTCATCGTCAAGCGGAATGTCTGCTGACCACCCGGTCGGACCTTCAGGACGGGTCTCAAGCCCCGGATCTAACCTACGAGACCTACCACTCATGATAGCGGCGAGCCCGGGTCCGGCAGGGCGATAGTCGAGGTGGCCTCGAGGATCTGGTCGGGGCCGCCCTTCGGGGGCCACGCGCCGGAGGCATAGGCGTCCGCGCGTCGCGTCGCGCGCTCCTCCAGGCTGGCGAAGGCCCAGATGTGCGTGATCCGGGGAGCCCCATCGAGGGCGTACATATTGGTCATGAGATGCGCGGTGTAGGGCTTGGCCGGCTCGATCGCCGCCTCCCAGGCCGCCAGCGTCGGCGCGAGGCCCCCAGGCCTGAGCCGATAGGTCCGGAACTCGTACACGCCGCCGCGCGGGCCAGTCCGCACCGGCGGCAGGAACGGGAACGGCGCGTAACTGTCCATGGTCAGAGCCGTGAGGCGATCGCCCGCGTGGAACGGCGCGGGGTTCATCAGGGCGCGCCGCCGCTCCGCATTCATCGCTTCGGGAGCCTCGAAGCCGCGCAGAAGTACGACCCGGCCCAGCGTGCCGATCTCGGTGCGCCAGCAGCCGAGCAGCGTCCCGGTCTCCGTCTCGGCGGTCCAGGCTCGCGCCCGCTCGGAGACTTGGCCGACCGCTAGCAACGGGCAGGACAGCGTAGCGAGTTCGTAGAGCATGGCCGGGCGCCTCCGTTCGCTTGCGTCGCCCGGCTGAAGCTAGATCACCGCGATCTCGGGGCGAGGGTCACACGGGACCTACAGTGCTTCCCCCACTGCCCAGCACCCGCGCCACCGTGCTCCGCAAAGCCTGCGCGCTCCGGTAGCCCACCGCCGCCGCGACAGCGCCCGCCGGGCGTCCCTCGGCGGTGAGGGCCAGCGCGCGGATCACCCGGGCTCGCGCGCGCCAGTCGCCGAAGCTGAGGCCGGTCTCGGTGCGGAAGCGCCGGGTCAGCGTGCGCCGGCTCGCCCCGGCGCGGTCGGCCCAGGCGTCGAGGTCGTCCGCGGCGGCCGGATCCGCGATCAGGCCGAGGCAGACCCGGCGCAGGCGGGCATCCCGCGGCAGCGGCAGTGTGAGCGGCGTCTCGGGGGCGCGGCCGATCTCGTCGAGCACCAGGGCGGCGAGGTGGCCGCCGCGGCCGGCCTCGTCGTACAGAACCGGCTCCGCGCCCAGCGCCGCGAGCGCTGCGGCCAGGAGCGGCGAGACCAGGATCACCCGGCAGCGATCCGGGAAGGCCGACACCGCGGCCGGCTCGAGATAGGCCGAGCACATCGCCACCGCGCCATGGGTCGCCACGGCATGCGGCAGGCGCGGCGGGATCCACAGGGCATGGCCCTCCGGCACAACCCAGGTGCCGTCCTCGGCCGAGGCCATCATCAGGCCCTCCGTGGCGTAGAGGAGTTGCGCGCGCGGGTGGAAATGCCGGTCCAGCCGCATCCCGGCCGGATAGGTCTTGGGCATCACCGCGACCGCGCGGGGCACGTCCTGATAGTCGGCGGCGTCGGTGGAGCGTCGGGCGCATTCCGGACCACCCAGCAAAAATGGCCCGTTCGCATCCATATCCGGCCCGACACCTCCATCGGGCCAGGGTATCAGGGGGCGATCCCGGAGGATATGCCGCGATGGATTCGGAAACCCTGTCCCGCCGCACGCTGCGCTTCGTCAACGTCGCGCATGCCCTCGACCACTTCGTGCTGCTGATCTACCCGACCGCGGTCATCGCCATCGCGGCCCAGACCGGGCTCGGCTACGGCGAGTTGATCGGGCTCGCCACCGGCGCCTTCGTCGCCTTCGGCCTGTGCTCGCTGCCGATGGGCTGGCTGGCGGATCGGTTCGGCCGGCGCACCATGCTGGCGGTGTTCTTCTTCGGCTACGGCCTGTCCTGCCTCGGGGTGGCGAGCGCCACGACGCCGCTGAGCTTCTCGCTCTGGCTGTGCGTGCTCGGCCTCGCCTCGGCGATCTACCACCCGGTCGGCTCGACCATGCTGGTGACCCATGCCCGCCGGCTCGGGCGCGACCTCGGCGTCAACGGCGTCTGGGGCAATCTCGGCGCCGCCTCGGCCTCGGGGGTGACCGCGCTGCTGGCCGCCACCGCCGGCTGGCGGGCGGCCTTCGTGGTGCCGGGCCTCGTCTGCCTCACCTGCGGCGCCGCCTTCCTGGCGCTGGTCCCGAACGACGGCGAAGCCGGCGGCAAGAAGGCCGGGGGGGCGGCCGCAATCGCGGTGAGCCGGCCCTTCGCGCTGATGGCCCTCTACGCTCTGGCGATCTTCGCCGGCGGCGTCACCTTCAACCTGACCACGATCAGCCTGCCGAAGGTGATCGACGAGGGCGTCGGCCAAGCGCTGCCGCTGGCGCTGATCGGCTCGCTCGCCACCGTGGTCTTCCTGTTCGGGGCTCTGATGCAGCTCGCCATGGGCCGGCTGATCGACCGGTTCAGCCTGCCGTCCCTGTTCGTGACGCTCTCGGTGCTGCAGCCGCTAGGACTCGGCCTCGCAGCCTTTTCTACCGGCCTGCCGCTGCTCGCCGGGCTGATGCTGGCCATGACGGCGATCTACGGGCAGGTGGTGATCAACGATGCGATGATCGCCCGCTACGTGCCGCCGGCCTATCGAGCCCGGGCTTACAGCGTGCGCTACTTCGTCGGCTTCACCGCCAGCGGCTTCGTGGTCCCGGCGATCGCGGTGCTGCATGACCGCGGCGGCTTCGCGTTGGTGCTCGGCATCGCGGCGACCTGTGGCGCGGTGATCTGGCTCTCGGCGCTCGGGTTCCTGAAGCTGACGCAGGGCGGGCCGCGCGCCGCCCTGGCAGCGGCGGAGTAGGAGGCCGGCCCGGCTTCAGGCGACGCAGATGCCCGGGACTGCGATCGGCCGGAACAGATGCGGGCTGGCCGTCGCGCTCTGCGGGTAATCGGCGAGTCGGGCCTGAAATTCCGGGTTCGAAAACGCCGCCCGGAACTGCGCGACCGACTCCCAGACGGCGTAGTTCAGGAATGCACCGCTGCCGGCGATGCCGCGATGCAGCTGGGTCGAGATGAAGCCCGGCTGGCGCTTCATGATCGCGGCGTCGGCGCTCCAAGCGGTCAGCAGGCGCTCGGCATCCTCGGGCGGCACGACGAACGTGTTGACGAGGACCACCGGCCCACCGGCATCCTCATTCTTGAGCTGGTCGGCTAGCGTGACGGTGCGGTCCATCTCGATAAAATTCGGCATGTCAGCAAGTCTCCTTCGATCATTGCGCGGTGGGGGCTGAGGCGGCGGGATTGTCGAGGCGACGCTGCAACAGGCGCAGGAGATCACGGGCAGCCTCGATATTCTCGGGCGGGAGGCCGGCGGCCAGGGCTTCAGCCCAGGATCTCTGACGTTGGCTCGCAGCCTGATAGGCGGCCTCGCCGAGGTCGGTCATGCTGATCAGCATAGCGCGCCGATGGTGCGGATTCGGATCGAGGCGGACGAGACCGTCTGCGCGCATGTCGTCGACCGAGCGCTGAACCGCCTGGCGGGTCAGACCCATGTTGCGGGCGATGTGCGCCACCGGGAGCGGGACCGATGCGAATGCGATGGCGCCCAGCACCTGCCAGCGGGCACTGGTCAAGCCTAGATCCGCAACCAAAGCGTCGCCGGAGGCGAGCAGGGCGCCGTTGAGCCGGAAAACGTCGATGACGAGGTCCGTCAGCGTATCCCGGCGCCGAACAGCCGGCTTGGCGGTAAAGGACTCCGCTTGTGTCATTCTCGGGATCATAAACGTTCGCAACGTGCTGTCAAATTGACAGCACGTTGTCACTTTGGCTGAAGTGAGAAGGTCTTGTGGGCCGGCATGAAGCCACACGCCTTCAGCTGTCCGCATCGAATCTCCACCCGTTGTGGATTGAGGGGGATCCCGCACCACCGTGTCGATCCCGCGCGGCGCCGTTTGCCGCCCCGGGCGGGCGCTGCTACGCGGCGGCGGTTCCGAGTTGCGAGCAAGCCGTGACCACACTCTCCCTCGTCATCCGGCCCGAGCGGCCGGAGGACGCTCCTGCGATCGAGCGGCTTCAGGCCCGGGCCTTCGGTCCCGGACGGTTCGCGCGCACCGCCTACCGGCTGCGCGAGGGTGCGATCGAGCGGTGGGATCTCGGCGTCACCGCCTCGGTCGGCAGCTTTCTGGTGGGCTCGGTGCGAATGGGGCCGGTGCGGACCGGGGCCGTGCGTTTCGTCATGCTCGGCCCGCTGGCCGTGGATCCGAGCTTCGCGGGCCGCGGCATCGGCGGCACCCTGACCCGCGCGGCGATCGAGGCCGCCCGGCAGGCGGGCGAAGGTCTAGTGATCCTTGTGGGCGACGCGCCCTATTACAGCCGCTTCGGCTTCAGCCCGATCCCGCCGGGCCGCCTGACCCTGCCGGGACCGGTGGACCCAACTAGGCTCCTATGGCTGGAACTGACGAGCGGCTTCTGCGCGGGCGTGTCGGGTTTGGTCGAGGCGGTGCGAACCTGAACTCTCGCGCCCCACGCGACTCCCATAAGTCATGGTTTCAAAAGGGCGAGCCCTTTTGCGGGTCCAGGGCGGAGCCCTGGTGGCGTCAAGGTTTCTCGGGGGCACGGCCCCCCCCAAAGGGCTGAGCCCTTCGGAATCCCGGGCTTCGTCGCCGTTCTAAACCTACGGTTCGACGCGTCCTTCGATCAGGCGCGCGTACTCGGTCTCCGCCGTGCCGTAGCCGTCCCCGGCATAGTCGAGGAGCCCGTCACGATCGGTGACTTCGACGCTGCCGCGGCGCTTCCGCACGAAGCCGTCCTTCTCCAGCGTCCGCAGGGCCGCCGTCACGCCCGGACGCTCGACGCCCAGCATGAACGACATGAAATCCTGCGTGACCGTGATCTGGTCGCCGTCGATCCGGTCGTGGCACATCAGCAACCACCGGGCGAGGCGGGTCGCCGTGTTGCCCCGCGCGTTGGCGAAGGCCGTCTGGGCCGTCTGGACGAACTGCGCCTGGATGAAGCGATGCAGCAGCCGGCGCAGGGCCGGGCGCCGCGCCACCTCGGCCCGCAGCACCGCCACGTTGAGGCTCAGCATGTGCCCGGCCATCTGCACGAAGTGGGTATGCGGGCTGCGGTCGTCGTCGAGCAGGATCGGGGCGGCGCCGACCAGACCCTCCCGGCCGATCAGACCGATTTCGACCCGGCCGCTGGGCTCATCGTTGGTGATCGAGACGAAGCCCACCTCCGGAAAGTAGACCGCCTCGATCGTCGTATGAGAGGAGATCAGCACGTGCCGCAGGCGCATCTCCTGGAGATGCAGCGCCGGCTGCAACGCCGCGAAATCCTCCGGGAGAAGCATCCGGAGGAGGCGGTTGCGCACGTCCGATTGGTGGGGGGCCGCCATGTTGCTCGTGTGCTGGGGCAAGAGCACACAATGTCCCTCAATCACCAGCGCCCGAATCATGGCCGGCGATGACTTTGAAATGGTATGCCTCGCAAAAATCACAAGTGCTGTATGAATTTTATTGTAGTTTTGCCAAAATTTGATAGAAATTCTGCTCGATTTTATTATGAAACCAATGCATGTTTAGTTTCTGACCATTCATCTCGAACGAGGATTGTCCGCTTGCGCCTTCAAAATCTCCTGCACGCAGGCGAAGACGGCCCGTCGATCCTCGGGGCTCCGGATTGCCAGCCACATCTGGAGGAGTTGCGCCGTATGACCCGTGGACGGCCCGTCGGACGTCTCAAAGAACAGGGTGGTCGAACAGCCGAGCGCCGCCGCCAGGGCATCGAGTTTTCCGAAGGTCCGGGCGCTCGGCATCGTACCCAGGGGGTCAGGAGTCTTCATATCCATTGCGGCATCTCGACCAATAAATCGCGCCGTAGCGGCGATGAGAGCACCTTATCACTGTCAAGTCGCTTGCAAAACGGTAATAAAAATACAATGATTCAAATGAAAGAGACCAGAATGTAAAATTCTTACCTTTCAGAACTCGACGCCAAACACCTTACGAGTTGGACATGCAATGAATCGGGCTTCTGATCTGGATGCCATCGCAGATGCGTGTATTGCGGCTCACGCCGTCATCGATGATCACGGCACTCCTCAGATGAAGATGCTGATCCGGGTCCTGTTGCACGTCGTCGCCCGGGAGATCGCGCAGGATTTGTCGCTGTCGCAGGCCCAGAACAATCCATTGCGCGATGCTCTGGGGTCGCTAGCAAAACAGCGCGACGACCGGGGTTGATCCCCATGCAATCCCATCGCCAGTCCGCCGATGAGCGGCGTTTTCCTCGCGGTGCAGCGCGGGTCCTAAGCAGTCTCATGGCGGCAGGCCAACGCTTCGCCTACTAAAAATCTTCAGGGATCGCAGGTTTTCGACGCGAGACCGTGCGCTACTTTTGCGCGACCTGTAACATCGTGAAAGCCGCCGCAACCGAGCGCCCGAGTTCGGCCCGGACACCGTGCCGCGGACACGTTGTCCGCACCGCCACGGGGCTCAACTCACGCGCGACGCAGCGCCAATGCGGCAATGAGGCCCGCCGTGAGCAGCGCCAGCGCCACAGGCGTCGCCGACGTCGCCGGCCAGGCCGAGGCCGCAACGGTGAACAGAGCCCCAAAGGTCATCTGCGTGAAGCCGTAGAGGCTGGAGGCCGAGCCCGCCGCGTGCGGATCGACGTTCATCAGCCCGGCCACCGCGTTGGGGCTGAGCAGGCCGACCCCGACCGCGTAGGCGAAGAGCGGCACGATCAGGCTGACGACGCCGAGCATCCCTGTCCGGTCGATCAGCAGCAGGGTCAGCGCCGACACGATGCAGAGCAGGTTGCCGCTGCGTGCCGCCTTGCGGATCGGCACCCGCGCCGCGAGCCGGCTCGCCAGCACGGCGCCGCCGACCATGCCGAACACCACGATCAGGCAATCGAACCCGACCTCCTGCGACGAGCGCCCGAGCCGGTCCACCAGCAGGAACGGCGCCACCGCCAGGAAGGCGTAGAGGCTGGTGCCGCCGCAGGCCCCCGCCACCAGGTAGGCGCGGAATACCGGGATCTTCACGAGCCGCAGGTAGCCCGCCAGGATCGCCACGAAACCGGGCAGCGCCACCTTATGCTTATTCGTCTCCGGCAGCGTGAACACCACCAGGGCGCCGAGCAGAGCCACGATCCCGGCCAGCACAACGAACACGGCGCGCCAGCCGAACGCCTCGTTCACCACCCCGCCGATCGCCGGGGCCAGAGCCGGCGTAAGGGTCATGGCGGTGGTCAGGATCGCGAGCTTCTTGGCCGCGTCCTCGCGGGTCGAGACGTCCCGCACCATCGCCCGGCCGATCACCAGGGAGCCACAGGCCCCGAGCGATTGCAGCACCCGCGCCACCAGCAGGGTGCCGATGTTCTGAGCCGGGATCGCCAGCAGCAGCCCGGCCAGGTAGAGGCCCAGCCCGCCGATCAGGATCGGCCGCCGCCCGAACCGGTCCGAGAGCGGACCGTACAGGAGCTGACCGCCCGCGAGCCCGATCAGGTAGACCGTGATGGTGAGCTGCGCGGCGGCCGTCGTGGTGCCGAGGTCGGCGGCGGCGGTGGCGAGCGCGGGCACGAAGATGTGCAGCGCCACCGTGCCGGTCATGGTCACGGCAACGAGCAACGGCAGGGGCGCTCGGCGCCCCGCCGGGTCGGGACTTCGATCGGGCAAGGGGAGTCCTTCGCGGTGTCTGACCCGGCCTGACATCGGGTCGCGGACGCCTAAAGGCAAAGGCCGGGCCTGAGCCCGGCCTGTTCGCCGCCGCTACTCCTTCGGCGTCGGTAGCGGCGCGTTGAGGTCCTTGGTCGGGCCATCGACTTCGAGGTTCTTGGCGCGGTCCACCGCCTCGGGATTGGCCTGAGCCGGGGGCTCCTTGGCGGCCGGGGAGGACGGCGCGGTCGGCTCGGCCGGGATCAGGCTCGACGGCGTGCCCTGCTGATCGCCGTCATGGGCATTGGCCGGCGGGGCCGGGGCGTTGCGGTCGCTCGATTCGCTCGGCGCGCGGGGGCTGCCGGCGGACTTCTCCTCGACGGGCTTGGCCGTGTTGACGTCGGCGGGCTTGGCGGGGCTGTCCTTGCCTTCGGAGGCCTTGCCGGCAGCCGGCTTGTCGGCAGACGGCTTTTCAGGGGCGGGCGCAGGCTTGTCCTCGGGCTTGGCGGCGGCGGGGGCCGCCTCCGGCTTCGCCTCGGTCTTCTCGACCACCGGCAGCGGCTTGGGGCTGTCGGCGTTCTTGTTCAGGTAGGCAATAACGTTGGCCCGCTCCTGCGGCGAGGCAATGCCGGCGAACGCCATCTTGGTGCCCGGGGCATAGCCCTTCGGGCTGGTCAGGAACGCATCCAGGTCGTCATAGGTCCAGGTACCGCCCTTCCCCTTCAGGGCCGCCGAGTACTCGAAGCCGGCATGACCGCCTTTCGGGCGCTCGACCACGCCGTACAGGTCCGGGCCGACCTTGTTCGGGCCACCCTTCTCGAAATTGTGGCAGGCCCGGCAGGCCTTGGTGCCGGCCTCGCCCTTCTCGGCATTGGCGCTGGCGAGCCGGACGGCGATCGGCTCGACCTTGGCCTCCGGAGTCGCGGCGGCGGCCTGCGGCTCCGGCTCGGGCAAGTCGTAGCCGGCTTTTCCGGCAGGTCTGGGATGGTAGATCAGTTCGGCGACGAAACCCGATCCGGCCGCGAACAACAGGGCGCCAAGCACGGCACCGAGCACTTTGTTCACCTCGAATGAGTTCATGCTCTTCTCTCGATCTGCCCATGCCGTCACGGGCAGGCACGCCGGGACACAGGACCTTGGAAGATTTCAAGGGTGCTTAGCCGTTCCGGCACGATCTTGACAATGGTGGTTGGGGGATCCGTGCCGTCGCGGGACAAAACCCCCGTGCCAAAACGCCGAGCTTGTCACCCGGCGGCATCATTTTGCCGGATCGCGAGAGGGAGGCTCACTTCGGCGCGAGGGACGACAACCGAGAACAGGCCTGTTAAGCAGCCGCGCTCCGCTGCGAGCCCCTGATCCCCGATCTTTCATGTCCGATCCCCTCGTCCTGATTCCGGCCCGCCTCGCCGCGACGCGCCTGCCGAACAAGCCGCTGGCTGAGATCGCCGGCGAGGCGATGATCGTCCATGTCTGGCGCCGGGCCATGGAGGCCGGGATCGGCCCTGTGGTGGTGGCCACCGACACGGCCGAGATCGCCCAAGTCGTCGAGGCCGCCGGCGGCATCGCGGTGATGACCCGGGCCGATCACCCATCCGGCTCGGACCGTCTCGCCGAGGCGCTGGAGACCATCGATCCGGAGGGACGCCACGACGTGGTGGTCAACGTGCAGGGCGACCTGCCGACCATCGACCCGGCGATCATCGGCGCCTCGATCGGCCCGCTCTCCGATCGGACCGTGGACATCGTCACGCTCTGCGCGCCGATCACCGATGCGCACGAGGCGGACAACCCCAACGTGGTCAAGCTGGTCGGCCATCAGGTCGGCCCGGGCCGCCTGCGGGCGCTCTACTTCACCCGCGCCCGCGCCCCCTGGGGCGAGGGTCCGCTGTGGCACCATATCGGGCTCTACGCCTATCGCCGCACGGCGCTGACTCGCTTCGTCGCCCTGCCTCCCGGGGAGCTGGAGACCCGGGAGAAGCTGGAGCAGCTGCGCGCGCTGGAGGCCGGTATGCGCATCAATGCCGTCATCGTCGACGACCTGCCGCTGGGCGTCGACACCCCCGCCGACCTGGAGCGCGCCCGCGCCCTGCTCCAAACCCGCCGCCTGAACTGAACCGCATTCCCGATGACCGACCGCACCATCTCGTACCAGGGTGAGCCCGGGGCCAACTCGCACATCATCTGCGCCGAGGCATTCCCGGACTGGACGCCCCTGCCGTGCCCGACCTTCGAGGACGCGTTCGCGGCGGTCACGGAGGGCCGGGCGCAGCGGGCGATGATCCCGATCGAGAACTCGATCGCCGGCCGGGTGGCCGACATCCACCACCTGATCCCGACCTCGCCGCTGCACATCGTGGCCGAGCACTTCCTGCCGATCCATTTTCAGCTGATGGTCCTGCCGGGCACCGCATTGGAGACCGTGCGGACCGTGCACAGCCACGTCCACGCGCTGGGCCAGTGCCGGCGGATCGTCCGCCGGCTGGGCCTGAAGGCCGTGGTCGCTGGCGACACCGCGGGTGCCGCCCGCGAGGTCGCGGAGATCGGCGACCCGAGCCGGGCCGCTCTGGCGCCGGCGCTGGCCGCCGAGGTCTACGGCCTCGACATTCTGGAGCGCGACGTCGAGGACGAGGCGCACAACACCACCCGCTTCGTGGTGTTCTCCCCCGACCCCGAACCCGTGGCGGCCGAGACCGGCCCGTGCGTGACCAGCTTCGTCTTCCGCGTGCGCAACATCCCGGCCGCCCTCTACAAGGCGCTCGGCGGCTTCGCGACCAACGGCGTCAACATGTCCAAGCTCGAGAGCTACATGATGGACGGCGAGTTCACGGCCACGCAGTTCTACGCGGAGGTGGACGGCCACCCGGAGGATCCGGGCCTCGCCCGGGCGCTGGACGAGCTCGCCTATTTTTCACGCGAGTTCAGGGTGGTCGGCACCTACCCGGCGCACCCCTTCCGCGAGGCGGCAAGGCCGGCGGCGGAGTAGCGGGCTTCGCAGTTCAGGCCTGTTATCGCAGCTTGCGGTAACAACAATCCGTAACTACGCTTCGCCATGGGCTTTCAATGGGATCCCGAGAAGGATGCAGCCAATCAGGCCAAGCATCTCATCGGATTCCGACAGGCTGCCGAGATCTTCCGCGGCTTCCGGCTGACGCGCGAAGAACTGCGACGCGACTACGGCGAACGCCGGTTCATCAGCCTGGGCCTGTACGACGTAGCGGTGTTGCGGGTGGTGTACGTTCAGCGTGACGGCGACATCCGCATCATTTCGGCATGGAAGGCGAGCCGCCATGACAGGAAAGTCTACGCCGAAGCGCGTTCGAGAGCGGGCAGCGACCGTCCGGTATGAAGGCTTTGCCGACATGCCTGCGGCGGACCCGTTGAGCCCGGCATTCAAGGCCCTGGACGATGCCGAGATCGAGCGACGCGCCGCTGCAGATCCCGATGCCGGCCTGATCCCGCCGGGTTTCTGGAACGAGGCCTTGCCGGCGTCCGTCGAGACGAAGGAACAGATCACGCTGCGCCTCGACGCGGACGTGCTGCGACATTTCCGGAGCGCCGGAAAGGGTTATCAGTCGCGGATCAACGCGGTGCTCAAGAGCTACGTGAGAGCGCAGGAAAAGCGGCGGTAGCGAAAATCATTCCCGCCGCAGCACTCGGTCCACAGCAAGATCCGACCAGAACCCCGGCCTGAAATCCCGTTTGAGCGCCTCCGGGTCATAGATGGTCTCGACCCAGGTCAGGAAATCGACGCCCCTGGCCTCGCCTTCCACGAGATAGCGCGCGAAGAACGCATCGAGGATGCCGGTCTTGGCGAAGCGGAGATGGCCGTAGCGGGCCGAGAGCTGGCGGGCGGCCTCGGCCACCGGGCGGTTCTCGTGCAGGATCAGATAGAGGGCCGAGGCGAGGCCGGCCCGATCGGCGCCCGACTTGCAGTGCATCACCGCCGGGTACTGGATGCCGGCGAAAAAGTCCTTGGCGGCCAAGAGGGTGGCGCGGTCGGGGGCCTCGCGTGAGCGCAGGACGAACTCGACCAGGGTGAGCCCGTGGCGCTCGCACGCCTCCCGCTGCAGCGGCCAGGAGCCGTGCTCGCGCCCGCCGCGCAGAGAGATGATCGTGCGCACGCCCTCGGCGCGGAAGCGCGCGAGTTGGTGCGGCCCGGGCTGGGCCGAGCGCCAGAGCCGGCCCGATCCGACCCGGTGGCGGTTGAGATAGGCCAGCCGGAACACGCCGTGATCGATCAACAGCATGTTCGCCCAGGCCTTCAGCCGGTCGCCGGGGCCGGCGATCGGCCGCTCGAAGCGGGCGATCCGGGCCATGCGGCGCGCGTAGCGCGTCTCGGGCTTGAGGAAGCGGTTGAACACGATGAGGCTGCCGCGGAATCGGGAGCCGGCTCTAACAGCCGCCCGGAAGGCCGGCAATTCACCCTCATCGTCGTAGGCAATGGGCAAGTCTCGAAAAACGGCGTCGATCTTGCCTTCACTCTGCCCGGATCGGGATCGAACCTGGGCGGGCCGCGCGGGTTATCCGACGGTCGACGGGGGAAGGCCGAAACCCATGAGCACGCGCACCACGAGCATCCGCCGGGCTCGCGAGGCCGATCTCGGCAGCCTGTCGACGGTGTTCGATGCCTCGTGGCGCGAGGCCTATCGCGGCATCATCCCCGGCGTGGCCCTGGAGCGGCTGATCGCCGGACGCGACCGCGCCTGGTGGCGCAGCGCCCTGCGTCGCGGCCGGCCGATCGCCCTGGTGGAAACCGGCGAGCGGGTGGTCGGCTACGCCGCCTACGGGCGCACCCGCAGCCGGGCGCTCGGCACCGAGGCGGAGATCGACGAACTCTATCTGCTCCCGGAATACCAGGGCGTCGGCCTCGGACGCCGCCTGTTCAAGGCAGTCCGCAACGATCTCGCCGATCACGGCCTGACCCGGCTCGGCGTCTGGAGCCTGGAGGACAACGCCCGGGCCGGGGCCTTCTACGAGGGGCTGGGCGGCCAGGCCGGACCGCGGGTGCTGGACCGGGTGGCGGGGGTCGCGCTGCCCAAGGTCGGATACCTGTTCAGCTAACGTTTCTTGGGACTCGTCGCCGTCCTCGCGCCGATACTGATTTGCATCGTGGAGCCGGGCATCTAAGAGGTCGGGGAAGCGGCGCAAGCCGCATCCCGGAAGCGATACGCCATGAACATCGACGCCATCCCGCTCGGCAAGAAGCCCCCGCACGACGTCAACGTCATCATCGAGGTGCCGCTGGGCGGCGAGCCGATCAAGTACGAGATGGACAAGGAATCGGGCGCGCTGGTCGTCGACCGGTTCCTCTATACGCCAATGTTCTACCCCGGGAACTACGGCTTCATCCCGCACACCCTGTCGGGTGACGGCGATCCCTGCGACGTGCTGGTGGCCAACACCCGCGCGGTGCTGCCCGGCGCGATCATCAGCGCGCGGCCGGTCGGCGTGATGGTGATGCAGGACGAGGGCGGCGAGGATGAGAAGGTCATCGCAGTGCCCTCCCGCCACCTGACCAAGCGCTACGACCGGGTCGAGAACTACACCGACCTGCCCGACATCACGATCCAGCAGATCCAGCACTTCTTCGAGCACTACAAGGATCTGGAGCCCGGCAAGTGGGTCAAGTTCGTCCGCTGGGGCGACAAGGAAGAGGCCCACCGGCTGATCGAGGAAGCGATCGAGCGGGCGAAGGCCAAGAAGTAGTTTTTTAGACGGCAGGCAGACCTCGACTTACCCTCCCGCCTTTGCGGGCTTCTGCTTACGCAGGCGCTGCGGCAGGCCGCGAGGCGCCCCCTCTCCCGTGCGGGAGAGGGCTGGGGTGAGGGGCGGGAACTTTCCGGAGAGGTCGCATCCCTCACCCTGTCCCTCTCCTGCACGGGAGAGGGGACCTGCGCCTCCTGTGCCAGCGACAGATCACGGCTCTGACCGAAACCTGTGTGGCCCGTAGCCCCTCTGAGGGGGGAGGGGAAAACGGCGTGTTTCAGGCTCTGACCGCTGAACGCGATGGGTAAGCTGGCTACCTGCGTTCACCCATCGATGCGGCGCAAGCCGGCTCTGTAGCGACGGGCGTTCTCGACGTAGCGCTGGGCCGCTTGGCGCAGGCCCTCCACCGCCTCGGCGTCGAGGGTGCGCACGGCTTTGGCCGGAGCACCGACGATCAGGCTGTGATCCGGAAAGTCCTTGCCCTCGGTGACCAGGGCGTTGGCCCCGATCAGGCAGCCCCGGCCGATCCTGGCGCCGTTGAGCACCGTCGCGCCCATGCCGACGAGACTGCCGTCGCCGATCGTGCAGCCATGGACGATGGCGCCGTGGCCCACCGTGACATCCGCGCCGATCACCAGCGGGAAGCCGGGATCGACATGCATGATCACGCCCTCCTGCACGTTGGTGCGGTCGCCGATGCGGATCGGCTCGTTGTCGCCGCGGAGCGCCGCACCGAACCAGATGCCGACATCGAGGCCGAGATGGATGCGGCCGATCACTTGGGCGTCCGGGGCGATCCATACCCGGTCGGGATCGGCAAGCTGCGGCACGTGTTCGTCGAGGGCGTAGAGCGGCATGGCTGGCTTCCGTCCCGAGGCTGAGATCCGCCGGCGTCGAGGCCGACGATGGGCATCGCCTGTCGCCGGAATGGCACAGGCCCGGCTCACCTGCCAATGCTAGGCTGAACCCCCAATCGGACGCGAGGTGCAAGCGTGAAACGGATCACGGCATCGATCGGCCTCGCGGGCCTGCTGCTGGCGCAAACCGCCTCGGCGGCGGATTGGAACGAGCGCACACGGGCCGGCGGCTTTCGGGCGACCTGCGAGGACCTCGCCACCTTGTGCTTCGCGGATGCCTGTGGGGGCGATCAGATCGAAGCGGCCGAGACGTGCCGGGCGCGCTGCCCGAGCGCCGTAATCCTCGACGTGCTTCCGGCCACCTGCCGCATCCCGGATGCCCGGCCCGGGCCGGTGCTTCGGCGGCGTGGTTGAGATCTCGAAATGATCCGGTCGGACCCCAAGGGTGGCCGGATAAATCTATGTGAGAAAAAATCTCGATCCTGCGGCAACAAAACGCGGCACGCAGCATTGAACCTGCTCCAACGGCTCAACAGCAAGCACGTCAACACGGACCGTTGCTCGCACAGGCGCGAGACCGGAAACCATGATTATGATCAAAGACGATCTGAACCCGCCCCGTGTGGGCTTGAACGCGCATCCTATTCTTTACGGGGTCGCCGCCGGTCTGGCGGCGTTGTTCCCGCCGGTGATGTCGCATGCCCAGGCCGCGACCAATCAGGAGTCGGCGCCTGACGCGGACGAGGAGAAGGAATCGCGCGACGGGGAGTGATCCGGTCTGCGTCGCGCGGCGCTGTCCGTCACCCGATCCTCAGACGGCCAGCCGTGCAATCAGCAACAGTGTAGCCACGGCCGGCACGGCGGCGGCGAGCCAGAGCGCGGGCGCATGAAACGCGGGCGGCGCGGTGAAGCGCAGGGGCCGCGATACGCCGGGGCGCAGCGTCTCCTCGCGTCCGAAACCGATCCCGATCGCCATGCGCGCCTCCTCGATGCCCGAGGAGAAAAGGCCGGCGGCTCTCAAGAGCGTCTGAATCGGCCGGCGGGTTCGCGCGGCGTGGTGAACCCGTCGTTAAGGCGGCCGGCGTCGCGGGGGCTCAGAGCGCCCGGTCGAACTTCAGCTCGCCGTTCGGGCTCTTCAGCACCAGCTGAGAGCCGACGAGATCCCACACCGCCGCCGTGCGGAGAGCGACGAAGAAGGCCTGCTCAGTGGCCGCGAGGCCCTTGTCGCAGCTCTTCTTGGTCAGCGCGAGCGGGCCGACCGCGAGGTGCTGGTCCTTCAGCGGGAAGGCGGTGGCCGCGAAGGTGTTGCAGCCGCCATAGCCGCGGGCGCGGTACTGCTTGTCGATGATGAAGCTCGGCCGGTCGCCGCCGGTGAACGGCTTGCCGTTGAGGCTCACCGCCGTCCAGGTCGAGTCGAGCGGGAAGATCTTTTCGCTCGCCTTCGTGCCGGGCACGTATTGCGGCTTCTTCTCGTCCTCGCCGCCGGGGCGGCGGTTGCCGCGGCCGAAGCCGGTGGGCGCGCCGCCGCCCATCTGGGCCTGGGCCTGGGTCGCTGCGGTCAGGTCCACGGCCATCACGGCACAAGCCAAGGTGGCGATCAGCACCGCTCTCATCGTTTCAGCCCCTCAAACGCGCGCGCACGGCGCTCGGCTTATCGTCCATCGAGGGCGCCGCGCCAACGGCGCATGCCGGCCCAACGCCCGTGATTCGCGCGTCGAGGCCGCCCCGAACCCATACGCCCCCGCGGATGCGATGGAAATTCAGCACAATTATGGTCGCGTCGCATCGCGCGCACGCCGGAAACGATCCGCGGCGGATATCGTTGTCGGTCACAGCACGGGATGGAGGACGACGTGGCAGGATCTGACGAAGGCGGACAGGCCGGGGCGAGCGCGCCCGCGATGAGCCCGGCGCAGTCGCGGGCGGCACGGGGTCTGCTCGGATGGTCCGAGGCGGACCTCGCCGCCAAGGTCGGCCTCGACGAGCGGTTCGTGCGCGACTTCGAGAGCGGCTACGGCGACCCGCCGAGCGGGCAGATCGAGGCCCTGCGCAGCGCCCTGTGCGCGGCAGGCGCGGTGTTCGACGACGCGCCGAATCCCGGCGTCCATCTGGCCGCCCGGGCCAATGCCGACGAGGGCGTTCGGCTCGGCGCGCTCACCACCGAGAACGATCGCTAGGGAAAAGCCGGGGCTCGGCGTCGCTCATGACGCGTTCAGCCGCCGAAGCCGATAGCTGGGCGGCTCGATCCGCCCGCCGTCCCAGGAGCGATCCGTGACCCTTCTCCTCGACAGCCCGATCCGCACCGGTGTGCAAGCCGCGGCAGGGGCACGCTGATGCGGGCCGACGCCTTCCTGGCGGCCGCCGACGCGCTTCCGGTGGCGGGGCTCGACACCCTGGTCGAGCGGGGCGGTCTCGTCGTGGTCGCGCCCCATCCCGATGACGAGAGCCTGGGCTGCGGCGGCCTGATCGCGGCGGCGCGCGCCGCCGGACGGGATGTGCGCCTCGTGGTGGCGAGCGATGGCTGCGGCTCGCACACCCATTCCGAGCTCTATCCGCCAGACAAGCTGCGCGCCCTGCGTGAGGCGGAGACGCTCCGGGCGGTGGCGATCCTTGGCCTCGCACCAGAAGCCGTCACCTTCCTGCGCCTGCCCGACGCCCATGTGCCGGGCGCCGGCCCGGAAGCCGAGGCGGCCGCCCACGCCGTGGCGCAGGCTGCGACCGCCTGCGCGGCCGGCGCGGTGTTCGTGACCTGGCGGCACGATCCCCATTGCGACCACAAGGCGTCGGCCGCCATCGTCGGGCTGGCCCGGCCGCTGATGCCGGGCGTGGCCATCTACGAATACCCGGTCTGGGGCTGGACGCTGCCGCCGGAGACCGAGGTCGGACCGACACCGCAGGGCTTCCGCCTGGATGTCTCGGCCTATCGGACAACCAAGGCCCGGGCGGTGGCGGCGCATGAATCGCAGACCACCGACCTGATCTCGGACGATCCCACGGGTTTTCGCCTGGAGCCGGCTATGATCGACCGGCTCAGCGGACCCTACGAACGCTTCGTCGCGGTGACCGCATGAGCCGGGCGACGGAGACTCTCCCGGTGGATTACTTCGCCGGCATCTATGCCAGCGATCCGGACCCCTGGAAGTTCGCGACCTCTTCCTACGAACGCGACAAGTACGCGGCGACGCTGGCCTGCCTGCCGCGGGCGCGCTATCGCGCTGCCTTCGAGCCGGCCTGCGCGATCGGGGTCTTCACCCGCGCCCTGTCAGAGCGCTGCGACCGCCTCCTGGCGAGCGATCTGGTTCCGACCGCCGTCGAGGCTGCCCGGGCCCGCTGTGCCGACCGGCCCACCGTCGAGATCCGCCAGGGCGCCGTGCCGGCGGATTGGCCGGAGGGGCGGTTCGACTTGATCGTGCTCTCCGAGTTCCTGTATTTCCTCGCCCCGCCCGACCTTACCGAACTGGTCCGACGCGTCGGCGGCGCCATCGAGCCGGGCGGCGACATGGTGCTGGTCCACTGGATCGGCGAGACCGACTATCCGCAATCGGGCGACGAGGCCGCCGAGAGCTTCATCGCACAGGCGGCGCCGTTCGCGCGCCTGCTCCACCAGGACCGGACCGACAAGTACCGCCTCGACGTGCTGCGGGCCGGAGAATCCCTGTGAGCACCACGGTCATCACCCTCAACAAGGGCCGCGGCGCGCATCTGGCGCGCCTGCTCGAAGGCCTCGGGCGCGGCACGCCCCCCGAGGCCTGCATCGTCGTCGAGATCGGCGGCGACGACGCCCCTCTGCCGGACCTGCCGTTCCCGGTCGAACGGGTCCCATTCCCGCGGGACGGCCTGCCGCTCGCCGCCGCGCGCAATGCCGGGCGCCGGGCAGCCCGGACCGACACGCTGGTCTTCCTCGATGTCGATTGCATCCCGTCCCGCGGACTGGTCGCCGGCCTGTCCCGGGCGGTGGCCGAGCATGACGCCCTGATCTGCTGCGAGATCGGCTACCTGCCGGCCGGCGCGGTCACGGATGGCTGGGAGGAGGCCGAACTCGATCGGCTCGGCCATCCGCACCCGGTGCGCGCCTTCCCGCCCGCCGGCATCGTGGCGCCCGCGCCGCAACCCGGACTGTTCTGGTCCCTGGCCTTCGCGGTGCGGGCCGCGACCTACGACCGGATCGGCGGCTTCGACGAGTCGTTTTCCGGCTACGGCGCGGAGGATACCGACCTGGCGTTCCGGGCGGACAGGGCTGGCGTGCCGATCCTGTTCCTCGGCGGCCCGCGGGCCTATCATCAGCACCATGCGAGCTACGACCCGCCGCTTCAGCATTTTCGCGACATCGTCGCCAACGCCGCCCGCTTCCACGCCCGCCACGGCTTCTGGCCGATGGACGGCTGGCTCGACGGGTTCGCCCGTCTCGGCCTGATCGCGGCCGACCGGTCGAACGGGATCACGGTACACCGCGACCCAACCCCGGCCGAGATGGCGGCAGCGCGCCTGCCGGATGCGCGGCCGTTCTGAACGGAGTGCGTCGCGGCCAGTGACCTCAGCCGCGACGCACTCCCTCTCCCGTGCGGGAGAGGGGACCGGCGCCACATCTGGAGCGGCCTGAACCCATCAGCCCGCTAGGAAGGGGGCGAAAACCCTACCCCTTCATAGCGTTGGCCTTCTCGATCAGCGCCTCGGCCATGCGGATCGATGCGATGTCGATCAGGCGGCCGTCGAGGGAGACGGCGCCGCGGCCGGCCTTGGCGGCCTCCTGCATGGCCTCCAGGATGCGGCGGGCCTTGGTCACCTCGGCCTCCGACGGCGTGAACACCTCGTTGGCGAGATCGATCTGCGAGGGGTGGATCGCCCACTTGCCCTCGAAGCCCAGCGCCGCGCAGCGCTTGGCCGCCGAGCGGTAGCCGTCCGGATCCGAGAAATCGCCGAACGGGCCGTCGATCGGGCGCAGGCCGTAGGCGCGGCAGGCCACCAGCATGCGGTTCTGGGCGAACAGCCACGGATCCTGCCAATGGGTCTGCCGGTTGCCGGCCTCGTCCTTGTCGGTGAGCACGGAGTAGTCCGGGTTCACGCCGCCGATCACCGTGGAGCGGGCTCGGGTCGAGGCGGCGTAGTCGGCGACGCCGAAGGACATCGCCTCGAGACGCTTCGACGACTGGGCGATCGCTTCGACATTGGCCATGCCGAGGGCGGTCTCGATCAGCACCTCGAAGCCGATCTGCTTGTCGCGCTTCTTGGCCTGCTCGATCTGAGTGACCAGCACGTCGATGGCGTAGACGTCGGCCGGCACGCCGACCTTGGGGATCAGCACCATGTCGAGCCGCGGGCAGGCTTCGACGATGTCGACCACGTCGCGGTACATGTAGTGGGTGTCGAGACCATTGATGCGGATCATCATGGTCTTGTTGCCCCAATCCAGGTCATTGAGCGCCTGGATGATATTGGTGCGGGCCTTCTCCTTGTCGTCGGGGGCGACCGCATCCTCGAGATCGAGGAAAATCACATCGGCGGCCGAAGACGCGGACTTCTCCATGAAGGTCGGGTTGGAGCCCGGGACGGCGAGTTCGGAGCGGTGCAGGCGCGGCTTGGCCTGCTGGATCAGGGTGAAGCTCATGGGTGTTTCTCTCTCCTGGTAACGGTTCTGGTGCCGCCGTTGGGCTGGACACGCCCGACGGTGGAAATGGCGCACGTTAAGCTTCGCGACAGAGCGAGGATCCGCGTTTCAAGCCGATCCATCGGGTCGTGACACCCGCGCTCCCTCCCCCCTCTGCGGGGGAGGGTGGCCCCTGCGTCAGCAGGGGTCGGGAGAGGGGAACCCGGCTTCCGTGAAAAGCGGAGCAGGTGTGCGAGCCGGAGCTTTATCCTGCACCGTCGTCCCCTCTCCCGACCCCCTTTCGGGGGCCACCCTCCCCCGCAGAGGGGGGAGGGAGAGCGCGTGTCAGATTCGAAACGCACTCTCTGGAAAACCTCGCCCCTCCCCTCACCCGGTCGAGCCGAAGCCGACCGCGATGCAGTTGATCGACAGGAGCAGGGCCGACTTCACCGCCTCGCGCCGGTCCTCGTCGGTCTCGGCGCGGTAGCGGGCCAGCAGTTCGACCTGCTCGCGCCCGACCTGGTTGATGGTCGGCAGCCGGCCCTTCAGCCGGTCGCGGAACAGCGGGAAGCGCTCGGCCAAGTCGGAGCCGCCGCTCACGCGCAGCACCATCTCGCGGGTCAGCGCGTACTCGGCCTCGATCATTGAGAAGATCCGGTCCCGGACGCTCGCGTCGGGGACGAGGCCGGCATAGGCGCGGGCGATGTCGAGATCGACCATCATAAGGGTCTTCTCGACCTCGTCGAGGACAAGGCGGAGCACGCGGGAGTCCTGGAACAGGCGCTTCAGGCTTGCCTCGCCTTCCCGGCCACGCACGTCGAGGAAGCTCGCGAGCCCCGAGCCGACCCCGTACCAGCCGGTGATCACGTGCCGGTTCTGCGACCACGCGAACACCCAGGGGATCGCCCGGAGATCCGAGAGCGAGCGGGCGCCGAACCGGCGGGCCGGGCGCGAGCCGATGTTCAGAAGCGCGATCTCGTCCAGCGGGCTGGCCGACTGGAAGTAATCGACCAGCCCGTCGGTCTGGAGCAGCCGGACATAGGCGGCCCGCGAGGCGCCGGCCAACGCCTCCAGGGCGTCGTCGTGGCCGACACTCGCCCGCTCGCCGTCGCCCGCCAGGGCATGCTCGAAGACCGAAGCGGCCAGCAGCTCCATCTGGTAGGCGGCGGTGCCGCGGTTGGCGTATTTGAACGAGACGACCTCGCCCTGCTCGGTGGTCCGGAACCGGCCGCGGATCGAGCCCGGCGGCTGGGCCATGATGCCCCGATGGGTCGGCACGCCGCCCCGGCTCACCGAGCCGCCGCGGCCGTGGAAGAACGCGATGCCGACACCGAGCTCCTGCCCGAGCCGGGTCAGCTTGCTCTGCGCCTTGTACAGCTCCCAGTTGGCGGCGACGAAGCCGCCATCCTTGTTGGAGTCGGAATAGCCGATCATCACCTCCTGCACCCCGCCCTGCCAGCGGGTTGAGCGGCGCACCACCGGCACGGTGAGGAGTTCCCGCATGATCGCCGGGGCGGCGCGCAGATCGTCGATGGTCTCGAACAGGGGCACGATCGCGAGCGGGCAGATCTCCGGGCGGATCTCCGGACCGGCGGCGTCGAGGAACACGCCGGCCTCCTTCGCCAGCAGGTAGGCGCCGAGCACATCCTCCACCGAGCGGGTCATCGACAGGATGAAGGCGCCGAACGCCTCCCGGTCGAGGCTCTCGCGCATCTCGGCCACCAGCGCGAAGGTCGCCAGCGTCTCGCGGGCGGCGTCGGGCAGGTTCTCGAAGGAGCGCTCCGGATCCCGGGGCCGGACCAGCTCGGCGTCGAGCCATTGCCGCCACGCGGCCGAGCCCAAAGCCGGGGGATCGCCCTCGCCGTTGCGCTGGCGCCAGAGCGCCTGCAGCGTCTCGGTGGTCCGGGTGGTGTTCTCGCGCAGGTCCAGCCGGACCGTGGAGAAGCGGAAGATCTCGACCATGCGGCGGACCGGCCGCACCAGATCGCGGCCGAGGGCACCGCATTTGGCGTCCTCCAGCCCGCGCTCCAGCACGCGCAAATCCTCGATCAGGCCGTCGGCGCTGGCATAATCGGGGCCGGACGGGTGCTGCCCCTCGTTGCGGGCGATGGTCGCGTCGAGTTTGCGCAGGACGCAGGTGAGGTACTGGCGATACGGCTCGCCGGGATTGCGCCGAGCAATCGCCCGGGCCTGGCCGCTCTCGGCGAGCTGCCGGTCGAGCTCCTGACGGAACGTCGCCGGCAGCGGCAGCGCGCGCTCGGTGAGCGAGAGCGTCCGGCCGAGCTCGCGCGCGCCGTCCCGGTAGCGGTTGAGCGAGGCCAGCGCGTTGCGGTGGAGCGCCTGCCGGGTGACGGCGGCGGTGACGTAGGGATTGCCGTCCCGGTCGCCGCCGATCCACGAGCCGAACTGGAAGAACGGCGGCACCTTGAACGGCGTGCCGGGATAGGCCTCGGCCAGGGACTCCTCCAGGGTGTCCATGGTCTCGGGCAGCATCTCGAACAGGGTCTCGTCGAAGAAGTGCAGCCCCCAGGCGACTTCCCGCTCGACGGTGGCCTTCTCCAGGTGCAATTCGCCGGTCATCCAGACCAGCTCGATCTGGTCGCGCAGCTCGTTCATGAGTCCGTTGCGCTCGCGGTCGGTCCAGCGCGGCATCTCCAGTTCGCGCAGCACGAGGTAGATCCGCCGGAACTTTTCCAGCACCGTCACCCGCTTGCCCTCGGTCGGGTGCGCGGTGAGCGTCGGCCGGATGCGCAGGTCGCTGAGCAGCGCCTGGATCTTCTCCGGGGGGATGCCCTGGGCGCGGGCGTCCGAGAACACCTTGGCGAAGGAGCCGCTGAGCGCCGCCCGGCCCTCCGTGCGCTCGATATGGCGCCGCCGCCGCATCGCAGCGTTCTGCTCGGCGATCGAGATCAGGTGGAACCAGATGCCCTGCACCTGGAGCGCGCGGGCCAGCATCTCCGGCGAGAACCGCGAGATATCGGCCGTGCCGTGCAGCACCGCTTCGAGATCGGGGTCGTGCCGGCGGGCGACGTCGAGCAGGGCCTGGAACAGGATGTCGAGAGCCTGCTCGGCCGACGTGCCGGTGATCACCGGCGGCGCGAAGGCGCTGGCCTCGGCGAGGCCGGGGGAAGCGTGGAGGGTACGGGTCATGGAGCCACCTTGAGCGCGGTGCGCTCCCCTCCCCCTTGCGGGGAGGGGTAGGGGTGGGGGTGGCGCAGGATCCAGCGATCCGATCCCTTCTGCACCACCCCCACCCTCGGTCCCTCCCCACAAGGGGGAGGGAAGATCTCAAGCCGCCCGGGCGAGCACGTCGGCGACGGTCTGGCCGAAGGAGCCGGGATCGGGCGCCACGGTGAGGCCGTAGGAGCGCATGATCTCGGCCTTCTCGGCGGCGCTGTCGCCGGCCGCCGAGATAATCGCCCCGGCATGGCCCATGCGACGGCCCTTCGGCGCGGTGAGCCCGGCCACGAAGCCGATCACCGGCTTCGACATGTTGTCCCGGATCCAGGCCGAGGCCTCGGCCTCCTGTGGGCCGCCGATCTCGCCGATCATCAGCACCGCGTCGGTGTCCGGATCGGTCTCGAACAGGGCGAGGTGATCGAGGAACGACGAACCGTTGATCGGGTCGCCGCCGATGCCCACCGAGGTCGAGATCCCGAGGCCGAGCTCCTTGAGCTGCGAGGCGGCCTCGTAGCCCAAGGTCCCCGAGCGGGAAATCACCCCGACATTGCCCTTGAGGTAGATGTGGCCGGGCATGATCCCGAGCATCGCCTTGCCGGGCGAGATGATGCCGGCGCAGTTCGGGCCGACCACCATGGTCCGGCGATCCCGCGGGTAGCGCATCAGGTAGCGCTTCACCCGCATCATGTCCTGGGCCGGGATGCCGTCGGTGATCGAGCAGACCAGCCGCAGGCCGGCATCGGCCGCCTCCATGATGGCGTCCGCCGCGAAGGGCGGCGCCACGAAGGTGATCGACGTGGTGGCGCCCGTGGCGGCGACCGCCTCCTTGACGGTGTTGAACACCGGCAGGCCGAGATGGCTGCGCCCGCCCTTGCCGGGGGTGACGCCGCCCACGACGTTCGTGCCGTAGTCCAGCATCTCCTGGGCGTGGAAGGTGCCCTTGTCGCCCGTGATGCCCTGGACGATGATCGGGGTGGTCTCGTCGATGAGGATGCTCATGGCGTGGTCTCCCCTCAGCGGTTCTTCTTGGCGGCGTCGCAGGCGTCGACCGCCTTGCGCGCCGCGTCCGACAGGGTGTCGGCGGTGATCAGGTCGAGGCCGCTCTCGGCCAGGATCTTCTGGCCGGCCTCGACATTCGTGCCCGCGAGCCGCACCACCAGGGGCACGTCGATCTTCACCTCCCGGGCGGCCTGGATGACGCCCTCGGCGACCCAGTCGCAGCGGTTGATGCCGGCGAAGATGTTGACCAGGATCGCCTTGACGTTGCGGTCCGAAAGCACCAGCCGGAACGCCGTCGCCACCCGCTCAGGCGACGCCCCGCCGCCGACATCCAAAAAGTTCGCCGGCTCACCGCCCGCGTGCTTGATCATGTCCATGGTCGCCATGGCCAGCCCGGCGCCGTTGACGATGCAGCCGATCTCACCCTCGAGCCCGATATAGCTGAGGTTGTGCTCGGCGGCCTGGGCCTCGCGCGGATCGCCCTGCGACGGGTCGTGCATGTCGGCGATGCCCGGCCGGCGGAACATCGCGTTGTCGTCGAAGCTCATCTTGGCATCGAGGGCCAGCACCCGGTCGTCCTTGGTGACGACCAGTGGGTTGATCTCCAGCATCGTGCCGTCGCAGTCGCGGAACGCCCGGTAGGCGTTCATGATGGTCTTCACCGCGGCCGAGACCTGCTTGATGTTCAGGCCGAGCCGGAAGGCAATCTCCCGGGCCTGGAATTGCTGCAGGCCCACCGCCGGCTCGACGACGACCTGGATCAGAGCCTCCGGCTCGTTGGCGGCGATCTCCTCGATATCCATGCCGCCGCGCTGGCTGGCGATGACGCGCACGCGCTCGGCCTTCCGGTCCAGCACGTAGCCGAGATAGAGCTCGCGCTCGAACGGGTCGGCGGTCTCGACATAGACCCGCTGAACCGGCTTGCCCTCGGGCCCGGTCTGCAGGGTGACGAGGCGCTTGCCCAGCAGCTCCTTGGCGGCGTCGCGGACCTCGTTGTAGGTCCGGCACAGCTTGATCCCGCCGGCCTTGCCGCGGGCGCCGGCATGGATCTGCGCCTTCACAGCCCAGAACGAGCCGCCGAGCTCGGTCGCGGCGTAGACCGCTTGGTCCGGGCTGAACGCGATGGCGCCCTTCGGGACCGCCACACCGAAGCTCGCGAGCAGCTCCTTGGCTTGGTACTCGTGGACGTCCATTCGGCGCCTCCTCCGCGGTCGTTGCCGCCGTTTGTCGCCGTCTACTTTAGTTGAACAGGAAGATTACGCCCGTCAAATTTTTTGATCCATCGGTTCAGACGGGCTTTTTCGCGGCTGCACAACAAATCGTATCCACTATTGCAACGCAGCATTTCGGCAAAAAGAAAGGCCGGGCGCATGATGCACCCGGCCTTCACTGTCGATCCATTTGCGGCGCCCGCGGCGGGTGCGGCCTGGTTCAGTTCACCTTGGCCTTGACGACGCCGTAGACCTTCTCGGTCAGCGCACCCGCCTCGGCGAGCAAGCCTTCGAGCTCCTGAAGCCGTTCGTCGGCAAACTCCCGGTCCTCGATCCCCTTGGCGTTGACGTAGACGTTCAGCGCCGCGCTGCGCAGGCCGGCATAGGCCGAGAGCACCGCCACGCCGGCATCGGAGACGACGTTGAGATTGCCCTTGTCGGCGGTGATCGCCGCGAGGTCGATCACCGTGCGGCAGGCCCGGCAGCAGGACAGCGGCACGTCGGTCGCGGTCTTCAGTGCCGCCTGGATCGCCGTAGCGCGGGCTGCCTTCTCGTCGTCGGTGCCCTTGGGCAGGCCGTAGGCGCCCATCACGGCGTCGAAGGCCTGGACGTCCTCGCCGATCATGCCGGTGAGCACGACCCGCAGGCCCTCGGACCGGGCGAGCACATCCTTCACCTCGGCCTCGACCTCGACGTACTTCTTCTTGCCGATGGTCAGGTTGCAGACCATCGACACCAGGGCCGCGCCCATGGCGCCGGAGATCGCCGCAGCACCGCCGCCGCCGGGGGTCGGCGCGGCGCTCGCCAGCTCCGTCAGGAACTTATCGATGCTGTCGGATTCGGGGGGACGCGTTTCGCTCACCGGCGCCTCCTCTCAAGCCATTTTCTTGGCGAGGGCGTAGATCTCCTCGGCATCGAGCACCTGCTCGGTGCTCTCGAAGAGCTGGCCGACGCAGGCCCGGTGCAGCTTGAGCTTCAGCCCGCCGATGCCGAGCGCGCCGAAAGCCTTCTTGCCGTTGCGGTCCTTGCCCTTGTCCATCACCTCGATGCCGCCGATGCCGGTCGGGGGCTGGGCGTTGTAGTCGGCGACGAACTCGATGGACGACTCCTGGGCCCAGGCGGCCTCCGGCAGCAGCTCGACGCCGATGGCGCCCGCTGTGAACACGAGGTTCGTGCCCTTTACCAGGGCGACGCGGGAAGCCTCGTCCGGGGTGGCGGCAGCCTTCACGTTGACCTTGAAGCGCTTGTTGATCTGGTCGGCGGCGGCCTGGGTCTTGTCCAGCGCTCGGCCCGCGATGGTGACCTCGGCGCCCTCGCCGGCGAGCAACGCGGCCGAGCGCATGCCGACCGGGCCGGTGCCCGCCAGCACGACGGCCTTCTTGCCCTGGAGCGAGCCGGCGGCCTTGGCCACCAGCGCGACGCCCGCGGCGGCCGTGGTGTTGGAGCCGTTGGAATCGAGCATGACCGAGACCCGGAACGGGCCGAAGAAGCGCTTCTTGACGGCGGTGAACAGCTCCTCGCCGGCCGCCATGCTGCCGCCGCCGACGAAGATCGCCGTCGACTTCTTCTCGGAGCCGCCGCGGGTGTAGATCGTGCCATCGACCAGCGCGCCGACATTGTCCGGATTCACGCCGCCGTAGCCGGTGATGTGGTCGGCGCCGCCGTCGTAGCCGACCACCGTGTCGAACACGTTCGGCACGGCATCGGTGTCGAACAGGAACAGCAGCTTCTTCATTTTTTCATTCCCCTGCCCGGTTCGCGGGCATCATGTGTTCAAATCACTCGGCCCGTCATCCCGGGGCCGCGAAGCGGAGCCCGGGATCCAGAACCACAGGCAGAGCAAGATCTTGCACCGTTAGCGGCTCTGGATTCCGGGCTCGCCTGCGGCGCCCCGGAATGACGGAGCGCGACGTCAGCGGCCCAGCCTTAAGCCTCGACCACGTTCTGCGGCTTACCCGCGACGAACGCCTCGACGTTGTCGACGAGCTGGTCGGCCAGGATTTGCATCGCTTCCTTGCTGGCCCAGGCGACGTGCGGGGTGACGATCAGGTTCGGCAGGTCGGCCTCACACAGGATGTTGCCGTCTTTCGGCGGCTCCTGCGCGACGACGTCGAAGCCCGCGCCCGCGATGGTGCCGTCCTTGAGGGCGGCCAGGAGCGCCGCCTCGTCCACCAGCCCACCCCGGGCGGTGTTGATCAGGATGGCGTTCTTCTTCATCCGCTTGAGCTCGGCGGCGCCGATCATCCCCTTGGTCTCGGGGGTGAGCGGCACGTGCAGCGTGATCACGTCGGACTGCGTCAGGATCGTCTCGAAATCGACCAAGCCGTCCTGCGGGAATACGTCGTAGGCCAGGACCTTCATGCCGAGCGCCTCGGCGCGCTTGCCGATCGACTTGCCGAGTGCCCCGTAGCCGACGATGCCCAGCGTCGAGCCGGCGATGTCGTAGATCGGGTAGTCGAAGTAGCAGAACTGCGTGGACTTCGCCCAATCACCGCGCCGCACCGAGTTGGCGTAGGGCACGATCGCCCGGCGGAGTGCGAACATCAGCCCGACCACGTGCTCGGGCACGGTGTTGAACGCGTAGTTGCGGATGTTGACGACGGTGATGCCCTGGGCCTTCGCCTGAGCCTTATCGACCACGTCGGTGCCGGTGGCGGCCACCGCGATCAGCTTCAGGTCGGGGAGCTGCTTCAACGTCTCGGCCCGCATCGGGACCTTGTTGATCAGCGCGATCTCGGCCCCCTGGAGCCGCGCGACCGTGTCCTCAGGCGTCCAGGTCGAGTCGTGCTCCACATATTCGTGCGGGAAGCTGAACGGCCGGACCGTCGCGTCGAGGGACTCGCGGTCCAGGAACACGATTTTCTTCGTCATGGATCCCCTCTCGGGCGACGGGCAGTTTCCTCGGGATTCTTGTTCTTACTTGCGCGCCGAAGCGGGACCGGCAAGCCGGCCCCGCTTCGACGACGGGCGCGATTCACGCCTTGTGCAGCGGATTCTCGCGCAGGTAGCTCGACGCGGCGGCGACGCCCGAGCCCGGCGTGACCTTGATGCCGCAATCGAGCATGGCCATCTCGGCGCCCGCGATGGCGCCGAGCAGCGACAGCTCGTTCAGGTCACCCAAGTGGCCGATCCGGAACACCTTACCGGCGACTTTCGACAGGCCCGCACCCAGCGAGAGGTTGTAGCGGTCGTAGGCGTGGGTGATCACCTTGGCGGCGTCGGCGCCCTCCGGGACCACGATCGCCGTGACCGTGTCGGAGTTCCACTTCGGCTCCTTGGCGCAGGGCTTGAGGCCCCAGGCCGCCACCGCCTGTCGGGTCGCCTCGGCGAGGACGTGATGGCGGTGGTAGATGTTCTCCAGCCCCTCCTCCTTCACGATCGCCAGGGCCTCGCGCAGGCCGTAGAGCAGCGGCAGGACCGGGGTGTAGGGGAAGTAGCCGGTGGCGTTGGCGGCGAGCTGGTCCTTCCAGGCGAAGTAGGCGTGGCCGAGCCGGTCGTTGCGGCCCGCGCCGCCCTCGGCGATCTTGAGCGCCTTGGGGCTGATGCAGATCAGGCCGAGGCCGGCCGGCAGCATGAAGCCCTTCTGCGAGCCCGCGATGGCGCAATCGACCTTCCACTCGTCCATGTAGAACGGCAGCGAGCCGATCGACGAGATGCCGTCCACGAACAGCAGCGCCGGGTGGCCGGCGGCGTCGAGCGCCTTGCGGACCGCGGCGATGTCGCTGGTGACGCCGGTTGCGGTCTCGTTGTGGACGACCATCACGGCCTTGATGGCGTGATCCTTGTCGGCCCGGAGCGCCTCCTCGATCTTCTGCGGATCGGCACCGGTGCCCCACTCCTCCTCCTGGACGATCACCTCGAGGCCGAGGCGCTGGGCCATGTCAACCCAGAGGTGGCTAAACTGGCCATAGCGGGACGTCAGCACCTTGTCGCCGCGGCACAGGGTGTTGGACAGGGCCGATTCCCAGATGCCGGTGCCCGAGGACGGGAACAGGATGATCGTCCCGGCGGTCGAGCCGAACACGATCTTGGAATCCTGCAGCAGCGGCTTCACCAGCTCGGGGAAGCTCGGCGAGCGGTGATCCTCGGACGGCACGTGCATCGCGCGCAGGACGCGGTCCGGGATGTTCGTGGGGCCCGGGATGAAGAGATGGTTGCGACCGGGGCGCCGGGTTGCGGCCATGGTGTTTCCTCCAAAAAATTCGTTGTGCGCGGGCGGACCCGCGCCGGTTCGTTCAAACGTCCTTGGCGCCCTTGGCGGCCGTGTTGGGCATCCTGCGAGCGGCACCGGCAGCCGCGGCACTGGCCGCGACTCCCCGAACACCATCCGCGTCGTCCGTGGATCGGGGGGCTCAGCGGAGCGGCAGGCGGCCTGGTGCCGCTCGCGTCGCGGCACGCCCCCGCGCGCCGGTCGCCTCCGAAATGCCGTCCCGTTCTACGGCGCCTCGTCTCAAGGCACCCTGGCCGCCTTCCAGTACGCATCCGGCCCGGCTCACGCCGAGCCACCGGTTGCTGGTATTATGAGGCGGCGAAGCTGGGAAGCAAAACCGGAAAAACTTCGGGATCGTGGCAAAAAAATTTTTTGTGCGCCGCAACGTCAGCTATTCGGGCTTGAGGACTTTCCCCGCACCGCACCAAGACACCCCACAGCGATCCGGCTCCGCGTCATCAAACTGAGACGTGATCGCGTTCTGGATCCCCCCGACCGTTCGACCGTCGGGAGGGTGACGTGGCCGAGGATGAGGAGATGCCGGTCCGGGTCCGGACGCTGTTCCTGTCCGACCTGCATCTCGGCACGCGCGGCTGCCAGGCCGGCATGCTGCTGTCGTTCCTACGCGATTACGATGCCGACACGGTCTACTTGGTCGGCGACATCGTGGACGGCTGGCAATTGCGCTCCGGCTGGTACTGGCCGCAGGAGCACAACGACGTGGTCCAGAAGCTCCTGCGCAAGGTGCGCAAGGGCGCTCGGATCGTCTATCTGCCGGGCAACCACGACGAGTTCCTGCGCGACTATGTCGGCACCAATTTCGGCGGCATCGAGATCGCCGAGACCGCGATCCACGAGGCGGCCGACGGGCGGCGCTATCTCGTGATCCACGGCGACCAGTTCGACATGGTCGTGCGCCACTCACCCTGGCTCGCCCATCTCGGCGACGGCGCCTACACCCTGGCGCTGACCCTCAACACCGTGATCAACCGGATCCGGCGGCGGGTCGGTCTGTCCTACTGGTCGCTCTCGGCCTGGGCGAAGCTGCGGGTGAAGAACGCCGTCAGCTTCATCGGCCGGTTCGAGACCATCCTGGCGGAGGAAGCGCGCCGCCAGGGCGCGAACGGCGTGATCTGCGGCCATATCCACCACGCGGCCGACCGGGCGATCGGGGATCTACGCTACCTCAACACCGGCGACTGGGTCGAATCCTGCACCGGCCTGATCGAGCATTACGACGGCCGGATCGAGGTGCTGCACTATCCGAGCATCCTGCGGGCCCGCGAGGCCGAAGCCGCGCCGCGGGCGGTGACGGGCCGGCGCGCGGTGGCGTGAGGAACCGCGCGGTGAAGCTCCTGATCGCCAGCGATGCCTGGCACCCGCAGGTCAACGGCGTCGTCCGCTCCCTGGAGCAGATGGTCCGCCGCGCCCCCGAGCACGGTTTCGAGACGGCCCTGCTCACGGTGGCGGATTTCCGCTCCCTGCCCCTGCCGGGCTACACGGAGATCCGCTTGGCCCTGGCCGGACGGGACCGGGTGGCGGCGCGCTGGGCCAAGGAGCGGCCGAGCCATGTCCACATCGCCACCGAGGGACCGATCGGCTTCGCGGCCCGGCGCCACTGCCTGGCCAATGGCCTTCCCTTCACCACGAGCTACCACACCCGCTTTCCCGAATACCTCGCCGCCCGGCTCCCGGTGCCGGAGGCGTGGTCCTACGCCTATCTGCGCCGCTTCCACGGGGCGGCGCGCGGCACGATGGTCAGCACCGCCTCCCTCCAGGCGGAGCTCGAGGCGAAGGGCTTCACCCATCTGATGCGCTGGACCCGCGGGGTCGATACCGAGCGGTTCCGGCCGGCGGCGCCGGGCGAGTTGCCACCGGTTGAGCTCGCCGGGCTGCCCCGACCGCTGTTCCTGTATGTCGGCCGGCTCGCCGTGGAGAAGAACATCGCGGCCTTCCTCACCCTCGACCTGCCTGGCACGAAGATCGTCGTCGGCGACGGGCCGGACCGGGCGCGGCTGCAGGCGCTGGCCCCGAAGGCACACTTCCTCGGCACGCGAACCGGGGCGGCGCTCTCCGCCGTCTACGCCGCCTGCGACGCCTTCGTGTTCCCAAGCCTCACCGACACGTTCGGCATCGTGCTCCTGGAGGCCATGGCCTGCGGCCTGCCGATCGCGGCCTTCCCGGTGCCCGGCCCCAACGACGTGCTGAGCGGGACTCGCGTGGGCATGCTCGATCAGGATCTGCGTGCGGCGGCGCTCGCGGCGCTCCGCCTGTCCCGGGCCGAGTGCCGGCAGGAGGCCCTGCGCCGGGGCTGGGATGTCAGCGCCGACCAGTTCTTCGGCAACATCATCGAGGCGCATGGCGGCGAGCGCGGGACCCGGAACGCCGCCTGACCGGTGACGGCGGCCGCGCGGGATGGCAGGACGGCGCCATCGTGCCCGTTCAGAAACCGCCGCCCGTGAAGACGACGCCCCTCACCCGGAAGAGACTGCCCGCCCTCACGTCGCCCTTCGACCCGGCCCGGGCCGCCGATTACCCGGCCGTGATCGGCTGTGACGAGGTCGGGCGCGGCGCCCTGTGCGGCCCCGTGGTGGTCGCGGCGGTCTGGTTCGAACCGACGGCGATCCCCCCTGCCCTGCTGGCTGCCCTCGACGACAGCAAGCGCGTGCCCGAGCCGATCCGCGCGCAGCTGGCGCCTTTGGTCCGCGCCCATGCCCGCGTCGCCGTGGCGGCGGGCTCCCGGGCGCTGATCGACCGCATAAACATCCGCGCCGCGACCCTCGACGCCATGCTGCGGGCGGTGTCCCGCCTCGGGATCGCGGCGCCGGTCCTGGTCGATGGCCGAGATGCCCTGCCCGGCCTGCCGGGCCGGGCGGTGGTCGGCGGCGACGGGCTGGTGCCGCAGATCGCCGCCGCCTCGATCGTCGCCAAGGTCTTTCGCGACGACCTCATGCGCCGCCTCGCTGAGCGCCATCCGGGCTACGGCTGGGAGCGCAATGTCGGCTACGGCACGGCTATCCACCGGGTCGGCCTGACGACGCTCGGCCGGAGCCCCCACCACCGCCTCAGCTTTACCCGCGGGTTCGGCTAGGTTTCAAAAGGTCGAGACCTTTTGCGGGTGCAGGGCGGAGCCCTGCAGATCTCTCAGGGGCTCCGCCCCCGAACCCCGCCAAAGGGCTTGCCCTTTGGGAACCCCGATTTTGCCGTCTTCGAGCCGGATCACTTCGATCCGGGATCGCCCGGCAGCGCGTAGGCGACCACGTAGTCGCCGCGATCGGGCGATTGGCGGGCGCCGCCAGCGGTGATCACGATGTATTGCCGGCCGGTCTTCGGGGACCGGTAGGTCATCGGCGCGCCCTGGCTGCCCACCGGCAGGCGGCCCTTCCAGACCTCGCGGCCGGTCGCGGCCTCGAACGCCCGCAGGTAGTAATCCTGGGTTCCGGCGAAGAAGATCAGGCCCGAGCCGGTCACCAGCGAGCCGCCGAGCGAAGGCAGGCCGATCGGGATCGGCAGGTGCATCTTGATCCCCAGCGGCCCGGTATCCTCCACCGTGCCGAGCGGAACCTGCCAGGCGATGCGCCGCGCCTTCGGGTCTATGGCCGTCAGGGTGCCGAAGGGCGGCTTCTGGCACGGGATGTTCAGCGCCGACACGAAGCGGTTCCGGACGGAGACGTAGGGCGTGCCGCGCATCGACGACATCCCCATCTCGGTGCCGGCGGCCTTGCCGGTCTCGACCTGATCCCGCGCGATCAACCGGTTCCACAGGCCGAGCCGCATGTCGTTCACGATCAGGTAGTCCCGGGTCATGTCGATCGCGGTGCTGCCCCAGTTCATGCCGCCGAGCGAGCCCGGCATCTGGAGGGCGGTGTCGAAGCCCGGCGGGGTGAAGGTCCCCTCGTGGCGCATGCCCTTGAACTGGATCCGGCACAGGAGCTGGTCGAACGGCGTCGCCCCCCACATGTCGGCTTCCGTCAGGGTCTCGGTGCCGATCGACGGCATCTCCGAGAAGGGCTGCGTCGCCGCGTAATGCTCGCCCGGCACGTTGCCCTGCGGCACGGGCCGCTCGGTGACCGGCGCGATCGGCGCCCCGGTCTCCCGGTTCAGCAAGAAGATCTGGCCGTGCTTGGTCGCGGCGATCAGCCCCGGCACGGTGCCGCCCTTCCCGTCCGGAACGTCGTAGAGGGCCGGCTGGGCCGGCACGTCGAAGTCCCACAGGTCCTTATGCACGAGCTGGACGTGCCAGCGCGGCCGTCCGGTCGCGGCGTCGAGCGCGAAGATCGACGAGTTCGTGGCGTCGTCCTCCGCGGTCCTATGGCCGCCGAAGAAGTCCGGCGTCGCGTTGCCAGTCGGCGCGTAGATCAGGCCCAGGGCCGGATCGTAGGCCATGCTGGTCCAGACGTTGGGCGTGCCGCGCGTATAGGTCTCGCCGGGCGGCGGCAGGCGGGTCGTCGCCGGGTTGCCCGGATCCCAGGCCCAGCGCAATTCGCCGCTGCCGACATCGAAGGCCCGGACCACACCGCCCGGCTCTCCGGTCTCGATATTATCGGCGACCCGGCCGCCGACCACCACGAGATCGCCGGCGATCAGCGGCGCGGCGGTCTGCGTGTAGTAGCCGGATTTGACCTCGCCCATGTCGGTCTTGAGGTCGACCGTGCCGCCGTCGCCGAAATCGGTGCAGGGCTGGCCGGTGGCGGCGTCGAGGGCGATCAGGCGCGCGTCGATCGTGGCGAGCAGCAGGCGGCGGGGGCAAACCTTGTCACCGGCTGAAGCGCCCGCGTCGTGATAACCGAGCCCGCGGCACCGCTGCCATTGCGGCGCGCTCGCCTTCGGGTCGTAGCGCCAGCGCTGGGTGCCGGTATCGGCGTCGAGCGCGATGACGATGTCGTTCGGCGTGCAGACATAGACGGTGTCGCCGATCTGCAGCGGCGTGGTCTGGTCCTCGGCGCCGAAGCCGTTGCTGATCGCGACATCACCGGTGCGGAAGGTCCAGGCCGGCTCGAGCTTGGCGACGTTGGTGGCGTCGATCTGCGTCAGTCCGGCGAAGCGGGTGCCGCCCGTGGTGTTGCCCCAGGCCGTCCAATCGACCTGCGGACCCGCCTGGGTCGCGGGATGCACCGCCGCAACCTCGGTCGCGGCGATGATCGGTACCGGCTGGAAGGCCCGCAGCGTCGTCGCCACCAAGCCGAGCGCCAGCGCGGCGGCGATGCCCAGGGAGGCCCGGCGCCACACGCCGCCGGATCGATCGAGCAACGGCACCAACAGCGCGACCGCGCAGCCAAGCACCGCCAGGGCGAACAGCCGCGACACGAGCGGCCAGAACGCGAACCCCACCTCCCAGACCGCCCAGACCCCGGTCAGGACGAAGGCCGCCCCGTAGAGCAACGCCCCCGCGCGCCGGCGCTGAGCGACCAGAACGCCGGAGACGAGCATCGCAGCGCCCATGGCCACGAAATACCAGCTGCCGCCAAGCCAGGCCAAATATATCCCGCCGGCGGCCAAGACTCCACCGATCAGAAACAGCACGATCCCGAGCAGGATCAGCGCTCCATCGGCAAGCGTTTTGGGTCGATGCATCGAACAAACTCAACCGTGTGAGATACGCGCCTCTTTATCTTGAGTCTCACACCGGTCAACGACATTTTTATATGTTTTACCATGCATCATTTTGCAGGACGTCGATTATTTATTTTTGCTTTCCTGCAGATATCCGATTTTATGTTCATGTCATTGCATAGCTGGACTGGGATCTATCATCGGCCCACCCTGCGGCGCCGGTTTCGCCGGCCGGACCTGCTCTCATGCTCCGTGAGCGCTCCCGACGCGCGGATATTGGCTCACCGCCGCAGCGGCGGCGCCGCGGGACGACGCTCTGTTTCCTTGATGGAATGAGGGAGAGAGGGAATCGATCGAACGCGAACACGCCCGAAGCCAGCATGCGACGGACGACACAGGCCGGCACGATCGGAACGGGACGTGGGCACCAAGAAGCGATCCGCGCTCAGGCGGCCCGCACGGTCGCGAGGAAGCGATCGACTTCGGCCGAGAGTTGCTCGGACTGGCGCGACAAGCCGGTTGCCGAGGCGAGGACCTGCTCGGCTGCCGCGCCGGTCTGCTCGGCGGCCTGGGCCACCCCGGCGATGTTGCCGGTGACCTCCTGGGTCCCGGCGGTCGCCTGGGTGACGTTCCGGACGATCTCCCGGGTCGCCGCTCCCTGCTGCTCCACGGCCGCCGCGATCGTGGTCGCGACCGTGTTGATCTCCCGAATGCGGCCGGTGATCGTGCCGATCGCGCCCACCGCCTCGCCGGTGACGCCTTGGATCCGGCCGATCTGGCTGGCGATTTCTTCCGTCGCCTTGGCGGTCTGGCCTGCGAGTTCCTTCACTTCGGTCGCCACCACGGCGAAGCCCCGGCCCGCCTCGCCAGCGCGCGCCGCCTCGATCGTGGCGTTCAAGGCCAGGAGATTGGTCTGCGCCGCAATCGACGCGATCAGCTGCACCACGTCGCCGACCCGGGCGGCGGCGGCGCTCAGCTCGGAGACGAGGGCGGCGGTCTGGTCGGATTCGCCCACCGCCCGCTGGGCGAGGATCGTCGAATCCTGCACCTGCCGGCCGATCTCCTCGACGGAGCTGCCGAGCTGCTCCGCAGCGCTCGCCACGGTGTTGACGTTGGAGGCGGATTGCTCGGCCGCCGCCGCCACCGTGCCGGATTGGCTGGCGGTCTCCTGAGCGCTCGCGGTCATCTGCGAGGCGGTGGCCTGCAGCTCGGTGGCGGCGGACGAGACCTGGGTGACGATGCCGGACACCGCGGCCTCGAAGGCCTCCGCCATCTGCCGCGTGACCGCCCGGCGCTGCTCCTCGGCCGCGCGGCGCGCCTCGTCCGCCTCGGCTTCGAGCTGTCGGGTCCGGATCAGGTTGTCCTTGAACACCTGGACGGCGGCGGCCATGGCGCCGATCTCGTCCTGGCGCTCCTGGGCCGGGACAACGATCGAGGCGTCACCGGCGGCCAGCGCCCGCATCGCCTCGGTCATGCTGCGGATCGGTCGGAGCACCCAGCGGACCACCACGAGGGTGCCGATCCCGGTCAGCAGGATCGCGGCGGCGAGGAACAGGACGGTCCGCAGCAGGGTGGCGTGTGCGTCCTCGGTCAACGCCCGAGCCCGATCGACCAGCGCGTCGAGGGCCGCGCTTGCGAGGTCGGCGATCGTGTTCACCTCGGCGGTCTGGCGCGTGCGCAATTCGTCGATGGACAATCCGGTCGGCCGGCCCTGCGTGAGCGCCTCCGTGGCAGCCTGTCGGCGCGCGGCCGCCTCGCCCTCGAAATTGTCTGCCTTGGCCTTGCGGAAGGCCGCCCGGACCGTGTCCGCCGTCTCGTCGGCGGCGGTCCGGACCACGCCGTCCCAGGCGCCGGCTAGGCGCCCCCGCTCCTCGGACGCCGCGACGATATCCGCCTGCGACCAGGGCGTGCCGGCGGCGACCGCGAGCTCGATCCGCACGACCACACCGCCGATCAGGGCCCGAGACGTCCAGGCCGCGCGCTTCAGATCGAGGTAATGGGCCAGGGTCGCGTCGCCGCGCGGGATCGCGGCATCGACCGCGTCGTTCGCCGCCATCAACGCATCGAGCAGCGCCTGAGACGCCTGCGCGAAGGGCGGCAGCGTGCCCGCGGATCGCTGCGCTGCCGGCACCGCCAGGGCGGCATCGACCTGCGGGCGCAGCTCGAGCAGGGCCGCGTAGGCTCGTTGCGCCAACTCGGCCTTCTCCCGGACCGAGGGCACCTCAACCTCGCGGGCCAGATTCCCGAGCCGATCGACCCCGCTCGCCAGGGTCGCGCGCTGGGTGGCGATCAACGCGACATCCTTGGCGGGAATCGGTTCAGCGGCCTTGAGGGCCTGAAGCGTGCGGCCGCGCTCCATGCGGATGGCGAGCAGATCCTGGAGGAGCGTCCGGCTCGCCTCCGTGAGCGCCACCACGCGGCGGCTCTGATCGGCCTGCATCTGGGCGTCCCGCAAGGTCGTCACGCCCGAGCCGAGCAGCATGACGCTCATCGCGAGCAGGATCGCGCACAGGATCTTGCCGATCGATAATTTCGCCAAAGCGATGCGGGTGAACGACGGGTGCGGCGCGCGAGACATCGAAGTCGCTTCCGTAAAAACTGAATCGCTAGGCTTTTTCGCGATTGCGATCCAGAACAAATCTAAGGTCTTTTTCAGAATAATATTCTATGCCATCCGAGCTATGTCGGTCGCAACTCATATTTATGACATTCTATATCAATACATATTCGCCGATTAGGATTGCTTTGCCTCAAGCCGATGCACTACACCGCGGCAGATCGGGATGCCGGCCGAGCTGTCATCTGAGTCCGTGGCGCTCAAATCTGATCCTCGCTGTCGTCTGGACGCCAGGAATGGTGCCCGGTCATGCGTGTCGGGACGCGGCCAATGCATCCCAGCTGTGCGAGGCACGCGGCATTGCGCTCGCGCATTGGGGCCTGTGAACGTCCGGGCGGCCTGAGCCGGCTTCAGAACAGCGCGAGCTGCGCCCCCGGCTTGCGGAACGCCGTCCGGTTCAGCCCCATCCGCCCGAAGGCGAAGCCGAGCCGGGTGCCGGCGAGGCGGACCCGCTGGCCGATCATCTCGGCATAGGCCCCCTCCCCGCGGAAGCGATGGCCGAATCGGGGGTCGTTCTCGCGGCCGCCCCGCGCCTGCGCCAGCAGCGCGAAAGCCCGTGCTTGGCGCTCGGGATAGTGCTCGGCGAACCAGTCGGCGACGAGGTCGGCGACCTCACCCGGCAGGCGCAGCAGGGCGTGGCCGATGCGGCTGGCGCCATGCTCCCGGGCGCAGGCCAGGATCGCCTCGATCTCGTGGTCGGTCAGCCCCGGGATGATCGGCGAGACGTTGACCATCACCGGCACCCCGGCCTCGCTCAGGCGCCGCATCGCAGCGAGCCGCTTCTCCGGCCGCGGCGCCCGCGGATCGAGCAACCGGGCGAGGCGCGGGTCGAGGGTCGGCAGCGAGATCGCCACGAGCACGAGGTTGTCCGCGGCCATTTCGGCCAGGATATCGAGGTCGCGCAGGACGAGATCGGACTTGGTGGTGATGCCGACGGGATGGCGGGCCGCCTGCAGCACCTCCAGCACCGCGCGGGTGATGCGGTGCTCCCGCTCCAACGGCTGGTAGGGATCGGTGGCGGTGCCGAGCGCAATCGTCTCCGGCTGATAGCCCGGCGCGGCGAGTTCTTGTGCCAGCAGCCGCGCGGCATCGGGCTTGGCGAAGATCCGCGACTCGAAATCGAGCCCCGGCGACAGGCCGAGCCAGGCATGGGTCGGGCGCGCGTAGCAATAGATGCAGCCGTGCTCGCAGCCGCGATACGGGTTGATCGACCGGTCGAACGGGATGTCCGGCGAGGTGTTGCGGGCGATGATCCGCGCCGCGCGCTCCAGCGTGACCTGGGTGCGCAGGGGTGCGGGCGCGTCAGTTTCCCAATCGGGATCCTGAAATATCTCACGCTTGGCGGTTTCGTAGCGGCTCGTCGGGTTGGCGGTGGCGCCGCGGCCGCGCCGGGCTTCCAAGGGCCGCGTACTTGGCCCCAGCCGCACGGGTGTCCGGAGGGTCGATCCGTCCCCAATCTCAGCCATGCTGCTCCGCCCCGTGTTTCACGTGGAACATAAAGCGAACACGTGGCCGGCCAACGCCTCAATTTCAGGCAATTGAGGCCAAGCCTGGTCGAGACACCGTGCACCGGTTTACCGCGGCGCAAAATCGGCTATGGGCGCGCTCATGCTCTCCGCGGTGACTTTCCTGGCCGACCCGGCCGATCCGGACGCGATCGATCGCTTGGCCGACACGCTCAGCGTGCTGGTATCCGGCGTCGCCGGCGGTCTCGTCGGCGATGCGGTGATCGTGGCCGGACGGGAGAGCGAGGCGGCGGCGTCCATCGCGGACGCCACCGGTGCTGCGCTGGTCCTCCACGAAGGCGGCAGCCCCTACGCCGCAGGGGCCGCGGCGGCGCGGCGGGATTGGGTGCTGTGCCTAGAGGCCGGGGATGTCCCGGCCGAGGGCTGGATCCGCACCCTCGACCGTTTCATCGGCACCGCTCGGCCGGAGACCGGGCTCGGCCGGCTGCACCGCCCCGCCGCAGGCTTGAGCGACCGTCTCGTCGGCCGGATCGAGGCCCTAATCGGCGCCAAGCGCGCCCGGGCCGGCGACGTGGTGCGGCGGGAGGCGCTGAGGGCCGGCGCGGTGTTCGCGCCGCGCCTCAAGATCCGGCCGCTGATCGCCCGAATCGACCGGCCCTGATCGACAGAATGTCGCAGCGCGACTTGGCGTTATCCGCCGTAGATCCGGGGAAATTCCTGGCGCCGTGGCAGAAAACTTGCTGAATTGAAGGTTACAGGCGCGCGCCGTTCCCATGGCGCCACGAGGAAGGATACGCCGATGGAGTCCTCGGGCCTGATGGGGCGGAAATCCGTCGACGACATCCTGGAGAGCGGCGAGGGCGAGGAGCAGCTCTCGAAATCCCTCGGCGCGCTCTCGATCACCGCCATGGGCGTCGGGGCGATCATCGGGGCCGGCATCTTCGTGCTCACCGGCACGGCGGCGGCGCAATATGCCGGGCCCGGGATCATGCTGTCCTTCGTGCTAGGCGGCATCGCCTGTGCGTTCGTCGGCCTGTGCTATTCCGAGATGGCCGCGCTGATCCCAGTAGCCGGGTCGAGCTACACCTACACCTACGCGACGCTGGGCGAGTTCTTCGCCTGGCTGATCGGCTGGGACCTGATCCTCGAATACGCCATGGGCGCCGCCACCGTGGCGGTGGGCTGGTCGGGCTACGTCACGAGCCTCTTGAAGGACGTCGGCCTCGTGATCCCGGCCCGGTTCGCGCACGCGCCGGGCACCCCGATCGACGGCGGCGGCACTGCGCTGTTCAATCTGCCGGCCGTGGTGATCGTGGCGCTGATCACGATCCTGCTGATCCGCGGCACCCAGGAATCGGCGCGGTTCAACAACATCATGGTGGCGGTGAAGCTCACCGTGGTGGTCGCCTTCATCGCGCTCGGCTGGGGCCATGTCGACACGGCGCATTGGAGCCCGCTGATCCCGCCGAACGAGGGCAGCTTCGGGCAATACGGCTATAGCGGCGTCCTGCGCGGGGCCGGGGTGGTGTTCTTCGCCTTCATCGGCTTCGACGCGGTCTCCACTGCCGCCCAGGAAGCGCGCAAGCCCCAGAAGGATATGCCGATCGGCATCCTCGGCTCGCTCATCGTCTGCACGATCCTGTACGTGCTGGTGGCCGCGGTCCTGACCGGGCTGGTACCCTACAAGGAGTTGAACGTCCCCGACCCGATCGCCAAGGGCGTCGACGTCATCGGCATCGGCTGGTTCGCCCTGCTGATCAAGCTCGGGGCGCTGACCGGGCTGACCACGGTGATCCTGGTGCTGCTCTACGGCCAGAGCCGGATCTTCTACACCATGGCCCAGGACGGGCTGCTGCCGAAGCTGTTCGCGCATGTCCACCCGACCTACCAGACGCCCTATCGCAGCCAGGCGCTGATCGGGGTCGCGGTCGCCCTGGTGGCGGCCCTGGTGCCGATCAACATCTTGGGCGAGATGGTGAGTATCGGGACGCTCGCCGCCTTCATCCTGGTCTGCGGCGCGGTGATCCATCTGCGGCGGACCGACCGGCACATGAAGCGCCCGTTCCGGGTGCCCGCCGTGCCGGTGGTGCCGATCCTCGGCATCCTGTTCTGCCTGTTGCTGATGGCCGGCCTGCCCCTTGATACCTGGCTGCGCCTGGTAATCTGGATGGCGATCGGGCTGGTCGTGTACTTCTTCTACGCCCGCAGGCACTCGGTCCTGCGCCGCAAGGAGGGCAACGCGGTCACGTCGTGATGCTGGCGCCCCGCCGCAGGTGCTCGTCGAGCCGCGGCATGATCTCGACGAAGTTGCAGGGGCGGTGCCGGTAATCGAGTTGCTGGGCCAGGATGCCGTCCCAGGCATCCCGGCACGCCCCGGGCGAGCCCGGGAGCACAAACACGTAGGTCGCCTGCGCCACCCCGGCGGTGGCCCGGGATTGCAGGGTCGAGGTGCCGATCTTGTCGTACGAGATCCGGTGGAACACGGCGGAAAAACCGTCCATCCGCTTCTCGAACAGCGGCTCGAGCGACTCCGGCGTGACATCGCGACCGGTGAAGCCGGTGCCGCCGGTGGTGATCACCACATCGACCGCAGGGTCGCGCAGCCACGCCTCGACCTGCACGCGGATCGCTGGGATCTCGTCCGGCACGATCGCCCGGGCGGCGAGCCGATGGCCGGCTTCGGTGAGCCGCTGGCTGAGCGTATCGCCCGAGCGGTCGTCCTCGATCCGCCGTGTATCGGAGACGGTGAGCACCGCGATTCCCAGCGGGATGAAACGGCGGGCATCGGGCTGATCGGCCATCGTAAGGGCTCTCCGGGACAGATCCTCGATATGTGGGCCGCCGCCCGTCGGTTGTCGCCCCCTTGGGGATGCCACCGAGCCTCGACGCGAGGGAGGGGGGAGAAGCGCTGAACCTGTCGCGGGTCTCACGCGTTCCTCGCAGGTGGCGAAGCAGCGATCCTGCCGGGATCGATAATGCCCACACGCTTGCGTTCCAGCCACTACGGATTAGCGCAATCACAAATCAACTTTTTAGAATAAAACTATTCAGATGCGGCCCGCAAAATATGCTCACGAAAATGTGGCAGACAGGACAAAACAGATAAGTATTTGTATGAAACTTTTGCCAAATCTTAATCCAACTACATCGAAGTCTTATTTATTTCTTTACTCCGGTTCAATTAGCATGCCAAACAGCAAGTAGGTGTTACGGATATAATATTTTATCGCCTGAAACAAATCGACATAAAGTCTTTGACTTTTCTCGGCTTGCGTTCACTGTGCACCGGCCGCGGCGCTGAAAATCGCTACGGCTCGTCGCTGGCTGACACGATAGGCAGTCTCCCGCGCGCCCAAACCGAAGCCGAGACCGCGTCCCGACTTCGAAACGATACCGCGACCGGGAGTTTTGCGCACGAATCGCGCCCAGATCCTCATCCAATCAAGAGAACTATTGAGCCTGGACGGCGACGTTCCAGGCGCGGATCTCGGTCACATTCGCGTCTGATACCTCATTCGCACTCCGGGCATATGCCCAAGGATTCGCCGAGGAATGAGGCATGCACCGCGCATGTTCCAGCGAACGCGCGTGAATTTCGGCTTGGATGTGAAATCATCCGCCACAAGGCTCGACGGGGGGAGCACACGATGACCATCAGACTAAAAAAATTGGGCGTGCTCGGTGGGTTGAGCCGGCGTTCGACGATCGAATGCCACCAGATGATCAATCGTGAGGTCATGAATTTGACCAACACCCGCGCTGCCGCGGACTTGGTGATGTGGAGTTTCGATCCGGATACCATCATCCGCCTTCTGTCGAAAGATACTCGGCCGTTGATCGCCGACCAGATCAAGACGGCTGTCTCGAATCTTCTTCTCGAAGGCGTGGACGGCTTGATGATCACCAGCGATACCCTTCATTGCGCCCTTGAAGACGCGCCAATCTATTTTGGCATCCCCGTGATCCAGCTCCGCGATGCGCTTGCCGAAGAGATCCGGCGCCTGTCCTCGAAGAAGGTCGGCTTTATCGGGACTTCGTCGACGATGAGCGGCTCCTATTACCGGAGTCTCATTCGTGGGTCCGAGGGCGTAGATGTCGTGCTGCCCGACCAGGGGTTATGGGTGAATATCGACTACTCGATCTGCAATCGAATCTACAACGGCGAGAGTACGTTGCTCGGAATCGAGACCTATAGCCGCATCATGTCCGAATTTGAGGCGCAGGGCGTCGATGGGGTCGTCGTGGCCTCGCCGGAGATAGCTCTGGCGTTCAACAAGCCCAATCCGATGCCCGTACTTCATACGGCCAAGATTCATGCCGCGGCGGCCGCGAGATGGTGTGTCGCGGACGAGGCCATCGGGCGGTCCGGCAAGTCCCTGTCCGACGCGGCGCAGCCCACGTTTGCAGCATTCGGCCATGAAGCCGCTGACGACACGGCGAAAATCTCGTTCGCTAGGCCCCGTCCTGACGGTTTTCGCCGCGACTCCAAGCGCACGCGCAAAGCCGCTGCACGATTGGGGTTTGAGGACAGCGGACACCCCGCTCGTAGCCGCGGGTGACCTCGCGCGCGACGTTGACGTCCTCCATCCGAGCGCCGGCCTGCACTCGGCCCGGAGACCTGCCGGCCATCGCGACTTGCCGCGGGCGGCGAAGTGCGGTGTCTTCGCGCGCGTAAATCGTGCCGAAGACACCGCAGGGCGGAACCCCACATATGCACATGTACGGCAACTGGCGCTCGGCCGCCGCCTTCCGGGTCCGGATCGCCCTGAAGCTGAAGGGCATCGCCTACGAGGAGACCTTCATCGACCTCGATGCCGGCGACCAGCACAAGCCGGAATTCCGAAACATCAACCCGCAGGGCGCGGTACCGGCCCTGTTCGACGGCGACGGGCCGCCGCTGACCCAATCCCTGGCGATCCTCGACTACCTGGAGGAGACGCGGGGCGGCGTCCGCCTGCTGCCCGAGGCACCGCGGGCGCGGGCCCGGGCGCGCTCGCTCGCCCAGGTCGTCGCCTGCGACACGCACCCGCTCTACGTGCCGCGGGTGCGCACCTTCCTGATGGAGGAGTACGGTCTGCCCCGGGAGCGGATGCTGGCCTTCCTCCGCAACGCCTTCGAGACTGGGCTGAAGACCCTCGAGACCCGGCTTTCCAACGAGCCGGGGACCGGCCGCTTCTGCCAAGGTGACGCGGTAAGCCACGCCGACCTCTGCCTCGTCAGCCTCTGGGTCGGGACCGGCATTTTCGGCGTCGACACGGCCGCCTACCCGACGGTCGCGCGAATCGCCGAGGCCTGCCTCGCCCTGCCGGAAGTCGCCGAGGCCCATCCCCTGCGCCAGCCCGGCGCGCCCGGCGCCTGAAGCCGGGAACCAGATCTCCGCGTACACCCGTCGCGCCTGCCCCCGATCGCGCGTGCGCTGGTCACGCGTGCGCTCGGCGGGCATATGTGGCAAGCGGGCGTCCGAGGCGTTTAATCCGGGCGGGACGTCAATCCAGGCCTGTGGGAAGAAAGGGTGTCGATGGTCCCCGTCGAGAACGAGTCCGGCCTGCATCGCGTCGTCGTGGTCGGCGGCGGCGCCGCCGGGCTCCAGCTGGTGACGAAGCTCGGCGACAAGCTCGGGCGCGGCAAGCGCGCGCATATCACGTTGGTCGACCGCGCCCGGACGCACATCTGGAAGCCGCTGCTGCACGAGGTCGCGGCCGGCAGCCTCGATATCGGCCACCACGCCGTCGATTACCTGCACCACGCCCACAAGCACGGGTTCCGCTACCGGATCGGCAGCATGACCGGGCTCGACCGGGAGGCGCGCACGATCCGGCTCGCCGCGAGCCACGATCCGGAGGGGCGCGAGGTCACGCCGGAGCGCTCCGTGGCCTACGATACCCTGGTGATGGCGGTTGGCTCGACCACCAACGATTTCGGGACGCCCGGAGTCGCCGAGCACGCCATCGCCCTCGACACCCAGGACCAGGCGGTCCGCTTCCACCAGCGCCTCGTCAACGCATCCCTGCGGGCTCACACCCAGGCCGGACCGGTCCGTCCCGGCCAGCTCCACGTCACGGTGATCGGCGCCGGCGCCACCGGCACCGAACTCGCCGCCGAGTTGCACCGGACCTTCCGCCACGTGGTCTCCACCGGCCTCGACCGGATCGACCCGAGCAAGGACATCCGCATCACCCTGGTCGAGGCCGCCGACCGGATCCTACCCGCGGTGCCCCAGCGCCTCTCCGTCGAGGTGATGCAGCTGCTGCACAAGATCGGGGTGGATGTGCGCGTACAGGCGCGGGTGACCGAGGTGCGGGCCGACGGCGTTCAGCTCGCCGACGGCACCTTCATTCCCTCGGAGCTGGTGGTCTGGGCGGCCGGCGTGAAGGCGCCGCCCTTCCTGCAGGGCATCGGCGGCCTGGAGACCACCCGGACCAACCAGCTCGTGGTCACACCGACCCTGCAGACCACCCGCGACCCGGACATCTTCGCGATGGGCGATTGCGCCTACCTCGTCGAAGCCGGCTCGGACAGGCCGGTGCCGCCCCGGGCCCAGGCCGCCCATCAGCAGGCCAGCCACCTGATCGGCCAGATCCAGGCAAAGATCGACGGCAAGCCCCTCAAGCCGTTCAAATACAAGGATTTCGGCTCGCTGGTGTCGCTCGGCGAATACTCGACGGTTGGCAGCCTCATGGGCTTCGTCCGGGGCAAGAACATGCTCATTGCCGGGCTGTTCGCCCGGATGATGTACCGCTCGCTCTACAAGATGCACGAGCGCGCGCTCCATGGCAGCGTCAAGACGGCGCTCGACGCCCTAGCCCGGGCGCTCACCCGCCAGACCGAGTCGCGGGTGAAGCTGCATTGAAGTTTCCTGCACCCAGGTGGCCGCGGCAGGGAGAGTGAACGGACGTTGAAGTCGAGCAGGTCGGGAACAGGATCCTGTGCGGCGAGATGTGAACTATAGTTGACATCTCGCCGGTGGGTGTGTACGGAATTTCACATATTCCAAGTGCTTCGCACCGGCGAATTCCTCGCTTGGCTGAGGGCCTTGCGAGATGTCCAGGCGCGGGCGCGGATCACCAAGCGGATCGACCGTATCGCACAGGGTAACCTTGGCGATGCAAAGTTTATCGGCGATGGTGTGAGCGAATTACGGTTCTCTCTCGGGCCTGGATACAGGGTTTATTACACCCTGCGCGACGATGTCGTCGTGATCCTGCTGTGCGGCGGCGACAAGGGCTCACAGGCGCGGGACATCGAACGGGCCAAGGCCATGGCGCGGGAGGTTTGACGATGGCACTCGAAACCAAGCCTTGGGATGCGGCCGAGGTGCTAAAAACCCCGGCCGACATCGCAGCCTATCTCGATGCCTATCTTGAGGACGGTACGCCGGAGGAATTGCTGGGTGCATTGAACACCATAGCCCGCTCGCACGGCATGGCGGCCCTTGCCCGCGAGACGGGGATCAGCCGCGAGGCGCTGTACAAAGCCTTCAGCGACACCGGCAATCCGACGCTGGACACCTTGTTGCGTGTCCTGAAAGCCTTCGGTGTGCGCCTCGCCGTGGCGGCGTGATCGACCCCTGAACAAGCAGAGGGGTCCCGCTATCCGGCAGGTCGTCACGCCCGACACGTTCGTCCACGTCGAAGCTCTTGTGCTCACTGTTTTTCCGAAAGCCGGCAACCACCTTTCGGGATGATACTAGGATTCCACCGGCACCCCGGACACTCGGGGGCCGCAACAGGGAGGATGACGGCATGATCCTGGTCAGTGTGATGTATCCGACCGGACCGAGTTTCGACATGGGCTACTATCTCGGGCACCACATGCCGCTGGTGCGCGAGCGCTGGTCGGCTCTGGGCCTCCATGAAGCGAAAGTGGTCAAGGGCGTCGGCACCCCGGATGGCGGCGCGGCCCCGTTCCAGGTGATGGCGCTGCTGACCTTCGAATCGATCGACGCGTTCAAGAAGGCCGTCGCGGCCCACGGCGAGGAAATCTTCGCCGACATCCCGAACTTCACCACGGCGCAGGCCCAGGTGCAGATCAACGACTTCGCGGAGAGCCCGTGATCGACATCGTCAAGGCGGTCCAGCAGGCCGATCCGAGCCTCGGCACCTACGTGGTCGTGCTGCGCGCCGATGCCCGGGCCCTCGATGGGCCCGAGCGGTTCACCCCAGAGGCGCAAGCCTGGATCGAGGCGAACGCCCCCGGCGGTCGCCTCGCCCGGGTGAGGGTCCTGCTCGCGCCCTTTCCGGGGGCGATGCCGGCCGAGCGCGACGTGACCGTGGCGGCCTTCGCGGATGCCCGCCAGCTCGCCGCCTTCGCCACGATCTGGACTGGCGATCCGCTGCCGGAAGCGGAGGAGCCGTAGGGCCGGTTCAGGCCGCCCGCAGCTGGCGGATCGCCCGCAACGTCGTCGCCCGCTGCACCTCCAGGCGACGGATCAGCGGCACGAGGTCGGCGCCCGCATGGGCGGCGGCCTCGACCTCGCGGCACAGGCTCGACAGGCCGACGAAGCCCAGGAGCCCGGCGGCCGCCACCATGGCATGGGCGTCGTGGGCGATCTGGAGGCGGTCGGTCTCGCTCGGCCGGAACCGCTCGGACAGCTCGTTGGCCAGGAGATCAAGCAGCGCGCCGACCTGGTCGATGCCGAAACTCGCCTCCATGTCGGTGAGCACCGCTGCGTCGAGCACCGCGGGATCGACCGGCGCGGTGCGCAGCGGCGCCTCCGGGCGCACCGGCCGACGGGCGCCGGGGGCGGTCCAGCGGCTGATCGTGGCGAACAGGTCGGCCCGGCGGAACGGCTTGCCGACATGGTCGTCCATCCCGGCCTCGCGCAATTCGGCGACCTGCGCCGGCAGGACGTTGGCTGTCATCGCCACGATCGGGACGTCGCAGGCCGGCGGTGCGAGGGCGCGGATCCGGCGGGTTGCGGTGAGCCCGTCGACGCCGGGCATCTGCACGTCCATCAGCACGAGGTCGTAGGGGCGCCCCTCGGCCATCGACAGGCCCACGGCCGCGATCGCCTCGCCGCCGTCGCTTGCCACCTCGACGGTGTAGCCCTGCGATTCGAGTACGGCGCAGGCGAGCTCCTGGTTGAGCGGCACGTCCTCGACCAGGAGCAAGCGCAGCGACGGCCCGGCCGGGGGCGTCCGGGATGCCTTGGGCGGAGGAGGCCGCGAGGCCTCGAAGCGCAGCGCGTCGACGGAATCGGTGCCGCGCGGCAAGACCAGGCGGAACCAGAAGGTCGAGCCCTCCCCCTCGCGGCTCTCCAGGCCGATCTCGCCGCCCATGAGCGTGACGAGGTGCCGGGAGATCGCCAGCCCGAGCCCAGTGCCGCCGAAGCGCCGGCTGATCGAACCGTCGACCTGGCTGAAGCGCTTGAACAGGCGCTCCTGCTGCGCCGGCGCGATGCCGATGCCGGTGTCGGTCACCGCGAAGCGGATCGCGTCGCCGGGGCCGCCACCGGGGGCGATCCCCTCACCCTCCCGCTGCACCGTGACGGTGACGGAGCCCTCGGGGGTGAACTTTACGGCGTTGTTGAGCAGGTTGAGCAGCACCTGCCGCAGGCGGCCCGGATCGCCGATCACGACGCCCGGGAGCGCCGGGTCGATCTGCGCCTCGATCCGCAGGCCGCTCCGGAGCGCGCTGCCCCGGACGATCGAGACCGTGCTGTCCACGATCGCGGCCAGCGGGAAGCCGACCGGGTCGAGGGTCAACTCGCCGGCCTCGATCTTCGAGAAGTCGAGGATGTCGTTGACGACGGTGAGGAGCGCCGCCCCCGAGCTGTGGATCAGCTCCAGGCGGCGCCGGTCCTCGTCCCGGATGGCGCTCTCGTCGAGGAGCAGGTCGGCGTAGCCCAGGATACCGTTGAGCGGCGTGCGGATCTCGTGGCTCATCGCGGCCAGGAACTCGCTCTTGGCCGCGCTCGCCCGCTCGGCTTCCGCCCGCGCCGCCTCCGCGTCCCGGGTCGCGTCCCGCAGGGCCGCCTCGGCGGCCTTGCGGTCGGTGATGTCGAGATGGAGCCCGACCATGCGCTGCGGCTGGCCCTCGGGGCCGAACTGCGTGCGCCCGCGGGTGTAGATCCAGCGCTCGCCGACGCGGAACTCGGCGACGAAGGCGCAGGAGGTCTCCACCGCGCGCCGGATCTCGTTCCAGACGTCGCCGGCATCCTCCGGATGCAGGAGCGCCGTCCAGGCGGCTGCCGCCATCGTGTGCGCCTGGCCGGTATCGGGCAGGCCGTGCATCCGGGCGCTCTCGAGGCTCAGGGTGGCGAGCCCCGTGCGCATGTCCCAATCCCAGGTGCCGGCGTCGGCCGCGTCGAGGGCGATGCCTAAGAGCCCGCGCGCCTCCTCGACGGCGAGCCGCGCCGTGACGATGTCGTCGACGTCGAGCGCGGTGCCGAGCCACTCCACCACGGTGCCGTCGTCCGGGTCGAGGTAGATCGGGATCAGCGAGAGTTTGTGCCACCGGTAGGCGCCGTCATGGCGCCGGATCCGCCATTGGCCGTTGTAGCCGATCCCGGTCTCGATCGCCTCGCGCCAAGCCGCCTCCATGGCGGCGGCATCCTCCGGGTGGTTGCGGGCGAGGCGCTCGGCTCGGTCCAGCCCGATCGGCCCGTAATAGGCGTGGAACTGCGCGTTGGCGTAGGTCGCCTGCCCGTCGCCGACCCGCATGGTCCAGATCAGCAGCGGCAGGGTCTCGGCGAGGCCGCGGTAGCGCAGCTCGCTGCGGCGGACTTCGTCCTCGGCGCGCCGCCGCACGGTCACGTCGATGAGCACGCCGATGAGACCGGTCACCGGGCCCGCGCCCCGGCACACGCCGCGCACGACCACGTCGCGGATCTCGCCGTCCGGCCGCAGCAGGCGCGCCTCGAAATCGAAGCTCCCGCCGCGGGCGATGGCGTCCGTGACGATCCCCTCCAGCCGCTCCCGGTCGTCGGGGTGATAGATCTGCGCGAAGTCGGAGAGTGCCGGCGCCGGCTCCCGGGGATCGCGGCCGGCGATCTCGTAGAGGCTCTCCGACCAGATCGGCTGCCCGTCGGCGAAATCCACCCGCCAGTTGCCGACGCTGGCGAGCTGCTCGGCCATGGTGAGCTGGTGGTTCGCCGCCGCCTGGGCCTCGGACCGCGCGTTGATCTCGCGATGCTGCTCCCGGATCAGGGCTTCGCGGATCGCGGCCTGGGCGATCTCGTGGCTGCGCTTGGCATTGGCTTCCGTCAGCCGCAGATGGGCGATCACGATCTCGGCGAGGTCGCGGAACGCGTCCTTGTCCGCTTCCGAGAGCCCGGCGCGGGGCTCCGGGTCGATCAGGCAGAACGTGCCGATCCGGATCCCAGGCGCCAGGCTTAAGGGGATGCCGGCGTAGAACCGGAACCCGTTCGGGGCGGCGACGCCGGGCAGGTCGCGGAAGCGCGGATCGGCCCGCGTGTCGGGCACCATCAGCATGGCGTCGCTGCGGATCGTGTGCTCGCACAGGCCGAGTTCCCGCGGGCTCGTCGTCGGCACGTCGAGGCAGGGGGTCTTCAACCAGAGCTGGGTGTCGTCGATGAAGCCCACGAAGGCGCTGCGCACGCCGAACAGACGCCGGGCGGTGCGGCACACGGCGTCGAAATGCGGCTCGGTCGGCGTGCCGACGATGCCGAGGGCATCGAGGGCCGCAAGCCGCGCCGCTTCATCGTTCGCAAGTGCTCTCACCAACCGTCTCCGGGAGCGGATCTGCCATTCGGCGATCGCCTGCGTCCTGGCAGGAGCGATGACCCGGCCGCGACCGCGTTTCAAGCGGACCTGGCGCCGCGCGCGATCACGTTGGCATCACGCGGGCTGCCGATGTCTCGGACCCGGGGGATGCGCAGCCGAGCCGCCTCCAGCGCCCAGACCATGCCGAGCATCATGTAGACGTGGCGCCACTTCTCGATGTCGATCTGGAACGCCTGCAGGAAGAACATCAGGAGCGCCGGCCAGACGATCTGGGCATGCGCCCGGACCGGCGAGGGCCGCACCAGCAGGCGGAATCCGACGAAGCTCGTGGCCAGCACGAGGCCGATGAACACCACGCCGCCGAGCCAGCCGCCATTGGCGAACGAGCCGATATAGGAATTGTGCGGCTCCAGCCCGAAGACGAGGCGCCAGTGCATCGGCCCCATGCCGAACGGGCGCTCCAGCAGCATCGCCAGGCCCCGGACTTGGTTGCCGAAGCGGCCGGTCTCGCCCTGATCGTAATCCTGGGCCAGCGCCGCCCGGGTCTCGAACATCTTGTGCACGTGCTCGACCGACAGGAGGCCGATCACCGCGATCGTCCCGAGCACGACGGTCGCCAGCGTCAGCAGCACGATCCGGCGGCGTAGGCGGATCGAGCCGCTGCCGGCATAGACCGAGCCGACCATCAGCAGGACGGCGACGACGCTGCCGCCCCAGGACCCGCGCGAGAACGACAGGAAGATGCCGGCCATGATGATCAGCAGGCCGGCCAGCGACACCAGCGGGCGCCGGGTCGAGCCGGTGAGCAGCCCGTGCATCAGGTAGAGGGCGCCCAGCGTGAGGAACGAGCCGAACACGTTCGGGTCCTGGAAGGTCCCCGAGGCCCGGTCGTACTTGTAGAACAGGTCCTCGATCCCGAGCCATTGCAGGTAGCCGACGATGCCGAGTGCCGCCGAGAACACGCAGCTCACCGTGTAGGCCTTCAGGGCCAGTTCCATCCGGGCCTGTGTGTCCTCCGCGAAGAACATCGCGAAGAACAGGCAGGTGACCACGAGGTAGATCAGCTGGATCGTCCAGGTGACCGGAAACTCCTCGTTCAGGTACGGGAACAGGGCGATGACGATCGCCCCCAGGTAGAGCAGCAGCAGCGCCAGCAGCGGCACCGCCCCCCGGTGCAGGCGCACGCCGAGGCAGAGCCACAGCAGGATCGTCGGGATCGCCACCGCGTCGTAGGGCGAGGTTTCCGAGAACGCGAAGCAGGCGAAGAAGATGAAGGCCGCAAACAGCGCCTTGGCCAGCCCGTGGACGACCGCGATGAGCGGCAGCCCGGAGGCGAAGCCTGCCGGGACCGGGACTCCGGGCGCTGCGATGTGAGCCATGGATACGCGGACTCCGCGGGCCGGTTACGCAGGCCCGCATCGGAGTCCATGACATCCAATGGTTGAGAATCGGCTTCGCGGCTGACCGGGCTCGTCGTCAGCCCTTCAGCCGCTTGTTGCAGACCGAGTAGTAGCCGCCGCCCTTCTGGATCCATTTCGCATCGCCCAACGTCCCGGCGGACTTGGCCGCGTTGTAGCTGTCCAGGCAGGTGTGCATCCGGGCCTTGCCGGCGGATTCGCTCGCGTATTTCGGATCGACGGCGGACGGGTATGCGACGGTGCCGGCGGCCGGTGCGGCGGCGGGAGGCCTTGCCGCCGGGGCGGCCGGCGCGGGAGCCGGAGCGGCGGTCTTGGTCGCGCCCGGCGCCACCGGGTTCGGAACCGTATTGGCCGTCGTGCCGGACGCGTCGACACCGCATTCTGCCTTGCGGAAGTCGTTCCACGTCCGGCCGTTGAGCGTCCCGGCCTGCTTGGCCGCCTGATACTTGGTCGAGCAATCCTTGGCGGACAGGGCCGCCGCCGGCGTGGCGAGCGCTCCGGCGCCGCAAGCGAATACGGCGGCGGTGAGAAGCAGACGTACCATAGCGAATAGCCCTCGGGTCGGTATCGAGTTGATCCGATACGCTATCTCAGGGGTAATCGCTCCGGTAGCTGGTCAATATATAGGCGTTGACAGGCGCCGTTTGGCGCCTCCGGCAACCCGAGGCTGCCGACGGCGGATGTTCGGGCCGACCAGGACGGCCCTCCGTCAGACCCGGCAGGCCTCGAATCCCTCGCGGATCGCCACCGGGTCGAGGTTGCGGCCGATGAACACCACCCGGGACACCCGGGGCTCGTCCGGCCGCCAATCCCCCTGGACGTCACCATCGAGGATCATGTGCACGCCCTGGAAGACGAAGCGCTTCGGCTCGTTCGGGAAGGCGACGATGCCCTTGCAGCGCAGGATGTCGGGCCCTTGGACCTGGGTCAGGTTCGAGATCCAGGGCATGAATTTCTCCGGGTCGACCTCACCGCCGATCCGGGCCGAGACCGACTGGATCTCGGAATCGTGATGGTGGTGGTGACCCTCCTCCAGGAATTCGGGCTCCACCTCCAGGATGCGGTCAAGGTCGAAGGCGTTGCGCTCCAGCACGGCCTCGATCGGCACGGCGCAGTTCTGAGTGCGGTGGAGCGTGGCCAGCGGGTTGATGCCGCGGATCTCCGCCTCGACCCGGTCGAGGTCTTCCGGCGAGACGAGGTCGCTCTTGTTGAGCAGGATCACGTCCGCAAAGGCGATCTGGTTCTTGGCCTCGGGCGCGTCCTTCAGCCGATCGGAGAGCCACTTGGCGTCGGCTACGGTCACCACCGCGTCGAGGCGGGCGGCGTCGCCCACATCCTGGTCGACGAAGAAGGTCTGGGCGACCGGGGCCGGGTCGGCCAGCCCGGTGGTCTCGACGATGATCGCGTCGAACTTGCCCCGGCGCTTCACCAGCCCGTCCATGATCCGGATCAGGTCGCCGCGAACCGTGCAGCAGACGCAGCCGTTGTTCATCTCGAACACTTCCTCGTCCGCGCCGACGACGAGGTCGTTGTCGATGCCGATCTCGCCGAACTCGTTGACGATCACGGCGTAGCGCTTGCCGTGGTTCTCCGTGAGGATCCGGTTGAGCAGCGTGGTCTTGCCGGCGCCGAGATAGCCGGTGAGCACGGTCACCGGGATCTTGCCGGCGCTCGAACCTGAGGGGGCGGAAGCAGAACTCATGTCGGTCATGGCGGATTCTTCGATCGGATCTGCGGGATGGGTTAGGGCTGCTGGCCCGCGGTCGTTGTCATATTGTAACAAATCCCGTCGAAGGAAGGCACAGCCACACGGTTTCGCGACCAGGGCCTCCCAATCGATTGCGGATCAGTCGAGCTTTGCTCTAGGCACGCGATGTCCCCCGATTCGTCTCGGGGCGGCTGCCTTAGAAAAGCGCCACCGATCGCATTGAAGCGAGCGGAGTTCTTGCGCGAATCGTCCCTCGTCCGCCATCCCGGTTCCTTCGCCCGGTCCCAAAAGATCTTTCGCATGGACGCCCGCAATCCGCTGGAACAGGATGAGGCCCGCGCCGGGTCGGCGCGGGGGCGCCGCGTGCCGTGGCTGCTGATCGTGCTCGTGCTGCTCGTGGCCGCGGGTGGCGTAGCGCTCGCGGTCTCGGACCGTGCCCGCGAAGCCGCCTCCGGCGTGGTCGCCTCGCTGTTCGGATCGGGCAATCCCGATGCGGGGATCGAGGTCGAGAAGGCCGGCGCGGTCGAGCGCGTCTTTCGCCCGACCAAGGAGCAGCGTGCCGCCTTCGAGATCCTGCCGGTGGCGACCCAGGTGTTCCGGCCGGAGGGCGCCGCCGAGGGGCGGATCGCGCTTAACGACGACGACAACGTGCCGGTGGTCTCGCCCTATGCGGGCCGGGTGACCAAGGTGCTGGCCCGGGCGGGCGACGACGTGAAAGCCGGCGACGTGCTGCTGACGCTGGAGGCCACCGACATGGTCCAGGCGCAGAACGACTACCAGGCGGCCCTGAACAATCTCCAGAAGCAGCAGGCCCTGCTGAAGCTCGACCAGACCATCGCGGCGCGCCAGCAGGAGTTGTTCCAGGCCCACGCCGTGGCGCTGAAGGATTACCAGTCGGCGCAGAACGACGTGATCGCCGCCCAGAGCGACCTGAAGACCGCCGAAGCCGCCCTCGACGCGGTGAAGAACCGCCTGCGGCTGCTGGGCAAATCCGACGCCGAGATCGCCGCCTACGAGAAGAACGGCCGCCTCAGCCCGGAGACCCAGATCCGGGCACCGATCGCCGGCACGATCGTCCAGCGCAAGGTCGGCACCGGGCAGTTCCTCTCGGCTTCCAGCGATCCGGTCTTCGTGATCGGCGACCTGTCCACGGTCTGGCTCGTCGCCAACGTCCGCGAGAGCGAGATCCCGAAGATCCGTATCGGCCAGGAGGTCGAGGCGAAGGTGGCGGGCTTCGGCGCGCGGGTGTTCAAGGCCCGGGTGAACTACATGGCCGCGAGCCTCGACCCGGCCACACGCCGGCTCGCGGTGCGCAGCGAGGTCGACAACCCGGACCGGGTGCTGCGCCCGGAGATGTTTGCCACCTACACGATCATCACCGGCAAGGGCGAGCCCAGCCCGAGCGTGCCTCTGGCCGCGATCGTGTACGAGGGCGACCGCACCCATGTCTGGGTCGCCCGCCAGGACGGCGCCGTGGAGGCGCGGGACATCAAGCTCGGCGTCATCAACGGCGACAACGCCCAGGTCGTCGAGGGCCTGCAGGCGGGCGATCAGATCGTGACCCGGGGAGCCCTGTTCATCGACCGGGCGGCCACCGGCGACAAGGCGTCCTGAGCGGGAATCCCGGGCGATGAACAGCCTGATCGTCTTCTCGCTGCGCCAGCGCGTGCTGGTGGTGCTGTTGTTCGTGGTGATGCTCGGCATCGGCTACGGCGCGTACACGCAACTCAACATCGAGGCCTATCCCGACCCGGTGCCACCGCTGGTCGACGTGATCACCCAGAATCCGGGACAGTCCGCCGACGAGATCGAGCGCTACATCACCATTCCGCTGGAGGTGGCGCTCGCCGGCATCCCCAACGCGCAGGTTGTGCGGACGATCTCGCTGTTCGGCCTGTCCGACGTGAAGGTCCAGTTCAACTACGAGTACACGTACGAACAGGCGTTGCAGCGGGTGCTCAACCGCCTGTCGCAGGCCCCGAGCCTGCCCAACGGCGCCACCCCGCAGATCTCGCCGACGAGCCCGGTGGGCGAGATCATGCGCTACAAGCTGGTCGGCCCGGCGGGCTACTCGCCCATGGACATGAAGACCCTGCAGGACTGGGTGCTCCAGCGCCGGTTCAAGGCGATCCCGGGGGTCACCGACGTGACCGCCTTCGGCGGCAAGGCCAAGGAATACGAGGTCGCGGTCGACCTGAACCGCCTGCAGGCCCAGGGCCTGACCCTGGTCCAGCTCACCACCGCGCTGAACAACGCCTCGATCAATGTCGGCGGCCAGACCCTGAATGTCGGCCAGCAATCCGCGGTGGTGCGCGGCATCGGCCTGATCCGCGACATGGACGACATCCGGGACACGATGATCAGCCTCGTCAACGGCACGCCTGTGCTGGTGCGGGACGTGGCGGAGGTGCGGGTGTCGAACGCACCGCGTCTCGGCATCGTCGGCCACGACGACCAGCCCGACGTGGTCGAGGGCATCGTGCTCATGAGCCGCGGCGGCCAGAGCCTGCCGACCCTGGAGCGCGTCGAGGCCGAGATCGACAAGATCAACAACTCGACGATCCTGCCTCCCGACGTGAAGATCGAGCGGATCTACGACCGCTCGGGCCTGATCCACACCACGACCCACACGGTGATGCACAACCTCGTGTTCGGGGTAGTGCTGGTGTTCATCGTGCAGTGGCTGTTCCTCGGCTCGCTCACCAGCGCGATCATCGTGGCGGCCACGATCCCGTTCGCCCTCGGCTTCGCGATCCTGATCTTGGTGGTGCGGGGCGATTCAGCCAACCTTCTGTCGCTCGGCGCCATCGATTTCGGCCTGATCGTCGATGCCACGGTGATCATGGTCGAGAACGTGTTCCGGCACCTCGCCGAACCCGAGCATACCGAGGGTCAGCAGGCACCCGGGGGGCTCGAAGGTCGGCTCGGCACCATCGCCATCGCGGGCGTCGAGGTGAACCGGGCGATCTTCTTCTCGGCCATCATCATCATCCTGGGCTTCCTGCCGCTCTTCACGATGAGCGGCGTCGAGGGCCACATCTTCGGGCCGATGGCCAAGACCTACGCCTACGCGCTGGTCGGCGGCCTGCTCGCGACCTTCACGGTCTCGCCGGCCCTGTCGGCGCTGATCCTGCCCCGGAAGCTGGAGGAGCGCGACACCCTGATCGTGCGGGTCCTGCGCGCCGGACACGAGCGCATCCTGGCCTTCGGCCTGAAGAACCGGGTTCTGGCGCTCTCGGTGATGCTGGCGGTGCTGCTGGTCTCCGGGCTGGCGGCCCGGAACCTCGGCCTCGAATTCCTGCCGCGCCTCGAAGAGGGCAACCTCTACGTGCGCGGCACCATGCCGTCCTCGATCTCGCTTGAGGCCGGCAACGCCTACGTCCAGCGCCTGCGCAAGATCTTCCAGGAGGTCCCGGAGGTCGTCACGGTGATCTCGCACCAGGGCCGGCCCAACGACGGCACCGACGCCACCGGGTTCTTCAACGTCGAGATCCTGGCGCCCTTGAAGCCCATCGACCAGTGGCGCCGGGGGCTCGACAAGGACACCCTGATCCGCGACCTGAGCAAGAAGCTGGAGGGCGAGTTCCCGGGGATCGAGTTCAACTTCTCGCAATATATCGAGGACAACGTCCAGGAGGCTGCTTCGGGCGTGAAGGGCGAGAACTCGGTCAAGATCTACGGCAGCGACCTCGCTCAGCTCACCAAGACCGCCAACGCGGTCAAGGCGACGCTCGCGACGGTGCCCGGCATCACCGACCTGGCGGTGTTCGAATCCCTCGGCCAGCCGACCGTGCGGATCGACGTCGACCGCCACAAGGCCGCCCGCTACGGCCTGTCCATCGGCGACGTGAACACCACGATCCAGGCGGCGATCGGCGGCCAGACCGCGGGCGACCTCTACGAATACGGCTCCGACCGGCACTTCTCCATGCGGGTGCGGCTCGCCAAGGAATACCGCTCGTCGCTCGCCGGCATCCGCAACATCGCGGTGGGCGCCCAGAACCCCAATGGCGGCGTGATCCAGGTGCCGCTCTCCGAGATCGCGGACGTGGACCTCGTCTCGGGCGCCTCGTTCATCTACCGCGAGGACCAGGAGCGCTACATCCCGGTCAAGTTCTCGGTGCGCGGGCGCGACCTCGGCAGCGCCGTGATCGAGGCGCAGCGCAAGGTCGCCGAGGCGGTGGACCTGCCGCCGGGCTACCGGATGGAGTGGGTCGGGCAGTTCACCAACCTCAAGGAGGCCGCAGCCCGGCTCAGCCTGGTCGTGCCGGTCACCCTGCTGTTGATCGCACTCCTGCTGTTCATCAACTTCTCGTCGGTGGCGGACATGCTGCTGACGCTCTCGGTGATCCCGATGGCGATGATCGGCGGCATCTTCGCCCTGGCGTTCACCGGCACGCCGTTCTCGATCTCGGCGGCGATCGGCTTCATCGCCCTGTTCGGCATCTCGACCATGGAGGGCGTGATCCTGCTCGCCTACTACAACCAGCTCCTCGACGAGGGCTGGCAGCGCCAGGAAGCGGTGTGGAACGCCGCGATCGTGCGGATGCGCCCGGTGATGATGACCTGCGTGGCCGCCTGCGTTGGCCTGCTGCCGGCGGCGGTGTCCACGGGCATCGGCTCGCAGGTGCAGAAGCCGCTGGCCCTGGTGGTGGTGGGCGGCATCATCCTGGCTCCGAACCTGATCCTGGTGGTGGTGCCGGTGCTGATCTCGCTGTTCTCGCGGCGCCGCCCGAACCCAAATGCGCGGGCGCGGACGGAGCATCGGGCCGCGGCATGAGCCGGATCTGGGCGGCGCGAGCCGGGGGGCGACACGTGACCGGAACACCACAGGGCCGGTCCGGCGCGCGGGATCGCGCCACCGTCGGATTGACTTGGCCGTGCGCCCGGACGCTCTACCGAGGGAGGGGTTTCGGGGGCATGATGGTGGGGTTGGCGCCGAACCGGTGCGGTCGTGCGGCCGCTGTGCTGGCCGCAGCCCTGTCCCTATCGGCCTGCGCGGTCGGCCCGAACTTCGTGCCGCCCGAGGCGCCGCCGGTCGGCCGCTACACCAAGGAGCCGCTGAAGAACCCCTCGGCCGCCGACAACATCCGCACCCGCCAGGGCGGCTCGGCGGACCAGAGCTTCGTCTCCGGGGCCGACATTCCGGGCCAGTGGTGGACCCTGTTCCACTCGAAGGCCCTGAACCAGCTGGTCGAGCAGGCGCTCGCCAACAACCCGACCCTGGAGGCGGCGCAGGCCTCGCTGCGGATCGCGCAGCAGAATGTGCTCGCCCAGAAGGGCACGCTCTACCCGAGCCTAACCGCGACCCCGCAGGCGCAGGGCATCCTGGCACCGGGCCTCGACCTGCAATCGCCGCTCAACAACCAGACCAACTACCTCTACAGCCTCTACACGCCGCAGGCCGTGGTCTCGTACAATCCCGACGTGTTCGGCGGGAACCGGCGCCAGATCGAATCGCTGGAGGCCACCACCGAGAACCAGCGCTTCCAGCTGGAGGCGGCCTATCTCAGCCTCACCGGCAACGTCGTCGCCGCCGCCATCCAGGAGGCGGCCCTGCGGGCGCAGATCGACGCCACCCGCAAGGTGATCCAGGCGCAGACCGAGGTGCTGCAGCTCTACAACAAGCAGCTCTCGCTCGGGCAGATCGCCGGGGCCGACGTGGTCCAGCAGCAGGCCGCCCTGGCCCTGTCGCAGCAATTGCTGCCGCCCCTGGAGAAGCAGCTGGCGCAGCAGCGCAACCTGCTCACGGCGCTGGCCGGCCGGCTTCCCTCCGACGAGATCGCGGAGACCTTCCAGCTCGCGGCCCTGCGCCTGCCGACCAAGCTGCCGGTGAGCCTGCCCTCGCGCCTCGTGCAGCAGCGCCCCGACGTGAAGGCGGCCGAGGCCCTGGTCCAGCAGGCGAGCGCCGGCGTCGGCGTCGCGGTGGCGAACCGCCTGCCGCAATTCAGCCTGACCGCCACAGGCGGCTCCAGCGCCGTGCGGCTCGCGCAGGTGACCAACCCTGGGGCGGCGTTCTTCACGATCATCGGCCAGGCGACGGCGCCGATCTTCGACGCCGGCACCCTGTTCCGGCGCCAGCGGGCGGCGGAGGAGACGCTGACCCAGGCGCAGGCCCAGTACAAGGCGACGGTGATCACCGCCTTCCAGAACGTTGCCGACGCCCTGCGGGCGCTCCAGGCCGACGCCAAGGCGGTGGCGGCCGCCGATGCCGCGGTCAGCGCCACCAACCAGAGCCTCGGGCTGATCCGCAAGCAGTACACGGCGGGCGCCGTCACCTCGACGCAGGTGCTGATCGCCCAGCAGGGCTACCTCTCGGCGCTGGTCACCTCGGCAGGCGCCCGCGCCACCCAATACGCCGACAGCGCGGCCCTGTTCGTGGCGCTGGGCGGCGGCTGGTGGAACCGCAACGACGTGGCTCCGCCCCCGCCCGAGACGGATCCGCTGAAGTTCCTGTGAGGCGCGCCGTCAGGCCTCACACATCCATCGCGATGGCGTCCTGCAGCATCTGGTCTGCGGCGCTCATCACCTTGGTGTTGGCCGTGTAGGCTTGCTGGGTCTCGATCATCTTGGAGAACTGGTCCGAGATGCCGGCATTCGACTGCTCCACCGACCCGGCCGCGATGGTCGCGCCGTCGAGCCCGAAGCTCGGCGTCCCGGACCGGCCGTTGGCCACGTAGGTGCCGCCGTCGAGAAAGGTCAGGTTGTCCTGGCCGCCGAACTGCGCCAGCGTCAGCGAGCCGAGCGGCTGCGTGCTGCCATCCGCGGCCGTGCCGGTGAGGGTGCCGGCGGGCGAGACCGCGAGGCTCGCGAGGGTGTTCGCCCCGGTGGGGACCTGGACCGGCGCCGTCGCCGAGGGGCCGGCGAACAGGTAATAGCCCGCTCCGTTGACCAGGTAGCCGCTTGAATCCGGGGAAAAATCGCCGCGCCGCGTATAGGCGGTCTCGCCCGTGAAGGTCGGGCTCTGGGGGGTGCCGGTGTTCGACCGGACCACGAAGTAGCCGTTGCCCGAGATGGCGAGGTTGGTCGAGACCCCGGTGGACTGGATCATCCCCTGAATCCCGAGGGTGTCGCGGGTGCTGGTCGAGACGCCGCCGCTCGTCTGCGCCTTGGGCGTGGTCTGGGCCAGCATGTCGGCGAAGCTGGTCTCCGTGGTCTTGAACCCCGCCGTCTGGGTGTTGGCGATGTTCCCGGAGATGTTGTTGAGCGCGAAGGACTGCGCCGAGGCGCCGGCCACCGCATTCGAGAGCGCGTCGTAAAGGCCCATCGGGGTCTCCATTCCCGAGACCGGCCCACCAAACCGATCCTATACCGGCCCATAGAGGCGCAGCATGGTTAACCGGCGGTGTGTCAGCGAATGTTGCTCCCTGACCGATGCCGGGACGGACCGAACATGGATCTCCGGGCTCAGGCCCCGATGACACTCACCACAATCTCCCGCCGATGCGGTCGGTCGCGGTGCTCGATCAGGTAGATCCCCTGCCAGGTGCCCAGGGCCAGCCTGCCTTCGACCAGGGGGATGCTCAGGGCGGAATCCGTCACCAGCGTGCGGATATGAGCCGGCATGTCGTCCGGCCCTTCGGCGCCGTGGACGTAAAGGGCGCCGCGCGGGGCGAAGCCGTCGAGCGCGGTCATGAGGTCGGTCTGCACGTCCGGGTCGGCATTCTCCTGGATGGTCAGGGAGGCCGAAGTGTGCCGGCAAAAGACCGTAACGAGCCCGTCCCGGATGCCGCTGCCGCGCACGAACTCGGCCACCGCCCTGGTGAAGTCCGTGAAGCCCGGCCCCGGGGTCGCGATGGTCAGGCGGCCGCTCGCGTGGCGCTCCACCGCGCCAGCGGCCAGAGGCTCGACCGAACCGAACTTACCCTGCCTCATGCATCCGTCTCCGTCAGCGTAGCCCCCGGAGCGATCTCGCGCTCGCCGCGGGCGAGGATCCGCTCCAGCACGTCGATCCGGTCGGCCTCCGCGGCGGGCTTGTCCCAGCGGATGCGGCTGACCCGGGGGAAGCGCATCGCCACGCCGGATTTGTGCCGGGTCGAGCGCTGCACGCCCTCGAAAGCGATCTCCAGCACCAGGCCGGCCTCGTGCCCGTGGGTGACCTCGCGCACCGGCCCGAACCGCTTGGTGGTGTTGTTGCGGACGTAGCGGTCGAGCTTGGCGAGCTCGGCATCGGTGAAGCCGTGATAGGCCTTGCCCACCGGCACCAGCTCGTCGCCGCCCTCCGGCGCCTCCCGCCAGACCCCGAACGTGTAGTCCGAGTAGAACGACGAGCGCTTCCCATGGCCGCGCTGCGCATACATCATCACCGCATCGACGATATGGGGCTCGCGCTTCCACTTCCACCAAGGCCCCTTCGGGCGGCCCGGCAGGTAGGGGCTGTTGCGGCGCTTGAGCATCACGCCCTCGATCGCGTCCGCATCCTCCCCGGCACCCACGGAGGCCGGGTCGGCCCGGGCGGCGGCGAGCGCCTCCCAATCCGCGAACGGGACCACGGGGGAGATGTCGATCCGGGCATGGTCGAGGCGGGTGACCAGGGCTTCCAGCTGCTCGCGGCGGGTCGCGAACGGCTCAGCCCGCAGATCGTCGCCGTCGAGCGTCAGGAGGTCGTAGGCCCGGACATGGGCGGGGAATTCCTCCAGCAGCTTGCCGGTCACGGCCTTCCGGTTCAGGCGCTGCTGCAGCACGTTGAAGCTCTGGACCCGGCGCTCGCGCAGGATCAGCAGCTCGCCGTCCAGCGTCCCCGTGAAGGTGATCGCCTCGGCGAGATCTGGGAACGCCCCGGTGATGTCCTCCCCGGTGCGGGAATAGACCTTGGCGACCTGGGCGCCCGCCCGGTCGCGACCGCCGACGAGCTGGACGCGGATGCCGTCCCACTTCCACTCGGCCGAAAAGGCCTCCGGCTCGAGCTTCTCGAGATCGGCCTCCTCCTCGATCGGATAGGACAGCATCGGCGGCCGGAACGGGGCCGGATTCAGGGTCTCGGGCCGCTCGGCCCGGCCCTCGACCCAGGCGAACAGGGTCTCGAACGGGGGCGTCAGACCGTGCCAGACCTCCTCGACCGCATCCGCCTCGTGGCCGCCGAGGGCGCCGACCGCGGTCTTGGCGAGCCGCGCCGAGACGCCGACGCGCAGGTTGCCGGTGACGAGCTTCAGGAGCGCCCAGCGCCCGGTCTCGTCGAGGGCGTCGAGCCATTCGGCCAGATGGCGGGGCAGCTCCCGCTTCGGGATGGTCGCCAAGGTCTCGACGACCTCGGCGAGGGTCGGGACGTGCGGGGGCGGGTTGTTGTGGCCGATCCCCCCACGCGCATCCCCTCCCCCCTCTGCGGGGGAGGGTGAGCCGGCCGTCAGGCCGGGTCGGGAGAGGGGAGCGACGGTGCGGGAAAAGTCGCGACGGGCCTCATAGTCGGAATCGTCGCGCTGCCCCTCTCCCCCCCTGCTCCGCAGGGTACCCTCCCCCGCAGAGGGGGGAGGGAGAGGCGTCGAGGGCCAGATCAGCGCCGTGGTCTCGGCGAGATCGCCGACGTAGTTGTGCGACAGGCGGAACAGCACCGGGTCGATGCGCTCCTCCACCAGGCCGCGGATCAGGGCCGGCTTGGCCTCGCGGAAATTCAGCGTGCCGGTCATGGCGCCCAGCGCGTAGCCGCGCTCCGGATCCGGGGTGCGCGCGAAAAAGTCCTGGAGCATCCGAAGCTTGGCGTTGCGGCGCGGCTCGTAGGCGAGGCGGTCGAGGAGATGGGCGAAGTCGTTCACGCCGCCACCTCCGGCTCGGCAGCATCGGCCGGGGCCGGCTCCGCCTCGCCATCGTCGCCATAGCCGAGCATGTGGAGCGGCTTCGCCTTGATTCCTTGGGTCCCGCACCAATGGACCAGGGCATCCTCCTGGCCGTGCGTCACCCAGACCTCGCCGGCCCCGGTATCGCGGATCGTGCGGCACAGGTCCGGCCAGTCGGAATGGTCGGAGATCACCAGCGGCAGCTCGACGCCCTTCTGGCGGGCGCGGGCGCGGACCCGCATCCAGCCCGAGGCGAAACATGTCACCGGATCGGGGAATTTGCGCGACCACAGGTCCTGCATGGCCGAAGGCGGGCAGATGACGATGGCGCCGTGCAGGTCCTTGCGGTCGGCGGCCACGACCTTCGGGGTATCGCCCAGGGGGATGCCCTCGCGCTTGTACAGCTCGGTCAGCTTCTCCATCGCCCCGTGCAGGTGGATCGGCCGGTCCCAGCCCTCCTCGCGCAGCAGCGCCATCACCCGCTGCGCCTTGCCCAGCGCGTAGGCGCCGACGATGTGGGCGCGCTCCGGAAACAGGGCCACCGAGGCCATGAGCTTGCGGACCTCGTCGCGCGTGTCCGGATGGGTGAAGACCGGCAAGCCGAAGGTCGCCTCGGTGATGAACACGTCGCAGGGCACGACCTCGAAGGGCAGGCAGGTCGGGTCCGGCGCCCGCTTGTAGTCGCCCGACACCACGACGCGGACGCCGTCCCGCTCGATGGCGATCTGGGCGGAACCGAGCACGTGGCCGGCGGGCGCGTAGCGCACCGTGACGTCACCGATGCGCAGAGCCTCGCCGAGCCGGGCCTCCTGGCGCTGGCGGCAGAACTCCTCGCCGTAGCGCACCGCCATGATCCGCAGGGTCTCGGGCGTCGCCAGCACGTGGCCGTGGCCGGCCCGGGCGTGGTCGGCATGGCCGTGGGTGATCAGCGCCCGCTCCACCGGCCAGGTCGGATCGACGTGGAAGCCCCCGAGCGGGCAATAGAGGCCCTCGCGGGTCAGGGTGAGGAGATCGCTCGCGCGTGTCGGCATCGGGTCCTTGGTGCGGGTGGAGTCCGCCGGTGGCCCCGGTATATAGGCGCCCCCGACCCGGCAGACGCATGGCCCCGCAACACAGTTCCGGCGACCTCCTCGCCGACCGCCGCTATCGCTACGCCGAGGCGTGCCTCGCCGACCACGACTTCTCCGGGGCCGCGGATCTCGCCGAGCAGGCCCTGGAGATCGCGCCCCGCTACGCCCCGGCTTGGCTGCTGCTCGGCCGCGCCCGGGAAGGCCTGGCCGCGCAAACCGACGATCCGGTTCTGCGGGCCGCCGCGACGCGGGCCTATGCATGCGCCCTCGACATCGATCCCGACGATGCGCTCGGCGTGCGGGCGCATCTCGTCCGACTCGGCGAAGGCGGCGGCCTGCCGGCCTTGTCGCCGGCCTATATTCGAATGCTCTTCGACGGCTACGCCCCGCGTTTCGAACGCCATCTCGTCGACGGGCTCGGCTATGTCGGCCCGCAACTCGTGCTGGACGCCCTGCCCGTCGAACCGGGGCGGTTCAACGTCGCGCTCGATCTCGGCTGCGGCACCGGCTTGATGGGCGCGGCGATCCGCGACCGGGTCGGGCATCTCACCGGGGTCGATCTCTCCCCCGGGATGCTGGCCCTGGCTCGCGCCAAGACGCAGGACGGCCGGCCGCTCTACGACCGACTGGCCGAGGGCGATCTGTTGGCGTTTTTGGCGGGGGAGGGTTCGATCTCCGCCGATCTATGCCTCGCAGCGGACGTGCTGATCTACGTGGCGGACCTTGCGCCCGTACTCGATGGGATCGCCCGCGTCCTGCGACCCGGCGGAATCGCGGCCTTCACGGTGCAATCCAAGGACGGCGACGGCGCGGCCCTGGGGGCAGACGGGCGCTACGCCCATGCGGATTCCCATATTGCCGACTCAGCCAGCCCGGCCGGCCTGGAGATTCTAACCCTGCACCCGGCCGATGTCCGGCGGGAGAACGGCCAGCCGGTGCCGGGCCGCGTCGTTGTGTTGCGGCGCACCGCGGCATGAAACCGCTCGGCTATTCGTCCATTGTCAGTCGGTCGCATCAAGCGCGGCAGTGGAACTGGGGACCAGCATGGCGGATTTCGGCGGCAGGAACGATGGCGGCGCACAGGAGCGCAAGCCCGACCTGCCCGTGGACCGTTCCTTCCCAGCAGATCCCCGAACGCGGATCTTTTTCGCCATCGCGCTGGCGACCCTTGCGGGATGCGCCGATTCCATCGGCTTCCTGGAATTCTCGCAGCTGTTCATGTCGTTCATGTCGGGCAACACCACGCGCTTCGGCGTGGCGGTGTCGAACGGCGATTGGGAGAACGTCACCCGCGTCGCCAGTACCATCAGCCTGTTCTGCTTCGGCGCCTTCCTAGGCACGCTGATCGCCGCCTGGGTCGGGCGCTGGCGTCTCGCCGTCCTGCTGACACTCCAGGCGCTGCTGCTGGCTGGCGGCCTGCTGATGCCCTGGGGCACCTTCGCCTACCCGCTGCACGCCTACCCGATCGTGCTGGCCCTGGGGCTCCAGAATGCGACCTTGCAGGACGAGGGCGGCCGCTCGCTGGCGCTGACCTACGTCACCGGCGCGGTGGTCCGCTTCGGCACTGGCTGCGCGAACCTGCTGCTCGGCACGGTGGCGCCCTCGTTCTGGATCCAGGCGCCGCTCTGGGCCGGCCTCAGCACCGGCGCCGTGCTCGGTGGCCTGCTCGACATCCGCTACGGCGAATCCGCCTTCCTGTTCCCCGCCGGCCTCGCCGCACTGCTGGCGCTGATCGCGATCGCGCTGACCATCGCCAAGCCCGGTAGCACCTTAGTCGCCGGCTCGGCCCCCGCCCCCGACGCCAGTCCGAAGGCGCAGGTGATCGACGCGATTCATTGAGCGGCCTCAGCCTGCTCACTCGGCAGCGAAGGCATCGCGCGCGGTGCCGATGGCATTGAGCGCCGCGGGAAAACCGGCATAGGGGATCATCTGCATCACGGTCTCAACGATCTCCTGCCGCGAGGCCCCGACCCGCAACGCGGCCCGCATGTGGACCTTCAGCTGCGGGGCGGCTGTTCCCATTGCGGTGAGCGCGGCGACGGTCATCAGTTCGCGCGTCTTCACGTCCAGCCCGGGACGCGCGAACACGTCGCCATAGGCGAACTCGACGATGTAGCGGCCGAGATCGGGGGCGATGTCGCGCAGGCTCTCGACCACGGCGGCACCCTGTGATCCGCTGATGGCCCGGAGTTGGGCCAGACCGCGCTCATAGCGGTCCTGCGGCAGCGAGCCTTCAGGAGCGCTGGATCCATCCGCGAGCGGAAGTGCTGCCGCGCCGGCCATCACGGTGCGTCGATCGACCATCATAGGCTGTCTCCGGTTTGAGTTTCTTGGGTTTGGACTTCTCGGTCGTGGTAATGGGCGATCTTCGCGTCGAGGGCCGCGATGAGCCCGCGCAGTTCGTCCCGGCGCGCGACGAGGGCGGCCCGGTGCGCCTCAAGCATCGCGCGACGCGCGCCGAGAGTGGCGTCGCCCCTGGATCGCAGGCGGCTGTATTCGAGCCGTTCGCGGATCGGCATGTCCATCGCCTGGAGCTTGCTCAGGAAGCGCGCCCAGGCGAGATCATCCGCACCGTAACTGCGCCGGCCGCCGCCATCGCGCGCGGTTCGGGGCAGCAAGCCGATCCGCTCGTAATAGCGGAGCGTATCGGTGCTGAGGCCGCTTCGGATTGAAAAGTCGCTGATCTTCATCGGGCGAGACTCACTGCGCCGATGCGGTTTACGTGTTGGAGTGCGCTCCACGTCAAGCGAGCGTGCGGCGATGGCTCTGTGAGATCATGGGTCTTTGGGCGAGCGACGCGCCAAACCCAGATCAGCCCTCGGAATCCCGGTAGCTGCCCCGGCCCTGCTTGATCACGGCGCGGCTCTTCTTGGCGCCGATGCGCCGCTCTTTCGAGCCCTTGGTGGGCTTGGTCGCGCGGCGGATCGGCGGCGGCGGCTTGGCCGCCTCGGTCACGAGGTCGACCAGCCGCTGCAGCACGTCGGCCCGGTTGCGCTCCTGGGTCCGGTGCCGCTGCCCGGACAGGACCAGGACGCCGTCCTTGGTCAGGCGCCGGCCAGCGAGCTTGTACAGGTTCGCCTTGACCCGCTCATCGACCGAGGGCGAGGCGAGGATCGACCAGCGCAGCTGGACCGCGGTCTCGACCTTGTTGACGTTCTGCCCGCCCGCCCCCGAGGCGCGCATGAACGACAGCTCGATCTCGTCGTCCTCGATGACGATCCGCGCGTTCACCCGCAGGGCCATGGCGACCTCCGGCCTGCGGTCGATCCGGGCCGTTCGCGGGTGCGCCGGAACACCCGTTCCGGGGCGGAGCCGACGGTTTCGGGGGTGCGAACCGGAGCCACGATCGCCATATCCTCACGTCCTAATCCGTTGCCAATCCGTTGCCGGCTTCAGGCGGCCTCGGCCGGGGTCCGGGCGCGCAAGGCCAGGGCGTGCAGGCCGCGCTTGAAGGCGTCGTCCAGCAGGGCGTTGACCAGGCGGTGCCGCTCCACGCGGCTCTTGCCCTCGAAGGCCGACGCGACGATGTCGAGCCGGTAATGGGTCTCGCCTCCCGGCCGCGCCCCGGAATGGCCCGCATGCAGGTGCGATTCGTCGATCACGTCGAGGTGAGCCGGCGCGAGTTCCGCGCGCAGTTTCGCCTCCATCCAGCCCCGCAGGGTGCCGTCCTCACCGATCCCGTCAGCCATCGCGCCCTCACCTCTAATTCGCCGGCATCCGTCAAGCCCGATCCCGCGCATGCGTCATCAGGCCCGGTGCCCTTGTGTCTCCGGTTTGCCCCCTCATAATCGGCCCGTCATGGATCTCAACTCGCGCCTGTTCGACAGCATCCGGATCAGAAAACCGTCCTGCGACGAGCCGAAGCCCGCGGCCGACGGCACGTGCGAGGCTCAGGGCTGCACGCAGCCGGGCCTGCACCGAGCCCCGAAGGGGCGTAAGGCGGAGGGCCAGTACTGGCGGTTCTGCATCGATCACGTGCGCGCCTACAATGCGAGCTACAATTACTTCGACGGCATGAACGATGCCGCCGTCCAGGCTTATCAGAAGGATGCGATCATCGGGCACCGCCCGACCTGGGCCATGGGGGTGAACCCCGCCGGCCAGGGCAAGCCGGCCGAGGAGCCGACCCGGGACTGGGCCTATGTCGATCCGCTCGGCATCCTGCGCGGCGCCGGCGTCGAGGGACGCCGCCGCGCCCGCCAGCCGGAGCCGGAAAAACCCCGCCGCACCGCCACGGTGCGCCGCGCCCTCGACGTGATGGGCCTTGAAGAGGGGGCCGACGGGCCCGCCATTAAGGCGCAGTACAAGGCGCTGGTGAAGCGCTTCCACCCCGATGCCAATGGCGGCGACCGCTCGTTCGAGGAGCGGCTGCGCGACATCATCCGCGCCCACGACGTGCTGCGCGCCGCCGGGCTCTGCTGAGCGGCACGAACGATGCAGGCCGATCCGGTCGTACGATAGGGCAAACCGCGCGGCGCGACCCTATATGGGGCTGGTGCCGATCGGTGGCGCCGCACAGCGTCGCCGTTTAAAGATGTGAGTCCGCCCCGCGGCGGATGCCCGGCTCGACGTTCTTCCGTGCGGAGGCTCCATTCCCTCGGGCTGGAGTTTCCGCGCCTCACGAGGTCCCGAATGCTCTCTGACGACACGCCCGCCGCGCTGCCCGACCGCACCGTTTCCGTCCGCGAGGTCTTCGGCATCGACCTCGACCTCAAGGTTCCGGCCTATGCCGAGCCGGAGGAGCACGTTCCCGATCTCGATCCGGACTACATCTTTGATCGGGAGACGACGCTGGCGATCCTGGCCGGCTTCGCGCGCAACCGCCGCGTGATGGTCACCGGCTATCACGGCACCGGCAAGTCGACCCATATCGAGCAGGTCGCCGCGCGGCTGAACTGGCCCTGCGTGCGGATCAACCTCGACAGCCACGTCTCGCGCATCGACCTCGTCGGTAAGGACGCCATCGTCCTGCAGGACGGCAAGCAGATCACCGCCTTCCAGGACGGCATCCTGCCCTGGGCGCTGCAGAACAACGTCGCCCTGGTGTTCGACGAGTACGATGCCGGCCGGCCGGACGTGATGTTCGTGATCCAACGCGTGCTGGAATTGTCTGGCCGCCTGACGCTGCTCGATCAGAAGCGCGTGATCCGCCCGCACCCGGCCTTCCGGCTGTTCGCCACTGCCAACACCGTGGGCCTTGGCGACACGTCGGGCCTCTATCACGGCACGCAGCAGATCAACCAAGGCCAGATGGACCGCTGGTCGATTGTGACGACCCTGAACTACCTGCCGCACGACCGCGAGGTCGATATCGTGCTCTCGAAGGCGGTGCACTACCGCAATGACCAGGGCCGCGACATCGTCAACCGGATGGTGCGGGTGGCGGACCTGACCCGCAACGCGTTCATGAACGGCGATCTCTCCACCGTCATGAGCCCGCGGACGGTCATCACCTGGGCCGAGAACGCCGACATCTTCAAGGATGTGGGCTTCGCGTTCCGGGTGACCTTCTTGAACAAGTGCGACGAGCTCGAGCGGACCCTGGTAGCCGAATTCTACCAGCGCGCCTTCGGCAAGGAACTGCCCGAGAGCGCGCTGAACGTCGCCCTGAGCTGAACCGCATGGAGGACGCGATGGCGCATCCGGCTCCGACACGCGAGGACGCTTTGGCGGCTCCGCATGCCGATGGGCGGACGCGCTATGCGGACGACCTCTACACCTGGGTCCAGGAGCAGGTGGCGCTGCTCCGCGCCGGCCGGGTGGACGCGCTCGACCTCGACAACATCGCCGAGGAGCTGAGCGACGTGGGGAGCGCGCAATACAGTCAGATGGAAAGCGCGTTGCGCGTTCTCATCATGCACATGCTCAAATGGGATCAGCAGCCGGAGAAGCGCACGCCAAGCTGGATCTACTCGATCCGCGAGCAGCGCCTCCGGTACGCAAAAATTCTGCGGAAGAACCCGGGTCTGAAGCCGCATCTCAACACGATGCGGGACGAGATCTATCCAATCTCACGCAACTGGGCGGCGGATGAATGCCACCTCCCGCCGGGCGAGTTCCCTTCAGAATGTCCCTACACCTGGGACGATCTGCTTGAGCGCCCCTTCGACCTCGATTCGATGAAGACGTAGCCCTGCATGTCCATCTCCAACCGCAAGCCCGGCGAGCGTCGCGAATCCGTGGCCGAGCCCCTGAAGCGCTCGGTGGCGGGGTGCCTGCGCGCCATCGCCCGCCGGTCCGAGGTCGAGGTGACCTACGCCACCGACCGGCCGGCGCTGACCGGCGACAAGGCCCGGCTGCCCGAGCCGCCCCGCAAGCTCTCGGCGCAGGATGTCGCGGTGCTGCGCGGCAATGCCGACGCCATGGCGCTGCGGCTCGGCTGCCACGACATCGCGGTGCATCGCCGGCTCGCCCCCGAGAACGCCGCCGCCCGCGCGGTCTACGATGCTGTGGAGCAGGCCCGGGTCGAGGCGATCGGCTCGCGGCGGATGACCGGCGTCGCCAGCAACATCACGGCGATGCTGGAGGACCGCTACCATCGCGGCGGCAAGTACGAGACCATCACCGACCGCGCCGATGCCCCCATGGAGGATGCCGTCGCCCTGATGGTGCGTGAGCGCCTGACCGGGCAGCGGCCGCCGGAAGCGGCCTCCAAGATCGTGGAGCTGTGGCGCGCGCATATCGAGGCCAAGGCCGGACCGAACCTCGACGGCCTGATCGGGTCGATCGAGGACCAGCGCAAGTTCGCCCGCTCGGTGCGCGACCTGCTGACCTCCCTCGACATGTCCGACGAGACGCCGTTCGACGCCGAGGATGACGAGAACGACGACGAGAACGACGCCCAGGACGACGAGCAGAACCCGAGCGAGGGCGATTCCGAGGAGAAGAGCCAGGGCGAGCGCGCCGAGATCGAGACCTCGGAGGAAGCCTCCGACGAGATCGAGGAGGGCGCGCAGGAATCCGCCGACGCGCCATCGGGCGAATTGCCCGACGAGTCCGAGGACGCGGAATCCGAGGAGGCCTCCGAGGCCTCGCGACCACCGACGCGCCAAGGCAACGAGGCGCGCGGGCCCGAATACCGGGTGTTCAACCCCCGGTTCGACGAGATCATCCACGCCGAAGAGCTGTGCGACGCCGACGAGCTGTCGCGCCTCCGCAGCTACCTCGACAAGCAGCTCTCGCACCTTCAAGGCGTCGTTGGGCGCCTCGCCAACCGGCTCCAGCGCCGGCTCCTGGCCCAGCAGAACCGCGCCTGGGACTTTGATCTGGAGGAGGGCCAGCTCGATCCGGCCCGGCTCGTCCGCGTGGTCATCGACCCGTATCAGCCCCTCTCCTTCAAGCAGGAGAAGGACACCAATTTCCGCGACACCGTGGTCACGCTGTTGCTGGACAATTCCGGCTCGATGCGCGGCCGGCCGATCACCGTGGCGGCGACCTGCGCCGACATCCTGGCGCGGACGCTTGAGCGCTGCGGCGTGAAGGTCGAGATTCTGGGCTTCACCACCCGGGCCTGGAAAGGCGGCCAGAGCCGCGAGGCCTGGCTCGCCGCCGGCAAGCCGCCGAACCCGGGCCGCCTCAACGACCTGCGCCACATCGTCTACAAGTCGGCGGACGCGCCCTGGCGCCGGGCCCGGAAGAATCTCGGGCTGATGATGCGCGAAGGTCTCCTCAAAGAGAACATCGACGGCGAGGCCCTGGACTGGGCGCATAAGCGCCTGCTCGGGCGGCCCGAGCAGCGCAAGATCTTGATGGTGATCTCGGACGGCGCGCCGGTCGACGACTCGACCCTGTCGGTCAATGCCGGCAACTACCTCGAGCGGCACCTGCGCTGGATGATCGAGGAGATCGAGACCCGCTCGCCGGTGGAACTCCTGGCCATCGGCATCGGCCACGACGTCACCCGCTATTACCGCCGGGCCGTGACGATCATCGATGCCGAGGAACTGGGCGGCGCCATGACGGAGAAGCTGGCCGAATTGTTCGAGGAGAACAACGCATCCGCGCCCACGGGCCGGGCCCTGCGCGCGGCGGGCGGACGGCGCTGACGGTTTGCGGGGTGCCCGGCGCGACCCTCAGGCCGCCCGCTGGGCGAGTGGCGAGAAATGCAGGCCGCCCGCGATGAGGTTCCAGGCGTTGATGGCGGCGATCGCGACGGTCAGCAGCAGCGTCTCGTCTCGGCTGAGCAGCGCGCTGGGCGGCTCGGCGGAGTGCGAGGGCGCAGCGCCGTCGGCCATACGGGTGAGGTGCTCGGCCCAGGCCAGGGCGGTGCGCTCGCGGGCCGAGAAGACCGGGCTGTCGCGCCAGACGGCGATCGCGTCGAGAATCGGGTCGGCGATGCCGAGGCGGCGCGCCGTGTCGAGGTGAAAGCCGACGCAGAACGCACAACCGTTGATCTGGGAGACGCGGATCTTCACGATCTCGCTCAGGCGCTTATCCAGGCCGGCCTCATCCACGGCCTCGCCGAGGGCGAGCAGCGCCGCGTGAGCCGCCGGGACCGAGTTCCTGAACGTGTCGTATGAAAAGCCCGCCTCATCGTGCAGCGTCACTTCGGACATGGTGCGCCCCCGCCATTCGCGCTATTATCAAAACACGAACAACATATCAGAACGCTGATAACCGGCAAGGGCCGATGCCATGGATGATCTGCCGGAGGCGGGAGAAGGCAAGCGCGGCGTCGAGGGGCATCTGGGCTATCTGCTGCGGCAGGCGGCCCATGCGCATCGCCAGCACGTCGAACAGCAGCTGAGCGGCCTCTGCCTGACCCTGCCGCAATTCTCCGTCCTGACGATGCTGGCCGCCTATCCCGGCCACAGCAGCGCGGATCTCGCGCGCCTTGCCCTCGTGACCCCGCAGACCATGAGCGTCATCGTCGCAAATCTGCTGAAGGCCAGCCTCATCGTGCGGACACCACATCGGGTTCACGGCCGCATCCAGACGATCGCCCTGACGGACGCGGGCGAGGCGATGCTCGAAGGCGCGAAGAAACGCGTCTATGCGCTGGAAGCGGAGATACTGCGCGATCTCGCGCCCGAGGCGCAGGCGGCGATCCGACAATGGCTGACGCGAATCGCGCAGCCGGAGACCAGATAGGGGTCAGGCGCAGGCAAGCGCAAACCGCCGCGGCATGCCCTGCCGCGGCGGTTTGCATCGTCCGATCGATGAAAGGCGCGGAAGCGCGCGAGATCAGGCCGCGACGGCCGGGGTCTCGGCGAGCTTCTTGTGGATCTCGCGCTTCAGCAGGCGGGCGGTCTGCGAAAGGTCGCCTTCGCCGGCCTTGATCAGGAAGGCGTCCAGGCCGCCGCGGTGCTCCACCGAGCGCAGGGCGTGCGCGGTGACGCGCAGGCGAACCCGCTTGCCCAGCGCATCCGACTGGAGCGTGACGTTGCACAGGTTCGGCAGGAACCGGCACTTGGTCTTGTGGTTCGAGTGGCTCACGAGGTGGCCGACCTGAACGGCCTTGCCGGTGAGTTCGCAGCGGCGCGCCATGATGACTAAAATTCCCGTCTCGTTCCGCCCGAGAAGACCCGATCGCAAGCGGCGCGATCATCGTCGCAGCGGGCGGCGCCCGATACGTATTCCAGGTCCAGCGGAGTCCTGTTGAAGGCGCGAGCCTATAGGCGACCTGGCCCCGATGCGTCAAGCTCCGGACCGATCGATCGGACGTCGCCTCGGCGCCCAACGGTCTGTTAACCACGATACCGGGATATAACCCTCATCGGCTCGACGAAGGCCAGCGCCGCGCCGGTACCGAGAGCCCCTCTCGCGAGATCATCTCGCAACCGATAATTTCGTCCGCGTTTCCTGGGATGCGATCCGGATCATGAGCGCCACGCCTGTCCGTCGGACGATCAAGCCGCTGACGATGCGCCTTCTCGGGACCGTGCTCGCCCTCGCGGCGCTCGGTGCCCCGGCCGATGCCGCCCGGCGCGCGAAGCGGGCTGCCGCCGCCGCGCCTGCGACGGTGACGGTCGATTACGGAATCAACCTCGCGGGCCTGCCGATCGGCACCGCGCGACTCGCCGGCAGCTTCGAGCGCGACCATTACCTCATGGATGTCTCGGCGGTGCTGACCGGCCTCGTCGGGGCGATCACAGGCGGCAAGGGCTCGGCCCGGGCCTCCGGCACCTTTTCGGCCGCGCCGCAGCCCGGCGCCTTCTCGATCGCGACCCACACGGCGAGTTCGGGGATCGCGGTGCGCATGGCGCTGGCCCACGGCAACGTCGTGCAGGCCGAGATCACGCCGCCGCTGGTGGACATGCAGGACCGGGTTCCGGTCACGGCCGCCCACAAGCGCGGCATCATGGATCCGGTGAGCGCGCTGCTGATGCCGGCCCAAGGCCGGGGCGAGCCACTCGATCCGGCCAATTGCAACCGGACCCTGCCGGTGTTCGACGGCGCGACCCGGTTCAACGTGGTGCTGAGCTACGCCGAGACCCGGGACGTGCAGAAGCCCGGTTATGCCGGCCCGGTCCTGGTCTGCACCGCCCGCTATCAGGCGGTGGCCGGCCACCGGCCGGACCGGCCCGGGGTGAAGTTCATGGAGGACAACCGCGAGATGTCGGTCTGGCTCGCCCCCGTCGAGGGGACGCGGGCGCTGATTCCCTTGCGCATCTCGGTGCTCACCACGATCGGCACCAACATCATCGAGGCGACGCGCTGGACCCAGGGCGCCGCCAATGGGACGGCCGGCGCCAGCGTCGCCCAAGCGAGCCTGCCCGGGCAGTAGGTCGCGGCCGCGATTCGCCTTTGACCGGCGGCCTCTTTCCCGGCATCGCGTGCGCCGCGACAGGGAGGATGCAGGATCATGGCGAAGGGCTACATCATCGTCCGGATGACGGTCACCGATCCGGAAACCTACGCGGCCTATGCCGAGATGGCCTCCGCGGCGATGCGGCTCCACGGTGCCAAGCCCCTGGTGCGGGGCGGCCGCTGCGAGGCGCTGGAAGGTGAGGCGCGGCCGCGCAACGTCGTGCTGGAATTCGACTCCTACGACGCGGCGCGGGCCTATTATTTTTCGCCGGACTATCAGGCGGCCAAGGCCAAGCGCCTGCCCGCCGGCATCGGCGAGGTCGTGCTGGTCGAGGGCGCCGATTGAGGCGACGCGTCTACGCCGCCAGGGGCGCCCGGCCGTAATTCGTCGCGTAGGCATTCTCGACCGCCGGGATGATCTCGACGATCGTGAACCACCGGTCCCAGAACGCGGTCTCGCGCAGAGCCTCGACCACGCATTCGTAGGCGTGGTGGTCGCTCGCATCCCAGACCCACAGGTCGGTCACGCGGGCGGTGTAGAATTCAGCATCGTAGAATCGCAGCTTCACCGACTCGGCGTGGCGGCGCAGGATCGGCTCGAACACCGCGCGGAGTTGGGCGAAGCGGTCGTCGATCGACAGGGCGAGCCATTCGGGCGACGTCTTCACCAGCATGAAGACGGTGAGCTTAGGATTGAAGGTCTGGTCGGACATGGAATTGACCGCTCCGTGGGTCTGTTGGAACGCCCGGATGATGCCTCCCTGCGACCCGGCGCCGAACTCGCGTTCATGACCGGCCGGACGGCGCGGGGGCCGGCGCTCAAGCCCCGGAAAAGCCCGGAACAATCCCGATCCGCCGAGACGGTGCGGACGATCCTCGAAGGCGCGGCTCGCGTTCTGGAGGAGCGGGGGCTCGCCGGCTACACGACCAACGCCGTGGCCGAGCGGGCCGGCGTCTCGGTCGGTTCAGTCTACCAGTACTTTCCCGGCAAGGAGGCGCTGACCGCGGCCCTGGTGGCGCGGGAGACCGGCTTGCTGATCGCGGCCGTGCAGGCCGCCACCGAGGCGGAGACGCCGGAACTCGGCCTGCGCCGGATCGTACAGGCGGCGGTCGCCCACCAGATGTCCCGGCCGCGCCTCGCCCTACTGCTCGACCGGGAGGAGAACCGGCTCCAGCTCGCCGACAGTCTGGATGCGGTCACCCGGGCGATCTCGGGCGCCTTGCTGGCCCTGCTGGGGCACCTCGAACCCGCGCCGCCGGTCGAGGCTGAGATTGCGGCGGGCGACCTGTTCGCGCTCGTGCGGGGCATGGTCGATGCCGCCGGGGAGCGCGGCGAGCGGGCCGGCGACGCGCTGGAACATCGGGTCCTGCGCGCGGTGTTCAGTTATCTCGGGCTGCCGTTCGCAGCGCTCTGAAAATCTTTCCTCTTTTGGGCGACGATCCGCGCATGTGCCCGCATCGCCTCCGAACCGCCCTCGCCCTCGCGGCTCTCGCCTTCGCCGGATCAGCCGCGGCCCGGCCCCTCATCGCCGGGTCGGCGGATCCCGGGTGCGGCGGGGACGCCTTCTCGTCGGCACAGGTAATCGAGCATCAGCCGCCGCGGCGCGGCCCGCTGGTCGCGGTGCCCGACACCCTCTGCGCCGATCTCGCGCCCCAGCCCGGATCCCCGGCGACGCAGATCGACGTCTATCCGCTGATTATGCCGCAGGTTGGCAGCGGCCCGGGTGATATCCCATATGGGAGAGGTCCGACGCGGCCCTACCGTCCCTGACGCGACCGGCCGCCTAAAACTCCCTGCCCGCGCCAGACGGCGCCGCGCCGGCCTTCCCGCCCGAAGGAACCGCCGACCATCGACGCGCCGCTTCGCCCCCTCCCCCGCCGGTCCCTGCCGCGCGACGTCCGCGCCCGCGGCGTGACGGCGGTTCTCGGGCCGACCAACACCGGCAAGACGCATCTCGCCATCGAGCGGATGCTCGCGCACCCGACCGGCATGATCGGGCTGCCCCTGCGGCTGCTCGCCCGCGAGGTTTATTTGCGGGTGGTCGCCAAGGTCGGGCCCGAGAAGGTCGCGCTGGTGACCGGGGAAGAAAAAATTAAGCCCGATCGGCCGCGCTACTGGATCTGCACGATCGAGGCGATGCCGCGCGACCTCGACGTGGCCTATGTCGCTATCGACGAGATCCAGCTCGCCGCCGACATGGATCGCGGCCACGTCTTCACCGACCGCCTGCTCTACCTGCGCGGCCGGGAGGAGACGCTGCTGATCGGCTCCTCGACCATGCTGCCGCTGGTCCAGAGCCTGATCCCCAACGTCCACACCACGACCCGGCCGCGGCTGTCGCAGCTGAGCTTCGCGGGCGAGAAGCGGCTGTCCCGCCTGCCCCGGCGCACCGCGATCGTCGCGTTCTCGGCGGAAGAAGTCTACGCCATCGCCGAGCTGATCCGGCGCCAGCGCGGGGGCGCCGCTGTGGTGCTGGGCGCGCTCTCGCCGCGCACCCGCAACGCCCAGGTCGAGATGTACCAGGCGGGCGACGTGGATTACCTCGTCGCCACCGACGCGGTCGGGATGGGGCTCAACCTCGATGTCGACCACGTCGCCTTCGCGGCGAACTGGAAATACGACGGCACCCGCTTCCGCAAGCTGACTCCCGCCGAGATGGGCCAGATCGCCGGCCGGGCCGGCCGCCACCTCGCGGACGGGACCTTCGGCTCCACAGGGCGCTGCCCGCCCTTCGAGCCGGAAATGGTCGAGCGGCTGGAGAATCACGATTTCGACCCGCTGCGCATCCTGCAATGGCGCAACCCGGATCTCAGCTTCAGCACCCTGGAGGCGCTCCAGGCGAGCCTCGACGAGCACCCGCGCGAATCGGGCCTCACCCGTGCACCCATGGGCGAGGACCAGCAGGCCCTCGAGATCCTGATGCGGGAAGACGACATCCGGGACATGGCGGGGAGCCAGGCGACGGTCAGGCGCCTGTGGGACGTCTGCGGTGTGCCGGATTACCGCAAGGTCCACCCGCAGGTGCATGCCGACTTGGTAGCGCAGCTCTTCCGTTTCCTCATGAAGGGCATGGCCGGGCGCATCCCCGACACGTGGTTCGCCGAGCACGTGGCGATGATCGACCGCACCGACGGCGACATCGATACGCTGTCCCGCCGGATCGCCCAGGGACGCACCTGGACCTTCGTGGCGAACCGCCCCGACTGGCTCCGCGACCCAGAACATTGGCAGGGCGAGACACGTCGGGTAGAGGACAGGCTGTCAGACGCCCTGCACGAACGCCTCGCGAGCCGCTTCGTCGACCGGCGCACAAGCGTCCTGATGCGGCGCCTGAGAGAGAACACGATGCTCGAAGCCCAAATTTCCGCCGACGGTGACGTCACCGTCGAGGGTCAGCATGTCGGTCACCTGCATGGATTCCTATTCGTCCCCGATGCCAGCGCCGAGGGGCACGAGGCCAAGACCCTGAGGAGCGCCGCCGAGAAGGCGCTCGCCGGGGAGATCGAGGCCCGGGCCGATCGTTTCGCGGCGACCGCCGATTCCACCCTCGTGCTCGCGCATGACGGGACGATTCGTTGGACCGGTGCGCCGGTGGCGAAGCTGACCCCCGGCGAGAAGCTGTTCGCGCCGCAGATTCGCCTGCTCGCCGACGACAGCCTGACCGGCGCGCATCGCGAGAAGGTCGAGGGCCGCCTCGATGCCTGGCTGAAGGCCATGATCGTGCGCCTGCTCGGCCCGCTGATGGAGCTCGAGACCGCGGCCGACCTCACCGGGTTGGCCAAGGGCATCGGCTACCAGGTGGTCGAGGCGCTCGGCGTGCTGGAGCGGTCGAAGGTCGCCCAGGAGATGCGCAGCCTCGACCAGGAGGGGCGCGGCGCGCTCCGCCGGCACGGCGTGCGCTTCGGCGCCTACCACATCTTCTTGCCGGCCCTGCTGAAGCCGGCGCCGCGGACTCTGGCGGCCCAGCTCTGGGCCCTGCGCAACGGCGGCCTCGACCAGCGCGGGCTGGACGAGATCGCGCATCTGGCCGGCTCCGGCCGGACCTCGATCAAGGTCGATCGCGAGATCGCCAAGGGCCTCTACCGGGCGGCCGGCTTCCGCGTCAGCGGCGAGCGGGCGGTGCGGGTCGATATCCTGGAGCGGCTGGCCGACCTGATTCGCCCGGCCATCGCCTATCGCCCCGGCACCACGCCGGGCGCCCCGCCGGAGGGCACCGCCGACGGCGACGGCTTCGTGGCGACCGTCGGCATGACCTCCCTGGTCGGCTGCTCGGGCGAGGATTTCGCCTCGATCCTGAAGTCGCTGGGCTACTCCCTGGAGGCCCGCCCCGGTCCGGCCATCACGGTGCCGCTGCTGCCGGCGGCCGCAACGGCCCCGGTTGTGGTCACCCCCGCTGCGGCGAGCGAGGCCGGGGCGACCGGTGAGGCATCGGCCGGCGAGTCCACCGGCGAAGAGGCGGAAGCCGCCGCGCAGGTCGCGGAGTCGGACGCAACAGGCGACGAGGCCTCGGCCTCTGAGAACGCCGAGCCCGCCGTCGCCGCCGAGGCCAGCTCCGAAGCCGAGGGCGCATCCGCCCCCGAAGCTCCGGTGGAGGCCGAGCCCGTCGCGGCGCATGCCGAAGCCGAGCCGGAGGCAGTCCCCGCGTCGGAGGCGGAGGAGGCCCCGACCGAAGCTGCACAGGCTGCCGAGGCGCAGGGCTCCGAGACCATCCAATCGTCCGAGCCGGCCGCTTCACCCGAGCCGGATGCGAGCGAGACCACGGCCGGCGCGGAAGCGCCCGACGCTGAGGCCGCCGCTACGACAGACGAGGCGACCGCGGAGCAGCCCCTGATCGAAGTCTGGCGCCTGCAGCGCCACCAGCGCCCGGCTCATCCCCGGCCGCAGAACCGCCCGCGCGGGGCGGGTCGTGGGCGCGACGGCGGCCAGCAGGGCCAGCACCAGGGTCCGGGTCGTCCGGAAGGCGGGCGTCCCGATCAGCAGCGGCGGGCCGAAGGCGGCGAGCGCCCCGGCAACGAGGGCGGTCCCCGGACCGGTCGGGACCGCGGCCCCCGGCGCGAGCGCTTCGAGGGCGGACGTCCGGAGCGCCGGGACGACCAGCGCAATGCGGAGCAGCGCCATGCGGCGCCCCGGCCCGACCAGCGCCCGCCTCGGCGCGAGCGGGCACCGGATCCCGACTCGCCCTTCGCCAAGCTGGCCGCGCTGAAGGCGCAGCTCGAAGCCGGCGACGGCGGGAAGCGCTGACGCCCGCGGATGCGCGACGGTCGGCAGCGGCTCGACAAGTGGCTGTGGTTCGCGCGGTTCGCGCGGACCCGCGCCCTGGCCGCGCGCCTGTCCGAGGATGGCTTCGTTCGGGTGAACGGCACCCGGGCCGAGAACCCGGCCAAGGGCATCGTGATCGGCGATGTCGTCACGGTGGCCGCGCCCCACGCGACCCTGGCTGTGCGCGTGCTCGGCCTCGGCGAGCGCCGCGGGCCCGCCCCGGAGGCGCAGCTTCTCTACGAGGACCTCGCCGGCACGAAGATCACGATCGAGCCGCCGGAGTGATGAGCCGGCGCCACAGCGTCCGGGCGAGAACCGGATCAGGGGTGCCCTGGGACACCCGCGCGCTTGTCAGCCCGATAGGCAGGGTCTAGAGCCATCGACTTCCGAGGGACCCGGTTCGACGCCGGGTTTTGCGGCGCAGCATCGCGGCGCCACCTGGGCGTGCGGGCCTCCGAGGCTCCGCCCGGGCAGACCAGAATTTTTGGGACGAAGACAACCGATGACCTATGTCGTCACCGACAATTGCATCAAGTGCAAGTACATGGACTGCGTCGAGGTGTGTCCGGTGGACTGCTTCTACGAGGGCGAGAACATGCTCGTCATCCACCCGGACGAGTGCATCGATTGCGGCGTGTGCGAGCCGGAATGCCCCGCCGAGGCCATCAAGCCGGATACGGAATCGAACCTCGAGACCTGGCTGAAGCTTAACGCCGACTACGCCAAGAGCTGGCCGAATATCACTCAGAAGAAGGACGCTCCGGGCGACGCCAAGGAGTGGGACGGCGTTGCCGGAAAGCTCGAGGCACACTTCTCCCCTAATCCCGGCTCTGGCGACTGACGCCTGCGATGGCGCCGCCCGGTCGACGGGACGGCGTTAAAACGACGACCGGGACGGTGCAGAAACTGGATAACGCATCGCCTCACGATGTTGCGATCCGTTATCGGATCGCCTGCCGCTTGTGGATCGTGACGCTGACCCTATTCGACCTGCGTCAAGCGAAGCCCTGAGCCGCGGGCAGGTCATTCCTCTCCGGCCAAGCCGGTGTAAAACTCTTTCGAGGCCGTGCCCGGACCGCGCGCGCTTCTTCAGGGATGCTTTGATCTGCGCGCCGGATTGTGATACACAATCCGCCTGCCGTCGCTCGCGCCAGACGTGCTCCCTCCGGCCGAAATGCCTTTCGCTTTCGTGAATTACGTGGGGTGGTACGCGAACGACCGCCGAAGGTGACTTCGGCGGATGTTCCGGTGTTTGCACGGTCGCGCCGGGGACCACCCGGATCCGAGCCTTCTTGAGGCGGGGATTCCGGAACGGCGAGGCAAACCGGGTGTCCCGCCCGGAAGAACACGGTTTTGCGCGGCGCGGAGCGTCGCGCGCCAGTGGAGGCCCTTCTCGCATGACCACAGCCAAGAAGACGACGACCGCAGGCCGGCAAGGCTTCAAGACCGGTGAGGCCGTCGTGTATCCGGCCCACGGCGTCGGTCGCATCACCGCGATCGAAGAGCAAGAGATCGCGGGCTACAAACTTGAGCTGTTCGTCGTCTCGTTCGAGAAGGACAAGATGGTCCTGCGCGTCCCGACCGCGAAGGCCAACAGCGTCGGCATGCGCAAGCTCGCCGAGCCGGAGCTGGTGAAGAAAGCGCTCGACGTGCTGACCGGTCGTGCCCGGATCAAGCGCACCATGTGGTCGCGCCGGGCTCAGGAATACGAGGCGAAGATCAACTCGGGCGACCTGCTCGCGGTCACCGAGGTGGTGCGCGACCTGTTCCGCTCCGAGGCTCAGCCTGAGCAATCCTATTCCGAGCGTCAGCTCTACGAGGCCGCCCTCGACCGGATCGTGCGCGAGATCTCGTCGGTGAACCGCATCACCGAGACCGAGGCGCTGAAGCTGATTGAGCAGAGCCTCGCCAAGTCGCCGCGCCGCGCCAAGGAGGCCGAGCCCGAGGCTGAGGCCGACGGCGAGGGTGACGACATCCAGGAAGTGGCCGCCTGAGGCGCCTTTTTCCCACGACGATCAAAGCCCGGCCCTCAGCGGCCGGGCTTTTTTTATGCCTGTCTGCGTTCCGTTCGATGGGAGACAGATGCGGCGCGATGACCTTTGGTCCGTCGCTTTTCGCATCGGATCGGAGGGTCGGGGACTGGACGGCGCGACGCCGAAACCCATCTTCTGACAGCGGCACACGAAAACGTGGCCGTCCCGCTGTCGCACTGCGAAGGGTTGCGGCGGAACTTTCGTGTTTTGCCTTCCGTTGTCGGTTGCCTGGCGTCGCCGTTCGGTGACGCCCTGCGGGTTGGACGCTCCGTTCGGCGCCGCAACAGCACTCGGCAACAAGAGGCAGGCGGGATGGCTGATATCGCTGGAATTCGACGGCAGTTCATACGGACTGCCATGGAGGCGCCCTTCCTGGCACGGGAAGAAGAGCGCGGCCTCGCCGTCCGCTGGAAGGACAATCGCGACGAGCGCGCGCTGCACCGCCTGATTTCAGCCCATATGCGCCTCGTCATCGCCCTGGCGGGGCGTTTTCGTCACTACGGCCTGCCGATGGCCGATCTGGTCCAGGAAGGTCACGTCGGCCTGATGGAAGCCGCCGCCCGGTTCGAGCCTGAGCGCGATGTCCGGTTCTCGACCTACGCGACGTGGTGGATCCGGGCCTCGATCCAGGACTACATCCTGCGCAATTGGTCGATCGTCCGCGGAGGGACGTCCTCGGCCCAGAAGGCCCTGTTCTTCAATCTGCGCCGGCTGCGCGCCCGGCTGATGCAATCCACCGAGGAGCATGTCGGCGACGAGATCCACCGCCGCATCGCCACCGCCATCGGCGTCTCGCGCGACGACGTGGCCCTGATGGATGCCCGCCTCTCGGGGCCGGACATGTCGCTGAACGCCCCGGTGGGCGAGGATAACGACGCCTCCTCCGAGCGCATGGACTTTCTGGTCGACGGGGCCGCGCTGCCGGACGAGACGGTGAGCGCCACGGTCGACGGAGAGCGGCGCCTCAGCTGGCTGCAGCAGGCGCTGACGGTCCTGTCCGAGCGGGAGCTGCGGATCCTGCGCGAGCGCCGCCTCGCCGAGGATCAGGCGACCCTGGAGGCTCTGGGTCAGCGCCTCGGCATCTCGAAGGAGCGGGTCCGCCAGATCGAGAACCGCGCCCTGGAAAAGCTCCGCCGCGCCCTGGCCGACCGGTTCCCCGCCGCCACCGGCAGCCCGCATATCGGTTGATCATCCGACGTACGGCTTTCTTCAAGCGAGCCCGGCCTCACAGGCCGGGTTTTCGTGTTTTCGAAGCTGCTTTTCCATCCCAATGGCCCGGGTGGTGATGCGCTCGCCCTGGAACGGCTTGATCTCACCGGTCGGTCCGAATCCCATCCGCGTCCAAAAGCCTAGCACCGGGTTGGTCTCCACCACGGCCAAACGCAGGCTTTGCGCTTGCAGGGTATCCCGAGCGAACCGCTCTGCCGCCTGGCAAAGCATGCGCCCGAGGCCGGATCCCTGGGCGCTCTGACGGATCGCCAGGAGCCCGATGAAGGCCGTTCCCGCTTTCGGGTAGCCGTCGATGAGATCCAGAAGACCGATGGCCGTGTCGTCGCATCGCGCCAGGAAGGCGTGCTTGTTGCGCGGCGCACATCCCGGCGGGAGGGCTGTCACGAACGCGGAAGCGGCATCCGCCCGTCGCGGCACGCCATCGACCCGCATCGAATAGGCGGTGAGATCGTCGAAGACGGCGTCCACGGTGCGCAGGTCGTCCAAGGTGACCGCCACGAGTGATACGCGGGACCGATCCCTCATCGCTCCTTCTCCCCGCAGCATAAGGCTGCACGAAAAGTCAGCAGCCCGGAGAAAACCTACGCCCCCTGGATCGCCGCGCCCCGCCGTTCCCGCCGGCGCCTGCGCCGACCGGGCTCGGGGGTGGCGTCGAGCCAGATCACCAGCGCGAGGGCCATGAGAGCCGGTACCCCGAGGGCGAGGAACGCGCCGGTCCAGCCGAACACGGTGTAGGACAGGCCGCCATACCAGCCCGACAGGGCGCCGCCGACGCCCTGCACGGCGTTGACGCTGCCGAGCGCCGTCTGGGTGCGGCCGGAGCCCCAGGTCAGGTCCGCCACGATCACCGGCACCGCCACGCCGACGATGCCCGAGGCCACGCCGTCCAGCACTTCCGCGGCGATGAGCCAGACCGGATCGTCGATCACGCCCGAGAGGACCGCCCGCACCGGCAGCACCGCGAAGGCCACCATCAGGAGCTGGCGCCGTCCGCGCCGATCCGCCAGGGAGCCGGCGAACAGGGCCACCGGCACCATCACGAGTTGCGCCACCATCACGTAGCGCGCGGTCCAAGTCGTGGCGTCGGCCGCGGTGGCGACCAGCTTCTGGCCGAGCAGGGACAGCATGCCGCCGCTGCCGAGGTTGAAGAGCGTCAGCGCCACGGTCAGCACCAGCAGGCGGCGGTTGCCCAGCACCTGGCGGATGCCGCTGCGCTGTGGCTCGTCCTCCGCATCCTCCTGCCAGCCCACGGCCCGGCGGCGGTTCCAGGCGCCGGCCGGCGTCGTCAGGGTCGCGACGATCGCGGCGACCGCCATGCCGCCGAGCACCCAGAAAGCGATGGCCGGGCCGAACGTGCTCGTGCCGAGGCTGATGCCTCCGGCTGCGATCAGGATGCCGATATGGTTGAACGCCTGGTTGCGGCCCTGCTGCTTGGGGAACCCGTCCTTCCCGACGATCCCGAGGGTCAGAGCCGCCACCGCCGGAAGCAGCAGCGTGCCGCCGGCCGCGGCGAGCAGCTGCGCCATGAGCACCGCGGAGAAACTGCGCGCCGGCAGGAGCAGGAGCGTACCCACCAGGATCGCCGCGCAGGCGAGTGCCACCAGCAGGCGCGGGCGGGGAAAGCGATCGACCAGGGCTCCGAATGGGCCACTCAGAAACAGCGTCCCGAATCCGACCAGAGTGATGACGAACCCGACCCGCGCCGGGCTCCAGGACGCGGCCTGCGCCAGCCACGTCCCCAGGAACGGCCCGAGGCCGCCCTGGATGTCGCCGATGAACAGGTTGATCAAAGCGAGATGCGCGGTGGGGCTCATGCGATCCAGGTCTGGCGGCGGGCCCCGGACCTGGACTCCGGCCCCGCCACGGTCAAGCCCGGCTCGTCCTTTCCATCTTCCGCGCCGTCACGGGTCCGGCGGCCCGTACGACATCAGCCCGTCGCCGAACGACCAGTTCTCGGGGGCGACCTCGATCAGGTTCACGAGCACGTCGGCTGGCTTCACCCCCGGCTCGCGCCCGAGGTTGCGGGCGATGGCAGCGTAGAGCGCGCGCTTCTGCGCCGTGGTCCGCGTGGCGTTGGCGGTGATCTGGATGGTCACCAGTTCGTCGCTGCGGTGAATGCCGAGATAGTCCGGCCCGTAATGAAAGTTCGCCGCCTCATGCTCATGGACGAAGGCGAACAGGTCGCCCTCGGCCACGGCGAAGGTCTCGCGCAGGGCCGCATAGACGCCCTCCACGAGCGCGGTGCGGTGGGCTGGAGGCGTGCCGGCGCGCAGGGAAATGCGGATGATGGGCATCGCATCAAGCCTCCCTCATAGACCGCGGAGGGCCGCGAGGCCGGGGGCGGCGAGATGCGCGACCTCGGGGCCGGATCGGGCATCGCCTCGGTCGGCTTGCAGGGTAAAGCGCGTCAGCCGCCACGTGACGGGTTCGAGCCCGACCACGGTGGCCAGGACGCCCGGGTGCCCGGCGATGTCCCGTCCCCGGACCTGCTCGGTCTCCCGCAACTGGCCGAGATCCTCGTCGAGGCCGACCAGCCGCGTCTCCTCGGACAGGGCAAGAGTGGTCGTGGCGGCGCCGAGGCTTACGTCGAGCGGAAGCCATGTCTCCATCTGCGGGCGGCCGAAACTCTCGATCACGGCCCGGAAGCTTGGCCCGATAAGGAATTCGGCCGCCGCACCGGCGTCGCGCCACAGATAGAGCGAGCTATAGGCGTTCGCCGCCGCGCCGCGCGCGCGCTCCTCGACGGTGACCGCCTTGAAGACGAGGCCGGGTATCACGTCCCAGGCGGGCGCCCGTTCGGCGACCCGCGCGCGGATTCGGTCCATCGGATAATCGGCCGGCAAGCGGTGCCGGTAGCGTGCAACAAGCATCGTCCCCTCCTCTGTCGCGCCGACAGAGTTGCAGGCGACAATCATAAGAGCGAGATATCACTGAGAATATCTTTCATAACGGATGCTTGTGATGCTGCTCCGCCCCCTCGACCTCGACGGCGTCCTGGCTTTCGTGCGGGTGGTCGATCTCGGCAGCTTCACGCGCGCCGCCGAGGCGCTGGACACCTCGCAGGCAGCGATCAGCCTGCGGCTGAAGCGATTGGAGGATCGGCTGGGCGAGCGGCTGCTCGATCGCACGCCCCGGCACGTGACCACGACCCGGAAAGGCGAGTCGTTCCTGCCGGCGGCGCGGCGACTGTTGGAGGCGCATGAAGACGCCCTGTCGGAGATCGCGGGCGACGTGCCGGCTCGGCTGTGCCTCGGCATCAGCGATCACGTGGCCGGACCGAACCTGCCCGCTCTGCTCCGACGCCTCGGGCTCGACAAAGCGGGCCTGATCACGGAGGTGCGGATCGCCCCCTCGCGGGACCTCGCTTCCGCCTTCGAGTCCCCTGGCGAGGGCGGCTACGACGCGGTGCTGCTGCGAACCGAGGAAAAGCCCGAGCGCGGCGGGACCATCCTGGCCCAGGAGCGCCTCGGCTGGTTCGCGGCGCCTGACTTCCCGGCCCCTCCGCTGGGCGAGCCTCTGCGGCTCGCGGGCCTGTCGGGACCCTGCAACGTCCGGGCGGCGGCGGCCCGCACCCTCGACGCAGCCGGCCTGCCCTGGACGGAAGTGTTCGTCGGCGGCGGCGTACTGGCCGTCGGCGCCGCTGTCACGGCGGGCCTCGCCATCGCCGCCCTGGCGCCGAGCACCGCCCCGCCGGGTGCCGTGGAGATCGGCGCGCGGCTGTGTCTGCCGGAACTGCCGCTCACCTGGATCGTGCTGCGGTCCCGGAGGCTCACCGGGCGGCCCGCCGAGGCGTTGCGCACCCTGGCGGCGGCCTATCGCGGTCCCGGCGGCCGCTGACGGGCGCGCCGGGACATTCTCTCAATCCTCAGGAAGCCAGCGGGCCGCCGGCGCCCTGGGCTTCCTGGGCCTTCTGGCGATAGAGTGCAACGAAATCGATCGGATCGATGTAGAGCGGCGGGAAGCCGCCGTTGCGCACCGCCTCGGCCACGATCTGGCGGGCGAAGGGGAACAGCAACCGCGGGCACTCGATCATCACGGCGGGATGAAGCTGGTCGGCCGGGATGTTGACCATCCGGAAGACGCCCGCATACTTCACATCGAATGCGAACAGCACGTCGTTCTGGATCTTGGCGTCGCCTTCCAGCGTCAGCTCGACCTCGAAATCGGTGTCGGACAGCTGCTGCGCGGTGACGTTGACCTGAATGTTGATCTGCGGGCCGAGGCCTTCCTTGGGCTGCAGCGAGCGCGGCGCGTTCGGGTTCTCGAAGGACAGGTCCTTCGTGTACTGCGCCAGCGCGTTGATGGTCGGCGCGTCGCCCTGCGGCATGCCGCCGCCGTTGCCGTTGGCTGCCGGAGAGTCGGCCATGCGGATCATCCTTCTCGATGGGCCGGCACGGCCGGCCCGGGTTGTCGCGGCGGAAGCCGCTGAACGGCACCGCGAAGCGGCCCGGAAGGCAGCGCCGCTAACACGCGCGCCGGGGACGGACAAGCAGCAGGCTGGCGTGGCGCTGGCGGCGGCGGTGTCGGAGACCCATATCCATCGCGGCATGGGGATCGCGGCGTTCCGCACCGGTATAACCGGCTCGCTCCTTGCGCGTTGGTCAGTTATGAGTCGCTTAGACCCGCGAGCGCTTTGCCGGCGCCGCACCGCGCACGACCTCGGCAAGGGGCACGGGGTCCCGCCGCGGCCACCATCGGATCGGTGATGCAGGACAGCTTCGACGTTACGACGATCATTTTTCTCGCGCTCGCCGTCTTCGTGATCTGGCGCCTGCGTTCGGTGCTCGGCCAGAAGACCGGCGCGGAGCGCTCGCCGTTCAAGCCGGTGGACCGCAGCCGCACCGAGCCGCAGGCCCGCTCCGAGGGCGACAACGTCGTGCGCTTGCCCGGTGCCGACCGGGGGCAGCCCGCACCGGCCCCGGCTGCTGCGACAGCGCGCGACTGGCGGGGCATCGCGGAGCCTGGCTCCGAGATCGCCCGCGGCCTTGAGGCCGCCGTGCAGGCGGAGCCCGGCTTCGACCCCCGCGCCTTCATCGAGGGCGCCAAGGCGGCCTACGAGACGATCATGATCGCCTTCGCCAAGGGCGACCGGAAGACCCTACGGGGCCTTCTCTCGAAAGAGGTCGGCGAGGCGTTCGAGCGGGCGATCGCCGAGCGCGAGCGCAACCGGCAGACCCTGGAGACCACCTTCGTCTCGATCGACAAGGCCGAGATCGTCGCCATCGAGGTGCGCAACCGAGTGGCGCAGATCACGGTGCGCTTCCTGTCGAACCTCATCACCGCCACCCGCAACGCCGAGGGCAAGGTCGTCGACGGCAGCGCCGAGACCGTGGTCGAGGTGCCGGACGTCTGGACCTTCGCGCGCACCCTCGGCTCGCGCGACCCGAACTGGCAACTCGTGGCCACCGAGGCCGGCGCCTGATTTCGTGATTCCGTTGCCGTGCCCAACCTGCGTGCCTGGTCCGGACGGCTCCCGACCGCCCTCTTCGCGACGCTCCTAGCTGGCTCGGCACTAGCCGCTCCCGCCGAGATCGGCGGTGCGGTCCTGACGCTGGTACCCTTCGAGGCCCTGCCGGGCTTTCCCGGCCCCGATCCCGCGGCGGCACTCGACGCGTTCCGCCGGGTCTGTGCCGCCCCGCCTCCACTCCTGCCGCAGCCCGCGGGGGTGGCGGGCGCCGCCGAGGCCTTGTCGGCGGCCTGCTCGGATGCCGCGGCTGTCGCGCCTGACGCTGCGGCTGCGTTTTTCCGGGATCGGTTCGAGGCGTTCCGGGTGGTGAAGCCGGGGGCCGAGCGGCCAGGCTTCCTGACGGGCTATTTCGAGCCGGAACTGGAGGGTTCGCTCACACAGGGGCCGGACTTCCCGACGCCGGTGCTCGCCCGGCCGGACGACCTCGTGTCCCTCGGCCCCGGCGAGACCCGGCCCGGACTCGACCCGGCGCTGCGGGCCGCCCGCGCCACCGCGGAAGGGTTCGCGCCCTATCCCGACCGGGCCGCCATCGAGGATGGGGCGCTGGACGCGCAGGCCCGACCGATCCTGTGGCTGCGCGACACGGTCGACCTGCTGGTGCTGCAAGTCCAGGGCTCCGGCCGTGTCCGCCTGCCGGACGGTCGGGCGGTCCGGGTGCTGTATGACGGGCGCAACGGCCAGCCCTACACGGCGGTGGCAAAGCTGATCGTGCAGGAGGGTCACCTGCCCCTGGAGGGCCTGACGCTCGCCCGCTGGACGACGTGGCTGCGGGCGCATCCCGAGACCGCGCGCCGCCTGATCCGCGCCAACGCCTCCTACATCTTCTTCCGCCTCGCGTCGGTGGACGACCCAGCGCTCGGGCCGCCCGGTGCCGCGAATGCACCGCTGACGCCCGGGCGCAGCCTCGCGGTGGATGGCGGCTTGTGGCGCTACGGGCTGCCGTTCTGGCTGGTCGGGCCGCTTCCCGGCGCTGCGCTGGGCGAGACTGGGCGCCTCGTGATCGCCGCCGATACCGGATCGGCGATCGTCGGGCCGGCCCGGGGCGACCTGTTCGTCGGCACCGGGTCGCAGGCCGGGGTCGCGGCCGGAAACCTGCGTGACGCCATTGGCTTCGTGGTGCTGCTGCCGAAGCTCGCTAAAGAGGTCGCGCCGTGAGGCCGCCGCGCCGCACGCGCCGGCTGACCGCCGGGGAGGCCCGGCTCTGGGGCGAGATCTCCAAGCTGGTGACGCCGCTGGCGAGCCGGGCGACGCCTCCGCCGCCCGAGATCCCGCCAGCACCGACTGCGACCATGCCGCCGCTGGCGGCGCCGATCCTGAAGCCGTCGGCGAGCCCGACACCGAAAAAACCCCGTCCGAAGCCGCCGCCCAAGCCGGCGAGCGCCCTGCCGCAGAAGGTCACCGCCGCGCCCTACCAGGCGCCGCCTCAGAGCCATGCCCCGCCGTCGGGGCTGGAGCGGCAGGCCAAGGTCGGGCTGCGCCGGGGGCGGCTTTCGGTCGAGGCGCGGATCGATCTGCACGGGATGGTCCAGGCCGAAGCCCATGCCGCGCTGACCGGATTCCTTTTGCGGTGCCGGGCCGCCGGGCATGCCTATGTGCTGGTGGTCACCGGCAAGGGCGGGCGGGACAAGGGCGGCTCCGCCTATCCCGACGCCTTCGCCGAGCGGGGGGTGCTTCGGCGCAGCGTGCCGCATTGGCTGCGGGGCGCCGAGCTGCGGGGCATCGTGCTGGGCTTCGAAGAGGCGGCCCGGCATCACGGCGGCGGCGGCGCACTCTACGTCAGACTTCGCCGGCGTTGAGCACCAGCCTTCGCGTACTCTTCGCAGAGAAGGGCGGCAAACCGCGCCGTTGCCGTTCTCGTCGAAGAATTCGATATCCGGACCGCGTGCGCATGCGATCCAACGAAAAAGTCTCGGAAAAAAGATGCCGGAGCTTCCCGAGGTCGAGACGGTACGACGTGGCCTGGTGCCCGCGATGGTCGGTGCCCGGTTCAGCCGGGTCACCTTGCGCCGGCCGAATCTGCGCTTCCCGTTCCCCGAGCGATTCGCGGCGCGGCTGGAGGGGCGGACCGTGACCGGTCTCGCGCGCCGGGCGAAGTACCTCACCGCCGCCCTCGATTCGGGGGAGACGCTGATCATGCATCTCGGCATGAGCGGCCGGTTCGACGTGGCCCTGCCGGACGGCAGCAACCTGTCGCCGGGGGATTTCTACCTGGAGGGCGCCCAGGGCACGCCCAAGCACGACCACGTCGTGATGGCGATGAGCACCGGCGCCACCGTGACCTACAACGACGCCCGCCGCTTCGGCTTCATGGACCTTGTTCCGAGCGAGACCCTGGAAAGCTGCCGCCACTTCGCCAACATGGGGATCGAGCCCCTGGACGGGCTGACCGGGGCGGTGATCGCCGGCCTATTCCGGCACAAGATCGCGCCGCTCAAGGCCGCGCTCCTCGACCAGCGCCTGATCGCGGGGTTGGGCAACATCTATGTCTGCGAGGCCCTGCACCGGGCCCGCCTCCACCCGGAGACTCCGGCCGGCCTCCTCGCCAAGCCCGACGGGCGGCCGACGCCCAAGGCTAACGCCCTCGCCAAGGCGATCGTGCAGGTGCTGGAGGAAGCCGTGAAGGCCGGCGGCTCGACCCTGCGCGACTACGCCCATACCGATGGCAGCGCCGGCGCCTTCCAGCACGCCTTCCGGGTCTACGACCGGGTCGGCGAGCCCTGCCGCCACCCGGGTTGCGGCGGCGCGATCACCCGGATCGTGCAGGCGAACCGCTCGACCTTCTTCTGCGCGACCTGCCAGCCGGCGACCTGATCGGGCCGCTCTCGCAGCGCAGAACGGCAATTTCGCCACAAACCCGGCTAGGGTCGGAGGTCTCGACGCGCGCACCCGGTTGCGGGCCGCCGGTCCCGGCCCGCGGCGCGAAGCGGTGCGCGCGGGCCTGGTGGTGTATCATCGTCGTCCCGAAAGCCGGTCGCCGGTTTTCGGGACGACGATCTCGACAGGATCTCGATGTTCTTCCGCCGCTCAAAGTCGTCCGCGCCCAAGACGATCCCACAGGATTCGATGGCGCAGGATTCGGCCGACGAACCGGCCCTGCCGCAGCGCCTCTCGCCGCGCTCGCCGGGCGAGGCGATCAAGCCCACCGCCGCGCCGCCCCCGCCGGAGAAGCCGGTGCGCGAGCGCAGCGGTCTCGTCGGCATCATCAGCGGCGCCCTCACCTTCGCGGTGGTGATCGCCATCGCGGCGATGATCGGCATCACCCTGTTCCAGCGGCAGGTGCGCGAGCCGGGGCCTCTCGCAGCCGACAAGGTCGTGGTGATCCCGTCTCACAGCGGCACCGGCGAGATCGCCGAGGCGCTGAAGCGCGAGGGGGTGATCGACCATACCGGCCTGTTCGAGTTCGCCGCCCGCTTCGGCGGCCGTCCGGCGCTCCGGGCCGGCGAGTACATGTTCAAGGCGCATGCGAGCATCGCGGACGCCCTCGACACGGTCACCGCCGGCCGGCAGGTGCAGCACGCCATCACCTTCCCGGAGGGCCTGACCTCCGAGCAGATCGTTACCCGGCTCAACGACAACGACATCCTCGCCGGCGAGATCAACGAGATCCCGCCCGAGGGCTCGCTCCTGCCCGACACCTACAAGTTCGAGCGCGGCGCCACCCGCCAGCAGATCGTCAATTTGATGCGGGCCAAGCAGCGCGAGGTGCTGAACCAGATCTGGCTGCGGCGCAGCGCCGACGTGCCGGTGCGGACCCCGGCCGAGATGGTCACCCTCGCCTCGATCGTCGAGAAGGAGACCGGCCGGGCTGACGAGCGCCCCCGGGTGGCGGGCGTGTTCATCAACCGCCTGAACAAGCGGATGAAGCTGCAATCCGACCCGACCATCGTGTACGGGCTGGTGGGCGGCCGCGGCACCCTCGGCCGCGGCATCCTGCGCTCCGAGATCGACCGGCCGACCCCGTACAACACCTACGCCATCGAGGGCCTGCCCCCGGGCCCGATCGCCAATCCCGGCAAGGCCGCGCTGGAGGCGGTGGCCAACCCGTCCCGCACCAAGGACCTGTATTTCGTCGCCGACGGCAGCGGCGGCCACGCCTTCGCCGACTCGCTGGAAGGCCACCAGCGCAACGTCGCCCGCTGGCGCGCCGTCGAGAAGAGCCGCCAGGCGCCGCCGGCGGATTCGGTCGACAAGGTCGAGCCGGGCCCCGATCCGAGCGTCCCCGGCCGGGCCTCGGCCTTCGCGCCGGGCGGCGCCCCGGGGGCCAACACCCCGAACACCAACGCGGCCTTCGCCCTCGACACCGGCGCGCCGAGCAGCTCCCGCGCCTTCGACGCCTCCGAGGGCACGCGCCTCGATCCGCTGAAGAACCGCAGTTACGACCTCGGTTCGCCCAAAACCGTCCCGGCGCTCGCCGACCCGACGCCGGCCCCGCGCGGGCGGCGATAGGGGGCAGAAGCAGCGGTTGCCGCCCATCGAGATGATGCATCGTCAAAATCTAAGAGCATCATCTCGAACTCGACATCCGGGCCGAGGTGGTATTTTAATAGATATTTTTAATACTTAATCGCAAAAAATGCAGATAATGCAATGTTTTTATAAAAAAGCTACAGCCGAGCTCCCATTCAAGTATAACTATTAAATGCTTACGACGCCAATTTAATCACGCCAAAATCTATATTCGGCAGGTGAGGAATTATTTTGCTAGCGGCATACCATTCAGCCACACCCTTTATCTCTGCTACACTTCGTTCCGTGACAGCACTTGTTGGCACGGCGTTGTTACGACCGATTGCCGATGCGAGAGAGATTGGGAGATTCATGGCTTGAACCCAGGTTACGCCAGCTTCGGCTGCATTGCTCTGCGCCCATTTATTATCCGAGATATTCGTATCGAACAGGACTTGTAAGAGATCGCGCCGTCGAGCCGCGAAATCTCGGCTGGTCATGAGCGTCACGGCATTCTCGGATCCGATCCCGGCGCCATCCACCAGAACGCGGGCATCGTAGGTCTGGAGCGCAATGGTGACAAAAGGGTCCCAGGTCGCCCAGGCGTCGACGTGCCCCTGCGTGAAGCTGGCTCCGCTATCAGCGGGGGAAAGATACACGCGCCTCACGTTCGCCGGATTGATACCGTTGCGCGCAAGTGCCCGCATCAGCAGATATTCGCCCGTGCCGCCGCGGTTGACCGCGACGTTTTTATTCGCGAGGTCGGCCAGCGTCCGAATTGAGGAATTCTTCCGGACCACAATGGCTTCACCGCCAGCCGCGATCCGTTGGTAAGCGTAGATCAGGACGGGGACCCCGGCGGACAGTGCGGTCACAGACGCGGTGGACGATCCCGCGGTGACGTCGATCGCGCCCGCATTTAAGGCTTCGAGAGCGGGTGCGGCGGCCGCAAAGGGACCGACCCACTGGACGCTTGCACGCCGCTCCGCGAGTGCCTTCTCGATCGTGCCGCGCGCCTTTCCAGTCGTGATATCGTTTGGACTGCGTAGCCAGCCGATGCGCACGGTAACATCCTCTGCCGCTCGGACTCGTTGACCGAGGACGCTGGCGAAAAAAGCGGCACCGTATTGCGTGAAGGCGCGGCGATGCATCCTGAGATCTTTCCCTGCGTCAGGCATCGGTCGAGGGTGCCGGTTGCCCGAGGTCGCGATCGAAGAGCGTGGACCACGTAAAGTGCTTGGTCGGTTGCGCCGCCCGCGCGACCGGGAGGCGGGGCAGCACGCTTTCACCGAATCGGTATGCTTCCTCCAAGAGGGGCATGCCTGACAGGATGAACGTCTCGATCCCGGCCTTCCGGTAAGTCTCGATCGTGCGGATGACCGTATCGGGCGAGCCGACGATCGCGGTGCCGGGTCCAGGGCGCACTAGGCCGATCCCCGACCAGAGGTTCGGCGCGACCTCAAGCGCGCGGAAGTTCTCCGGTTTGCGGCCGCCATGCAGGGCCGACATCCGCTGCTGCCCGACCGAGTCCGTACCCCCGACGAAACGCTGGTTCGCGGCGATTGCCGCCGCGTCCATCTTGTCGAAGAGCGCGGCGGCAGCTTCCCACGCCAACGCGTCGGTTTCGCGCACGATCACATAGAGACGGATGCCGTAGCTGAGCTCTCGTCCCAGCGCGTCCGCCTTGCGGCGCACCGCCTCGACCTTGCGCGACATCTCATCGGGCGTCTCACCCCAGGAGAGGTAGACGTCCACATGCTTTGCCGCGACCTCGATCGCCGCGTCGGACGATCCGCCGAACCAGAGCGACGGCGGCACGATATCCTGACCGACCGGCAGGGCAAGTTTTGCGCCCGTCACCTGCACGTATTGACCGTGATGGGTGACGCTCTCCCCGGCCATCAGCCGGTGCCAGATCTGCAGATACTCGTCCGCCATGACGTAGCGTTCGTCGTGCGGGAGATCCAATCCATACGCACCGAGCATCTTCGCGTCGCCGGAGACGACGTTGATCATCAGCCGGCCGCCGGAGAAATCCTGGAGGGTGGCTGCCATCTTGGCGAGCAACGTCACCGGTATGAGGCCCGGATGAATGGCAACCAGCAGCTTGAGGCGTTCGGTATAGGGCAGGAGCGCGCTGGCTAGCACCCAGACATCATGCGCGCCCGTGGCGAACAAAGCCCCCGTATAGCCGAGCTGATCGTAGGCGAGCGCGAGCTGACGCAAATAGCCATGGTTCACCTGACGCGAACCATCCGGTCGCCAAGGATACGGTCCGTCCGGGGCGCACATGTACCACAGGACGTTCATACCGGTTCTCTCGATCAGGCGGCGGAAGATGAAGACGACCTGCCCGCAAGGCGGATCGGGCGCACTAGATCGCCGTGGCGGGCGAGCGTGTCTGCCTCTGCCTGTTGCTCGGCGATGATGGCGTCGGTCATCGGCACGATCCGCCAGTCGCGCGCGCAGATGATCTTACGCCACGTCCCTCGATCGACATCGGCAAGATCGGCCTCTGCCAACAGATCGGCGGCACGATCTGGAGCGGAGGCGATCTCATCCCCGAACTCTGCGAGCGCGCTGACGATATTGTCGATCATGCCAGCGACGAGACCCCGCCGGTCGAGGGACCAGAAGATCGACCGATTCGGAATCTTGGCACCACAGGGCGCTAGAAGACGCGTGCGACCGGCGGCGAGCGATTGGTCGAGGAGGGGCGCCATAGCCACCCAGGCCTCCACCGCGCCTGAACCAAGCGCCTGGAGTGAAGCGCCCGGCGAAAGCTCCACGCGGATGACATCGCGTAGCGACAGGCCGACGCCCTCAATCACCTTCGCGAGAAGGTAGGTATGGAACGAGCCATCGAGCAACGCGATCCGAGCCCCGCGAAGATCCGCGATGGTGCGGAACGGTGCATCGATCGCCACCACGATGCCGCCGTTCGCTGGACGGGGTGCGGAAGCCGCCACGTACACGACATCAAGGCCTGCCGCTTCGGCCAGGAGAGGCGGCGTCGATCCAGTTCCACACAGATCGATCGTCCCGGCCGCCAACAGTTTGGCGCTGTCGCGTCCCTCAAGATAGTTAACGAACATACGATCAAGATTATCGAGCGCGTTGGGCCATCTTTCAGCCAAGGTCAAATGAATATTATTCGGATGAACACCGATTCGCAGGGACAAATGGGCCTCTTATCGACAAATTATTTACGGACAAGAAGATCTTTTATTTATTATTGTCAAAATCTCTTACGAGATCAAGAGCAGAAACTTTCATTTTAAAAGTCGTACAGATATATTCGTGCTGTCCAGCTTGGAAACACAGTCGGTCGAAATCTATGAATGATATTTATTATATAAATAAAAACATACATCCGATTATGATGTGAGCGACACCTGCGAAATCAATGTATCCAATTAACAGCGGACCTTGTTTGTCCGGAGCACCAGCGCCCATGGCGGATATCGGCGAAACCCGGGGGCGGGACGGCGTCTAGAACCGTAGCATGTTCGACGGTTTTGCCGCGCCTCTCCCCACCACCTCTTCCCCCCAAACGGATCCGTGCTACAGGCCCCGATCTTCTTGAGGACGGGGGGTCGACATGGCCCAGATCGCGAGCATGACCGGGTTCGCCCGGGCGGCGGGCACCACCGGGGCGGTGCAATGGGCCTGGGAGGTCCGGAGCGTCAACGGGCGCGGCCTCGACGTGCGCATCCGCGTCCCGGCGGGCTATGATGGGCTCGGCGAGACCGCGCGCACCGCCCTGCAGAAAACCCTGTCGCGGGGCCAGTGCCAGCTCACCCTGACCCTGACCAAGCCGGAGCAGGCCGCCCGGGTACGGATCAACGAGGGCCTGCTGGCGAGCCTCGCGCAGGCGGTCGCCCGGGTGCCGGTGCCCGAGGGCGTCGCCCCGGCCACAATGGACGGGCTGCTCGGTGTGCGCGGGGTGATCGAGGTCGAGGACGAGGCATCCGCCGAGACCGAGACCTTCGCCCGGGATCTCGCCGAGGGTGTAGTCCGGGTGGTGGCCGATCTGGTCGAGGCCCGCCGGGCCGAAGGGCGTCAGCTCGCCGAGGTGGTCACCGCGCAGGTCGAGCGGATCGCCGAGCTGACCCGGGCCGCCGAGGACAACCCGGCGCGCAAGCCCGAGGCGGTGCGCGCCCGGCTGGTGGCCGCCATCGAGGCCCTGGGCGGGACCAATCTCGATCCGGATCGCCTGCACCAGGAGGCGATGCTGCTCGCCGGCAAGGCGGATGTGCGCGAGGAGCTGGACCGGCTGCAGGCCCATGTCGCCAGCGCCCGCGAGTTGCTCGCCGCAGGCGGCGCCATCGGCCGGCGCCTCGATTTCCTGGCCCAGGAATTCGGCCGCGAGGCCAACACCCTGTGCGCCAAGGCCAACGACATCAGCCTGTCGCGGATCGGGCTCGACCTCAAGGCTGTGGTCGAGCAGTTCCGCGAGCAGGTCCAGAACATCGAATGACGCTCCAGGACCTCAACATGTGGATGAGAAACACGGCGGAGCCGCGCGGATGATCGAACCGGCCAAAAGCGTCTCCGACACGATCGCGCGGCGTGGGTTGATTCTGATCCTGTCCTCGCCCTCGGGGGCGGGCAAGACCACGCTGACCCGGGCGATCGCGCAGGATCCGGCCTGGGCGCTGGACCTGTCGATCTCGGTCACCACCCGGTCGCGCCGGCCCTCCGAGATCGATGGGCGGCACTACCACTTCATCGACCGGGAGGCGTTCGAGGATCTGCGCAGCCGCGACGACCTGCTCGAATGGGCTGAGGTCCACGGCAATTACTACGGCACGCCCCGCCGCCCGGTGGAGAAGGTCCTGGGCTCGGGCCGGGACATGATCTTCGACATCGACTACCAGGGCACCCGCCAGGTGCGGGCCAAGCTCGCCCAGGACGTGGTGACGGTGTTCATCCTGCCGCCCAGCATGGCCGAGCTGCGCCAGCGCCTGGAGCGCCGGGCCGAGGATTCCGCCGAGACGATCGAAAAGCGGCTCGCCAACGCCCGCACCGAGATTCAGCGTTGGAGCGAGTACGACTACGTCATCATCAACGAGGATTTGCAGGACGCCTTCCGGGCGCTCCAGGGGATCCTGTCGGCCGAGCGGTTGAAGCGGGCGCGCCGGACAGGCCTGTCGCAGTTCGTCGACGGGCTGCTGGCCGAGGCGGGGGCCTGAGCTTCCACCCCGTCATCGCGGGCGCAGCGAAGCAACCGAGGGACACGCTACGATCTAAGCGCGCGCTGCACTGGGTTGCTTCGCTGCGCTCGCAATGACGGTGGCGATCACGCCGTGATGGTGAAACAGGCACCCGGATTGTTGGCCACGTCGAGCCGGGCGTTGATCTGGTCGAGCATCGCCCGGATCAGCTTCATGCCGAGGCCCGTGCCCTTGCCGCGCGTCTTGGGCTCGGCCCAGTCGTCGGGCAGGCCAGCGCCGTCGTCGCAGACCCGGAGCTGAACCTCGCCGGGGCCGGAGGCCGAGACGCTGACCTCGACGCGACCGCCGCCGGTGGGGTTGGCGGCGTATTTGAACGCGTTGGTCACGAGCTCCGTGGCGATCAGCGAGAGCGCCACCGCCTTCCGGTAGGGCACCATCAGGCCGGGTTCGGCCGAGAGGTCCACGGCGTGACCCTCGCCGGCAAGGCCCGCGAGGTCGTTGCACAGGTTCTCGATGGTCTGGCCGAGATCGACCTCGTCGAAGCGCTCGGCCTGGTAGAGGCTGTCGTGCACCCGCGCGACGCTCATGACCCGGGCGGAGGTGTCGGCGAAGGCCTGCCGGGCCTCGGCATCGGCGATCTGCCGGCGCTGCATCTGCAGGAAGGCCGAGACGATCTGCAGGGAATTCTTGACCCGGTGGTCGATCTCCCGGGTCAGCAGGTCCTTCTGCTCGAGCAGGCGCTCCTTCTCGGCGAGCAGGCTGGTCAGCTCGTCGATCTTGCGGCGCTGGCGCAGCACCACGCCCTCCACCGCCTCGGCGAGCGAGCCGGCGAGCTGGACCTGCCATTCGGCCCAGGCGGCGGCGAAGCCGGTGCGCTCCTCGACCCAACGCTCGAACGAGCGACGCGGCAGCAGCGCCACCGGGCCGCTGCCGGCGAGCACCGGTTTGCGCGGGTCGCCGCCCCAAGTCACCGTGCTGGGCACTTCCGGCCGGAACCAGAGCAGCAGGTTCTCGCGGGACTCGTCCACGAAGGCGGCGAGCAGGCCGCTGGCGATCTCCCGGTACGGGGCCGCCTCCAGATACTCGGCGGTGAAGCTGTTGCTGCTGTACTGGGTCTCGCCGGCGGGCAGTTTTTCGCGCAGCCAGCCCCCGATCCGGGCGACCATGTCGGCGGGCGGCGCCCGGCCGATCAGCGTGACCCGCTCACCCGCCACGATGCCGGCCCCGGTGGCGCTGAACAGGTCGAGCAGGGTGGCATTGCCGGCGGTCAGGGCGGCGACGAAATCGTCGGAGCGGGTCAGCCCGCGGACCAGACGGCCCTCGACGTCGAGATGGGCCTGCCGCTCGGCCCAGAGCCGGCGGGACTCGATCTCCTGCACCCGCATGGCGAAGGCGTCGGTGAGCACCGTGGCGGCCGAGCGCGTCTCCGGCGTGACGTAGTGGGGGCGGCGGTGATGGCCGATCATCAGGCCCCAGAGCCGGTCTTCGACCATGATCGAGATCGACATCGAGCCGTTCACGCCGAGGTTGCGCTGATACTCCAGGTGGATCGGCGAGAGCGTGCGATGCTGGGCGAAGGTCAGGTCGATCGGGCCGTTGCCCGCGCCCGGGGCCGCCACCAGCCCCACGGGCACGCTGTCGCGGTCGATTACGAAGCGATTCTTGGCCCGGGTGTAGAGGGCGCGCGCCTGGGCCGGGATGTCGGAGGCGGGAAAGCGCAGGCCGAGCAGGCTGCGGGACCAGCCGGGGACCTTGTCCTCGGCCACCGCCTCGCCGTTCCAGTCGGTGTCGAACCGGTAGACCAGCACGGCCTCGAAGCCGGTGAGCGCGCGGATCTCCAGGGCGGCGATCCGGGCGGCCTCCACCAGGGTTCCGGCCTCGCGCAGGCGGCCGACGGCGAGCTCGGTGTCGACCTGGCTGGCGGTGGGGAAGTCGTCGTCGGAATCGGGCTCGAGCTCCAGCTCGACGATCACCCGCCCGGCATGGGCATGGGCTACGGCGTAGTAGGAGGCGCTGCGGCCGGTGAGCGTCAGCCGGCGGCGGACGGAATGGCCGTCCCCCAGGGTGCCGGCAGCGAGGCGCGCCCGGATGGCGTCGACGAAATCCCCGGGCAGCACCTCACCGAGGGGCCTTCCGGCGAGAGGCGGATCGGACGGGTCGACGATCTCCCCGACATTGGCCGAGTAGGCCAGGACCTGCAGGGTCTCGGCATCGGCCGCGAACATCACGGCGTTGGGCTGGATCGAGCCCGGGATGTGGATCGGCTCACGCTCGCAATGGCTGGCATCCACCGGCTCGGCGCGCGCGCGCCGGCCGATCGCCGCCATCACCGCCTCGCGGGAGAGGCCGGCGCCGAGGCTCTCGATCGGGTCGATGGTCAGCCAAGTGACCGGTCCGGTCTCGGACGCCGTGCCGTGGCGCATGTGCACCCGCGCCCGCAGGGGCTGGGGCAGCCGGCCGAACACGTAATCGAAGCTCTCGTCGAGGGCGCCCCGGCGGCTCCCGGCGAGGAAGCGGCCGCGGAAGCTCGGCACGTTGGTGCCCGGCATCACCTCGCGGAAATAATTGCGGCCCAGCACCGACTCGCGCGACAGCCCCGAGAGCGCGCTCGCGCCCTCGCTGAACACCACGACGGTGCCGGCCGAATCGAGGCCGATCACGCCCTTGTCCAGGCGATCCAGCGCCTCGGGCGCGAGCACGTCGAGATCGAGGCCGCGGTCGGGGGCCTGGTTCGGCGGCATCAGAAAAGAACCCCGCTCATCCGGTCTGATATGACCGGGGGCGTGGCGAAGTGCAATGCTTCCGCTTGCGGCAAGATCAGCTCGATATCACGATGCCGTTTGGCACAGATTAAGACTGACAAATCTTATGTGTGATTTCAGACAATGCGGTTGAAAAGCCCTCCTCAACTGTAGGGTGGTATATGGGCTGGTCCAGGACAGCCTGGGCGGTCTTCCCATCGCCGATCGCGTGGGTCAGGAGATGTGCCAGATGCTCGACGGCGGGCCCGAGCATCTCGGCGCCGAGGAGCGTGCCGTCCCGGTCGGCCCAGATCCGCAGGCCGCCGCGATTCGCGCCATCGACCCGGGCGCGGCCCTGGTCGGAGAAATCGACGGCACCGGTCACGCGGCCGTCGGCATCGGGATCGGGATCGTAGGGCGCGCCGATCACCGCGATCTGCGGATCGGTGAACACCAGGGCGAGACTGGTCGAGGGCTCCGGCGTGGCGACGGCGCCCCTGGCTGCGAGGGCAGCCGCATTCGCCCCGGCGATGCGACCCTGACGGCCCGCCTCGTGCAGCACCGGCCGCCAGGCATCGGCATCGCCGGCGATCAGGATCGGGGCCCCCGCGCAGACGAGGCTGCGCCGGTCGAAGTCGGGCACGCCATCCTCGTCGAGGCGCAGACCCGCGGCCTCCAGCCTGAGATCGTCGAGGTTCGGTGAGCGTCCGGTGGCGGCCAGCACCCGCTCGGCGCGGGTCTCCCGGGCGCGCCCGTCCCGGTCGGTCCAGGTGAGGCAGACGCCATCGCCATCAACGGTTGCGGCTTCCAGCGTCGCGTCGAGATGCAGCTCCAGTTCCGCTCCGAAGATCTCGGCGGCCTGGGCGGCGAGATCCAGATCGGACAGCCCGGCGGCGGTATCGCCCGAATCGAGCACGGTGACGCGGACGCCCAGGCGCGTCATCGCCTGGGCGATCTCGATCCCAACCGCGCCGGCGCCGAGGACGGCGAGCGAGGCGGGAAGATCGGGGATCTCGAACAGGGTGTCGGTGGTCAGGAGGCGGTCGCCGAGCCCGCGCAGGGGTTTTGGGACGGTCGGGCTTGATCCGGTGGCGATCACGGCGGCCCGGAAGGTGATGCGGGTCTGGTCCCCGATCGTAAGGCTGCTGCCATCGCGAAACCGCGCGGTGCCGGCGATGCGTGCACCCTCGGGCAGCTTATCGAGGCCGTCGAAGACGCTGCCGACGAACCGGTCCCGCTCGGCCCGGACGCGTTCGAGAACCGCGCGCCCGTCCACCGAGACGCCGGAGACCCGGATGCCGAACAGGTCGGCGCTGCGCGCGCCATGGGCGGCCTTGGCCGCCGCGATCAGCAGTTTCGAGGGCATGCAGCCCACCCGGGCGCAGGTCGTACCCCCCGGGCCACGCTCGACCAGGACGGCTTTGGCGCCGGCCTCGGTGGCGGCCCGGTAGGCGGCGATGCCGGCGGTCCCGGCCCCGATCACCGCCACATCGCAGGTCTGCTCGTCCATCGTATCCCCGGGTCGGTTGCCGGGGCCAAAGTTCGATCGCTGAGGTTCGTTCCGCCTGCGCCCACGCGCCTCAGGTTGAGGGGCGGCAAGCTCATACGGGGTTGGTTGAGATGAAACGGGGAGGAATTTCGATCCCGGATGAGGGCCGAGCCTAACCCCAAGCGCTTCTCCCTCCCCCTCTGCGGGGGAGGGTGGGCCGGCCGTCAGGCCGGGTCGGGAGAGGGGAGCCCGGGTTCAGCAAAGGACGCGACCGGCATGACGGGCAACGCCCGCTTCTGCACCGTTGCTCCCCTCTCCCGACCCCCTTCGGGGGCCACCCTCCCCCGCAGAGGGGGGGGGGGGGGGGGGGGGGGGGGGGGAGGGAGAGGCTCGCGTTCAGCCGCTGCCTTGCCTAAAACGAACGGTGCCCCCGCGTCATAGGGGGAACCCGCCGCTCAGGCGTTGCGAACCGGCGCAGTGCCGCCGAGATGGAACACCCGGTGCGGCACCAGCTCGCCGCGCTCCACATCGCCGACTGCCACCAAGATGCCGCCGCAGGTGGCGAAGGCCTTGCCCTCTACGGGGGCGTCCCGGCCGCGCAGGATCACCGACTGGCCGCGCATCAGGCGTAAGCCCAGATCCCGGGAGACCGTCACCTCGGGGATCGCGTCGAGCGCGGTTTCCACCGGCCGCAGATGCGCCAGCGCGGCTTCCGGGCCGCCCTCAGTCAGGCCGGCGGCGGCACAGGATTCGGCTTCCGAGAACGGGCCGACCCGGGTGCGGCGCAGGGCTGAGACGTGGCCGTAGCAGCCGAGCACGCGGCCGAGGTCGCGAGCCAGCGCCCGGACATAGGTACCCTTGCCGCACTCGGCCTCGATCACCGTGCGCTCGCCGTCATGCTCGACCACCGTGAGGCGGTCGATCTGCACCGGCCGGGCGACCAGCTCCACGACCTCGCCCTCACGGGCCAGATCGTAGGCGCGCTCGCCCTGGATTTTGATCGCGGAATAGCGCGGCGGCACCTGCTCGATGGCACCAACGAAGGCCGGCAGGGCCGCCTCGACGGCCGCCCGTTCCGGACGCGCATCGCTGGTGGCGACGGCGCGGCCCTCGGCGTCGTCGGTGTCGGTCTCGACGCCCCATTGCACGGTGAACCGGTAGGCCTTGCGGCCGTCCATGACGAACGGGACGGTCTTGGTCGCCTCACCGAGCGCGATCGGCAGGATGCCGGAGGCTAGCGGGTCGAGGGTGCCGGCATGCCCGGCTTTCTTGGCGTTGAAGGCGCGCTTCACCACCGCGACGGCATGGGTCGAGGTCATGCCGATCGGCTTGTCGAGGATGACCCAGCCCGACACGTCCCGGCGCTTGGGCCGATCGGGGCGGGGTCCGCGCTGCGGGCGGCGATCCTCCGGACCCCGGCGCTCGCCGCCGGGGGCGGACACCGTGCGCTCGGCCGGCGGAAGATCTTCGATGGAAACCGTCATGTCCTCGTGTCCCCCGGGGTCGTTGCCCCGCTCCTGTCCATATGGCGTCGGGGATCAATGCCCCGGCCCGGTCTCCGGTTCGTCGTCGGCCTGCGCCTCGTCCCGCTCGGCGACGAGGTCGCGCTGCACGCGCTCGTCCCGGAGCAGCTTGTCGATGCGCGCCGCCTCGTCGAAAGTTTCGTCGCGGCGGAAGCGCAGCTCGGGCGCGAATTTCAGGTTCACCCGCCGGGCCACCTCCTGGCGCAGCACCTTCCGATGGCGCTCCAGGGCGGCGATCACCGGCGCCTCGTCGACGCCGCCGAGGGGCATCACGTAGGCGGTGGCGAGCTTCAGGTCCGGCGACATCCGCACCTCCGGCACGGTCACGACATGCGTGCCGAGCACCGGATCCTGGATGTCCCCGCGCTGGAGCACCTCCGCAAGGGCGTGGCGCACGAGTTCGGCCACGCGCTGCTGGCGCTGCGAGGGGCCGGTGGATGTGGGTTTCTGGGCCATTCTATCTCGGGCCGACGCCGCGGGGCGGCCGGTTCACGTCCAACAAAAGAGAGATGCGCGAAAAAGAAAAGACGGCCGCGGCTGAGGCCGCGACCGCCCTGTCCGGACGGGGTCCGGGATCTCAGAGGGTGCGACGGATCTCCTCGACCCGGTAGCACTCGATCACATCGCCCGCGCGCATGTTCTCGAAGTTCTCGAAGGCCATGCCGCACTCCTGGCCGGAGGTGACTTCCTTCGCGTCGTCCTTGAACCGCTTGAGGGTCTTCAGCTTGCCCTCGTGGATCACGACGCTGTCGCGGATGAGGCGGACATGCGCGCCGCGCTCCACGATACCGTCGGTGACCCGGCAACCCGCGACCTTGCCAACCTTCGAGACCTCGAAGACCTCCTGGATCGTGGCCTCGCCCAGGCGCTCCTCGCGGAGCGTCGGCGGCAGCATCCCCGACAGCGTGGCTTTGATGTCGTCCACGAGGTCGTAGATGATGTTGTAGTAGCGGATATCGATCCCGGCCCGCTCGGCGGCCTCGCGGGCCTCCTTGAGGGCGCGGACGTTGAAGCCGATCACCACCGCCTTCGAGGCCTGAGCCAGGGTGATGTCCGACTCGGTGATGCCGCCGACGCCCGACAGGAGGATGCGGGCCGCGACCTCGTCGTTGCCGAGCTTCTCCAGAGCGCCCGAGATCGCCTCGACCGAACCCTGCACGTCGCCCTTGATGACGACCGGCAGCTCCTTGCGGCCAGCGCCTTCCTTGAGGTCGCGCATCATGTCGACCAGCGAGCGGTTGGCACCGCCGGTCCGGGCATTCTGACGCTCGCGCTTCTGGCGGGCGCGGTACTCGGTGACCTCGCGGGCGCGGGCCTCGTTCGGCACCACGGTCACGCGGTCGCCAGCATCGGGCGTGCCGTTGAAGCCGAGCACCTCCACCGGCACCGACGGGCCGGCGTACTGGACGTTCTCGCCGAGGTCGTCGATCAGGGCGCGCACGCGGCCCCACTCGGCGCCGGCCACGACGATGTCGCCGGTGAACAGGGTGCCGCGCTGGACCAGAACCGTCGCCACCGGGCCGCGGCCGCGGTCGAGCTGGGCCTCGATGACCGTACCCTCGCCGTCGCGCTTCTCGTTGGCGCGCAGGTTCATGATCTCGGCCTGGATCTGGATGCCCTCCAACAGCTCCGGCAGACCGTCGCCGGTCTTGGCCGAAACCTCGAATTCCAGGGTCTCGCCGCCCATCGACTCGACCTGGATGTCGTGCTGAAGCAGCTCCGTGCGGACCCGCTGCGGGTTCGCATCCGGCTTGTCGATCTTGTTGACCGCGATGATCATCGGGACGCCGGCCGCCTTGGCGTGCTGGATCGCCTCGATGGTCTGCGGCATGACGCCGTCATCGGCCGCCACCACGATCACCACGATGTCGGTGACCTTGGCGCCGCGGGCGCGCATCGACGTGAACGCCGCGTGGCCCGGAGTGTCGATGAAGGTGATCATGTCGCCGGAGGGCGACGCGACCTGATAGGCGCCGATATGCTGGGTGATGCCGCCGGCCTCGCCCTCCACCACGTTCGCCTTGCGGATCGCGTCGAGCAGCGAGGTCTTGCCGTGGTCGACGTGGCCCATGATGGTGACCACCGGCGGACGGGGATCGAGATCCTCCTCCAGATCCGGCTCGTCGGACGACAGACCCTCTTCCACGTCGGACTCGGCGACGCGGCGCACGGTGTGGCCGAGTTCCTCGGCGATGAGCTGGGCGGTGTCCGAGTCGATCACGTCGGTGATCTTATGGATCTCGCCCTGCTTCATCAGCAGACGGATCACGTCCACGGCCCGCTCCGACATGCGGTTGGCGAGTTCCTGGATGGTGATCGTCTCGGGGATCGTCACCTCGCGGGACAGCTTTTCCTTCTGCTCGACCTGGCCGCGGCCGCTCATGCGCTGCTGGCGGCGGCGGAACGAGGCGACCGAGCGGGTGCGCTCGTCCTCACCGGACGTCGCCGTCGCGATGGTCAGGCGGCCGCGGTTGCGGTCGCCGCCCGGGGACTTCGGCGTCTTGGGCGGCGCGATGATCTTGAGCGGCATACCGGGCCGCCGGATCACCCGCTTGGTCTCGGACTCGTCGTCGTTGGTCTGGGCGCCGCGACCGGCGGGACGCGCGGCAGCGGTGGCGCCGGCGGCGGGACGCGCGGCGGTGGCCGGCGTGGCGCTCTTCTCGGGCTCGGGCGCCGGGGCGGGGCGCGCCATGAAGTTGAGATCGCGGGGTTTGCGCGTATCCGCCGTGATGGTCTTGCGCGGCTCGCCGGTGGCGGGACGGGCGGTCAGCGGCGGACGGGCCGCAGGCGCGGCAGCGGCCGGAGCAGCTGGGGCAGCCGGACGCGCAGGGGCCGCCGCAGCCGGGCGTGCGCCCTCGGGCTGGCGGGCCGGAATGGCGGTCGGACGGGCCGGCATCGGACGCGTCGTCGAGGCCGGGCGGGCCGGGGCAGCTGCCGGAGCTGCGGGGGCGGACGCGGCGGGCGCAGCAGCCACGGGGGCGGCCGGAGCCTGGGCGGCAGCGGCGGCTTCCGCAGCGGCAGCCTTGGCGGCCTCCTCGGCAGCGCGAGCGGCCTCGGCGGCGGCGGCCTTGCGGGCCTCCTCCTCACGACGGCGCTCCTCGGCGGCCTCGCGCTCGCGGCGGGCCTGCTCCTCGGCCTCCTTGCGGCGTGCCTCAGCTTCAGCCTCGGCCTTCTGACGGGCCTCGGCCTCGCGGCGCTTCGCGTCGGCAAGGGCGGCGGCGCGGGCCGCGCTCTCCTGCTCGCTCAGCGTGCGCAGCACGACGCCCGAAGCCGAGCGCTGGGCCGGGCGCGGCGGCGGCGTGGTGGTCGCGGCCGGGGCCGGCCGCGGGGCGGGCGCAGGCTCACGGGCAGGGGCGGCCGGCGCCGCGCCAATGACGCCACGGCGCTTGACCGTCTCGACCACGACCTGCTTGGAGCGGCCATGGGAGAAGCTCTGACGCACGGTGCCCGCCTCGATCGGCCGCTTGAGGGAGAGCGGCTTCGGAGAAGTCCTGTTCAGAGTCTTGTCGCCCGGGTTGTTCGTGTCGCTCATTCAGCCTGAACCCTGAGGGTTTCCATCGTCCCGTGAACCGACGCCCGGTGGCGCCAGCCAAATTCGTCCTGGTGCGTCGTCAACGTGAGGCTTCGTCGATCCCGCCGATTCGGGCTGGATCGGGCTCCTCGGTCGCCGCGGCGGCGCCCTCGAAGGAGCGTAGCCGACGCCAACGCGACAGGCAGCCGGCAGCTCCGGCTCCTGCGACGAGCGCAGCGTGTACCACATGATCCCGACCTAAGGCCATGTCCAATTCATCTTCGGACAGGTCGTCGATGATCGGTATCCTTGACATGGCTTCACCGTGGCGCCGGTACAAGGCCGAAGCGATCTTCCGGCGACCGTCCGGACTGGCTTCGGCGGCGTGGATCAGCGCCACCGCGCCGGGCTGGCCGCCGATCGCCGCCTCGACCTTCGAGAACCCTGCGACCACGCATCCCGCCTTGTTGGCCATGGCGATCGCCTGCCGCAGATCCTCGCGCAGACCGGTGACGATCCGGTCCGGCAGGTCGGGGCCGGCCTGGGCTGGTCCCTTGAACGCCCGCGGGAACAGGTTTTTTCGGACTGCTGTAGCGACGGCATCGCGCTTGGCGCTGATCCAGGCGCCGCGCCCGGGGAGCTTGGCCCGCAGGTCCGGCACCACGGCGCCGTCCGGGCCGCGCACGAACCGGATCATCGCCTCGGGCGGCTGGACGACGCGCGTGACGATGCAGGTGCGCTGCGGCACGCGCCGGCCGGGGCCGCTATCGAGCCCCCCGGGATCGAGCCCGGCATCCTGCCCGTCCTCGGGCGGGGTCGTGTCGACCTCGACCATCAGCGTGTCCGCCGCAGCCTCCCGCTCAGGCCTCGGCCGGGGTGGCGGCCGTCTCGGTCTCCTCGCCCTCGGCACCCTCCCCGGCCTCCGGCTCGGGCAGCGCCTCGATCCAGCCGGCCTTGAGGCGGGCGGCCATGATCAGGCCCTCGGCCTCGGCCCGCGACAGCTCGAACCCATCGAGATAGCCGGCATGGCGCACGGCGTCGGGGCCGCGGCCCTCGGTGTAGCCCACGAGGTCGTCGGTGGCGCAGCCCGCCAGGTCCTCGACGGTCTTCACGTCGTTCTCGCCGAGCGCGACCATCATGGGCGTGGTGATGCCCTCGATCTCGCGCAGCTCGTCGGCCACGCCGAGCTCGGTGCGTCGGGCATCGTGCTCCTGCTCGATCCGGGCGAGGTGGTCCTGGGCGCGGGCCTGGATCTCGGCGCCGGTCTCCTCGTCGAGACCCTGGATGCCGGACAGCTCCTGGATGTCGACGTAGGCGATCTCCTCGACATTGCGGAAACCTTCCGCCGCCAGCAGCTGGCCCACGGTCTCGTCGACGTCCAGCGCCTCCATGAACACCTGGGTCCGCTCGGCGAACTCCTTCTGGCGCCGCTCGGATTCCTCGGCCTCGGTCAGGATGTCGATATCCCAGCCGGTGAGCTGCGAGGCCAGACGCACGTTCTGGCCGCGGCGGCCGATGGCCAGCGACAGCTGGTCGTCCGGCACCACCACCTCGATGCGGTCGGCCTCCTCGTCGAGCACAACCTTCACCACCTCGGCGGGCTGGAGGGCGTTGACGATGAAGGTCGCCTCGTCCTCCGACCACGGGATGATGTCGATTTTTTCTCCCTGCAGCTCACCCACGACAGCCTGCACCCGGGATCCGCGCATGCCCACGCACGCGCCGACCGGATCGATGCTGCCGTCGCGGGAGATCACGGCGATCTTGGCACGGGAGCCCGGATCGCGGGCCACCGCCTTCACCTCGACGATGCCGTCGTAGATCTCGGGCACTTCCTGGCCGAACAGCTTGGCCATGAATTGCGGGTGCGAGCGCGACAGGAAGATCTGCGGCCCGCGCACTTCCGAGCGCACGTCGAACAGGTAGGAGCGGATCCGGTCGCCCGGCCGGAAGGTCTCGCGCGGGATCATCTCGTCCCGGCGGACGATGCCCTCGCCCCGGCCCAGATCGACGATGACGTTGCCGTACTCGACCCGCTTCACGATGCCGTTGAGGATCTCGCCGATACGGTCCTTGTATTCGTCGAACTGGCGGGCGCGCTCGGCGTCGCGCACCTTCTGAACGATGACCTGCTTGGCCGATTGCGCGGCGACGCGGCCGAAATCGAAGGGCGGCAGGGTGTCGGAGATCACGTCGCCGACCAGCGCGCCCGGGTTGTAGCGGCGGGCCTGCTCCAGGGTGATCTCGCGGGCGTCGTTCTCCACCTGATCGACCACCAGCAGGTGGCGCGACAGGCGCAGAGCCCCGGTCTTGTTGTCGATCTCGGCGTGAACGTCGGTCTCCGCGCCGTAGCGGGAGCGCGCCGCCTTGGCGATCGCCTCCTCCATCGCGTCGATCACGATGGAGCGGTCGATCACCTTCTCGCGGGCGACCGCGTCGGCGATCTGGAGGAGTTCGAGCCTGTTGGCGCTGACGACGGCCATCGGTGTCGGTCCTTCTCTTCCGTCAAGTCTTCGTGCCAGGCGCCCGAAGGCGGCCGAGCCCGAATCTCAAGTCATTTCAATGCAGGTCGCCGCGGCTCTTGAGCCGGGACGCCTTAGACACGACCGGCTTCTTGGGGTCGGTGCGCGGGGGCTTCTTCTCTTTCGGGGCCTTCGGGTCGGCTTTGGCACCGGCCTTGGCAGCCTTGGCCTTCGGACCCTGCGGCTTCGGCGCGGGCCGGGCTGGTGCCGGTGCGTCGTCCTCGGCCTCGTCGTCTTCGTCCAGTTCGTCCGCATCGTCGGCCGGCGGGCCGCCGCGGCGCAGGGACTCGCGGATCAGCTCGTCGGTGAGGACGAGATGCGCCTCGGCGAGATCCCGCAACGGCAGCGCGACCCGGCTCGGCAGCCCTTCCTTCACGTCCGGCAGGTCGATCGGGACGGTCAGCGTCTCCGGATCCGGAACGCCCAGAATGCCGCGAAAGCGCTTGCGGCCGTCGAGCGGCGGGCTCAGCTCGATCTTGGCCTCGTAGCCCGCCCAGCGGGCGAAGTCCGAGACCCGAACCAGCGGCCGGTCGATCCCCGGAGATGAGATCTCAAGATTGTAGGCGGTACCGACCGGATCATCGACGTCCAGCACCGGCGAGATCGCCCGGCTCACCGCCTCGCAATCGTCGATCGAGAACGTGCCGTCCGGCCGCTCCGCCATGATCTGGACGGTGCAGCCATTGGTGTTGGTCACCTTCACCCGGACCAGCCGGAAGCCGAGGCCCTGGACCGGCCCCTCGATCACCTGCACCACGCGAGCGGCGACGCCGCTCTCGCGGACGAGGCGCTTCTCGGACAGATCCGCTTCGATCTCGGACGACATGGATATCAGCGCGCAACCCTTGCGGCGTCCTGGGCGGCACGTCCGAGCGTGCGGTCTCGCGCGGCCAAACCTGACGCGGCGAAAAAAAAGAGCGGACCCGGTGGGGCCCACTCCCGAACCGCAGCCTCTCGACTGCCATCAGAACTGTTGAGCGATAGATAGCCGCGGTCGGTCCGGAGCGCAAGGTGGATCGGTGTTTGTCGTGTCGGCGCGGGAACGTGGCTGCGTTCGGCGGCCATCGCGGAATGCCGACTCTCGCTCGACTGCTCACGACGAGCAGGGACGCGCGACCCTTGGGTTCCCCTCAGCGGGGCAGCTGGTGCGAGGCCCAAACGCACCTGGCTCGATCGTGCGAATGTCCGGCAGGGGGAGGTGACGAGTCCCCGCAATGCGGACACACGGAACGCAGACGCCGGAACGATCCCGGTCACTGTTCCAGGCTCTGCCAGCCTTACGGGGCTGCGGCGAGGCGGGGAACGCCCGTGGCGCGGGTGCATTGCCGACCGAACGTAAAGCGCCGGCGCGCTGCATCGAACGGTAGGATCGAGCGATGACGACCCAACCCCCTTCATCCGGACTGTACTTGCGTTGGATCGGGCGAGCCCTCGTCCTGGGTGCCGTGTCCGGCAGCTTCGGCTTGACCGTTCCGGCCCTGTCTCAGTCGGCTGCCAGCCGGATCGACCAACCGACACCGGGAACCCTGCCGCCGGCATCGGAGCGTGACAGCTCGGCCCGCGGGAGCGGCCAGGTCTCCCCACCCAGCGCGATCCAGTCCTCGACCGACGTGATGCAATCGGACGGAACGGTGCAGGGCCAGGGCGCGCCCGCGCGCACGAACCCGATCCAGCATCTGCCCGAGACCATGCGCTAGGTTCGGCCCCCCTCCCGGGTCGATACCGAGCGATAGCGCAACATGAAGACGATCAAGTCTGTCCCAGGCCGCTTCGTCAGCGCAGTCCGGCGGTCGTTCCGGCAGTTCCTCGCTCTGCCGCTCGCGACCGTCATCGGCTTCGTGGGCCTGAACGCCCTGGTCTATCTGGCGGATCGATCCTGGTCCGGGGGCGGTGCACCGGCCGGCTTCCGGTGGCTCGGGGAGCTGCTGGGCGACAGTGCGGCCTTGGGAAGCCTCCTGACGACGGTGGCATCGAGCATTATCACTGTCACCTCGATTACCTTCTCACTCCTGCTCCTCGCCGTGCAGCAGGGGGCCGCCGCGCTGACCGCGCAGGTCACCGACCAATTCATGGCCCGGCGCACGAATCAGTTCTACTTCGGGTATTTCGTCGGCCTGTCGGTCTTCGTCCTGATGACGCTCGTCACCAACACGGGCTTTCACAGGCCCGTCTTCGGGACCACGATAGCCCTGCTGCTGACCACCTCGGCCCTCTGCCTCGTCATCGTGATGATCTACAACACGATCGATCAGATGCGGCCGGCGCAGATCATCCAGTTCATCCACGACCGGGTTCTGGAAGCCCGCGATGACGATCTCCGGTTGCTTGCGGCGACCCGGAGGACGTCGCGGCAGGACTGGCCCATCGCCGCGTCGGTGCGCTCGCGGGAAAGCGGGTATGTCGTCCGCCTCAACCTCCCGCGCATCGAACAGGCCGTGAAGCGGCATGCTCGGGACGGTGTCGAGATCGCATTCGACATCACGGTCGGGACGTATCGCGCCGTCAACGATCCCCTGTTCCGTTTGCGATGCAGGCCCGGCACGACGCTCGACGCGGGAGCACGCGAGAGCCTCGTCGGCGAGACGCTGGCCGCGCTCACCTACGACGACGGGCGCGACCTGCAGCACGACGCCGCCTACGGCCTGCACCAGCTCTCGACCATCGCCTGGACCTCGGTCTCGACGTCGAAATCCAACCCCAGCCCCGGCCTCTCGGTCATCCAGGCCCTGCGGGACATCATCGCGCACTGGAGCGAGGACGAGAACCGGCCGCTCGAAGACCCGACCTCCTGCATCGTCTACGCGGATGCCGCGCCGATCATCGCGACCGACGCCCTCGAAGCCGTGATCGTGGTGGCCTCCGAGTCGATCCAGTCCCAGACTCTCACGGAGGCGGTGAGGACCCTGGCGATCCTGCTCCGTCACGTCGGACAGCCGACCGCGGACAGGCTCGCCGATGTCGCCAATCGCACCCTGTCGAGCCTCGGCGAGCACGTGCTCACCCGCCAGCTCGAGGCTGAACTCACCGACTTGGCGAAGGCGCTGAACGAGCGCGGCTTCGTCGCCGTCGCAAGGGCCGTCTCCGAGGCGTCGGCCGAGTTGGCCGCCAGCCTGGGCAAGCTGAACTCACGCTCGACCCGCGTGCCGGGGACGACTTCTTAAGAACCAACGCGACTGGTTTTCCCACTCTCGCCCTCATCCTGAGAGGGGGTGGGTCTTTCGGTTCTGCGCTTGCGAAAGACGACGTGGCGCTTCTCGAACAGGTCCAGCCTGGCACTCGAGCCGAGGCGGGACGGCTCCCGCAGGTTTTGGGCCGGGGTCGATGATCGAGCGCGACACGCCCCCTCTCCCGTGCGGGAGAGGGCTGGGGTGAGGGATCAGGTTTTTCCGGACAGCTCGTATCCCTCACCCTGTCCCTCTCCCGCACGGGAGAGGAGACCCGCGCCTGATCCTGGGGCACAGGCCCGTCCGGGACCGCTCCGGTGTTCGGCTCACGAGGCGGGTCGAAGGAGGCCTCCAGCCGGCCGCGCGATCCCTGGAGGGCTCCTTCGAGGCTCGCTGCGCTCGCGCCTCAGGATGAGGGGGGTGGATGGGAGAAGCACCGATCATGATTCGACCGGGTGAGCGCCCGTCGGGGACCGTGGCCGACTCCGATCAAACGCCCCGCGGGATCCGCCCCTCCAGCGGGTAAGCCGGATCATTATAACCCGGCGTGGTCGGGTGCCCGGCCGCCACGAAGCCGTCCACCAGGGCCTCGTCCTCGGGGGTGAAGGCATAGTCGAGGGCGCCGAGATATTCCTGCCACTGCGCCTCGGTGCGCGGCCCGGCGATGACGCCGGTGATCAGGCGGTTGTTCAGAACCCAGGCGGTGGCGAACTGCCCCGCCGTGATGCCGCGGGCCTCGGCATGCTCCTTCAGGGTGCGGGCGATGCGCAGGGATTCCGGGCGCCACTCGGTCTGCATCATCCGGGTATCCTGGCGGCCGGCGCGGGATTCGGCGGGCGGCGGGGCGTCCGGGTCGTACTTCCCGGTGAGCACGCCGCGGGCGAGGGGCGAGTACGGCACGACACCGAGCCCGTAATGGGCGCAGGCCGGCAGGTGCTCGGTCTCGGGCATGCGGTTGAAGGCGTTGTAATAGGGCTGGCTCACCACCGGCCGGTCGATTCCGGCCTCGTCGCAGAGCCGGCAGATCTCGGCGACCCGCCAGGACCGGTGGTTCGAGACGCCGAAATGGCGGATCTTGCCCGCCCGCACGAGGTCGGCCATCGCCCGCACGGTCTCGGCCAGCGGCGTGTCGTGGTCCTCCTTGTGAAGGTAGTAGATGTCGATGAATTCCGTGCCGAGGCGGCGCAGGCTGTCCTCGGCGGCCTTCAGCACGTGGACGCGCGAGAGGCCGCGGTCGTTGACGCCCTGGCCCGTCGGGTTGGCGACCTTGGTGGCGAGGATCCAGGCGGCGCGGTCGCCCTTGATCGCCCGGCCGGTGATCTCCTCCGAGCGGCCCTCGGTGTAGACATTGGCCGTGTCGATGAAGTTGACGCCCGCCTCCCGGGCGCTCCCGACGATACGGCCGGCGGTGGCCTCGTCGGTGGGGCCGCCGAACATCATCGTGCCGAGGCAGATCGGCGAGACCTTGAGGCCGGAGCGGCCGAGATTGCGGTACTGCATGGGATCCATCCGATGTCCGTCCGCCCGCAATCTCGGCGCTTGCGCGGCCAGGTCAACTGTCCCGACGTAACCCGGGCACGTCCGCGGCGAACCGACCCGCACCGGGAGCGATCCGCAGAAGCGCCGGTTTCGCTCTCCAGTATCCTGACCCGAGTGCCCCACCGGTTCCGATGTCAGAAAGCCAAGTCCGAAAAACCATGATCGACCGCCTGGCTGTTCCCCTCGGCATCCCCCTCCCCTGGCTCGACCGGGCCGGGCGTCTCTCGTGGCTGAAGCTCGCGGTGTTCCTGGCCTGCATCGCGCCGGCTCTGTACCTCGCGGCCGCGTTCCGGCTCGACGCGCTGGGAGCCAAGCCGATCACCGCGCTGATCCACGCCACCGGCGAATGGGCGGTGCGCTTCCTGCTGTTCTCGCTGGCGATCTCGCCGCTGCGCCGCATCGCCGACTGGGGGAAGGTCCTGGTGGTCCGGCGGATGCTCGGCATCACCGTGATGGCCTACGCGGTGGCGCATCTCGCGCTCTACGCGGTCGACCAGAACCTGGTCCTGACCAAGGTCGTCACCGAGATCGCCCTGCGGCTCTACCTGACCATCGGCTTCGTGGCGCTGATCGGGCTGATCGCCCTGGGACTGACCTCGACGGATGCGGCGATCCGCAACCTGGGGCCGAACTGGCACCGGCTGCACCGGCTCGTCTACACGATCGCGGTGCTGGCTCTGGTCCACTACTTCCTGCAATCGAAGATCGACGTCAGCGATCCGGTCTTCTCCGCCGGGCTGTTCCTGTTGCTGATGGGCTGGCGGGCGATGCGGCGCTTCAAGCTGCCGGAGCGGCCGTGGTCGCTGCTGCTCCTCGCGATCCTCGGCGCCCTCGCCACCGCGGGGCTCGAGGCGGCCTGGTACGGGCTCGCCAGCGGCGTCCCGGCCAGCCTCGTGCTCGCGGCCAATCTCGACTTTTCCGGCCCGATCCGCCCGGCCTGGTGGGTCCTGGCGACCGGGCTGCTGATGCCGGCTATCGCGCTCGTGCGCGGTTCCCGGGCACCCGACCGGACGCCGCGGCCGGCCGCCGGCGCGCCGCGCAGGACGCCCGCCAAGACCGCCCTGTCGGAACCCTTGTCGCCGTCCGTCTGATGCCGCAGAACCCGCCACCGGCGGTTTTTGGGCCGCAGCGGAGTGACATCGGCAATGCGCGGCAGGCTTCTCCTCATCGCGGGCATGCTCGCGCCGACTCTGGCCCTGGCGGCGCCCAAAGCCGCCCCGGACAAGGGCGCCCCGCCTCCGGCCGCCGCCCCGGCGGCTACGGCCTGCAAGCCGGCCCAGGCGCCGCCGGCCTCGGCGCGGCCGGTGAAGCCGGCCCTGCCCGAAAAGCCGGCCTGCCTCGACGCCAAGGGCGGCTGCCCGGGCTGGGAGGCCTACAGTTACAATGATGCGATCAAGGCCTACAACCTGCAGGCGCAGGCGTTCCGGCCGATCGCCGAGGCCTACGTGCAGAAGCTCAACGCCTACGTGAAGGCGAGTGGGGAATACGCCCAGTGCGAGATCAACGCGATGCAGAACTGAGCCGGCTGAACGGCGGCCAACAGGGGACATGGCGTGGGTTCAGTCGATGCGGCGCAGCCTCTAGCATCGATGGCCGCGATCCCCGCCGCCACGCCCTGCCGAGGCCTACCAGTGCCCCTCCGTCATCTCATCGAGCGCGCCGGGTTCTGCGCCCTGCTCTTCGCCGCCGCCCCGGTGCTGGCCGCCGATTTCGACGGGCCCCCTCCGCCGCCCCACGGCTATGGCGGTCCCGGCGATGGCTATGAGCGGCGCCCTCCGCCCCCGCCGCCGCCTGAGCCGGAATTCCGGAGGCCCCGCTTCACCGCTGCGCCGCCCGAGGCGTGCCGAGACTTCGTCCGGCGCCGGTTCGATCCGGACGGCGCACCGATGGTCCGACGGGTGCGGGTCTGCGACGAGCCCGCCTTCGAGCGCGGGCCGCCCCCGCCGCCGCCCGAGGATTTTCCGCCGCGCCGCTGGGGCGGGCCGCGCTGGTAGAACAGCCCGGATCAGATCCGGGCCGGGGCCTTCTTGAGGGCGGCCGCGAAGGCCTTGAGCTGGCGGTTCAGATCCGCCAGCTCGTTCAGCGCGATGGTCTTGTGGCCGTCGCGGACCGCGCGCTCGATATCCTCGACCTGGAGGCTTACGAGGCGGCGGATGGCGGTGGCGACTTGTTCTCGGGTCATCGATGCGAGCGTCTCGTTCGAGCGTCCTGGCGGGCCTCAACGGACGGCCAAACCACGGCCGCCGACACCGCTCGGTGATAGGCCGGTAGGCTTAACCGTTGGTGTCCGCAGGCCTCGCCATCCCCGGAAACCGGGCTATCGGCGCCCCTGGATCTCGCCCCGGCGCATGGGCATCGCGTCGATCGTGGCGAACAGCGTCTGAGGCGGGATCGGCGCATCGGCCTCGAGCTTGGCGCCGCCATCCTTACCGATAAGCACCGCCCGGAATTCGCCTTCCGGCAGAGACAGTTGCGCGCGCAAACGCCGTGCCTCGGCGCCGGTCCCGACCGCCTCCAGCACCACGAGGTCGCGCTCGGATACACCGTTCCGCATCGGCCCAAGCGCGGCGCGCTGGGCCCGCAGGTCGGCGTCGGCGGCGTCGGGGGCCGAGAGCACGAGCACCCGGGACCGCCAGCGATAGGCATCGAGCGGTCCGGCCATCGCGGCGCCTGTGGTGAGGGCGGCCAATCCGAGGCCGATCAGGGTGGTGCGCATGTCGCCTCCGTCCGACGCCGATCCCGGTCAACGCACGAGGCGCCCCATTGGCCGCCGGGGTGCGACGCCCCAGATCGGGGGCGCAGGCAGAGCACTCGGGGAGTTGTCCATGAACGCCGTGAACCGCCGCATCGTCCTGGCATCGCGCCCGCACGGGGAACCGAAGCCCGAAAACTTCCGCCTGGAGGAAGTGCCGGTGCCGGAGATCGGCCCGGGCCAGATCCTCATCCGCACGCGCTGGTTGTCCCTCGACCCGTATATGCGCGGCCGGATGAGCGACGCGAAATCCTACGCGACCCCGGTCCAGATCGGCGAACCGATCACCGCCGAGGTGGTCGGCGAGGTCGTCGCTTCGAAGAATCCCGATATACCAGTCGGAACTCTTCGAACGGCCTTCGCGGGCTGGCAGGAGTACTTCGCCACCGACGGAAAGGGCACCCGCCCGGTCGATCCGGACGCGGCCCCGCCCTCGACTGCGGTCGGCGTGCTCGGGATGCCGGGCATGACCGCCTATACCGGCCTATTGAATATCGGCCGGCCGAAACCCGGGGAGACCGTGGTGGTGGCCGCCGCCGCCGGGCCGGTGGGGTCCCTGGTCGGGCAGATCGCCAAGCTGAAGGGCGCCCGGGCGGTGGGGATCGCGGGTGGGCCGGACAAGTGCCGCTACCTCACCGAGGAGCTCGGCTTCGACGCGGCGGTCGACCATCGCGGGGCCGACCTGCCGGGGGCGCTGGCCGAGGCCTGCCCCAAGGGCATCGACGTGTATTTCGAGAATGTCGGCGGCGCCGTGTTCTCCGCCGTGCTGCCGCTGCTGAACCCGTTCGCCCGGATCCCGGTCTGCGGCCTGGTCTCGGCCTACAACGCCACCGAGGCGCCCGCCGGCCCGGACCGGCTGCCCGGCCTGATGCGTTCGGTGCTGACCAACCGCCTGCACATCCAGGGCTTCATCGTCTGGGATTTCGCCGACCAGGCCGAGACCTTCCGGCAGGAGGTCGGGGCCTGGATCCGGGAGGGCAAGGTCCGCTACCGGGAAGACGTGGTCGAGGGCCTGGAGAACGCGCCCGAAGCGTTCATCGGCCTGCTGAAGGGCCGGAATTTCGGCAAGCTGGTTGTGCACATCCCGTGAGCCGATCTTGCCGACTCGATGGAACAGAGGTAGAACATGCATGTTTGGCGGCATGCGGATAGCGGGCACAATCTCGCACCGCAGGTTGCTGCCCCGACGGCCCGGGCGCATGAGTCCCCGGCCGCCGGGTGATGAGCCCAGTGAGATCCGTACGGTGAGGAGAGAGCGATGGCGGGCAGCGTCAACAAGGTGATTCTGGTGGGCAATCTCGGGCGCGACCCGGAGATGCGCCGCCTCGGCTCGGGCGACCCGGTCTGCAACCTGCGGCTGGCGACCTCCGAGTCCTGGAAGGACAAGGCCTCCGGCGAGCGCAAGGAGAAGACCGAGTGGCACTCGGTCGTGATCTACAACGACAACCTCGCCCGGGTGGCCGAGCAGTACCTGCGCAAGGGCTCGAAGGTCTATATCGAGGGCCAGCTCCAGACCCGGAAGTGGACCGACAATTCCGGCGTCGAGAAGTACACCACCGAGGTGGTGCTCCAGCGCTTCCGCGGCGAGATGACGATCCTCGACGGCCGCGGCGGTGGCGGCGGCGACTTCGCCGGCGAGGACGAGGGCGGCGGCCAGATCAGCCGCGGCGGCGACTCGGGCGGTGGCCGGGGCGGCGACCGCGGCGGTGATTTCGGCGGCGGCCGCGCCCAGGGCGGCGGTGGCGGCGGACGTCCGGCCCCGGCTTCCTCCGGCGGCGGCGGTGGCGCCCGCGGTGGGTACGATCTGGACGACGATATCCCGTTCTAGTCCCGCAGGGCTGTGCCCGGATCCCGGGGCGGCAACAGCATCTCGACCCGATGATGCGTGTTCAGGACCAAGGCCTCGGCCTTGGTCCTTTTTGTTTTCGCGCTCTCCCGCGTGCAGCCAAGCGTTCGCCGCCGGCCGCGACCTGGGCGGCCGTCTGCTGGCCGAGTTAATCCGCAAGCGCGAGCAGATCGACGCGACTCTGCAGAAACCGAGGGGCGCAACGCTCGTAGCCCAGCGAGGCTTCGAGCGCTGAACGCAGCCCCTCTGGTCATTGCGAGCGCAGCGAAGCAACCTAGGGACACGCCACGTCCGGAGTTCGCGCGCCGCCCTGGGTTGCTTCGCTGCGCTCGCAATGACGGTGGCGGCCAAAATGGGCTCGCTCTGTGCCGCTCAAGGTATCGGCTGCCTGCACATGACCGGCCCCCGACCTCACGGGAGATGCCGCGACGGCGCCACACCGATCCGCTCGATGGGGAGGCGCGGCTTGCTGGCCGCCACGAAGACCACGAGGTTCTTGCCCGGGTTGAGGAATAGCACGCTGTTGAAGCCGTCGGTGCCGCCGACCTTCAGCAAGACCGGGCGTTGGCCGGCATTGGGGTGGCCCACATTCTCTACCCAGGCCATGCCCATCCGGAAGGCCTGCCCATCCGGCTCGTACCCCGGCCCCTTCAAGGTGTTGGATCCGGACTGTCCCGCTTACCGTATACGTCGCGTTCTGACTTTGCAGAGGCAGGCCCATCAAGCCCCCCGTCATTCCGGGGCGCCGCAGGCGAGCCCGGAATGACGGGGTGGGTGCTGGAACGACAGAGCCGGTCTCAAACCCCTGGGAAGACAGGCTGTCCGCATGCCCCGTAGCTCCCTCCTCGTAGCGGACCGCTCTCCTGCTGGTGAGCGAATAGTTCGGTCCAGCGACCCTGTCCGTATGATCGAAGCCATGGATGAGATTGGCAGAACCTGTCGCTTGTGGCGGGACTCAAACACCTAGGAAGACCTGCCGAGAGCCTGTTTGACCGGTCTGTTCCCGTCTCGACGTGATCCTGAGGCGGCGTAGCGGAACGAAGCCCTGGAAAGAGCCCTCCAGCCAGCCGCGCGATCCCTGGAGGGCTCCTTCGAGGCTGCTGTGCAGCACCTCAGGATGAGGGGGAGATTAGGATACACGTCGATCAAAACTAACACGCGACTGTAATCGCGCAGTCAAACAATCTCTGTCATCGTTTTTTTTGGTCATTTTCTTGCAGATTGCGCCATACCTACGAGACCGATCTTTCCATTGATCGCAAAAACCCAACATGTTATCATCGTTATTCAAAACATTGGTCTGCAATTTTTCAAAAGACAACCGTGTTTTAATTTGAATATCGAATAAAAATACCGTTCGATAGCAACGTTTCACCGCACGAGACTGTGCGATGGGAGTTTCGTGAGAGATTCTGGGTGCGCATCGGGCGACTCAAGATCGGGAAGGTCGCCACGGCCGCCCATGAGGGTGGGGTCCATGCGCCCCTGCAAGCTCTCGGCGCGCATGCGGACCGGATCGATCGGCGCGCCGTCAACCTGCACTGGCTCTGTGCCAGCACCCTCGCCGGCCTGATCGGCGCCGGCCTGCTCGCCGCAGCCCTCCGTGTCTCCCTGCAAGAGGATGGGTTCGTTCCGATCCGTCCCGAGTTCGGGGGCAACCGATCGCGGTCGGGCGAGACCGGCTCGAACGGTGCGCGCAAGGGCGACCGGCTGGTGCGCAACCTGATGATCGCCTCGGCCAAGCAGAGCTTTCGCGCGTCGGTCACCGTCCGGCTGGGGGATCACGAGATCATCAAGGCCAAGGCCTTCGTGCGAAGCACGACGCCCCTGTCGCTGACGACGGGCGTCTATGCCGGCGAGCCGCCCCGGTTCGACCCGATGAAGTTCGTCTCCGACGAGCCTTTGGAGCGGGCGCCCGATACGGCCGTCGACGCGCCCGGGGCCGAGGTGACGGTGATCAAGCGCGACCTCGCCGACGCCGCCGTGCCCCCGAATGCGCCCGCGCTCACCGACGACGACGTGACCGCCCAGGTGGAAGAGGAGCGCCGCATCACTGCCGAGGCCGGGCGCCGCGCCGCCATCCCGCTCGCCCCGCAGATCCTGCTGTCGCGCGCCCTTCAACAGGGCGCGACGGCAGGGTCTGCCAGCAAGGACGTGAACCCGTTCAAGGCGATCGAGGTGCTGGTCGTCCCCGAGAACGTCACCAAGATCCCCAAGGTCGAGCTGAAGCCGAACGAGCCGCCCCTCGTGGAGGAGCGCAAGCTCGCGCTCAGACGGGGCGAGACCCTGGAGGTTGCCCTGAAGGCCGCCGGCCTGGCGGGGGACGAGCAGATCCGCGGCATCGTCGCGGCACTGGGGGGCAAGGCCCGCATCGCCGCCCTCGCGGAAGGCCAGCCGATGCAGGTGCAGGTCGCCCCCGGGCCGTATCCCGGCGATCCCCGACAGGTCACCCGGGTCATCCTGTACGGCGAGAGCGGCATCGAGGGAATCGCGGCGCTCAATGATCGCGGCGCCTTCGTCTCGGTGGCCCCGCCGACCGAGGAGGCTCCCTCCCCCCAGCCGCACCCGCAAGCCGAGGTTGGCGAGGATGAGAACGAGGATTCGGGCTCCGGGCCGCGCCTGTACCAGAGCCTCTACGAGACCGCGGCACGCTACGACCTGCCGCGGGCCACCGTCGAGGATATCGTCCGGGTGTTCAGCTACGACCTGGATTTCCAGCGCCGGATCGCCAGCGGCGATGGCCTGGACGTGTTCTACACCTACGACGACGAGACCGGCGCCGAGCGGCCGGACCTGCTCTACGCGGCGCTGACGCTGGGCGGCGAAACCCACAAGGTCTACCGCTTCCAGTCCCCGGACGACGGCACGATCGATTATCTCGACGACCAGGGACGCTCCCTCAAGAAGTTCCTACTGCGCAAGCCCGTGGCCACCGCCGTCATGAGTTCCAGCTTCGGCTATCGGCGCCACCCGATCCTCGGCTACGCCAAGCTGCATACCGGCGTCGATTGGGCGAGCCCGGTCGGCACGCCGGTCCTGGCCGCGGGCAACGGCATCGTGGCCCGGGTGAAGAACTCATCGAGCTACGGCAACCACGTCGAGATTCAGCACGTCAACGGCTACGTGACCGCCTACAACCACATGTCGCGGATCGGAGCCGGCGTGCGGGAAGGCGCCCGGATCCGGCAGGGGCAGGTGGTCGGCTATGTCGGCTCCACCGGCCTCTCCACCGGGGCGCACCTCCATTACGAGGTGATCATCAACGGCCACTTCGTCGACCCGATGAAGATCCGCCTCCCCCGCGGCCGCGAGCTGGACGGCCGGCTGCTCGCCGAGTTCAACCGCCAGCGCGAGCAGGCCGACGCGACCATGCAGACATCGAAGAGCGCCACGCTCCTGGCCCAGCGAGGCTCCGAGCGCTGAGTCGGCAGCGCCTCGGCGACAGCGTGCCGCGGAGCCGGTGACCCGCAGCATTCAAGCCGTCCCGCACCCGTAACCGACCTGTCGGTCTTTACGAATAGTAAGAATTTTTTGTTGACCGCAGCATCCGATGTGGATCTACTGTCATCCATACCGTACATCCGCCCGGTCGGGCGTGGTTCGCCGGTGATCGCAAGATCCGGCGTGCTTTAACATTGATCAGCGGCTCCGCCGTGCGATCACGAGACTGACAACACCCGGACGAAACCGGGGTCTGCACGGGTTCTTGATCTCGGGAACAGGTCCGCGGCGGGCACGATCGGAGCGTGCCGGCGTCGCTCTCTCCATCGCGTCCGGGAGCCGGAAGATGTCAGATCTCTGTGTGATCGTCGATTACATCACCGAGGCCGAACACCACATCCGACAGGCGGAAGCCCTTCTGAAGGATCTCGAAGACGCCCAGTCCTGCGAGGCCCGGCGCCTGCGGGCCTGCATGTATATCGCCGCGATGAAGCGGCTGAAGCGTATGATCGAGACCCAGCAACCCGTGGACGCGATCGACGAGGCCCCGCGGCCGGCGGCGACCCTGTCCGCCCCGCCCCGGCTCCGCTGGTGGCCGGTCCCGAAGTTGGCGATCGAGACCGCGCTCTTCCGGCGCCGCACCGGTTAGGGCTCCGGGGCTCCGGCCGGATCGGGATGGACCGTCAGGGGCGCGACCATGCCCAAGCGAGTGCTGTTTCTCTGCCTTCCGATCCTGGCGCTGATCGTGATCCTGCCGACGCGGCCGGTGGTCGGGCGGGACGAGCGCGTCTCGGTCCATCAGGCGGTCGAGATCGAGACCCTGGTCAACGAGGCCGCCGAGACGATCGAGAGCCAGGGCCGGGCGGCGTTCGCGGCGTTCCGGCGCAAGGACAGCCGTTGGCGCTACGGCGACGTCTACCTGTTCGTGGTCGACATGCAGGGGATCGTGCTGTTCAACGCCGCCCATCCCAACCGCGAGGGCCGGGATCTGCTCCAGGAGCACGACGCGGCCGGCAAGCAGTTCCACAAGGACTTCATCGGCGTGGTGCGGGAATCCGGCTCCGGCTGGGTCGATTACATGTTCCCGCGGCCCCGGCGCAGCACGCCGGAGGTGAAGTGGAGCTACGTCTGCGGGACCAGTGTCGACGGCACCCCCGCGCTGGTGGGCGCGGGGGTCTACGTGGAGTGAGGCGTGCGCCTCACAGCATCGGCATGCCGCCGGTGACCGGCACCAGGGCGCCGGACATGAAGCTGCCCTCGCGCGAGGCGAGGAGCACGTAGGCGGGGGCGAGCTCCGCGGGCTGGCCAGCGCGGCCCAGCGGGGTCTGGCTGCCGAGCTCCTCCATCTGCTCGGGGCTCTTCACGATCGGCTGGATCGGGGTCCAGACCGGGCCGGGTGCCACGCAATTCACCCGGATGCCCTGGGGGGCGAGCAGGTTCGACAGCCCGATGGTGAGGCTCGCGATGGCGCCCTTGGTGGCGGCATAGATCAGCATGTTCGGGCCCGCGACCTTGGCCTGGACGCTGGTCGAGTTCACGATCGCCCCGCCCGGCTTCATGTGCGGCACGGCGGCCTGGGCGAGGTAGTACATGGCGAAGACGTTGGCCCGGAACGAGCCCTCGATATCGGCGGCGGTGAGGTCCTCGAGGCCCTCGTTGACCACCTGGGCGGCGGCGTTGTTGACCAGGATGTCGAGCCGCCCGAACGCCGCTAAGGTGCGCTCCACCAGCGTCCGGCACTGGGCCTCGTCGCGGATGTCGCCGGGCAGGAGCAGGCAGCGGCGGCCGGCTTTCTCGACCCAGGCCTTGGTGTCCTCAGCGTCTTCCTGCTCGACGTCGAGATAGGAGATCGCCACGTCGGCGCCTTCCCGGGCATAGGCGATCGCCACCGCCCGGCCGATGCCGGAATCGCCGCCGGTGATCAGCGCGACTTGGTCCGTGAGCAAACCCTTGCCGACATAGCTCTCTTCGCCGTGGTCGGGCCGCGGCGTCATCTTGGAGGTGAGGCCCGGCCGCTCCTGCTGCTGGTCGCCGGGAAACGGCGGCCGGGGCCCGGCCTCGCGGGGATCGTCGGTCATCGAAGCGGCTTCCTGAAGAATGGGGATCCCTCAGGATCTAGGGCCGCGGGCTGGGCCTCTCGCTGCGCCCGGCTGTCACAGACGCGCCGCGGCGCCTCAGAAGGCGCGGTCGCGGGCGGCGTGCGGACCGCCGTAGCGGCGGCGCAGGAAGGAGACGACCTTGGGAAGCAGGAGGGCGATCAGGATCTTGCGCATCGGGCCGGCTCGCATCGCGGGTTCGTGAACCGCCAATGCTCAGACGTGATGGCGGTTCCGTGCGGCCGAATCACAGCTCCAGGGTCAGGGTCACGGGGGCGTGGTCGGAGGGCCGCTCCCAGGCGCGGGCGTCGCGCAGGACCTCCACCGAGCGGACCGTGCCGGCGAGATCGGGCGAGACCCAGGCATGGTCCAGCCGCCGGCCCTTGTTGGCCGCCGACCAGTCCGGCGAGCGGTAGCTCCACCAGGTGTAGATCTTCTCCGGCTCCGGGGTGAGGTGGCGAGCCGTGTCGATCCAGCCGGCCTCCCCGCGCAGCAGCTCCAGGGCCTCGGTCTCGACGGGGGTGTGGCTCACCACGTCGAGGAGCTGCTTGTGCGACCAGACATCGTGCTCCAGCGGCGCGACGTTGAGGTCCCCCACCAGGATCGCCGGGCCGGAGACGCGCTTGCCGCCCCAGGCGCGCAGCTCCGCCAGGAAGTCGAGCTTGTGGGCGAACTTGGGGTTGAGCTCCCGGTCCGGCACGTCGCCGCCGGCCGGGACGTAGAAATCGTGCAGCACGATCCCCGAGGCCGCCCCCGCCTCCGGCCCGAGGACCGCGGAGATGTGCCGGGCATCCTGCTTCTCGCAGAAGCCCATCACGCCGCGGGTATGCAGGGGAAAGCGCGACAGGATCGCGACGCCGTTATAGCCCTTCTGGCCGGCGAACATGACGTTCTCGTAGCCCGAGCCGCGCAGGGCTTTCAGCGGGAAGGCGTCGTCCGGGCACTTGGTCTCCTGGAGGCAGAGCACGTCCGGCTTGTGCTCGGCCAGGAAGCGCAGGACCAGATCGATGCGCAGCCGCACCGAGTTGATGTTCCAGGTGGTGACGGACAGGCGCACGGGCGGGGTCTCAGGTTGGGGCTGACGGCTGGCGAATGGACAGAGCGGGCTCGGCGGCAAGCGCCGCGCTTTCCCCCTCCCCTCTGTGGGGAGGGGTCAGGGGTGGGGGTGGTGCAGGAGGGACCGCCGAGCCTCTTTCGGAACCACCCCCACCTCCAACTCCTCCCCACAAGGGGGAGGAGAGCGCGTCGCGCTTCCTGACCAACATGCTGGTTGGTCGAGACACGCCCCCGCCGATCGCTCAGTTGGGCTGCGTTTGCTGGATCTGCTGCTGCATCGCCTTGTCCTCGGCGCGCCCGTAATTGATGAAGAACAGGCTGCCGTCGACGGTCTTGGGCTTCTGCAGGTTCGAGAGCTGCACCGTGGTGATGTAGCCCTGCGGGTCGGTGATCCGCCACTGCGACAGGGTCTTCATCTCGGCATCGAAGAACAGCTGGATCTTCGAGGTGCCGCCCAGCGTCGCCCGGTCCTCCAGGCTGATGCGCACGCCGCCCGGATCGTTGGCGACATCGGTCACCGACAGATCGCGGGCGAGGTCGATTTTTTCGCGGAGCAGAAATTTCAGCGGCGTCTGGGCGATGAAGTAGAGGTCCTGGGTGGCGAGCTTGCGGTCGCGCACCGCCACGGAGGTGCCGTCGGCCACCACCTCCAGGGGCGAGGGCTGGTCGTAGTCGAAGCGCAGGCGGCCGGGCTTGGCGAGCGTCAGCTTGCCGCCGATCCGGCGGCCGTCCGCGCCGATCTGCATGAAGTTGCCCGTCAGGGTGTTCATCGCGTTGAAATAGGCGTTGGCCTGGGCGAGCACCGTCGCGGCGTCGGCCGGCTCGGACGGGGCCAACGCCGAGGGCGCGCCCACGGCGGCGACCTTGGGCTCGGTGGCCTTGTGATCGGACTTATCGGGACCCTTGCCGGGCTTGAGGCTGCCGGTCTTCGGCGCATCCTTGGAAGCGTCCTTGGCAGCCGAATCCTTCGCGGCGGGCTTGGCCGCCGGCTTCTTGACGGCCGGCGCGGGCGCCGCCGGGGCGGCCTCCGGCTCCGGGGCCGGCTCCTCCTTGCGGCCGAACAGGCTGTCGATGAACGCGCCGACCTGCGCCTGCGCCGGGGCGGCGGGGGCGAGCCACAGCCCGGCGGCGATCAGGGAGCCGGCTGTGCGGGTGCGGCGGCCGATCATCGGCAAAACCTCCTGGGCGCCCGGGCGGGCGCTCCGGCAGAAACGGGATGGACGGGGCTGAGCGTCGAGCGCTTTAGAGCCCCGCCCTGTGGCGAAGATGCGACGCGCCGGGCCGCGACCCCTCGGATCGCGGCCCGGAAGCGGCTCACTCGTCGTCGTACATCCCGCTCGAGGCGTGCGGCGCCCCGGCGACCAGGATGTCGCGCTTGCCGGCATGGTTGGCCGGGCCGACGATGCCCTCGATCTCCATCCGCTCCATGATCGAGGCGGCGCGGTTATAGCCGATCTGGAGCCGGCGCTGGATGTAGCTGGTGGACGCCTTCTGATCCCGCAGCACCACCTCGATCGCCTGCTTGTACAGGTCGTCGGACTCGCCCCCGGTCGCCGCCGCGAAGGCGCCGATGTCGAAGACCGGAGCCTCCTCGTCGGGCTCCTCCGAGCGCTCGACCTTCTCAGCCCTGGAACCACGCCCGGCCTTGCCCTCCTTGACGGGCTCCTCGGGGGTGTCGTCGGTGGTGACGGCGTCGAGGTAGCTCGGCCGGCCCTGGCGCTTGAGGTGGGCGACCACGCTCTCGACCTCGCTGTCCGAGCAGAACGGCCCGTGCACGCGCGTGGTGCGCCCGCCGCCCGCCATGAACAGCATGTCGCCCTGACCCAGAAGCTGCTCCGCGCCCATCTCGCCGAGAATGGTCCGCGAGTCGATCTTGCTGGTGACCTGGAAGGAGATGCGGGTCGGGAAGTTCGCCTTGATCGTGCCGGTGATCACATCCACCGACGGGCGTTGGGTCGCCATGATCAGGTGGATGCCGGCCGCGCGCGCCATCTGGGCCAGACGCTGGATCGCGCCCTCGATGTCCTTGCCGGCCACCATCATCAGGTCGGCCATCTCGTCGACCACGATCACGATGTAGGGCAGCGCCGAGAGGTCCATCGCCTCCTGCTCGAACACCGCCTCGCCGGTCTCGCGGTTGAACCCGGTCTGGACCGTGCGGGTGATGACCTCGCCGCGCTCGCGGGCCTCCTTCATCCGGCCGTTGTAGCCGTCGATATTCCGGACGGCGATCTTGGCCATCTTCTTGTAGCGCTCCTCCATCTCGCGCACGGCCCATTTGAGGGCGATCACCGCCTTCTTGGGGTCGGTCACGACCGGGGAGAGCAGATGCGGGATGCCGTCATAGACCGACAGCTCCAGCATCTTGGGATCGACCATGATCAGGCGGCATTCTTCCGGCTTCAGGCGGTAGAGCAGGCTGAGGATCATGGTGTTGATCGCCACCGACTTGCCCGAGCCGGTGGTGCCGGCGACCAAGAGGTGCGGCATGCGGGCGAGATCGGCGATGATCGGCTCACCGCCGATGTTCTTGCCCAGGCACAGAGCGAGCTTGTGCTTGCTCTCGTAGAAGTCGGGCGCCGAGAGCAGCTCCCGGAGATAGACCGTCTCGCGGGTCTCGTTCGGCAACTCGATGCCGATGACGTTGCGGCCGGGGACGACGGCGACGCGGGCCGAGACCGCCGACATCGAGCGGGCGATGTCGTCCGACAGGCCGATGACGCGGCTGGACTTAGTGCCGGGGGCCGGCTCCAGCTCGTAGAGGGTCACGACCGGGCCGGGGCGCACGGCCAGGATGTCGCCGCGCACGCCGAAATCCTGCACCGTCTGCTGGAGGTTGAGAGCGTTCTGCTCCAGCACGTCGGCGTCGACTTCCTCGGTGCCGTTCTCGTCCGGCAGGGCGAGCAGGCCGAGGGAGGGCAGCTCGTAATCCGCGTTCTCGACGCTGGCGATCTCCAGATGGCGGCCGGCCGGGATCAGGTGCGCCCGGGGGGCGACCATCGGCAGGGCGGGGGCAGCCGGGGCGGCGGGCGCCTCGACCGGCTCCGGCTCGGGGGCTGCCTCGAAGACGGGCGCCTCGAAAGCCGGCGCGTCCGGCTCGGGCTCCACCGGGGCGGGCTCGGGCTGCGGCGCCAGCTTGCCGCGCAGCAGGACCGTGCGCGGGGTCATCGGGACCACCACCCGCTCGGCCTCCGGGGCGAACCGGACCGGCTCAGCCCCCATCGGGGCGGCCGTCTCCGGCATGAACGCGGGGACGGGCTCGGACGCGGCCGGGGGCACCGGCGCGGGCAGGGTCGGCTGGCCGGCGGCGCGGATCGCCGCCCGGGCCGCCATGGCGCAGAGCGCGGGGGCGCGGCGGGGCGCCTCGGCGGCCGGCGCCGCGGGGGCAGCGGGCTCGGTCGCGGCGCTGCCGGGGCCGAAGACCAGGGCCAGGGCGGGCTTGGCCGGCAGGAACGCGTCGCGGATCGCGGCGGTCTCTTCGGCCTGGAGCTCGGCCTGCTGGCCGTTATCCTGGCCGTCGGCGGGACGCGGCGGCTGATCGAACCGCACGAGCCGGTCGAGGACGTAGACCGGGCGCGGCGGCTGCGGGGCCTCCTGCGGCATGACCGGGGCCGGCTCGGCCACCGGCAGAGCGGCGTCCGCGATCACCGGCGCCGCGGCCAGCGCCGCCTCGAGACCGGCATGGGCTGGCTGGGTCGCCAGTGCGGCCCAAGCCTCCACGGACGACCCGTCGCCGACATTCCAGTCGCTGCCGTCGAACCAGGGCTGGACCTCGGACCAATCCGGCAGGTCGGACCAGTCGCGGGCGGGCGCCTCGGCAGGAACCTCGGGCGACGCCTCGGCCGCAGCTTCAGCCACGACAGGCTCCGGCACCGAGACCGGGGCGATCGCCGCCGTGGAGGCGGCCAGCTCGACGCTCGGCCGCACCGGGCGGCGGTCCGGGGTGCGGAAGTAGCGGACGCCCGGGGGCGCCACGAACGGCTGGCGCCACAGCGGCACCACGTCCCCCGCCTCGATGGCCTCCGCCATCAGGGCTTCGGGCGCGGCAGACGCGGCGGCTTCGAGCCGGGCCTGCTCGGCCTGCTCGCGCTCGGCCCGCTCCCGGGCTTCCTGCTCGCGGGCGGCCCGCTCGGTCTCGACGGCCAGCGCCGCCGCCTGGGCCTCGGCGCGGGCGCGCTCCAGGGCGACGCGCTCGGCCTCCAGGGCGCGCTGGCGGCGTTCCTGCAGGACCGAATCCGGGGTGCGGGTCCAGCGCGCCGCCGGGGCGGCGGCCGCCTGGACGGGGGAAGCGGGCATCGCCTCCTCGGGGGCGATCGAGGCCGGCCGGCGCGGCTGGCGCACCAGCACGCCCGGGGTCGAGGCGCCGCGGTCGATCCGGCTCTCGAAGCGCGGCTCGTCGAGGGCGTCGAGGCTCGCCCGGTCGTCGAACACCTGGGTCGGCCAGACATGCTCGGGGGGCGCCGAGGCGCTGGCGCGCGGGCCGCGCTCGAAGCCCTCGCGTCCGACCATGGCGGCCGGGGCGGTCAGCCAGCTCGGCTCGGCCCGGCGGCCGGGAACGCCGTAAGCCGGACGGGCGGGCAGCCCGGCCGGGGAGCCGGACAGGCGGCGGGTCAGACTCGCCCGCAAGGCCATCAGCCGGTGCGCCAGGGCGCCGAGGGACAGGCCCGAACGGTCGCCGCCGCGGACCGGGCGGGCAGGGTCACGATGAGAGTACGGAGGCCGTCCCGATGCGCGCATGGGTTCTCGAACGATACTCGAAACAGGGATCCGCCGGTGGCCGGCGGGCTGCTCCGAGTTAGGCCGTTTGTCGTTAACGGAGGCTTTTCAGGGGGCCTCGGGCCGGAAACCACGTTGGGATTTTCGGCCTGTTCCCGGGGTACGTGGGGGCCAATCCAACACCGTCATTGCGAGCAGAGCGAAGCAACCCAGAGCAGCGCGCGTGTCCCGCAGGTGGCGGATCCCTGGGTTGCTTCGCTGCGCTCGCAATGACGGTGGAAGCGTATGCGTCGCCAGCGCGGTGCGGCGCACCATATGATACCGGCAGCCACCCCTCACCCGGACAGGCGCCCGTGACCCAGCCCATCCCCGAGCCTTCTGCCGACCCTAAGGCGCGCTTCCGGTCCCTGTACCGCCACGGCTTCGCCCGGGTGGCGGCCTGCACCGGGCGCAGCCATCCCGGGGATCCCGACCGCAACGCCGATTCGGTGCTCGCCCTCGCCCGGACCTGCCACGAATCGGGAGCGGCGCTCGCGGTCTTCACCGAGCTCGGGCTCTCGGCCTACGCGATCGAGGACCTGCTGCTTCAGCAGACCCTGCTCGACGCGGTCGAGGCTGCCGCCGCCCGGGTGGTCGCCGAATCGGCCGCCCTGCGGCCGCTGCTGCTGGTCGGCGCGCCCCTGCGCTGGCGCCACCGGATCTACAATTGTGCCCTGGCCATCCAGGGCGGCCGGCTGCTCGGGGTGATCCCCAAGGTCTTCCTGCCGAACTACCGGGAGTTCTACGAGAAGCGCCACTTCGCTTCCGGGGCCGGGATCGCGGGCGAGACCATCCGAGTCGCAGGCCATGAAGCGCCGTTCGGCATCGACCTGCTGTTCCCCGCCGAGGACCTGCCCGGCCTCGTGGTCGGGGTCGAGATCTGCGAGGACCTGTGGGTGCCGGAATCCCCCGGCATGCGGGCCGCGCTCGCCGGCGCCACGGTGCTCGCCAATCTCTCGGGCAGCCCGATTACCGTGGGCCGGGCCGAATCGCGGGCGCTGCTCTCCCGGGCGGCCTCGATGCGGGGGGCCTGCGCCTATGTCTACGCCGCCGCCGGCCAGGGCGAATCGACCACCGACCTGTCCTGGGACGGGCAGACCAGCATCGACGAGCTGGGCGTGCGGCTGGCCGAGGGCGAGCGCTTCCCCACCGGCCCAGTGGCGACGCTCGCCGATATCGACCTCGACCTGATCGCCCAGGACCGGCTCCAGGCCGGCAGCTTCGATGACAACGTGCCGGGTGCCCCCCTCCCCTATCGGCGGATCGGCTTCCGGCTCGACCCGCCGGCGGACGATCTGGGGCTGATCCGGCGGATCGAGCGCTTCCCGTTCGTGCCGGCCGACCCGTCCCGGCTCGCGCAGGATTGCTACGAGGCCTACAACATCCAGGTGGCCGGGCTCGCCCAGCGGCTGGAGGCCACCGGCACCCGCAAGGCGGTGATCGGCGTCTCCGGCGGCCTCGATTCGACCCACGCGCTGATCGTGATCGCCAAGGCGTTCGACCGTCTGGGCTACCCGCGCTCGGACATCCTGGCCTACACGCTGCCCGGCTTCGCCACCTCGGACGCCACCAAGGCCAACGCCCACGCGCTGATGACGGCGCTCGGCTGTACCGCCGCCGAGATCGACATCCGCCCGGCGGCCCGGCAGATGCTCGCCGATATGGGCCACCCGTTCGCGAAGGGAGAGCCGGTCTACGACGTGACCTTCGAGAACGTGCAGGCGGGCCTGCGCACCGATTATCTGTTCCGCCTGGCCAACCAGGCAGGTGGGCTGGTGATCGGCACCGGCGACCTCTCGGAGCTGGCGCTCGGCTGGTGCACCTACGGCGTCGGCGACCAGATGAGCCACTACGCGGTCAATACCGGCGTGCCCAAGACGCTGATCCAGCACCTGATCCGCTGGGTGATCAGCCACCGGGAGGTCGGCGCGGACGCGAACCACATTCTCCAGGCGATCCTCGACACCGAGATCTCTCCCGAGCTGGTGCCGGTGGACCCGGACGACAGCCCACAGAGCACCGAGGCTACGATCGGCCCCTACGCGCTCCAAGATTTCAACCTGTTCTACACGCTGCGCTACGGGTTCCGACCGTCGAAGATCGCGTTCCTGGCGCTCCACGCCTGGGGCGACATCGACCGCGGGCACTGGGCGCCGGACTTCCCCGAGGCCAAGCGCATCGCCTACGACCTGCCCGAGATCCGGGGCTGGCTGGGGGTGTTCCTCAACCGGTTCTTCGGCTTCAGCCAGTTCAAGCGCTCGGCCCTGCCCAACGGCCCGAAAGTCTCGGCCGGGGGCTCGCTCTCGCCCCGGGGGGACTGGCGGGCGCCGTCGGACGGCTCGGCGCGGATCTGGGTCGCGGAGCTGACGCGAAACGTCCCTGAAACTTGACCGTCACAAACTCGACCGATTGTGCCATTATGAGCACGGTCAAGCCGAATCTGTCTGCTGCCAATCTGGTATTGGACAGGTTCGACGGTCGGGGCGGCCAAGCGGAGGGACTCCGATGCGAAGCTACAACCTGTTCCAGCTCAAGGGTGTCGAAGGCCTCTGCTGCGCGGTGCCGGAAGCCAGCACCGTCCCGCCCTTCATCGGTGCAGGCCGCTGGACCTTCGGGGGCAAGCTCGACGGCGCCAGCCAACCACCGCTGGATTTCGACGACCGGGCCGCCGACACCGCCGTGCGCTTCAACGGCTTCTACCTGTTCCAGACGATGGACCGGCGCTTTATCGGCTGAATAGCCCCCAGTACGGTATCGCCGCCAGGATTTCTTAAGAGCTGCCCGGCAGACTGGTCCGCATGACGGATCAACGCAGAGAAACGCGCCAGAGGGTATTCCTCAAGGGGCGCATCGTCTTCAACAACGGCTCGTCGAGCTTCGACTGCCTGGTCCGCGACCTGTCGAGCCTGGGCGCCCGGCTGATCATGAGCGACGCCACGACCCTGCCGCAGGTGTTCGACCTGTACATCCCGCAGAAGGACCGGACCTACCGGGCCAGCCTGTGCTGGCGCCGGGAGGACGGAATCGGCGTCGTGTTCGAGGAGCCGGCCCGCGCGGCCCCGGCCGCCCTCGACACCGAGGCCGCCCTGCGCCAGCGGATCGGCGAACTCGAGGCCGAGAACGCCGCCCTGCGCCGCCTCATCGCCAGCGCGGCCTGAATTGGGTTCCCAAAGGGCAAGCCCTTTGGCGGGGTTCAGGGGCGGAGCCCCGATGAAGCCGTCTTAGGCTATGGCTCAGCCTCCAGAGCCGCCCGGATCCGCGCCGCGTGCTCGGCCAGCACGGCGTTGTCGGCCATCCCGCCCTCGTGGCGCTTGAGCGGCACGCCCTCGCGCCGGGGGATGATGTGGACGTGCAGGTGGAACACGGTCTGCCCGCCCGCCGGCTCGTTGAACTGGAACAGGGTCAGCCCCTCGGCCTGGAACGCCGCCTTCACGGCCCGGGCGACCTTTTGGACGCTCACGATCAGGGCCGACAGGGCGGCCGGGTCGGCATCGAGCAGGCCGCGCGAGGGCGCCTTCGGGATCACCAGGGTATGCCCATCGCCCTGGGGCATCACGTCCATGAAGGCCAGGGTATCGGCGTCCTCGTAGACCCGGTGGCACGGGATCTCCCCCCGCAGGATCTTGGCGAAGATGTTGTCGGGGTCGTACTGCGCGTCGGCCATGTTTCCTCCGAGCCTTCCGGACTGATCTCAGCTTGCACAGGGCACATGCGCGCGTCCACACGGGAACCGGCGCCGCACAGGAGCGCTTGGGTCGCGGCAAGCAGGGAGGCCGGGATGGCGCACGAGAGCACGGGGGCGATCTACGCGGCGGCGGGGGCGAACCTCGCCATCGCGGCGGCGAAGTTCGTCGGCGGGGCGCTGACCGGCTCGACCGCGATGCTCGCCGAGGGCGTGCACTCGGTGGTGGACACCGCCAACCAGGTGCTGCTGCTGCTGGGGATGAAGCGGGCGAAGAAGCCGGCCGATACCCGCCACCCGTTCGGCTACGGGCGCGAGATCTACTTCTACGCCTTCGTGGTCGCGCTGATGATCTTTTTAGGCGGCGGCCTGTTCGCGGTCTACGAGGGCATCGAGCGGGTCCGCCACCCCTCGCCGGACGCGGACGCCCACCTGTTCGGCTACACGGTGCCGGGGATCTGGGTGAACGTCGCGATCCTGGGCTTCGCCATCGCGGCCGAGGGCGTGTCCTGGATCGTGGCGATGCGCCAGTTCTGGGCCGAGAAGGGCAAGAGCTCGGCGATGCGGGCGATCCGGCGCAGCAAGGATCCGACCCTGTTCACGATCCTGGCCGAGGACACCGCGGCGCTGATCGGCCTGCTGATCGCGTTTGCGGGCGTCGTCCTGGCCTACTGGCTGGATAAGCCGAGCCTCGACGGCTGGGCCTCGGTGGGCATCGGCTTCGTGCTGGTCGGCATGGCGGTGTTCCTGATGATCGAGACCCACGGCCTGCTGATCGGCGAGGCGGCCGACCCGGCCGTGGTGGCGGCGATCTCCGAGCTGGTGCGCGCCGAGCCCGGCGTGCTCCACCTCAACGAGGTCCTGACCCAGCATCTCGGCCCCACCGACATCCTGGTGAATCTCAGCATCGACATGGCCGACGACCTCAGCGCCGGCGAGGTCGAGAGCCTGGTGACGCGGCTCGACCGGGCGCTGAAGCAGCGCAACCCGGAGGTGACGCGGGTGTTCATCGAGATCCAGACCCAGGCCGACCACGCGGTGCGGGCGGCGGCGTGAGGAGGGGTTGCTCGCGCCCATCGTCATTGCGAGCGCAGCGAAGCAACAACGTGATCGAAACAGGCCGCTTGGTTCCGTCTGCTTAGGGTAGGTTTTCGGAATGTCGGCTTTCTGATGGGGATCCTGAAAAGCTGACGTTGCTCGGGGCGGACCTCAGCTATCCGCGGCACGTCGTTGGCTCAGGTGAGAGCTGCGAGCTTCAGCGCATGGTCTCGGATGTCCGGTGGCCATTCTGCCATGCGGTCTGCAAAGCTGTCGGCATCCCCGGCGAAGAGCGCTCGGATCACGTCCTCAAACCCAGGTAGATCCCCAGCCAACGCCGAAAGGAAGCGGTAGGAGGCCTCTCTCGCTGCCTTCATCCGGGTCTGCCCGCCATCTGCCCGCCGCGCTTCGTCAACGAGGCGCCGCAACGCTTGCGATGCCCCTCCTGGCTGGGATGCAAGCCACTCCCACTGACGGGGAAGCAGCGTCACCTCGCGAGCGATGACCCCGAGCTTCGGGCGACCCCGGCTCCTTGGAGCACCATCGGGATCCGGTCGGCTCTCGACGGTGCTGGTGGCGTCTCCTGCAGTCGCGAGTTCGGCGAACCGTGCGGTGATATCCGCCTCGGTTCCACGCAGATCGAGGTCGATGACGGCACCCGACCTATCGTCGAAGATCAAGATCGGATCGCCTTCTTCCGCCGCCCGCTCTTTCGCGGCGAGGGCCACGTCGTTCAAGGGACCGCTGGCGAGCCGCCGCACGCCCACAAACGCGGTGACCGTCCTCATAGGGTCTTCTGGCATGGCACCGTCAATTTTACCCGGGTGATATTGCGTCAGCATGATGCCTTCGATAGCGTCGCGGTCAATCTGCGAGGGCACGCGATGAGAACGGAAGACCGAAAGGCGGCCTTGAACGCCTACAAGGAGCGGACGGTCGAAGGTGGCATCTACGCCGTCCGCTGCGTGGCGTCCGGTGAGGTTTGGGTCGGCGGCGCGCCCGACCTCTCCAAGATCCAGAACCGCCTCTGGTTCACCCTCCGGCAGGGCACGAACACGCACCGGTCGCTCCAGAGCACGTGGAATGCGCATGGAGCGGAGGCGTTCAGCTTCGAGATCGTCGAGCGGTTGGACGCTGAAGAGATCGGGTACGTCCGCGACCGGGTGATGAGGGAGCGCCTCATCCAGTGGGCGGAGCAGCTCCGGGCCGTCCGGATATGAGCCCGGAGCTCAGGTCTGCCCATCTGGCGGCCAACGGCATCACCCTGGCCTATGATAGCTTCGGTGACGAGGCGGCTGAGACGATCCTCCTGATCGCTGGGCTCGGTACGCAGATGATCCGCTGGACCGCTCCCTTCTGCCGTGAACTGGTGACGCGCGGCTATCGTGTCGTGCGGTTCGATAACCGGGATACAGGACGCTCGACCCACTTCACTGAGCACGGCGCAATGGACTTTGCGACCTTGGTCTCGGCGCTCGCCGAAGGACGGCGGCCGGAACTCGCCTATACGCTCGACGACATGGCCTCGGACGCGCTCGGCCTGCTCGATGCCCTGTCCATCCGCCGAGCCCACATCGTCGGCCGCTCGATGGGCGGCATGATCGCCCAGATCCTGGCGAGCGAGCACCCGTCCCGCGTTCTCTCGCTCACCTCGATCATGTCGGCCACGGGCAATCCGGTCATGCCGTCGGCCGAACCCGACGCCATGACGATGATGATGCGTCCCGCCCCCGATCCCGTCTCGGACGAGGCAGGTTTCCTCGATCACGGCGTCGCCTTCGCGCGGCGCATCGCGGGCACCGGTCATCCCTTCGACGAGGAGGCCTGCCGTGCGCTCCTCTGGGAGGAGGTTCGGCGAGGCCGTGCGTCGGGTGGGTTCGGGCGCCAGCTCGCAGCGGTTGGGGTGGCTGGCGACCGCCGGTCACGGCTCGCCGCGATCACGGCGCCGACACTGGTCATTCACGGAACGGACGATCCTCTCTTCCTGCCTGCCTGCGGCGAGGACACCGCGGCCTCGATCCCGGATGCGAAGATGATGATGATCCCCGGGATGGGGCATGATCTGCCGCCATCCTTGTACCGGGCCATCGCCGATGCGATCGAGCAAAACGCGCGCCGTTCAAGCAACTCGGCATCAGGAGAGTAGAAGGGCGCGATCCCAAGGGTTCGAGCGACCGCTTTCGAGGATGCGGTTGTGCCGTTCCGATGGCGTTGTCGGGTCGCAAGCAACCCGCCCTCGCGATATGTACCGAACGTCGATTCTGACCATCAGAGACACGCCAAGGGCTTGATATCGTGCGCCGCCTTGGGCTGCTCGCTGCGCTGGCAAAATGACGATCTTTGACGTGACTGCGACAAACATTCCGAGACGTCTGCGTCATCGGTCTTCGAAGGCGGATCCCACGCATCGCGTGGCCGGCTGAAGGGCTCCTTCGCGGCCTCCGCTTTGCTGCATCGCCTCAGGATCAGAGTGCGGATGGGAGTTTTGACTGTACAAATGCTTGTGCACACGAAGCAGCGCCCATCACCGATAGGGGATCAGAGCTCCATGCGCAGCGTCACAGGCAGATCCACCGGATCCCTCGCTGAGCGCGTAGCCGCCCTCCGACGGTGGGCCGTCGCGAAGGCGGCAGGAAATCCGCAGTCGCCGCTGAGCCAGGAAGAACGCGACACCCTGTGGGGTGCGTAACGACCTTCCAAAACCCGCCTAGCCGCCCAGTCCCACCTGCGCGAGGCTCAGCGCCCAGACCCGCTCCTGCACGGATTCATCGCGGCTCTCGGCGGAGGATTGCTTCGGCCGGGAATGCGAAAAATAGCGGCCGGTGACACCGTCGAGCTCGGGGGCGGTCGCCACGTGGAGCGAGGTCTCGGCGCCCTTGTCGGGCCGAGTCAGGAAGGGGCGCATCAGCGACCAGGCGGTGCCGAACAGGCCGCCGGTGTTCTTGGCGAAGCCCGTGTTGATCACCCCCGGATGCAGGGCGTTGACCGTGATGCCGTCGGCCTTCACCCGCCGGGCAAGTGCATAGGTGAACAGCACGTTGCCGAGCTTGGCCTGGGCATAGGCCCGCATCGCGCCGTAGCGCCGGGCGCCCTCGATGTCGGCGAAGTCGATATGGCCCCGGTAATGCGCCGCCGAGGCGACGTTGACGATCCGCGGCTTGGCGCCAGCCGCCGCCGAGGCTTTCAAGGTGTCGAGGAGTTCCAGCGTCAGCAGCACGTAGCCGAGATGATCGAGGGCCCAGGTGCGCTCGATGCCGTCGACCGTGAGCTCCCGCCGGTCGAAGATCGCCCCGGCATTGTTCACCAGGACGTCGAAGTGGGGATAGGTCTCGCGCAGGGACGCGGCGAGCCGGCGGATCTCGGCCTGCGCCGACAGGTCCGCGACATGCGGATCCACCACGGCGCCCGGCACGGCGGCGCGGATCCGCTCGGCCGAGGCCCGCGTCTTCCCGGGATCGCGGCCGACGATGGCGACCCGCGCGCCCTTGCGCGCGAGCCCCAGGGCGGTCTCGTAGCCGATGCCGTTGGTCGCCCCGGTGACGAGGCAGACCCTGTTCCGCATCGCGTCCGCCATGCGGCTCAGAACACCGCCTGCCCGACCGCGAAGGCGATGACCACGATCACGATGGCGACCAGCAGGAACAGGCCGAACAGGATGCGCGCCAGCGAGCCCGCGCCCGAGGCGATGCCGGTGAAGCCGAGGCCGCCCGCGATCAGCGAGATCACGAAGCAGATGAGGGCCCATTTCAGCAAGGTCATCGCGTCACTCCGGAAGCGCCCAAGGCATGGGCGAACAACAATCGATCCCTCAACCGGCCGCAAGCGAGACCGTTCCGCGACCAACCTGTTGCAACAGCCTTTTATTCTTACGCCGTCTTGGTCACCGGCTGTGCCGGAATGTCGGCGCGTTCCAGCATCAGCTCGGCGAGCGTGTGGTAGAGGCCACCGCGGCAGACCGCCTTGGAGGCCGCGTCGGCGATCAGCGCCGCGATCATCAGCGGGATCATCATCGTGTGGTTCTGGGTCATCTCGGTGACGATGACGAAGCTGGTGATCGGCGCCTGGAGCACGCCGGTGAGGTAGGCGACCATCCCGATCAGCACGAGGGCGCCCACCGGCATGTCCGGCAGGACGCTATGCACCGTCCCGCCGATCCCGGCGCCCACCGCGAGCGACGGCGCGAACAGGCCCCCCGGGATGCCGCTGATCGAGCTGAGCACCGTGGCGGCGAATTTCAGCGGCGCGTAGGTCCAGCCGGCGGTCGTGTCGCCGTGCAGGATCGCCCGGGCCTCCTCGTAGCCGGTGCCGTAGGCGGTGCCATGGGAGGCGAGCCCGCACAGGGCGACGCATAGGCCGCACAAGGCTGCGAACACCACCGGCCGCGCCCCGATCAGCCGGCCGGCCGCCCCCGGCAGGCCCCGGGCGAACAGGATCACCAAGCGGCTGAACAGCCCGCCGGCGAAGCCGCCCAAGCCGGCGAGCAGCGGCACGATCCAGCCGGCGGCCAGCGGCAGCTCTGCCTGGCTGGTGCCGAAATAGGTGTAGTTGCCGAGCAACCAGAGGGAGGTGAGGCCCGCGGCCACGATCCCGGCGACGATCAGACCCGACGAGCGCGCCTCGTAGGCCCGGCCCAGCTCCTCGATGCCGAACACGATCCCGGCGAGCGGGGTGTTGAACGCCGCCGCGACCCCGGCCGCGCCGCCCGCGAGCAGCAGCCCCGGCAGACGGTCCGGCGTCAGGCGGCCGAAGGCGGCCATGATCGCGGCGCCGACCTGCACGGTCGGCCCCTCGCGCCCGGCCGAGGCCCCGCAGAGCAGGCCGAGGAACAGCACCAGCACCTTGCCGCAGGCGACCCGGGGCGAGATCAGCGAGAACCGGAAGCGCGCATCCCGGGCATGCCGGGCGGCGATCACCTGCGGGATGCCGGACCCTTGCGAATTCGGGAATACCGTCCGGGCGAGCAGGGCGGCGAGCGCGAAGCCCGCGGGGGTGAGCACCAGGGCGATCAGCGGCGAGGGCGCGGTGAGCCGCCGGAACCCGTCCTGCGCGAGATCGGCGCCCTTGGCCATCAGCACCGCGGCCAACCCGACGCAGATGCCCCCCGCCAGGAACAGCAACCGCCCCCGCCAGAGCGGATAGGCCTCGAGCGAGGCCGAGCGCAGCCGCGTGATCGAGCGGCGGTAGCGGGACCGTTTCGGGCCGGCGGCATTGGGCTCGATCGTCGTCGCTGCGTCCCGCATCTCGGTCATGAAAGAGCACTTCGTCCGCACAGCCGGAACATGCGGTATAGCGTGGCTTGCGGGGAATGGGGCGCCCCTCTCTCCACGCCGCTACGCCGGCACGGCGCCGACCGTCAGCCGATGCCCGAACACGACCGCGGCGGCGGCCAGCCGGTCGAGGCCGGTCGGGTGATCGGGATCGAGGACGCGCCGCGCCTCCCGCTCGTCGACATCGAGCAACTTCGCCAGGGCGACCTTGGACAGGCCCGAGTTGCGCCACAGCACATAGATCGTCGCCTTGGCGGCGAGTGCCGGAGCGAGGGTGATCCGGTGCAACGCCTCGGCCGCGGCGACAGCCGCCGGGGGCGGCTCCAGATCCATGCCGAATTGGATTCGCCCCCGCACCGCCGCGTCCAGGGCCTGCACCATCTCGGCGAGCGCCTCGGCCTCGTCGGCGCCGAACGCGACGGCGTCGGGCATCGCCGCCGCATAGGCCCCGACCGAGCCGTCCTCCTCGCGCTTGAGCGCGACCGCGTAAGTCCAATGAAAATCCATGGTCGGACCTCCGTCCGTGCGAGGGGCCGAAGTGAGACGGGGCGACACGCGTGCCTAGAAGGCATCGGGGTCGATCTCCAGCTGCTTCAGGATCCGCTTGAACCAGAGAGGCTTGAGCTCGCCGCTCTGCACAGTGGTGGTCCTGTCGCCGACCTTGACCGTGTAGTGCGACTCCTTTCCCTTATCCTTCAGCAGGTCGAAGGCGAGTCCGTTCTTCCTGGCGAAGCGCCGCAGATCCCGGATGAGATCCTCTCGCTTCATGCCCCATCTCCGTTTCGACGGGGGCAGCATCGGACATCCTTGTCCGAACATCAAGCCGGAGCGGACATCCGTGTCCGATTTTTCGGCGACACGTTTTCCAGCGGTGCCTCGAGCAGGACCTGCCTGGACGTAGCCCCTCACCCCTCTGCCGCGCACAACCGCTCCACCGCCTTCACATACCCCTTCGCATCGAACTTCTTCAGCGAGTTCTCGCTCTGGTAGCGGACCGTGCCGAAGATCGGGCGGCGCTGCCAGGGGCGGTCGTGGAGGCCGTAGACCCAGGCGACGTTGGTGAAGGAATTGGGGTCGCGCCCGTCCAGGAAGTAGCGGTTGTTGAGCCGGAGCGTCCGGGCGAAGCCCTCCTTGGGCGAGGGCGACCATTCCAGGATCTTCTTGCCCCAGTACATCCGCAGCTGGTTGTGCATGTAGCCGGTCTCGCGCATCTCGCGCATCGCGGCGTTCCAGTAGAGGTCGTGGGTCTCGCCGGCCGCGAGCTGCTCTTCCGAGTATGCGTGCGGGCGCTTGTCCTCGGCCTGCTCGGCCAGCGTCTTGCGCGCCCAATCCGGCACGGCCTTGTCGTAATCGTCGTAGCCCTCCGTGTAGAAGACGTGGTTCATGGCGAGCTCGCGCCGGACGATCAGCTCCTCCAGATAGGCGCCGCGATCGTCGTCGTCGCCGGCCTTGGCCTCCCGCACCGCCAGGGCGATCTCCACGGGCGAGATCTGGCCGAAATGCAGGAACGGGCTCATGTGCGAGGCGGCCGACGCCTCCGGCCTGTTGCGGCCGTTGCCGTAGCCCTCGAACCCGTCCTTCAGGAACGCCTTCAGTCGCTTGCGAGCCTCGGTCTCGCCGCCGATGAAGCGCTTCACCGGCCCGACCACCCGGTCGAGGCTCATGCCGGCGAGCACCGCCTCGGGATCGGAGACGTCGATCTCGCCCTTGGGCGTCACGTCCTTCGCGGCATGCTTGAGCTTGGGCGGGCGCAGGTCGGCGATGAACGGATCCCAGAGCCGGTTCAGCTTCGGCCGGAGCGTCCGGGCGGCGAATTCGTGCTTGTTCGAGGCGGTCTCCACCGGCACGACCACGTCGCCCTCGACCTGGACGATCCGGGTCTTCACCGCCTTGGTGATCTCCCGGTACCAGCCCTTCTGAATGGCCAGGTAGCCCCGGTCGAGCACCAGCAGGGCCGCTTCCTTAGCGAGGTCGATGGCGATCTTCGCGGGCGAGCACTTGCGCATCACGAAGCCGATTCCGCGCTTTTCCAGCCCCGCCTTCGCATCCGCGAGCCCCTGGAGCAGGAAAGCGTAGTGCCGGGCATTGGCCTCGGGGAATCCGCTCTTGCCGTCGAGCAGGCCGAAACAGGCGATCACCGGCAAGTCGAGGCGGTTCGCCTCCTCGATGGCGAGCTCGAGGGCCGGGTTGAACCGGGCCCGGTTAGCCTGCTGCAGGAGATACAGGACGTAACGCCCGTCCGCCCGCGGCTCGACATCGTTGAGAACCCGGATCCGCTCACCCTGAATCGCCATATTCGCACGCACGCTTTCTTCACTTGGATCAAGAGTAACTTCGCCAGAGAGCTAGAGCGGCTATCGAATTCGTCCGTTCATCGTCCCGTTATGAAATGCCGCAGTGAAATCGTCGGCCGGCAGCGGATGCGGTACGGTGAAATCAGGATTTCCAAGGGTTTAGGGTCGATTTTGTCGGTCGATCGCGCACGAGATCTGTTCTCCGAGGCACCGGTACCGCTGCGGCATTTTCGACACAACGCCTCGCCGATCCCTCTGACGTCGCAAAAAAGGACAGCCTTTCTGTCCTGGTGGTCTTGCAATTTTCTGCGATGCGCGCAGATTGTGCAGCGCGGGATGGCGATGGCGTCGCGGTCCCGCTGCCCTTCTTGGGCGTTTCCTCCCTAGACTTCGGGCCGCTCCTTCGGGAGTGGCCTTTTTTCTTTTCAGGGCTCCTTCTGTCACCCGGGCGCGGTCGACCGGCTGGTCGCGGACCGCGCGGGACGCCATGCTGGCGTCGAGCGCCGGGACAGGCGCCGGGAGGACACGCCATGAGGATTCTTTCCGCTTCGCTGCCGGCTTTGGCCTGCCTGCTCGCCCTCGCGGGCCCCGCCGCCGCGGAGGCGCCGCGCTTCCAGGTCGACCCGTCCTGGCCGAAACCGCTGCCGAACGACTGGATCCTGGGCCAGGCCTCCGGCGTCGCCGTGGATGCGCAGGACCATGTCTGGGTGGTCCAGCGGCCGCGCACGCTCACCGACGACGAGAAGGCCGCGAGCCTCGACCCACCGCGCAGCAAATGCTGCAAGCCCGCCCCGCCGGTGCTCGAATTCGCCCAGGACGGCACCCTGCTGCGCAGCTGGGGCGGCCCCGGCGAGGGCTACGACTGGCCGACCAACGAGCACGGTATCCAGATCGACGAGAAAGGCTTCGTCTGGATCGCCGGCAACGGCGACCAGGACGGCCAGCTCCTGAAGTTCACGGCCGACGGCACGTTCGTCCTGCAGATCGGCAAGTCCGGCCCGCAGACCGACAGCCGCGACACCAGCCGCCTGGGCAAGCCCGCCAATGTCGATTTCGACGGGGCGGCCAACGAGGTCTACGTGGCGGACGGCTACTACAACCACCGCATCATCGTGTTTGACCGGGACACCGGGGCGTTCAAGCGGATGTGGGGGGCCTACGGCAAGCCGCCCACCGACGACAAGCTCGGCCCCTACGACCCGGCCGCCGCCCCGCGCCAGCAATTCGCCAACCCGGTCCATTGCGTGCGCATCGCCCAGGACGGGCTGGTCTATGTCTGCGACCGCACCAACAACCGGATCCAGGTGTTCCGGAAGGACGGCAGCTTCGTGAAGGAGTTTTTCGTCGAGCCGAACACCCGGGCCAACGGCTCGGTCTGGGAGCTGGCCCTGTGGCCCGACGCCGATGAGACCTACCTGCTCAACGCCGACGGAGCCAACAACGAAGTCCGCACCCTCGAGCGGGCCACCGGCGCGACAGTCGGCGCCTTCGGCCGCAACGGTCGCATGGCCGGCCAGTTCCACTGGGTCCACAACCTCGCGGTCGATTCCCAGGGTAACGTGTTCACCACCGAGGTCGACACCGGCAAGCGGGCGCAGAAGTTTTTGGCGGTGGGGAGTTTCGTGCTGCGCAAGCGGGTGCCGTGAGGGCGGATCGGCCGGAGAGCCCTGGCCCCCGGCGCGTCCTCGTCCTGGGCGGCACCGGCACGATCGGCCGCGCGACGGTGCGGGCGCTGGCGGCGCGCGGTCACGCGGTCGTCTGCCTCGTCAGACGCCGCGACCCATCAGGGCCGGCGGATCCCGTCCCGTTGCCCACGGGGGTCACCGCGCGGGTCGCGGACGTGACCGATCCGGCCTCCCTCGCCCGTGACGGCATCCGAGGCGAGCCGTTCGACGTCTTGGTCTCGTGTCTCGCCTCGCGCACCGGGTTGCCCGACGATGCCTGGGCGATCGACTATCAGGCGCAACTGAACGCACTGGAGGCCGCAAAGGCAGCCGGCGTCACGCAGGTCGTCCTGCTCTCGGCGATCTGCGTCCAGAAGCCGGTCCTCGCCTTCCAGCACGCCAAGCTGGCGTTCGAGCGGGTGCTGATGGACTCGGGCCTCGCCTACACGATCGTGCGGCCGACCGCGTTCTTCAAATCGCTCTCGGGGCAAATCGACCGCGTGAGGCGCGGCAAGCCGTTCCTGGTCTTCGGCGACGGGATGCTGACCGCCTGCAAGCCGATCAGCGACGATGATCTGGGCCGCTACCTCGCGGACTGCATCGACAACGAGGACCGGCGCAATCGCGTTCTCCCGATCGGTGGACCGGGTGACGCGATCACCCCGAAGGCGCAGGGCGAGAACCTGTTCGCGCTGCTCGGGCGCGAGCCGCGCTTCCGGCACGTGCCGGTGGCGCTGCTGGACGGGATCATTGCCGTCCTGGCCACGCTCGGGCGATGGGTCCCGGCCCTGGCCGCCAAGGCCGAGTTGGCCCGCATCGGGCGCTACTACGCCACGGAGTCGATGCTCGTGCTGGATCCGGCCACGGGCCGCTACGATGCGAACGCCACGCCCTCGACGGGGTCGGACACGCTGTTCGCCTATCACGCCCGGGTCGTCCGGGGCGAGGCCGTCGCTGAGCGCGGCGACCACGCCGTGTTCTGAGGCCCCGAGAGGTCCCCGTCAGCGCGCCGCGCTCGCCCCGGATCGGCTCGCCGCCAGCGCCGCTGCCTTGCCGGCCGCCGCGTAGAGGTTGATCCGGGAATACACCCCGAATTCCGAACCGTTGTCGAGGAAGCCGCCGCCGGCGCCCTGCGTCTCGGTCAGGATGGCGTTGGCCTCGGCCAGCGTCAGCGCCGGGAAGGCCGCGGTCAGCAGGTGGCCCGCCTCCGGGGCGATCTTGCCGACATCCTCCCGGGCCTTGGCGGTGGCGTCGTGCACGACAGGCAACCCGTAGGTCTGGGTCGCCTCGTAGAAGGCCGCATTGGCGGCTGCGTCCTTGAACCGGCCGGTATCCCGCGCCGCGCAGGCCGCCACCGTGTCGCCGCAGCCGGCCTTGAGCGCGTCGGTCATCGCCGCCCGGGCCTCCTTCAGGAGCGCTTGGTAATCGGTCACGCCGACGCGCTTGTCCGCATCGGTCGCGTTCGCGTCGATCACCGCGGGGTTCTTCCGGATCTGGCCGACATAGGCCGGATCGTTGGCGAGCAGATGCGCCACCGCGTGGAGCGAGGTCGCCCGCCCGCCGATCACGTCCATGGCGTAATGCGCCCCGACGATGATCCGGTCGTTGCCGTATTCGGCGGCCCGGGCGATCATCTGCTGGTAGCGCTCCGGCACCAGCAGCGCGAGGATCAGCGACTCGGTGTAGCCGTAGGTCGTGTGTCCGCTCGGATAGGATGGGCTGTCGACGAGATCCTGCTTCGGGCCGCGCAGCCAATCGAGGGAGTGGGACGCCTCGCCGAAATAATCCTCGCCCCGATAGGCCAGGAGCGCCGGCAGGGTCTGGAACGGCCGGGAATTGCCGAACCGGTCGGCCCCCGGGCTGCCGGCTGGCCGGCCATAGGCCTTGCCGAACACGTCGGTGACGGTGCCGTCCGTCAGCAGGGCAGCGGCTTCGGCCGAGACCGGGTGCTTGCCGTTGGTGGTGCCGTTGGCGAAGAAGTACTTGCCCGCATTCGAATCCGACTTGGTGACGTTGTTGGTGTAGCCGATCAGGTCGGCCACCGTCGGCGCGATGCTGGTGAAGGCCTTGTAGTCGCTGTAGCGCGCCCGGCCCTGATAGGCGGCGGCGAGCGTCGTGCCGAGGCCGTCGGCGAGGCCGGTGGCGTTGCCGTCGGTGATGAAGCAATCCCGCAGCGCCAGTTGCTGCTGCTCCGGGAAGGGCAGCAGGGTCGGCTGCTTGAGGGTGCCGCCCTGGATGTCGCCGGTCACCCGCAGGTTGGCGTCGAGCGCGGCCTTGCCCTCCGGGCTCCCCTGCAGCCGGGCGACCGGCGCCAGGCCGCGCAGGGCCGTGAGGTTGACGGGCGATTGCGCCAGCGCCTGGAGCGGCAGCGCCACCCCGAGTAGCGCCAGGCCGAGTCTCAGCGTCCCGATCATGCCGTCTCCTTCCCTGTTCGGCGCGCCTGGATAGCAGCCCCAAAGACCGGGTTCCCAAAGGGCTCAGCCCTTTGGCGGGGTTCGGGGGCGGAGCCCACGAGATACCAGGGCTCCGCCCTGGACCCGCAAAAGGTCGAAGACCTTTTGAAACCAGGATTTCTCGACCTCGCTAGCCTCGCGCCCGGGCCCGAATCATGAAGTTATCGTACGTGTACTCGGCCACTTGGAACCAGAGATATTCCTCGTTCCGGAAGGTGCGCATCGCCTCGTAGACCCGGCGGAAATCCGCGTTCTTGGCGGCGATCTCGGCGTAGACGTCGTTGGCGTTCTTGAGCGCGCCCTCCATCACATCCTGCGGGAACGGCCGGAGCTGGGCGCCGCCGGCGACCAGCCGGCGCAGGGCCTGCGGGTTGCGGGCATCGTACTTGGCCTGGACCTCGGCCCCGACCTCGGCAGCCGCCGCGCGCAGGATCGCCTGGTAGGTTTTGGGCAGCGCCTTCCACTTCTCGGCGTTGAACCAGAAGTGCAGCATCGCGCCGCCCTCCCAGAAGCCGGGATAGTGGTAGACCGGCGCGACCTTCTGCAATCCGAGCCGCTCGTCGTCGTAGGGGCCGATCCACTCGGCCGCGTCGAGCTTCTTCGATTCCAGCGCCTGGTAGATCTCGGGGCCGGGGGTCGCCTGCGGCTGGACGCCGAACTTGGCGAGCACCTGGCCACCCATGCCGCCGATGCGGAACTTCAGGCCTTGGAGATCGGCGACGCTCTTGATCTCGCGCCGGAACCAGCCGCCCATCTGCGCGCCGGTGTTGCCGCCCGGCAGGCAGACCAGCCCGGATTTGGCGAAGACCTCGGCGAACAGCTCCGACGCGCCCCCCGCCTGCCACCAGGCGGCGGCGCCCCGGGCGTTGAGGCCGAACGGGATCGCGGTGGCCAGCGCGAAGGTCGGATCCTTGGCCTGGCCGAGGGTCGCCGGGCCGTGGCCCATCTCCACAGTGCCGGCCGACACGGCATCGAGCAGGGTCTCAGCCGGGACCGGCTCGCCGGGGCCGAGAACCTGGATCTGGAAGTGGCCGTCAGTGGCCTCGGCGACGATCCGGCTCAGCGCTTCGGGCGCGCCGAACAGGATGTCGAGGTTCTTGGCGTAGGCCGAGGACAGGCGCCAGCGCAACTCGGGGGCGCCCTGCGCCAGGGCGGGCGCGGCCAGCGGCCCGGCGATCGCCGCGCCGAGGCCGGCGGTGAGGATCGTGCGGCGGCGCGGTCCACCGGCGGGAGATTGCGCGCTCTGAGGCTCGTCCAACGGCATCTCGTCTCAGCGTGTCCACATCCGGCCGGCGGAGGATCGGCGCGCAGGTAGCACGTCCGCTTGCGTTCTCGAAGCGCACCCGCCGCGACCCCGTCGCGCCTCGAAACCGCGCGGCAGCCATGATACCCGCCCGGCCATGCGATCCGAGCCCGAAGTCACCCCGCCCGAAGTCACCTTGCACACCGTCTGCGGCCTGGAGGAGCTTGCCGGCCACGGCACGCGCGGGGTCAGCCACGTCCTGTCCCTGCTCGATCCCGGAACCCCCGAACCGGAGGCCTTCGCGCGCTACGGCGCCCATGCCCGCACGACCCTGCATTTCCACGATTGCCTCGGCCCCGGCGACGGCCTCGTGCCGCCCGAGCCCGAGCATGTCGCGGCGATCCTCGGCTTCGGGCGTGACCTCGACGGCGCCGGCCACCTCCTGGTCCATTGCCATTACGGCCTGTCGCGCTCTACGGCAGCGCTGCTGATGCTGTTCGCCCAGGCCGAGCCGAAGACATCCGCCGACGCCCTGGTCGCCCGCCTCCACGCCCTGCGCGAGCCGGCCTGGCCCAACGCCCGGATGATCGGCTTCGCCGACGCCATGCTCGGCCGGGAGGGCCGGCTCAGCGAGGCGGTCCGCCAGCTCCACGCCCTCCAGCTGCGGGTCCGGCCGCACCTCGCCGAGCTGCTGCGCGGGCTGGGACGCGGTACAGAGGTCGATGCCGCCGAGCGGGATTAGGCGACCGTCGGGAGCGCGGCAGGAGTCCGGGTTCACTTCCCGGCAGGCGTAAAACTCCCGTCCTTCCAAACATACAGAACATAGCCCTGGGCGGTGACATCGCCCTTGGAATCGAACCCGACCGTGCCGAGCACGAGGTCGAACCGCTCCGTGTGGAGCGCCTGGGCGATCGGCTTCGGCTCGGCGGAATGGGCGAAGTTGCCGGCCGCGACCAGGGCCTGCAGGGCGGCGTAGCCGTAGATGGTCGAGCCGGTGGGATCGACGCCCTCGGCCTTGAACGCCTTCACGACGGTAGCGGCGGCGGGCTGGCGGCTCGGATCGAGGTAGAAGGTCATCAGCACGCCATTGCTCGCCGCGCCGGCGATCTTGGCGAAGTCCGGCGTGGCGATGGCCGAGGTGCCGAACCATTGCGGGCGGTAGCCGCGATCGGCGGCGATCTTCACGAGGCGGCCCATCTCGGTGGCGTCGCCGCCGTAATACACAACCTCGATCCCCGCGCCCTTGAGCCGGTCCACCAGGGCGGCGTCGTCCGCGTCGCTCGGCGCGAACGACAGGGACAGGGCCTCGTTGATGCCGATCCGGTTGAGATTGTCCTTGGTGGCGGCCGCCAGCGTCCGGGAGGCCGGGGTCTGGTCCTGGATCAGCCCGATCTTGCGGTCGCGGAACCGCTCGGCCAGCACCGCGGCCGATAGCCGGGCCTGGTCGTCGTCGCGCCCGCAGACCCGGAAGACGTTCGGCAGCCCCCGGTCGGTCAGCCGGGCCGAGACCGAGGCCGCGCTGATCATCACGACGCCGTTCTGGGCGTAGATGTCGGAGGCCGCGATCGAGGCGTTCGAGCAGACATGGCCGACGACGAGGCGCACGTCGGAGCGCACGAAGTGGTTGGCGACCGCGGTGGCGGTGTTGGAGTCGCAGGCATCGTCCTGGACGTCGAGGGTCACGGGCTGGCCGTCGAGGCCGCCCATGGCGTTGGCGTCCCGGGCCGCGGCCTCGACGCCGCGCAGCACCTGCTCGCCCACGGCGACGTAAGGCCCCGAGCGCGGCACCGCCACGCCGACCACGACATCGGCCGAAGCCGACCCGGCCGACAGGAGCGCGAGACACAGGCTCAAGGGAAACAGCGTGGGCCGGAACAGCCCGCGGGCAGAGACGACGCGTCCGATCTTCATCGGGCTCTTCTAGGCATCCTTGCGCGAGGCAGCCACCGGCGAGGGCGGTTTGCGGCTCCGTACGCGCGCTCCCGCTACGCACCAAACCGTATGCAAAGCCCATACGCGAGGACGCGGCGGAACGCGATTGTTTTCCGCCGCCTAAGGGAAGTCGTCCCGTGCTTACTTTGCGTAGTAGTACGCGGTCGCCACCGAGGAGACCGGCCCGGTCACGGAGGTGAAGACCGACAGCACCTTCGACACTTCGGTGAAGGGGGCGTTGGAGACGTAGACGAGGTCGCGGTTGCGCATGCGGAACGCCTGGGTGGTGAACAGGCTGTTGGGGTCGCGCATGTTGATCCGGTAGACCACCGGCACCAGCGGCGTGCCGGTGAGCTTCGTGGCCGGGTTCAGGCGGCGCACCACGCTGGCCGGCTCGAACCGGAAGATGAACGTCCCGGCCGGGTCGGCGGCGAAGTCCGACAGGCCGCGCGCCTTGGCGAGCGCCTGGGCGAGGGTGATGCCGTCGGCCTGGAACGGCAGCTCGGTTGCTTGGCCGAGCGCGCCCACCGCCAGGAAGGTCTGCGGGTCGCGCACCAGGGTCAGCACGTCGTTGGGCCGCAGGTAGATGTTCTCCTTCGGGTTCGACACCACCGTGGTCAGCGGCACCGTGGCGGTGACCGGCCCGCGCGACAGGCGCACGAAGGTCTCCGACACCGGCGAGCGGTTGCCGCCGGCGGCCGCGATCACGTCGAGGATGCGGTCGCCGTGGCCCGAGAGCGGCAGGCGGGCGCCGGCCGCGCCCTCGCCGGTGACGGTGACCGCCTGACTGATCGGCCTTGTGACCGAGACCAGCACCTGCGGCTGGATGGCCTTGCCCGCGAGCTCGTTCTCGATCAGGCCCTGGACGTCCTGGGGCCGGCGTCCGGCGACCTTGATGCGCCCGGCATAGGGCACAGAGATCGCGCCGTCGCGGCCAACCGGCTGCTCGGGGATGAGGGCGGATTTGGAGCCGGCGGAGAAGCGGTCGGCGACGAGCGGTCCGGAGAACAGGCCGCCGGATCCGGCTTCCCAGACCGAGACCGAGACCATGTCGCCGATGCCGATCACCGGCTCGGAGGACGGGCGGTGGTCGCCGAAGGAGGCGAGCAGGCTGTCGAGCGGGCGTCCGCGCAGGGCCTCGATGACGGAGGGGGTGACGTCGATGATCTCGTAGCGGGCGAGCGTGCCGCCATCGGCGGTGGCGACTTCCGCGCCCGCCTCGATCGCGCTCGCCGTCGGCCCCGCCGCGGGCAGATACGTGCAGCCCGACATCGCCGTGACGGCGAGCAGAGCGAGGGGAAGTTTGCGCATCCAGATGTTGCCCATCGGTTTTGCCGAGCCCGTGCCTAGCCCATAGCGGCAAGGGTGTCCGTAGCGGGTGGGCCACACTCCGCCCGCGACGGGCGAGAGGGCCGTTTCATCCTCACTAAGCACAGCTTTTTCGGGGCAAGCGCGGGATAATTATGCGGCGCGCGTCGGGATTGGTACACCGGATCGCAGCACTCAATTGGCTTGGGTCACCGCGGTGCTGATCTGATTGTAGATCGGGATCATCCGGGACCCGTAGTAGCGGAGACTGCCGGCCGCGACGACGAAGATCAGAGCGCCGATCAGGGCGTATTCCATCGCCGTGGAGCCGCGCGCGTCGCGGGCGAAAAGCGTGGCCCGGAAAGCCGCCCGCCGGGCAAGGTCGAGCACGTGGGATCGTCCGGCGCTTACCCCAGGCCTGTCGCAGCTCGGCTCTGCCATCCGTGCCTCCGACTCCCCGGGCCGCCCGGGCGAACGCGCCGTATGGGAACCGTCTAGCGCAACGCTCATTGCCGCCGGCTTAATCGATCCTTCGAAATTCGGCGTTTTCGACACCGAAGACTAAAATATCGAAGGGCCGAAACCTGGACAGGTTCCGACCCTCGCGACTGTATCAGCCTCTGATAAAGGCGCGCTCTAAACGGCGCCTATCGAAAACTCAGGCGTGACCGGCCTTATGGCGCAGATCGTCGATCCGCTTGGAGGCTTCGGCCTTGTCGAGATCGGGCTCGAACGCCTTCGGCTCCTTGGCCTCTTCCGACAGAGTCTTGAGATACGAGGCCTGCGCCCCGGTCATCGGCTCACCGCCGGTGGTCCACTGATCCGGATCCTTGATCTGGTTCGAGACGTCCTTCGGATCGGTCTTCGGGTTCTCCTGGGTGGTGTCGTGCTTGTCAGCTGCCTTGGCCATGGGATTCCCGTTCCTGAAATGTTCCGTCTTCGCTATCGAGAACGCGGCGCCCTCCCGGGGGTTCCGGACGATGTCGAGACGCGACCCGGTGTTCCCCAGCGATCTTTCCTTCCCGGCTGCCGATCCTATTGATGAAGCGCGTGAGGCGCGGAGGCGCCGCCGGAGCAGAGTGGTGCGGATGGGCGCGCAGACCGATGCCGGAGCGGCGGCGAGGGCCGCGCAGGTCCTGGTGGTGATGGGGGTCTCGGGCTCCGGCAAGAGCACCGTCGGCGCCCTGATCGCCGAACGGCTCGGCTGGATCTTCGTCGACGGCGACAGCTTCCACACCCCCGAGCACGTGGCGAAGATGCATGCGGGCCACGCCCTGGACGACGAGGATCGCGCGCCGTGGCTCGCCCGGATCGCGGTCTGGATCCAGCACCGGTTGGATTCCGGGGAGTCCGGCGTGGTGGTCTGCTCGGCCCTGCGCCGGGCGTACCGCGACGTGCTCACCCGCGGGAGCCGGCGCGTACGCATCGTCTACCTCGACGGCGACAAGGCCCTGGTCGCCAAGCGCCTCACCGACCGCCACGGACATTTCATGTCGCCGCGCCTGCTCGACAGCCAGTTCGCGACCCTGGAGATCCCCGGGCCCGACGAGCACCCGATCACCGTGGGGATCGACGCACCGCCGGAGACGATCGCCGACCGCGTCGTGGCGCAGCTCGCCGAAGATGCCCGCACCCGAGCCGGAAGGACCTGAGCCATGGCGGCGGATTCGCAGAAGGCCACCGGGATCGCCTTGGTGATCTCCGATGTCGACGGCACGCTGGTGACCGACGACAAGAGCCTCGCCCCCTCGACCATCGCCGCCGTGAAGCGGCTGCGGGCGGCCGGGATCGGGTTCAGCATCGCGTCGGCGCGCCCACCGCTCGGCCTGAGAGCCCTCGTCGCCGAGCTCGGCCTCGACCTGCCCATGGGCGCGTTCAACGGCGCGAGCGTCGTCCGGCCGGACCTCTCGACCCTCGAGGAGCGGCTGATCCCGGAAGCTGCCGCCCGCGAGGCCCTGGAGCGTCTCGCGGCCGAGAACCTCGACGTCTGGATCTTCGCCGAGGGCGCCTGGTGGCTGCGCGATCCGGACGGGCCCTATACCGACCTCGAGCGCCGGACGATCGGCGCCGCGCCGCGCGTGGTCGCCGATCTCGGCACACTCATGGGCGCGGCCTCGAAGATCGTCGGAGTCAGCCGCGATCACGCCCACCTCGCCGCCTGCGAGGACCGGATCGGGGCGGCGCTTGCCGAGCGCGCCACCGTGCACCGCTCCCAGGCCTATTACCTGGACGTGACGCCTCCCGGGCTCGACAAGGGCCAGTTCGTGACCTGGATGAGCCGCCATCTCGGCATCCCGCCCGAGCGGATCGCGACCTTCGGGGATGCCGGCAACGACCGGCCGATGTTCGACCGCAGCGGCTTCTCGGTGGCGATGGGCAATGCCGAGGCGGCCGTGAAATCCGCCGCCAGCGCCGTGACGGACAGCAACGGCGCCGACGGTTTCGCGCACGGGATCGGGCGCTTCATCCTGCCGTGACCGCCCTGGGGACGCAGCGCCCTGTGGATAAGCGGGATGGTTAACCGGACGGTCCGCGCCTGTGGCCGGCGAGGCACAGACGCATCGCATGCCGCAGCCGCCCACAGGCTGACGAATCCGGGCCGCTTTCCGGCCTCATTTCCCCGCGACCTAGCTTGACCAGAACAAGCTGGACCGGGTCTCGGAATGCATCGCCTTCTCCTGGCTGCCGCTCTCGCGGTCGCGCCCGTCGCCGCCTACGGGCAGGCCCCGCGCGACAACATCGACGCGTTGATCGAGCAGCAGGCCAAGGCGAACGGCGTCCCGGCGAGCTTCGTCCACGCGGTGGTCAAGCGCGAGAGCAACTACAATCCGAACGCGAAGGGCGGCAGTGCGCTGGGCCTGATGCAGATCAAGCACGCGACGGCCCGCAGCCTCGGCTATACCGGCGACGCCGCCGGGCTCCTCGATCCGGCGACCAATCTTCGCTACGGCGTCGCCTATCTGGCGGGGGCCTATCGCACCGCCCAGGGCAACGTCAGCCAAGCCTACCAGTACTACAACCGCGGCTATTACTACGCGGCCAAGCGCCAGGGCATCTCCAGCGAGGTCGCCTCGGTGGTGGCCCCCGTGGCGGCCTCGGCCAGCGCCCTGGCGAGCCTGTTCGGTGGCGGCGTGAGCGATTCCGCCGCCGCCTCGGCAGCCTTGGCCTACGCCCCGACCGCCGCCGCGGTGGCGGCAGTGCCGACCGAGACGGTGGAAGTCCCGCTCCCGCCCCGGCGTCCGGCCGCCTTCAGCGGCGTGGCCGAATATGCAAGCCTCACCGTCGAGCCCGTGGCCGCCGCGGCGAGCCCGGCGACGAGCGCCACCGTGCAGGTGGCGGCGGTCGAGACCGTCGAGGTACCGCTGCCGCCGCGCCGCCCGGCCGGCCTCGGCAGCGCCGTCGCGGCAGCCGCCCCGGCCCAGCTCGCCGAGCTGCGCCTGTCGCCGCAGGCCGAGCCGGCCCCGATGACCCCGGCGGCCGCGACCGCCCCGGCCGACGCGGCCACCCCGGTCGCCGAAGCCGTGGAGGTGCCGCTGCCGCCGCGCCGGCCCTCGATCCAGCTGCTGGCCGCCGCAGCGCCGCGCCGCGCGCCCGCCGCCGCTGCCCCCGTCCGCGAGGCCACCGCGATTCCCGTCGAATGAGGCGGCACGCGGCGGACCGGCGACCGGACAACCCCCGCTTGTCCCCCCTCTGCCCACACGAGGATCCCGCTCAAGGCTTGACCACCGGGCCGTTCCGCAACACATAGGCGCGACGCCAGCAACAGGGTTGGACCGGCGCGGCACTGGCCCGTCGACCGGTCGAAGCGGCCGGGCACAGGCGGCGCAATACAGATCTCAGGGCAGGATACGCCAGGCTTCGCACGAACGGTCGGGCAGCACCCGCTCGGTCCGCGGCTGTGAAGCAGAATTCATCTTGAAGTGGCAGACATGCAGGGCAAGCACTCTGCTTTCGGGCTGGCAGGAAAGCGGACGACGCCATGACCGGCGTGTTGGAACAGGAATCACTCTTTCTCACCGATCTCGGGCGCCGCGTCAGGCACGCGCGCACCGTGCGCGGCCTGTCGCGCAAGGTGCTGTCCCAGACCTCGGGCCTGTCGGAGCGCTACATCGCGCAGCTCGAAGGCGGCCAGGGCAACGTCTCGATCATCCTGCTGCGGCGGGTCGCGAACGCCATGGGCGTGCGGCTCGACGACCTGATCACCGGAAATGACGGCCTGCCCGATTGGCCGGTGGTGCGCGACCTCCTCGCCCAGGCGACGCCGGCGCAGGTCGCCGCCGCCAAGGAGGCGCTCTCGGGCGGCAGCAGGCCGGAATCGAACGGCCGCCTGCGCGTGGCGCTGATCGGCCTGCGCGGCGCCGGCAAGTCGACCCTGGGCAAGCTCGCGGCCGAGCGCCTGGGCTGGACCTTCGTCGAGCTGAACGCCGAGATCGAGCGCGAGAACGCGCTCTCGGTGCGGGAGATCTTCGCGATCTACGGCCAGGAGGGCTACCGCCGGCTGGAACAGGCGGCGCTCCGCCGCCTCACCGAGCATCCGGGCCCGCTGATCCTGGCGACCAGCGGCGGCATCGTCGCCGAGCCGCTGACCTACGACCTGCTGCTCCAGGCCTTCTACACGATCTGGCTCCGCGCCCGCCCCGAGGAGCATATGAGCCGGGTGCGGGAGCAGGGACACCTCGCCACCACCGGCGACCATGCCTCGGCAATGCAGGAGCTGCGCGCCGTGCTGGCGAGCCGGGAGCCGCTCTACGCCCGGGCCTCGGCCACGGTCGACACCTCCGACATCCCGCTCCAGACCATGGTCGACCGGCTCACCGCGGCGATCGAGGCGCGGTTCGGCGCAACCGTCGCGGCGGGCTGACCGGCGCGGAGCCGGTGACAACGAGGCCGGTGCGGCATCCCCCGCGGCCCCGATGCCCTTGATCGCCGTGGTGCGGCGTATCACGCTATGGCATCCTCCCGACAGGGTCGGCCGGGTTTCGGAACGCACGATGCATAAGACCAAGCGCCTCGCGCATGGCTTCGAATGTAGGACGATGTGCTAGGATGCCCCGCGACGGCGGGGTCCTTCACCTCGTCCGTCGCCGTGCCAGAGCTTCGCTGCAGCGCCTGGTCGGACCGGGCGACGGGGCCGGATCCGCCGTCGGAACAGCGAACAGCGAGCCCGACATCTCGATCATGAGCCACCGTCCATGAGCGCCAGTCCAGCCCTCAGCCCAGCCTTCCGTCACGATGCGGACGACCTCGCGGTCTGCGATCCGGTCTGGTCGCGGCTGCGCGCCGAGGCCGAGGACGTGCTGCGCACCGAGCCGCAGCTCGCCTCCTTTATCGTCGCCACGATCCTGAACCATGCCACCCTGGAGGGTGCCGTCGCCCACCGGGTCGCGGCCCGGCTGGGGCACCCCTCGCTGCCGGCCGAGCTCGTCGCCCACGCGTTCCACGAGGCGATCGCCGCGGATCCCGCCATCGGGCAGGCGTTCCGGGCCGATATCGGCGCGGTGATCGACCGCGATCCCGCGACTCTGCGGGCGCTGGAGCCGGTCCTGTACTTCAAGGGTTTTCACGCGCTCCAGGCCTATCGCCTCGCCCACCATGTCTGGACCCGGGGCCGGCGCGACCTCGCCCTCTACCTGCAGAGCCGGGTCTCCGAAGTCTTCCAGTGCGACATCCACCCCGCTGCCCGGATCGGTCGCGGCGTGTTCCTGGACCACGCCACCGGCCTCGTGGTCGGCTCGACCGCGGTGATCGAGGACGACGTGTCGATCCTGCACGGGGTGACGCTGGGCGGCACCGGCAAGCAGCGCGGCGACCGCCACCCCAAGATCCGCCGGGGCGTGATGATCGGCGCCGGCGCCAAGATCCTGGGCAATATCGAGGTCGGCGCCTGCGCCCGGGTGGCGGCGGGCTCGGTGGTGCTGCGGCCGGTCCCGGCCAACACCACGGTGGTGGGCGTGCCGGCGCGCGTCGTCGGCACCGCGGGCTGCGACGATCCGGCCCGGGCCATGGACCAGCTGGTCGCCCTCGACCAGTTCATCCATGTGGGCGACGGGATCTGAGACCCGACGAGGCTGCGCTTGCCGCTCCGCCGCTCGCGTGGCAAGCCCTCCGCCGATCCGGGCGTCAGCGCCGCACCGTCATCGTCGCCATGGGAGGCCAGACAGCGTGACCAAAGCCGAGACCGCGAAGCTGCAGGACTACCTGCGCCGCAAGTTCGCCAACAACAACATCCGCCTGACCGCGATGAAGACCGGCGATTCCGCCGAGGTGTTCATCGGCGAGGAATCGATCGGCGTCATCGCCGACGACAAGGAGGACGGCGACGATTCCTTCGTCTTCCGCATGGCGATCCTCGACATCGACCTCGAGGAAGAGGTCTGACGCAGCGGTCGCGGGCCGGGTTCCACCGGCCCGCGCCTGTGTATGGGTTAAGGCTAACCCGCGTGATTGCTTAACAACCGGTAAATCGTGTGCCTAAACTGCCATCAGTCAGTTTAGGAGCGCGAATAATGGTCCTTACGCCAGCCGCCCTCGAATCGATCCGGACCCTGTGCATCGGCTTGGCGCTGTCGGGGCTGATCGCAAGCGCCTTCGAGCTGTTCGCCGCGCGGCGGGCGAGCTTCAGCCTGCTGGAGCGGGGCGGCCTGCCGGCGGTGGCGGCCCTGCCGATGCTGGCCTTCTCGGCCCCGTTCATCATCCTGCGCAACACCGTCCGCGGTCGGACGATCGAAGGCCGTCCGATGCCGTTCGTGATGCTCGCGACCGTGATCGCCTGCGGCTGGGGCCTGCTCTCGGGCCGGGTCGCCCTCGATCTCGCGGCGATGCTGGTCGGCGCCTAAGACCGAGGACGGTCCGGGCTGCAAGCCCTGTGAAAGCCCGAACTTGCCCGTTCGCACTCGGACGCCGTCGTCACGTCGTGACACGCTCCGGCTCGACAGGCTCCATCCAGCGGACAGCTGTTCCGCCCTGCACCGGCTGAACGCTGAGATAGCTGAAGGGGCTCGATGGGGAGGCGCCGTGCCAATGGCGCTCGTCGGGTGCGAACCAGACGCTGTCCCCGGCACGAACCTCGATCACAGCGCCGCCCTCACGCCGGACCAAGCCGATGCCGTCGAGGACGAAGAGCAATTGTCCGCGGGGATGAGCGTGCCAGTGCGGCACGACGCCCGGCGGCAGGAAGGCGCGCATCGCCGTCATCTCGCCATCCGTCAGACTCGACAGCAGGATCTGGACGCGGAAGGGATCCCTGGCGACCCCCTCAGGGCCGGCCGATATCCCCTCTCCTGCGCGCCGGACGGTCATCGTCGACGGATGGCCCGCGGTCGTGGCGAGGGGATCGCTCATCGACCGGTTTCCTCCGCCGGCGCAGCGGCCGAGATGCCTGACGCGAACGACCAGTCCTCGAAGGTGGCGTTGACCAGGGACACCATGACGTCTTCTGGCCTCACGCCGGGCGCTTGCGCGAGGTTCTCGACCAGGCGCTGGTAGAAACGGGCCTTGGTCTCTTCTGAGCGCATCCTCCCGGTCGTGATGTGAAAGAAGATGTAGTCGTCCGAGCGCGGACCGCCGCGATAGGTGCGATCGAAGATCAGCTCGCCGGGCTGATGCTGGTGGATCGCCACGAAGCGATCGTTTTCCGGAACCTCGAAAGCCGCGACGAGGGCGCGATCGAGACTATCCGATACAGCCGCGAGATAAGCCGGGGACTTGCCGGCCAGCAGGGATATCCGGGTGAAAGGCATCGGTGCGTCCTTCCGAGAGCGGTTGACGGACGCAGCATGAATGGCGATCGTAATCCTGAAAATCAGATTGTTCGGGATTTTTGATCCCGAATTTCAGGACGGTTTGATGCGCCTCACCAATCTCGACATGGATGCCCTGCGCAGTTTCGTGGTTGGCGTGGAGGCTGGCTCCTTCGCGCGTGCGGCCGACAGGCTCGGGCGCTCGACCTCGGCGGTGAGCGCACAGCTCAAGAAGCTGGAGGAGCAGTCCGCCGTAGCTTTACTGCGTAAATCGGGGCGTGGGCTGACGCTGACCGATGCGGGCGAGACGCTGCACGCCTATGCCCGCCGCCTCCTGAGCCTCAACGACGAGGCGCTCAGCGCCGTGCGTGGCGTGGACCTGGAGGGCTGGATACGGCTCGGCTTCCAAGCCGATTTCGGTGAGATGGTGTTGCCGCAAGTTCTTGGGCGCTTCGCCCGCGCACATCCCAGGGTTCGCATCGAGGGGCGCATCGCCCGCAACGACGAGTTGATGGACAAGATCGCGTCAGGCCATCTGGATCTTGCCCTGGCCTGGGACGACGGCACCGCTTCGGCGACCGAGCGGGTCGCCACCCTGCCGCTGTGCTGGCTTGGCGCATCCGAAGGCGCGCCCCTCTGGAACGCCGACCGCGGCGAGCCACTACCACTCATCACCTTGGAGGCGCCATGCGTGCTGCGCACGATCGCCTGTGAGCAATTGGACAGGCGCGGATTGGCTTGGCGGATCGCCTTTGTCAGCCCAAGCCTCGGCGGCCTGTGGGCGGCCACGGCGGCGGGCTTGGGGATCGCCTTGCGGACCCCGATCGGCCTGCCAGCCTCGATCGGCATGCTCGATGCCGTCGGGCATGGCCTTCCCGCGCTGCCGTCCCTCGGCCTTATGCTCCGCCGATCCGATCAGGGAGGCAACCCGGTGGTCGATTATCTCGCTGCCACCATTCGACAGGCCCTGCACGAGACGCTGGACGAGGCGTGGCTGACGGCCTGACGGACCGGGATCCGCAGCTCCCTCTGAGCCGGACCGGCAGGAGCCTTGGCAAGCGCGGGGCTCAAGGCTCCGCGGTCGCCACCTGCGCTGCCCCGTCCCGGCCCTCCAGAGACACCCAGGCCGTCCCGTCCTGGCCCGCGCGCTTGATGAAGCTGTAGCCGGTGCGCCGCCACGGGCGGATCGCGTCGGTCTTGTTGTCGAGGATGAAATCGCCCTGATCGGTGCGCACCGTCAGCACCGCGTGGCCGGCATTGGTCTCGTCGATCACCACGGTCATCAGCAGGGCTCGCCGCGGCAGGCCGCGCTCCGCCAGCATCCGGCGCTTGAGCAGTTGGTAATCCTCGCAATCGCCGAACCCATCATCGGGAAAGTCCCAGCGGTCGACCACGCCCCAATGCGCCTGGTCGGTGATCGGCCGGATCCGGGCGTTGACCCGGCGATTCACGCTCCGCAGCGTCCGCCACACGGCCACGGTGAGCGGGATCGCCACGGGCTGCGCGGCGTCGATGGTGCATTCCTCTGGCATCCGCCCGCAGAACTCGGTCCAGCCGGCGATCGCGCCGACGGGACCGTTGGCTTCCGGGACGGTCGCGCCCTCCGGCAGGGTCAGGCGGGCATGGGCGTGGGTGTTGGCGCCGCCTAGCATCAGGATCGTGCCGACCAGGGCGAGGCTCGCGGCCTGGCGGGCTCGGCGGAGCGGCATCGACCATCCGCGCCAGTGCGGCGCGATGAGCGCGAGAGCCGGAATTCCAACATCCGCGTGCCGCATGGATCACGCCCCATCGACCGATGATGACGGGAAGGTGACACGCGCGCGTGCAACGCACAATGGCGCAAAGGGCGTAACAAACGCGCAAGGTGCTCCACGGGTTCCGCTTTGAGGGAGTGTTGCATCCGCGCTGCTGCCGCTCGGCGCATGCGCTGGTGGAATGGCCGCCCTGCCCGCTCACGGAAAGCCTTGATTCGAACCAGCTTTGCCGGCTTGAGACAGGGGAGGCCCGCGCGTGGATTCGCGGGCGGATCAGCAACTCCGCAAGAACCCGGCCATCCCGCATGGGATCGCCCGATGCCAGAGAAGGATTTCACGATGCAGCCCGCCATCCAGCAGGTGATCAGAGCGCTCGCCGAGGATGGTCGGGCCGGTGCCATCGGCATCGCCGAGCACGCCGTGGATGCCTACCTCGCCGGCTCGCCCACCGAGGGCGACCGCACCCTGTCGCGCGATATCCTGGTCCGCGACCTTGCCAGCCTCCGGGGCATCGCCCCCCATCTCGCCGGCTTCATCGGCCGGGTCGAGACCTACGTCGCGAGCCTCGCGCAGCCGTCGCTCAGCCGCGCCGCCTGACGAGGGCTCTCGGGACCGGGCTTCGTCACGATTTTTGTGGGAGGGGGCGGGCAGCGCACTGTCCCGCCTGCCGACCACTGTCCCGCCTGCCCGACGGCACGTGGCCCCTGCAAAGGCGTTCCTGACAACAGTCCCGTCATCCCGGGGCCGCACAGCGGAACCCGGGATCCAGAACTACCGTGGCATCAGGATCTTGCGCCGTCGGCGGCTCTGGATCCCGGGCTCGCCTTCGGCACCCCGGGATGACGGGGTGAGAGCTTGTTGGCTTTGGACACCCGGGATCCGTGGTGGGAGGGTCGCTTTGCGACGCGTCTTCCGCTTCCGCAGCCCCGCCAAAGGGCGGAGCCTTCTAGAAAACCGTGGCTCGTTAGAGACCGGAAGCCGGATTAGCGGTTGGCAGTGGTGACCGGCGAGGTGACGCCGCCCAGCGACACCCAGGCCGTCGCGTCCTGGCTCTCGCGCTTGATGAACACGTAGCCGGTCTTGTGCCAGGCCTCGATCACGTTGGTCTTGTTGTCGAGGATCAGGTCGCCGCGATCGGTGATCAGGGTTAGCACCGCGTGGCCCTCGCCCTTCTCATCGATCACCACGGTCATCCGCATCGCCCGCCGGGGCAGGCCGGCCTCGGCCAGCAGATGGCGCTTGAGCAGCTGGAAATCCTCGCAATCGCCGATGCCGTCCTCGGCAAGGTCCCAGCGGTCGGGCACGTGCAGGTGGTCCATGTCGGTCATCGGCTCGACCGACTTGTTCACCCGGCGGTTGATCGAGACGATCGTCGCCCAGGTCGCCGGGGTGAGGCTGATGCGGGCCGGCTCGCTCCGGTCCACCGCGCATTCCGCCGCGTAGGACTGGCAGAACGTCACCCAGGCCGCGATCGGGCGGGCATCGCCGAGCACCTTGGCGCCGGCTTCAGCGGGCAGGCTCGCCAGGGTCTGGGCCTCGGCGGTGACCGCGAGGCCGAACAGCACCAGCGCGCCGGCGAGCGTCACCCGAACCGTCTTGAGAAGCCCCGCGCCCATCGAACCCGTCCTCGCTGCTGAGGACAGGATTGCGCCGCAGAGCCTCCGCGGCGCTGAAGCGGATCGGCGCAATTTTATCGATTCGCCCGCGGCGGCGGGCTCTAGCGCGACACCGTCGACGGGCGCCTTGAAAACCCCGGCGAATGCGTGGCTTCCGGTTCGGAAACCGGAAACCTTGAGCGGAGCTTACGGGTCCGGAGCCGTTCGGATTATCCCGCCGTCTGGTCGAGCTTGCGCTCCGTCTCGCCCTTCAGCTCGGGGAAATCGGCCTGCGTGTAGGCCCGGCCCCGATGCGGGTCCTCGGTCACGCCGTCATGCTCCAGGCGGCGCAGCTGCACCCGGCGGATCTTGCCCGAGATGGTCTTGGGCAGCTCGGTGACGAATTCGAGCCCGCGCAGTCGCTTGAAGGTCGCCAGCCGGGCGTTGGTGAAGCGGAAGATGTCCAGCGCCGTCTCCGGGCCGGCCGAGGCGCCCGCCACCAGCGAGACATAGGCCTTCGGGATCGTGTGGCGCATCGGATCGGGGATCGGCACCACCGCGGCTTCCGCCACCGCCGGATGCTCGATCAGCACGCTCTCCAGCTCGAACGGGCTGATCCGGTAGCCCGACGACTTGAACACGTCGTCGGCGCGCCCGACGAAGGTGTAGCAGCCCTGGTCGTCCACGAAGGCGACGTCGCCGGTGTGGTAGAGCGCGCCGTCCGCGCCCGACAGGTTGCCGCTGCCGTCGTCGTAGCCCTGCATCAGGCCCGCGGGGCGATGCGCGCCGAGTTCCAGGCAGACCTCGCCCTCGCTGGCCGGCTCGCCGTCGGCGTCGAGGACGCGCACGCGGTAGCCGGGCAGCGGCCGGCCGAGGGCCCCGGGCACCACCGGCTGGCCGGGGGTGTTGGCCATCAGGGCCGTGGTCTCGGTCTGGCCGTAGCCGTCGCGGATCGTGACGCCCCAAGCCTCCTTCACGCGCTCGATCACCTCGGGGTTCAGGGGCTCGCCGGCGGCGCAGATCTCGCGCAAAGCCAGCGACCGGCCGGTGAGGTCCTCTTGAATGATCATCCGCCACACGGTCGGCGGCGCACAGAGCGTGGTGGCGCGGGTCCGTTCCAATTGCGTGAGCAGTGCCGCCGCATTGAACGGCGCCTGGTTGATGACCAGGATGGTCGCGCCGGCATTCCAGGGGGCGAAGAACGACGACCAGGCGTGCTTGGCCCAGCCCGGCGAGGAGACGTTGCAATGCACGTCCCCGGGCTGGAGCCCGAGCCAGTACATGGTCGAGAGCGCTCCCACCGGATAGGAGCGGTGGCTGTGGCGCACCAGCTTCGGCTTCGCGGTCGTGCCCGAGGTGAAGTAGAGCAGTAGCGGGTCGTCGGCCGCGGTCGGCCCGTCGGGGGTGAAGGTCTCGGATGCGCCGAACGCGTCGTCGTAGGCGCTCCAGCCCTCCGTCGCCGCGCCGGTGACGATGCGGATCGCGCCGCCGGTCTCGAGACCGGAGAAGCGCCCGATCTGCTCGGGGCCGGCCACGATCGCCCGGGGTCGGCCGCGGGCCAGGCGGTCGGCGAGCTCGTCCGCGGTGAGCAGGGTGGTGGCCGGGATGACCACAGCCCCGAGCTTCATCGCCGCCAGCATGGTCTCCCACAGGGCCGGGACGTTGCCGAGCAGAAGGAGCAGGTGATCGCCGCGCTTCAGCCCGAGGCCGCGCAGGTGATTGGCGACCTGGTTGGACCGGCGCGCCATCTGCCCGAAGGTCAGGCTCTGCTCGGCGCCGCTGGCGGCCTCGACGATGTGGAGCGCGGTGCAGTCGCGGCTCTCCGGGCCGGCGAGCTCGGCGTCGAACCAGTCGAGCGCCCAGTTGAACGGCACCGGGTCCGGCCAGGCGAAGGCCGAAATCGCCGCCGCGTAATCGGTGCGATGGGCCAGCAGCAGATCGCGGGCCTCCCGGAAGCTGGGCATGGTCGTTCCCCCCGTCGTTCTTGTTCGGCCGGCAGATCCGGCCCATCCCGCCCTCAGGCGGGAATCAGGTCCTCGCCGGCCTCACCGTGCGCGAGGCGCTGCACCATGCCGGCGTGGAAATGGCGGATCTCGTCGGCGATCGCCTCCACCGCGCGGCTGTTGCGGGGAAAGTCGTCGGCGTTGAGCCCGATCAGGCCGGCGGTGTAGCCGGTCTCGTTGTTCTCGAATGGGTCGGCATAGAGCCAGGTCCACCAGTCCCGGACCGGGACCAGGCTCGCGCCGGGCTTGACCCGCAAAGCCGCCAGGAACCGGACGTGGCGGAGCAATTCCTTGCGCCAGACCGCCCGCGTCTCCGGGGCCACGTCGAAGGCCAGCAGCTTCACGAGAGACTCGTTGATGGTCTCCTCCCGCCCGCGCGCCTTCTCGGCCACGATCGCGCGCGGGAAGGCCATCTCGAAGCGGGCTTCGCTATCGCGGTCCAGGACGTCCATCGCCCATATCCCCGCTCACGTATTCTCGAACCGGGCCGGCCGCTTCTCCACGAAGGCGGCCATGCCTTCCTTCTGGTCCTTCGTGGCGAACATCGCGTGGAAGACCCGGCGCTCGAAGCGCACGCCCTCGGTCAGCGTGGTCTCGTAGGAGCGGTTGACCGCCTCCTTGGTCATCATGGCGATCGGCAGCGACATGGATGCGATGGTCTCGGCCGCCTTCAGCGCCTCGTCGAGGAGCTGATCCGCCGGGATCACGCGCGAGACCAGGCCGGCACGCTCGGCCTCGGCGGAATCCATCATCCGGCCGGTCAGGCACATCTCCATGGCCTTCGACTTGCCGACGAAGCGGGTGAGCCGCTGGCTGCCGCCGATCCCCGGCATGACGCCGAGCTTGATCTCGGGCTGGCCGAACTGCGCCGTGTCGGCCGCCAGGATGAAGTCGCACATCATGGCGAGCTCGCAGCCGCCGCCGAGCGCGTAGCCGGCCACCGCGGCGATGATCGGCGTGCGCACCCCCGTGAACCGCTCCCAATCGGCGAAACGGTCGCCGGCGTACATCTCCGCGTAGGTCGCGTGCTGCATCTCCTTGATGTCGGCCCCGGCCGCGAAGGCCTTGGCCGAGCCGGTGATGACGATGCAGCCGATGCCCGGATCGGCATCCGCCTCGGTCGTCGCCAGGATCACCTCCCGGGTGAGCTGCGCGTTGATGGCGTTGAGCGCCTTCGGGCGGTTGAGGGTGATCAGCAGGACGCGCCCGCGCGTCTCCGTCAGGATCGTCTCGTAGGCGTCCATCACGACTCACTCCCTGGACCGCGAAGCATACGGATGATCGCGGAAAAGTCCTCTCCCCCGTGGCCGAGGCCCTCGAACAGCCCGTAGATCTGCGCGGCCTCGGCGCCCAGCGGCGTCGCAGCCCCCGAGGCGAGAGCGGCGGCCTGCGCCAGCCGGAGGTCCTTGAGCATCAGGGCGGCGGCGAAACCCGGCTTGTAGCCGGCATTGGCCGGCGAGGTCGGCACCGGGCCCGGCACCGGGCAGTAGGTGGTGAGCGACCAGCACTGGCCGGAGGAGACCGAAGCGACGTCGTAGAGCGCCTGGTGCGACAGACCGAGTTTTTCGCCCAGCGCGAAGGCCTCGCTGACGCCGATCATCGAGATCCCGAGGATCATGTTGTTGCAGATCTTGGCCGCCTGCCCGGCGCCGGCCGCGCCGCAATGGAACACGTTCTTGCCCATGGCCTTCAGCAAGGGCTCGGCGCGTCCGAAGGCGGCCTCGGTGCCGCCGGCCATGAAGGTCAGCGTCCCGGCCTTGGCGCCGCCGGTCCCGCCGGAGACCGGCGCGTCGACCGACAGGCAGCCCCGCGCCTCGGCCAGCCCGTGGGCCTTGCGCGAACTCTCGACATCCACCGTCGAGGAATCGATCAGCAGGGTGCCGGCGGGCAGCGCATCAGCGAGCTGGGTCCAGACCTCGACCACGTGCCGGCCGGCGGGCAGCATGGTGACCACCACCTCCGCCCCCTCGGCCGCCTCCAGGGCCGAGCCCGCCACCGCGACGCCCGCTTCCCGGGCCGCCTCCAGGGAGGCGGGCGCCAGGTCAAACCCGCGCACGGTGTGCCCCGCCTTCACGAGGTTGGCCGCCATGGGGCCGCCCATGTTGCCGAGACCGATGAACCCGATGGTCTGTGCCATCATACCCCTCCCATTCGCTTGTTCGTGCCCGTCCCAACCATCCCCTCATCCTGAGGTGGGGCGAAGCCGCCTCGAAGGAGGGCTCCAGGGATCGCGCGCCGACTGGAGGGCTCCTTCGAGGCCCAGCGATCCTATGCGCCGGGCACCTCAGGATGAGGTGAGTGGTGGGAGAGGCGGTCTCACATCACACCGGCCCCGTGCGGCCTTGCGAAAAAACCGGCTCCGCCCGTGGCTCCAGCCAGCGGGCGATCCGGGCCGGGTCGACCGCGTCGAGGCTCGGCGGGTTCCAGCGCGGGCTCTTGTCCTTGTCGATCACCGCGGCCCGGATGCCCTCGCGGAAATCGCCCTCCTCCAGCAGCGCTAGCGAGGCGTGGAACTCGCGCTCCAGGCAGGCTTCAAGGTTGGGGGAGCGCCGGCCGAGGCGCAGCATGCAGAGCGTCAGGACCAGGCTCGACGGCGATTTCGTCAGCAGGGTCTTCCGGGTCGCCGCCGCGAAGTCGGACCCGTCCGTCTCCAGGGCGGACAGGATCTCGTCGACCATGTCGAAGGCGAAGCAGCGATCGATGGTCTCGCGATGCCGCGCCAGGGGCGGCTCCCCGGGATCGCGCGCCAGCCGTCCGATCGCGTCCCGCACGCCTGAATCGCCGGCATCCGGGGGCAGCGCCGAGAGCGCGTCGATCAGGTCCGGCAGCGCCTGCGACGGCACCATCACGTCGGCGAGCCCGCAAAAAATCGCGTCGGCGGCCCCGACCGGCTCGCCGGTTAGGCCGAGATAGGTACCGACCTGGCCGGGCGCCCGAGGCAGCAGCCAGGTGCCGCCGACATCCGGCAGGTAGCCGATGCCGGTCTCCGGCATGGCGACGCGGGAGCGCTCGGTGACGACCCGGTGAGCGGCATGCCCGGCGAGGCCGACGCCACCGCCCATGGTGATCCCGTCCATCACCGCCACGAACGGTTTTTCGTAAGCCGCGATCCGGGAATCCAGCCGGTACTCGTCCCGCCAGAAGGCTTCCGCGAAGGCGGTGCCGGAATTGTCGTACAGGCCGCGCAGGTCGCCACCGGCGCAGAGGCCACGCTCGCCCTCGCCGGTGAGCAGCACCGCGGCGAGGCCGGGATCGGCGGAGAACTGGTTCAGGGCCGCGTCGATCTCCCGGACCATGCCGTGGGTCAGGGCGTTCAGGGCCTTAGGCCGGTCGAGGCGCAGGCGCCCCAGGGCGCCGACGCGCTCGACGATCACATCGGACATCAGCGTCCCCCGGTCAGCGCGCGGGCGATGATCACCCGCATGATCTCGTTGGTGCCTTCGAGGATCTGGTGCACGCGCAGGTCGCGGACGATCTTCTCGATCCCGTACTCGGCGAGATAGCCGTAGCCGCCGTGCAGCTGCAGGGCCTGGTTGGCGACCTCGAAGGCGGCGTCGGTGACGTGGCGCTTGGCCATGGCACAGAGCTGCGTGGCGGCGGGGTCCTTGGCGTCGAGCGCAGCGGCAGCGTGGCGCAGGAAGGTGCGCGACACCTCCAGAGACGTCGCCATGTCGGCCAGCCGGAACTGCAGCGCCTGGAAGTCGGAGAGCCGGGCCCCGAAGGCGCGCCGGTCGCCCATATAGGCGAGCGTCTTGTCGAGGGCCGACTGGGCGCCCCCCAGCGCGCAGGCGGCGATGTTGAGCCGGCCGCCGTCGAGGCCGCTCATGGCGATGCGGAAGCCCTGGCCCTCCTCGCCCAGGCGGTTCACCACCGGCACCCGGCAGCCGTCGAACCGCACGGCCCGGGTCGGCTGCGCGTTCCAGCCCATCTTGCGCTCTTCCGCGCCGAAGGAGAGGCCGGGCGTTCCCTTCTCGACCACGATCGCCGAGATGCCCTTCGGCCCGGCCTCGCCGGTGCGGACCATGCAGACGTAGAGGTCGCTGACACCGGCGCCGGAGATGAACTGCTTCTCGCCGGTGAGGACGTAATGGTCGCCATCCCGCTCGGCGCGGGTGCGGAGTGCGGCCGCGTCGGAGCCCGAGCCCGGCTCGGTCAGGCAGTAGCTGGCGATCGTCTCCATGCCCATCAGGGCCGGGATCCAGCGCTGGCGCTGGTCCGCGTCGCCGTAGGCATCGATCATCCAGGCGCACATGTTGTGGATCGACAGGAACGCCGCCACGGTCGGGCAGCCGGTGCTCAGCGCCTCGAAGATCAGGGCGGCGTCGAGCCGCGACAGGCCCGAGCCGCCGACATCCTCACGCACGTAGATGCCGGCCATGCCGAGCGCCGCGGCGGCCCGCAGGGTCTCGACCGGGAAGGTCTTGTCCCGATCCCAGTCGAGGGCGTGCGGCGCGATATGCTCGGCCGCGAAGCCGAGCGCCATCTCGCGGATCGCGGTCCGATCCTCATCGAGCCCGAAACTCATGGGCGTCACTCCAATAGTTCAGAACACGGCCCCTGCCCCGTGTGCGGGGAGAGGACCACCCGGCGGGGTCCGGCACCAAGCCTCTGAACCACCACGCTCTCCCCTCCCCCTTGCGGGGAGGGGTCAGGGGTGGGGGTGGTGCCGGATGTGACTCGGCGGTGCCTTCTGCACCACCCCCACCTCCAACTCCTCCCCGCAAGGGGGAGGAGAGCGCGTCGCGCATCGGACGCGCGTCAGAGCCGCCAAGGGCGACGGCGACCTACCGCATCGTCGGGATGGAGAAATCCGCCCCGCTCTTGATGCCGCTCGGCCAGCGCTGCGTCACCGTCTTGGTCTTGGTGTAGAAGCGGATCGAGTCCGGCCCGTGCTGGTTCAGGTCGCCGAAGCCGGAGCGCTTCCAGCCGCCGAAGGTGTGGTAGGCGATCGGCACCGGGATCGGCACGTTGACGCCGACCATGCCGACATTCACCCGGGCGGTGAAGTCGCGGGCTGCGTCGCCGTCCTGGGTGAAGATCGCGACGCCGTTGCCGTATTGGTGGGTCGAGGGCAGCGCCAGGGCCTCTTCGTAGTTCTGCGCCCGCACCACCGAGAGGACGGGGCCGAAAATCTCTTCCTTGTAGATGGTCATGTCGGGGGTCACGCGGTCGAACAGCGAGCCGCCCATGTAGAAGCCGTTCTCGTAGCCCTGGAGCTTGAAGCCGCGGCCGTCGACGGCCAGATGCGCGCCCTCGGCGACGCCCTGGTCGATGTAGCCGGCGACCTTCCGGACCGCTTCCGCCGTGACCAGCGGTCCGTAATCGGCCGATGCGTCGTGGGACGGGCCGATCTTGAGGGACTCGACCCGGGGGATCAGCTTCTCCATCAGCCGGTCGGCGGTGGCCTCGCCCACTGGCACCGCCACCGAGATCGCCATGCAGCGCTCGCCGGCCGAGCCGTAGCCGGCGCCGATCAGCGCATCCACCGCCTGGCCCATATCGGCGTCCGGCATGATGATCATGTGGTTCTTGGCGCCCCCGAAGCACTGGGCGCGCTTTCCCGTCTGGGCGGAGCGCACGTAGATGTACTCGGCGATCTGCGAGGAGCCGACGAAGCCGACCGCGCGGATATCCTCGTCGTCCAGGATCGCGTCGACCGCTTCCTTGTCGCCGTTGACGACGTTGAGGATGCCCGGCGGCAGCCCGGCCTCCAGGAAGATTTCGGCGATGCGCAGCGGCACGCTCGGGTCGCGCTCGGACGGCTTCAGGATGAAGGCGTTGCCGCAGGCGATGGCCGGGGCGCATTTCCACAGCGGGATCATGGCCGGGAAGTTGAACGGCGTGATGCCGGCGACCACGCCGAGCGGCTGGCGCAGGGAATAGACGTCGATGCCGGGGCCGGCGCCCTCGGTGTACTCGCCCTTGAGCAGATGCGGGATGCCGCAGGCGAACTCCACCACCTCGACACCGCGCTGGATGTCGCCCTTGGCGTCCGGCACCGTCTTGCCGTGCTCGGAGGCGAGCAGCTCGGCCAGGGCGTCGGTCTCGCCGCGGATGAGTTCGAGGAAGCGCATCATCACCCGGGCGCGCTTCTGCGGGTTGGTGGCCGCCCAGGCCGGCTGGGCCGCCGCGGCGTTCTCCACCGCGGCGCGCATCTCGGCTTTGCTGACCAGCGCGACCTTCGCCTGGACCTCGCCGGTCGAGGGGTGGAACACGTCGGCGAATCGCCCGCTCTCGCCGCCGACAAGACGGCCGCCGATGAAGTGTCCGATCGTGCGCATGAGCGCCTCCCTGTTGTCGTTTTTCGATTTGGTTTGGCGCAGCCTAACAGGATCGCTTGAACGATAAAGCCGGATGCGCTTACAGCCGTCGTGCATCGATGCACAGCGGGTTTGCGGTCATGAGCCGGTCGGGGCGCAACTGGGACGATCTGCGCTTCTTCCTGGCGGTGGCCCGCACCGGCACCCTGAGCGCCGCCGCAGCGCGCACCGGCACCGAGCACACCACGGTCGGGCGGCGGATCCGTGCCCTGGAAGAGGGGCTCGGCGCCCGCCTGTTCCACCGCAGCAACCTCGGCTACGCGCTCACCGAGGACGGCGCCAACCTGATGACCGTGGCCGAGGCCATGGAGAGCGCGTTCCTGTCGGCGAGCGCCGCCGCGCAGGCCGGCGCGCAATCCGTCTCCGGCACGGTGCGGATCGGCGCCCCGGACGGGTTCGGCAGCGTGTTTCTGGCCTCCCGGATGCACCGGCTGACCGAGCGCCATCCGGGGCTGGAGGTCGAGATCATGGCCACTGCCCGGATCTTCAGCCTGTCGAAGCGCGAGGCCGACATCGTCATCGGCCTGTCGACCCCGCAGCAGGCCCGGGTGGTGGCGCGCCGGCTCACCGATTACCGGCTGTTCGTCTACGGGGCCGAGGCCTACCTGGCCGCCGCACCGCCGATCACGGCCGTCTCGGACCTCACGGCGCTTCCCTTCGTCGGCTATATCGAGGACATGCTGTTCGCGCGCGAGCTGAACTATCTCGGCGCCCTGGAGCCCGCCGTCTCCGCGCGGCTGCGCTCGACCAACCTGCTGGCCCAGGTCCACGCGACGCTGAACGGCGCCGGCCTGTGCATCCTGCCGGCCTTCATCGCGGCGGCCCATCCCGGTCTGGTGCCGGTCCTACCGGGCGCCGTGTCGCTGACGCGCTCGTTCCACATGCATATCCACGAGGATCACCGGAAGGCGGCCCATATCCGGGCGGTGGCGGGGTTCATCGCCGGGGAGGTCGAGGCGGCCGGCGCGCTGTTCGCCGGGCCGGCGGTGTAAGCGGCGGCGGTTTCGCGGCGGCAACCCAAGTCTTAAGATCGGGGTTTCCGCTGGCCCGGATGGGCATTGGGTGAAGGATCAAACAGATGGTCGCCTCGATCGCCCTGCCCCGGCTGATGCGCATCGGCGCCGGCGCCTCGCGGCTGCTGCCGGAGATCCTGGGCCAGCTCGGCCTGTCGCGCCCCTTCGTGGTGACCGACCCGTACCTGGTCAGCAGCGGCCGCACCGAGACGCTGCTCGAACGGCTCAACAGCGCGGGCGCCCGCGGAACAATCTTCTCCGAGACCGTGCCGGACCCGACCGTGGCGTCCGTGGAGGCGGCGCTCGCCGCGCTCCAGGCCGGCGATTTCGACTGCGTGGTCGGCTTCGGCGGCGGCAGCCCCATGGACACCGCCAAGGCGGTGGCCGTGCTGGCCCGCCACGGCGGTCACATGCGCGACTACAAGGCCCCCCGCCAGCAGGACGAGCCGGGCCTGCCGATCGTGGCGATCCCCACCACCGCCGGCACCGGCTCGGAGGCGACCCGCTTCACCATCGTCACCGACGAGACCTCGGATGAGAAGATGCTCTGCATCGGCCTGGCCTACCTGCCGGTGGCGGCGCTGGTCGATTACGAGCTGACCCTGACCAAGCCGAAGCGGCTCACCGCCGATACCGGCATCGACGCGCTGACCCACGCCATCGAGGCCTATGTCTCGCGCAAATCCAACCTGTTCTCGGATGGGCTCGCCCTCCAGGCGATGCACCTGATCGCCCCGAACCTGCGCCGGGTCTGGACCGATCCCAGCGACCGGGCAGCGCGCGAGGCGATGATGCTCGGGGCGACCCAGGCCGGCATCGCCTTCTCGAACGCGTCGGTGGCCCTGGTCCACGGCATGAGCCGGCCGATCGGCGCGCATTTCCACGTGGCGCACGGGCTCTCGAACGCGATGCTGCTGCCGGTGGTCACCGCCTTCTCGGCCCCCGCGGCGGTGGGGCGCTACGCGGCCTGCGCCCGGGCCATGGGCATCCCCGGCGTCGATGGCGACGACCGGGCCGCCGTCACAGCCCTGGTGGCGGAGCTCGAAGCCCTCAACGACGACCTCGACGTGCCCGGCCCCCGGGAATACGGGATCGACCCGGCCCGCTGGGAGGCGCTGCTCCCGACCATGGCCGCACAAGCCCTGGCGTCCGGCTCCCCGGCCAACAACCCGATCGAGCCAAGTGCGGACGAGATCCAGGCGCTGTATCGGCGGGTGTGGGCGGCCTAACCGGCGACGCCCTATCCCGGCGCAAGGCTACGGGTTCACGCGAATTTCCGTTTTTACCAAGTGCCAAGCCGCGGCCCGCGAAAGGCGCGGGTCCCCTCTCCCGTGCGGGAGAGGGACAGGGTGAGGGATGCGACATCTCCGGAAGGACCTGTCCCCTCACCCCAACCCTCTCCCGCACGGGAGAGGGAGCGCGTCGAGCTCTGCAGAAGCGATTACAGCCCAAACTCGGTTAGGCCCATAATCCTTACCGCGTGAGAGCGCTTCTTACTTCGCCGTCAGCGGGCAGCCGCTCTCGGCCGGCGAGGCGTAGGCTTCCTTGCCCGGGATGGTCGCGAGCTGCCGGTACAGGTCCCACTCGCCCTTCGATTCGGCCGGCTTCTTGACCTCGAACAGGTACATGTCGTGCACCATGCGGCCGTTCGGCTGGACGATGCCGCCATGGGCGAACACGTCGTCCACCGGGAGCGCCTTGAGCTTGGCGTTGACCGCTTCGGTCTCGTCCGTGCCCGCCGCCTTCACGGCCTTCAGGTAGGACAGGACAGCCGAGTAGGTGCCCGCCTGGATCATGTTCGGCATCCGGCCGGTGCGCTTCATGTACCGAGCCCCAAAGGCCCGGGTCTCGTCGTTGGAATCCCAGTACCAGCCCTCGGTCAGCGTCAGGCCCTGCGCCACCTTGAGGCCGAGCCCGTGCACCTCAGAGAGGGTGAACAGCAGGGCCGCGAGCTTCTGGCCGCCCTCGACGATGCCGTATTCGGCGGCCTGCTTGATCGAGTTGGAGGTGTCGAGGCCGGCATTGGCGAGCCCGATCACCTTGGCCTTCGAGCCCTGCGCCTGGAGCAGGAACGAGGAGAAGTCCTGGTTCGAGAGCGGGTGGCGGACGCTGCCCAGCACCTTGCCGTTGTTGGCGAGCACCACGCGGCTGGTATCGGCCTCCAGCGCCGAGCCGAAGGCGTAATCGGCGGTGAGGAAGAACCACGTGTCGCCCCCGGCCCGGGTCAGCGCGCCGCCGGTGCCGACCGCGAGCGCGCGGGTGTCGTAGGCCCAGTGGTAGCCGTAGGGCGTGCAGGCCTTGCCGGTGAGGTCGCTGGAGGCCGCCCCGGTGGTGATCGTGATCTTCTTCTTCTCCTTGGACAGGCCCTGGACCGCCAAAGCCACGGAGGAGGTGGTGAGCTCCATGATCGCGTCGACGCCGTCGCGGTCGTACCATTGCCGGGCGATGGCGGAGGCGATGTCGGGCTTGTTCTGGTGGTCGGCGGACAGGATCTCGATCGGCACCCCGTCGATCTTGCCGCCCATATCCTCCACCGCCATCCGAGCGGCCTCGATGGAACCCTGGCCTCCGAACTCGGCATAGAGGCCGGACTGGTCGTTGAGCACGCCGAGGCGCACGGCGTTGCCGGAGAAGGCGCCGGACCCGGCACCTTGGGCCGCGGCCGCGCCCGAGCCCAGGACCGTACCCGCCAGGGCGGTGGCCAGCACCGCACCGCCAAATCGTCTGATCATGTCACTCCCCGACCTATTGAGCCCGGATGATCCGGGCACCCGATTCTGACGCGGGTTCGGGAGCAGAATATTGCAGGCGCGGAAGCAGCGCCACGGCCAGGATTGAGCCGAAATTGAGAAATCGCGCCGGTTGTGACGGGCGGGCGAAACCTGTTCCCGATCGTTTTGCGATCCGGAACAGATCTCTGTCCTCGAAGGGAGGCGCGCGCTGACGCCAAACCGCAATGCACTGCGGCAGCGCGCGCTCAACCGCCCCGTTTCCGGACCGTATCCATCCGGCGCAGTTATAATACCTTAACCATAATTACACGAATGGCCGCGCAGGGTCTGGGGATGGACGGCAATTCGGCCGTCTCCGGCGCGTGGCGATGCGATGAATCCAGCCCGTCTCGCCGTCCTCGGCATCGCTCTCGCAGCGGGCAGCGGGGCGGCGTTCCTGATGAGCGGCGGCGACCCGCCTCCGCCTCCCCCGCCCCCGAAGGCCGAGCTGCCGCCGCCTCCCATGACGGAGGTGCTGGTGGCCGCCGCCGACATGCCGATGGGCCAAGTCTTGCGGGCCGCGGACCTGCGCTGGCAGCCCTGGCCGGACGGCGCCATGACGGCGGGCTATATCAGCCGCAAGGACAACGCGAAGGCGCTGGACGAGACGGTCGGCGCCTCCGTGCGCTCGGGCTTCCTCGCGGGCGAGCCGATCCGGGCGCAGAAGCTGGTCCGGCCCGAGAGCGGCTTCATGGCCGCGATCCTGCCCTCCGGGATGCGCGCGGTCGCCATCGTCACCGATAGTCGCGGCACCAACTCGGCCGGCGGCTTCATCCTGCCGAACGACCGCGTCGACGTGATCCGCACGTTTCGTGATGACGCCAATTCGCGGGCCAATAACAGCGAGGTGCAGCTCTCCCAGACCATCCTGACCGACATCCGCGTCCTCGCGATCGGTCAGCTGATCCAGGAGAAGAACGGCACCAACGTCGTCACCGGCGAGACCGCGACGCTCGCCGTCACCCCCGCCCAGGCGGAGACCCTGACCCTCGCCCAGAAGGTCGGCTCCCTGTCGCTGTCGCTGCGCAGCCTCGCGGATGCGGGGCGACCGGTCGAGGGCCAGCCGATCGATGCCGCGATGGCGCAGACGCCCGAACCCGGATTGACCGTCGTGCGCTTCGGCGTCGCGCGGCAGCAGACGCCGTGATCCCCATGCTTGCTCTGCAGACTTTCATTCGCCCGGCGCGCGCGCTGGCGCTGCTCGCCCTGGTGCAGGCCGGGCCGCTCCTGGCGCAGGAGCGCCCGACCCTCGGCCCTGCCCCGGTGCTCACGGTGGGCTCGGCGGAGGCCGCCTCGTCCCGTCGGGTCGAATTGACCGCCGGCCGTTCGGTGATCGTCGACCTGCCCCGGGACGCCAAGGAGGTGTTCGTCGCCAACCCGGCGGTGGCCAACGCCGTCGTCCGCTCGACCCGGAAGGTGTTCGTGATCGGCATGGCCGACGGAGCCACCTCGATCTTCATCATGGATGCCGAGGGCCGCCAGATCGCCGCCCTCGACGTGACCGTGGCCCGGGACCTCAACCTCGGGACGCTGCGCGAATTGCTCGGCCAGAGCATCCCGGGCGGCCGCTTCGACGTGCGCTCGTCGGGCGCCTCGGTGCTGCTCTCGGGCTCGGTGAATTCGTCCTCGGATGCCCAGCAGGCGATCGACATCGCCAACGCCTTCGTCGGCCTGGGCGGCGGCGCGGCCGCCACCAGCGCGCCGAGCGGCGGCGTCGCGGCCGGCGCGCGGGGCGCGGTGATCAACAACCTCACGATCCGCAACAAGGATCAGGTGATGCTCCGTGTCACCGTGGTCGAGGTGTCCCGCAACGTGCTGAAGCAGTTCGGGATCAACATGACCGGCAACTGGTCGGCGCTGAATCCGCTCGGCTCGGCGACTTCGCCAGCACTGAGCAACGCACTACCGTTCCCGATCAATGGCAATATCGCCGGCAGCAATCAGATCGCATTGTCTGCCCAAGGCGCCGGCTTCTCGTTGCAGGCAACGCTGAAGGCCTTCGAGCAGGCCGGTGTTTCGCGCGTGCTTGCCGAGCCGACGCTGACGGCGATCTCCGGTGAAGCAGCCAAGTTCCTGGCTGGTGGTGAGTTCCCAGTCCCATCAGCCGCATCCAGTTGTGTGGGCGGAATTTGTTCTGCGCCTGGAATTACCTTCAAACCGTACGGCGTCGCTCTAAGTTTTACGCCAGTCGTCCTGGCCGACAACCGGATTTCTATTCGTGTCGCCACCGATGTGACAGAAATTGATCCGCAAACGAGCTTCAATTATACGAACGACGGCGTAACGACGGCTATTCCCGGAACGCGCGTGCGTAAGTCGGAGACCACCGTCGAGTTACCCTCGGGCGGCGTGATGATGACCGCTGGCCTCATCCAGCAGGTCAACCGTCAGGCGATCACCGGCCTGCCCGGCCTGGTCAACCTGCCGATCCTCGGCGCTCTGTTCCGGTCACGGGACTACCAGCGCATGGAGACCGAGCTGATGATCATGTGCACCCCCTACATCGCCCGGGCGATGGAGCCCAAGCAGGTCACCCGGCCGGACGACAACTTCGTCGACGCCACCGACGGGCAAGCGGTGCTGCTTGGGCAGATCAACCAGCTCTACGGCAAGGTCGGCGCCGCCCCGCTCGGGCGGACCTATCGCGGCCGCGTCGGCTTCATCGTCGAATAGCGCCCAGGATCGGATCCATGACCCTCGGACCCATGACCCTCGGATCCATGACCCGACGTCGCCTGCCCGCCTCGTCCCGACTCGCGGCCGCCTGCGCCCTCGGCCTGCTGGCCGCCGGCTGCAAGAGCGAACCCGCCACCACCGGGGGGATCGACCTGTCGGATTACCGTGCGCGGCACCCGATCGTGCTGGCCGACCGCACCCGAAGCCTCGACGTGTTCGCCACCGGCCCGGGCCATCTCGACCCGCGCCAGGCCGCCGACATCGACGCCTTCATGCTGGAATACCGCCGCTACGGCCGCGGCGGCATCCTGATGGAGGTGCCCCAAGGCCTGCCGCCGGCCCAGGCCGACGCCGTCGCCCGCACGGCCTCGGCCCTGCTCCGGCGCGGCACCGAGGACGGCGTCGGCGCCCGCGAGATCGCCCAATCGCCCTACCCGGTCGCAGCGCCGGGCCTCGCCGCGCCGATCCGGCTGAGCTTCCAGCGCATGCAGGCCAAGGTCGCCGACCAGTGCGGGCTCTGGCCCCAGGACCTCGGCACCTCGAACTTCGCCTCCGACTACAGCAACCGTCCGGGCTGGAATCTCGGCTGCGCCACCCAGGCGACCGTGGCCGCCCAGGTGGCCGATCCGATCGACCTGGTGCGCGGCCGGCCCGAGGGCCGGATCGACACGGTCAAGCGCGTCCGAGACATCGGCCAGTTGCGGGACGGCAAGGATCCGTCAACCACATGGCGGCAAGATGGGACGAACGCCGTCAAGTCCCAGGTCAGCAACTAGGACGGACGGTGCAACCTCCCCCGCCGTCACCGAAGCCGCGACTCGACCACGAACCCGAAAGTGCCGTCATGGCGGACCTGTCCGAGACATCCGAGCGTACGATCGCCCCGGTGCCCCGGATCACGATCCAGGCTTTCTGCGAGACCGGCGAGACCGCCGCGATGATCGAGGGCGCGTCCCTCGATCGGCGCATGCAGAAGGCGCAGGTCAAGGTCCGGATGGGTGGCGGCGCCGCGGCGATCGAGGCCTACCGCCACGCGCCAACCCCCAACGTCATCGTCATCGAGACGCAGGGCGTGCGCTCGAAGCCGGTGGAATGCCTGGATGCCCTGGCCGAGGTCTGCGACGAGGGCACCCGCGTCCTGGTGATCGGCCACGTCAACGACGTGACCCTGTACCGCCAGCTGATCCAGCGCGGCGTGTCCGACTATCTCATGGCGCCGGTGGAGCCGCTGGCCCTGATCGCGGCGATCTCCGACCTGTTCACGGCGCCGGGCGTCAAGCCGGTGGGCCGCACCGTGGCGGTCTACGGGGTCAAGGGCGGCATCGGCGCCTCGACGGTGGCGCATAACTTCGCCTGGTCGATCGCCCGGAACCAGGGCGTCCAGACGGTGATCGCCGATCTCGACATCGCCTTCGGCACCGCCTCGCTCAACTTCAACCAGGATCCGCCCCAGGGCATCGCCGAGGCGGTGTTCGCCCCCGAGCGCCTGGATTCGGCCTTGGTCGAGCGGCTGCTGTCGAAGTGCAGCGACAATCTCAGCCTGCTCTCGGCGCCGGCGAGCCTCGACCGGACCATCGACCTGTCGGAGCCCGCCTTCGATGCCCTGATCGAGCACCTGCGGGCGAGCGTGCCCTGCGTGGTCCTCGACATCCCGCACCAGTGGAGTGCGTGGTCGAAGCGCGTGCTCACCGCGGCCGACGAGATCCTGATCGTCGCCGGTCCCGACCTCGCCTGCCTGCGCAACGCCAAGAACCTGCTCGGGGCGCTCAAGCACGGCCGCCCGAACGACCAGCCGCCCCGGATCCTGCTCAACGGCGTCGGCATGGCCAAACGGCCGGAGATCGGCGCCGCCGAGTTCGCCAAGGCCCTGGACGCGCCGATCGCCGCCACGATCCCGTTCGAGCCGACCCTGTTCGGCACGGCCGCCAACAACGGCCAGATGATCGCCGAGATCCAGGCCGGCTCGAAGGTGGCGGAGCTGTTCAACGACCTCGCCGCGGTCACCCTCGGGCGGCCAGAGACCCGGCGCAGCCGGTCGAGCCTGCTGGAGCCGCTGCTCGCCAAGCTCGCCGGCCGCAAGGCTTCGTGATGCGCAAGATCTTCGCCGGGACGATGCCTGACGCGAGCGCCATGGATCTGACCCATGTTCGGTAGGCGACAATCCGGAGGAGCCGCCCCGACGGCGCCCGCACCGGTCCCGCAGATGCGGGCCGCGGCACCGGCCGCCCCGGTGCTGCGCGACGCCGCCCCGGCGCCCAAGCCGGCGCCACCGCCCCCGGCCGCCCCGGTGGTGGTCGAGAACCTGCGCTCCGAGGATTATTACCGCACCAAGAGCCTGATCTTCGGCGCCCTGATCGAGGCGATCGACCTCACGCAGCTCTCGCGCCTCGACGCCGAGACCGCCCGGGAGGAGATCCGCGACATCGTCACGGAGATCATCGGGCTCAAGAACATCGTCCTGTCGATCGCCGAGCAGGAGGAGCTGCTCGACGACATCTGCAACGACGTGCTCGGCTACGGCCCGCTGGAGCCGCTGCTCGCCCGCGACGACATCGCCGACATCATGGTCAACGGCGCCAACCGGACCTTCATCGAGGTCAGCGGTAAGATCCAGCTGACCAATGTCCGGTTCCGCGACAACCAGCAGCTGATGAACATCTGCCAGCGCATCGTCAGCCAAGTCGGGCGGCGCGTGGACGACGCCTCGCCGATCTGTGACGCGCGCCTGCCGGACGGCTCCCGCGTCAACGTCATCGCGCCGCCGCTGGCGATCGACGGGCCGGCGCTCACGATCCGCAAGTTCAAGAAGGACAAGCTCACCCTGGAGCAGCTGGTGCGCTTCGGGGCGATCTCCCCGGAGGGCGCCGAGGTCCTGAAGATCATCGGCCAGTCGCGCTGCAACGTCGTCATCTCGGGCGGCACCGGCTCGGGCAAGACCACGCTGCTGAACTGCCTGACCGCCTTCATCGAGCACGACGAGCGGGTCATCACCTGCGAGGACGCGGCCGAGCTGCAACTCCAGCAGCCGCACGTGGTGCGCCTGGAGACGCGGCCCCCGAACATGGAGGGCCAGGGCCAGGTCACCATGCGCGACCTCGTCAAGAATTGCCTGCGCATGCGGCCCGAGCGGATCATCGTCGGCGAGGTCCGCGGACCCGAGGCGTTCGACCTGCTCCAGGCCATGAACACCGGCCACGACGGATCGATGGGCACGCTCCACGCCAACAGCCCGCGCGAATGCCTGTCGCGCATCGAGTCGATGATCTCGATGGGCGGCTTCACGCTGCCGTCCAAGACCCTGCGCGAGATGATCTGCGGCTCGATCGACGTGGTGATCCAGGCCATGCGCCTGCGCGACGGCTCCCGGCGTATCACCCACATCACCGAGGTGCTGGGCATGGAGGGCGACGTGATCACCACGCAGGACGTGTTCCTCTACGACATCGTCGGCGAGGACGCGAACGGCAAGCTGATCGGGCGTCACCGGTCGACCGGCATCGGCCGGCCGAAATTCTGGGAGCGCGCCCGCTATTACGGCCTGGATCGCCGGCTCGGCGAGGCTCTCGACGCCGCCGAAGTCGTCGACGGGGCGTGACCATGGCGGATTCGTCCCAGCTGCCGATCGCCGCCGGCCTGATCGGCATTGCCGTGGCGGCCGTCGCCTACGTGGCGGTGCTGCCGCTGCTCGACGGCCAGCGGCGGGCGAGCAAGCGCCTGAAATCGATCGGCGTCTCGGCCTCCGGGGCGGCGGTGCGCGGCGTCGCGGTCAACCGGCGCGAGCAGGTCGCCAAGACGCTGAGCGAGATCGAGGCGAAGGCGAAGAACGCCAACAAAGCGACCTTGGACCTGAAGCTCGCCCGCGCCGGCCTGAGCTGGACGCCGCGGACCTACTACACGGTGTCGGCCATCTGCGGCACCGTCCTCGGCCTGATGCTGTTCATGATCACCGACAGCCCGGTGGCTGCGGCCGGCGCCGCCTTCGCGGGCGGCTTCGGCCTGCCGGCCTGGATGCTGCGCCGCTTGCGGCTCCGGCGCATCGCCCGGTTCAACAAGGAATTGCCCAACGCCGTCGACGTGGTGGTGCGCGGCATCCGCACCGGCATCCCGGTGGGCGACTGCTTCCGCATGGTCTCGCGCGAGGCCGAGGAACCGGTGCGGTCCGAGTTCAGGACGGTGGTCGAGACCCAGGCCCTGGGGCTCTCGCTCGGCGAGGCGGTCTCGCGCCTGTTCGAGCGGGTGCCGACCGCCGAGGTGAATTTCTTCGCGATCGTGATCAACATCCAGCAGCAATCGGGCGGCAACCTGTCGGAGGCGCTGAACAACCTCTCGGTGGTGCTGCGCGACCGGGCCAAGATGCGCGGCAAAGTCCAGGCGATGAGCATGGAGGCCAAGGCTTCGGCCTCGATCATCGCGTGCCTACCCTTCGGCGTGGCCGGCATCACCACGCTGACCAGCCCGGACTACATCTCGCTGCTCTGGACGACGGATATCGGCAAGATCGCCCTCGTCGGGGCGGCGATCTGGATGTCGCTCGGCGTCCTCACCATCAAGAAGATGATTGCCTTCGACTTCTGAGCCTGACCGGATTCGGATTTCTTTCCATGATCGACGCCATCGCGGAGAAGCTGTTCGATCCCCGGTTCATGGGCATGCTGCTGACCGCCATCGCGGCGGCCGCGACCGCTTTCGCGGTGGCACAGCCCTTCTTCGAGACGGACAAGCTCGGCAAGCGGATGAAGCTCGTCAGCGACGAGCGCGAACAGATCCGGCGGCGGGAGCGCCAGGCGGACCGGCGGCCCAACGAGCGGGCGGCGCTGCGGGTGGCGCCCAAGGCCTACATGAAATCCATCGTCGACCGGTACCAGCTGAACCGCTGGCTCGGCACCGACACGGCCAAGCGCAAGCTGATGATGGCGGGCTATCGCGGCCAGGGCGCGGAGACCACGTTCCTCTTCTTCCGCCTCGTCGTCCCGGTGTCCTCGGTGATCGCGGCAGTCTTCTACCTGTTCGTGCTGGAGGCGATCGACGCCTCCTACTTGGTGCGGATCGGGATGGTGATCGGCGCGGCCTATGGAGGCATCAAGGCGCCGGAGCTGTTCCTGGTCAATGGCGCCAAGAAGCGGCAGGCCGAGATCCGCAGGGCTTGGCCGGACGCCCTTGACCTGACGCTGATCTGCGTCGAATCCGGCATGGCGATCGAGCACGCGTTCCGGAAGGTCAGCACGGAGATCGCCGCCTCCTCGGTGGTGCTGGCCGAGGAACTCGCCCTGATGACGGCGGAGATGTCGTTCCTGCCCGACCGGCGGCAGGCCTACGAGAACCTGTCGATCCGGACCGGGCTGGAACCGGTGAAAGCGGTGGCGACCGCGCTGATCCAGGCCGAGCGCTACGGCACGCCGGTCGGTCAGGCGCTCCGGGTGCTGAGCCAGGAGAGCCGCGACCAGCGCATGACCGAGGCCGAGAAGAAGGCCGCGAGCCTGCCGCCCAAGCTGACCGTGCCGATGATCCTGTTCTTCCTGCCCGTGCTGTTCGTCGTCATCATCACGCCGGCGGTCATCCAGATCATGCGGACGCAGTGAGGCTCAGCGGATGCGGCCGGGACGGGTCGGCTCGAACACGATGCGGCGGTGGAACGCGCACCAGCTCTTGCCGTCGGAGACCGGCGCGCCGCAACAGACCGCGCGGTCGTTCGGCTCGCCGATGATGTACTTGCACACGAAGGCCCCGGACTGCGCGAACGGCACGCGCAGGTCCTCTGACGGCTCCTGGACGCCCTCGGCATCGCCGATCTGAGACATGCGGACGAGTTGATTCATGGCGGTGATCGGCTCAATAAGCAGACTGCGCGGTCGGCAGAGGCGCCCGGCAGAGAGGGAGGATTGAACGCTCGTCCATCGAGCGGCGGCCCCGTCTCGCGTCTCCGGGACTTGCGTCTCGCGGAGCGGCATCCGGGGCGACCCGCCCGAGCCCGCCTCGACGGCCGGCACGGTAAGCGTCATCGTATCGTCGTAACTGGGGTTACAACGATTGAAAACAAGACCAGCGTGCATTCGCTGCATCGGACCACGGTGCCGGGTGCGTAGCTCGCCGCAAATCCGCGGCTCTTCGGCCACGCGCCTCGGGTCCTGACGAAACCGCCCGACCGCGAAGTCTCAGGGTCGCAACCGGGGCCGGCCTGTGGTTTGGTAGGGGCTCGCGCGAACAGAGCCGGATTGCGGATTATGGCCCACCCGCCCCTCGTGACCCCCGAATGGCTGCACGACCGCCTTGAGGCCCCGGACATCGTGGTGCTCGACGCCTCGTGGTACCTACCGGCCGCCGGCCGCGACGCCGCGGCCGAGTTCAAGGCCGCCCATATCCCCGGGGCCTTGCGCTTCGACCTCGACGCCATGAGCGACACCGAATCGAGCCTGCCGCACATGCTGCCGCGCTCCGACGTGTTCGCCTCGCGGATGCGGGCGTTGGGCATCGGCGACGGCACGCAGATCGTCGTCTATGACGGCCAGGGCCTGTTCTCGGCCCCGCGGGTCTGGTGGATGCTCAAGACCTTCGGGGTGCGGGACGCGCTGGTGCTCGATGGTGGCCTGCCCGCCTGGATCGCGGCCGGCTACCCCACCGAGGACGGCGACCCGGCGCCCCGCGAGCGGCGCCACTTCACCGCCCGGCTCGACCACGGCGCCGTGGCGGACGCCAACGACGTCGCCCGGGCCCTGGAGACCGGCTCGGCCCAGGTGGTCGATGCCCGCTCGGCCACCCGCTTCCGCGGCGAGGAGCCGGAGCCGCGGCCCGGCGTCCGCCCGGGCCACATGCCCGGGGCGCACAACCTACACTACGCGTCCCTCCAGCGCGACGGCCGCCTGAAGAGCCCGGAGGAACTGGAGACGCTGTTCGCGGAGGCCGGCATCGATGCCGACCGACCGGTCGTGACCACCTGCGGTTCCGGCGTGACCGCGGCGATCATCACCCTGGCGCTGGAGACCATGGGCCGGCCGGCCCGCGGCCTCTACGACGGGTCTTGGTCGGAATGGGGGGCGGACACGGCGCGCCCGGTTGCGACAGGCGCCTAATCGCGGTTTCAAAAGGTCGAGACCTTTTGCGGGTCCAGGGCAGAGCCCTGGTCCATCATCAGGGCTCTGCCCTGACGACCCGCCAAAGGGCACGGCCCTTTGCAAACCCCTGACTTAAGCCGTGCGCACCGACCGGCGCTTGTCGGCGGCGCTCCACTGCATCAACCCGACCATCACGGCGATGGTGCCGACATAGACCAGCCCTTGCAGGGCGGTGGGCCGGTCGGTGTAGCCGACGAGCGCGTGCAGCACCCGGCCCGGCCAGGAATTTTCCGCGATCACCCCGGAGCTGTTCCACAGGGTCTGGCCGAGCACATCCACCACACCGGCATTGGCCAGGAACTGCGCGGCCTGCGAAGCCAGCCCCGCGGCGAGGAAGATGATCAGCGCGCTGGTGATCGAGAACACGTAGCGGCTCGGGATCGAGGCGAGGCCGAAATAGGTCACGGCCGAGAGGAGGATGCCCGCGCCGATGCCCGCGAAGGCGCCGAACTGGATATCCGCGCCCGACGTGCCCGAGGCCACGAGGCCGTAGAGGAACAGCACCAGCTCGGCGCCCTCGCGCAGGATCGCGGCGCCGACGACGATCGAGAGCGCGGCCGCCTCGCGCTCGCCCGAGCGCACCGCCTCGCCGGCCGCCCGCAATTCGCCCGCGAGCTCCTTGCCGTGCTTGCTCATCCAGGTGTTGTGCCAGATCAGCAGCAGCACCGCGACGATCAGCACCGCGGCGTTCAGGATGTCCTGCCCGCTGCCCTCGAAGGCGTCGGAGATTGTTTCGGCGAACAGCGCCACGAGGCCGGCCCCGACGAGACCGCCGGCCACGCCGAGCAGCACCCAGCGCATCCGGCCCGGGATGCCGCGCGTGGCCGCGAGCACGATCGAGATGATCAGGCCCGCCTCAATGACTTCGCGGAAGGCGATGATGAAGGCGCCAATCATGGCGTTCTCCTCAGTTGAACGCGGACCGCGCTACCAGACCCAGAACAGGAGCACCCAGTTGGCGACCGAGAGGGTCACCGCGGATGCGATGCAGGCGGTCGCCGCAGCCCGCTGGAGGCCGCCCGCCGCGAGGCCGGCGACCCGCCAGGCGAGCCACACGCTCCATAGGCCGGAGCCGATCAGCATGGCGGCGCGGATCTCCGACACATACGGGATAACGATGCCGTCGCCGCGCAGGAACGTGACGGTCAGCGCCGAGAGGCCCAGGAAGACGCCGCAGCCCGCCACCGGGATCAGCGTCTGCGTGAGGTGATGGAAGCGCCGCAGCGACCAGCCGCCGAGCGCCAGGGTCGCCAGCGCCACGATCCCCGACAGGGCGAGCCCGAGGATCACGGTCGCGGCGCCGATGTAGGCCAGCAGCAACCCGCCGTCGAGCAGGGTCATCACGTCGCTGCGGTCGGGATAGTTCGTCAGGATGAACCAGGGCGCCGACATTTCCAGCGGCCAGGTGATCCCGCGCTCGATCAGCCAAGTGGCGAGCCCTTGCTTGGCCTCGACGAACCAGGGGCTCGACGACCACTGGAACGCGCCCACCGCCAGGGCCAGCATGCCGAACAGGATCAGCACGGTCTGTTCCAGGCTCGGCTCCTGGCCGGCGACGTGGACGATCTCGTGGTTGGGCGCGCGCAGGGCGAGGCGCACGGCGCCGCGATGGCCACTGCAACGCCCGCACATGTGGCAGGAGCCGGCGCCGCGCATCGCCTTCACCGGCACCAGGGGCGCGCAATTGAAAGCCTCGGTGCCCCGCACGGGCTTGGGCGAGGCGGCCCAGGCGGCACGGTCGACCTGGAAGCTGATCGGCGCAAGCTTCGAGAGCACCGCGAACACGCCGTTGACCGGGCAGAGATAGCGGCACCAGACCCGCTTGTTGCGCCCGTAGAGCATGCCGACGATGATCGCCGCGACCGTCGAGCCGCCGAGCACCGCGAGTACCGGCTTCGGATAGCCGTAGACGCTGGTCAACTGCCCGTAGACGGTGGTGCCGGCAAACGCCAGGAACGGCCAACCCTGCCAGGTGATCCAGCGCGGCACGGCATAGCCCCGGCTCCACCGGCTGGCGAACTCGCTGAGCGCCCCCTCGGGGCAGAGGACCCCGCACCAGGCCCGGCCGACCAGCACCATGCTCAGGAGCACGAACGGCCACCAGATGCCCCAGAACGCGAATTGCGCGGCGAGCGTCAGGTTGGTCCAGATATGGGCGGTGTTGTCGGGCAGCGGCAGCAGCGCCGGCACGATCACCAGCACGCCGTAGACCCCGACGATCACCCACTGCACGGCGCGGATCATCCAGCCATGCAGCCGCAGCCAGTCGCCGAAGCGGGCGAGCCGCTCGTCGATCAGGTCCCGGCGCGAAGGCGCGTCGGCGAGGAGGGCTGGGGCCGCCACCGTCAGGATGCGCTCATTTGGCCACCAGGGTGGCCTTCGCCTCGGGATGGAAATCGTCGAACACCTGGTAGGTGCCGGGATCGAGGGTCCGGAACACGATCGCCGAGGTGGAACCCCCGGCCAGCGCCTTCTCGCGCTTGAGTTCCGTGCTCTCGAACTCCACCGGCGACTGGCCGGTATTCGAGATTTCCAGCTTGAACCGCGTGTTGGCCGGCACCTCGATGGTCGCCGGCAGGATCACGCCGTCCCGCATCTCGACCTTGATCACCGGCATGTCGTCCGCGCGCGCGGACGCTGCCCCCCAGGAGGCTGCGAGGAGGGCGGCGGCGGCAAGACGAAAAGGGCGCGACGAGCGTGACACGGCTGTTCCTGCGGTTCAGTAGGCGCCCTTCTTGCCGACTCCGGCGAAGGTGAAGTCCTGGGTCACGTCGAAGGGCTCGAACCACGGGCCGACCCCGGTCTCCTTGTCGACGTGGCGGCCGAAATGGCTGTTTTTGCCGGGGGGCGCGACCGTGACCTTGAGTCGGTAGCGGCCGGGACCGAACAGCTTGACGTTGTCGCCGTAATGCGGGCCGTCATTGGCGACCATCGGCATCAGCTCGCCCGAGACCTTCTGGTCCGTGGGCTTGTCGCCGTCGAGCTTCACCGCCTCGAAGCGGATCTCGAGGGCGGGCACCCAATCCCCTTCCGCAAAACCGTTCCGGTTATCCTTGGCGGCCCGGATATCCGTCTCGAGATGCAGGTCCGACTGCGCGGCGTCGCGCATCATGCCGGGCGGGTCCATCTCGATCGGCTGGAGGTACACGGCAGCGACTTCGAGGCCGTTCTTGGTCACGTGCGGACCGATCGGCACCTCTTTCGCCGAGACGGTCCCCGCCGTCGCGAGAAGGGCACACGCAGCCAGGCCGCGGAGAATCGGGAGAAGAGTCGATGCGCGCATGGTTGGGCACATAACGCCCTTGGCAGAGGTTTCAAAGAGGCAAACCGCCGCAAATCAAATCATAATAATTCTAATCTAATATCATTACACGGCAGGTGAATGGCAATTCTTGGCCTTTACCTGAGGATACGTCAGGTTTCGGTGCAAGCGCGGAAGTTATTCCGCTCGCTGTGTCCGCGCGTATCTTGACCTTCGGAAGGATGTGGGGATCGTCATGCCGCTGCCATGCGCGCCCCCCAACAATGGCGTGCAGGCCGGAAAAACGGTGCGGCCTGTGTTCGAGACGGTCCGAGACGGCTTGCGCATCCGCACAGCCCATTATAGCAAGTGCTATATCTTTTCTGCGAGTCCGATGCCGCCCCGTTCCGCGTCTCTCATCCGTACTGCCTTCGTCCTCGCGGCGCCCCTGATCGCGTCCGCCCCGGCGATCGCGGCCGACCCGGCGGCGCGGCGTCCCGCAGCGGATCTCCCCGTCTACACGGATTGGTCGGGCGGCTATGTCGGCCTCCAGGGCAGCGCGGGCGGATCCTACGGCGCCTATAATTTCGGGCCGACGACGATCGGCGACCGGGCGGTTCCGGCGTTCAAGAGCGGCGATTCCACGGGCCGCAGCGATCAGGGCCGCAACGCCACCACGGCGGTCGGGGGCGTGTTCGGCGGCTGGAACTGGCAGACCGGCCCCTGGGTCTACGGGGTCGAGGGCAGCTTCGACGTGGCGAACCTGAAGCGGCCGGTGCCCTCGACTATCCTGGGCTTCGGCTACGAGGATGCCGACCCGCCCTTCAACATCGTGCGGGCCAAGACCGACCTGTACGGCACCCTCCGGGCCCGGATCGGCTACAGCTTCGACCGTTACCTGGTCTACGGATCCTTCGGCCTCGCGGGCGCCAATGCCCGCTTCCTGGCGGACTATCCGGATCTCGACGCGGGCGGCCAGAACACGGCGCGGCGCGAGCTCGGCTATCTCGGCTTCACCCTGGGCGCGGGCATCCAATACGCCATCAGCGACTCGCTCGCCCTCGGGATCGACTACCGCTACATCGATCTCGGCGGCAGCCGGCGCTTCTCCCTGGGCTACGTGCCGGGGGACGATGGCGGCCCGGTCACGTCCCGGGCGAGCTTCACCTCGAACCAGCTGTTCGCGCGGCTGATGTGGTTCCCGGGCGGCCTGAAGGTCCCGGCCGATCCCGACGAGACCGCCCCGCACGATCCCGACAACGGCGATACCGGGCGCTTCTCGCTGCACGGCCAGACGACGCTGATCGCCCAGGGCGTGCCGGGCTTCCGCTCGCCCTACGAGGGTGCGCAGAGCCTGATCCCGCACCAGGCCCGCCAGACCACCACGGCCACGATCTTCCTCGGGCTCAAGCTCACCGACAGCACCGAGCTGTACTACAACCCCGAGTTCAGCCAGGGCTTCGGCCTGTCGCGGACTTTGGGCGTCGCGGGCTTCGTCAACGGCGAGGCGCAGAAGGCCGGCGCCCCGTTCCCGAAGCTGCGCTCGAACCGCTACTACGTGAAGCAGACGATCGGGCTCGGCGGCGAGACCGTGGAGGTGCCGGACGGGCCGAACCAGGTCGCCACCCGGTACGATGCGGAGCGGATCACCCTGATCGCGGGCAAGTTCGCGCTCGGCGACTTCTTCGACGGCAACGTCTACGCGCACGACCCGCGGGTCGACTTCTTCAACTGGTCGCTCTGGGGCGCCTCGGCCTGGGACTTCCCAGCCAACCTCCCTGGCTTCACCCAGGGTGTCTACGCCGAGTACAACCGACCGGACTTCGCGATCCGCGCCGCCTACACGCAGGTGCCAAAGGAGCCGTCGAGCGATGTGCTCGACCCGCGGGTGTTCCGCCGCGCCGGGCTGAACGTCGAGTTCGAGGAGCGCCACGTGCTCCCGTGGCTGGAGCAGCCGGGCAAAATCCGCATCGGGCTGTTCTCGAATGTCGGCGTCTCGGCCAACAACCGCGAGGTCGTCACCCTCACCCAGCTCGGCCTGTTCGACAACGGCAGCGATGCTGCGCTCGCGACCCGCAAGCCGCGCCGCAAGACCGGCGGCTACATCAACCTGGAACAGGCTCTGACGCCCGAGCTCGGCCTGTTCGCCCGGGCCAGCCTGAACGACGGGCGCACGGAGAACATCTCCTTCACCGATATCGACCAAAGCTTCTCCGGCGGCCTGTCCCTGAAGGGCAAGGCCTGGGACCGGCCGGACGACACGATCGGCCTCGGCACGGCGATGAACCGGCTCTCACCCTCGCACCGCGCCGCCTTCGCGGCGGGCTTCTACGGCCTGCTGATCGGCGACGGGCGGCTCAACTACGGCAGCGAGCGGGCGCTGGAGACCTACTACGCTCTGAATCTCACGAAGTTCGTGACCCTGACCTTCGACTACCAGTTCGTGAACAACCCCGGCTACAATCGCGACCGCGGGCCGTCCCACTTCTTCGCGTCGCGGCTACACGCGGATTTCTGATCGGTCCGCGTGATCCGACAGGGCGATCCTGAGCTACGGCGTCAGCGCTCCTCATCGGGATAGGCTGTGACGAGGCGGGCAACAGTCTCGCCCGGCGGGACGATCCACACCGTCAGGATGCAGGGATCACGGCCATCCGGTGTCCGGACGCGGCAGCGGACCGTGTATTTCACACCCCAACGGCTGTGCTCCGTATCCGCGACGGGATTATGGTCCGGATGAGCGATGAAGGCTGCCGTGATGACCTCCGGGTGGCCGAGCGAGAAGCCGAAGGCCTGGAAGAACGCCGCCTTGGATCCACCGACGGGATGATCCGGTCGGAGCAGGTAGTCGGTGAGCTTGGCCGGCGGCACGGTTCGGGGCGGAACGGCGGCAGTCACGCCGCAGCGATCCGAGACACGCTCGGCGCCGGAACCGTCGCCACGGCGTGGAAGGGCTCGACGAACTCCACCTCGTAGGCTTCGCCGTCGCCGTGGACGAACACCACGGCGCCGCGGGCGCCCTCCGGAAGCCTGCGCCCATCCTTCAGAGCCAGGCTGCTGGATAGCCTGACCATGCTATGTTCGGGAATCGCTTCTGCGCCGGCACCGAGCATGCGCCGCAGGTTTCCGACAAAGACTTCGGAGAACACACCCTCGTCGATGGCCTTGCGCAGAAGCCGCAGAAGATCGTCCTCCGGCAGATCCAGGGGCCGGGCCTGAAAGCGGCCATCCTTCCACCAGGAGAAGCGAATCTCGTCGGCCCCGGTGGCTCGAATCCGCAACCGCTCGATGCGCGCGCCCCCCTCGTCGGCGCTGGCGATCTCATCCGCGTATCTCGTCGAGCGCATCGGCCGCCCCTCCATAACCGTACGATACACGATGGCCACGCCGTACGCGTCGTCCGGACGAAGCCGCTAGGGCTCCGCCTCGATCACCGTCGCTCCAAAGATCGCCTCGAAGGCCGCCCGCAGTTGCATATCGACCTCCGCCAGGCTCACCGGCAGGCCGAGATCGACCAGGCTCGTCACCCCGTGCTCGCGCACGCCGCAGGGCACGATGCCGGCGAAGTGCGACAGGTCCGGCTCGACGTTCAGGCTGATCCCGTGGAAGCTGACCCAGCGGCGTACCCGGATGCCGATGGCGGCGATCTTGTCCTCCACCCCCGGCCCCTTCTCCGGGCGGCGCACCCAGACGCCGACCCGGTCCTCCCGGCGCTCGGCCCGGACGTTGAAGGCCGCCAGCGTCTCGATCAGCCAGCCCTCCAGGCTCGCCACGTAGGCCCGCAGGTCCCGGCTGCGCCGGTCGAGGTCGAGCATCACGTAGGCGACCCGCTGGCCCGGGCCGTGATAGGTGTATTGGCCGCCCCGGCCGGTGACATGGACCGGGAATCGATCTGGCGTCACAAGATCCTCGGGCTTGGCCGAGGTGCCGGCGGTGTAGAGCGGCGGGTGCTCCAGCAGCCAGACGCATTCGGCCGCCGTGCCGCGTGCGATCTGCTCCACCCGCGCCTCCATCCAGGCGACCGCCTCCGCGTAGCCCACCGGTGCATCGCTCACGCGCCAGGACACCGGACCCGCGACCGGATCCGAGCCGGGCCGCTTCGGAAAGGCGTGCGGCGAGACCGTGAGGCGGGCTGCGTTTACCAAGGGTTCACTATCCTGCGTCGATGGTCGAAGCCTTCAACATCCGCGGCCGGCGGTTGCAAGGCTTTGATGCTCGGTCGGCTGCGAGACGGGATGGGCAGGCGGTGGCGGTCTTCGAGACCCTGAAGGTCGATCTGACGGTGGTGCTCGGCCGGGCCCGGATGCCGCTGCACATGCTGCTGCGCATGGGCCGGGGCGCCGTGATCGAGCTGGAGGCCAGCGACAGCGACATGGTCGAGATCCTGGCCAACGACCACCCGATCGCCCGCGGCCAGATCGTCGTGACCGGCGACCGCATCTCCGTCGAAGTGACGGAATTGATCCGCAAGGCGGCGGCGATTGTCGAGCCCGGCACCACCATCGGCGACAGCGCGACACCGTTCTTCGAAGATAGCTACGCGTCCGATTGAGCGGTCACGGCTCCCCGTCGTCCAGCGTCTTGCGGATCACGGGGGCGATCGCGGCCGCCAGCTGACGGTGATCGGCCGGAGACAGGTGCAGGCCATCGGCTCCGTGTGCGGCACCTCCGATCGCGGATGCGGCATCGAAGCTCGGGATCCGGGCCTTTGCCGCCGCCTGCGCAAAAGCTTCGGCGAAGTGCTGCGATTTCTCCCGGCCACCGTCATAGCGCTCGCTCCAGCCCCGGATCGGAATCGGGGCGACCTGGACCGGCGACACCAGCAGCACGCGCGGCGCCGGATAGGCGTTGCCGATGCCTCCCGAGGAGGCCTGAACCTGCCGTGCGAGCCCGGCCGCGGCGTCGGCCACCTGCTGCGGCGAGCGTCGATAGCGGGCCTGGAGATCGTTCGTGCCGAGCATGATCACGACCAGATCGAGGGGCATATTGGCCGCGATCGACACCGGCAGATGTTTTGAGCCGTTGACCGTGTCGGGCCGAATGATGCTGTCCGGCCAAGCCTCACCGTCGAGGTCGGTCGTGCGCAGGTTGAGCCCATCCTCCACCACCTCGTAATCGGCACCGAGCGCCTGCTGGAGCAGGCCCGTCCAGCGCTGGTCGCGCCCGTAACGGCGGGCCGGCTGGCCATCAGGGCTCGCCACATAGCCCCAGGTGTTGCTGTCCCCATAGATCAGGACCCGCCGCGGGTCGGCCTGCGCCCCCGCGCCGAGACCGACGCCGAGAGCGAGAGCACCCAGAGCGACGATCGCATGCCGCATCATCCGAAAGCCTTTTTGCAGGAATCGCTACAGAATTGAGGACGGCTTGCGGCGCGCCTGTCAAGGCATTATTGCAGTGGTCGCTATGGAAATCGAAAACCCGTCGGGTCGGAGAGCGCGCGGCCGGCCACGCCAGTTCGATCGCCAGGAAGCCCTGGAGACCGCCCTGGCCCTGTTTCAGGCCCGCGGCTACGAGGGCACGTCGATCGCCGATCTGACGGACGCCATCGGCGTCACGGCGACCAGCCTGTACGGCGCATTCCAGAGCAAGGAAGCCCTCTTCGAGGAGGCGGTCGCCCTCTATCAGCAGCGCGACGGCGCGTTCGCCGCGGAAGCCCTCGAACGGCCGGGAAGTGTGCAGGCGGCGATCCGGACTCTGCTGACACAGGCGGCGCAGCATTATGCCGCCAGCGACCGTCCTGGCGGCTGCTTCATCTCGCTGGGCCTGCTGAGCTGCGGGCCGGACCATCACGCGATCGCCCGGCGCATGACCGCTCGGCGGATCGCGGCACGCGAGGCCATCAAGGCCCGGCTCGATCGCGGCAAAAGCCAAGGTGAATTGCCGGAGACAAGCGATACCGAGGCGCTGGCCGCGTTCTACGCCGCCACCCTGCAGGGTCTATCGGTGCAGGCGCGGGATGGCGCCTCCGAGCAGGACTTGCAGGCCATCGTGGACCTGGCCCTCCTCCCCCTCTGCACCTGACTCAAAGACCGCCGTTTCCGCCGGGGAGGCGCGTAATTTCCGCTCTGAGAGGCGACGGAGCGAGCGGAGCGCTTGTCGGCGGCGGATCGATCTGTTATCCGCTGCGCCGCCCGACATGACGGCGACCCGAGGGAGTCCCCGGAGGTCGCAGCGTTCGGGCGAACGGGCGGATCTTCGCGTCCGATGCGGCCATGGCGGAATTGGTAGACGCGCTAGCTTGAGGTGCTAGTCCCGCGAGGGGTGGAGGTTCGAGTCCTCTTGGCCGCACCACACGTTTGTTGTGGTGCTTTCCCTCTGAAAGCTGATCGGTCGGCCTCAGGCCGCGATCATGGCTTGGGGGCCTGATTTTCCTTTGCACACATGTGTTCGCAGCGTCGCTGAGCCGGGGCTCTCAATCCTTGCGCGTGAACAGCGCTTCGAACAGCGCCTCGGATTGGCGCAAGCCTTCCTCGGTCAGCACCACGGATTTGGCCCGGCCGACCGGATCGTCGATCAGCCCCTTCGCGTGCAGGCGGCCGAGGGTTGCCCAGTCGAACCCTTTCCAGGCCCGACATTCGTTGTGGAGCGTCAGCCACAGAAGGGCGAGCACCGCCTCGTCAATGCGCTCTTCGTCGATCTGCATACCCTGAAATTAGCACACCGTGCTTGCGCAGCCCAAGGTCCGGCTGGTTAGCAGCGGCCTGGGATATCCACATTTTTAGAAACGGCGCCTTCAACACAGTATAGCTTTTGGTTTTTTCGGTATATTTCGACAATATTGACCTCGTTTTCTTCAAATAAATATATAACGAGCCAGGATGTCCGCTTTTCCGACAGGTTGTCTTCCGCAGTCGACGACAGATAAACTCCGAGGATTCGATCTCGGAGCCCGATTCGCATGCCCAGCGGTGCCAAACCAGCCGAACTGACCTGGCGCGGCATCCTGCTCGGCGGCGTGCTGACGCTGCTGTTCACCGCTGCCAATGTCTATCTCGGCCTTAAGGTCGGGCTCACCTTCGCGACCTCGATCCCGGCCGCGGTCATCTCCATGGCAGTGTTGCGCCATCTGCCCGGCGCCACGGTGCCGGAGAACAACATCGTCCAGACCGTCGCCTCCGCGGCGGGAACGCTCTCGTGCATCATCTTCGTGCTGCCGGGCCTGGTGATGATCGGCTGGTGGCAGGGCTTTCCCTGGCTCATCACCGCGGGGATCGCCGCGACGGGCGGGATCCTGGGCGTGATGTTGTCCGTGCCCCTGCGCCGTGCCCTCGTGGTCGATTCGAACCTGCCCTATCCCGAGGGACGCGCCGCCGCCGAGGTGCTGGCGCTCGGCAACCAGGGCACCGCCGGCGCGGCGGACAGCGCGCTGGGCCTGCGGATCCTGGTCTGGAACAGCCTGGCCTCGGCCGGCTTCGCGGCCCTGGCCCAGACCCGGCTGGTGCTCGACAGCGCCGCGACCTGGTTCCGCGTCGGCGCCGGGGCCACCGGGATCGGCGGCAACCTGTCCTTCGCACTGCTCGGCGTCGGCCATCTCGTCGGCCTGTCGGTGGGGGCCGCGATGGCCCTCGGGCTGGTGATCGGCTGGGTCGTGCTGGTCCCGCTCCTGACCACGCAGCAGCCGATGCCGGACGTGTCCGTCGAGGCCTGGGTCGGCGCGGTGTTCCGGCAGGAGGTGCGGTTCTTCGGCGCCGGCGTGATGGCCGTCGCGGCGGTCTGGACGTTGATCCGGATCGCCCGCCCGGTGCTGGGCGGCATCCGCTCGGCCCTCGCCGCCGGGCGGGCGCGCGGCGCCGGCGTGACCTTGGCACTCGAGGAGCGCGATCTGCCGATCGCGGTCGTCGGCCTCGTCTCGCTGAGCCTGCTCCTGCCGATCGGCTGGCTGCTGTGGGACGTCCTCGCCGGCACCAGCCTGGAGCGGCACGGCGTGCTGCTGGTCGCGGGCGGCCTGCTGTTCGTCCTGGTGATCGGGCTCGTGGCGGCGGCGGTGACCGGCTACATGGCCGGGTTGATCGGCTCGTCCAACTCGCCTCTGTCGGGGATCGGCATCCTGGCCGCGCTGGCGAGTTCGGTGATGCTGCTGGGGCTTCTCGGCCGCGATGCGGATGCGCAGAGCAGCGGGGCGCTCGTCGCCTACGTGCTGACCGTCACCGGCGTCGTGTTCAGCATCTGCGCCATCGCGAACGACAACCTGCAGGACCTCAAGACCGGCCAGCTCGTGGGCGCAACCCCGTGGAAGCAGCAGGCGGCCCTCGTGGTCGGCGTGGTATTCGGCGCGGTGATCATACCGCCTGTGCTGAACGTGCTGGCGACGAGCTTCGGCTTCGTCGGGGCGCCCGGAGCGGGGCCGAACGCGCTGGCGGCGCCGCAGGCCGGCCTGATCTCGACCTTGGCGAAGGGCGTGCTGTCGGGCGAAGGCAATTGGCGCATGCTGGGTTGGGGCGCGGTTGCGGGCGTGGCGCTGATCGCCCTGGACGAAACCCTCGGCCGGCTGAAGCGCCTGCGCCTCCCGCCCCTGGCGACCGCCTTCGGGATCTACCTGCCCATGAAGCTGGTCGTGCCCCTGGTGGCCGGCGCGGTGATCGGCACGGTCTACGAGCGCTGGGCGCGCCGCCAGGCCGATCCGGAACGGGCTGTCCGGCTGGGCATCCTCACCGCGACGGGCCTGATCGTCGGCGAGAGTCTCTGGGGCGTCGCCTTCGCGATCATCGTCTACGTGTCGGGCGACGATGGCGCCCTGGCGCTGGTGGGCGACGGTTTTGGCGGGCCCGCGGTGATCGGCGGCTTGGTGTTATTCGCGGGTCTGACGGGAGGCCTCTACCGCCAGACGCGGCGGCTGGCGGCCTGACGCGGGCCGAGTCTCGGTATCCCTTCGAGACCGTGCGGCCCGCTTTCGTATTACGAGCGCGGCGTTAGCGGACCAGTTCGACAGTCAGGCCGAATACGCTGATCTTGGCCCATGCCCGATCGGTCGTGAGCACCAGCAAACGAAGCTTCACCGCGAGTGCTATGCAAGTTCGATCGCCGATCCCGCTCCCGAACTGCCGCGTCGCGTCCGTCAACAACGCGGCCGCGAAGGCGGCCTCGCGATCATGCGCGTGTATGTCGAGCCGCAGGTTCTGCACCAAGGTCTCGATGACCGGCAGATCCAATCCTCGCAGAAGAAGAGCTTTGACCAGTTCTTGAAGGTTGACCGCGGACATGGCCGCCTGACCGACGTAACGTGCGACCAAATCGGCTCCGGGCTCACCACGCAAAAGCGCTATGACGGCCGAGGTGTCGAAGACGACGGCACTCACGCAACTGGATCCTGGCCTTCCTCCTCGGCGCGACGCTCCTTCAGGAAGGCGGAGGAATCGGCATCATAGCGGACGTTCTCACGGTAAAGAGCCTGCAGCTTCGATACCACGCGGCCGACCGGTGAGAGGCGCACCTCGTCGCCATCGACCGTGACGACGAGCCGGGTCTCGCCCGTGACGCCCAGAGCCTCGCGCACGGATTGCGGCAGAACCATTCGGCCGTCGGCGGCCACCTTCGCGTCGGTCACGAATCGCATCGCCAGACCCTCAGCCTTCACGGAGCGAATTACCACACCACCCTGCGTCCGTCGTCGGGGCCTCGGGAATGACAAGTCGCCGAGACACGCGCCCAGGCGATCGGTGCCATGTCGTGCGGAGCGAGGCTTTGCATTGACTTCGCAGCCGCACACCCGCATATCGGCGGTGCAGCGTCAGCGGCCGTCATGGCCCGCTTGAGGGGGCTGCGTGACGGATCGGGCGCCTTCCGGCGTGATCCGGCCCCCCTCTTCATAACGTGCATGCACCCGGGCCGCCCCATCACGCGGGCTGCCCCCTGCCAACGGACCGACCTCAACATGGCGCTGCTCGCACAGGATGCGGGGCGCCCGGCCGGCCCTGCTGCATCGGATATCTCTTTGACCCAATTCACCGATTTCGGCCTTGCCCAGCCCGTGCTGCGGGCGCTCGGCGAGGCTGGCTACGTCACGCCGACCCCGATCCAGGCCCAGGCGATCCCGCCGGCCATGGAGGGCCGCGACCTCTGCGGCATCGCCCAGACCGGCACCGGCAAGACCGCGGCCTTCGCGCTGCCGATCCTGCACCGCCTCTCGCTCTCGGATCGCCGGGCCCCGCGCCGCGGCTGCCGGGTGCTGGTGCTCTCGCCCACCCGCGAGCTCGCCAACCAGATCGCCGAATCCTTCGCGGATTACGGCCGCCACCTGTCCTACACCACCACGGTGGTGTTCGGCGGCGTCACCATCAGCCGCCAGGAGCGGGCCCTGGCGCCCGGCGTCGACATCCTGGTCGCCACCCCGGGCCGGCTCATCGACCTGATCGAGCGCCGCTCGCTGACCCTCGAAGGCGTCGAGATCCTCGTCCTCGACGAGGCCGACCAGATGCTCGACCTCGGCTTCATCCACGCGCTCAAGCGCATCGTGAAGATGCTGCCGGCTCAGCGCCAGAGCCTGTTCTTCTCGGCGACCATGCCGAAGAACATCGCCGGTCTCGCCAGCCAGTATCTGAAGGACCCCGTGCAGGTCGCCGTGACCCCGGTGGCCACCACGGCCGAGCGCGTCGAGCAGAAGGTCATCTTCGCCCATACCGGCGCGAAGCAGGCGCTGCTCGCCCATATCCTGCGGGATCCGGCCATCGACCGGGTCCTGGTCTTCACCCGCACCAAGCACGGGGCGGACCGGGTCGTGCGCGGCCTCGACAAGGTCGGCATCGCCGGCGCCGCGATCCACGGCAACAAGAGTCAGCCGCAGCGCGAGCGGGCGCTCCAGGCCTTCCGCGACGGCGATTGCCGGGTGCTGGTGGCCACCGACATCGCCGCCCGCGGCATCGATGTCGACGGCGTCAGCCACGTGGTCAATTTCGACCTGCCGAACGTGCCCGAGAGCTACGTCCACCGCATCGGCCGTACCGCGCGCGCCGGGGCGACCGGTCTGGCGATCTCGTTCTGCAACGACGAGGAGCGGGCCTACCTGCGCGACATCGAGCGGCTGACCCGCCAGAGCGTGCCGGTGGCGGGCTTCCCCGAGGGCTTCACGCCCCCGTCGCGTCAGGAGGCGGCCGACATCGCCCGGGAGGAAGAGCGCCGGCCTGAGCGTCAGCAGCAGCGTCCGGGCGGTGGTCGTCCGGGCCAGCGGTCCCGTCCGCAGCAGGGCCGTCCCCAGCAGGGACGCCCGGAAGGCGGCCGCGGCTTCGGCGGCGGCCAAGGTCAAGGCGCGCCGCGCCAGGGCCGTCCGCAGGACGGTCGTAGTGAGGGCCGCGGCCCCGCCCCTCAGGGACGCGACGCCCGGTCGGATCGCCCCGCCCCCCGCCCGCAGGGTGAGCGCCCGAACCAGGCACGCCCGGCCCGCGACAGCCGGCCCCAGCGCACCGATGCCCGCCCGCGCAGCGCCGGTAGCGCCGGCGAAGGCGGCCGCAACATCGGCTGGCTGGAGCGGTCGCCCCGGTCCTGAGACCGAGAAGGGCGCTGCCCTGCACCCGCAAAAGGTCACGGACCTTTTGAAACCAGGACTTTCAAAATCCTAAAAAAAGCCGTCCCGGGAGGAGACTTCCGGGGCGGCTTCTTTTTTGCCCGCAGCATCCCATCTCATCGATAGGTCAGACGGGAGCCTGCCCCATGCGGTTCGAACTCTATCGGGATGCCAAGGGCGAGTGGCGCTGGCGCCTGCGCGCCCGCAACGGCGAGGTGGTGGCCGAGTCCGGCGAGGGCTACCTGCGCCGCGAGGATTGCGAACACGGCATCGCCCTCGTCCGCCAAAGCACCGAGGCGCGCATCGTCGACATGACCACGCAGATCGCCTGACCGTCCCGGCATCAAGGATCCAACCCTTTGATCCGGTGCGATGAATCGCGCCGCACCGGCACGCCTGCCTGAGGCCGCTGCCGAAAATAAACCCTTGCGCCTATCCGTAGCGGTTACGCTGCAACGCTTCTCCTCGCCCGTGCGTTGCAGCGTTTCGGACCGCCGGAAGGGTTCTCGTGCCTCGCGCGGTCCGTCGTACAAGACGTGATCACGCGAAGGGAGTCGAGACGTGCTGAGGAAATTCCTGCTCGCGGCCCTGCTGGTGCTGGGCTTCGCGGCCGCTGCGCCACAGGGCGCGTCGGCTGCGCCCGTCGGTCCGGGCATTGCCCTGCCGGCCGACGCCGCGCCGGCCGTGGCCCAGAAGGCCCAGTACTACTACCGCCGCCGCTTCTATGGCCCGCGCCCGTTCTACCGCCGGCCCTATTACCGTCGCCGGTTCTACTACGGCCCGCGGCCGTTCTACCGCCGTCCGTATTACCGTCGCCGGTTCTACTACTAAGCGGATCGAGACCCTGATCGGCCCGGCGGCTCACACGAGCCGCCGGGCTTTTTCGTGCCGCGATTCGGGATGCGCACGCAGGCTCCATGCCGTATAGTGCAGGAAAAGGACGGACCGGCGACAGATCGGCCCGCCCGGGAGGACATACGATGAACGATATCGCGCAGCGCGCCGAGCCCGCGGCGGCGACGCCGGAGCTCTGGCAATCGATCCCGTTCGAATGCATCCTGGGCGCCGCCGCTATCTTGCTGGCGGCCGGGCTGAAGCTCGCCGGCTTCCTTCTCTGACGGCGCGCGGGACAGGCGGATGGACGGCATGCAGCACGTCGGACGCGCAGCAGCGGGCGAGAGCGCGGCAGCGCCGCCCCCCGAGTCGGACCTGCCCCGCGGCGACCTCACGGTCCGGACCATCGCGATGCCGGCCGACACCAATGCCAATGGCGACATCTTCGGCGGCTGGGTTCTGACCCAGATGGATCAGGCCGGCGGCATCGCGGGGGTCGACCGGGCCCAGGGCCGCGTCGTCACCGTCGCCCTCGACGCCATGACCTTCATCCGCCCGGTCAGGGTCGGCGACGTGCTGTGCGTCTACACCCGGGTCTCACATGTCGGCCGGACCTCGATGAAGATCGAGGTCGAGGCCTGGGCGCGCCGCTTCTGCACCCAGCTCCGCGAGCGGGTGACACAGGCCACCTTCACCTTTGTGGCGATCGACGAGGCCGGACGCCCGCGCCCGATCCCGCCCCTGGTGCCCTCGCCCAATCCGGGCTGATGGGTTCTACTTGATCACCGCGCAAGCAATCCGGTCGCCGGCGCCGCCGATCGGCTGAGTGGTGTGGTCGTCCTCGTTGGCGTGGATGATCAGGGCCGAGCCGTCGCCGTCCTTGAGGCCGCCCTCGCCGGTGAGCGGCGTCTCGCTGGTCACCTCGGCATTGGCCGAGCCGTCCTGGACCACGTAGAGGTTCGGCAGGTCGCCCTCGTCGGGCCCGTCCGGGTTGAGCAGGCCGTGCTTGCTCTGGTCGTGGTTCACATGAGCCTTGGAATTCAGGAATTTCGGATCCGAGCAATCGCCCACGGCGTGGAAATGCATGCCGTGCCAGCCAGGCGGGAGGCCGCCGGGCTGGATGGCGACACGCAACACCAGGCTGTTCGCGCCATCACGGATCGCGATCGTGCCGATCGTGTCGCCCTTGGCGTTCTTCACGGGCGCCTGGAACGTCTCGGCGGGCTTGGCGGCTGCCGGCGGCTCCTGGGCCAGGGCGCCGCTCGCCGCGAAGGGACCCAGCAGCGCGAGCAGCGGCAGGATGCGTGTCATACGGTGGCTCTCCTCTCAAGCCCGGTCTAGTTAGGATGCGCGCCGCCCCTTCGACAGGGCCGGCTCCCGAAACCTTCGCCGTATCTGGCGCCAGCCCATAAAGCCTTGATGATCGGAGACCGGCCCATACCGGATCGCGCGGCGCCCGCGCGCCTTGATCCCTCGCCGAAACGGGCCGACCTGTTCCTGGTGGAGCACGGCTATTTCGAGAGCCGGGCGCGGGCGCAGGCGGCGATCCGGGCCGGGCTGGTGCGGGTTGACGGCCGGCTTCTGGCGCGGGCCTCGGAAGCGATCCGCCCGGGCGCGCAAGTCGAGGCCACACCCGAGCACCCCTATGCCTCCCGGGGTGGCCTGAAGCTCGCGGCGGCCCTCGACGCGTTCCGGCTCGATCCGGCCGGCCTCGCCTGCCTCGATGTCGGCGCCTCGACCGGCGGCTTCACCGACGTGCTGCTCGCCCGGGGCGCGGCCCATGTCCACGCGGTCGATGTCGGCCGGGGGCAGCTCCATCCGCGGCTGACGGGGGATCCCCGCGTCACCAGCCTGGAGGGCACCGACATCCGCAATCTCGACCCGGCGCGGCTCGTCCCGCGGCCCGCGCTGGCCAGCGTCGATGTCAGCTTCATCGGCCTGCGGCTGGTGCTGCCGGCCCTGCCGGCGCTGCTGGCACCGGGTGCCGCGATCGTGGCGCTGATCAAGCCGCAATTCGAGGCCGGGCGCGAGCGGGTCGGGCGCGGCGGCCTGGTGCGCGATCCGGCCGTCCACGCGGAGGTCTGCGCGACTGTCCGCTTCGTGCTGGAGGGGCTTGGGGCGACGATCCTGGGCCTGATCGACTCGCCCGTGCCGGGTGGCGACGGCAATTCCGAATTCTTGATCGGCGCAACCCTACCATGAGCGAAACGGTCACGATCCGGGACCTCGGCGCCCGCGGCGACGGCATCGCCGAGGACGGCCTCCTCGTCCCCTACACGCTGCCCGGGGAGCGGGTGACGATCCGCCGGGAGGGCAAGCGCGCCGAGTTGCTGGGCATCGAGCAGGCCTCGCCCGACCGGGTCGAGCCGTTCTGCCCCTACTACATGCGCTGCGGCGGTTGCCGGACGCAGCACCTCGCCCCGGCGGCGGAATTGTCCTGGAAGCGCGGCCTCGTCGCCCAGGCCCTGTCGCAGGCCCGGCTCGTGGTCGAGCCCGAGGCCGCCATCGACGCCCATGGAGCTGGGCGGCGCCGCATCACCCTGCATGTCCGGGAGATCGACGGACAAGGCGAGGCCGGGCTGATGGCGGCGCGCAGCCACGCGCTGGTGCCGATCGACCATTGCCCGATCACCGTGCCGGCGCTGCATCCGGCCCCTGCCGTAGCGCGCCGCCTCGCGGCGCCGCTGGGCCACGGCCGCAAGCCCCTCGACGTGGCCGTCACCGCCACCGACCAAGGCCTCGACATCGACCTGCGCGGCCACGGGCCGGTGAGCGGCGGCGTCGCCTCCGCGCTGGTGCGGATCGCGGGCGAACTCGGCCTCGCCCGCCTGTCGCTCCACGGCGAGCGCCTGATGGAGGCCGAGCCGGTCTCGGTAACGTCCGGCGAGAGCCGCCTCTACCCGGCGCCGGGGGGCTTCCTCCAGGCGACAGCCGCCGGACAGCAGGTGCTCACCGACCTGACCCTCGCGGCCCTGGGCCGCCGCCCGCGGCGGGTCGCGGACCTGTTCTCCGGCTGCGGCCCCCTCGCCCTGGCGATGGCCCGCAACGCCGCGGTCCACGCCGTCGAGGCGGATGCGGCCGCGCTGGCCGGCCTCGATCGGTCCGCCCGGGCCGCCACGGGCCTGCGCCAGATCACCACCGAACGCCGGGACCTGTTCCGCCGACCGCTGCTGCCCACGGAACTGGACGGTCTCGACGCGGTGGTGTTCGACCCGCCCCGGGCCGGCGCCGAGGCTCAGGCCCGGCAGATCGCCGCCTCGCGGGTGCCGGTGGCGATCGGCGTTGCCTGCGATACCGGCACCTTCGCCCGGGACGCGGCGACGCTCACGGAAGGCGGCTTCCGGCTCGAATCGGTGACACCGGTCGATCAGTTCCGGCACTCGGACCATGTCGAGATGGTCGGCGTGTTCCGGCGCGAGGCCCCCCGCCGTCGCTGAGGCTTGAAACTTGACGACTTGAATCTTGGAGGCTTGCAACTTGCTGGGGAATCTGACCTTCTTCCGATGACTGGAGGTGTCATGACCACAGCCTCGATCCGCTTGCTCGCCCTCGCCGCGCTGAGCGTCGCCCTTCCCGCAACGCTGGCGGCCCAGCCCCGCGCCCCCGATCAGACCGGCACCGGCGGCGGGCCGACCTCGACGATCACGGCGCCGAACACCAACCGGCTCGGCGTGACCAAGCCGCCGGGCACGTCGCTCGGCCCCGGCGAGGTGCCCTCGCGCCAGGAGCAGCGGCGCGAACGTGAACTGACCGACAAGATCGACAACAGCATCTGCGAAGGCTGCAACTGAACGCCGAAGCCGGCCGCGTGAAACCGCCGAGGCGGGCCGCGATGTCACGGAAGCGTCAGAAAACAACGCCACACCCACGGCACAGCTTGCGCTCGGAGCCGCCGTGCCGGATGCGGACCGGACCTTGCGCCGCCCAGTGACCGTTTCGCACCCGAGACCCCTTCGTGATTTTCATCCACCAGCCCGCAACCGGCGCCGGATCCTCGCTGCTTGAGCGCCGAATCGTCGACCTTCAGGATACGATCCCCGAGGACACCGTCTGGCTGGACCTGATCCGTCCGAGCCGCGAGGAGGAGCTCAAGGTCGAGGCCTTCGCCGGCATCGAGGTTCCGACCCGCGAGGAGATGAAGGACATCGAGCCCTCGGAATTGCTCTACGTCGAGGAGGGCGCCCGCTACATGACCGGGCGCGTGCTCTCGAAGGTGAGCGATGCCGAGGAGCCGGGGCTCGCCGGCATCACCTTCATCCTGCGCGGCAGCCGCCTCGTCACCGTGCGTTACGAGGAGCCGCAGGCCTTCCGGATGTACACGCAGCGCGCCGGCCGCACGATGGGCAACGGCAGTTCCGTCTCCCCCTCCGGCGAGACCATCCTGGCCGGGCTGATCGAGGCGGTGATCGACCGGGCGGCGGACGTGCTGCAGCTCCAGGGCGAGCGCATCGACCGCCTGTCGGGCAAGATCTTTGAAGTGCAGGCCGATCCGTCGGCACGCAACACGGCCCTTCAGGACACGTTGCGGGCGCTCGGACGACACGGCGACCTGATCTCGAAGCAGCGCGAGAGTCTGGTCTCGATGGAGCGAATCCTGCTTTCGTTGTCGGCGACCTATCGGACCAACAAGGCGCCCCGCGACCTGCGAGAGGATGTCCGCTCGACCCTGCGCGATCTTCAATCGCTGGAAGAGCACGCGACCTTCCTCTCCACGAAAATTCAATTTCTGCTGGATGCCACGCTCGGGCTGGTCAACCTTGAGCAGAACAACATCATCAAGCTGTTCTCGGTCATGGCCGTCGTATTCATGCCGCCGACACTGATCGCCTCGATCTACGGCATGAATTTCAAGTCCATGCCTGAACTAGAACTTCCGTACGGCTACCCGATGGCGGTGGTGATGATGTTCGTCGCCGCGGTCCTGCCCTACGTTTTCTTCCGCTGGAAGAAGTGGCTGTAGTCACGAATAGCTGTCGACGCGCAGCGGAACGTTAAGAAATATCATAGAGATCATCGAGGTTGAAGCGCCGCCCGGCCGCGACGACGGAAGCCCCGATGCGATTCTCACTGAAGATGGTCCTGTGCGGCGCCATCGGTCTGCTCGCCCTCGCCGCCGCCGGCCAGGGTGTCGTCAGCGTCGTCCGGCTGTCCGAGATCGAGCGGGACGCCAAGGCGGTCTCTCAGGTCTGGCTGCCCGCCCAGAATCAGGCCGAGGCCATCGGCATGGCGGTGCGCGACGTGCGGCTGAAGCTCTACCGGCTGGTCGTCGGATCGCCGGATTTCGCGACCCTCGACAAGAATCAGACCGCGCTCACCGACGGCCTCGGTGCCCTCTCCGAACTACGCCAAGCCTATCAGGACCGCCTGTCGACGCCCCGGGAGCGGGAGACCTACGAGCGCTTTACCACCGCCTGGAACGCCTACCAGAACGTCCAGCTCCAGGTGGTTGAGCTGATGATCGCCGGCGACACGAACGGCGCCCTCAAGCTGGTCCTCGATCCGGAGACCGGCGCCCAGAGCGAGGCGGCGGTCGGCAGCCTCACCGAGGCGATCGCGCTCGCCCGGTCGCAGACCGATGCGAACGTCGCAGGTACCGCCGACAACGCCACGTCGGCCAAGCACACCGCCCTCGCCGCCACCGCCTTCGGCCTGCTGGTGGCCGCCGCGGCGATGCTGTTCGCCCTGTTCGGCATCGCCCGCCCGATCCAGCGCATGACCGGCGCCATGGCTCGCCTGGCCGAGGGCGACGCGACCGTGGCGATCCCTGAGACCGGGCGCCGGGACGAGATCGGCGCCATGGCGGCGGCGGTGCAGGTGTTCAAGGACAACCTCATCCGCACCCGCACGCTGGAGGAGGAGACGGCGCTCGCCCGGGCCGGCGCCGAGGCGCAGAGGCGGCGCGCCGTCGAAGAGATGGCCGATGGCTTCGAGGCCGCCATCGGCGGCGTGCTCGCCGCGGTGACGGAGGCGGCCCTCGACCTGCGGGCCCATGCCGAGGCCATGACCAGCACGGCGACGCGCACGGCCGAGCGCTCGGCCGCGGTGGCGAGCGCCGCGCAGGAGGCCGCCGCTCATGTCGGCACGGTGGCGGTGGCGGCCGAGGAGCTCGGCGCCTCGGTCCAGGAGATCGGCCGGCAGGTGGACGGCTCCGCCGACCTCGCCCGGGGCGCGGTCGCCCAGGCCGGACAGACCGCGGGGCTGGTCCAGGAGCTGAGCGAGGCCGCGGGCCGGATCGGCGACGTGGTGCGGCTGATCTCCGACATTGCCGGCCAGACCAACCTGCTCGCCCTGAACGCCACGATCGAGGCGGCCCGCGCCGGTGAGGCCGGGCGGGGCTTCGCCGTGGTCGCCTCCGAGGTGAAGGCGCTCGCCGCGCAGACCGCCAAGGCCACCGACGAGATCACCGGTCAGGTCGGCCGGATCCAGGGGGCAACCGGTCAGACCGTTGGCGCCATCGACGGCATCACCGGCCGGATCCGCGAGATCGACGGGGTGGCGGCCACCATCGCGGCCGCCGTCGAGCAGCAGGGCGCCGCGACCCAGGAGATCGCCCGCAACATCGCCGAGGCGGCCACCGGGACCGGCTCGGTCACCGGTACGATCGACGACGTCGCCCGGGCCGCCGACGAGACCGGCACGGCCGCCACACGGATGCTCGCCTCGGCGGCGAGCCTCTCGGCGCAATCCGAGGCCCTGCGCCGGGAGATCGGCGACTTCCTGCAGACGGTGCGGGCTGCCTGAACCCGGCCGCCGCTCAGGCCACCGCGGCGAGGTGCTTGACCTCGGCCCGGGCGACCACCTTGCCCACCGGCGCGGCCTTGCCGCATCCCTCGGTGTCGGGAGCCAGGACCGGCGGCATCACCCAGCGGCCGGCCTCCAGCTCGGCGATCCGGCCGTTGATCTCGCGGATCACGTAGCGCGAGAACGGGTAAACGTGCAGGTAGATCACCATGTTGGTGACCACCGCTTCCAGGGCCGCCGGATTAGTCCGGGCGGTCTGGAAGAACACGCTCCAGAAATGCTTGGCGAGTTCCGGCCGCCGCACGGTCATCCGCCAGCAGACCCGGAGCAGCGACGTCAGATCGCGCGCGACGTGCCGCCAGTTGACCTTGTGGGCGGCGAATTTCGGGCGCTTCACCCGACGTCCAATCTCGCGGATGCGGGCGAAGAAGTTCGGCGGGTCGTAGATCTCCGCCAGCACGTCCCGGTAATCGGCGAGCACGTCCTGCTGCGGGCGCAGGGTCACGAAGTTGAGCCCTTGCGTGCAATGGTCGCCCTGCTCGGCGGTGGTGTAGGCGAAGTTCTCGAACAGGCGGCCCTCCTTGCGCAGGCGGCGCGAGAGCTGGGTGTTCGGCATCGCGTAGAGCAGGCCGACCATCGCGATCGGGATGCCGGTCTGGCTGATGCACAGGGACATCGCCTTGCTGATGCTGTCCTTCTCGGTGTCGAAGCCGACGATGAAGCCCGCCGTGACGAACATGCCGTGCTCGTAGAGCTTGTGCACGCTGTCGGCGATCGAGCGCTTGGTGTTCTGCTTCTTCTGGGTCTGGATCAGCGTCGCCTCGTCGGGCGTCTCGATCCCGGTGAACAGGGCGAAGAAGTTCGCGTCCCGCATCATCCCGAGCAGTTCGTCGTCATCGGCGAGGTTCAGCGAGGCCTCGGTGGAGAACTTGAACGGGTAGCCGTGATCCTCCTGCCACTTGATCAGGTGCGGCAGGAACAGCTTGATCGCCTTCTTGTTGCCGATCAGGTTGTCGTCGACGAAATCGACATGGCCGCGATAGCCGAGGCCGTAGAGCCGGTCGAGCTCGGCCAGCATCTGCGGCGTGGTCTTGGTCCGCGGCGCGCGGCCATAGAGCTCGATGATGTCGCAGAACTCGCAGGTGAACGGGCAGCCGCGCGAGAACTGGACGCCGATATACAGGTAGTGGCTGAAGGTCAGCAGCTCGAAGCGTGGGATCGGGCTGGTGGTGACGTCCGCCTTGAACTTTTCCGCCGTGAACCGGCCGCGGCGCGCCCCGGACTCCCAGGCCTCCACGAAGGTGGCGAGGATGCCCTCGGCCTCGCCCAGCACGAGGAAATCGGCCTTGTCGTAGATCTCCGGGGTCGAGGTCGGCGCCGGGCCGCCGACGCAGACCGGTACGCCCAGCGCCAGGCATCGATCGATGACGACGAGGCAGTCCGGCTCCTGGGGCAGCATGCCGCCGGTCATCACCAGGTCGGCCGCGAGGATCTGCGCGTCGGTGAGATCTTCGCAGTTGCGGTTGACCAGGCTCACCTGCCAGGCCGGCGGCAGCATCGCGGCTAGGGTGATCAGGCCCAGCGGCGGCGCCGGCGCGCGGGCGCCCTGCAGTTCCATGGCCTCCTTGAAATTCCACATCGAGTTTTCGTAGAACTTCGGGAACACCATCAGCACGCGCGGGGCCGTATTCGCATCCGACATGCTTGTCGTCCTCGTCGCACCGAAGTGAGCCGGCTTAAAATCGCAGAGCCGAGCGCACGATTACGGTCTAACGTGCGGGAGAATTACGGCGGTTTTTCGCTCCCGCGGCAATCCGGTCCGGTTTCGGCAGCGGGGCGACGGCCGGCTCGGAGCGCGGTCAGGGCCCGACGCGGAAACGCTCCGGCTGGGTGCCGTCGGCATCGGTGAAGCCGTAGATCCGGGCGAGATCGCCCGCATGCAGCACTGCGCCGGCCCGGGCGGCGATGTCCGGATCGGCCGCCAGCGCGGCGAGCGCCCGGCCGGCATAGAGCGGCCCCTCGGTGGCCCGCTCCTCCTGCCCGAGATCCCGCGCCCGCTCGGTGGCGACGAAGCCCGGCGACAGGCCGAGCGCGGTCACGCCGTAGGGCGCGAGGTCCTGTCCGAAGGCGAGCGCCAGCCGGTTGGTGGCCGCCTTGGCGGAATCGTAGAACACGTCGCCGAGGTAATCCTCGGTCCCGAACGAGACCAGGGCGATCAGGCCGGCCCGCGCCGCCACCATGGACGGGGCGACCGCGCGGGCGAGCAGCAGCGCCGGCAGCGGCCCGGCTTGGAGGAAGCCCAGATACGGCTCGGCCGAGCGGCGCCAGAACGGCGTGCCCCAGCCGGCCCCGTCCGGGTAGCGCGCGCCGTCATAGCCCTCGTTGCCGCCCCAGACGCTGCAGGCCGCGACGTCGATCCGCCCGAACCGGCGCAGCACCCAATGCACCAGCGTGTCGGTGGCCCGCTCCGAACGGTGGTCGCAGAGGTAATGGTGGCCGCGCCCGCCGGCCGCGTCGACCAGGCGGGCGGTGTCCTCGATCGATTCGGGCCGCATCTCGGTGCGCGGGCCAGTCTCGCTGGAGCGGGCGGTGACGATCACGGTCGCCCCGGCCTCGCCGAGCGCCCGGGCCAGGCCCCGCCCGACGCCCCGCGAGGCCCCGGCCACCAGGCAGATCTTTTGGGAGAGGTCGGGCGTGCTCACGCCGAGGAGGCGGGCTTGGCGCGCGACAGGAAGGCGGCGAGCCGCTCCTGGGATTCGGGCGAGCGGAGCTGCGCGTCGAAGGCCCGCGCCTCCGCCTCCAGCGCCGCCTCGACCTGGGCCTGGTCGCCGCGGATCAGGGCGCGGGACGCGGCCAGCGCCCCTCGCGGCAGGGCGGCGAGCTTGGCCGCCTGAGCGATGGCCTGTTCCAGCAGCATGTCGGCCGGGAGCACGCCGTTGACCAGTCCGAGCGCCAACGCCTCGTCGGCGTTGAGGGGCTGAGAAAGCAGCAGCAGCTCCGTCGCCTTGAGCCGCCCGACCCGCAGGGGCAGCAGGTAGCTCGACGCCGCCTCCGGCACGAGGCCGAGTTCCACGAAGGGCATGCGCAGCCGCGCGGCGGGGCTCGCATAGACGAGATCGCAATGCAGGCTCAGCGTCGCCCCGATGCCCACCGCGATCCCATCGATCGCCGCCACCATCGGGGTGCGGGTGCGGGCGAGCTGGCGGATGAAGGCCAGGGCCGGCGAGGCGCTGAAGCCGCCCGCGGCGCCCCCCATGAAGTCGGCGAGGTCGTTGCCGGCGCTGAACATCCCGGGCTGCCCGCCGAACACCACGGCGCCGATGTTTTCGGACGCATCGGCCCCCGCCAGGGCCTCGCGCATCGCGTCGTACATCGCCCCGGTGAGCGCGTTCTTTTTCTGCGGGCGGTTCAGGGTGATCAGGCGGACGCCGCCTTCGAGATCGGTGATCGTGACGGTCTCGGCCATGTCCGTTCCCTCAAACTGCCAGCGCCAACGCGGCATCGTCCGTGAAGGCGCCGCCCTCCACCACCGACTGCTCCAAACCGCTCACCGCCGGCAGGAGGTTTTCGGCGTAGAACCGGGCCAGCGCGATCCGGGCGGCGTGGGCCGGGTCGGTCTCGCCGGCTTTCAGGGCCGCCGAGGCCGCGAGCGCGCCGCGGGCCAGGCAGGCGCCGCCGAGCGCCAGGCCGAACAGGCGCAGATACGGGGTCGCGCCGGCGAGCGCCGCGTTCGGGCGGTTCGAGGTCAGCGCCGCGAGCTGGTGGCTGGTCGCCCGGTCGAGGCTGCCGATCGCATCGCGCAGCCGCGCCGCCATATGGCCGAAGGCGGGGTCGGACGCCTTGAGCAGGCCCTCCGCGGCCCGGCGCATCCAGGCGATCTGCGACCGGGCGGTGGCGCCGCCGTTGAGCGGCAGCTTGCGGGCGGTGAGGTCGATGGCCTGGATGCCGTTGGTGCCCTCGTAGATGCCGAGGATGCGGGCATCGCGCATCAGCTGGGCCGCCCCGGTCTCCTCCACGAAGCCCATGCCGCCATGAACCTGCACGCCGAGCGAGGTCACCTCGTTGGCGAGATCCGTGGCGAACGCCTTGGCCACCGGGGTCAGCAGGGAGGCGCGGTCGAGCGCCCCCTGCCCTCCCGGGCCCTGCGACGCGTCCAGGGCGGAGGCGGTGAGGTAGCAGATGCCGCGCGCGGCCGCCGTGTAGGCCTTCATGGTCAGCAGCATGCGCTGCACGTCCGGATGCGCGACGATCGGGCTCGTCGGCTCGGGGGCGCCCACCGCCCGGCCCTGCCGACGCTCCTGCGCGTAGGCCAGCGCCCGCTGGGTCGCGGCCTCGGCGACGCCGACGCCCTGCAGGCCGACATTGAGCCGCGCTGCGTTCATCATCGTGAACATGCAGGCCAGCCCCTTGTTCTCCTGGCCGATCAGCCAGCCGACCGCGCCACCGTTGTCGCCGAAGGCCATCGAGCAGGTCGGCGAGGCGTGGATGCCGAGCTTGTGCTCGACGCCGGAGCAACGCAGGTCGTTGGCAGTCCCGTCCGGCAGGACCTTCGGGACGAGGAACAGCGAGATGCCGCGGGTGCCGGCGGGCGCGTCGGGTAGGCGCGCCAGCACGAGGTGGACGATGTTATCCGCCAGATCATGCTCGCCGTAGGTGATGTAGATCTTGGATCCGGTGATGCGGTAGGTGCCGTCGCCGGCGGGCTCGGCGCGCGTGCGCAGCAGCGCGAGGTCGGAGCCCGCCTGCGGCTCCGTCAGGTTCATGGTCGCGGGCCATTCGCCCGTGACGAGCTTTTCGAGATAGCGCGCCTTCAGGTCGTCGGAGCCGTGGGCCGCGAGCGCCTCGATGCCGCCCTGGGTCAGCAACGGGCAGAGGCCGAAGGCGAGGTTGGCGCCGTTCCACATCTCGGTGCAGGCAGCCTCGACCAGCTTCGGCAGGCCCTGGCCGCCATGGTCGGCCGCGGCCGAGAGACCGTTCCAGCCGCCTTCGGTGAAGGTCCTGTAGGCCTCGCGCCAGCCGGGCGACGTGGTGACGCGCCCATCCGCGAACGGGGTGCCGTGCCGGTCGCCGACCCGGTTCAGGGGCGCGATCACCCCGGCGGCGATCCGCCCAGCCTCGGTCAGGATCGCCTCGGCGTCTTCCGGGTCGACCCCGTCGAGCCCGGTCACGTGCCGGAGGGTGAACAGCATCTCGGGGACGGGGGCGCGGTAGCTCATCGGGTGGTCGCTCCTCTCGGCCCGCCCGCTTGATATCCCGGGGCGGGTTTGACCGCGCCCGGGCACCGGGGCTACGGCGGCCCCAGGATAGGCGCGCGACGGGCGCGCCGCCATCATCTCGCACGACGGCTTCCCGCATGAATGATCCCGGGTCAACGGTCCCGGCCGCGACCCGGCGGCTCGATCCCGACGCGGACGGCCTCGCGCAGGCCGCCGCGCTCCTGCGGGCGGGCGAACTCGTGGCCTTCCCCACCGAGACGGTCTACGGGCTCGGGGCCGACGCTACCGACCCGGCCGCGGTGGCACGGATCTTCGCCGCCAAGGAACGGCCGCGCTTCAATCCGCTGATCGCCCATCTGGCCGACGGGGACGCCGCCCTGGCTGAGGGCACCTTCGACGATTCCGCCCAGCGCCTCGCCGAAGCGTTCTGGCCCGGCCCCCTGACCCTGGTCGTGCCGGCCCATGCGGGCACCCGCGTCTGCGACCTCGCCCGGGCCGGGCTGCCGAGCGTCGCCCTGCGGGTCCCCGGGCACCCGATCGCCCGCGCTCTGTTGAGCGCCGTCGGCCGGCCGGTGGCGGCGCCCTCGGCCAACCGCTCGGGTCGCGTCAGCCCGACCCGGGCCGATCACGTGCTCGACGACCTCGCCGGGCGGATCGCCGCCCTGCTCGACGGCGGCGACACGCCGGTGGGGGTCGAATCAACGGTGGTCGCCTGCCTCGGCGGCGTGCCGCGCCTGCTGCGGCCCGGCGGCATCACCCGGGCGGCGCTGCGCGATGTCCTGGGCTTCGACCCGGCCGACCCCGAGGCGGCGGATGCCGACCGGCCGGCCGGCCCCGGCATGCTCGCCTCGCACTACGCGCCCCGGGCGCGGGTGCGCCTCGACGTGGACGCGGTCGGGCCCGGCGAAGCTTTGCTGCTGTTCGGCGCCGGACGGCCCGAGGGCCATGAACATGCGCGGGCCGTGCTCAACCTGAGCCCGGCCGCCGACTTGGCCGAAGCGGCGTCCCGGCTGTTCGGGGCTTTGCGCGATCTCGACGCCTCGGGGGCCGAGACCATCGCGGTCGCGCCGATCCCGGCGGACGGCCTGGGCGAGGCGATCCGGGACCGGTTGGCCCGGGCCGCCGCGCCGCGCTGAGGGGGAAGTATTTTTATCGAGGCTGTGGAACAGACGCTCGCGTCACCCGTTCATTGCTCACGAAGGCCTTCTCAGCCCCCAAATGGCCTTTTTCCTTCAAGGCTCGGAGCAATCCGAGCCTTTTTTCTTGTCCTGCGGGCTCAGGCCAGCTTGGCCGCGATCCCGGCGACGTGGCGGCCCTGGAACCGGGCACCGTCCAGCTCGACCGCACTCGGCTGGCGGGAACCGTCGCCATCCGCGATGGTGCTGGCGCCGTAGGGCGTGTTGCCCTTCACTGCCTCGACGCCCGCCTGACCCGGGAACGAATAGGGCAGGCCGACCACCACCATGCCGTGGTGGAACAGCACCGTGTGGAAGCTCGTCAGCGTCGTCTCCTGGCCGCCATGCTGGGAGGCCGTGGAGGTGAAGACCGAGCCGACCTTGCCGACCAGAGCGCCCTTCATCCAGAGGCCGCCGGTCTGGTCGATGAACTGCTTCATCTGCGAGGCCATGTTGCCGTAGCGGGTCGGCGTGCCGAAGATGATCGCGTCGTACTGGGGCAGCTCGTCGACCGTGGCGATCGGTGCGGCCTGATCGAGCTTGAAGTGGCTCTGCCGGGCGACCTCCTCGGGCACCAACTCCGGCACGCGCTTGACCACCACCTCGGCCCCGGCCTCCCGAGCACCCTCGGCGACGGCGTAGGCCATCTGCTCCACATGTCCGTAGGTCGAGTAGTACAGCACCAGAACCTTGGCCATTGCGCGATCTCCCGTCTCAGTTTGCGGCATGCCGTCAGCGTCATCCGACGGCACGATGGCGTCTCCATCGCGCGTTTCGCGCCTTGCAAAAATGCCCTCGCGCGCAAGAATGGGCTTGCAGTCATGCAAGAAAGCCAGCGCTTTGCTCGATTGGGACGAGTTCCGTTTCGTGAAGACGGTGGCTGAATGGGGCGGCCTGACCGCGGCTGCGGCGCAGCTCGGGATCAACCATTCGACCGCGTTCCGGCGCCTCGAATCGATCGAGGCGCAGCTCGAGATGCGCCTGTTCGAGCGTCTGCGCACCGGCTACGTGCCGACCCCGGCCGGCCTGGCGATGATCGAAGCCGCCGCCCGGATCGAGACCGACGTGACCGGATTTGCCCGGACGGTCGCCGGCCAAGGGCAAACGCTCGCGGGCGAGTTGCGCGTGACCGCCCCGGTGAATGTCGCGACCGGGCTTCTCATGCCGATCCTGGCGACGTTCTGTGCGCGCTATCCGCAGATCCGCCTCGACCTGATTCTGGCCGAGCAGGCCCTGAACCTGTCACGCCGGGACGCCGACGTGGTGATCCGCGCGAGCCGGAAACCGAGCGAGACTCTGGTTGGGCGACGCCTGACCGGACTCGCCTGGGCGGTCTACGGGCGGGCCGACCGGATCTACGGCGATCTCGCAACCGAGGATTGGGTCGTCCCGGGCTCGGCCGTGGCGGCTGGCCTGTTCGCGCCCTTCATCGAAGCGCAGGCGCCGGCCGAGCGGATCAAGCTACGGATCAACACGGTGACGGGGCTGACCGCCGCGGTGGCGGCGGGTATCGGGATCGGCCCGCTGCCCTGCTTCGAGGGCGATGCCGATCCGACCTTGCGCCGGCTTTCCGATCCGGACCCGGAAATCGGCGCCGACCTCTGGATGCTCACCCATCCCGACCTTCGCCATGCCGGGCGGGTCCGGGCCTTCATGAACCATCTCGCCGAGGCGATCCTGCCCCTGCGGCCGCGCTTCGAAGGCCGATAGCCGGTTCAGGCGCGGATCTCGACGATCTCGACCTCGTTGCCGTTGACCTCGACCACGTCGCCGACGCTTTTACCAGTGAGCGCCCGAGCCAACGGCGCCACGTAGGAGATCGTGCCCTTGTGGGGATCGGCCTCGTCCTCACCAACGATGCGGAAGGTCTGCCGGGTTTCCTTGCTGGACTCGTCCTCGCGCAGGATCGTGACGGTGGACCCGAAATGCACCGTGTCGCCGCTCAACGGCTCCACCACCTGCGCGGTGTTCTTGCGCGCCAGCCAGTAGCGCAGGTCCCGCCCAATCCGGGAATCCTCCGCCTTGTCGGCGTGGTCCAGGGTAGAGAGTTCCCGTTCCAGACGAGCGACCTCGGCCTCGATCTGCGCCAGCCCTTCCGGGGTGACGAAGTTCGCGTGCGGCGAGATCGGGCGATCGGGCAGGTTCTCGAAGGCTTCCCCGCCTTCAGGTTCTTTGACGAATGCGACACTCATAAAAGAAGCAATGCGGCCGGAACGGCAACGGTTCCAGTCGGCCTCGGAAGGCCTCACTCCAGGCCGGCACGGCGGCGTTTTACCGAAGCCATTCAGCGCAGCTTCACAAGCAAAATTCAAGCTTCCACGTTCCGCATCGCACCGTGATCGTGCAAAGAGCAAGAGTTTTTCAGGATTTCACGGAGCAGCCGATGCCATCCCCATCCTTCGACGATGCCATCGCGGCCAACCGCAAGGCCTGGGATGCCTCCGCCCCACTTCACCGCGGCGACCCGTCGTGGGATCGACTAACGGATAACTTCGCCAATAACCCGGATTTCTCCTGGTTCGACCCACCGATGCAGGCGGCCCTGCTGGCAATCGGCTTGGGGGGCAAGACCGTGGCGCAGCTGTGCTGCAACAACGGCCGGGAGACCGTGTCCCTGATAAATCTCGGTGCCCGGGCGGCCATCGGGTTCGACCAGTCTGAAGCCTTCCTGGATCAGGCCCGGGAGCTCGCCCGGATCGCCGGCCGCGCCTGCCAGTTCGTTGCCGGCGACGTGCACGCGATCGACGCGCAGTATGACGGCCGCTTCGACCTCGTGGTGATCACGATCGGCGTGCTCGGCTGGATGCCCGACCTCGCCCGGTTCATGGCGGTTCCCGCGCGCCTGCTCCGGCCCGGCGGCCGGATCCTCATCCACGAGGAGCACCCGATCGCGAACCTGTTCGAACCGAAGCAGGAGCCGCCGCTCCTCGTCCGGCACTCCTATTTCCGCGATACGCCCTTCGTGGGCGAGAACGCCATCGTGTACGGGGACGGTCCGGCGCCGCCGGTGGGCGCGCATTACTGGTACGTGCATCCCCTGAGCCGGGTGATCGAGAGCCTGATCGGCGCAGGCCTCGCGATCGAGCGGTTTCAGGAATTTCCGGACAACATCAGCAAGACGACCGACGACCCCCTCGCCGCCGGCCGGCTGCTGCCGTTGAGCTACCTGCTCCAGGCCCGGAGAGGTATTTAGCCCACCTCCACCACGGTCCGGCCGCGGATCCGGCCGGCCAGGATCTCCTCGCCGAGGCGGCCGACCTCCTCCAGGCGGACCCGGCTCGTCATGCTGGCGAGCTTGTCGAGGTCGAGTTCCCGGGCGAGGCGCGCCCAGGCCTCGCGGCGCTTGGGCTGCGGGGTGGTGACGCTGTTGATCCCGAGCAGGGAGACGCCGCGCAGGATGAACGGCGCCACGGAGGTCGGCAGGTCCATGCCCTGGGCCAGCCCGCAGGCGGCGACCGCGCCGTCGGCCCGGGTCTGGGCCAGCACGTTGGCCAGGGTCGTCGAGCCGACCGCATCGACGCCGGCCGCCCAGCGCTCCTTGCCAAGCGGCTTGCCGGGCTTGGACAACTCCGCCCGGTCGAGGATCTCGGCGGCGCCGAGGCCCTTGAGGTAATCGGCTTCGCCGTCCCGGCCCGTGGAGGCGATCACGTGCCAGCCGGCGCGCGCCAGCAAAGCCACCGCCACCGAGCCGACGCCGCCCGAGGCGCCGGTGACGATCACGGGCCCCTGCTCCGGGGTCACCCCATGGGCGTCGAGGGCGATTCGGCACAGCATCGCGGTATAGCCCGCGGTGCCGATCGCCATGGCCTGCTCGGGCGTGAGCCCCTGGGGCAGCGGCACCAGCCAGTCGCCCTTGACCCGGGCGCGCTCAGCATAAGCGCCGAGATGCGTCTCGCCGACGCCCCAGCCGGTGAGGACGACGGGATCGCCGGGCTTGTATTCGGGATGGTCCGAGGTCTCGACGATCCCGGAGAAATCGATGCCGGGGATCATCGGGAAGCGGCGCACCACCGGCGAGGTGCCAGTGAGCGCGAGCCCGTCCTTGTAGTTCAGGGTCGAGTGCGTCACCCGGACGGTGACGTCGCCGTCCATCAGGTCGGATTCGTCGAAATCCCGGAAGGCCAGGCTCTGCCCGGCCTCGCCCTTGTCGACCACCCAGGCCTTGAACGTCCCCATCGCCGCCTCCCATGTCTTTGTGGAGAGGTGTCGCCGGGACGTCCGGAATCAAGTCGGCCGGGATCAGTAGCCGTCGTAGAGGCTGCCTGTGGAGAAGCCGAGGCCGACACCGACATCCGCCGAGCTGGCGCCGGTGATGCCCACGGCGTCCGGGATCGAGCCGACCAGCGGGCCGCCATAGGACGCGGCGCGGTAGCCGCCCCCGTAGCCACCGGCGATCGGCACCCAGCCGGCCCGGGCCGGGGCCACTTGGACGCGCCGGGAGACGGTGGCGTATTCCGGCGGGATCGTCTCGGGGATCGACTGGGCGGCCCGCACCAGCACGGTCCGGGTGCGCAATGCGAAGCGCGGCGGCGTGGTGACCCAGCAGCCGATCAGCTCGCCGCCGGGACCGCGGCTTGTCTGCCAGAAGCGGCCGCCGGGCGAGACCATCACGCGCTCGGACACCGTGTCGTAGACCGGCGGCGTGGTGCGGTAGACCGTGCGTGGCGGACGCACCAGTACGTTCTCCTGCACGGTGTCGTAGACCGGCGGCGTCGTGACGTGGCGGTAGCATTCGGAGCCGTAGCAGCCGCCGGCCTGCGCGGGGGCGGCGAACAGCAGGCCGCCGAAGACGGCGGCGAGAAGGGTGGAGCGTGCGACCGGCGCGGTCATGGAAGTCCTCTGGTACGCGGTACGGGCGAGATGCTGCGCAAAGGCGGCGCTCGTCTCGACGCACTACAGACCAGAGTCGTTGCCCGACTCGCAAGTAGAGTTCGAAATGAAGGTAAAATTAACCCTCGATCCCGACTGCGTAGTTACTGAATACTTAGAGCAACGACCCAGGAACGCGACCACCGATTCTCGGGACAAGATGATGTGAAGCCAACGACCGACAGCATCGACCCAAATCCGGTTTCCGAGCCGATGCCGCGGATAACATTCCACAATCGATCGGATCGGCCGGCGCACGATGACCGAGCGGCCGTCCGCCGCGGCAGCGTGACAACATGGGTTCGATATCGGCTGCCGGCTTTGGACAAGTGACACGTGCAAACGCGCCCGCTACCGTAGCGCCGTTGGGCGCAACCCTCCCGTCACGAAGGCACCGGGCCACCGGCGCTTACGGCGGATTAGCCGACCGCTGTCGTTCGAGTAGGCAGACGGGAAGGGGGTGAGCGATGTGCTGATGATTCCGCTCTTGCGGATCACCGTTACGAGGAACCCGAGCGGTGAATGGTCTGTGACCATCACGCTCGGGCTCGCGTAACACGTAGCTGGCTGGCTACCCAACAAGAGGGTCCGCGGGTGGCCCCCCGCGGGCTCTCGCCCATAGTATGTGGGCCAAAGCCCACGAATGCAAACGGGCGCAAATGCAGGACAAGCCCTTGTCGATGCGGGCCGCTCAGGTCTGCCCAGGCTTGAGCTGGTAAAAAATGTGCCGCCCGATGACATCCATCTTACGCAGGCGGCGCGCCCAGCCCGGCCGCACGTAGTCGGCGTGGTAGTGGGTGGCGGCGCCGACCTCGGCCAGGTAGGTCCGGCCCTCGATCACCGAGCGAGCGATCCGGGTCGCCGATTCCCAGGCGCCGGCATCGGTGATGCGCAGGGACTTGCCCTCGCAGGCGAAGGAGAACTGGCAGCCCATGTAATGGTGCCGGTTCTGGTAGACGACGCCGCAGACGCTGCTCGGATAGAGGCCGCTCTTCACCCGGTTGAGCACCACCTGGGCCACGGCGGCCCGGCCCGCTTCGGACTCGCTGCGGGCCTCGAAATAGACCGCCTCCGACAGGCAGCGCTGCTCCTTGTCGAGGGAGTCCGGATCGATCAGGTCGGCGTAGCGCCGGCGGGCATCCTCCGGAACCGACTGCAGAATCTCCGGGCGATCGGAGCGGATCGCGAAATCGGGGAGCGCCAGGCTCGCGGCTGCCACCTCGATCGGGATCGCGTCGGCCGGCGCCGGCGTGGTCGAAGACAGGGCCACGGCCCGGGGCACGGGCGGGGTCGAGCCATCGTAGCGGCGCTCAGTCTCGCCGTCCTCGGTCAGGTCAGCGCTGCCCTCACCCGTGGAGGCGGCGCTGCCGGAGCCCGTGGTCAGGCCGAGATCGGGCACCGGCACGAAGCCGGCCTCGGGCTCGGCCTCGGGATCCCAGACCGCCGAACCGGCGCTCAGCACGCCGCTGACGCTGCCGGTGACGTCGCCGAACACCAGGGCGGCGCCGGTCTCGCGCAGGGCAGCGGCGCGGCGGGCGAAGCTCGCGGCCGGCGGCTGGAACGGATCACCTTTGCCGTCCCGCTGCACCACCGGGAAGACGTGCGCGCCGGTCTTGAGCACCGCCTGAAGCGGCTCGTCGGCGCTGCGGCGCAGGGCGGATCCGATCAGCGCCGTGCCGGGCGGCAGGGCCGGCACCGTGAAGGCGTCGATCGCCCCGAGCCGGCTCGACCCGATGGCGTTCTCGGTCCCGGCGTCGGCCGTGAACGAAACCAGCAAGCCCAGCCCCGCCAGCCAGGGCGTGAAGGCGGCCGAGAGCCAGCGCAGGCTCGATTCCCGTCGTCCTCGTCTCGCACGCACGGCTACAGACCCGTTCCGATCAGCCCCATCCGCGATCCTGCGCGCCGATCACGGCGGTTCCGGTGCGGTCCGGGATTTATCGGCCGGTATGGTTGAGGTCAGGTTAAGCAGGGCCGCGGGGACACGTCCGAAAGGAGACGGAGGAGTTGCCTGCGCCATTCTCAGCCGCCGGGCGACTCCAAGCGGGGCGTCCAATCCTCGACAACGCCGCGTTCGAGACGCCGCCGCGCCAGCGCCCGCCAGGACGGCGACAGCGCGTCGAGATCGGCGATACCCGCGAGGGCGTCCCGATCCAGCCGGTCCACGTAGAAGGCCCGCAGAAGCCGCGCGAGCGGCCAGGCCGGGTGGGGCCGTTCGATCAGGCATAGGCGATCACCCGCCGCGATCATCCCCGGCTCGACGACGCGGTAGTACCAGCCCGTCCGCCCGCTGGTCTGGACCCGGCGGGCCATGTCGGGGGCTCCGAACCGATGATTGAGCTTCCAGCAGGGCTGCCGAGCCTGGCTGACTTGGAGCAGAGCCGAGCCGACGCGCCACAGGTCGCCGACGCAGATGTCGTGTTCGGTCAGGCCAGAGCTCGACAGGTTCTCGCCGAAGGCTCCGGGCCGCGCGAGGAGCGACGGCTCGGTCTCCGGCAGGTCCCGCCGCCAGCCGGCGTAATGATCGAACGCGTAATGGTGCACGGCCTTCTCGGGGCCGCCGTGATAGCGCCGATCCGCCTGCTCGTCGCCGTCGAGCCCATTGAGGCCGACCGCGGCTGGGTGGGCCCGGGGCGTCTTGGCGATGCCGCTACGGACGCCCGTCGTGCCCAGCGGCGCGGCTGGCCCGACCAGCACCGCGTCGATCGCAACGTCCGTGACGGTCTCGGTCATGCCAGGCCGCCCAGCCATTCGCCGAGGCAGCGCCGGGCCGCCTCGGCAGCGCCCGGACCGAGACGGCGCGCATCGTCGCGCAAAGCCGGCACTGACACGCCCGGCATCGCCGCGATCTCGACCGCATGGCCGATCAGCCAGCGCTCGAAACCCTGCCCGTCCGCCTCCGGGTGGAACTGGAAGCCCAACCCGTGGCGGCCGAGCGCGAAGGCCTGGTTCGGGCAGAGCGGCGTCGCGGCCAGGCGCTCGGCGCCGGGCGGGAGATCGAAGGCGTCGCCGTGCCAATGCAGGACCGGCACGCCTTCGAGATGCCGCAACGGCCCGGCCCGGCCGCGGTCGGTCAGCGCCACCGGCGCCCAGCCTATTTCCTTGCCCAGACCGGGGGCGACCCGGGCGCCGAGGGCGGCGGCCATGAGCTGGGCGTCGAGACAGATCCCCAGGGTCGGCGCTCCTGCGGCGAGCCGGGTCCGCAGGGCTTCGCGCTCGCCGCTCAGGAACGGGTAGAGGTCGTCCTGGTCGGCGCCGACCGGGCCGCCGAGCACCACACGAGGAGGTCAACGCGCGACGCCTCTTCCGGCGTCAGATCATCAATCCCGGCGTCCCGGTAGCGGATCGTGTAGCCGGCTTGCTCGATCGGGTCCGCGAAGGCGGCGAGATCCTCGAACGCCACGTGGCGGATGACGACGGCTTCGCGCATAGACCGGACCGGCTCGCGATCGGCCAGGCGCGTCCAAGGACGCCCCGACTCGGACAACCTGTTGCCCAAGGGCATAACGGTTGCCCGTCCAACGGGCAAGCGGCATGGTGGCGCCATGTCGATCCTTGCCGGCCGCATCCGCGCCTTCCGCCACCGCCGCGGCCTGACCCTCGAAGCGTTGGCGGCGGCTGCCGGCATCCACAAGGGACACCTGTCCCGGATCGAGCGCGGCGAGAAAGCGCCCTCGGTCGGGACCCTGGAGGCGATCGCGCAAGCGCTGGGCGCTCAGATGGCCGAGCTGTTCGGGGAATCGGCCGGCGCCGCCGACTTGGTCGTGGTGCGGCGGGAAGACCGGGCCGTGGTGCAGGACCCGGCCTACGGGGTGCAGGCCCTCGTGCCCGGGGCCGCCGGCCGGGCTGGGGCGCTCTACATCGTCGAGCCGGGTGACGCGTTCCTCACCCAGGATCGGCCGAGCCATGGCGGCCAGGAGATCGCCTACGTGCTGGAGGGCGCGGTCGAGCTGGCGGTCGCGGACCGGCTCATCGCGCTGAGGACGGGCGATTGCGCCACCTACGAGGCCGGCCTGCCTCATCGGCTGCGCCGGCTCGGCGGACGCAAGGCCGCCGTGCTGGTCTTCGTCGCCGGCTGACCGGAGTCGGCAAAAAGAAAGGGCGGCCTCTCGGCCGCCCCTCATGCGTCTGTCGCTCCCGATCCGATCACTCGGCGGCGGGGGGCAGCTCCTCGATCGGATCCGCGGCGCTGCCGGCCTGCTTCTGCTGCAGGATCATCGCGTCGCGACGGCGCGCCACGGCGCGGATGTCGGCCACCATCGACCCCGTGCCCGCCGGGATGAGCGAGCCGACGATGACGTTCTCCTTGAGGCCTTCCAGATGGTCGACCTTGCCGTTGACCGCCGCCTCGGTGAGCACCCGGGTCGTCTCCTGGAACGAGGCCGCCGAGATGAACGACTTCGTCTGCAAGGACGCCTTGGTGATGCCGAGCAGAACCGGCACGCCCTGGATCGGCTTCTTGCCCTCGGCAAGCAGCTTCTCGTTGTACTCGGTCAGCTCCGTGCGATCGATCTGGTCACCCGCGAGGATGTCCGAATCGCCACCGTCGGTGACTTCGACCTTCTGCAGCATCTGCCGGACGATGACCTCAATGTGCTTGTCGTTGATCGACACGCCCTGGAGCCGGTAGACCTCCTGGATCTCGTTGACGAGGTAGGCCGCGAGTTCCTCCACGCCCTTGATCGCCAGGATGTCGTGCGGCGCCGGGTTTCCGTCGACGATGTAGTCGCCGAGTTCCACCACGTCGCCGTCCTGCAGGTGGATGTGCTTGCCCTTCGGGATCAAGTACTCCACCGCCTCGGAGCCGTCATGCGGCGTCAGCGTGAGCCGACGCTTGTTCTTGTAGTCACGGCCGAACGCGATGGTGCCCGACTTCTCGGCGATGATCGCCGCGTCCTTCGGGCGCCGGGCCTCGAACAGCTCCGCCACCCGCGGCAGACCGCCGGTGATGTCGCGGGTCTTGGCCGAGTCGGTCGAGACGCGGGCCAGGATGTCGCCGGCATTGACCTTCGCACCGGGATCGAAGCCGATGATGGCGTCGACCGGCAGGAAGTAGCGGGCGTCCGAGCCGCGCGGCAGCTTGAGCGCCTTGCCGTCCCTGTCGACCACGACCATCGCGGGCTTCAGATCCGAGGTCCGGGCCGAACCGCGCCAATCGACGACGACGCGCTTGGCGATGCCGGTCGATTCGTCGGTGGTCTCGGTCATGGACTGACCATCGACCAAGTCCTCGTAGGCCACGATGCCGTCGACCTCGGTGAGGATCGGACGGGTGTAGGGGTCCCACTCGGCGATCCGCTGGCCGCGCTTGATCTTGTCGCCCTCGTCGACCCGGAGCTTGGCGCCGTATTGCAGGCGGTGGACCGCCCGCTCGACGCCGTCCGACCCGACGATCACGACCGCCACGTTACGGCCGGTGGCGATCAGGTCCCCGTCCGAGTTCTTGGCGATGGCCCGGTTGCGGATCTTGATCGTGCCCTCGAAGCTCGACTCGATGAACGACGAGTCGGCGATCTGGGCCGCACCACCGATGTGGAAGGTGCGCATCGTGAGCTGCGTACCCGGCTCACCGATCGACTGCGCCGCGATGACGCCGACCGCCTCGCCCATGTTGACGGGCGTGCCACGGGCCAGATCGCGCCCGTAGCAGGTGGCGCAGACGCCGCTCTTGGTGGCGCAGACCAGCACGGAGCGGATCTTCACCTCCTGGATGCCGGCCGCCTGGATGGCCGGCAGATGCCGCTCCTCGATGGTCTCGCCGGTCTTGACGATCACCGTGCCGTCGGCCGCCACCAGATCCTCAGCCGTGGCACGACCGAGAATGCGGGTCGCCAACGTCGCCACGACCTGGCCGGCATCCACGATGGCACGCATCTTGATGCCGTTGGTCGTGCCGCAATCGACCTCGCGGATCACCGCGTCCTGGGCCACGTCGACGAGGCGGCGGGTCAGGTAGCCGGAGTTGGCGGTCTTCAGGGCGGTGTCGGCGAGGCCCTTACGGGCACCGTGCGTGGAGTTGAAGTACTCCAGCACGTCCAGACCTTCCTTGAAGTTCGAGATGATCGGCGTCTCGATGATCTCGCCCGAGGGCTTGGCCATCAGGCCGCGCATGGCGGCGAGCTGCTTCATCTGGGCGGGCGAGCCACGGGCACCCGAGTGGCTCATCATGTAGATCGAGTTGACCTGCTTGTCGGCGCCGTTCTCGTCCTTCTGGACGCTCGAGATGCGGTTCATCATCTCGGCGGCCAGCTTGTCCGAGCACTTCGCCCAGGCGTCGACGACCTTGTTGTACTTCTCGCCCTGGGTGATCAGGCCGTCGTTGTACTGCTGCTCGTAGTCCTTCACGAGGGTCCGGGTGGTGTCGACGATCGACCACTTGTTGTCCGGCACGACCATGTCGTCCTTGCCGAACGAGATGCCGGCCTTGAACGCGTGGTTGAAGCCGAGACCCATGATCCGGTCACAGAAGATCACCGACTCCTTCTGACCGCAGTGGCGGTAGACGGTGTCGATCATCGCCGAGATCTCCTTCTTGGTCATCAGCTTGTTGACGACGTCGAAGGGAACCTTGGCGTGCTTCGGCAGCGCGCCGGACAGGATCACCCGGCCGGGCGTGGTGTCGTAGGTCTTGGTCAGCGGCTCACCGTCCGGACCGATACCGGTCCAGCGCCACTTGATCTTGGTGTGCAGCGACACGGTCTTGGCCGCGAGCGCGTGCTCCAGCTCGCCCATGTCACCGAAGACGCCCTGCATCGGGTTCTTCGGGTTGTCCGGATTGAACGCGCCCTTCGAACCCTCGGCCACGATCGACAGGTAGTAGAGGCCGAGCACGATATCCTGCGACGGCACGATGATCGGCTGACCGTTGGCCGGGTGCAGGATGTTGTTGGTCGACATCATGAGGACGCGCGCTTCCAGCTGCGCCTCGAGCGACAGCGGGACGTGCACGGCCATCTGGTCGCCGTCGAAGTCGGCGTTGAACGCGGCGCAGACCAGCGGGTGCAGCTGGATCGCCTTGCCCTCGATCAGCTTCGGCTCGAAGGCCTGGATGCCGAGGCGGTGGAGCGTCGGCGCGCGGTTCAGCATCACCGGGTGCTCGCGGATCACCTCATCGAGGATGTCCCAGACCTCCGGCTTCTCCTTCTCGACGAGCTTCTTCGCCTGCTTGACGGTGGCCGAGAAGCCCTTGGCGTCCAGCCGCGCGTAGATGAACGGCTTGAACAGCTCGAGCGCCATCTTCTTCGGCAGGCCGCACTGGTGCAGCTTCAGCTCGGGGCCGACCACGATGACCGAACGGCCGGAATAGTCGACGCGCTTGCCGAGCAGGTTCTGGCGGAACCGGCCCTGCTTGCCCTTCAGCATGTCGGCGAGCGACTTCAGCGGGCGCTTGTTGGCACCCGTGATCACGCGGCCGCGGCGGCCGTTGTCGAACAGCGCGTCGACGGCCTCCTGCAGCATCCGCTTCTCGTTGCGGATGATGATGTCGGGCGCGCGCAGCTCGATCAGCCGCTTCAGGCGGTTATTGCGGTTGATGACGCGACGATAGAGGTCGTTCAGGTCGGAGGTCGCGAAGCGGCCGCCATCCAGCGGGACCAGCGGGCGCAGGTCCGGCGGGATCACCGGGACGACGGTGAGAATCATCCACTCCGGCTTGTTGCCGGACATCTGGAACGCCTCGATGATCTTGAGGCGCTTCAGAAGCTTCTTCGGCTTCAGCTCGGAGGTGGTGACGGCGATTTCTTCGCGCAGATCGTTGGCGATCTTGTCGAGGTCGAGCTCCTGGAGGATGCGCCGGATGGCCTCGGCGCCGATCATGGCGGTGAAGCTGTCCTCGCCATACTCCTCCTGCGCGCGCAGGTACTCCTCCTCCGAGAGAAGCTGACGCTCCTTCAGGGGGGTGAGGCCCGGCTCGATGACGCAGTAGGACTCGAAGTACAGGATGCGCTCGAGGTCCTTGAGCGCCATGTCGAGCAGCAGGCCGATGCGGCTCGGGAGCGACTTCAGGAACCAGATATGCGCGACCGGCGCGGCCAGCTCGATATGGCCCATGCGGTCGCGCCGGACGCGCGCGAGGGTGACCTCGACGCCGCACTTCTCACAGATGACGCCCTTGTACTTCATGCGCTTGTACTTGCCGCACAAGCACTCGTAGTCCTTGATCGGCCCGAAGATGCGCGCGCAGAACAGGCCGTCCCGCTCGGGCTTAAAGGTCCGGTAGTTGATGGTTTCGGGCTTCTTGATCTCACCGTACGACCAGGAGAGAATCTTCTCCGGCGACGAGATCGAAATCTTGATCTGATCGAAGCTGACCGGCGTGGCCTGCTGGTTGAAAAGGTTCATGACCTCTTGGTTCATGATCCGCTCCTTGTTGACGCCGATCGCCCCGCGCCGGGCCATCGTGTCCTGAAAAAGATCCGGCGCCGCGCCCCGTTCGAGCGCCGCTGACCGTCGTCACCGGAGGCCCCGCCCCTCCCCGCTCGACCGTGGCGGCGCGAAGCCGCCACGGGAGGTGTTTGTGCGACGACCGCTACTCGGCGGCGTCGGCCGGCGGCTCCAGCTGATCGTTCGCGGCCTTCTTGGAGGACGTCAGCTCGACGTTGAGGCCGAGCGAGCGCATCTCCTTGACGAGCACGTTGAACGATTCGGGGATGCCGGCCTCGAAGGTGTCGTCGCCGCGGACGATCGCCTCGTAGACCTTGGTGCGGCCGGCCACGTCGTCCGACTTCACCGTGAGCATCTCCTGCAGCGTGTAGGCCGCGCCGTAGGCCTCCAGCGCCCAGACCTCCATCTCGCCGAAGCGCTGACCGCCGAACTGCGCCTTGCCGCCCAGCGGCTGCTGGGTGACGAGCGAGTACGGGCCGATCGACCGGGCGTGGATCTTGTCGTCCACGAGGTGGTGCAGCTTCAGCATGTAGATGTAGCCCATCGTCACCTTGCGGTCGAAAGGCTCACCGGTGCGGCCGTCGTAGAGCGTCGACTGCGCCGAGCGGTCGAGGCCGGCCATCTCGAGCATCTGCTCGATGTCGGCCTCCTTGGCCCCGTTGAACACCGGCGTGGCCATCGGCACGCCGCGACGGACGTTGTTGCCGGCCTCGGCCAACTCCTCGTCGGTCAGGCCATCGAGCTCGCCCGGCGAGTAGATCGCCTCCATCTCCTGACGCAGCGGTGCGATGTCATGCGACTTCAAATAGGCATCCACCGCCTTGGAGACCTTGCGACCCAGGCCCGCAGCCGCCCAGCCCAGATGGGTTTCCAGGATCTGGCCAACGTTCATGCGCGAGGGCACGCCCAGCGGGTTGAGAACGATGTCGGCATGGGTCCCGTCTTCCAGGAACGGCATGTCCTCGATCGGCACGATCCGCGACACGACACCCTTGTTGCCGTGACGGCCGGCCATCTTGTCGCCCGGCTGGATCTTGCGCTTCACCGCCACGAAGACCTTGACCATCTTCATGACGCCGGGGGGCAGCTCGTCGCCGCGCTGCAGCTTCTCGACCTTGTCGAGGAAGCGCTGCTCCAGGCGCTTCTTCGACTCGTCGTACTGCTTCTGCATCGCTTCCATCTCGGTCATGAGACGGTCGTCGATGACGGCGAACTGCCACCATTGCGAGCGCGGGTAGTCGTTGATCAGCTCGCGGGTGAGCGTGGTGTCCTTCTTGAAGCCCTTCGGGCCGGCCACCGGCGCCTGGCCGATCAGCACGTCCGCCAGGCGGGCGTAGGTGTTGCGGTCGAGGATCGCCTGCTCGTCGTCGCGGTCCTTGGCGAGCCGCTCGATCTCCTCGCGCTCAATCGCCTGGGCGCGCTCGTCCTTGTCCACGCCGTGGCGGTTGAACACCCGGACCTCGACGATCGTGCCGGTGACGCCCGGCGGCACCCGCAGGGAGGTGTCGCGCACGTCCGAGGCCTTCTCGCCGAAGATGGCGCGCAGGAGCTTCTCCTCCGGCGTCATCGGGCTCTCGCCCTTCGGGGTGATCTTGCCAACCAGGATGTCGCCGGCATTCACCTCGGCACCGATATAGACGATGCCGGCCTCGTCGAGGTTCTTGAGCGCTTCCTCGGAGACGTTCGGGATGTCGCGGGTGATTTCCTCCGGCCCGAGCTTGGTGTCGCGAGCCATCACCTCGAACTCCTCGATGTGGATCGAGGTGAACACGTCATCCTTCACGATCCGCTCGGAGAGCAGGATCGAATCTTCGAAGTTGTAGCCGTTCCACGGCATGAACGCGACGAGCACGTTCCGGCCAAGCGCCAGCTCGCCGAACTCCGTCGACGGGCCGTCGGCGATGATCTCGCCCTTCTTCACCGGCTCACCGACGCGGACCAGCGGCTTCTGCGTGATGCAGGTCGACTGGTTGGAGCGCTGGAACTTTTGCAGGCGGTAGATGTCGACGCCCGGCTTGGTGGCGTCGGCCTCCTCGGTGGCCCGGATGACGATACGGGTGGCATCCACCTGATCGACGATGCCGGAGCGGCGCGCCGCGATGGCCGCGCCGGAATCGCGGGCGACCACCGCCTCCATGCCGGTGCCGACGAACGGCGCATCGGCGCGGACCAGCGGCACGGCCTGCCGCTGCATGTTCGAGCCCATGAGGGCGCGGTTGGCGTCGTCGTTCTCCAGGAACGGGATCAGCGCCGCGGCCACCGAGACGAGCTGCTTGGGCGAGACGTCCATGAGGTCGACGCGCTCAGGCCCCACGACGATCACGTCGCCGGCCCGGCGGCAGACCACGAGGTCTTCCGTCAGCTTCTTGTTCTCGTCCATCTGGGCGTTGGCCTGGGCGACGTAGTACTTCGCCTCCTCCATGGCCGAGAGGTAGGCGACCTCATTGGTGACCACGCCGTCGCGCACGCGGCGGAACGGGGTCTCGATGAAGCCGTACTTGTTCACCCGGGCGAAGGTCGCCAGCGAGTTGATCAGACCGATGTTCGGGCCTTCCGGCGTCTCGATCGGGCAGATGCGGCCATAGTGGGTCGGGTGCACGTCGCGCACCTCGAACCCGGCGCGCTCGCGGGTCAGACCGCCTGGGCCGAGCGCCGAGAGGCGGCGCTTGTGCGTCACCTCGGAGAGCGGGTTGGTCTGATCCATGAACTGCGAGAGCTGCGACGAGCCGAAGAACTCGCGCACCGCCGCCGCCGCCGGCTTGGCGTTGATCAGGTCCTGCGGCATCACCGTGTCGATATCGACCTGGCTCATGCGCTCGCGGATCGCGCGCTCCATGCGGAGCAGCCCGAGGCGGTATTGGTTCTCCATGAGCTCGCCGACCGAGCGCACCCGGCGGTTGCCGAGGTGATCGATGTCGTCGATCTCGCCCTTGCCGTCGCGCAGCTCCACCAGCGCCTTGACCACCGCCAGCATGTCCTCCTTGCGGAGGGTCCGGACGGTGTCGGCGGCGTCGAGGTCGAGGCGCATGTTCATCTTCACGCGGCCAACCGCGGAGAGGTCGTAGCGCTCGGAATCGAAGAACAGCGAGTGGAACATCGCCTCGGCGGTGTCGAGCGTCGGCGGCTCGCCGGGACGCATGACCCGGTAGATGTCGAACAGCGCGCCTTCGCGGTTGGAGTTCTTGTCCACCGCGAGCGTGTTGCGGATGTAGGGACCGACATTCACGTGGTCGATGTCGAGCACCGGGAGCTCGGTGATGCCGACCTCATCCAGGCTCTTCAGGAGCTTCTCGGAAATCTCCTCACCGGCCTCCGCCCAGATCTCGCCGGTCTCGGCGTTGACCAGGTCCTCGGCGATGTACTGGCCGACCAGATCCTCGTCGGTCGCCTTGAGGAACTTGGTGCCCTTGTCGGTGATCTGACGGGCGTTGCGGGCGTTGAGCTTCTTGCCGGCCTCGAGCACGACCTCGCCGGAATCGGCGTCGATCAGGTCGACGGTGGCCTTCATGCCCTTCATCCGCTCGGGATCGAACGGCACGCGCCACTCGGCGCCGTCGCGGTCGTAGACCACGCGGTTGTAGAAGGTCGACAGGATCTCTTCGCCATCGAGGCCGAGCGCGTAGAGCAGCGAGGTCGCCGGCAGCTTGCGCTTCCGGTCGATGCGGACGTGCACGATGTCCTTGGCGTCGAACTCGACGTCGAGCCAGGAGCCGCGATACGGGATGATGCGGGCGGCAAACAGGAGCTTGCCCGAGGAGTGGGTCTTGCCCTTGTCGTGATCGAAGAACACGCCCGGCGAGCGGTGCATCTGCGAGACGATCACACGCTCGGTGCCGTTGACGATGAAGGTGCCGTTCTCCGTCATCAGGGGCATGTCGCCCATGTAGACGTCCTGCTCCTTGATGTCCTTGACCGACTTGGCCTGGGTGTCCGGATCGACATCGAACACGATCAGCCGCAGGGTCACCTTCAGCGGGGCCGCGAAGGTGATGCCGCGCTGGCGACACTCGTCCACGTCGTATTTCGGCTGCTCGAACGTGTAGCGCACGAACTCGAGCAGGGCCGTCGAGGCGAAGTCCGAGATCGGGAACACCGACTTGAACACGCTCTGGAGGCCTTCATCGCCGCGGCCGCCCTCCGGCTCGTCGACCATGAGGAACTGATCGTAGGATGCCTTCTGAACCTCGATGAGGTTCGGCATCTCGGCGACTTCCTTGATCTTGCCGAAGAACTTCCGAATGCGCTTGCGACCGACCAGCGTGTTGGCCATGTGAACTCGCTCCATCCCGCGTGCCTCGCGCCCGGGGAAGCGTTCCCGAAAGGGACCTCCCGCGCCGGGCCGTAACGCGCGCCCCGCCGGACCGCGCCACCGAACCGAATCTCTCTAGGCTCCCGTCCGGAGCCGTCCGCCGAAGCGGCCTAAAGCCCGCGGGTGCTGCACCCGCGGGCTCCAGTCACGACAGGCCCGAATCGGACCTCCGTGGGGTGATGGGCCGGGGCCGGCCCATCGTCGACTTACTTGAGCTCGACCTTGGCGCCAGCCTTCTCGAGCTGAGCCTTGAGCTTCTCGGCCTCGTCCTTGGCGACGCCTTCCTTGACCGGCTTCGGAGCGCCCTCGACCAGGTCCTTGGCCTCCTTGAGGCCGAGGCCGGTGATCGCGCGGACCTCCTTAATGACCTCGATCTTCTTGTCGCCGGCCGCGGCCAGGACGACGGTGAACTCGGTCTGCTCCTCGACGGCGGCGGCAGCGCCACCGGCGGCCGGGCCGGCAGCGACGGAGACGGCGGCGGCAGCCGAGACGCCCCACTTCTCTTCGAGCAGCTTGGCCAGGTCGGCGGCCTCGAGCACGGTCAGCGAGGACAGGTCGTCGACGAGCTTGGCAAGATCAGCCATTTTCTATTCCTCTACAGATATCGGTTCGAACGAATGGTTTTTGAAGGGCCTCAGGCGGCCTCGTCCTTGGTGGCATAGGCCCCGAACACGCGGGCGAGCTTGGCCGCCGGCGCATTGACGACCTGAGCGATCTTGGTCGCGGGCGCCTGTACGAGGCCCACGATCTTGGCGCGCAGTTCGTCGAGGGACGGGAGCGAGGCGAGGGCCTTCACGCCGTCCGGGTTCAGGGTTGTCTTCCCCATCGCGCCGCCGAGAATCACGAGCTTGTCGTTCGTCTTGGCGAAATCCACCGCGATCTTGGCGGCTGCGACCGGATCGCCCGAATAGGCGAGCAGGGTCGGGCCCTTCAGGAGCGGCTTGATGGAGGCGACGTCCGTACCATCGAGTGCGATGCCGGCGAGGCTGTTCTTGGCGACCTTCACGGTGGCGCCGGCCTGCTTCATCTGCGAACGCAGCTTCTGCATGTCGGCCACCGTGAGGCCCTTGTAGTGGGCCACGACGACGACGGCGCTCTGATTGAACACGCCGTTGAGCGTCGAGACGAGGTCAGCTTTTGCTGTCCGGTCCACTGGGCTCTCTCCGGTTGGCGGAACCCGATCTCGGGTCCGCCGGTTGCACATGCCGCCCGGACGTGGTCTCGGCCTTCAAAAGACCGGGAACGTCCGAACGACGCTTCGCGGCCCTGTCCCCGCACGGGCCCCTGAGGGTCGCTTCGGGTGAGTTGGTTCAAACCGACACCCCTCCGCGGCGTTTGCCGAGGCGAGGCTTTTCCTAAGTTCGGTCTTCCCCGTCTGTGCAGGCTGGTCTCGGATTAAGCCAGCGAACCGGCACCTGCAGTCTCGGACAGGACATGGCCGGACAAGGCTCCGCGGGGCTCATCGCCCTCTGGATCCTGCCGACCTTTGCCACCCGGTCGCCCGGGCGACATTTCATGCGGAAACCGGCCGATTGGCCGTCTCCTTCCGTGAGGATGAAATGCGTAAGGCGCGGTGTATAGAGGCTAGCAAGCCGCCTGCCAAGAGCCGAAGCGCGACTTTTCCGCCGCAGGCAAGGGCCCGCGAGAGAGATCGGCTTGGGACATTGGGCATCGATCAATCGTCGCCTTCGGCCTCACCAAGCAGCGTATCGACGTCGCGCCCGCGATAGAGGATACGCAGGATGTCAATTCGGTCTTCCCGCAGTGCATAGGCGATCACGACACGGCGTTCGAAGGCGACGAGCCGAAGGCCGATTCGCAGATCGTTGCGAGCCCGGCCGGCCCTTGGCATCGCAGACAGCCGCTCGCAGCGCCCACGAATCCGACGGATGAAACCGATCGCCCGTTCAGGGCTGTCCTGCGCGATATGGTCGTAGAGGTCATCGAGATCGGCTACCGCGCCGGCCTGCAGCGTGACCTCAAGGCTCACGGCCGCCCCTGCTCCGACGCGCATGCCGGTCTTCCAGACGCTCGAACACCTCCTTGGCGGGAAGGCCCGGACGGGGGTCGTCGAAGGCCGTGACGATCGCAGTCAGCAGGGTCTTCCGGTGATCAGGTTCGTCGGCAAGACTTTGCTCTAGGAGGCGCAATCCAGCCGTCACCACCTCGGCGGCATCGCGAAACCGGCCCGTCCTCACCTGTTTCTCGACGAAGCGGTCGAGATCCGGGCTCAAATCGATATCGGCCATGACCACGCTTCCATGCTGCGGAGGCTGTGACGCGTGAAGCTAAGCCGCCTCGCGTTCGGGCGCCAGCTTGCGCCAGGCATTCTCCCACCACGTGCGCCGCCTCGCATCCTCCGCCTCGGCAGCCTTCGCGGCATAGAACGAGGCGTTGTGCTCGCCGCGCAGGGCCTCGCGGGTGAAGCGGATCAGGTGGTGGGCGACGAAGCCCATGTTGAACACCGCCTCGATCTGCCCGCGCTTCAGGGCGTAGCCCGCGGCACTCCAGAACGGCCTGCGGTAGTCCGAGACCAGCCCGACCCGGGTGATGATGTTGAAGCCGAGAATCAGGCCGCGGCGCAGGTTCGTGAAGGTCAGCTTGCCCTTGGTCGGCGTCACGATCCGATTCGGGTAGGTGGTCTCACACTGGTGCTTGAACCGGGCGAACAGCTGCTCCGGCTCGTAGGCATGGGCGATCGCCCGGCGCCAGCTCGCCACCACGGTGTCGTGCGGACGCTTGAACAGGACGTTCGATTCGAGCGCCGCGTCGTGGACCAGCCGGCCCTCGCGCTCCAGCCGATCCCACAGCGGAGTCTTGGGCAGGGCCTGGAGCAGGTTGATGGTCAGCACCGGGATCGCCGACTTGTCGATGAAGTCGATCAGGTTCTGCTCGGACTTGTCGCTGTCGGTATCGAGCCCCAGGATGATGCCCGAGGTGACTTCGAGCCCGTAGGAATTGAGGGTCGAGATGGCCTCGTACATCGGCACGGCGGCGTTGTGGGTCTTGTCGATGCCCTTGAGCGCGTCCGCCTCCGGCGTCTCGATGCCGACGAACACGGTCATGAAGTTGGCCTCCCGCATCAGCTCGAGGATCTCGGGCTGCTTGGCCATGTTCAGGGTCGCCTCGCAGGCGAACTGGAGCGGGTAGTTGTTCTTCTTCTGCCAGGCGACGAGGTGCGGCAGCATCTCGCGGGTGGCCTTGCGGTTGGCGATGAAGTTGTCGTCGACGAAGTAGACCACCGCCGGATGCCCGGGCTGGCTGATGATGGCGTCGAGCTCGGCGCACATCTGCTCGGGGCTCTTCAGCCGGGGCTGGCGCCCGTAGAGCTGCGGGATGTCGCAGAACTCGCAGCGATACGGGCAGCCCGAGGAGAATTGCAGCGAGCCGATCAGGTAGCGCTTGAGCGGCGCCGCCTCGTAGGCCGGGGCCGGAAAATCGGAGAGCGCCAAGCGCTCACCGGTCTCGAACACCACCTGCTGGTGCGGCCGGGTGACGTCGGCGTCGAGGCGCTCGATCAGCCGGTCGGTGGCGTCGCCGATTTCGCCGACGTGGAGATAGTCGAAATCCGGATACTTTTCCCGAGCGCCGGACACCGAGGGGCCGCCCAAGGCCGCGACCTTGCCGGCCGCATGGGCACGCCGGCCGATATCGTGGATCTGGCCTTCCTGGATGTGCATCCCGGAGATGAACACCGCATCGGCCCAGGCAAAATCCTGGGCGGAGGCGCGCCGGATGTTCTCGTCGATGAAGCGGTATTCCCAGCTCTCCGGCATGTAGGCCGCGATCACCAGGAGGCCCTGCGGGGGCATGAACGCCTTGACGCCCCCCATGAGCGGGTAGGCGTGCGAGAAGGTGCCGAAGGACGGCGTGTATGCGGGGAAGACGCACAGGATGCGTCGGCGGTTCGTGACGGAGACAGTGCTGCGCATGGGGGCTTATCTAGCACAGCCGTAGAGAATGGCGCCCCCTTCGATGGTGAGAATGATGTGATGGATTGGCTCGCCTCGAAGCGTGTCGGCCCCTTCCGCACAGGCAACAAAAAACGCCCGGCCGTTTCCGGCCGGGCGCTTCGCAACGTCGTTGAGTCGAGGCTTAGCCTCAGGCGGTCAGAACCGTGCTCGGCTCGACCTTCACGCCCGGGCCCATCGTCGAGGTGACGGCGATGCGCTGGACGTAGGTGCCCTTGGCGCCCGCGGGCTTCGCCTTAGCGACCGCGTCGGCAAAAGCCTTGATGTTCTCGACGAGCTTGTCGGCATCGAACGAGACCTTGCCGACGCCGGCATGGACGATGCCGGCCTTCTCGACGCGGAACTCCACCGAGCCGCCCTTGGCGCCGGCCACGGCGCTCTTCACGTCCATGGTGACGGTGCCGACCTTCGGGTTCGGCATAAGGCCGCGCGGGCCCAGCACCTTACCGAGACGGCCGACCAGCGGCATCATGTCCGGGGTGGCGATGCACCGATCGAACTCGATCTTGCCGCTCTGGACGATCTCTAGGAGATCCTCAGCGCCGACGATGTCGGCACCCGCCGCCTTGGCGTCGTCCGCCTTGGCGCCGCGGGCGAAGACCGCCACACGGACGGTCCGGCCGGAGCCGTTCGGCAGGTTGCAGACGCCGCGGACCATCTGGTCGGCGTGACGCGGATCGACGCCGAGGTTCATCGAGACCTCGATGGTCTCGTCGAACTTCGCGGTCGCCCGCTCCTTGACCAGCTTGATCGCCTCATCGAGCGGGTAGAGCTTGGTCACCTCGATGCCCTCGCGGGCGGCGCGGATGCGCTTTCCTTCGCGTGCCATGATGTCCTCCCTCAGGCCGTGATTTCGAGGCCCATGGCCCGGGCAGAGCCGCGGATCATGGCGACGGCCGCTTCGACCGAGTCGCAATTGAGGTCGGGCATCTTCTTCTCGGCGATCTCGCGCAGCTGCGCCTCGGAGATCTTGCCGACGGACGGGCCCTTACCGGGGGTCTTCGAGCCGGAAGCCGGCTTCTTGCCGATCTTCAGGCCGACGGCCTTCTTCAGGAAGAAGGTGACCGGCGGCTGCTTCATCTCGAAGGTGAAGGAGCGGTCCTGATACGCGGTGATGATCACCGGGATCGGGGTCCCCTTCTCCATCTGCGCGGTCTTCGCGTTGAAGGCCTTGCAGAATTCCATGATGTTGAGGCCGCGCTGACCGAGCGCGGGGCCGATCGGGGGCGACGGGTTCGCCGCGCCGGCCGGGACCTGAAGCTTCACGTAACCCGTGATCTTCTTCGCCATGGGACAACTCCCAAAACTGCGTCCGCCGCCGGGCTGCCTAAGCGCGGGCGGGTCGGACGATTGCAGGTCGCGGTGCGAGCCGTGGATCCCGGAGGCGAGGCCGGGCGGATCTCCCGCGTGTGAGACCGCCCCCTATGCGGGAACGGCCGCTTCGCGACCGACGCGCAGCGCCGGCCGGAAGAGCGTGGGCGGCCAAAAAGCCGGCCGCCGAATTTCTTGAGGCCTTAGGCCTTCTCGACCTGGGCGTATTCCAGCTCCACCGGGGTGGCGCGGCCGAAGATCGACACGGCCACCTTGAGGCGGGAGCGGGCCTCGTCGATCTCCTCGACGGTGCCGTTGAAGCTCGCGAACGGGCCGTCGGCGACCCGGACGGTCTCGCCGATCTCGAACGCGATCGACGGCTTCGGACGATCGACGCCCTCGGCAACCTGACCCTTGATCCGCTCCGCCTCGGCGTCGGGGATCGGAACCGGCTTCGACTTGTCGGCCCCGAGGAAGCCCGTGACCTTCGGGGTGTTCTTGATGAGGTGATAGACCTCGTCAGTCAGGTCGCACTTCACCAACACGTAGCCGGGGAAGAACTTGCGCTCGGCATCGACCTTCCGGCCGCGGCGCACCTCGACGACCTTTTCCGTCGGGACCATCACCTCGTCGAACAGCTCGGTCAGCCCGCGCTGGGCCGCCTGGTCCTTGATGGACTGCGCGACCTTGTTCTCGAAGTTCGAGTAGGCGTGGACAATGTACCAGCGCTTCGACACGGTTCCGTTCAACTCCGACAAGTCCGCGAGGTCTCCCCCGATCGATGGCGTCCCTTAGAGGCCGAGTACCAGCCCGACCGCAAAGCGCAGGGCCTGGTCCACCACCGTGAAGAACAGGCTCGTGACCACGACCATCACGAACACCATGATGGTGGTGATCGTGGTCTCCCGGCGGGACGGCCAGGTGACCTTGCGGGCCTCGTCGCGGACCTGGGAGAAGAACTCGCCCGGGGTCACGCGCTTCTGCGGCGGCCGGGCGGGCGTTGCCGGACGGGCCGGCGGCGGATTCGCGGGTCCGCGGGCTGCGCCGCGCGCCACATCCACCTTCTTGGTCGCTTCGTTCGATGCCATGGCGCCAGTGTTATTTGCGTGCGCGAGCCCGAGGCAGGGCCAGCTTCCGGGAACGCGAACATCCGGCGCCGAGGGCCTGGACGGGCCCGCACCGACGGTCGCTTCAGATCTCGGATTGCGCCCGCTCTAGCGCAACTCCGCCGGCTTGTCGACCGGGCGACCGCGCAGGGCCGTGTGAGAAGTCTGGCAGGAGTGGAGGGACTCGAACCCGCAACCTCCGGTTTTGGAGACCGGCGCTCTGACCAGTTGAGCTACACTCCTAGCGTCCCGCCCAATGCCCGATCGCGGCGGCGCTTGCAAGAGGTTTGCGACAGCTTTGCCAGGGCTTTCAAGGGGCGACAGGCTAAAAACCGGCTTCGTGACGGCTTCGGTGCGCGGTCCCGACACGACGACGCCGGCCTCCGTCGAAACGGGGACCGGCGCGAGTCGATCGAACCCACCTGACGGCTCGGCGCGTCGGGCGACGCACCGAGCCCAACGGGATCTCAGTCGTTGATGGCGGCGACGACGCCGGCGCCGACGGTGCGGCCGCCCTCGCGGATGGCGAAGCGCAGCTTCTCCTCCATGGCCACCGGCACGATCAGCGTGACGTCCATGGTCACGTTGTCGCCCGGCATCACCATTTCGGTGCCTTCCGGCAGCTCGCACACCCCGGTCACGTCCGTGGTCCGGAAGTAGAATTGCGGCCGGTAGTTGGTGAAGAACGGCGTGTGGCGGCCACCCTCCTCCTTGGTCAGGATGTAGGCTTCGGCCTTGAACTTGGTGTGCGGCTTCACCGAACCCGGCTTGCACACGACCTGGCCGCGCTCCACGTCCTCGCGCTTGGTGCCGCGCAGCAGTACGCCGACGTTGTCGCCCGCCTGGCCCTGGTCGAGCAGCTTGCGGAACATCTCCACGCCGGTCACCGTCGTGGTCGTGGTCGCCCGGATCCCGACGATCTCCACCGTCTCGCCGACCTTGACGATGCCGCGCTCGACGCGACCGGTCACCACCGTGCCGCGGCCCGAGATCGAGAACACGTCCTCGATCGGCATCAGGAACGGCAGGTCGATCGGGCGCTCCGGCTGCGGGATGTAGCTGTCCACCGTCTCCATCAGCTTCAGGACGGCTTCCTTGCCGATCTTCGGCTCCTTGTCCTCCAGCGCCATCAGCGCCGAGCCCTTGGTGATCGGGATGTCGTCGCCCGGGAAGTCGTACTTCGACAGGAGCTCGCGCACCTCCAGCTCGACCAGTTCCAGCAGTTCCTCGTCGTCGACCATGTCGACCTTGTTGAGGAACACCACCAGGGCCGGCACGCCGACCTGGCGGGCCAGCAGGATGTGCTCGCGGGTCTGCGGCATCGGGCCGTCGGCCGCCGACACCACCAGGATCGCGCCGTCCATCTGGGCGGCGCCGGTGATCATGTTCTTCACGTAGTCGGCGTGGCCGGGGCAGTCGACGTGGGCGTAGTGCCGGTTGGCCGTCTCGTACTCCACGTGCGCCGTCGAGATCGTGATCCCGCGCGCCTTCTCCTCCGGCGCCTTGTCGATCTGGTCGTAGGCCGTGAACGTCGCCCCGCCCGTCTCCGCCAGGACCTTCGTGATCGCCGCCGTCAGCGACGTCTTGCCGTGGTCAACGTGACCAATCGTGCCGATGTTGCAGTGCGGCTTGGTGCGGGAGAACTTTTCCTTGCCCATGATTCCCATTCCTGCGGCGGGGACCACGCTGTTCCCCGGATCCTGGTCGGCCGCCCCCGAACGCATAAACAGGGGCGAAAAACGCGGTTCGCTTAGAGGGTCGGCCGCTTGCGATCAAGGTCCGGCGCGCTGGGCACCCCGGCGCGAGGCGACCTGTCAAGCGCCGACCGACCACTTTGCAGGCCGTGGATATTGATGATCGGCAATTTCGGTGGACACTTTCGAGACACAGTGTGGCTTGCAGGGCATAGCGGACCCGACGCGGCCGAGCTTAAGTTGCGACAACCACTGGTCACCCGGGTCTCGCAAACATGATGAAGAAGCTCCTCCTCGCCAGCGCCGCGACGGCCCTGGTCTCGACGGCCGCCGTCGCGGCCGACCTGCCGCGCCGCGCCGCGCCGCCGCCGGTCTTCACCCCGGTGCCGGTCTTCACCTGGACGGGCTTCTATGCAGGTCTCGAGTCGGCCTACACCTTCACCGATCGCGAGCGCATCACCACCGTCGGCGTCCTGCCGGGCAACGCCACCAACGTGGCGCTCGGCCGCCGTCCGTTCCTGACCTCGACCTCGCAGGACGGCATCGCCAACATCGGCGGCACCGCCGGCTACAACTATCAGTTCACGCCGGGCTCCGGCTTCGTGGTCGGCGTCGCCAACAGCATCGACTGGACGGACATCACCAAGAACCGTGTCGTCCTCGGCACCGGCAACGTGGCCGGCGGCCCGCCGAACATCAGCCAGTTCCGCCAGAGCCTCGACTGGCTCGGCACCCTCACCGGCCGCGTCGGCTACGCGTTCGACCGCGTCATGGTCTACGGCATGGGCGGTCTCGCCTACGGCAACGTGTTCCACGACGCCAACTTCTACACCCCCGGCGGTGCCCTGCAGTTCGCTGGCCGCTATGACGACTTCAAGACCGGCTTCGCTTACGGCGGCGGCATCGAGTTCGCCATCCCGACCGACAGCTTCCTGAACTATTTCGCCGTCGGCAAATATCTCGGCATCAAGTACGACGCCGTGACCATCAAGGCCGAGTACCTGCACTACGACCTCGGCACCCAGAACGTGCTCGTCGCCGCTATCCCTGGCGTCGGCAACGGCTCGTACATCTCGCGCTTCCGGACCGAGGGCAGCATCGTCCGCGCTGGCTTCAACTACAAGTTCGGCGGCTTCTAGTACTGAGCCGACAGAAGCGGCCTGGGAGCGAATCTCCCGGACTATCCTTCGAGGGCGTGAGCCGTAACCGGCACGCGCCCTTTCTGTTTTCGACGCAACAACCGGCATGCCCGCTTCCGCCCTCGGCCCGCGCGAAAGGACCTAGCAGGCGCGCAGATGCGCGATCAGCCGAGCCGCCGCTTCGTCCGGCGTGCCGGTGTTGAGGATGGCGAGGTCGGCCCGGACCCGGGCTTCCCGGGCCAGGCGCGCAACGAGGTCGCCGTCCGCCGCCCGGCCCCGGGCGGCGATGCGGCTGGCCAGGACCTCCGGCGGTGCCGTAACCTCGACGACGCTGACCGGCAGGCCGCGTCCCCGGGCCTCCTCGACGATCCGCCGCGAAACGTTGCAGACGACCACACGCCCGCCGGCGGCGAGATCGGCGGCCTGCGCGGGAATCGCGTAGCCGAGCCCGTGGGCGCGCCAATGCAGGGTGAAGGCGCCGGCCGCGCAGCCGCGCGCGAAGGCGGCCGGGTCGATCTCGTCATTGTCCTCGTCGCCGGAGGGCGGCCGGGTCACGAGGCGCCGGGGGAAGACGTAGCGCGGGTCGCCCGCGAGCGCCGCCCGGGCCAGCCGGATCAGCGTATCCTTGCCGGCCCCGCTCGGGCCGACCACGAGGACCAAGCAGCCCGCCATCAGGCGACCCGCAGGCCGGCGCGCCAGACCTTCCGGACCACCGGCACCCCTTCGGCGCGCTGAACCCGCACCAGATCGGCCCGCAGGCCCGGCTGCAGGGCGCCGCGGTCAGTCAGGCCGGCGGCGCGGGCGGGATTGACCGTCACGGTGGCGAGGGCCTGCGGCAGTGAGATCGCCGGGGCCTGCTCGGGCAACAGGAAGGCCGCCATCAGCAGGCTCGCCGGCACGTAATCCGACGACAGGATGTCGAGATGGCCGGCCTCGGCGAGCGCCAGGGCGGCGACGTTGCCGGAATGCGAGCCGCCGCGGATCAGGTTCGGGGCGCCCATCATCACGGTGATCCCGCGCCCATGCGCGGCCTCGGCCGCCTCCAGGGTGGTCGGGAACTCGGCTAGCGCAACCCCCTCGCCGGCCGCGAGCTCGACATCGGCCAGGGTGGTGTCGTCGTGGCTCGCCAGGGGAATGCCCATCTCCTGCGCGAACTGGACCAGGGCCGGACGGTTGCGGCCGTTGAGGGCTTGGCCGTCCCGGATCTTGCGCTCGGTGTTGGCCCGGACCTCTTCCAGCGTGCGGCCGCCCCGCGTGGCGTAGGTGTAGTACTTCTCGATGTCGCGGAACTGGCGCTGACCCGGGGTGTGATCCATCAGCGAGATAAGGCCGATCGGATAGCGCGCCTTGAAGTCCGCCACCGTGTCGAGCACGTCCGCGGAGGGCAATTCGCAGCGCAGATGCGTGAAGTGCTCGGCCCGGAACAGGTTGCTGGCGCGCGCGGTCTCGATCGCCGCGGCGAGCTGCGTCAGCTCGGAGCCGAGGCCGCTGCCGTCGGGGTCGCTGCCGGCGCGGAGCGAATCGAACACCGTGGTGATGCCCGAAGCGGTGATCTGCGCGTCGTAGGCCAGCACCGCGCCGAGGGGATGCCAGCGAACCTTGGGCCGGGGCGCGAAGTGGCTCTCGAGATGGTCGGTGTGCAGCTCGATCAGCCCGGGGATCAGATGGTCACCGCCGAGGTCGAGGCCGCGCTCGGGCGCGCGCCCGGTGCCGATCTCCGCGATGCGGCCGTCGCTCACGGCGAGCCAGCCGTGCTCGACCCGGTCCGGCAGGACCAGGATCGCGTTTTCGAGGATCAGGTCGCTCATCGGAACTCCTCTGGAGCATCGTCCCGAAAGGTGGCATCCGGCTTTCGGAAAAAGACGATGGGAATCAAAAGTCTAGCGCGTCGTGCCGGCTCCGATATCCGCCACGACGCGCTAGGCTGCCCGGGCTTGCGCGAAGCGCATCACGTCGACGATTCGCGTCGCCACAGCATCGCGCATCTCGCTGTCGTGGAAGATGCCGAGCACGCCGGCGCCGGCGGCCAGCTTCTCGCGGACGAGCTCGGCCACCACGGCGCGGTTGCTGGCATCCAGCGACGCGGTGGGCTCGTCGAGCAGGAGCAGCGGCCGGTCGGCGATCAGCCCCCGGGCGATGTTCACCCGCTGCTGCTCGCCCCCCGAGAAGGTCGCGGGCGGCAGGCTCCAGAGTCGCTCGGGCAGGTTCAGCCGGGCCAGCAGGTTTTTTGCCCGTGCGCGGGCCTCATCCTCGGACAAGCCGCCCTCGCGGCCGGCGGCCTCGACCACGTCGAGGGCCGACACGCGTGGGATCACCCGCAGGAACTGCGACACGTAGGCGATGACCCGCGCCCGCAGGGACAGCATGACCCGCGGATCGGCCCGCACCACGTCCACCACGGCGTCCCCGTCGCGGACCAGGATCGCGCCGGCATCGCAGCGATAGTTGCCGTAGGCCATTTTCAGGAGCGAGGACTTGCCCGCTCCCGAGGGGCCGCCGAGCACCACGCACTCGCCCGGCGCCACCGAGAGGCTGACGCCCCCCACCACGGGAAGTACGACGCCGCCGCGCAGGTGCAGGGTGAAGCTCTTGGCCACATCCTGGAAGGTCAGAAGCGCGGTCATGCGACGAGCACCGAGGAGACGAGGAGCTGGGTGTAGGCGTGCTCGGGGTCGTCGAGCACCCGGTCGGTCAGGCCGGTCTCGATCACCCGGCCCGCGCGCATGACCATGATCCGGTGCGACAGCAGGCGGGCCACCGCGAGGTCGTGGGTGACGATGATCACGGCGAGCCCGAGCTCGGCCGAGAGCCGCCGGATCAGGTCGAGGAGCCGGGCCTGAACCGAGACGTCGAGGCCCGAGGTCGGCTCATCCATCAGCACGAGGCGCGGGCCGGTGACGAGGTTGCGGGCGATCTGCAGGCGCTGGCGCATGCCGCCGGAGAAGCGCGTGGGCGGATCGTCGATCCGGTCGGCGGCGATCTCGACCCGGCCGAGCCAGTCGAGCGCCTGCCCGCGGATGCGGCCGTAATGGCGCTCGCCAAGCCCCATCAGGCGCTCGCCGACATTGCCGCCGGCCGAGACCGTCATGCGCAGGCCCTGGGCCGCGTCCTGGCGCACGAAGCCCCAATCGGTGCGCATCAGCGCCCGGCGCTCGGCCTCGCTCAGACCGGCGAGGTCCCGCAGCACGTCGTCGCGCATCCGGTAGGAGACCGTCCCGGCATCCGGGGCGAGCTCGGTGGCGACGAGGGAGAGCAGCGTCGACTTGCCCGAGCCGGACTCGCCCACGATCGCCAGTACCTCGCCGGGATCGATGTCGAACGACACGTCGGCGCAGGCGAGGCGCGTGCCGTAGCGCTTGGTCAGGCCGCGGACCTGAAGCAGGGGCTCGCTCATCGGGTCACCTCTGCGGCGTCTGGCACGAAGGGCGGATCAAGGCGGAAGCTGTAACCGTAGCGCTCGAAGCCGAGGCTCTCGTAGAAGGCGTGCGCCGGCTTGGCGTCGACATTCGAGGACAGGGCGAGCTTGTAGCAGCCCCGGGCCTGGGCGAGGCGGAACGCCTCCCGCATCATCGCCCGGCCGAGACCGCCGCCGCGATATTCGGACGAGACCACGACGCTCTCGACGAGGGCCGACGGCATGCCCCAATGGGCGATGTTGTCGAGGATGACGAGGCAGAAGGTGCCGACGATCGCGCCATCGACCTCGGCGACGTACAGCCCGTAATCGGGATAGGCCGTGACCATGCGGTCGAGGAGCGCCTCGGCTTGCCCAAGGGTCGCCACCCGTCCGCCATTCAGCTCGGCGTAGAGAGGGAGGATTGCGGGGAGGTCGGGCCTTCCGGCCCGGCGGACCGTGAGACCGGTCATACCGCCTCTCCCGTGCCGACATGGCCGTCCGCGCGGCGCCCCTCGCAATGGTCGGTGTCCGAGCAGACGAACATCCGCCGCCCGGCATCGTCGAGCAGCATCTCGTCGAGATAGACGCCCTCGGCACCGCACAGGGCGCAGGGGTGTTCGAAGCGCTGCACCCGGAACGGGTGGTCCTCGAAATCGAGGCTGCGCACCGACGTGTAGGGCGGCACCGCGTAGATGCGCCGCTCGCGCCCCGCCCCGAACAGCTGGAGCGCCGGGCTGTGGTCCATCTTGGGGTTGTCGAATTTCGGCGTCGGCGACGGGTCCATCACGTAGCGGCCGGCGACCTCCACCGGGTAGGCGTAGGTGGTGGCGATGTGCCCGTGGCGGCTGATATCCTCGTAGAGCTTCACGTGCATGGACCCGTACTCGGCCAGCGCGTGGAGCTGGCGGGTCTCGGTCTCGCGCGGTTCGAGGAAGCGCAGGGGCTCGGGGATCGGCACTTGGTAGACCAGAATTTGGCCCTCCCGCAGGGGCGTCTCCGGGATGCGGTGCCGGGTCTGGATGATCGTGGCCTCGGTGGTGCGGGTGGTGGTGGCGACCCCCGAGGTGCGGGCGAAGAAGCGCCGGATCGAGACCGCATTGGTGGTGTCGTCGGCCCCCTGGTCGATCACCTTGAGCACGTCCGCGCGTCCCAGGACCGCCGCCGTGACCTGCACGCCGCCGGTGCCCCAGCCGTAGGGCATCGGCATCTCTCGGGAGGCGAACGGCACCTGGTAGCCCGGCACCGCGATCGCCTTGAGGATCGCCCGGCGGATCATCCGCTTCGTGCCCTCGTCCAGATAGGCGAAATTGTAGCCGGCTTCGGAGGGTGTACGCCCTCTCTCCTCCCCCTTGCGGGGAGGAGCCGGAGGTGGGGGTGGTGCCGAACGGGGCTCAGTGGTGCCTTCTGCACCACCCCCACCCCTGCCCCCTCCCCGCAAGGGGGAGGGGAACAGCTCGTGTGTGCCTGTCGCGCTCATTCGGCCGCCTCCTGCACGCTGTCTGAGTCTCGAAAAAACTCGGCGCGCAGGCGCCGGACCAGCTCCAGCTCCGCCTGGAAGTCGACGTAGTGGGGCAGCTTCAGGTGCTCGACGAAGCCGGTGGCCTGGAGGCTGTCGCAATGGGCCAGCACGAATTCCTGGTCCTGGGCCGGGCTCGCCACAGGCTCGCCGAGCTCCTCCGCCCGCAGCGCCCGGTCGACCAGGGCCATGGCCATCGCCTTGCGCTCGCTCTGCCCGAAGGTGAGCCCGTAGCCCCGGGTGAACTGCGGCGGCGCCGTCCCGGAGCCCTTGAACTGGTTGACCATCTGGCACTCGGTGAGGCGGATCCGGCCCAGCGGCACCGGGAAGCCCAGCTCCTCGGGCACGAAGTCCACCGCCACCTCGCCGACCCGGATCTCGCCCACGAACGGGTGGGTGCGGCCGTAGCCGCGCTGAGTCGAGTAGCCGAGGCCGAGGACGAAGCCCTCGTCGCCCCGGGCCAGGGCCTGGAGGCGCAGGGCCCGGTCGGCCGGGTAATCCACCGGCTCCCGAGTGAGGTCGCCCACGGGGGCGCCGTCATCCGGGGGCGAGGGCTCGATCAGGCCGTCCTGGGCGAGCAGGTCAGTGACCCGCGGGCAGGTGCCGGCATCGTCGCGGGGCTCGGCCTCGGCGGCGGGCTCGGTCTCGCCCTCGGCGGCGAGGGCAAAATCGATCAGCCGGTGGGTGTAGTCGAAGGTCGGTCCGAGCACCTGGCCGCCGGGCAGGTCCTTGAAGGTCGCCGAGACCCGGCGGGCCACCGCCATGGCGCCGGTATCGACGGGGGCGGAGGCGCCGAAGCGCGGCAGCGTCGTCCGGTAGGCGCGGACCAAAAAAACCGCCTCGACCACGTCGCCGCGGGCCTGCTTGAGGGCCAGCGCCGCGAGGTCGGGATCGTAGAGCGAGCCCTCGGCCATCACCCGGTCGACAAGGAGCGCCATCTGCTCGCGGATCTGCGCGACGGTGAGTTCCGGCACGGCCGGGTCGCCCCGGCGGGCTTCGGCCAGCAGTCGGTGGGCGTTGTCGATGGCGGCCTCGCCGCCCTTCACGGCCACGTACATGGTTATCTCCCTGACCGCGTGATGATCTCGGAAAACCGGATTCCACTTTTCCGCATCACGCTCGGCCCTCGGTGACGGCGGTGGAGCGGGGGAGCCCAGCGACGCGGCCGGGGGCGGTGAGGATCAGGTCGAGCCCAAGGGGGAAGCCCGAGCGGTTGGCGGCGAGCTGCGCGACGAAGCTGTCCGGCTGGGGCGCGAGGGCGATCCGCGCCGTGCCGTCGATGCCGGGGCCGGTGAGGCGAAGCCCCTCCCCGCTCGTGAGCGCATCGAGGGCGAACACCAGCGTGGTCGCGGTGTCGGGATAAGCCGGCGTACCTTGCGCGAACCGGGCGAGCGGCGGGCAGCGCGCCGGATCGCGGATGAGCGCGAAGGCCGCCTGGGCCGGGCTGTCGGTGAGCGGCGCCCCGGTGTGGAAGCGCAGATAGGCGGCGACCTCGGGCACGGCCGCGAGGCCGGCATCGAGCCAGACCGGCGTGTCGGCATCGGTGAGCGCCAGCGCGATGGCGGCGAGTTCCGGGGTCAACGGCGCCGGAGGGTTCAGCCCGGCCTCGAGGCGCTGGGGCAGGCCGGGGCGGGCCAAGGCATCCATCACCGCGCGGAACGTGCCCTGCGCGTCGTGGACCGGATCGGCGAATCCGGGTGCGAGCATGCTCAATCCTCCCCGCGGGCCAGCGTCAGGAAGTCGACGCGGGTGGCGGCGGTGCGTCGGGCCGCCCGATAGCGGGCCGCTTTGGCCTTCTCGGCGGCGGGCTGCAGTGCGTCCTCGACCCGGGCGCGCCGGGCCGGGTCCTGCCAGAGGGCGTCGAGGGTGGCGGCGAGCCGCGCCTTCGTCCGGTCGCGGCCGAGATGGTAGGCGAAGCCGGTGGCCCCGTCCGGCAGCCGGATCGCCGCCCGGGTCACGCTGACCTCACCGAGGTTGAACGGGCGGCCATCGCCGCCGATCCGGCCCGTGGCCATCACCAGCCCGGTCTCCGGCGGGCGCAGATCCTCCGCAGCCGGGGCTTCGAGCGCCTGCAGAGCGGCGTCCAGGTCGTCCCGGCTGGCATCGGCGCAGAGCGCCATCACGGCCTGCCGGGCCGCGACCTCCTCGGGTCTCAGGTGATGCGGGCTCGTCGCCATCGCGAATCCCTCTGTCGCGCTATTGTCTAGTCGTGTAGACAACTAGCGCACCGGGCGCAAATGAAGTTTGGATGACAGCATGGATGCACAGGAGCAGGCGCCGGGCCTCGTCCGGGGCGAGGGGCTGACGGCGTGGCGGCAGATCGCCGACGCGCTGACCGCCGACATCGCGGCGGGGCGCTACGCCCCGGGCCAGCAGATGCCCACCGAGGCGGCTTTGGCCGCGCGCTTCGCCGTCAACCGGCACACGGTGCGGCGGGCGCTCGCCGCCCTGGCGGAGAGCGGCCTGGTGCGCGCCAGCCAGGGGCGCGGCACCTTCGTGGAAGAGGCGCCCCTGGCCTACCCGATCGGCCCGCGCACCCGCTTCTCCGAGATCGTCACCGGGGCGGGGCGCGAAGCCTGGGGCGATCTGCTCGCCTCCGCCACAGTCCCGGCCGGCCCTAAGCAGGCGGCGGCACTGGCGATCGAGCCGGGCGCGCCGATTGTCGAATTGCTGACGACCCACCGGGCGGACGATGCCCCGATCTCGACCGCGCAAACCTGGCTGCCCTTGCCCCGCTTTTCCGGCTTCGCCGCGGCCTATGCCGAGCGCGGCTCGATCACCCGCGCCTTCGCGGCCTGCGGGGTCCACGATTACACCCGGCTCTCGACGCGGATCCGCGCCCGGCCAGCCGACGCCCAGGAGGCGGAGCGCCTCGACATCGCCCCGGGGCGGGTGGTCATGGTGGTGTCGAGCGTCAACATCGACTCCGCGGGTGTGCCCATCCAGGCGAACCGCACCCTGTTCGCCGCCGACCGGGTCGAGCTGGTGATCGGCGGCTGAGGTCGCTCAGCGCGCCGCCGGGCCGATGATCGCCCGGCGCAGGCGGGTCGAGACCCAGTCGATCGCCGCCACGGTGGCGAGGATCATCAGGACCAGGAAGGCGACCTGCTTCAGCTCCAGGACGCGGATCAGCTCGGTGAGGTACTGGCCGATGCCCCCCGCCCCGACGATGCCGATGATCGTGGCCGAGCGGGTGTTCGATTCGAAGAAGTACAGCACCTGGCTCGCCAGGACCGGCAGCACCCCGGGGATCAGCCCGAAGCGGATGCGGTGCAGGGCCGAGCCCCCCGAGGCGACGACGCCCTCGCCCGGCCGCCGGTCGCAGGTCTCGATCGCCTCCGAGAACAGCTTGCCGAACGCCCCGAAATCCGCGCTCGCGATGGCGAGCATGCCCGCGAACGGGCCGAGGCCGACGACGTTGATCCAGATCAGCGCCCAGATCAGCACGTCGACCGAGCGCATCACGTCGAGGCTCCGGCGCACGGCGAAATGTGCGAACGGGTTGGGCACGACGTTGCGGGCGGCGAGCAGCGCCACCGGAAAGGCCAGGATCGCCGCCGTGAGGGTGCCCAGGAAGGCGATGCCCAGCGTCTCGCCCAGCGCGTGCACGAAGGTGCCGAGATGGCCCTCGGGCGAGGGTGGCAGCATCAGCAGCGCGAAGGAGCCGAGCCGCCCGAGCCCGTTGAGGATCCGCGCCGGCGACATCTCGAATTGCCAGACGCCGAAGCCTGCAAGCCCGATCAGGCCGCCGAGGATCAATCCGGCGTGCAGGCGCGCGGCCCGATCCGTCCGGAACTGCGCCGGATAGCGGGCGCGCAGGCGGGCGAGATCGGCCCGGGCCTCCGCCCGCAGGGTCTCGGAGCGGGGGCTGCTCATCGGGCTTCCTCGGTGCCGGTCAGCCGGTACCGGACTTGCTCGGTGGCGAGGTCGATACAGACGACGGTGAGGATGATCAGCCCGAGGATCGCGCTGACATCCGCGTAGTAGAAGCTGCGGATCGCAGCCAGGAACTCCTGCCCGATGCCGCCGGCGCCGACGAAGCCCAGCACCGCCGCCCCGCGCACGTTGATCTCGAAGCGCAGCAGCGCGTAGGAGGCGAAGTTCGACAGGACCTGCGGCAGCACGGCGAAGCGTACGGTCTCGATCCAGCTCGCACCCGAGGCCGACAGGCCCTCGACCGGGCGCATGTCGATATTCTCGACCACCTCGGAGAAGAGTTTCCCCAGCGCGCCCGTCGTGTGGACCGCCAGGGCCAGCACGCCGACCATCGGACCGAGGCCGAAGGCGATTACGAACAGCAGCGCGAACACCACGTCCGGAATCGTGCGGCACACCTCCAGGAAGCGCTTGGCGAGGAAGCGCACCACGGGCGACCGCACCAGGTTGGCGGCGGCGACGAAGCTGAGGGCGAAGCCCGCGACCGCCCCGAGCAGGGTGCCGAGATAGGCCATCAGCAGGGTCTCGCCGAGCAGGGCGAGCCAGCCGGGCAGGCCCCAGTACCAGGCGCGCACGTCCTCCAGCGGGTGATCGAGGCCGATCGGCGGCCAGATCTGCTCGAGATAGGCGGTGAACTTGCCGATATTTTCCGCGAAGACTAGCGGCCGCACCTCCGCGGCGAGCCCTGCGAGGAGTGCCAGCACGGCCAAGACGGCAAAACTCGCGAGCGTGCGGCGGCGCGCGCTACGGCTCGCCGCCGCGTACAGGCCGGAGAGGGCGGCTGCCCGCTCCGGCGGCAGGGGTGTCAGGCCGCGCAAGGTCCGCATGCCCGGATCAGGATCTCTTGCGCTGTGCATCATTGAACTTGAGCATGCCGATGACCGGCTCGTAATCCGCCGCCGTCGCCGGCGTGAGATCGAGATCCTTGCCGTCGGACAGCCGGTCGAAGGCGGCCTTGTCGGCCGTCGGCAGGGCGATAAGGGCCTCGCGGATGCTGGCCTTCAGGTCGGCCGGCAGGGTGGACAGCACGGCGTAGGCATCCCCGGGCAGGGCGTCTGACTTGAACACCACCCGGAAATCCGCCTTCTGCATCGGCGTGCCGTCCACCTTCTTGAGCATGCCCTTGGTGAGCATGCGGGTCAGGTGGCTGTCGGTCTCGGAATTCCAGGCATTCGCGGCCGCGTCGGCGGTCCCCTGGATCAGCGACAGCACAGCGTTCTCGTGGCTGCCGGCGTAGAACGTCTTGCCGAAGAACGTGTCGACGTCGTAGCCGACTTTATTCAGGAAGAAACGCGGTGCCTGGTTGCCGGAGGTGGAGTTCGGGTCGACCAGGGCGAGGCTCTTGCCCTTGAGGTCTTCGACGCCCTTGTACGGGCTCGAGGCCAGCACGTAGACCACCGAGTAGTAGCCCGCGGTCCCGGTTTCGTGCTTCGGGCTCACGAGCGGCTCGATCTTCACGCCGGTCATCACGGCGCGGGCGTACGAGGCGGCACCGTAATAGGCGAGCTGGATGTTGCCGGCCCGCTGGCCCTCGATCACCGCGGCGTAGTCGCTCGCAACCCGCAGCTTCACCGGCACGCCGAGGGCCTTGGCCAGGTAGCTCGTGAGCGGCGCATAGCGATCGGTGGTGCCGGAGGCGTTCTCCATCGGGATCACGCCCAGGCTCAGCTCCGGATACTTGGCCTTCCAGTCCTGGGCGGCGGCCGGCAGGCCGAGGAGGGCGAGCGCCGCGGCGGCGAGCAGGGTACGTCGGGGGATCATGCCATCGTCTTTCGATCGGAGCGGGCCGGCGGCACGCGCGGCCGGCTATGCCCGTCCCGGCCGGTCAGACTGCAGGGCCGGGACGGATACGCGCGGCGGAAGCCGGCTCGCGCAGAGGCGACGCGGGTCTTCGGATCAGGACTTCTTGCGCTCTTCGTCGTTGGATTTGAGCATGTCGATGATCGGCTGGTAATCCTTGAGCGTCACCGGGGTGAGGCCGAGATCCTTGCCGTCCGAGAGCCGGTCGAACGCCGTCTTGTCGGCCTTCGGCAGGTCGACGAAGGCCTGCCGGATCTTGGCCTTCAGGTCGTCCGGCAGGCTCGCCAGCACAGCCCAGGGACCTTCCGGCAGGAAGTCGGACTTGAACACGATCCGGAAGTCCGACTGCTTCATCGGCGTGCCGTCGGCGGACTTGACGATGCCCTTGGTGAGCATGCGCGTGAGGTTGCTGTCCGTCTCGGAGTTCCAGAAGTTCGCGGCCGCGTCGGCCGTCCCCTGGGTCAGCGCCAAGACGGCGTTCTCGTGGCTTCCCGCGAAGACGGCCTTGCCGAAGAACTTGTCGACGTCGTAGCCGGCCCGCTTCAGGAAGTAGCGCGGCGCCTGGTTACCCGAGGTGGAATTCGGATCGACCAGGGCAAGGGTCTTACCCTTGAGGTCCGCCACGGTCTTGTAGGGGCTGGAATTCAGTACGTAGATCACCGAGTGGTAGCCCGAGACGCCGGTCTCGTGCTTCGGGTTCACGATCGGCTCGACCTTCACCCCGGTCATCACGGCGCGGGCAAAGGAGGCCGGCCCGTAGAACGCGACGTGGATGTTGCCGGCCCGCTGGCCCTCGATCACCGCCGCATAGTCGCTGGCGACCCGCAGTTTCACCGGCACGCCGACCGTCTTGGTCAGGTAGTTCGCCAGGGGAGCGTAGCGGTCGGTTGTGCCGCTGGCATTCTCCATCGGAATGACCGCCAGGGTCAGCTCCGGATACTTGGCCTTCCAGTCCTGGGCGGCGGCCGGCAGTCCGAGGAGGGCGAGGGCCGCGGCGGCGGCGAGGGTGCGGCGGGTGATCATGGTGTGGTGCTTCCTCTGTATGGCGTGCCGGTTCGGCCGGCTTGCGGGTCGGAGGCGGCGAGCCGCCGCCATCGGGCAAGGCCCAGTTCAGGTGCGCTTGCGCGGCTCGTCGTTGGCCTTCAGCATGTCGATGACCGGCTGGTAGTCCTTGAGCGTCACCGGGGTGAGCCCGAGATCCTTGCCGTCGGAGAGCCGGTCGAACACCGCCTTGTCGGCCTTCGGCAGGTCGAGGAAGGCGCGGCGGATCTCGGCTTTCAGGTCTTCGGGCAGGCTCGCCAGCATGGCGAACGGCCCCTCCGGCAGGAAATCGGATTTGAACACCACCCGGAAGTCCGATTGCTGCATCGGCGTGCCGTCGGGCTTCTTCAGCAAGCCCTTGACGGCCATGCGGGTGACCATCGTGTCGGTCTCGGCGTTCCACAGGTTGGCGGCGGCGTCCGCCCTGCCCTCGGTCAGGGCCAGCACGGCGCTCTCGTGGCTGCCGGCGAAGAAGGTCTTGCCGAAATGCGTGTCCACGTCGTAGCCGGCCCGCTTCAGGAAGAAGCGCGGCGCCTGGTTGCCCGAGGTCGAGTCCGGATCGACTAGGGCGAGGGTCTTGCCCTTGAGATCGTCGAGCGAGGCATACGGGCCGGCGGCCAGCACGTAGATCACCGAGTGGTAGCCCGAGACGCCGGGCTGGTGGATCTGGGTGACGATCGGCTGGATCTTCACCCCGGTCATCACGGCCCGGGAGAACGAAGCGGCGCCGTAGAACGCGATATGGATGGTGCGGTCGCGCTGGCCCTCGATGACCCCGGCGTAGTCGCTCACCACCCGCAACTTCACCGGCACGCCGACACGCGTCGCGAGATACGCGGCGAGCGGCGTGAACCGATCGAGCGTGCCGGCCGCGTTCTCGTTCGGGACCACGGCCAGGGTCAGTTCGGGATACCGGGCCTTCCAGTCCTCGGCGACCGCCGGCAGGGTCAGGAGGATGAGCCCCGCCGCCGCGGCGGCGATGGTGCGTCGGGTGATCATCGGGCGGTCCTTCGTCGGTGCGGTGCGGAAGATCGGCGGGGTGCCCGGTGCGTGAGACGGCCTCGACGCGAAGACAGGCTGTCGGAGGCAGGGCCGTTCGCGTCTCGGCACCCCGTCGATTAAGGCCAAGCTCAAATGTGCTTGCGCTCCGGTTCGTTCAGCTTCAGCATCTTGATGACGAACTGATAGTCCTCGAGCTTTACTGGGGTGAGATCGAGATCCTTGCCGTCGGAGAGACGATCGAACGTCGCCTTGTCGTTCTGGGGCAGGTCAAAGAACGCGTTGCGGATCTTGATTTTCAGGTCATCTGGCAAGCTCGCCAGCACGGCGTAAGGTCCTTCCGGCAGGAATTCGGACTTGAACACCACGCGGAAATCCGATCGTTGCATCGGCGTGCCGTCGGGCTTCTTCAACATGCCCTTGGTGATCATGCGCGTGACGTTGCTGTCCGTCTCGGAATTCCATAGATTTGCGGCCGCATCCACGGTGCCCTGGGTCAGCGCCAGAATGGCCTTCTCGTGGCTTCCGGCGAAGAGAACTCTGCCGAAGTGCTTGTCCACGTCGAAGCCGGCCCGCTTCAGGAAGTAGCGCGGCGCCTGATTACCGGTGGTGGAGTTCGGATCGACGAGAGCGAGAGTCTTACCCTTGAGGTCCGCCACGGTCTTGTACGGGCTCGAGGCCGGCACGTAGAGCACCGAGTAATTGCCAGCGAGGCCGGTCTCGTGCTTCGAATTCACGATGGGCTCGACCTTCACCCCGGTCATGACGGCGCGGGCGAAGGAGGCCGGCCCGTGGAACGCGATGTGGATGCTGCCGGCTCGCTGACCCTCGATCACCCCGGCGTAGTCGCCGACCACCCGCAGCTTCACCGGCACGCCGACGGTCCGGGTCAGGTAGGCCGCCAAGGGCGCGAAGCGGTCATGGGTGCTGCTGGCATCTTCGTTCGGGACCACGGCCAGGGTCAGTTCGGGATACGTGGCCTTCCAATCCTGGGCGGCGGCCGGCAAGCCGAGGAGGGCGAGGGCTGCGGCTGCGGTGGCGAGGATGCGTCGGGTAATCATCGGGTCGTCCTAAAGTCACTCTCTTGCGGTGGGTCGGCCATCAGCCCCATCGCCGGTCCGGCACAGTGTTTCCCGTCCGTCGTTGCTGGAGCGGCGAGCCCCGCACGCCGACAATCCCGGCTCAGGCACCGATGGCGGCCTCGCGGACGGGCTCGGCCGGCACGAGATCCGGCAGCCCCGGCAAGGCCGCGCGCTGCTCCGCCTCGCGCTCCGCGGAATCGTCCAGCACCTCGCCGGCCTCCAGGCCGTAGAGGCGGCGCGCCACCTCCTCGGTGAGGTCGAACGGGCCGCCCTCGAACACCACCCGGCCGGCAGCGAGCCCGACGAGACGATCGCAATAGGCGCGGGCGAGATCGAGGGAGTGCAGGTTGCACAGGACAGTGATGCCGTAGCGCCGGTTCACGGCGGCCAGCGCATCCATCACCAGACGGGTATTGCGCGGATCGAGCGAAGCCACGGGCTCGTCGGCCAGCAGGATCTCGGGTTCCTGCACGAGGGCCCGGGCGATGGCGACGCGCTGCTGCTGCCCGCCCGACAGGCCGTCGGCCCGCTGGCCGGCGAACTCGCCCATATCGAAGCTCTCCAGGGCGGCGAGCGCCATGGCCCGGTCTTCGTCGGACCACATCCGGAGCAGGGAGCGATGGGTCGGCACGTGGCTGAGGCGGCCCATCAGCACGTTGGTCATCACGTCGAGGCGACCGACCAGGTTGAACTGCTGGAAGATCATCGCGCAGCGGGTGCGCCATTCTCGCAGCGGCCGGCCCGTCAGGCTGGTGACATCGCGCCCATCATAGAGGATGCGGCCCGAACTCGGGTCGGCGAGACGGTTGATGAGTCGCAGAAGCGTCGATTTTCCCGCTCCGGAGCGGCCGATCACGCCGACGAAGCTGCCGCGCTCGATCTGCAGCGAGACACCATCCACGGCCCGGCGACCGCTGTACTGACGCGTGAGGTCCTCGACGACGAGCATAAACATCCATCCGCTGCGGAATGGCCGCAGCTAAACGCCCGTTCCACGACGATTGGATGACGAATACGATTCGAAGTCTTTAGTCGGCGCAGCAGATCGACAGCCCCGCAGCCGGTTTCTGTTTAGGTCCCGGCCCAGCTCGTGTACCGGTCCAGAAAATCCTCGATCGACAGCGCACGGAAATCCGGCAGCGCCCGGCGCAGGCGCTCGTGGTCCAAGTCCCACCAGGCGAGGCGTTCCAGGCGCTCGGCGATCGGCTCCGGAAAGCGGCGCCGCACCGGCCGGGCCGGGTTGCCGACGACGATTGTGTAGGCCGGGACATCCCGTGTGACGATCGCCCCCGCCCCGACCACCGCGCCGGTGCCGATGGTGCGGCCGGGCAGGATCACCGCACCGTGGCCGATCCAGACGTCGTGGCCGATGGTCACCGGGCTGGCCCGGCGGCGCTCGAAGAAGGAATTCTCGTCCGCTTCCTCGGGCCAGTAGGCATGGGCCCGATAGGTGAAATGCGCCTGGCTCGCGCGCTCCATCGGATGGTTGCCCGGGTTGATCCGCACATGGGACGCGATCGAGCAGAACTTGCCGATGGTGGTGTAGATCACCTCGCCGTCCTGGGCGATGTAGGAATAATCGTCGAGGACGGTCTCGGTCAGGCGCGTGCGGGCGCCGATCTCGGTGTAGCGGCCGAGGTGGCAGTCGACGATCCGGGCGCTCGGGTCGACCGCCGGCGTGAGGCCGAGATGCCGCTCAGCCATGGGCGGTCCCGAAGGGCAAGCGCGCCAGGAGCCGGAACGGCTCGGCCCCGTCCTGAGACAGCAGACACACGGCGTCGATCACCACGGGCTCCGGCCCGGAGGCCGCGTAGGCCTCGGTCAGGCGGCGCAGCCAGGCGGCGCGGTCGGGCTCCGGCAGGGCGTCGGTCAGCGTCATGTGGAACCGGAAGGCCTCGAAGACATACGGGTAGCCCCAGCGGGCCAGCAGCGCGCGGCCGCGGGGCTCGAGCCGCTCCGGGCGGCGCTTGGCGCGCTCGGCCTCCGAGAGCGGCGCCCGCAGCGGGTCGAGGGCGGCGACGCATTCGGCGGCGAGCAGGCCGAGCTCCGGCGGCGGTGCCTCCGGCACCAGGGCGAGGAACGGCCCGAGCGCGGCGACCGTCAAGGAACCGAGCGTCACCGGCGGGTGCCCGGCCGCGAGATCCCGGGCCATGGCGAGAAGGTCGGCCTCCTCAGCCGCCGGCGCGAGGCGCATCGGCGCCTTGAGGGTGGCGTGGAATCCGTAGATCCGGGCGCCGCCCGTGACGGCGGCGAGGTCGCCGAGCCCATCCGGATGAGGGACCGGGGCGCCGGCGGCATTGTCGTAACCGAGCACGGCATTGCCGAAGGCCGCCAGTCCCGAGCCGGGTGCTGGGAGCCAGTAGAGGGCGTAGCGGCGCGTCATGTCCCGGTCTCCGGCCTCCGCCCGGTCACGCCGTCGGCGCGCTGGCGCGGTCGACGCTCGCCCGGTGCGGGCGCACATCCATGGCGTTGCCGCGCCAGACGATGGCGCTCTGCACCCAAGCGCCGAGCCAGATCGCCGGGATCAGCGCGTCGCGCACCAGGAACGCCGCCCACATCCGCGGCCCGCGATGCCAGCCCGCGCGAACCGCGAGCCGGTCTTCGGCGCCATAGCACAGCCCGGCAAGCACGACAGCGCCCGCGAGGCCGGCGAGGCTGCCGGCCCAGAGCGCCACGAGGAGCGCCGGCAGCAGGACGCCGCTGCCGATCTCGGGGACGAAGAACAGAGGGAAGGTCACTCGCCGCAGCCGGGCCCAGCGCAGTTGCCGCGCCCAGACCTCGCGGAAGCCGCGCGGCCCGAGGGGCTGCTCGAACGGGCTCGCCACGAGATGGACGCGCTTGCCCGCCGCCCGCACCAGCTTGGTGGCAGCGGCGTCCTCGGCGATCTCGGAAGCCAGGGCCTGCAGGCCGCCCCGGGCCTCCAGGAAGGGCTTGTGCCAGAGCATGCTCTTGCCCTGCGCGAAGCCCAGGCCGAACGCCTCCGCCGCGTATTGCCAGCGCGCCTGCAGGGTGTTGAGGAAGGCGCATTCGACCTCGGCCATGAAGCTGCCCGGCCGGGCGCCCGCCGGGGTCGAGCAGACGAGGCCGGTCTCGTCCCGCCAGGACGCCTGAAGCCGCTGGAGGTAGTCCGGCGGCATGGCGACGTTGGAATCGGCGAGCACGACCCAATCATGCGCGGCGGCGCGCCAGCCGCGCAGGCAGTTGTTGAGCTTCGGATTGTCGCTGATACGCTCGTCGCCGAGGATCAGCCGGGCCGGCACCTGCGGGTGGGCGGCGATCAGGCGCTGCACCCGGGGCACGATCGGATCGTCCGGGTCGGCCACGCAGAAGATCAGCTCGTAGGCCGGATAGGCGAGGCGGAAGCTGCGGGCCAGCATCTCGTCGCTGAACGCCTCGATCCCGTGGAGCGGGCGGACCAGGGAGACGGGGGCGCCGGCCGGGAAGGTGGACGCGCCGTGGACCCTGCCGATGCGCCGGCCCGCGATCACGATGCTGGCGATCTGGACCAGGGCCAGGAGCGCGCCGAGGGACAGGGCCGACACCGTGGGGTCAATCATGCGGATCCCTCGTTCACGCTCGTGATCGGCCCGGCGCGCCCGCGCGCGCGTCGTATCAACGACTTAGCGCTTCGTCCAGGATATCGGAACCAGGACGGAGCGCTAAGCTTTTGTTTTTGCATCATCTTTTCCGAAAGGCGGGAACCACCTTTCGGGACGATGCGCTAGAGCCGCACCCGGTCGGGCGCGGCTCTAGCGGCCGGACGGCGTCAGTCGTGTGACAACGCTTCCCTCAGAACCGGAGGGTGAAGTTGCCCTTCACGGCCTGGTCCTGGGCGCGAGCGCCGACCTGGCCGGTATAGGCCACGCCCAGCGTCGCGTTCGGCGCCACCCGCAGGTCGAGCCCGGCGCCCGCCACCAGCGCGTCCCGGTCGATCGGCACGCCCGCGCTCAGGAAAGCCGGCCCGGTGCCGAAGCTCAGCAGCGCCGTCGGCACCACGTCCCCGAACGCCCGCCGGTAGCCGAGGAGGCCGTAGGCCTTCACCGGAAGCCCCAGGCCCAGATCCAGGCTGGTCTGCGCCCGAACCCCCGCGGTCACCGCGCCGAGGTCATAGTCGCGCGCGTAGCTCACCAGAGCCGCCGCGCCCCCGGTCTCGGCGAACCCGTCCCGCCGGATGCCGATATAGGCCGCCCCCACGAACGGCTCGATGTACGAGGACGCCACCTGCAGCGCCGGGCCGTCCTTCGACACGAGCGCGGCCGGCGCGCTCAGGGTGAACCGGTAGCCGATCTCGCCAAACCCCTGGACGGTGTGGCCGCCGCCATGGCCGGTCGGGCTGTCGGACAACCCGTAGAGCACGCTGCGCCGGGTGCGGGTGTCGGTGTCGGCGTAGAGCGCGCCGAGCCGCACCGAGACCGGGCCGAACTCGTAGCCGCCGTAGACGCCGCCGAAGCCGCTCTTGAGCGTCGCGCTCTCCGCACGCGCCCCGCCGCCCTGCCGGCCGGCGCTGTCGAGGAAGGTTTCGGTGTAGCCGCCGACCACGCCGAGCTTGAACCCGCCTGGCAGCCGGAGATCGGCGCCGAGCGCGAAGCCGGCGATCTGCCGGTCGAGGTCGAAGGCGTTGCCGCCCCCGCCCGCCGTGCCGAAGGCGCCGAAGCCCTGGCCCCAGAGCCCGAACACCTGCGGGTCCAGGGTCTGGACCGGCACGCTCGCCACCACCGGCGCCCGGCCGGGCAGGTCGGCAGCGTAGGCCGCCGGCACGCGGGTGCCGTCGAGGCCCGCGG
>NZ_FOTK01000085.1 GCF_900114535.1 Methylobacterium pseudosasicola | reverse complement strand
GCGCGAGGGCTCGTCGCGGACGCGGCCCTACAGGAGGATTTGTGCCGCGTCATGGCGACGGTGCAGGAGACGCATGGCCGGATCGACGCGCTCGTCCTCAACGCGGGCATCTCGGAACCGGCGACCCTGCGCGACGGGACGCCCGAGCATTTCGACCGGCACTTCGCGGTCAACGTCCGTGGCGCCGTCTTCGGCTTGCAAGCAGCTCTGGGCGCGATGGGGCGGGGTGGGTCCGTCGTGTTGATGGGATCGATCGCCGACGTCATGGGGGTGACGCCCTACGGAACCTACGCCGCCACGAAGGCGGCCCTGCGTTCCTACGCACGCACGTGGACGGTGGAGCTGGCCCCGCAGGGCATCCGCGTGAACGTGGTGTCCCCCGGCCCGACCGACACCGCCATGATGGCGAGCGTGCCGGAAGAGGGGCGGGCCGCGCTGATCGCACCGATCCCACTAGGCCGCATGGCGCGTCCCGAGGAAGTGGCTGCAGCCACGCTGTTCCTGCTGAGCGACGAGGCGAGCTTTGTCGCGGGGGCCGAACTGTGCGTCGATGGCGGTATGCGCCAAATCTAGTCCCGCTACGTTGGTTTCGGCATGTCCGCTTCGGCGGGTTTCTATCCCCGGAGCGGACGGGCCGAAATCCACCCACATGAGACGTTCAGCCGGCCGCGGCAGCGACTTCGAATGGCCGAAAGCCGCATAGCTGCTTCGGGGGAATTACGCGGCGAAGCGGATGTGGGCACGTTCAGACAGATCCGCCGACCGTGCCATCGGCATCGCAGCTCTCGCCGTCTGTCAGAGGCTGCCGCCTCAGGACGTCGCGAGAAGACCCGCGAGGATAGCCAATCCGATAGTCATCCAGGTCACGTAATCGCCGATCAAGCCGCTGTGAACCTGTTCCAGAAGCCGGGTCGGTCCCGATTGCGTGGCGCGGACCGGCCTCGAGAACCAGCGGGGTAGTTTATGGCGGCCGAGCGCGAAGGCCGCGATCACGAGTGTCAAGGCGAGGCTGAGCCAGGGCAGCCAGCTGGGGCCACGCCCCAAACCACCTCCCCGGTGCATGAAGGCCGGCACCGCTTCGCTGGCGAGGCGCGCGACCGCCTCCTCCGGTGCCGCGACGTTCAGGGCGAGCAGGACGAGACAAGGCGCCAGCATCAGCCAGAGCGGGCGGTTGGCCTTCTCGCGCTCCGCCTCGCTCGGCGCCTGCGCCTCGTTGCCGGGATCTGGACCAAGCCCGAGAAAGATCCGGCCGGCGGCGCGCAGGACCGCGGCGCCGGTGAGCCCCGCCCCGACGACGGTCGCCGCGACCGCGAAGGGGTGGCCGCCGTCGAGGAGCGCGCCCTGAAGGATGCGGGTGCCCTGGTCGAGGAGGCCGAGTGGCAGGCCGCACAGCAGAAGGCCGCCGAGCGCCATCGCGATGCCGGCGGGCTCGATCCCTCGGCCGAGGCCGCGCAGGGCGATCTCGTCGATGCCGGCGCGAGTGGCGAGCAGGATGCCCGCCACCATGAACAGCGCGCCCTTCACCAGCCCGTGGCCGACGAGGTAGAGCAACAGGCCGCCGGTGCCGCCCTGCGACAGCGCCCCGATGCCGAGCAGCATGATGCCGGCATGGCTGATCGTCGAGAAGGCGAGCAGGCGCTTGAGGTGGCGCTGGAGCACAGCCATCCAGCCGCCCACCAGCGCGGTCGCGCTGCCGGCGCCGATCATGAACAGAGAGACCGCCCCGCGGACCTGATCGGAGCCGGTGAACACCACCGCGGTCAGCTTGGCGAGCCCGAACAGCCCGAGCGAGACCATGGCGCCGGAGAAGATAACCGAGACCGGGCTCGGGGCCACCGCGTGGGCGTCGGCGAGCCAGAACTGGAACGGGACGACGGCGGCCTTGATCATCAGCGCGGTGGCGACCAGGCAGAAGGCGCCGGCGGTCACCGGATCGCGCCCTGCACGGGCGACCGCGCGGGCCAGTTCCTCGAAGTCGAGCGTGCCTGCACGCGCGTAGATCAGCCCGATGCCGCCGAGCATCAGGAAGCCCGCGAGGCTGTTGGTGACGGTGAAGTTCAGGGCGCCGGCCAGCGCCGATTCGTCGAGATGATAGGCAGTCAGCGCAAAGGCGGCGACGCTCATCACCTCGAACCACACGAACAGATTGAACAGGTCGCGGGTGAAGACGAATCCGACCATGGCCGCCAGGAACAGCAGCATCAGGATCTGAAAGTGGCCGTGGGTCTCCTCGAAGAAGCCCCAGGCGAAGACGAAGCTCGCGGCAAACAGCGTCCCAATGAACGCCGCGACCCAGCCGCTCGCGGCATCGACCGAGAAGCCGATGCCGAGCGGCATGCCCGCCCGCGGCGTCCAGCCGCCGAACCAGTAGACCAGCGGCGCGTCCGCCGCCCGCACGGCGATCAGGCTGCAGAGGGCTGCGACCGCGAGCGCCGTTAGGCTTGCGAGGATGTCGGGCCAACGGCCGGGCAGGAGGTGGGCGGTCGCGAGCAGGGCCGCGCACATCGCCAGCGGCAGCGCCACCGGAAGGGGCGGCAGCACCGCGCTCGGGATCCAGCTGAGAGAGAACCAATCCGGCATCAGAGCTGCGCCTCCGTGCCGGGTTCCTGACGCGCGCCGACGCGTCCGCCGCCGGCATTCTTCCGCATCGGTCGGAGCCGCTCCGGGTCGAGTGTGCCTCTACGCTTATACACCTGCAGCGTCAGGACCAGCAGCAGAGCGGTCAACGTCGCGCCGACGACGATGTCGGTGAGCACGAGCGCCTGCATCACCGGGTCGACGGCGGGTGTGCCGGGCGGGTGGTCGTAGAAGATCGGAGCGATGGCGTCCCAGCGGTAGCCGATGCCGAGAAGCAGCACGTAGGTGGCCGATTGGCAGACCGAGAGGCAGCCGATCAGATGGATGTAGTTCCGGCTGGTGCTGATCCCGAACAGGCCGATGCCGAACAGCCATGCGGCAACCGCGTAGGGGAGCCAGCTCACGCGTTTTCTCCCTTCGGATCGTCCGATTGGTCGGGTTCCCGGGTCTCCTCCATGAATTCGAGGAAGAGCTGGGTGAAGCCACCCGTGACGGCCGCCGCCACGCCGAGATTCTCCACCAGCATCAGGCCGCCGGAGAAGAGGTCGCGAAACGTCCCCAACGGCAGCACGTTCTCCATGAATGCGGCCCCGACCAGCATCGGTGCGAGGCCGCAGAGCACGAAGAGCAGCGCGCCGCCGCCTTCCATGGCGTCGAGCCACCGGCTGCGGACGCTGTCGCGCCATCCGGCATAACCTTCTCCGAGGTAGATCAGCAGGGTCGCCGATGCGAGGATCACGCCGCCCTGGAAGCCGCCGCCGGGCGTCACGGTGGCGTGTAGAACCACATAGGTCCCGAACAGGGCGGTGATCGGCCCAGCGATGCGGCAGGCCAGGACGACCACCTCGGCGCGGGGCAGAACCGGCCTGCCGGGGAGCCGAGCCGCGCGATCGGTGATCGCCTCGCCACGGCTGCCGCGCAAGAGCACGACGGTGCCGGTGATGGCGGCCAGCAGCATGAACTCCTCACCCAGCGTGTCGAGCCCGCGGATGTCGAAGTTGATGGCGCTCACCATGTTGGCGACGTGGCGCTCGGCCGGCGCGATCGCGTTGATCCGCGCACCATAGGCAGCGATGTCGGCGCCGAAATCCGGCATCGCTCGGATCGCCGAGACGGCGCAAGGCACGAGGACGAGGCAGGCGAGCCCGAGCAGGACGAGGCGCCATCGTGCGTTCATGCGTCCTCAGGAGACTTCGTGTGGTCACCGGGATCGGCGGATTGGCTCGGCGAGGCGGTTCGCACGGCGCTCAACGCCACGACGAATAGCAACGGTACAGCCGCGGTGCCGACGGCGAGTTCGGACAGTGCCACGTCCGGTGCCTGGAGCGCGGTGAAGAGCACGGTCAGAATCAGTCCGTTCAGCCCGATCGCGAAGACTTGGCGGCGGGGCTCCCGGATCAGGACCACCGCCGTCCCGCTGGCGGCGGTGAGCAGGAGCAACAGGGCGAGGATCGCGCTCACGCCGACGATCCTTCCCGCAACAGCAAGGCGCGGCCGACCACGTGCGAGAGTACCGCGCTCCAGGCGACGAGAAGCGTCATCAGCAGGGCGATCTTCAGGGAGCGGCCCGAAACACCGTCCGCGACGAAAGCCGTCACGGTGACGAAGAACCCGGCCGCCGCGTTGAGGAAGGCCACCGCGTGCAAGCGGTCCAGCGCTCGCGGCAGCCGCATTACGGCAAGGCAGGCAATCCAGATCGCCGCGACGGTCAGGCTGAGCAGGATTCCGAGGATCGCCGCGCTCACAACCAGCGCTCCACGAACACAGCAAGGAGCAGCGTACCCGGTAGCGTCAGCAGCACAAGGGTGAGGGCGAGGTCGGTCAGTGACGGTTGGTCGGTAGCGAAAGTCAGGAGCGTTAGTAGGATCACCGTAATCGAGCCCGCCAGCTGGTAGGCGGCAAGGCGCTGCCCGATGCGTCCACGCCAGCCGATCGCCGCGGCGATGGCAAGCGCCGGGACGAGAGCCCCCGATGCGAGGATCCATGGGCTCACTTCGGCGTCTTTCGTGCCGGTTGAGTCTCAAAGGCGTGGAGTACCGCTTCGGAGCGCCCGGGATCGAGGCGCAGGACATAGCTACGCGGTGCCAGAGAGGCAGCGAAAACACCGAGTGCCCGTTCGGCCTGCGTCTCCGCGCCGCCATCGGCCTTGGTCACCTGAAACACCGACGCCATCGGTCGGGTCCGGATCGACCCGGCGCTGGTGCCGCCGACGATCGCCCGCATCAGGTCGAATCCGACACGGAGAGTCTGGCCGGGCAGGTTCGCCACTGCGCTCGCCAACGGGCGCAGCATGCCTACCCGTAGCCGAAAGGCCGCGTCGCCGATCCGCCCGACGCGCCGCGCCCAGAGCGTGCCGAGGCTGGCGCAGACCACCCCGGCGAGTCCCTCAGTCGCACTGATCGAACCTGCGAATACGCCGTAGAGAGCGGCGAGGAAGATCCAGGTCGCAGCCGTTGCTAAGAAGACGCGCGGCTCCGAACGCTCCAGTCCAACGTCGGAAATTTCTCCCGCCATCGACGGTCCCTCACCGATTCTTTGCGCTGAAAGGGTATCCACGTAGGCGTAGACCGCGGCCCATGCGGGTACAATGGCAACGGCTGGAGCCGTTCCCTGGCGGCTTGAATCGTTTGAGGTACGACGAGGCTGCGTCTTTGCCTTCATAGCTTCGGAAAGGCTGTCGCTAAGTGGTCTATCAGAGCACGCACGGCCGGCGGCAGGCCGCGCCGGGTTGTGAAGACGAGGTGGACTATGCCGGCTTGGCTGCGCCAATCCCGTAGGACGTGGACGAGCCGGCCGGAGGCGATGTGGACGGCACAGACATGGTCGGGCAGGTAGGCAATGCCGATGCCTTCGGCGGCCGCGTCACACAGGACGGCAAAGTCGCTGCACGTTAGGCGCGGTTCATGACGCAGCCTGTACGTCGACCCGCCCGCCTGCTCGAACCGCCACTCGACCTCGCCTGGGTCGTCGCTCGTGCCGAGCGTCGGGAAGGCGCCGAGCGACGCGATGTCAGTGCCGAGGCTGCTGGCGACCTGCGGGCTGGCAACCAGGATCCAGTGCGAGTGCCCGAGCGAGCGCATCGTCAGCGACGCGTCACTGGTGAGTTCCCGCCGCACCCGCACGGCCACGTCGATACGCTCTTCGATGAGATCGACGGGCCTGTCGCTGGCGATGAACTGTAGGCTGACCTTCGGGTAGCGGGTTAGGAAGGTGCGCACGGACGCCGAGACAACCTCCACCAGGCCCTTCGGGCAGCTCATGCGGATGCGCCCGTGCGGCTCGGCCTGTGCCTCGGCGACCAGCGCCTCGGCCCGCTCGGCCTCCATCATGATCGCTCGGCAACGCTCGTAGAAGCTCTGCCCGACCTCGGTGATGCGGAAGCGTCGGCTCGACCGCTCGATCAGGCGCAGGCCCAGCCGCGCCTCAATGGCCGCGACCCGGCGGCTGAGCTTCGACTTCGGCTCGCGCAACGCCCGGCCCGCGGCGGCGAAGCCACCGTGGGCCACCACCTCGGCGAAGTAGCGGTAGTCGTTGAGGTCGGCACGCATCATCGTTCCTCTGATGGAACGCTACGTGCCACGTTTGCCGTCTACTCGCATCAGCGTTCTCGCTGCATCTCTGTCGTCAGCGGCGAGGCAAAGCCGAACGACGGAGAACGACGATGACGAACAGGTTTCAGAACAAGGTCGTGGTGGTGACCGGCGGCACGAGTGGCATCGGGCTCGCTACAGCGAAGGCCTTCTCGGAGGAAGGCGCCTCGGTGTTCATCACTGGCCGTCGACAGGAGGCACTCGACGCGGCAGTGAAGCAGATCGGCGGGCGCGTGACCGCTGTCCAGGGCGACATGGCGCGCTTGGCGGATATCGACCGCCTCTACGATGCGGTCCAGCAGAAGCACGCGCAGATCGACGTGGTCTTCGCCAATGCCGGCGGTGGCGAGATGGTGCCGCTCGGTGCGATCACCGAGGAGCATTATCAGCGGACCTTCGACACCAACGTGAAGGGCGTGTTGTTCACCGTGCAAAAGGCCCTACCGTTGCTGAAGGATGGTGGTTCCATCGTCCTTACCGGGTCGACCACCAGCATCTCAGGCACGCCCGCTTTCAGCGTGTACTCGGCGACAAAGGCGGCGGTGCGCAACTTCGCCCGCAACTGGATCCTCGACCTCAAGGATCGCCACATCCGGGTGAACGCTATCAGCCCCGGCCTTACGGAGACCGCGGGCCTGAACGAGCTGTTCGGTGGTGGTGACCAAGCGAAGGGCACGAAGGATTACCTCGCCGGCCTAATCCCGGCCGGGCGCATCGGTCAGCCGGAGGAGATCGCCAAGGCGGTGCTGTTCCTGGCCTCGGACGAGGCGAGCTTCGTCAACGGCGTCGAGCTCTTCGTCGATGGCGGACAAGCTCAGATCTGAGTAGACGGTCGCCAATGTCGGCTTCGAGGCGTCTCTGTCCCGAAGCCGACGATCTGCAAACCACCGAGGCTGTGTGAATTCGCGGAAGTCGTCGGTTGCGGTAGAATAAGCTCCCCTCAGCCGCGCTGTGTGTTGGCTTAATAACGGGTCTGTCGGCAGTAAAACAGGCATCTGGCGAGCTAAAATAGTTCCCGCGTAGAATTTTGTTCTACGGCCTCGCAACGCACCCGCGTTTTCACACAGCCTCCACCCATCTGAGACACTGGCGCAAGCGCTTCACGGTGTCCGCGAATGGCCGAAAGCGGAATGACTGCTTCAGAGAAGGCCGGCTGGAAAAGCGGACTGCCTTCTACCGACCCAACCCAGCCGCCGGAAGCGTTGTCGGCGCTCCCCCAAGGCGGACGTTCCGCGTAATCTCAAGCCTCTGCGTGCCCGAAGTCCGACGTTTGCCGCTCGGGGCCCGTGCGTGCGCCTCGGCGTAAGCTGGATTGAACCCGGTCGATCATCTCATGACCTGACCGGCTGGCTTTGGACCGGGCTGATTGAGAGGATCAGCCAGGACCAAAGGAGTTGGACATGCGGCGAGGCCAGAAGACGAACGCGGAGCAGGTCGTGCTCAAGCTGCGTCAGATTGAGGTGCAGACGGCCCAGGGCAAGAGTTTGGCCCTTGCATGCAGGGAGGCGGAGATCTCCGAGCAGAGTTACTACCGCTGGCGCAAGGAGTACGGCGGCCTTCAGGTCGATCAAGCCAGGAAGATGAAGGATCTGGAGCGCGAGAACGCTCGTCTGCGCCGGCTCGTCGCCGACCTTTCTCTAGAGAAGCAGGTGCTGGCGGACGTCGCCTCGGGAAACTTGTAGCCCCCGAGCGGCGCCGGCAGGCGGTGGACGGCATCCGTGAGAAGTACGGCCTCTCGGAACGTCACGCCTGTCGGATCGTCGGCCAGCACCGGGGCACACAGCGCTACGTGCCCACCGTACTGACCGATGAGGATGAGCTGACCCAGGCCATCATCGCCCTGGCGTCCGAGTATGGACGCTACGGCTATCGCCGCGTCACCGCGCTGCTACAGGCAGCCGGCTGGCAGGTAGGCAAAGACCGGGTTCAGCGCATCTGGCGTCGCGAGGGGCTGAAGGTCCCCAGCCGACATAGACCCCGCAGCCGCCTGTGGCTGAACGACGGCTCCTGCGTGCGGTTACGACCACTTCACCGCAATCACGTCTGGAGCTTCGACTTCGTGCAAGCCCAGACGCACGATGGCCGCAGCCTGCGCATCCTGACGCTGATCGACGAGCACAGCCGGGCCTGCCTGGCGCGGAAGGTGGCGCGGCGCATCAACAGCCTCAGTGTGATCGAGGCGCTGGCCGACGCGATGTGCCTGCACGGCATCCCGGAGAACATCCGCTGCGACAATGGTCCTGAGATGATCGCAAAGGCATTGCGCAAGTGGGTCGCCAAAGCTGGCTCGCAGATCCAGTACATCGCGCCAGGATCCCCGTGGGAGAATGGCTATTGCGAGAGCTTCAACGGCAAGCTTCGTGACGAGTGTCTAAACCAGGAGATCTTCTACTCGCTGAAGGAAGCGCAGATCGTGATCGGTCTCTGGCAAACCACCTACAACCGCGTCCGACCGCATTCGTCGCTGGGCTATCGGCCGCCCGCGCCCGTCAGCTACCCGGATCTGGCCTTCCGGCTACCCATGGCCGCCACCATGCAGTAGCCTCTCAATTGGCTCGGTCCAAAATACCGGTCAGGTCATCGTGCTTTGGCGCCAGTGATGCAGTCCTGGCCCGCCCAGCGGCTCCCTGGCGCCATGGTCCATCGAACCCATCGCCGGTTCGCCTGCACTTCGGTCGCCGGCATCGGCCTGTGCAAGCTGCTTCTCGACTTCGTTCATGAATGGCGGCCCCTTATCGAAGGGCGATCTAGGTGAAAAAGTTAGGGCGGCCTAATTACTTATTCTCTGAACAGCATGGAACTATCGAGGAAGTTCCTAAAACGGTTGACGGCAGCCTCCCACCGCCCCCCCCCTTCATATCTTCCGTACTGTCGGGCAGCGTGAAAGCGGACCTTCCCAGCGCCTGTTGAGGGTCGTGAGCGGTCCCCGCGGCTATGTCCGGTTTGACGCATCTACCGTCCGAAAACGGATGGGCAGAAAACCACCGAGGCTGTGTGAAAACGCTGCTGTTCTGATAGTCTCTGCGTGACGGCGGCGGCTTGTATGGCGCGGTTCGTTTTGGGTGCGGATCGCCATCAGGTTACGTTGTTGCCGGATCGCCTGGACGACTACGTGTCCGAAGACAATCCGGCGCGCGTCGTCGATCTGTTCGTGGACGAACTCGATCTCGCGGCCCTTGGTTTTGCTGGCGTGAGACCGGCCGCGACGGGCCGGCCCGGCTACCATCCCGCGACGCTGCTGAAGCTCTACCTCTACGGCTACCTCAATCAGGTCTCCTCCAGCCGCCGCCTGGAGCGTGAGGCTGGCCGCAACGTCGAGCTGATGTGGCTGACCGGGCGCCTCGCCCCCGACTTCAAGACCATCGCCGACTTCCGGCGCGACAACGGGCCTGCGATCCAGGCCGCCTGCCGCCAGTTCGTCGTGCTGTGCCGCCAACTCGGCCTCCTGGCCGGTGGCGTCGTGGCTCTCGACGGCAGCCGCTTCAAAGCGGTGAA
>NZ_FOTK01000025.1 GCF_900114535.1 Methylobacterium pseudosasicola | reverse complement strand
GACCTGGCGACACGGTCGTGCTCGACAATCTGCCCGCCCACAAAGTCAGCGGCATCCGCGAACGCATCGAGGCGGCCGGAGCGAGGCTGCTGTACCTGCCGGCCTACTCCCCCGACTTCAACCCGATCGAACTTGCCTTCGCCAAGCTCAAGGCCATCCTCCGAGCCGAAGCCGCTCGCACGATCAGCGACCTCTGGGACACGATCCGACAAGCCTTCAGACGCTTCACGCCAGCCGAATGCCGCCGGTATCTCGCCGCCGCAGGCTACGACGCATATGATCCAATATGATCGGATGCCGCTCTAGAACTGCGGGGGCGGGTGGCGCAACCCTCGGCCGGGCATGCTCGCGGTCCCGAGGGAGCGCCGTGGCGCGGCGGTCACGCCAGCAGCGGGACGTGCGGGGCGCAGGTCCGGGGCAGGAGGCCGGTGAGGCGGGGATCGGGCGCCACCTCGACCGCGACCGCGCAGGGCGTGAAGCCGGAGCGGCGGTAGAAATCGAGCGCCCCGGGATGGTCGAACGTGCAGGTATGTACCCAGAACCGCTTGATCGGGTGCGACCAGGCGCTTTCGATCGCGGTGTTGATCAGGGTGCGGCCGAGCCCCTGCCCGAGTGCCTCCGGGACGAGGCCGAGGAAGGCCAGCTCGCAGGTCTCCGGCTGGCGGAAATCCAGCTCCAGCAGGCCGAGATCCGTGCCGTCCTGACGGAGCGTCAGGATTTCCACCCGCGGGTCGTCGAGGATATCCCGCAGGGCTTGGTCCGACAGGGTCAGGCGCGAGAACCACAGCCAGTCGGCGCCCACCGCTCGGTACAGCCCGCGATAGGTCTCGCAATCCGAACGGACGAGCGGATGCAACGCCATCCCATCCGGCAAGGGTTTGGCCGCGCGCGGGGTCGGCGGCCCGACCATGTCGAGGCTGGTGACGATGGCAGCGATGTGCCCCGGCGGCAAAGCCGAGAAGCCGACGGGCAGCAAAGGGGTGGCAGGGTCTGAGGGCATCGGCTCGACGGTGTGGCGACCGCGAAGGCCGCCACCTTAACCCATTCCCACCCCTCAGATCTGGATGCAGATCTTGCCGAAATGCCGGTTGCTCTCCTGGTGCCGGAACGCGTCCACGATCTCGGCCAGCGGGTAGACGCTGTCTACCACCGGCCGCAGCCCGCAGGCGTCGATGCCGCGGATCATCGCGATCTGCTGGCTGCGGCTGCCGACCAGCACGCCCTGCAGCCGGATCTGGCGGATCAGCGCCGGGACCAGGGGCAGCGGCCCGGCCACGCCGGTGAGGATGCCGATCACCGAGATGTGGCCGGCGACCCGCACGGCCTCCATCGATTGTTCCAGGGTCCCCGGGCCGGCGACATCGAGCACGTGGTCGACGCCACGCCCGCCAGTCAGCCGCTTGGCGGTGGCGCCCCAGGCGGGATCGGCGCGGTAGTTGATCAGGTGGTCGGCCCCGAGGCCGCGCAGGCGCTCGAGCTTCGCGTCGCTCGACGAGGTCGCGATCACCGTCGCGCCCGCCGCCTTGGCGAATTGCAGCGCGAACAGCGACACGCCGCCGGTGCCCTGCACCAGCACCACGTCGCCGCTCTTGAGGCCGGCATCGGCGTGGAGCGCCCGCCACGCGGTGAGCGCCGCCGTGGTCAGGGTCGCGGCCTCGGCATGGTCCCAGCCCCGGGGGGCGCGGGTGAAGGCGGTGGCCGGCGCCGTGACCCGCTCGCGGGCATAGCCGTCGATCCCGTCCCCCGGCACGGTGGCAAAGCCCTCGACCTGCGGCGTGCCGTCGAGCCAGGTCGGGAAGAAGGTGCTGACCACCCGGTCACCGATCGCGAACGCCTCCACGCCGGGGCCGACCGCCTCGACCTCGCCGGCGCCGTCGGACATCGGCACCCGCGGTTCGCTCGGCCCCCAGAGTCCGCTGACCACGGCGTAGTCGTGATAGTTCAGCGAGTTCGCCCGCAGCCGCACGGTGATTTCGCCGGGGCCGGGCTCGGGGACGGGCCGCTCGCCGAACCCCACCTTGTCGAAGCCGCCGCCGGGCTGGACGATGACCGCCCGGGATGCCGATTGGGTCATGGTGCACCTGTCTTTTTGCGCGGGCCGATCGTACTGCAACGCGAGCCGGCCCGCTCGGGAGCGTCTGTAGACGCAAAGCCGCCGCGATGGTTGCACGCTGCGCGTGGACCCCACCGTCATTGCGAGCGCAGCGAAGCAACCTAGGGATACGCTGTGGTTTGAGAACGCGCGCTGCCCTGGGTTGCTTCGCTGCGCTCGCAATGACGAGGTGAACCAGCGGGCATTCGCGCAGCGCCCAAGCCTGCGGGACGCCTGGCATTTCCCGATCCGACCAACCCGCTAAGGTTATCGTCAGATCCACGAGTGCAACCACCGGCCGACCCATCGCCCCGGCGACCACACCCGCTACAATGAGCAGCGCCGCATCACGCGGCCCCTGCGGTGGAACGGCATGGCTTCGGCGGACGCGGCGATCGGGATCCCGGCCGAGAGGGCCCAGCACGGCGCGGCTGCGCGCGACGTGCCGGATGTCCTGCGCGTGCTCCTGAACGGAGCTGTTTTCGTCCTGTTGTGGAACCACGTCTGGCTCAAGGACCTGACCGACCGGTCGTCGCTGGCGGCCTCCGAGGATGGCAGCCTGCTGACCCAGGTGCTGTTCGTGGTGGCCGGCCTCGGCATGGCCGCGGCGCTCCACCGGATCGGCTTTCGCCACCTGCGCCCGCTGGCGACCTGGCCGCTGATGCTCAGCGCCGGCTGGCTCGGGATCACCGCGCTCCTGTCGGTCGAGCCGAGCCTGTCGCTGCGGCGGCTCGCCTTGTTCGCCATCGCGGCGATGCTGTCGGCCGGGGTGCTGCTGGTCGCCCGCTCGCCGCGCCAGCTGGCGTTGACGATGGCCGGCGCCGCCCTGGTGATCCTGATCTCCTCCTACCTCGCCGTGGCCCTGGTGCCGGATCTGGCGATCCACTCGGCCTTCGACGTGAATTCCGATCCGAGCCATCCGGGCCTGTGGCGGGGTATCTTCCCGCAGAAGAACGAGTCCGGCGCGGCCATGGTGATCCTGGTGATCGTCGGGCTCTACGTCGCCTCGGCGGCGAGCCGCGTGCTCGGCTGGATCGTCGTGGCCCTGGCCCTCGGCCTGCTGGTGGCGAGCGGCTCCAAGACCGCGCTTCTGGTGCTGCCGGTGATCCTTGCCGTCACCGGCCTGTGCCGGATCTTCACTGGCGGCACCCTGCGCGCCCTCTTGTTGCTCGGGCCGATCGTCGGGTTCTCGCTGATCTCGATCGGCTCGATCCTGGTCCCGGCGATCCAGGACGCGATCGGCACTTTGCTCACCGACGCGACCTTCACGGGCCGCAGCGAGATCTGGCAATTCGCCCTCGACAACATCCTGGTCCGCCCCTGGCAGGGCTGGGGCATCGGTGCCTTCTGGATGACCGAGCGGACCATGTATGGCGGCTCCGAGGAGCTGACCTGGGTCAACACCGCCAACCACTCCCACAACGCCTATCTCGACACGGCTTTGATCGGCGGCTTCCCGTTCCTGGTGCTCACCCTCTGGGTCTTCGTGCTGGCGCCGGTCCGCGACCTGCAGCGCGTCGCCGGCGGCCGAGGCCTCGACGCGGAGACGCTGTTGTTCCTGCGCCTGTGGTTCCTCGGCCTCGTCTCGGCCTCGTTCGAGACGGTTCTGTACAACGGCAACAACGCCACCTGCTGCATGTTCATGATGGCGGTGTTCGGCCTGCGGCTGCGCACGCGGTATGCGATTGCGAAGGGGTGAGGCGGGCGATTCGTTCGCTTGACCCCGGGGACCGTCTGCTTCGAATCCATCTGGGCATCCTGAGGTCGCCAGAACGCCCCAAAAGCGGTGACGTGTCAGGCCTCGGGATCGTCAGAGCGTTGCCGCTTCCGCGAATGCCTTCAGTCGAGAACAGAATGATTGGTCAGATACCAGCTGGACGGTCGTAGTCGTCCGTCCAATCCTGCACATCGCCACCCCCGGCGGAAGCGCGGCGTTCGTACACGTCGCGCGCGATGGTCCTGCCACGCTGTTCGACTTGCTTATGGAGATCGTCAGCCGAGGGAATGACACCCATCCGTTCCAGGGCCACCATGAAGGCCCAGGTATGGAGCAAATGGACGTGCCTGCCGAAGGACATGCGTTTGACCTTCTCTTCCTCGAACAGGACGAGGATTTGGTCATCCTCCGGCAGAACCTCGGCGACCCGTCCCGCAAACTCCCGGATGGATTCCTCTCCGGCATTCGGAAACTGCCTTTTGATGGACCGACGCGTCTCGTCGGGAAGTTCCCGCCACATGGTGCCGTACAGGGTGTCCACCGTTTGAACCCGGTTGCCCCGCGCGCGATACCAGTGCTCGAACGCTGCTTTGTCCGGTGCCGTATCCGGTCCGCGCGTCAATTCGGCGTGGATCATGTCGGTGACCAGGATCGGGCACTGGAAACGATCCAGCAGATCCAAACGATCGATGAGCGCCAGCGTGATCAGCGGTCCCGTATCCGGGATCACGAGGTCAAGCATCGCTAGGGCCGTCATCGAGAACAGCCAGCAGCAGCGGTATCGCCGAATCCACCTGGGCCTCGGTTTCCGCCTGGGACGGGCGCGGAAGCCGATGTCCAGCATCGGCCATCGCGACGATCAGGTCGCGAAACCCGTTCAAACCGAGCGAAGAGACCGCAACGTCCGAGCCGATCTCGGCCTGGGCATAGGCTGACAGGACATCGTGCGGAGTGACCAGTTTCATTTACCGCTCCTGACTGAACCCGATGGTAGCATGACACCATCGACGACGCCCGCCCCGTTATGTCCGATCCTATGCATCACCCTTCGAGAGCAGCAGGCCAACACACGCCGTCCATTGCAGACCACCAAGATGGGGAGCGCTGATCCGGCGCGCTCCAACAGGTTTACCCGCTCTGTGACGCGATGCCTGCATTGATAGCTGCGCGATGCGCGCAATTCCGCGTCAGATCCCGCCCGCCTCCGGCGGCACCGGCCGCGGGCGGCGGTCGTCGCCGATGGCCACGAAGGTGAAGGTCGCCTCGGTGACCTTCATGGTGGTCTCGCTCGCCCGCTCCCGCCGCCAGACCTCGACCTGGATCCGCAGGGACGAGCGCCCGACCTTGATCAACCAGGCGTAGAGGCTGACCTCGTCGCCCACGAAGACCGGGTGGTGGAAGGTGATCGCGTCCACCGCGATGGTGGCGCAGCGCCCGCGCGAGCGCCGGGCCGCGACGTTGCCGGCCGCCAGATCCATCTGGGCCATCAGCCAGCCGCCAAAAATGTCGCCGGCCGGGTTGGTGTCGGCCGGCATCGCGATGGTGCGGATCACCGGCGCCCCGCGATGGCTCGGCTGCGTGTCCGCGGCCGCGCCGTCGCTGCCCTGTTCCTGCGTCATGATCTGGCCGAATCCCCGCCGTCAAAGGCTGGAACTCCTCCAGTCAAGCTCGGCAGGCGTCAATCGGGCAGCGCGAAGACCAGCAGTGCGTCGCCGGTGCCGAACCCGGCCGCCTTGGTGTAGGACGCGCCGCCCGCGGCCATAGCGAGGAATTGCTTGCCGTCCAGCGCGTAGGTCATGGCCGGACCGCTGATGCCGGCGCCGCACTGGAACCGCCAGAGCAGCGTGCCGTCGCGGGCGTCGTGGGCATTGAGATGCCCATCCTCCTCGCCGGAGAAGACCAGGCCGCCCGCCGTCGCCAGGGTGCCGCCGGAGAGCCGGCTGCCCGAGCGTATCGTCCAGGCGATCTTGCCGCCATCCGCGAGGTCGACCGCGGTCAGCGTGCTGAAGGACGGCTCGCCCTTGGCCTCGCTGGTCTCAGTGTAGCGGATCTCCGGCCTGTCCCCGGCGGCCGGCACGGTCTTGACCGTGTAGGTCGTCGACCCGTGGCGGACCTGCACGTAGGCGAGGCGCCCGTCATAGGCGGTGGGCGGCCACGAGACCGCGCCCAGGGGTCCCGGCGCCACTACGGTGCCCTGCGGGGTCGGCGGCGCGAACAGGTTTTTTTGGTCCAGCAGCGGGGCCGAGCGTTCGAGCAACGTCCCCGTCGCGCGGTCGTGGACGTAGATCCAGCCGGTCTTGCTCGCCGAGGCCACGGCCTTGGCGCCGTTCGGCCCGTCGAGCAGGAACGGCGGCGCGGCGACATCATAGCCCCACTCGTCATGCGGCACCTGCTGGGAATACCAGCGCAGTTGCCCGGTGCGGACATCGAGCGCCACGAGGCACATCGTGTAGAGATTGTCCCCCGGGCGCGAGAGGCCGAAATTCTGCGGCGCCGGGTTGCCGGTGCCGAGGAAGATCAGGCCGAGATCCGGGTCGTAGGCCGGGGTCATCCAGAGCGAGCCGCCGCCCACCCGCCAGGCCTCGCGATTGGCCGGCGCGGCCGCCTTCTCGGCGGCGATGTCCCGCTGGAGCGGCACGCCGTCCACGGTCTGCGCGACGAAGCCGCCCTCCCAGCCCTCGGACGGGGTGACGTACCAGCGCCAGCGCTCCGCGCCGGTCTTGGCATCGTAGGCGGCAAGCCAGCCGCGCCTTCCGTAGCCGCCCTCGATTCCGACCACGGCGCCGCCATCCAAGCCGCCGGACTCGTCCTCGACATGCAGCCCGTAGCCCGCGCCCGTGACGCCGACGATCACCAGCCCCTCGGCCACCAGCGGCGGCATCTTGAAGCCGAGCCGGCTCGAGCCCTGCACCGCCTTGCCGCCGAGCTTGGCGGTGAGATCCGAGGCGGTCTCGCTCTCGCCCTCCTCCGGGCGCACCGCCTCCTTGTCCCAGACGACCCGGCCGGTCTTGGCGTCCAGCGCGATCAGCCGCCCGTCCATGGTCGCCTCGAACACGAGGCCGTTCGACACCGCGAGCCCGCGGTTCGAGGGCGGCCCGAAGATCTTTTCGGTGCGGGCCTTGTGCGTGTAGGTCCAGAGCGGCCGGCCGGTGCGGGCCTCGAGCGCTGCGACGTTGTTCTGGGTCGTCGAAATGTAGAGCGTGCCGTCGACCATCACCGGCTGCGCCTGGAAATAGCCCGTCACCCCAGTCTGGAACATCCAGGCCGGCCGCAGCCGCCCGACGCTGGCGCGATCGATCTGGGTGAGGTCGGAGAAGTTGCGGTTGCTGTGGTCGTGCCCGAAGGCGGGCCAGGGGGTCTCGGCGGCGATGGCTGGGAGGGGCAGGAGGGTCGCAAGGGCGATCAGCGCGGGGCGAAGTCCGGTCATGGGCGGCACGGCGTTTCCTCTTGTTGGTTGGTTCTCAGTTCACTCCTATGCAGGGCTCGCGAACACAACGCGCTGCTTCCGGCGCCGCATGGCCGTCGCGAGCTCAGGTGGGAGTTGCCCCCCTGTAATTACGACATTTCTTGGCGTGGCCGCCACCATCTCGATTTGGCTCGATGAGGTCGCCTTGAACGCTTCGGATAAGTGACCGGCTCATCATCCCATTCGCAAAAGAGATCGACAGCCCGCGCCGAGGCACTATGCTGAGCTCATCTTTGGCCCGATGCCTGTTTCGAGCTTGGATCGTCCTCAGGCGCGGTAGGGCACGGACATGATCGGCACCGAAATCTCCCCGGCGCTTCAGGCCGCGATCGAAGCCGTCGTTCGGCAGGAGCTCGGCCGTTTCGGTGTCAGCGAGGTCGAGGTGATCGACTCCGAGGATGCCGATGGGGATCCGGTCATCCTCGTCAACGTCCATTATCGGGATCCCGAGGCCGAGCCCGATTTCAAGGTGGCATCGAAGGCGCTCACGAAGCTCAACGACAAGCTGTTCGAACTGAAGGAGCCGCGCTTCGCCTACATACGGCACAAAGTACCGGAAGCCACGCCCGAGCCGCGCGGCCGGCGGTGAGCCGAGAGCTTCTCGGGACTGCTCGGCGGTTGGCGCGGGCGAATCCCGGCAAGCCGCGGCAGTCGGATCTCAAGCGCGCGATCAGCACGGCCTATTACGCGCTCTTCCATGCGCTCGCGAAAGACTGTGCGGATCGGCTTGAGGGCACCGGGCGGGATCGCCCCGATAAGGCATGGCGGCACGCGTATCGCGCCCTGAATCACGGGGACGTCAAGAATGCCTGTAAACAGCTGCGCAGCCTGGGATTCCCGGCTGGGCTGATTGAGGTCGGCGACATCTTTCAAGGGCTTATGGTCCAGCGGCACAGTGCGGATTACGACCCGACGCATCGCGTGACCCGTGCCGATGCCTTGTCGGTCATTGCACTGGCCGAGGAGGGGATCGCAAAGCTCGGGTCGGCGACCGCCAGGGATCGCGTGGCGTTGGCGATCCAGCTCTTGTTGAAGCAAAGGTCGGCGTGATCGCAGACGCCAGAGATTAAGGGCGGGACTGGTCGGCGCTGCCCGGCCTCTGACAGCGCTGACCCCTCACCCCGCCTTCCGTGCCGCCGCGTCAAGCTGGTCCGGGGTCACCTGGGCGCCCATGGCCCGGGCCATGTCGGCGGCGCTCTGGCCGGCGGCGTCGCGAAAATCCGGGTCGGCGCCGTGTTCGAGGAGCAGCGTCACCATCTCGGTGCGGTCGAACATGGCCGCGGTCATCAAGGCCGTGCGGCTGCCGGTGCCGGTGCCGTCCACCGCGGCGCCGCGCTGGAGCAGCAGCCGGGCGACGGCGAGGTCGTTCTTGAAGGCGGCACCGGCCAGCGGGGTCTGGCCGCGGTCGTTGGCGAGTTCCGGATCGCCGCCGGCTTCCAGGATCACCCGGGTCGTCTCCGCCTGGCCGTTATAGGCGGCGAGCATCAGCAGGCTGTCGCCCTTGTCGTTGCGGAGGTTCGCCGGAAGCCCCTGCCCGAACAGCTCGGCCAGCTCCTCGGCATGGCCCATCCGGGCGTACTGGAAGACCCGGCCGGCAAAGGCCAGGGTCTCGTCGTCGAGGACCGGGGGCGTGTTCGTCTCGGGGTTCATCGTCACTCACGTGGTTCGATCTCGGGCAGATCTGGGACGGATCCGCTCCGCCGTCCAGCGCTGCGGGAACGCTTTCGCCTGGACGGCCGTTGCAGCCGCCACCCGGGCCATGACGGCCCGATGCCGCCGGAGCGACCATGCCGCGCCCCTATGAGCCCTTCGCCGATGCCCTGCGCATCGCCCGCGAGATCGTCCGCGACCGGGCCGGTGCCGTGGCGCGGGCCGCCATCCAGGCGGATCCCCACGCCTATGACGAGGCCTGCAACGCCCTGGCGGTCCGGATCGCCGAGGCGCTGGTCGACGAGGGCGAGGCGGTGGCGAGCCGCTTCGCTGGCCGGGACGACCGGGCCGCCTGACGGCGCCGGTCAGCCGCGCTTCCGCCCGCCCCCGCCCTTGTACTTCGGCTTCTGGCCGCCGAGCCCTTGCGTCGAGCGCGGCTTGGGCCGCTCCTGCCACGGCACGGCGTTGGCCGGCATCTCGCGGTCGGTGCCCGGGCCCATATTGTCGAGGTCGGGCTTCGAGATCCGGGTTGGGCCGGCGCCCCGGGGGGCTTTGCGACCGTACTTGCCGGCCTCGCGCTCCACATCCCCCTGCCGGGCCATGGGATCGTCCGAGACCAGCAACTCCGTCGCCTGAAGCCGCTTGAGCTCGTCGCGCAGGCGCGCCGCCTCCTCGAAGTCGAGGTCGGCCGCGGCCGCGCGCATCCGCTTCTCCAGGTCGGCCAGCACCGCCTTGAGATTGTGGCCCACCGTGATCGCGTCCTTGGCCAGGCCGGTATCGACCTGGACGTGGTCGCGCTCGTAGACGCTGTTGAGGATGTCGCTGATCCCGCGCTTCACGCTCTGGGGCGTGATGCCGTGCTCTTCGTTATAGGCGAGCTGCTTGGTCCGCCGCCGCTCGGTCTCGGCCATCGCCCGCTCCATCGAGCCGGTAATGGAATCCGCGTACAGGATGCAGCGCGCGTCGGCGTTCCGGGCCGCCCGGCCGATGGTCTGGACCAGGGAGGTTTCGGAGCGCAGGAACCCTTCCTTGTCGGCGTCGAGGATCGCCACCAGGGCGCATTCCGGGATGTCCAGACCTTCCCGGAGCAGGTTGATGCCGATGAGGACATCGAACGCGCCGAGCCGCAAATCGCGGATGATCTCGATCCGCTCCAGGGTGTCGATGTCGGAGTGCATGTAGCGCACCCGCACGCCGTTCTCGTGCAGGTACTCGGTGAGGTCCTCGGCCATGCGCTTGGTCAGCGTGGTCACGAGCGTCCGGTAGCCGGCCAGCGCGACCGCCTTGACCTCGCCCAGCAGGTCGTCGACCTGCGCGCGGGCCGGGCGGATCTCGATCACCGGGTCGACCAGGCCGGTGGGGCGGATCACCTGCTCGGCGAAGACGCCGCCGGTGCGCTCCATCTCCCACTTGCCGGGCGTGGCCGAGACGTGGACCGTCTGCGGCCGCATCGCGTCCCATTCCTCGAAGCGCAGTGGGCGGTTGTCGAGGCAGGACGGCAGGCGGAAGCCGTATTCGGCCAGCGTTGCTTTGCGGCGGAAGTCGCCCCGATACATGCCGCCGATCTGGGGTACGGTGACGTGGCTCTCGTCGGTGAAGACCAGGGCGTTGTCGGGCAGGTACTCGAACAGGGTCGGCGGCGGCTCGCCGGGCCGGCGGCCGGTGAGGTAGCGCGAATAGTTCTCGATGCCGTTGCAGGCGCCGGTGGCCTCGATCATCTCGATGTCGAAGGTGCAGCGCTGGTCGATGCGCTGGGCCTCGATCAGCCGGCCCATCTTGGTCAACTCCTCGACGCGGGCGTTCAGTTCGTTCTTGATGCCCTTGATCGCCTGCTGCAGCGTCGGCCGCGGCGTGACGTAGTGCGAATTGGCGTAGACCTTCACGAATTTCAGCTCGGCGATCTTCTTGCCGGTGAGCGGGTCGAACTCGACGATGGACTCGATCTCGTCGCCGAACATGCCGATCCGCCAGCCGCGATCCTCCAAGTGGGCCGGCCACAGCTCGATCGAATCGCCGCGCACCCGGAAGGTGCCGCGGGCGAAATCCGCCTGGATCCGCTTGTACTGGAGGGCCACGAGATCGGCCACGAGCTGGCGCTGCTCGATCTTCTCGCCGAGGCTCACGGTGAACGACATCGCCGTGTAGGTCTCGACCGAGCCGATGCCGTAGATGCACGACACCGAGGCCACGATGATCACGTCGTCCCGCTCCAGCAGGGCGCGGGTGGCGGAGTGGCGCATCCGGTCGATCTGCTCGTTGATCGACGATTCCTTCTCGATGAACGTGTCCGAGCGCGGGACGTAGGCCTCGGGCTGGTAATAATCGTAGTAGGAGACGAAGTACTCGACGGCGTTATCCGGAAAAAACGCCTTGAACTCGCCGTAGAGCTGGGCGGCGAGCGTCTTGTTCGGCGCCAGGATCAGGGCCGGCCGCTGGGTCTCCTCGATGATCTTGGCCATCGTGAAGGTCTTGCCCGAGCCGGTGACGCCGAGCAGCACCTGGTCGCGCTCGTGGGCTTGCACGCCCTTCACCAACTCGGCGATGGCGGTGGGCTGGTCGCCCGCCGGCTCGAACTCGGATTTCAGCGTGAACCGGAGGCCGCCCTCGGATTTCTGCGGCCGGTCCGGCCGGTGCGGCACCCAGGTCTGGCCGTCCTTGAACAGCGGGTTGCCCTCGGTGAGCAGCCGCTCCAGGGCCGTCACTGTGGCCGAGGCGCCCCCGTCGCCCCCCGGATCCGGCAGCTCGGCCCCCTCGGGCACCGGGCCATCCTCGCGCGGGGTAAGGCCGAGAGCCTGGGCGAGGCGCGGATCGACATCGGCCGCATCGCCCAGCGCGTAGCCGGCCTGCGGCGCCTCCGCGAAGCCGTCCCGGGCGATCTCGGCCCGGCGGGTGGCGGCCTTGCTGATCGGCTCCTTGGCAGGACGACCTTTGGGCTTGCCCGGGCGCGGCTTTTCGGGCTCCGGCTCGATCGGCGCCAAACGGTTGCGGTTCAGCGCTGGGTTCAGCAACTCGGCCAGATAGGTATCGAGCGGCTTCAGCTCGGGCTTCGACGCCTTGGCGGAGGTGGCCGAGACGGACGCGGCGCGCGGTTTCTTCGGAGCGGGCATGGTCTCAATATGGGTCCCGCACGCGCCGCGAGAAACCCTGCGCGGCGCGGAGTTTTTCGGCATCCACGCAAGAGCCTCATCGATGAGCGAACCGATCCATCCCGAGACCCGCATCGGGCACGTGCATCTCAAGGTCGCCGACCTGGACCGGGCGCTCGGCTTCTATTGCGGCGTCCTCGGCCTCGGTCTGACCCAGCGCTACGGCGAGCGCGCCGCCTTCGTCGCGGCCGGCGGCTACCACCACCATATCGGGCTCAACACCTGGGAAAGTCTCGGCGGATCGCCGCCGGCCCCGGGCACAACCGGCTTATATCATCTCGCCCTGCTCTACCCGAATCGGGCCGCCCTGGCCGATGCCCTGCGCCGGGTCGAGGCCGCCGGCATTCCGCTCGACGGCGCCAGCGACCACGGCGTCAGCGAGGCCCTGTACCTGCGCGATCCGGACGGCAACGGCGTCGAGCTGTACCGGGACCGCCCGGAGGCGGAGTGGCCGCGCGATCCCGACGGCGCTCTGCGGATGGTCACGGCGCGACTCGATTTGGACAGTCTCCGCCGCGAAGATGGATAATGACAACTCTTAGGTAGAATTCACCGTGCGTTGGTCTGGACCAGCCGGGCCGATGCTGAGAAAATTCGGCCTCATGACACCGGGAATTGGCTTGCGGCAGCCGGGGCCGGTCGGTACTTTGCAGTGCAAAGCATGATGCAGCGCGGGGGCTGGAGCTCATGCAGGATCTGGACAAGGCCTTGGCCGATATCGTGGCGATCCGTTCGCAGATCGCCCGCGACACGGCGTTCCGCGGCCTGGGCGCGGCCACCGTCGCCGGCACCGGCGGCCTGGCGTTGGCCTGCGCGGTCGGCCAGGCCCTCTGGCTCGGCGATCCGGCCGCCCGGCCGGTCCTGTTCTTCGGTCTCTGGATCGCCGCCGCCCTGGTGGCTTTCGCGCTGATCGGCGTCGAGGCAGTCCGCCGCAGCCGCCGGCTCCATTCCGGCCTCGCCGACGCCATGGTCTGGAACGCCATCGAGGTGTTTTTGCCGGCCGCCGGCACCGGGGCCTGCCTCGCCCTGGTCATCGCCCGGTTCGCGCCGGCCGAGATCTGGATGCTGCCCGGCCTCTGGCAGGTGCTGGTCGGCCTCGGCCTGTTCGCCTCGGCGCGGATCCTGCCCCGGGCGGTCCAGGGGGTCGGCGCCTGGTACCTGCTCAGCGGCCTCGCGGTGCTCGCCATCTCGGCCGAGAGTCACGCCCTGTCGCCCTGGGCTATGGGGCTTCCGTTCCTGGTCGGCCAGAGCTGGCTGGCCGGCATCATCCATCGCGGCGCCCGGGCCTTCGATGATGACCTCTGACCGCGACGACGGACGCTTCTCCTACGAGGGGCTCGACCGGATCATCCACGAGCGTGCGCGGCTCAGCGTGCTCACTTCCCTGGTTGCCCATCCCAAGGGCCTGCCCTTCCCGGACCTTAAGCGCCTGTGCGGGCTGACGGACGGCAACCTGAGCCGGCACTTGGCCGTTCTCAGCGAGGCCGACCTGGTGAGCCTCGAGAAGGGCTTCGCGTTCAACCGCACACAGACGATCTGCCGCATGACGCCGACCGGGCGAAGGCGTTTCATCGGGTATCTCGGCGTGCTGGAGCAGGTGGTGCGCGACGCGGCCGCGGCCGCCGAGCGAAGTCCCGAGGGCGGGGTGCGCGGCCTCGATCCGGCCACGAAACCGGCCTGAGAACGCCGGATCGCGCAGAGACTGTCAACGCAAATCGAATAGACCTCAGCGATACGCCCATGCCGGGAGACTTTACGATGCAAAGCGAAGCGGGGCCGGGGGGGCTGCACGCCGCGATCATCATGGACGGCAACGGGCGCTGGGCGACGCAGCGCGGCCTGCCGCGGCTCGCCGGCCACCATCGCGGCGTCGAGGCGATCCGGCGCACCGCCGAGGCCTGCCCGGATCTCGGCATCGGCACGCTCACGCTCTACGCCTTCTCGGCGGACAACTGGCAGCGGCCGGAGGATGAGGTCGGCGGCCTGATGCGGCTGCTGCGCTCCTACCTGCGCAATGAGACCCAGCGGCTCGCCCGCACCGGCACCCGGCTCAGCGTCGTCGGCCGGCGCGACCGCCTGCCCCGGGGCATCCCGGAGGCGATCGCCGCCGCCGAGGCCGCCACGGCGGCCGGCACCCGCCTGCATCTGCGCATCTGCGTCGACTATTCGGCCCGCGACGCGATCATCGCGGCGGCGCAGGCCCTCAAGGGCGCCGACGCCACCCGCGAGAGCTTTGGCGCGCTGGTCGCCGGACAGATGCATGGCTCGCCGGTGGACGTCGACCTCGTGATCCGCACCGGCGGCGAGCAGCGGCTCTCGGATTTCCTGCTCTGGGAGGCGGCCTATGCCGAACTCCACTTCACCGACCGGATGTGGCCCGATTTCGGCCCCGACGACCTCGCCGCCGCAATGGCCGAGTTCGCCCGCCGGGATCGGCGCTTCGGCGGCCTGAAGACGGCGGCGGTCCCGGCGGCGGCCTGATCCGCCTGACCGCTTGACGGGCGTGCCGGCTCAGGCAGAGGCTTTTCGCCATGACCGAAACGCTTAAGACCGAGACCCTTGCCAACCGCCGCGTCCTGCTCGTCATCGGCGGCGGCATCACGGCCTACAAGGCCCTCGACCTGATCCGGCGCCTGCGCGAGCGCGGCGCCAGCGTCTGCCCGGTCCTGACCGCGGGGGCGCAGGAATTCGTGACGCCCCTCGCGGCGGCGGCTTTGGCCGGCGAGCGGGCCCATACCGACCTGTTCGACCGGGCCGAGGAGGCCGATATCGGTCATATCAAGCTGGCCCGGCAGGCGGATGCCGTGGTGGTGGCGCCGGCCACCGCCAACCTGATGGCCCGCATGGCTGGGGGACACGCCGCCGACCTCGCCACCACGATCCTGCTGGCCACCACCCTGCCGATCCTGATCGCCCCGGCCATGAACGTGCAGATGTGGGCGCATCCGGCGACCCGGCGCAACCGCGCCACCCTGGAGGCCGACGGCGTGCGCCTCGTCGGCCCCAATGCCGGCAAGATGGCCGAGGCGGAAACCGGCCCCGGCCGCATGGCCGAGCCCACCGAGATCGCCGACGCCCTCGAAACGATGCTGGCCGAGGCCGGCGCCGCGGCCCCGGGCCTCGGCTTCCTGTCGGGCCGCCCGAGCACTGCCGCGCGTCCCCTCTCCGGCCGGCGGGTCGTGGTGACCTCCGGGCCGACCCATGAGCCGATCGACCCGGTGCGCTACCTCGCCAACCGCTCCTCCGGCCGCCAGGGCCACGCCATCGCGGCCGCCGCCGCCGCCGCCGGCGCCGCGGTCACGCTGGTCTCCGGACCGGTCTCGATCCCGGATCCCGCGGGCGTCACCGTGGTCCGGGTCGAGACCGCCCGGGAAATGCTGTCCGCGGTCGCGGCGGCTCTGCCCGCCGACATCGCGGTCTTCGCCGCCGCCGTCGCCGATTGGCGACCGGAGACCGAAGCCGGCTCGAAGAAGATCAAGAAGGACGGCAGCGGCCCGGCGCCGCTGACCCTCGTAGAGAATCCCGACATCCTGTCCACCGTCTCGCACTTGGAGACCGGGCGCCCGCCCCTGGTGGTCGGCTTCGCCGCCGAGACCGATACGGTCCTCGACCATGCCCGGGCCAAGATCGCCCGGAAGGGCTGCGACCTGATCGTCGCCAACGACGTCTCGGTCGCGGGCGGCGTCATGGGCGGGACCGACAACACGGTCCACCTGATCCACCGCGACGGCACGCTGGAGACCTGGCCCCGCCTCGGCAAGGGCGAGGTCGCCCGCCGGCTGGTCACGCATTTAGCCGGCCTATTGGGTCGCTGAGCCGGCGCTGCGCCGGCAAAACGCAACCGGACGTTCCGATTTCGCCGCGGGTGTGTCCGCGAATCCCCAATCTTTCCCGGCCTTGTCAGTGTGCCGAAAGAACATCTTTCGGTTGCGGTCGCGCGTGCGATGAGGATGGCGAATGCGGTCGCCGCCTGACCTGCGGGAGGAGGATTTCTTTCTCTTTCCGGCCTTTTTTCGAATATATATTGTTATCGGGTGCTGCATTTGCGCTGAAAATCTATGATATCATTGAACAATAGATCAATACTGCAAAATTAATATTCGCTTATGAGCTCAAATTAACATCGATATAGACACAAGTACTCGTCAAAAATTTGCATTCTGCCGTTTTTGTAGGCTTTAGGTCCCCAGCGCCGAACAGAAAACTGTCGGCTCGGGGGCATTATGGATTATGTCACGTAGGCTTATCTTGAGATGGTCAGCCGCTTTGCTGGTCGTCGGGTCGAGTTCATTTGTCGGGATCGCGCAGGCACAGCCTTCAGCGCCCGAAGACACGGAAGAATCAACGCTTCTGCCGGCGCCGAACGCACCGCAGCGCTTGCCCCTCGAGCGGCCGCCGACGCCGGCGCCGAGCACGCGTCCCGCTGCCGGCTCGGCGGATTCGCAGAACCCGAAGCCGCAATACGGACTGCTCGGAAATCTCGGCGGGGTCCGCGACCTCCTCTGGGATCGCGGCGTCCTGTTCAACATGGATTACGTCTACGAGGCTGCCACAAACGTGGCAGGCGGTGATCGCGGGCCTCTGTTGCTCGGTGCCGGCCAGCTCGCGATACGCGGCCTGTTCGACTTCCAGAAAATGTTCGATTGGGAGGGTGCATCCGGCGGGATCACGATCAGCCATCGCGAGGGGCGCAGCCTCGCACTGGATGCGCATCTCGACACGCACACGAGCGTTCAGGAAATCTACGGACGCGGCCGGATCTGGCGACTGAGCCAGTTCTGGTATGATCAGAAGCTGGGCCCGTATGTCGATCTGAAATTCGGCCGTCTTCCGGTGAACGACGATTTCGGCGGCTTCGCCTGCGAGTTTCAGCTCAATTCCCTGTGCGGTTCCGTGGTCAGCAAGATCGCGTCGAACTACATCTATACATTTCCGGTCAGTCAATGGGCGACTCGTCTTCGCATCGGCACACCGGATAGTGTCTATCTGCAAGTCGGTGCTTATCAGGTCAATCCGGATGACGTGAACGAAGGGTTCAACTTCGGCTTCAGCAACGCGACCGGTGCGCTCATCGTTACGGAGGCAGGCTGGTTTCCCAAAATCGGAGGCGATGCCTTTTCGGGAAGCTACAAGATCGGTGGCTGGTATGAGACCGGCGGCGGCAACGACGTCTATTTGAATGAACGGCATCTCCCGCTCGCGATGTACAAGGGGCAACCCCTTCACCGTGGCGATCGGACCGGCTTCTACTTCACCGGCGTTCAGGAAATTTACCGCCCGGATCCCGCGAACAAGACGCGCAACATCTCGGCTTTCGTCCGGGCGGCGACTGCCGATGAGGAGACGGCTACCTACTCGTCGCTCGTGACGGCCGGGGTGATCTACAAGGGCTGGTGTGCCGAGCGCCCCAACGACTGGCTCGGGCTCGGCGTCGGTCAGACCACCCCCAATCCCAGGCTGGTCGACACCCTTTCGATGAGCAACCTGCTCAGCACCAAGCCTAGAAAGATTCCGACCCAGGAACGGTATATCGAGGCGTTTTACAGCATCGATGTAGCCGATAACATTGTTATCAGGCCAAACATTCAGTACATTACCCGAAACGGAAGTCCGTTGCGGAAAACCGACGCGGTGGTGTTGGGCTTGAAGTCACTGATCACCTTCTAAAGTCACGTTCCGAGCCGCGATTTCCGAATCTCGGAACGGCTCACGATCGAAGACCCAGAGCATCGTTGCGGATTTCGGATCCGCGACGATGCTTTTTTTGCGCCCGCTGCTGCTAGCCCGTGCGTCAGATCGACGACGCGGAACCGTCAGGCGCCAAGTGATCGGCAATCAAAGACGACTGCTCCTTGACCGAACGGGGCTTGGGCGGCTGTGCGAGAGATGCGAAGCCGCAAGGCGCGCGATTTCCGCCGGTGGCCTCCAGATCGCGCGAGTCCGAGGGCCGCTTTGCTGCACGCGTGATAGCAGGCCAGGACAACAAACCGAAGGAAGCGACCGGAGATCTCGCACAGCTTGCGGTGCCGCCCATCCAGCTTGAGCGCGAGATTTGCCGCTCCCGAACATGATCAATGTCGGCATGGAATGTGAGGGTAAACGAGATTAAAATCTACTTTTATACAGAAGCAAAGCCGACAAATTTAACTTATGGATGTAGATATTATCTGCAAAACTTCAAATAAAAACTGCAATACTCAGCAGTTTCTAGAGGAAATAAATCAAACTGAAACATCATTTCCATCGACAAGTGTGGCCGTCTGAGACATTAACGCGCCATCATCCGGTCGCTGGAGTTGTGCGATGATCCGCCTGCAGAATATCTCGATCCGAACGACGATGGGCCTGGTATTCTTCGTCTTGGGCCTGATCATCTTCATCTATGCATCGAACGCCCTCATCGGCGCCCGTCAGCAGGCGGCTCAATCGGAGGCCGGCATCTCCCTGGTGCGCGCGAGCCGCGCGCTGCTCCAGACCCTGTACGCGACACGATTGGAGCGCGGCGCCACCCTGCAGTTCCTCGCCGCCGAGCAACCCATGGATGCGGAGACCCTATCCTCGCTCTATGCCGAACGGCAGCGGGCGGTGGCTGGATTCGCCGAAGCGACGGCGTTGGTCGGCGACCTGGATCTGGCCGCCGTCAAGGCGACGCTCGGCCCGCTGCAAGCCGCACGCGAGCGCGTCGAACGGCTCCGCCCCCGGGTCGATGCGGCCCTGAAGGTGGCCAAGGCCCAGCGGGACGGGACGGTCACCCCGGAGGCGCAGGCGGCGTTCCTCGCCATGCTCGACACCCTCGCGGCGACGACGGACGCGGTCGATGCCGCGATCCCGCGCTCTGACACGATTCTGGAGCGCGACCTCGCCCTCAAGCGGGCGGCCTGGGCGACCCGCATGGCGGTCGGTGCCGTCGCCCTGCGGATCCAGACCTCCCTATCGGCCGGCACGCCCTGGTCTCCGTCCGAGACCGTGGCCGCCGCCGAGGAGCGCGGCCGTCTCGACGCCACTTGGAAGGCGGCCATGGACAATACGAGCGACCTCTCGGACAAGGTTCGCACGGCGTTCGAGAAGGCCCGGGCCAACAATTTCGAGGGCGCGCCACTGGCCCGGCGTCTGGCCGTCTCGACCGCGTTGGCCGAGCATCAGCCGCCGAAGATCACGCTTCAGGAGGCGCGCAAGCTCGACACGCCGGAACAGGCCACCATCGTCGATCTGGCCTATGCCGCACTCGACGAGATGATCGCCCGCGCCGAGACCCTGGCCCAGGAGGCGCGCAGCGGCCTCATCCGCAACGTCGCGGCGCTTCTGGGCTCCACGCTGCTCGTCGCCCTCGGCCTTGTCGCCCTTTTCCGCTACGTGCTCCGACCGATCCGGACCATGACCGGCACCATGCAGGTCCTGGCGGACGGCGACGCATCGGTGACGGTGCCCCTGCGCGACTGGGGCAACGAGATCGGCGCGATGGCGCGGACGGTTCAGGTGTTCAAGGACAACCTGATCCGCACCCGTGCGCTGGAAGCGGAGACCGCGCAGGCGCGCGCTGCCGCCGAGGCGCAGCGCAAGGCCGGCATGCGCCAGATGGCCGAGAGTTTCGAACAGGCGGTCGGCGGCATCATCGGCATGGTGTCGTCCTCGGCCACCGAGTTGCAGGTCACCGCCCAGACTATGACCGCCACCGCCACGCAGACGGCGAGCCAGTCGACCACGGTGGCGGCTGCCGCCGAGCAGGCCGCCTCAAACGTCAACACCGTGGCCGCCGCCGCCGAGGAACTCGGCTCGTCGGTCCAGGAGATCGGACGGCAGGTCGACGGTTCGGCCAAGCTCGCTCTGGGCGCGGCCGCCGAGGCCGGGCAGACCGCGAATCTGGTGCAGGAGCTGAGCAGCGCCGTCGCCCGGATCGGCGACGTGGTCGGGCTGATCTCGTCCATCGCCGGGCAGACCAACCTGCTGGCCCTGAACGCGACCATCGAGGCGGCCCGGGCCGGCGATGCCGGCCGCGGTTTCGCCGTCGTCGCCTCCGAGGTGAAGGCGCTCGCCGAACAGACCGCCAAGGCGACGGAGGAGATTTCCGGCCAGATCGCCCGGATCCAGGCCTCCACCGGCGGCGCGGTGACGGCGATCGGCTCGATCACCGCCCGCATCCAGGAGATCAGCGGCGTGGCCACGACCATCGCGGCGGCGGTCGAGGAGCAGGGCGCGGCGACCCAGGAGATCGTCCGCAATGTCGGGCAGGCGGCCGCCGGCACCGGCGAGGTCACCAGCAACATCGCCGGCGTCGCCAGTGCCGCCGACGAGACCGGCAAGGCGGCGGGCCAGGTCCTGAGCGCGGCGACGGAACTGTCCCGCCAGTCGGAGACGCTGACCGCCGAGGTGGCGCGCTTCCTCGACACCGTCCGGGCAGCCTGAACGGGCTTTGGGAATTCCACCTCGGTTTTCGGATCAAGCCGCTGAAACACTGCGCTCGTCCCCTCCCCCTTGTGGGGAGGGGTCAGGGGTGGGGGTCGTGCAGAAGGCACCGTGACACCTTATCCTGAACCACCCCCACCTCCGGCTCCTCCCCACAAGGGGGAGGAGAGCGCGCCTCGGCCGGCGTCGCGGAATACCCAGAGCCGAGACCGCCAATCGCCTCCCTGGCCTGGACGGACCCAAGTCGATAGAAGGCCCCCCGACGGCCGGCGCGGACGGCGCCGGCTCCAGGGAGTTCCAATGCCTCGCCTGTCCCTCATTGCCGGAGCCGCGTTGATCGCCATGACAGCAGCCGCGAATGCCGAGATCGTCACCCTGCCCTCGGGCCTGAAGTATCAGGACGAGGTCGTGGGCACCGGGCCTGAGCCGAAGGCCGGCCAGCAGGTCACCGTGCAGTACACGGGCTGGCTGGATGAGGGCGGCAAGAAGGGCAAGAAGTTCGATTCCTCGCGGGACCGCAACCAGCCCTTCAGCTTCCCGCTCGGCGCCGGCCAGGTGATCCAGGGCTGGGACCTCGGCGTCGCCACGATGAAGACCGGGGGCAAGCGCACCCTGATCATCCCGCCGGAGCTCGGCTACGGTGCCCGCGGCGCCGGCGGCGTGATCCCGCCGAACGCTACGCTGATCTTCGACGTCGAACTGCTCGGCGCGAAGTAACCTGACCGCTGCGCGCCGGCGAGAGTCCCAAAAAAATGCTGTTCGCGCAGCTGCCTGACGAGTTGTTCAAGCCCCTGGCTTCGCCGAGCCGGGGCTTCAACGCGGCCCTGCTGCTGCACCTGCACCGGCGCGTCCTCGGGGCGGAGCCGGTGCGCAAGGCCGAATTGCTGGCTGAGATCGGTGATTTCGCCGCCGGCTGGAGCGATCCGGAGATTTTGGGCGACGAGCCGATCTCCGCCGACCCGGCCGAGCGCCGCAACGCGCTCTACCGCCGCCTCCTCGAGACCGGCTGGCTGATCGAGCGCCGCGAGCGCTATGTGCCGGTGGTGGAGTTCGACCCCGAGGCGCGCCTCCTCCTCGAAGAGCTGTCCCGGCTGGAGCGTGGCGAGACCCGCTCCTATGGCGGCGCGGTGCTGGAGGTGCTGGGCGGCCTGGAGAGCGCCGTCTCCGATCCGGGCAGCCGGTCCGAGGCGCTGTCCAACGCCGCCCGGGCGTCCGCCGCCTTCCTGGCCCATGTCCGCGGGCTCGCCGCCGGCATGCGCAAGGTCGAGGAGCGGATCCTGCGCGAGCCCGACCGGGCCAAGACCTTCCGGCTGTTCTTCGAGGATTTTGTCGAGCGCCACCTGATCAGCGACTACCGGACGCTGCACACCCGCTTCAACCCGTTCCGGTTCCGCGCCAGCGTGGTCCGCGAGGCCGGCCGGGCCCTGCGCGACGCCCTCACGGTGCGGGCGCTCGCCGAGGGCCTGATCCGCGAGGGCCGCAGCCCCGATCTCGACACCGCCCAGCGAGCGGTCCGGGCGGATCTCGCCCAGATCCTCTCGGTGTTCGAGGGCCTCGACAACCATCTCGACGCGGTCGACGCCGTGGTGGCGCGCCTGGAACGGCGGATCGGTGCCGCGCTCCACACCATGGACCGGCCGGACCCGACGGGAATCGAGCGCACCGCCGCGATGCTGCGGGCCGTCGGCGCCGCCGAGGTGGCGCCCGACGTGCCCCCGATGGTGTCGCTGCTGCGGCCCCCGATCGGGCAAGGGCATCTCCAGACGCCCCGGGCGCGCCGGAGCGCCATCGATGTCGAGCCGCTGCCGGATGTGGATTACGATCCGGCGGTCGACGCCTTCGCGGCCGCCAAGGCGGAGTTCCGCCGCCGCACCACCGTGACGCCGGAGACCATGACCGCTTTCGTCGAGGCACGGCTCGGCAAGGCGGTGTCGCTGCGCGGCTCGCAGATCAGGATCGAGGGCGTGGACGACTTCGTGGTGTTCCAGCGCCTGCGCGAGATCGACGTGCTGTTCGACGCGCGGCTGCGCGACCGTTACGCCGTGGTCCGGCTGCCCGAGCGGCTGGCCAACGGCTGGCTGGACTGCCCGGATTTCGTGGTGGAGCGGCGTGCCGGTGCTTGAGGGATTTCGCGCGATCATCGACGGCGACGAGCCGCCGCCGCCCGGCGCCCGCGCCCCCGATGCCGAGGAACTGTGCCGCGCCCTCCAGGTGATGCTCAAGGGGCAGGTGATCTACGCCGACACGCCCGGCATCGGCCGCTCCTACGAGCTCGCCCGGCACTACGCGCCGTTCTTCACCGACTATTTCGCCTGCCTCGGCTACGCGCTCACGGTCTCGCACCGGGACCAGATGGTCTCGCTGAGCCCGGCCGCCGACGCGCCCCGGCACGACATCGCCTCCGAGCGCCTGCGCAAGGACGAGACCCTGGTGCTGCTGGCGCTGCGGCTGCTCTACGAGGAGGGCCTGCGCGACAACCGCGCCGGCACGGACGGGATCGTCGAGTGCACCACTGACGAGATCGTGGAAAAGATCCGCGCGGTGGCCCGCAACGACCCCCCCGAGGAGGGGCGCCTCGCCGACATCCTCCGCCTCTATGCCCGCCGCGGCGGCCTCAGGATGGGCGAGCGCGACCGGGTCGAGCGGGTCACGCCGCTGTCGCTGCTGCCCGGTCTGACGGTGCTGGCCTCCGACGCCTGGCTGGAGCGCCTGCGGGCGTGGTCGGAAGCCGGTGAGCTCTGAGAGCTCACCGTCATTGCGAGCGAAGCAACCCAGAAGCGCCACCTTCGGGGATCGCGCGCTGCCCTGGGCTGCTTCGCTGCGCTCGCAAGGACGGCGTGATGCTTCAGGCGGCTCGCACCGTCGCCAAAAAATGCTCCACCTCCTCGCCGAGCTGCGCCGCCTGGCGTGCCATCTCGGAGGCCGAATCGAGCACCTGCCCGGCCGCGTTCCCGGTGGCCTCGGCGGCGTCGGCGACCCCGGTGACGTTGGCGGTCACCGCCTCGGTGCCGGTGGCGGCCTGGCTAACGTTGCGGACGATTTCTTGGGTCGCGGCGCCCTGCTCCTCCACCGCGGCGGCGATCGCGGTCGCCATGCCGCTGATCTCGCGGATGCGGGATGCGATGCCGTCGATGGCCCGCACTGCCTCGCCGGTCGAGCCCTGGATCTCGGCGATCTGTGCGGAAATCTCGGCGGTGGCCTACGCGGTCTGGGCGGCGAGCGCTTTGACCTCGGTGGCGACCACCGCGAAGCCCCGGCCCGCCTCCCCGGCCCGGGCCGCCTCGATGGTGGCGTTGAGCGCCAGCAGGTTGGTCTGGTCGGCGATCGACGCGATCAGCGAGACGACCTCGCCGACCCGGTTCGCCCCAGCGCTGAGCGCCTGGACCAGCTGCACGGTCGCGGCCGCCTCGCGGACAGCAGTCTGGGCCAGATCCGCCGAGGACCCGACCTGGCGACCGATCTCGTCCACCGTCGATCCCAGCTCTTCCGCCGCCACCGCCACGGTGGTCACGTTGGTGGAGGCTTCCTCCGCCGCCGCGGCGGCGCTGGTCGACTGGCCGGCGGTCTGCGTCGCCGTCGCGCTCAGGCTCTCGGCCGTGGCCTGCAACCGGGTCGCCGCCGCCGTGACCGAGCCGACGATGCCGCCGATGGCGCTCTCGAACCGGTCGGCGAGGGTGCGGGTCGCCTCCCGGCGCTGGGTCTCGGATTCGGCGCGAGCCCGGGCGGCCTCGGCCTCGAGGCTGCGCGCGTGCAGCAGATTCTGCTTGAACACCGCCACGGTCGCCGACATGGCGCCGATCTCGTCTCGCTTGGCCGCGTAGGGGATCTCCGCCTGCGTGTCGCCATCGGCGAGGCGGCGCATGGCCCGGGTCATGACGGTGATCGGCCGCGACACGCCGACGAAGCTGTAGAGCGTCGCGCCCAGCGCGATCAGGAGCGTGACGCCCAGCATGACCACGGTCGAGCGGACCGCCTCCGCCTGGTTCTTGCGCGCGTTCCGGCCGGCCTCGTCGCCGGCTGTGATGTTCATGTCGGCGAGCGCATGCGCGGCCCCGGCGGCGGCGACGTAATGGCCGTTCATGCTGCCGCGGAAATACGCCATTGCCGGTTCGCGCTGGTCGAGGGTGAAGCCGCGCAGGCGCTCCCAGTCGTAGTGCTGGACCTTGAGCTTGGCGAGAAGGTCGTCGAATCGCGCCTTCTCGTCGGGCGAAGCGATCAGCGCCCGATAGGCTTCGACCTTGGCGTTCCGCTCACGGGTCAGCCCGTCGACCTCCTTCACGGTGAGCTGCCGCTCGGTCTCGGCCGTCGCGGTGACGAACCGGACCTGGGCGAGCCGCGTCCGGATCACCAGGGCCTCGATCGCCTGCGCCTCGTTCATCGACAGGACCGCGTGGTCGAGCAGGGCTGCGAGCTGGCGGTCGAGGGCGACCATCTTATGGATCGCGAATCCCCCCTGAAGCGCCGCGGCCAGGAGGAGCAGAGCGAATAGGCCGCTCAATTTGAGCTTCAGGCTGGCGCGCATGGTTTTTATCAATCCCCCCGGGCGGGGACGATACAGGCGCGGACTTGTCTGACAAGTCGTGAATCCCGGCTGCGGTGACAACGCAGCGCCGCGGAGGCCGAAGCTTGCATGCGCGGCCGATCCCGGCCAACTGGGCCGCGCGTTTTCCTGCAGCGGCCCGGCCTTCCGACATCGTGTACGTCCTCACCGATATCGCCATCTCGAACTGGTACCTGATCCGGCGGGAGCAGATCCGCCTGCGGGGCGCTGCCGCCCTGGTCGGGCCGACGGGGGCCGGCAAGTCCACGATCTTCGACGCGGTCGGCACGGTGCTGGCCGGCAACAATGCCAGCCGGCTGGCGCTCAACGCCTCGGCCTCCGGGCGCAGCGCCCGCACGGTGCGCGACTATTGCCTCGGCTGGATCAGCGACCCGGCCGAGGGCGGCCGGCCGACGCGGGAATCCTGCGAGACCGTGCTGGCCCTGGTGTTCGAGAACCTGGCCTCGGGCCGCACCGTCACGGTCGGGCTGGCGCTCGCTGCCCGGGCCGTGGAGCCGCGCGAGACCGTGCTGTCGCGCTTCATCGCGGTTGGGCACCGGTTCGAGATCGCCGATTACGCCCGCACCGCCCCGGGGGGCAGCTTCACGGCGCCGTGGAGCGAGATCGCCGCGGATCTGCGCGCCCGGGCGGCGAGCTTCACCGAGTACCGCACCTCCGGCGAGCGCTTCACCGCCGACATCCTGGCGACCCTGCGGGAGGGCGCGCCCTCCCCCGAGCCGCGGCACTTTCTGCGCAGCTTCGCCAACGCGGTGGCGTTCAAGCCGATCTTCGACACCAGCGCCTTCGTGCGCGCCTTCGTGCTCGACCCGGAACCGCTCGATGTCGAGCGGGTGCGGCTGTCCATCGCCAATTGGCGCCGGCTGCTGGAGACCATTGGCGAGCTGGAGAGCCGGCTCGCCCGGCTGCGCCGCCTGCGCGACCGCTACGAGGCCTGGAGCGAGGCGGTGCTAGCCGCCGCCAACCACGAATTCCGGGCGGCCTGCGCCGAATTGCGCCGCCGCAGCCTCGACCTCACCGCGGTCCGGCTTCGCCTCAACGAAGGCAGCGATATCCTGCGGATCGCCCGGGAGCGGGTCGCGGCGAGCCGCGGGCATGTCCGAGAGATCGACGGCGAGATCGCCGAGAAGAAGGCCCTGCTCGCCGGCAGCGCCGCGGAGGGCCGGCTCGCCGCCTCGACGCTCGGCCTGTCGATGCTGGAGCGCGACCGGAAGGAGCTGGTCGCGCGGATTTCCGACCTCGTCGGCGTGGTCGGCCAGATGGGCAAGCTGCAGCCGGTCGCCCCGATCCTGCGCCAGGCCTGCCCGCCGGCGGCGCGGCTCGCCGAATCCTGTGCTCGGGCGGGCCTGCGCCGCGAATCCTCGCCCGAAGAAATCCTGCGGCCGGACGGCCCCCTGGCCGAGCTGATCGACGGGCTGGCACGCCTGCCCGAGTTCGACGAGGCCCTGGAGCGGGCGGCCGAGGATGCGGCGCTCAAGGCCCGCGCCCAGGAGAGCGAGGCCGAGCGCACCGCGCCCCGCACCGGCGCTGGCCCGGCGGCGCGCCTGTCCTCTGACACGGTGGCGTTCCGGGGTGAGCTGGAGCGGCGCGGGATCGAGGCCCTGCCGATCTGCGAACTGGCCGAGATCGTCGATCCGCATTGGGGGCCGGCGCTGGAAGGCCTGCTCGGCCGCGCCCGCGAGGCCCTGGTGGTTTCCCCCGATAGGCTGAGCGAGGCCCTGGGCGTGCTCCAGTCCGGCCGCGACCGGTTCCACCGCTGCATCCTGGTCAAGACCACCGACACCGCCAAGCAGCGCCCGCGCCGCTACGATGACGGGCCGCTCACCGTGATCGAGACCAGCGATCCGCACGCCGAGGCGTTTCTGGGGGTGCGGCTCGGGGGCTACGACCTCGCACGGGATGATGCCGAGCTCGCCCGCCTGTCCCGCGCCGTGGCGCCGAGCGGCCGGACCACCGCCGGCATGGCCTATTCGGTGACCCGCAGCGTCGACCTGTTGATGACCCGCGGCCATCGCGGACCGACGGTCGACAGCCGCCGGGCGCACGAGATGGCGGTCGCCGAGGCCAGGCGGCTGCGTGGGGAGGCCGCGGTCCTGCGTGAGGCCGCCCGCACCGCCGCGGTGGTGCGCGCCCGGATCGCGCGCGGCCTCGACGATGTCGATGCCCTACGGGGCGAGCTCGACGGTCTGGAGGGACGGCGGCGCAGCCTCCAGACCGAACGCGAGGGCCTCGAGAAGCGCGACAATGCCGGCCTGACCGCCGAGATCGCCGCCCTGACCACCGAGCGGATGGGTTACCTGCGGGAATTGTCCGAAGAGCTGGAGCCGAAGCTCGATCGCCTGCTCGCCGACGAGGCGGCATTGCGCGCCCGCCTCGGGACCGTGCGCGAGGCGGCCCGGGCCGCCCTGGCGGCCAGACGCTCGGCCCTGCGCCAGCTCATGGGCGGCGACGCGGCGCGGGTGCGCCTCGCCCGCTCCGAGCCGTTCAGCGTTGCCGTGATCGCCGAGGCGCGGCATGCGCTCGCGGGCCTCGACGCCAAGGCCGCCGGCACGCGGGCCGCCACCGAGCGCGGGCTCGCCCGGGAGGCCGCCGAGGCGGCCCGTTCCCACGGCCGGGTCGCCGAGCGCGAGTTGACTGAGGCCTGCTCGGCCTGGCGGGTCGAGAACCCGCTGAATGCCGGCGACGCCCCGGCGATCGACGGCTACGCCTGGGTCCGCAAGGAATACGAGGCCGTGGAGGGCCACGAGCTGCGCCGCTATCGCGCCCAGGCCGAGCGGGCCGAGGTCGAGATGCGCCGGCTCATGACCGAGGATCTGCTGACCCGCCTGGCCGACCGGTTCGAGCGAGTCCATGCCCGGCTCGCCGCCCTGAACGAGCGGCTGTCCGCGCGCAGCTTCACCGGCCAGACCTACGCGTTCGAGGCGGCGGTGGACCGCCGCTACGCCGCCGTCCACGCGCTCGCCACCGAGACCGCCCGCTCGCCGGAGGCCGCGCAGGCGCTGCTGGCCGGCGAGACCGAGGGGCCGATGGCGGCGGCGCTGGAAGAAATCACGGCGCTGATCGCCGGCCAGGAAGATGCGGCCCGGCTCGCCGATTACCGCAACTACTTCGTCTACGAGATCGGCATGAAGGATGCGGCGGGCAACCGCACGACCATGTCGGCGCGGGCCCTGCGCGGCTCAGGCGGCGAGGCGCAAGCGCCGTTCTACGTGGCGATCGCGGCCTCGCTCGCCAGCGCCTATTATCCGGGCGACCGGCCCGGCGACGAGAATCCGGGCCTGGGGCTCTGCCTGCTCGACGAGGCGTTCTCGAAGCTCGACGTGCGCAACAGCCAGGCGCTGGTCGATCTCTACCGCGCCTGGGGGCTGCAGCTGCTGATCGCCGCCCCCGAGGACAAGCGCACGACGCTGACCGAGGTGATGGACACCATCGTCACCGTCTACAAGAGCCCGGATCTGACATCGGTGCGGATCGAGGCCGAGCACCCCCTTGAGGCCGCCCGGCGGGCGCTGCACGCGATCAATCCGGAGCAGGTCGGGATCGAGGGATTCCGCCGCTCGGACGCGGCGGAGTGACAGGCGAGGTACCGACCACGATCCCCGGTATCCCCGCTGTTCCGGAGCCGCGTGTGGCTCCGCTCAGTGAAAGCCCCGCGCCAGGGCCACGACGCCCCCGACGATCACGAGCGCCTGGAACCCGATGGAGCTGATCATCCATTTGATGATCTCAGCCTTCGTCTCGGCGAGGTCGGCCTTGGTGGCCAGCCGCAAGGTCTCGATGTCGGACTTCGTGGAAAGCCGCAGCGCCTCGATATCCGTCCGGACCGCGGCAATGTCGGTCTTGGTGGCCAGCCGCAAGGTCTCGATGTCCGATTTCGTGGTTAGCCGCAGCGCCTCGATGTCCGTCCGGACCGCGGCGATGTCGGTCTTGGTCGCCAGATCGTTCTGGATCGCCTCGGCGATGGCATCGGCCAAGCCCTCGGCCTGTTCCGAGGACATCTTGGCCTTGTCGCGGAGCGTGCGGACGAACCGCAAGGTGTCGAAAGCAACGGCGGTCACGGACGCGGCTCGCGCGGTTGAGAAGAGGCTTGCCCGAAGCGAAACTTCAGGCTCCGCTCGTGTAACATACGAACGGCCTCCGCGCATCGTCAGTCGACCGCATCGTCCGGATGCGATCCACGTGGCGAAACCAATCGATCACGACTCCCGGTATTACCGATGGGCGGGGCTCTGCGTGACGAGGATCTCCGCAGGTCGATCCTGTTTCCGCACAGCCACTTCGGATCCCGCCGAAACCGCTCAGTTCAGATAGGTGCGGATCCAGTTCGGGGAGAGGATCTCGCCCTCCTCGGTGATGATCCAGGGCTGCTTGGCCGGATCGGTCAGGGCGCCGGCGGCGGCGGCGATCGCCTCGCGCAGGGTGCCGTACCGCTCGGGCTGGGCCAGCGGGGTGCTCGCCGGGGCCGTGCGCCAGATCGTCAGATCGGCCGGGCGTTCGAGAGCTTCGGTTTCCATGATGTCTTGTCCTTCCGAACCGTTTGGGACCGTTCAGAGTCCCGCAGCCCGGACGTGCCGGCCTGCTGCGGGGACTGAAAGGCTGAGCGTCAATGCAAGCATCTCTGCGGCAGCTTTGCGATCAATTTGGGCATTTCAGGCACCAGCATTAAGTCCTAGTCCGTAGGATAAGGTGCGATGCCGTGTTCCATGTCCAAACCGGTCGCCTCTGATCCGCCGTGAACTTGCGAGAATTGTGGCCATCGATAGATGACCATTCCGTTAGCCAGTTTGCGCCCGCTGCCGACGTGCGCCAGGACACGTCTTGGGCCTATCGGCGACGGCGCTCCGTCTGTGTTGACGCCCCGATCCTGAACGCGCACTTAAGGCTCGCGCCCGCCTCCGGGCCCTGGTTGGAGACAGACCCTTGCCGGATCGTACCGTGCGCTTCGTGCTCGCCGCGGTCCTGGTCCTGCTGGCGCTCTACGTCGCCCAGCCCTACCTGCAGCCCCTGCTCTACTCGGCCGAGGCGCCCAGGGTGGTGGCCGCCCGAGGCGATCTGGCGCAGTCCGAGCAGGCGACCGTCGCGCTGTTCGAGCGGGCGAGCCCCTCCGTGGTCCACGTCTTCGCGCAGAGTGCCGCCACTGGGCGCGACCTGTTCGACTCGGATGACGAGAATGGGGAGCAGAGCGGCACCCAGACCGGCACCGGCTTCGTCTGGGACGGCGCCGGCCACGTCGTCACCAACACCCATGTGGTGCAGAACGCCGCGCAGTCGGGCGGCTCGGTCTCGGTCCGGATGAGCGACGGCGAGGTGGTCTCGGCGACCCTGGTCGGGCTGGCGCCGTCCTACGACCTGGCGGTGCTGCGGCTCGGGCGTGTGACCAAGATGCCACCACCGCTGGCGATCGGATCCTCGGCGGACCTCAAGGTCGGGCAATCGACCTTCGCCATCGGCAACCCGTTCGGCCTCGACCACACCCTGACCACCGGCGTGATCAGTGCGGTGCGCCGGCGGATGCCGACCAGCGCCGGGCGTGAACTGTCCGGCGTCATCCAGACCGATGCGGCGATCAATCCCGGCAATTCCGGCGGCCCGCTGCTCGATTCCGCCGGACGGCTGATCGGAGTCAACACCGCCATCGTGTCGCCCTCGGGAGCCAGCGCCGGCATCGGCTTCGCGATCCCCGTGGACGTGGTCAACCGCGTCGTCCCGGAGCTGATCCGGGTCGGCCGGGTGCGCAATCCCGGCATCGGCATCATCGCCGCCCAGGAGGCTGCCGCCGCCCGGCTCGGGATCGACGGCGTCGTGGTGCTGCGAGTTCTGCCCGGCTCTCCCGCGGCCCAGGCCGGCCTGCGCGGGGTCGATCCGCAAACCGGCGATATCGGCGACGTGATCGTGGCCGCCAACGACCGGCCGGTCCATCGCCTCGCCGACCTGACGGCGGCGATCGAGGAGGCCGGCCTCGGCGCGCCCGTGACCCTGAAGGTCGAGCGGGACGGCCGGATCCGTCAGGTCCGGATCACCACCGCGGATGTTGCGGAGAACCGCCGGTGACGCGCCTGTCGATCCTCGCTCTCACGTTGCTGATCGCTGCCGCCGCCGCAGCCGCCGAGCAGCCGGTGCGCTCGCGCCTCTGCCCGGAGGACCTGCCGGAGGGCGTGCGCCTGCCGCCGCACCCGGGATGCGATGGCCCGGCGCAGAAGCCGGCGACGCCGCAGCGGCGCGGCTTCTACGATCTCGGCGACGGCACCACGGTGCAGATCGGCGGCCGCGCCGGCGCCGAATTCGGTGCGCGGCGCTGAGCGATGGTGCTGTTTGCGGCCCTTCTGGCCTGTCTGACGCTCTGGTGGCTTTCGAAGAACGGCGACGGCCTCGGCGGCCGGCTCGGGCGCGCCTTCGGCAAGAGCGTGACCGCTATGGTGGGCGCGATCCGGCCCGAAAAAATCGGCGGCGTCCTCGCCCTCGGGGCGGCCGGGTTCCTGCTGCTGCACGGCAACTTCGTGCTGGCGGCCCTGCTCGGCCTCGGCGGCATCTGGATGATCGAGGGGCAGGCCGCGATGACCGCCCGGCTCACCCCGATCCTCAAGCCCTGGGTCGATCGCGGGCGCCGGCACCGGACGGCGCTGATCGAGATCCGCCGGCGCTCGGACGGCAGCCTCAGCGAGGGCCGGGTGATCGCCGGACCCAGGGCCGGGGCCTGGCTCGACGCCCTGTCGGACGCCGAGGTGGCCGAGCTGCTCGCCGCCTGCCGCCAGACCGATCCCGAGGGTGCGGCGCTCCTAGAGCCGTATCTCGACCGCCGGGCGCCCGGCTGGCGTGTAGACGCTCAGCGCGATCGAGACCCGCGGCCGGGACGCCCGGCGTATCCAGGGTCGATGACGCAGGAGGAGGCGTACCAGATCCTGGGGCTTCAGCGCGGGGCGTCCGCTGAGCAGGTCCGGACGGCCCACAGGTCGCTGATGAAGCTCACCCACCCCGACCAGGGCGGAAGTGCCGAGCGGGCGGCGCAGGTCAACGCGGCCCGAGACAGGCTTTTGAACCGACATCGCTGAACTCCACGCGCGTTGTCAGATACTTACTGATTCGCAGCCGCGGGCAAACACAGCCGCGGCTCCGCCGTGCCGGCGCACCCTGTGGGCGCGCCGGTGGTTGTTGTGGCCGTTCAGCTGCGGGTTGCGAAGCAGCTGAAGCCGCTGCGCTTCAGGGTGGTGCAGGCATCCTGCGCCGCGTCCTGCTCGGAAAAACCCGAGAAGCGGGCGCGGTAGAGCGTGGTCCCGCCATGCTCGACCTTGACCGTGTAGGGCGCCGCCTTCGACAGGCTGCCGCCGGCCTTGGCGCGGGCCTCGGACAGCATCGAGCGGGCCTTGGCCTCGTCGTCCATGGCGCCGAGCTGGATCACCCAGGCGGTGGGGACGACGCGGGTCCCGGTGATCGCCTTGGGCGGCTCGTCGCGCTCCGCGGAGGCCATCCGGGCGATGGTCTTGGACGCGCCCGGGAACGGCGCCTGGGCGCTGCTGGTGCCGGCATAGGCCTGGGCCGCCTTCGGCAGGGCTGGCGAAACACCCTGCGGACCCGGCTTCCAGGTGCCGCCCGGGGTCGTGGTCGCCCGGGAGGGCGTGATGTCCAGGGGCTCGCCGGTGGTGCCGGTGGTCTCGACATCCTCGTCGTCGGCCGAGGCGACCTGTGTGCGGGTGCGCGAGACCGCGTCCGCCACGACCGCCGGCCGGGCGCGCTCGGCGACCTCTGTGACCGGCGGCGCCTGGCGGACGCCAGCATAGGCCCGGGGCAGGCTGGAGCGGACGAGGTCGGCCATGATCCGGTCGCGGCTGCCGCCCGACTTGCCGCCGAGCACGATCGCCACGATCTGGCGGCCCTCGGATTTCGCCGCTGTCATCAGGTTGAAGCCCGAGTCGCGGGTGTAGCCGGTCTTGATCCCGTCCACGCCCTGAACGTTGCCGAGCAGGTGGTTGTGGTTGCCGATCACCCGGCCGCGGAACGCGAAGGAGCGGGTCTGGAAGTAGCGGTAATAGTGCGGGAACCGGTCCTGGATGGCGCGGGCCAGCACGGTCAGGTCCCGGGCGGTGGTGAGCTGGTCGGGGTCCGGCAGGCCCGAGGCGTTGGCGTAGCGGGTCCGGCTCATGCCCAGCGCGTGCGCCTTGGCGGTCATCATCTGGGCGAAGCGCTCCTCGGAGCCGGCGATGTTCTCGCCGATCGCACAGGCCACGTCGTTGGCCGACTTGGTGACGATCGCCTTGATCGCGTCCTCGACCGTGATGGTCTGGCCCGGACGCAGCCCGAGCTTCGACGGCGCCTGGGCGGCGGCGTGGGCCGAGATGGTCAGGTCGGAATCGAGGGCGAACTTGCCGCGCTCCATCTGCTCGAACAGCATGTAGAGCGTCATGACCTTGGTGATCGAGGCCGGGTGGCGCAGGGCGTCCTCGTTGACCGCGTGCAGCGTCTTCCCGCTCTTCACGTCCACCACCATGGCGGCGTAGGGCGGGTTGTAGCCGCCGCCCGACGCGTGGTGGTGATGCCGGCCCCGCCGGGCCTCGGCCGGGGCGGCCAGGGCGGTCAGGACCGCGGCAGCCGCCAGGGCGGCCGGCAGCGCGGGAATCGTCCGGGGGCGGCCTACAACGCTACGCATCACGCCTGATTGCCTCGCGGGACCGGCTCTGTGCCGGTCGTCTTTCTGGTGCAGGCCTGCGCTGATCGCGTGGCCTCGCTGCATCGTTTGAGAATTAGGCGGGTGCAGTTACAGGCCCGTTAATGCGAACCCTGCGCGTTCCAAATCTTGCCGGTCCGGGCGCTGCTTGACGATGGCGGAGGCGGCGCACAATCTCTGGAAAAACCCGGTTTCGCCATCCGTGTCGGTCGCGTCAGGCCGGCCCGGCAGCGCCAAGGAGGCCGGCTATGCAGCGATCCCCCGCCCGCCCCGCGGCCCACGCAATCCACATGTCGTCGGGCGGGTTTTTTGCGGCTCGACGGGATATCCGGTCCAGAGATGAGGCACCCCTTCCCTCCCCCCTCTGCGGGGGAGGGTGGGCCGGCCGTCAGGCCGGGTCGGGAGAGGGGCAGCGCGACGGTCGCGGGTCTCGCGCCCGTCGCGCGCTTTCCGGAAGCGTCACTCTCCTCTCCCGACCCCCTTCGGGGGCCACCCTCCCCCGCAAAGGGGGGAGTGAGAAGTGCCTGGAGCCGGCCACCGCCATCCTGGCCGAGTCGTGAGATGCGCGAGGCCCGTAGCCCCTCAGGTGAGGCGAGCCCATCGCCCTGCCCTCCGCCCGGCGGCGTGAGCGGCACGGCGGCGATGCGCCTGGCGCAAGCTTTGCGGGGCGGACAAGTGCGCGCAGGCGTCTGGCGAAGTGGCCTCACGGTCTGTAGATTAATGTCCGTTGACCCAGACGCCGCTCCCGGCAGGGTCATAACAGGATCGGTATTGGGGGCCGGCGACGCCCGCTCCAATCGAGGGATCGGTTCGACGCACATGACACAGGTCCCCCTGCAGGGCACCGCGATATCGACGACGCTTCATCGGCCGGCGCGGCTCGCGATCACGGCCTCCGGTTCGCGCGCCCCGGGCGGCGACGACCGGTCCAACACCGCGATCATCACCCGCACCAAGCCGAAGACCAAGAAGCCGAGCCTCTACCGGGTACTCCTTCTGAACGATGACTATACGCCGATGGAATTCGTCGTGCTGGTCGTCGAACGCTTCTTCAACAAGAGCCATGAGGACGCCTACCACATCATGATGCACGTGCATCAGAACGGGGTCGGCGAGTGTGGGGTCTTCACCTACGAGGTGGCGGAGACCAAGGTGACGCAGGTCATGGACTTCGCGCGCAAACACCAACATCCTCTCCAGTGCGTTATGGAAAAGAAATAGGCGCCGTTCGCGGTAGGCACCCACACAGAGGCCAGCTTTGCCAAGCTTCTCACGCAGCCTAGAACAAGCCCTCCACCGAGCCCTGGCGCTCGCCGGCGAGCGACGGCACGAATACGCGACGCTGGAGCATCTCCTGCTCGCCCTCGTGGATGACCAGGACGCGGCCGCGGTCATGCGCGCCTGCAACGTCGAGATCGACACGCTCAAGCGCAGCCTGGTCGATTACGTCGACACCGAGCTCTCGAACCTGACCGGCGACGGACGCCAGGATGCCAAGCCGACGGCGGGCTTCCAACGGGTGATCCAGCGGGCGGTGATCCACGTCCAGTCCTCGGGCCGCGAGGAGGTCACCGGCGCCAATGTGCTGGTGGCGATCTTCGCCGAGCGCGAGAGCCACGCCGCCTACTTCCTGCAAGAGCAGGACATGACCCGCTACGACGCGGTGAACTACATCAGCCACGGCATCGCCAAGCGCCCCGGCGCGTCCGAGGCGAAGCCCGTGCGCGGCGCCGAGGAGGAAGGGGCTGCCGAGCGTCCGAGCGACGAGGGCGATCCCCGCGGCGCCAAGAAGAAGGGCGACGCGCTCGACGCCTACTGCGTCAACCTCAACAAGAAGGCTCGGGACGGCAAGATCGACCCGCTGATCGGCCGCCATTCCGAGGTCGAGCGCACGATCCAGGTGCTCTGCCGCCGCCAGAAGAACAATCCGCTGCTGGTGGGCGATCCGGGCGTCGGCAAGACCGCGATCGCGGAAGGGCTGGCCCGCAAGATCATCCAGCACGAGGTGCCGGAGGTCCTGGCGGACGCCACCGTGTTCTCCCTCGACATGGGCACGCTGCTCGCCGGCACCCGCTACCGGGGCGACTTCGAGGAGCGCCTTAAGCAGGTGATGAAGGAGATCGAGGCGCACCCGAACGCGATCATGTTCATCGACGAGATCCACACGGTGATCGGCGCCGGTGCGACTTCGGGCGGCGCCATGGACGCGTCGAACCTGCTGAAGCCGGCCCTGGCCTCCGGCACGCTGCGCTGCATCGGCTCGACCACCTACAAGGAGTACCGCCAGTACTTCGAGAAGGACCGCGCCCTGGTGCGGCGCTTCCAGAAGATCGACGTCAACGAGCCGTCGATCCCGGACACGATCGAGATCGTGAAGGGCCTGCGCCCGTATTTCGAGGAGTTCCACAAGCTCAAGTACACGACCGAGGCCGTGAAGGCCGCGGTGGAGCTGTCGGCCCGCTACATCAACGACCGCAAGCTGCCCGACAAGGCGATCGACGTGATCGATGAGACCGGCGCCTCGCAGATGCTGGTGCCGGAGGCGCGCCGCAAGCGCACCATCGGGATCAAGGAGATCGAGGCGACCATCGCCACGATGGCCCGCATCCCGCCCAAGACCGTCTCGAAGGACGATGCGGTGGTGCTCCAGCACCTCACCGAGAACCTGAAGCGGGTGGTCTACGGCCAGCCGAGCGCCATCGAGGCGCTGACCTCGGCGATCAAGCTGGCGCGTGCCGGCCTGCGCGATCCGGACAAGCCGATCGGCTCGTACCTGTTCGCCGGCCCCACCGGCGTCGGCAAGACCGAGGCCGCCAAGCAGCTCGCCGCGTCGCTGGGCGTCGAGATGCTGCGCTTCGACATGTCGGAATACATGGAGCGCCACACGGTCAGCCGCCTGATCGGCGCGCCTCCCGGCTATGTCGGCTTCGACCAGGGCGGCCTGCTCACCGACGGGATCGACCAGCACCCGCATTGCGTGCTGCTGCTCGACGAGATCGAGAAGGCCCACCCGGACCTGTTTAACATCCTGTTGCAGGTGATGGACCACGGCAAGCTGACCGACCACAACGGCAAGCAGGTCGATTTCCGCAACGTCATCATCATCATGACGTCGAATGCCGGCGCCTCGGACCTGGCGAAGTCGGCCTACGGCTTCACCCAGTCCAAGCGGACGGGGGATGATGTCGAGGCGATCAACCGGCTGTTCGCGCCGGAATTCCGCAACCGTCTCGACGCGATCATCTCGTTCGGCCACCTGCCGAAGGAGGTGGTGGCGAAGGTGGTCGACAAGTTCGTCCTCCAGCTCGAGGCCCAGCTCGCCGACCGCAACGTCACCATCGAGCTGTCGGACGAGGCGCGCGAGTGGCTGGTCGAGCACGGCTACGACGATGCGATGGGCGCTCGCCCGATGGCCCGGCTGATCCAGTCGACCATCAAGACGCCGCTCGCCGACGAGGTCCTGTTCGGCAAGCTCAAGGATGGCGGTGCCGTGCGGGTGGTCGTGCGCAAGCCCGAGGACGAGGAGGCCAAGGCCGGCGCCAAGGACAGCCTTGGCTTCGAGTTCCCAGCCGGGCCGGTCACGCCCAAGCCCGAGGCGGACGTCACCAACGCCGCCAAGCGGCACAAGCGGGCCAAGCCCCGCGCGGCCACGCGCAAGAAGACCCCGAAGGACGACAAGGGCGGCGGGGGCAATGGCGGTTCGGGCGGCGTCCGCACCGTGCCGAAGGTGCCACTGGTGCGTGCATAAGGGCGCGCATCCCGACCGGCAGGCTTCCGGACTCCGCCCTGCCGGTCTATGACCGCCGCGACGTGAACGCGCCGCGGCGAGGAGGCGCCTGATGACAGACGATCTGCACGAGGGGCCGCTCGCCCCCGTCACGCATCCTGCGCCGCCTCAGAAGCTGACCCGGCGCGAGGAGCGCCGCCGCCGTCGGCAGCGCCGTCGCCGCGGCGAAGAGGTCTTGGCCTGGGTGTTGGTGCCGCTGATCTGCGTCGGGATCTATCTCGGCGTGAATGCCGGCTTCGACTTCTTCGGGACCTCGCCGGGCCAAGTCTGGGACCAGCTGATGCAGGTCAAGACCATGATGGAGAAGCGGTCTGGCACTCAGGGCGCGCGCGGCTAGCGCGACGCGCAGCCGATCCGAGATCGGCGCGAGCCCCGATCGAAAAAAGAATCCGAGCGGGGACGCCATGAGTCCGACCCGACGCACGATCCTGGCTTCCGCCCTGCTGGCGGCCCCCGCGATCCGCGTGGCGGCGCGCGACGGGACCGTGGTGGTGGTCGGTGCCGGGGCGGCAGGGCTAGCGGCGGCCTCGGCCTTGCGGACGGCCGGCCGGGATGTCGTGCTGGTCGAGGCGCGGGACCGGATCGGCGGTCGCGCCTTCACAGACCGGGCGCTCGGGCCGGATTGCCGCTTCGACGCCGGCGCCGAATACATTCACTGGGCCGAGCGCAACCCCTGGGCGCCGGTCGCCCGGGCGGCTGGCGTGCGCTTTGCCCAGGACGGTGGCTGGGCCCGCACGCTCACGATCGATGGCAGGCCGGCCACCGATGCCGAGAATGCCGGTCGCCGCGCCGGCTTCTCGGGGCTCGACGCGCTGCTCGTCCCGAAGGGCGATGATACCTCGCTGGCCGAGGCCGCCCGCGCCGGCGGCCCGAATGCCGAGCGGGCGACGGCGGGATTGAGCCGACTGTCGTTGGGCGAGGATCCCGAGCGGGTCTCGGCGGTGGATTACGACCGGCTGTGGTCCGGGACCGACCTCTGGGTCGACGGCTACGGCGACCTCGTGGCACGGCGGTTTTCCGATGTTCCCGTGCGCCTCAACTGCCCGGTGCGGGCGATCGACTGGTCCGAGAAGACCGTTCGGGTCGAGACCGGGGGCGGCACCCTTGCCGCCGCAGCGGTGATCGTCACGGTGCCCGTGGGAGTGCTGAAATCCGGCGCGCTCCGGTTCACGCCGCGCCTGCCCGATCCCGCTGAGGCGGCCCTCGCAGGCCTGAGCATGGGCGCCTACACCAAGATTGGCCTGCGTCTCGACCCGGCGCAAGTCGATCCGGCGGCGCTGGGCGACGCGGTGTCGGTGATCACCGGCGGCCCGACCCTGTATTTCGAGATGGGCCCGTTCGGCCGCCCCCTCGCGGTGGCCAATCTCGGCGGCGACTTGGCCCGCGATCTGTGCCGCGCAGGCGAGCCCGCGGCCGTCGCGCATGCCACCGAGCGGCTCGGCGTGATCCTGGGATCGAAAGCGCAGGGCGCGGTTCAGGCCGGGCGGCTCGCCGGCTGGTGGACCGATCCGCATGCCTGCGGCTCGTACGCGATCGTCGCGCCCGGCCACGCGGAGGCCCGGGATCGCTTGCGCGACCCGGTGGGCGAGCGGGTGTTCTTCGCCGGCGAAGCCTTGGCCGGCGGCGGCGCCATGACGGTGGGCGGCGCCACCCTCGACGGCGAGCGTGCCGCCCGGGACGTGCTGAGGGTGCTGGGCGCCTAGGGTCGTCTTCGGATCGCCGCCACCGCCAAGGGGGCGTCGCGGCCCCGCAGGGCATGGGATCCCAGATCCTCGGCCACCAGGTCGGGCGGCAGCGGGCCGATCCGGTCCAGAAGATCCGCCGAGACGAGGACGTGGACACCGAGGCTCTTGGACAGGCTCTCGAGCCGGGCGGTGGTGTTCACGACGTCGCCGAAATACGCGATCTTGTGGCGCTCCAATCCGACCTCGGCCGTCACCACCGGACCGCAATGCAAGGCCGCGCGGAATTCCGGGACTTGCCCGAAGCGCTGCCTCCAGGCTTCGGACTCTGCGGTGAGCCGTTCGGCGAATTCGAAGACGCAGCGCAGGCAGGCCGCATCCCGGACTCCCCGCTCGATCGTCCAGGTGACCAGGGCCATATCGCCGATATAGTCGTCGATCGCGCCGCGCGAGCGCGAGACCGGCAGCGCCAGGGCGTTGAACACCTGCCCGAGATAGGCCTGCGCCGCCCGGTCGCCGTGGCGGTCGGCGAAGCGGGTCGAGCCGGTCACGTCGAGGAACAGGAAGATGCGCTCCTCGCTGATCGGGCGATGGTAGCGGCCGATCAGCAGGTTGGCGAAGACGCCCGGGCCGATCAGGTCCCGCACCCGGAACACGAACACCGTCAGCGCCGAGATGCCGAGGGCGTAGAGCAGGCCGGATTGCGACATCAGCATCGCGTTCCGCTCGCTGTACATGAAGCGGAACAGGCGGTTGAGCACCGTGCTGGCGGCGGCGTTGCCGATGACGATCAAGAAAATGTAGAGCACCACCGTGGCGAGCAGGAACAGCGGCGTCGCCATCTGGCGCACCCGCTCGCGCATCCGCGGCCACAGGAGCCGGCGCTCGTAGAGCAGGATCGGCGTGCCGATGATCGCGCCACGGATCGCCGAGCCGAGCAGCGGACCGACCGGGAAGATCGATCCGTACAGCAGGCCGGCCAGGGCGCCGAGCCCGGGGGCGACGAGGTAGAAACAGCGTGGGCTGAAACGCATCCGGGCGTCCTCACCCCACACGCCGGTCCCCGGTGCCGGTCTCAGTCCTGCCGGAGGGCGTGGACGGAGAACAGGCCCTCCGGATCGGTCCAGACCTGGATCCAGGTCCAGCCGGCCCGTTCCACGAGCGCCCGGAAGGTCTCGACCGTGTACTTGTAGCTGCTCTCCGTGTGGATCGTCTCGCCATCCGCGAAGGCGATCGTGTCGGAGCCGATGCCTACGTCCTGCGCGCCCTCCGAGACGAGGTGCATCTCGATCCGCGAGGCTTGCGTATTGAACACGGCGCGATGGGAGAAGGCGCCGAGATCGAAGCGGCCGGCGAGCTCCCGGTTGATCCGGGTCAGGAGGTTGAGGTTGAACGCCGCGGTGACGCCGGCGGCATCGTCGTAGGCCCGCTCAAGGATCGCGGCATCCTTCACGAGGTCGACACCGACGATCATGTGGGCGCCCGTCCCGAGGATCCGCCCGAACCGCCGCAGCAGGTCTTCGGCCTCGGTCGGCTCGAAATTGCCGATGGTCGAACCCGGGAAGAAGCCGGCCCGGGGCATGTCGCGCAGGCTCTCGGGCAGGTCGAAATCGCGGGTGAAATCAGCCACCACCGGCTCAACCCGCAGATGCGGGAAGTCGCCACTCAGCACCTCCGCCTGCGCCCGCAGGAACTCGCCGGACACGTCCACCGGCACGTAGGCGGCGAGCTTGTCGAGGTGGCGCAGCAGACGGCGCAGCTTGTTGGTCGAGCCGCTGCCGAATTCGACCAGCGCGGCCCGCGCCGGCAGCAGCGCCGCCATCTCGGGCCCGCTGCGGTCGAGGATGCCGACCTCCGTTCGGGTCGGGTAATATTCCGGCAGCCGCGTGATCGCCTCGAACAGGTCCGAGCCGGCGGCATCGTAGAAGTATTTGGGCGAGAGCGCCTTCTGCGGCCGGGAGAGACCGTCCCGCACATCGGCGAGGAAGGCCAACGCGGGTGTGTCCAGGGCGACCGGGGTCGCGTCGGAAAAGGTAGGCTTGACGGTCAAGGGAGGCTCCGGGGCGCGTCAGGCGACGTCGGCGAGGCGCAGGCCGGTGAACTGCCAGCGCTGGTGCGGATAGAAGAAGTTGCGATACGGCAGCCGGGCATGGCCCTCGGGCGTGGCGACGGACGAGCCGCGTAGCACGAACTGGCTGACCATGAACTTGCCGTTGTACTCGCCCAGGGCCCCCGGCAACGGCCGGTAGCCCGGATAGGCGACGTAGGCGCTGCGGGTCCATTGCCAAACGAGGCCGAACGCGTCCGGCAAGGCCCCGTCCCGGGCCGCGACCTCCCACTCGAACTCGGTCGGCAGGGTGCGGCCGGCCCAGCGGGCGTAGGCGTCGGCCTCATAATAGCTGATGTGGGTGACGGGCGCGTCGAGCTCCACCGGACGGACGCCGCCGAGCGTCATCGTCGCCCAGCCCTCCCCGTCCCGGCGCCAGTAGCCCGGCGCCTCCCAGCCCTCGGCCTGGCCGGCATACCAGCCATCCGAGAGCCACAGCTCGGGCTTGGCGTAGCCCCCGGCCTCCATGAAACCGAGCCAGTCGCGGTTGGTCACCAGCGCCTTGTCGATCCGGCCGGGCAGAATCAGCGCCTCGTGGCGGGGCGATTCGTTGTCGAACGAGAAGCCGTCGCCTTCGTGCCCGATCCACGCGATGCCGCGGGCGAGCGGGGCCTGACCGCCCTGCCCCGCAACTGCCGGGAAACGCCATTCGGCATCGTAGACCGGCCCGAGCGGGTTCTGCGCGAAGGCGTGCAGGATGTCGGTGAGCAGGAGCTCCTGGTGCTGCTGCTCGTGATAGAGTCCGATCTCGAGGATCGGCAGCACGGCCTCCAGGGCGCCGTCCGCGGCCTGGCCGAGCAGCGATTCCACCGCCCGGTCGACATGGGCTCGGTAGGCGGTCACCTCCGCCATGGTCGGGCGGGTGATCATGCCCCGCTGGATGCGCGGCTGCCGCGGGCCGGCCGCCACGTAATACGAATTGAACAGGTAGTGCAGGCGCTCGTCGTAGATGGCGTAGCCCGGCAGGTGCTCGCGCAGCAGGAACTGCTCGAAGAACCAGGTCACATGCGCCCGGTGCCACTTGGTCGGGCTGGCATCGGCCATCGACTGGACCTGCTGGTCCTCAGCCGAGAGCGGCGCGGCTCGGCGCTCGGTCTCGCTGCGGACGAAGCGAAAGGCCGCGATCCAGGCGGCGCGATCGATCGGCCGGGCCGTCACGGGCGGCGGCGGGAAAGCCGCTGCCGTTTGCGCGCGCGTGTCGCCGGAGCGGAGTGCCGCCGTGGCTGCCATGCGGATCTTCCCTTATTCGCATTTCTCCTGGGATCGTCTTATCGACGCCCAGCTTGGTCGCAGAAGATATGTCCCCGCCGTGGTCAGACAACCTCCGCTAGTGATTCTGCCGCCGCCCAGTCCGATCCGCTCATTCGCCGGTGCAGCAGGCGCGGTTAATGGGGAGAACTGGAATTGGCGGGCCTTTCTTGCGCCGCAGTGAGGAGGCCTTAACCCTCGGCATCGAGATTCGAGGCGCTGAGTGCGGAGTCCAGAATTTCCATGCGGATCGATCTGATGGCCGGGGCCAGCTTGTCCGCCGCGGCGTTTCGCGTGTCGCCGGAGCCCACCATCCTGGTGTTCGACTCGGGCCTCGGCGGCCTCACCGTCCTCGATGCCGTGCGCCGCGCCCGGCCCGATGGGCGCTACGTCTATGCCGGCGACGACGCCGCCTTCCCGTATGGCCGGCTCGGCGAGGCGGCCCTGGTCGCCCGGGTGCTCGCCGTGATGGAGCAGCTCCTCGCGACGCACCGGCCCGATCTGGTTGTGATCGCCTGCAACACCGCCTCGACCCTGGTCCTGCCGGCCCTGCGCCAGCGCTTCGCGACCCCGTTCATCGGCGTGGTGCCGCCGATCAAGCCGGCGGCCGCGGCGACGCGCTCCGGCCTGATCTCGCTGCTGGCCACCCCCGGGACGGTGGCGCGCTCCTACACCCACGACCTGATCGCGACCTATGCGGGATCCTGCGCGGTCACCCTGGTCGGTTCGCCGAACCTCGCGGGCTTCGCCGAGGCCGAGCTTGCCGGCACGCCGATCGACGACGCGGCCCTGGCCGCCGAGATCGCGCCCTGCTTCGTCATGGATGCGGAGGGACGGCGCACCGATGTGGTCTGCCTCGCCTGCACGCACTATCCGCTGCTGCTGCCGCGCCTCGAAGCCCTCGCGCCCTGGCCGGTGACCTGGATCGATCCGGCCCCGGCCATCGCCCGGCGGGTCATCCAGCTCATCGGCCCGGCCCGGCGAAACGCGGACCAGGACGGGACCGTGCACGGCGCCTTCACGGCCGGCACCTGCCTGACCGCACCGCTGCGCGCCTCACTCGCCGCCCGCGGGATCGGCGAGATCGCCGTCGAGGCGCTGCCGCTTCCGATGCAGTAGGCCGCCGGGACCCGGTTACGGGTCCGGCGCCCCGTTCGGCCCAGGATTGTCTAGCGTTGCGTTGCGGCCTGCCCAGGCCGTGGCGACAATCATGCACGCTTGCATATTCAATCGATCCGGTCTTCTATCTCCGTTATCGAAGCGACTATATTGATTTTGGGGGCGTCGCATGGCTCTGCGAGCAGCGCTGCTGGCGGCAACATTGATGTGTGCCGTGCAGCCGCCGATGTCTGCCCTGGCCTGCGGCGACGGCGAGGCGCCGACCTCCTGCGACGATCCGAGCCCGAACGGCTTCGCCTCCTGGATGCTCGGGCGCGTCGGCCGGGCTCTACAGGCCGACCCGGCCAAGGCCCTCGGTGAGTTCTCCGCGGGCACGAACGGCTTCCGCACCGCCGACACCTACGTCTTTTGCGTCGCGCCGGACGGCGTCATGAGCGCCCATCCCAACCCGATCCTGAAGGGTCACGACGTGCGCGATCTGCACGACAAGACCGGCAACCGCTTCATCCAGACGATGCTCGATACCGCCAAGCCCGGGCAGATCGCGGTGATCCACTACCTGTTCCCGAAGCCCGGCAGCACGATCGAGGAACCCAAGACAACCTACTACACCAAGGCCGGCGACCAGATGTGCGCGGTCGGCGTCTACGACACCGACCAATCCGCGCCCACCGCCGCGACCCCGGATGGCCGGGTCGCCCAGCTGCGACAGAAGCTTGACGGGCAGATTCCAAATCAGGCGCGGGCGGATTGGATCGCCTTCCTGGAGGCGCTCAACGCGCAGGGCGACGCGAAGGCGGCGGCGATCGCGCAGGCCCGGCGCGATATGCGGGCCGCGACGACCGCCCTGGACTCGGCCGGCCTCAGACAGGCGGGGACCGAGTAGGCCGCGACGTCCGGCATGGGGCCGGTGCAGATCCTGCCGCTGACGGAGGCCGCGACCTTCACGATCGGGTGTGCCGTGCTGAAATCGACACGGATCGATCCCGAGCGCGTCGCGGTCGTCCTGGTCCTGGCCGCCGCGATCCTCGCCGCTGCCGTGCTGATCGGGCTGACGCCGGCGGATGTCGCTGGCGATGCCGCGTCCCTGGACCCGGCGAACCTCTGGCCCAGGCTCCCCTGATGGGGCCGACTACCGGACGACCGTGATGGCGCTCGCGGGCTCGCCGGAGGCTTCGGCCTCCTCCGGCACGACCAGGTGAACGAACAGCATCCCGGCGGCGACGATCAGCGCGAGGGCCAGGATCCGCCAGAGCTCCATGATCGGCTCTTGGGTCGTCGTCTCGGACTTGCGCGGCATCGCTTCCGGTTCCCTGTTTCGCATGCTGTCCTGCGGATGGGGCCCTCGCCCCGCGTGATCGTCCCGTTCCGCCGGTGGCCTGGATCGGCGTCCGGCTGAGACCAGGGGACACCTAGAGGATGAACGAGTCGTAAATCATACACCCAGAGGTGACCCGCCGAGCCGGCCTGCGGCGTCCGGGATGCCCTGGCCTGTCGGCGGGGCGGCTTTATGGCTGCGGTCGAAAGATCCGTCGCCGCGCGCCGCTGCGCGATCCCGATCCGACTGGTGAGCGCTGGAGCATCGCCCGTCGCCTTTTCCGCTCGGGCCATGCGATCTATGTTACATGTAACGAGATCGGAAGAATGACGTCATGCCCGCACCCATCCGCCAGCGCGTCCAGAAGCGCCGCGATGCGCTCCGTGCCTCCGGCCTGCGGCCGATCCAGATCTGGGTGCCGGACACCCGCCGGCCCGGATTTGCCGAGGAATGCCGGCGCCAAGCGCGGGCGGTGGCCGCGGCCGACGCAGCCGATCACGATTTAAGCGCCGTCCTGGACGCTGCGCTCGACGATCTCGATCCCGAGAGCGAGGCGTGAAGCGGAGGGATCTGGTCACGATTGCGCTGACCGGCGATTTCGGCAAGCCGCGCCCGGCTCTCGTCATCCAGTCAGACCTGTTCGATCAGACCGGCACGGTCACGGTCCTGCTGATATCCGGGACCCTGGTGGACGCACCCCTGATCCGGACCGATATCGCGCCGACGCCGTCCAACGGGTTACGCAAGCCGTCACAGGTCATGATCGACAAGGCGATGTCGGTGAAGCGCGACAGGGTCGGCCCGACGATCGGCCATCTCGAAGCGGAAGCCATGCTGGCCGTGACCCGAGCCTTGGCGGTGTTTCTCGGTATCGCCTGATCCAGAATCACGGCGCCCAATTCTGTCCGAACAAGCCTCTCGGACGGTGGGCGTGATCCGCGAAGACTGATCGTTCGTGGCGATGACGGCGGTCGAAATCGCTGCTTTCGCTCGGACTATCCCGGCGGATACTGATAACCGTGCAAAATAACTGGCGCAGTCTAGATTCTGCCGCAATTTCGATCAGACTTCACGCCTATGTGAGGACTCGCCGATCGGATGGACCAGATGTTCGAGAGCCTGTTCTGGGGCGCCGCGATCGTCGCGTTGGTCGGATCGGCTGCTCTGGTCGCAATCGGGGCCGCCGTGCAGCCCCGGATCATCCAGAAGGATGACCTCGCCGCCGGGATCATCGATCCGCGCCGGACCTTCGGGCGCAAGCGGCGGTGGCGCCGCTCGTTTCGGGCCGCGCGCCGCCTCGGCTCGCTCCCACTGCGGTAGGGTTTGAGATTTACTACATCGGACAGTAAATCTGTCTGTACCAAAGACGTACATCTCCCGCGGCGGACCCGGATGCTAGGATCCGACGACTGCGAGACAGCAGTCAAACGGTTGCGCGAGAGGGCTCAGGACTGATGAGCGTGCGTCAGATTTGCGATCAGGTGCGGGTCACCGAACAGGCGTTCACGGCGGCGCTCGGCGCCATGAAGGCGACGGGGCTGCGCGAGGAGCTGACCCGGGAGCTTCAAGAGATGGAAGCCGCGGAGATCGAGGCCGGGCAGAACGAGGCCTCGGCCCGCTCGGCCTCGTGGAAGCGGGTCAAGATGCTCCACGGCCTCGGCTATCCGGTGGATTTCGGCTGGCTCCACCTCGCCAGCCGCGCGACCCCGGTTCGCTCCGCCTGAGCGGTTCGACCGGAGCCGGCCCCGGGCCTCGCGCAAAGTGGCGAGACCCGGGATCTTGGCGGCTCAGGGGGCCAGATCGTGCACCGGCGCCGGGACGGCAGTGTTGCTGCTGTTCAGCACCGTGCTGCTGCTCGGGACGGCCTTGAGCGCCGCCTTGTCGATCTGCGGCGGGGCCGGAAGCTGCAGCTGCGCGCTGGTATAGGCCCATTCCTCGGCCACCCGATCCGGATCGTCGTTGAGCTTGGTGCCGTAGCTCGGGACGATCTGCTTGATCTTCGCCTGCCACTCGGGCGTGGCGACGTTCTTGGCGAACACTTTCTCCAGCACCTGCAGCATGATCGGCGCTGCCGTCGAGGCGCCCGGGGAAGCCCCGAGCAGGGCGGCGATGCTGCCGTCCTTGGCGTTGACGATCTCGGTGCCGAGCTTCAGCACGCCGCCCTTGTTCGGGTCGCGCTTGATGATCTGCACGCGCTGACCGGCCTGCCAGAGGCGCCACTCCTCCTTCTTGGCCTTCGGGAAGTACTCGCGCAGGGCCGCGATCCGGTCGTCGTCCGACAGCATGAGCTGTCCGGCCAGGTACTCGACCAGGGGATACTCGTCGATTCCGACCCGGACCATCGGCCAGATGTTGCTGGTCGTGGTCGAGCTGAGGAGGTCGAGATACGAGCCCTCCTTCAGGAACTTGGTCGAGAAGGTCGCGAACGGTCCGAACAGGATCACGCGCTTGCCGCCGAGCACCCGTGTGTCCAGGTGCGGCACCGACATCGGCGGGGAGCCGACAGACGCCTTGCCGTAGGCCTTGGCGAGGTGCAGCGTCGCGACATCCGGGTTCTCGTTGATCAGGAACGAGCCGCCGACGGGGAAGCCGGCGTAATCCTCGCCCTCCGGGATGCCGGATTTCTGCAGCAGGTGCAGGGCGCCGCCGCCGGCGCCGATGAACACGAATTTGGCGTCGACGCTGCGCCGCGACCCGTCCTTGGTGTTGCGCGAGGTGACCCGCCAGGAGCCGTCCGCGTTCTTGGTGATGCCCTCGACCTCGGTGGAGAGGTTCAGCTTGAAGGTCGGCTGACCCTGCAGGTGGGCGACGTACTGGCGGGTGACCTCGCCCCACTCGACATCGGTGCCGAGCGGCGTCCAGGTGGCGGCGACCTTCTGCTTCGGGTCGCGCCCCTCCATCATCAGGGGCACCCATGTCTTGAGCTTTTCCGGATCGGTCGAATATTCCATGCCGGCAAAGAGCGGGCTGGCCTTCAGGGCCTCCCAGCGCTTCTTCAGGTAGGTGATGTTGTCGTCACCCCAGACGAAGCTCATGTGCGGGGTGTAGTTGATGAAGGAATGGGGGTTCTTCAACACCCCGGTCTTGACCAGCGAGGCCAGGAACTGGCGCGTCACCTGGAAAGCCTCGTTGATCTCCACCGCCTTGGCGATCTCGACCTGGCCGTTCTTCTTCTCGGGGGTGTAGTTCAGCTCTGCCAGGGCGGAGTGGCCGGTGCCGGCATTGTTCCAGCCGTTGGAGCTCTCCAGGGCGACCTGGTCCAGGCGCTCGACCATCTGGATCGACCAGGTCGGCTCGAGCTGGTTGAGCCACACGCCGAGCGTCGCGCTCATGATGCCGCCGCCGATCAGTAGCACGTCGACCTTGCCGTCGGCGCTGTCCGCGAAAGCCAGGGAGCCCGGCAGGGAGGCCGCCGCGAGCCCGGTGGCCGCGGTGCCGAGGAGTTGCCGGCGGCTGAAGGCAAGCCTGTCCTGCGCGGAGAGCTCGGACCGGGGCTTGTTGTTGTCGTCGGCACGCATCGCCACATCTCATCGTTTGCGGACCGGGACTGCGCGGCTGGCACGCTCCGGTCCAGAAGGCGTCGGATCGACACGATCGGGAGACCCGCGCGTCCAGCCTTCCAGAACGTTTCCCCCGCAGGTGATGCGGTACACTTTGCGTGATCGATCGTTCTTATGCGATCGCGTTTTTGTCTATCGGTCGCAGCGGCTTCAGGGCCGTCGACGAAAGCAGATTCCAGAAGCCCACTTCCGGAACGAAGCGTCTATTATTAACCAAGCACCGGGTTCGGAACGGCAACGCCGAATAGAGCCAGGGTCGGATTTGGTGGCCGCACGACGTTCGGCGGCCGCCGAAGGCGAAAACACGCTGGCTGACTTGGCCCAGCGGGTCGATGCCCGCGTCTTAGAGGATGAGGTCTGAAAGAACAATCTACGGTGTTGGGCAATCGGTCGCCCCGCCGGCGACAGACCGCTATCGGGCGCGGCGGAAGCGGATGATGCTGCGCGAGAGCCGGCCAGCATCCCAGTTCGGCATGATGCGCCAGGGCGTCGTCACGTCCGCCTCGTCGCCCTTCAGCGTGATCGAGCGCCGCTGCTCGGTGTTGACCCATTCCGGCGCCCAGGCGGTCTGGACCTGGGTGATCCACTGGTCGCCCTCGATCCGGTAGCGGCCGATATAGGCGACCAGCGTCTTCATCAGCGCGGCGCGGTCGGCATCGGTCTCGGCGGGCTTGCGGTCGGTGCCTTCGAGGTTGAAGGCGACCCAGCCGTCCTTGGTGAAGATCGCCCGGCCCCGCGGGGCGCTGCCCATCGCGTCGATGAGAGCCCCGGTCGCCTTGTCCTCGACCTGGTAGGAGACGAGCTCCCAGGTCCCGACGATCTTCTCGGCGAGATCGCCCTCGTCGGCCTGCGTCTGGGCATGAGCCTCCGCGGTCTGGCCGGGAGACGCCGCCATGAGCAGGGCGGCCGCGAGTGTCGTGGAGAACTTCGTCATCCCGTGATCCACCTTCCGGCGTGCTGCGACACCTGATCCGAGCGGGGTCAGGGTCTCTCCAGGGTGCGGTCGTTCCCCCGTACGACGGGCTGCCGACCCCGGATAGACGGCGGGCGGCGATCCCATGACAGGTCTTGGTGGCGCGAAGCTGGAATCGGGGCGGGACTGCGCCGTATCGGCCGACACGGACCGACGGCGGCTCCGGCCGGCGGACGGGACCCACGCGCGGGATCGCGACCGGTGCGTTCCAAAAAAAGGGCGGGGCTCCCACCCCGCCTTCCGTCTATCGGATCGTCTGCGTCACGGCCCCAGAAGCACGGCGGCGGAGCCGAGGGCCGTCGCCAGGAGACCGCAGGCGAACACCACGATCATCGCGTAGGAAAATAGCTTGAGCTGCACGGTCTCGACCGGGGCCGGCGATCAGCAGCGATTCCCGCCCGCGGTCTGGCCGTACTGCTTGACCGGGAAGTTCTGCTGGTTGGCGTTGCCTTCGGCCGCGGAGCTATGCGGGCAGGTGAAGGGGTTCCGGTCATAACGGCTGTCGAACGGAGCACCGAGCGAGCCCGTGGTCTCGACCTCGTCGGGCGCGTAGCCCCATCGGGGCGAGCCGTCGAAGGCCATAGCGGACGAGATCGGAGCGATGCCGAGGACGAGAGCGGTGGCGACGGCGGCGATACGGATTTTCATAACGTCGTTCATACCCATTAACGCAGTACAGTCCGGATTGTCCGGCCCATTTTTTCTTGCGTAAGACCGATATGGGGATGGGTATCACGCTATGACGTGCCGTCGCGCACGTGCCGCAGCGGAATAAATCTATGCCGGCACTGAACGGAGCGCCGGAGGGCGCGCCGCAGAGGCTTGCGACTGCGTTGCCGGCACAGTCCTGCCCGACGCCGGCCCACCAAGCCGGCGGATGCAGCCCACCTGACCGGCACGCCGATTCCGTTTCCGGCGCGACGACGCGTCAGATCACGACGATATCGAGTTGAGGAAGGTCAGGAATACCCAAGCGCCAGATCTGCACCGATCGGCGGAAGCACTCGGCGGCGGTGCCATGCACCGGATAGACTGAGATCTTCGGGGTCAGGTAAAGTCCCAGTGTTCGAGGCTCAGTGAGCCGCTGGGACTTTTAGGGGGAAACCGCTGTGAAATCCGTTTCGATTTCAGCGATTGGTGCCCAGGAAAGGACTCGAACCTTCACCTCTTGCAAGACTGGTACCTGAAACCAGCGCGTCTACCAATTCCGCCACCTGGGCTTGCCGCCGACCCAGCGGTCGGCGACGGCTTCGTTTATGCGGACGGGCGGGGTCCGTCAATCGGGTTTTTGGCTTTCTGGCCTCAGCCCTGCGGCCAGTCCCGGATGTCGACGAAGCGACCGGCCACGGCCGCCGCCGCCGCCATGGCCGGCGAGACCAGGTGCGTGCGTCCGCGATGGCCCTGGCGGCCCTCGAAGTTCCGGTTGGAGGTCGAGGCGCAGCGCTCCAGCGGGTTGAGCCGGTCGGCGTTCATCCCCAGGCACATGGAGCAGCCCGGTTCGCGCCAGTCGAAGCCCGCGGCCTTCAGCACCCGGTCGATGCCCTCGGCCTCGGCCTGCGCCTTCACGAGGCCGGAGCCCGGCACCACCATGGCCGAGACGCTCTCATGAACCTTGCGGCCCTCGACCATCTGGGCGACGACCCGCAGGTCCTCAATCCGGCCGTTGGTGCAGGAGCCGATGAACACCCGGTCGAGGGTGATGTCGGTGATCGGGGTGCCCGGCGTCAGGCCCATATAGGCCAGTGCCTTCTCCTTCGACTGCCGCTTGTTCTCGTCGGCGATCGCGGCCGGATCGGGCACGCGGCCACGCACCGAGATCACGTCCTCCGGGCTCGTGCCCCAGCTGACGATCGGCGGCAGGCTGGCGGCGTCGAGGCGGACTTCGCGGTCGAAGAACGCGCCCTCGTCGGTGAGCAGGCTCTCCCAATAGGTGCGCGCCTTGTCGAAGGCGGCGCCCTTGGGCGCCTTCGGGCGGTCCTTGACGTAGGCGTAGGTGGTGGCGTCCGGCGCCACCAGGCCGGCGCGGGCGCCGCCCTCGATCGACATGTTGCAGATCGTCATCCGGCCCTCCATCGAGAGGGCGCGGATCGCCTCGCCGGCATATTCGATCACGTGGCCGGTGCCGCCCGCCGTGCCGATCTCGCCGATGATCGCCAGGATGATATCCTTGGCGCCGACGCCGGGCGGCAGCGCGCCATCCACCGTGACGCGCATGTTCTTGGCCTTCTTCTGCACCAGCGTCTGCGTGGCGAGCACGTGCTCGACCTCCGAGGTGCCGATGCCGTGGGCCAGCGCCCCGAAGGCGCCGTGCGTCGAGGTGTGCGAGTCGCCGCACACGATCGTCTGACCGGGGAGCGTGAAGCCCTGCTCCGGGCCGATGATGTGGACGATGCCCTGGCGCCGGTCGAGGGCGTCGTAGAACTCGATGCCGAAATCGCGCACGTTCTCGGCCAGGGCCTCGAGCTGGGTGCGGCTCTCGGGATCGTCGATGCCCCTCGAGCGGTCGGAGGTCTGGACGTTGTGGTCCACCACCGCCAGCGTCTTCTCCGGATGCCGGACCTTGCGGCCGGCCACGCGTAGACCTTCGAACGCCTGCGGGCTCGTGACTTCGTGAACGAGGTGCCGGTCGATGTAGAGGAGGCTGGTGCCATCCGGCTGGACATCGACGACGTGGTCGTCCCAGATCTTGTCGTAGAGGGTGCGCGGGCTGGTCATCGGTTTTCGTCTTCGGATGGGATCGGTGCAGAGCTCTCGCGATAATGCGGGTTCCTTAGTAGGCATCGCGCGCGGTTTTCGGAAGAGGCAAGTCTTCGCTCTGTCAATTGGCCGCTCGGCGCTTGGCCTTCGATGTCACGGCCGGAAGCCGAGCGTGGCTGGCGCCGCACCGGGTGCAGGCCCTATGCCGAACCGAGCGTGACCGGCCGCATCGGCGGTCGTTCAACAAAAAGGGAGTGTGGGATGTCCGAAGCGCCGCCCGAGATCCTGTTCCTGAAGACAATGCACCCGCTGGTCGAGGCCGCCTTCGAGGGGCGCTTCACGGTGCACCGGCTCGCGGGCGCCGCGGACCCAAAGGCGCTGCTCGCCGAGGTCGGCCCGCGGATCCGCGGCCTCTGCGTCGGCGGCCAGGTCGACGCCGCCCTGATGGACAAGGTGCCGAAGCTCGAACTCATCGCGAATTTCGGCGTGGGCTACGATGCCGTCGACGCCGTCGAGGCCCATCGGCGCGGGATCGTGGTTACCAACACCCCGGACGTGCTCACCGACGAGGTTGCAGACCTCGCTGTCGGCCTGGTTCTGGCGACTGTAAGGCGGCTGCCGCAGGCCGATCGCTACCTGCGGGAAGGCCATTGGCCGAAGGCGCCGTTCCCGTTGACCGCTTCTCTGCGCGGGCGGCGCGTCGGGATCCTGGGGCTCGGCCGGATCGGGCGGGCGATCGCCCATCGCCTGGAGAGCTTCGGCGTCGCGATCGACTATCACGGCCGCAGCCGGAAGGCTGACGTGTCCTACACCTACTACGACAGCCTGCTCGGTATGGCGCGGGCGGTCCACATCCTGATCGTGGTGGCACCCGGGGGCGACGACACCCGCGGCCTGGTGGATGCGTCCATCCTTGAGGCGTTGGGCCCGGAGGGCATCCTGATCAACGTCGCCCGCGGCAGCCTTGTCGACGAGGCCGCGTTGATCGCGGCGCTTCAGGCGGGCACGATCCTGGGGGCCGGGCTCGATGTGTTCGAGAACGAGCCGCACGTGCCGGCGGAGCTTGCCGCCCTCGACAACACCGTGCTGCTGCCGCATGTCGGCTCTGCCTCCGAGCATACCCGCACGGCGATGGCGCAGCTCGTCGTCGACAACGTCCTGTCGTGGTTCGAGGGGCGCGGCCCGCTGACCCCCGTTTCCGAGACACCCTGGAGCCCGCCCGCGTGAAACCCGCATTGGCCGCGCTGCTCGCCGCCCTGGCCCTGGCCCCGCGGCCGGCGGCGGCGCAGCAGGACTTTGCCGCTCCCCCGACGGCGCCCGAGCCGAGCCTCCTCGATCCGGGGACGCTCGCCGCGCCGCCGGTGGAGACGCCCGTGGCCCCCCCTGCCCCGCCGAGCCTGCCCGAACGGCTCACCGAGGTGCCCGGGACCTGGGACCTGTCGCGCGACGGGACCAACCGGCGCTGCGTGATGACTCTGCGGAGCGAGGCCGGCGAGGCCGGGCAGCGGATCAGCTTCCCGGCCGGATGCCGGCGCGCCCTGCCGGTGGTGAGCGGCATCGCCGGCTGGCTGTTCAGCGACCGGGGCGTGCGCCTGGTCGACCGGAACGTCCGCCCGATCCTCGAATTCGTCCGGCGGCCGGACCAGCGCAGCCTCGTCGCCAAGACCGAGGGCGGCGAAACCTACAGCCTGGTGCCCCTCGACATCGCGGCGATGCGTCCGGCCGCGTCCGCAGCGCCCGACCTCGCCGGGATCGAGGCCGCACCCGCGCCGTCCGCGTTCCAGACGGCGCCGGCGGTGCCCGCCGAGTTGCAGCGCAGCCCGACCGCGACCACGACCGCCACGGCGGCGCCCGGTCCCGCCCCGGGGGTCTACGCCCTCGACCGGTTCCAGGCGCGCGACACCTGCCGGATCACCCTCGACGGCACCGGCGGCGGCGTCCACGTCGTCCCGGGCTGCCATGACGGCGGGCTGGAGGTGTTCGATCCGGTCCGCTGGCGCTACGCCAACGGCCGGATGACGCTCACCGCCAAGCGCGGCCACACCATCGATCTCGTACCCACCGATGACGGGCGCTGGCGGCGCGAGCCCGAGGTCGGCACCACCTTTGTGCTGCGCCGGCTCGACTGAGCTACCGGGAGCCGCGGCCGTCCTGGACCGGGAGCATCCGTTCCAGCAGGCCGTCCCGGCGGATCACGAGGTGCCAGATTGTGCCGGCGATGTGCAGCAGCACCAGGGCGTAGACGAACCACTGGCCGACGAGGTGGATCGACTCGGCGATCTTCTGCGGGCCCTCGTCCTTGGTCAGGCCCGGGATGGTGAACAGCCAGAAATACGGCGTGTCCCGCCCGGACAGCGCGCTCAGCAGGTAGCCGCTGACCGGCATGATCAGGAAGATCGCGTAGAGCAGCCCGTGGTTGACCCGGCCGATCAGGGTCAGCAGCCGCGGCGCCTGGGGATCGGGCGGCGCCGGCCGGATCATCCGCCAGACGATCCGCAGGACCACGATCGCCAGGATCGTCAGCCCGACCGACTTGTGCAGCACGAAGATGTTGCCCTTAAGGGGCGCCGGCGGCAGGCTCACCGCTACCCAGGCCAGCGGTAGCACCGCCAGCGCCAGGGCGGCCGTCACCCAGTGCAGCGCCTGCGAGACCGGATGGTAGCGCGGCAGGCCCGAGGCCGTGACGTAGGTGGCGGGCAGCGGCGTCCCCGCCTTCTTGCTGGCCGTGACGGTTGAGCCTGCCATGATCCCTCGCGGATGGGCGTCGTTCTCCGTGGATCTAAGCAGACCGACGGTGCCGGACCAATCCCACATGAGATCAAGTTTTAGAACAATCCCACTTTATCGTTCTCGGACACATCGAACGTCCTGCAAGCGCCGGTTGCAACCGCGTCAGGCCGCGGCGCCGGCGTCGATCGCCCGGGCCACGTCGAGCAGGGCGGCTAGTTCCACCGCCGCGGTGGCGAGCCGGGCGGCCACGGTGGCGTCGGTGATGCGGCCGTCGGCCATGTCCTCGGGGCCGGCATAGACCGAGGTCGGCGCCACATGGGCGGCGAAGAAACCGAATAGGGGCCGCAAGCCGTGCTCCACCACCAGAGCGTGGCGCAGGCCGCCGCCCGTGGCGGTGAGGGCGACCGGCATGCCCGCCATCCGCGCCGGATCGACGAAGTCGAACACGTGCTTGAACAGCCCGGCATAGCCGCCCTGGTAGACCGGCGTCCCGACGATCAGGGCATCCGCTCCCTCGATCGCCTCGATCAGGTGCGCCGCCGACAGGGGTAGATCCTCGCGCAGCGCCACGCCGATCCCCGGCCCGGCATCGATCAGGTCGTAGATCTTGAGGTCGATCCGGCGCAGGCGCCCCAGCTCGGCGCCGACCGCCTCCACGAGATCGCGGGTCCGCGAGGGGCGCTTGGCGCTCCCGGAGAAGGCGACGACACGGGGCAGGCTCGGGTTGACGCTCACGACTTGACGCTCACTGGAATGACTCCGCCGCTGCCTGCGCCCGGCGGGACGCGCAAAAGATTTCGAGCCTGCCGAGCGCCGAGGGCGACTCGCGTCGATGTGCCCCCGCACATCGTGGTCCGGCCGCAACGTAACGCATTCCGGCCGCGGATGAAGCCTCGCTGCACCGCCCGGAGCGATTGGACCCGTCAGGCCCGGGCCATCGTCTCAGCCGTGCAACCGCCAGACGTGGCTCTGCTTGATCTCGGCATCCTCCAGCGCGCGCGAGACCGGCACCGCGTAGCTCGCCAGGCATTCGAGCCGTGCGCGCGGCAGGTAGGTGCGCCCGGGATCGCCGATCAGTACCGTGCGGCCGCGGGCCTGCAAGTCGGTGAGCCAACCTGTGACCGCCTCGGCGAGGTCGCGCTCGTAGAAGACGTCGGCGGCGAAGACGAGATCGACCTCCGGCACGGTGGCAAGGAGGTTGGTCGCGACGGGTTGGATCAGGCCGGCGACGCCGTTGGCCGAGGCGTTAAGGCCGATCGCCGCCACTGCGAACGGGTCGAGGTCGCTGGCGACGACGTGCTGCGCGCCCGCCCGGGCGGCGGCGATCGCCACGAGGCCGGAGCCCGAGGCAAAATCCACGGCCCGGCGCCCGCGCGCGATCTCGGGATGGTCGAGGATGTAGCGGGCGAGCGCCTGCCCGCCGGCCCAGGCGAAGGCCCAGAACGGCGGCGGCAGCCCGATCTCCTGCAATTCGTCCTCGGTCTTCTGCCAGAGCGCGGTCGCTTCGTCGGCGACGTGGAGCTGGATCTCCGGGGCGTAGGGAACCGGCAGCAGCCGGGTATGGGCCGCGATGAAGCCGAGCGGATCGTCTGGGGCGCGCATGATCAGGCGTCCAGCAGGTCGCGCCAGACGGCGCAGACCTGATCGGTGACGGCGGCCTCGGTGAAGCCGCCGGACTCGATCCGGGTCCGGGCGGCGGCGCCGAGGCTCGCCACCAGGGCGGAATCGCCGCTCAGGCGGACCAGCGCGTCGGCCAGGGCCGGGGCGTCTCCGGGGGGCACGAGCAGACCCTCGATCCCGTCGCGCACGAGGCTGCGGCAGCCCGGGACATCGGTGGTAATGAGCGCCCGGCCGCAGGCGCCGGCTTCGAGCAGGCTGCGCGGAAGCCCCTCCCCGCCCCTGGACGGCAGGCAGGCGACGTGCTGGCCGGCCCAGACGGCGGCCACGTCCTCGGTGGGTCCGTGCCAAGCGACGCCGTCCCGGCTCCAGTCCCGCAAGGTCGCGGCGTCGATCGAGCGGCGGTTCGACGGGTCGGGCGCCCCGAACAAAGCAAGTTCCACGGCCGCGCCCCGGGCCCGGGCCAGACGGGTCGCCTCGACGGCCACGTCGATGCCCTTCGACCAGAGCATGCGCGCCACCACGGCGACCTTGAGCGGCGGCGTCGGCGGCAGCGGTTGCGGCTGGAACGTCTCGCAATCGACCCCCGCCCCGCCGATCACCGTGACGGATCGCTCGGACGGATCAAGGCCGAGCGCCAGGGCGTCGTCCGGGTTCTCGAACAGGAAGCGGGTGCGCGCCGAGGCCAGCGGCCCGCGGATCAGACCCCGGAGGCCGAGGCGGGCCGCGCGCCCGATCCGGTCGCTGCGGGCGCCGACGAGGCCGAGGCCGGTCAGCGCGTAGACCCGCGCCGGGATGCCGGCCATCGCGGCGGCGGTCCCGCCGACCAGGATGCTGCGCAGCGCGATACAATGGACGATGTCGGCGTTCAGCGCCTTCAGGATCCCGGCGAGCTGCCCAGCGGCATAGCCCGCCGCCATCGGGTTGAGGCTCGCCCGCTCCGCCTCCAGCGGCACGACGCGCGCGCCCGTCGCCTCGATGACGGCGCGGTGCGCCCGCACCCGGGTGACGACAGCGACCGAGAGGCCCATGCCGATCGCGGCCCGGGCCATCGGCAGGAAATGCGAGGCGAAGAACCAATCCTCAGTGACGACGAAGACCAAGCTTCGCATAGGCGTCGGAGGGGTTTCGCGGGCGGGTTCGGAATCCATGGCGTCCCTCTAGCACGCTCCGCGTTCGCCTGCGGCGGATGCGCAGATCCGGAACGGCAATCGGGCGCCGCCGGTTGATCAGCGCCTTCTCGCCGGGCGGTACCCCGGCGGCGTATCCGGGAGGGGCGGCGATGGCGGAAGTCGAGACGGACCAGAACGGCGGAAGCCTGCGCGCGGCGGCCGAGGAGGCGGGCCTCGTCTATGTCGACGACAGCCGGCCGGGCCTCACGCGCAAGCGCAGCGGCGCGGGTTTTCGCTATCTCGACGCGAAGGGGGCGCCGGTGCGGGACAAGCGGATCCTCGCCCGCATCCGTTCCCTGGCGATACCGCCGGCCTATACCGATGTCTGGATCTGCGCGCGCAGCAGCGGCCACATCCAGGCTACCGGCCGGGACGCCAAGGGCCGCAAGCAGTACCGCTACCATCCCGATTTCCGGCAGGCGCGAGAAGCCAACAAGTTCTCGCGCATCATGGCCTTTGCGGACGCCCTGCCGGGCATCCGCCAGCGCGTCGATGCCGACATGAAGCGTCCTGGCCTGTGCCGGGAGAAGGTGCTGGCCACCGTGGTCCATCTGCTCGAGACCACGCTGATCCGGGTCGGCAACGACGATTATGCCCGCACCAACAAGAGCTACGGCCTGACGACCTTGCGCGATCCCCATGTCCGGATCGCGGGCGCGGAATTGTCGTTCCGGTTCAAGGGCAAGAGCGGCAAGACCTGGGACGTGTCGCTGAAGGACCGGCGCGTCGCCCGGATCGTGAAGGCCTGCCAGGACCTGCCTGGGCAGGAGCTGTTCCAATACATTGATGCTGATGGCGTCCAGCGCGACGTGACCTCGTCCGACGTGAACGCGTATCTGCGCGAGATCACCGGCGAGGATTTTACCGCCAAGGATTTCCGGACCTGGGCTGGGACGGTCCTGGCGGCCCTGGCCCTGCGGGAATTCGAGAGCTTCGACAGCGAGGCGGGCGCCAAGCGCAATGTCCGCGCGGCGATCGAGAGCGTCGCCGGCAGGCTCGGCAACACGCCGACCATCTGCCGCAAATGCTACATCCACCCCCAGATCCTCGACTGCTACCTGGAGGGCGATCTCCTGCTGCAGGTGAAGGATGCGGTGGAGACTGAGCTGAGCGGGGATCTCGGCAAGCTCCGCTCCGAGGAGGCGGCGGTGCTCGGGCTGCTCCAGGCGCGGCTGGCCGCCTCGGAGGGCGACGCCCTGGCCGGCAAGAAGGTCAAGCCCGCTGCGTCTCCGGCCCGCAAACGGAGCACGGTGGAGAAGGGGGCGGCATCCCGGGCCAAATCGGCGGCCTCCGGGAAAAATGCGTCCGGGCTATCGCGGGCCCGCACGGGCGCGCAGGTCGGCGTGGCGTAGGGGGGCAGCCCCGCCGGGGCTGCCCGATCTCCCGGTCAGTGCCGGGACTGGTTGCCGGAGCCGCCGCCGCGCCGGTTCTGCTCGCTGTCGACCACCGGGGCCAGCCCGAGCTGGCGCGCCAGCGAGACCAGATCCTTCAGCCGCCCGGTCTGGGTCTTGCGGCGCAGGTTGAGTCGGTGGGTCTCTACCGTCCGAACGCTGAGCGCGAGGCGGCGGGCCACCTCCTTGTTGCTGAAGCCCGAGCTGAGGAAGCGCAGCACCTCCGCCTCGCGCGGGGTGAGCCCGAGGCTGTCGCCCTGCTCCGCCGGGTTTACGGCCTGCTGTTCCGGCGGCACGAGGCAGTCCGAGCCCTCGGCCAGCGCCAACAGGGCCGCGCCCAGTTCCCGCGGCGATTTCGAGCGTGCCACGAAGGCATCGGCCCCCGCCGCCAGCAGCGCCCGCAGATCGTCGGCGGTGAGCGCCCCGAAGGCCACGAGCGTGCGCAGGTTCGGCTGCCGCTCCTTCAGGCCGACCAGGCGTGCGATCCCATCCGCCAGCCGGATCTCGTCGAGGAAGATCAGCGCCACCGCGGGCCCGGCATCCGCCTGGTCCAGGTCTTCCAGGCCGATCGTGTGAAACTCCGGCATATGCTCCAGAGTGGCGCGAACAGTCGCGCTCAGGTCCTGCGGTTCATCCAGGATCAGGACGCCAACGGCCGTACTCATGACCTCGCACCTTTCGTCTCCCGGCGATACAAAGGGGCCGGGATCGGATGCGTAGTTCCAAGATCCGTTCCATGGGTTTGGGGCGAATATTAAGCTTTATTTTCGCGGATTCAGTCGATTTCTGTCGTCGCACCGCGAAGTGGTGTGCCAGTCTGGGGCGAAGCCCGTAACCATACTGTGCCGCATCGTGCCAAGCTGGGGCGGCTTGGCCATCTCAGCTTGCGACAGCCAAGCCGGCATCGCTCTGGTACGGCACGACGCGGTTGCGGCCGCCGCCCTTGGCGGCATAGAGCGCGATGTCGGCCCGCTTGATCAGGGCGTGGACGTCGTCGCCCTCGATCCAGGTGCTGACGCCGAAGCTGCAGGTCAGGCCGATCGCATGTTTGTTGCCGCGGATGCGCAGCGCCTGGACGCTCTCGCGCAGGCGCTCGGCCCGGGCGATCGCCTCGGTGAGATCGCAGCCCGGCAGGACGAGGCCGAATTCCTCCCCGCCCAGGCGGCCGCCGATGCCGTCGCCGGCGATCAGCTCGGCCACGGCCTGGATGGCGCGGTCGCCGACATCGTGGCCGTGCTCGTCGTTGATCCGTTTGAAATGGTCGATATCGGCCAGGATCGCCGAGATCCGGCCCGGGCGGCCACCCTGCTCGGCGGCCAGGCGGGCCCGGTCGAAGAAGGCGCGCCGGTTGTAGGCGCCGGTGAGCGGATCGGTCTCGGCCAGCCGGATCAGCGCCTCCTGCATGGTGATCAGGCGCTCGGCCGCGCGCAGCCGAGCGTTCAGCTCCTCGGCGCTCGGCGGTTTCTCGATGAAGTCGTCGGCGCCGCTGTCGAGGGCCTCGGCGAGGCTGCGGACGTTGCGGGCGGACGACATGGTGATGACATGCAGCGGCCGGCGTTCCTCCGCGAGGAGGCGGGCGGCCCAGCAGAGTTCGAGCCCGCAGAGCGGCCGGACCTCGACGCTGGTGATCAGGACCCGGACCGAGGGGGTCGCCGAGAGGAATTGCAGGGCCTGCGCGGAATCCGTGAAGGCGTGCACGTCGTGGCCGCGCGGCTCGATCAGCGAGGCGATGATCTGCAGCACGACGCGGCTCGAATCGACGATAACGATCTGCATGGCATGACCCGGACCCGACAGCCACTAACTGCACCACAAGACTTAACTTCGACCCAACGGCGGAGCCGAATTCCAGCATGAGCGAGGTCATCACCACGCCCGACTTGCGCTACATCGTCGTCCGTGGGCGCCTGTGGCGCCGGGCCGATCCCGGTCTCACGCCGGAGCGCCGCGCGGCCCTGGTGCAGCGGCTGATGGATGGGCGCCGGGCGGTGAAGGCGGCCAAGGCCGCGGAGCGGGCGGACGAGCCGGAGGCCGCCGCGGCGATGAAGGCCGCCCGGGCCGAGGTCGATGCGGCGAAGACGGGGCTTGGCGAGCGCGGCCCGGTCTGGTGGGACGACGGCGCGCCGGACCTGAACCGGCACCTCGTCCGGAACACACCCTATGCCGACTGGTTCGCGTCGCTCAGCGGCGGGGAACCTGGACCGTGATGATTTGCGGGCCCGCGGCGTAGCTGTCCACGACCCGTTCGGTCCGGCGCTCGCGCGTGGGCCGGGGCGCCGGACCGGTGGCGTTGATGACCGTGATGCTCGGCTGCTGGGCCGGCGACGCGGCAATGCCGGTGACGGTCGGGATCCCGTAGGTGCCGTAGCTCCAGGCCGACGGCACGATCTCGGTCGGCCGCGGCACCCGGGTCAGAGGCGCGCCGATATAGGTGCCGCGCACGAACGGGCCGGCGAAATCGGCCCCGCCCGTCGTCACCGGGCCGTAGGGATAGACGCCCTGCGCAGAGGCCGGCGCGGCCAGGAAGAGGGCAGAGAGCGTGAGCAATGTCCGGGAGATCATGCGGCCGGCTCCGAGACTTGACGGGAGGAACGCGTCAGGAACGATCCTGGGCAACCGACACGATCACCGGCCGTTCCGGGTCGCTAGCCGCGCGGACTGCGTATGGGCGCCCTCCCCCACAGCTTCAGCGGCAGGTCGTGATTCGGCGGACCACCCAGCCCTCGCCCTCGATCCACAGGCGCCGCCGCGCGCGGCTGCAGCTCGCATCGTCGTCGCGCTCGACGGCGGCCACCGGGTGGACCTGCTGCGGGGCGGCCTCGGCCACCTTGGTCTCGGTCGCGCCAGGGGCGGCCTGGGCGGCTGCCAGGCTGGCGATGAGCAAAAGGGCGCTGGCCGCGCCGGCTGCGGTCGATCGGATGGTCATGGTGGAAGCGTGCCCTGCGGCCGAGTTTGCGGTCTCGCCAGTGGAATGCGCGGCGCAGCAATTCGGTTTCATCGATTGCGGCGGTTCTCGGCACGCCACCCCCCGGCCGGCGGGCGTGACGGTGTGCTGCGGCACGGGGCGGGCGACGCGCTTAGACTTCGCAGGCGCCGCGTATTAGGAGAAGCGGCCCGGACGCGATGTCTCCCGTGGACCCTCAACCAGCGGTCCGGGCGGGCCGGTCCACGAGCGAAGGTCCATGAGCAAGCCGAAGCCCCCGACCAACGTCCTCCTCACGCCGGAGAAGCGCGCCGAGGACGTGGACCAGACGATCCGGCCGCTGAGCCTGGCCGAGTTCATCGGGCAGAAGGCGGCGCGCGCCAACATGCAGATCTTCATCGAGGCGGCCAAGATGACCGGCCAAGCCCTCGACCACGTGCTGTTCGTGGGGCCGCCGGGCCTGGGCAAGACCACGCTGGCCCAGATCGTGGCGCGGGAACTCGGGGTGAACTTCCGCTCGACCTCCGGCCCGGTCATCGCCAAGGCCGGCGACCTCGCCGCGCAGCTGACCAATCTCGAAGAGCGCGACGTGCTCTTCATCGACGAGATCCACCGCCTCAACCCGGCGGTGGAGGAAATCCTCTACCCGGCCATGGAGGATTACCAGCTCGACCTGATCATCGGCGAGGGGCCGGCGGCGCGCTCGGTCAAGATCGAACTGCCGAAATTCACCCTGGTCGGGGCGACGACCCGGGCGGGGCTGCTGACGACGCCGCTGCGCGACCGGTTCGGCATCCCGATCCGGCTCGAATTCTACGAGATCGACGAGCTGGAGAAGATCGTGGCCCGCGGCGCCCGGGTGCTCGGGCTCGGCATGTCGCCGGAGGGCGCCAACGAGATCGCCCGCCGGGCGCGCGGCACGCCGCGCATCGCCGGCCGGCTGCTGCGCCGGGTGCGCGACTTCGCCGTGGTGGCCGAGGCCGAGACGGTGACGCGGGCCATCGCCGACCGGGCGCTGAAGCTGCTCGACGTGGATTCGGTCGGCCTCGACGTGATGGACCGCAAGTACCTGACCCTGATCGCCACCTCGTTCGGCGGCGGCCCGGTGGGAATCGAGACGATCGGGGCGGCGCTCTCCGAGCCGCGCGACGCCATCGAGGACATCATCGAGCCGTATCTGATCCAGCGCGGCTTCGTGCAGCGCACCCCGCGCGGCCGGGTGCTCACCAAGCACGCCTTCCGGCACATGGGCTTCGCCGAGCCACGGCGGGAGCAGGACGGCCTGTTCGACGACGGCGAGAGCGCCTGAACCCGCGAACCGCGGACCATCATGCGGTTGCGACAGGGCAGGCTTCTGCCTCGGTCATGGCTGAGAGGCGTCGCAGGCCTATCTGGCGCCGGATCGCGCATGCGTTGAAGAGCCTGCAACCGACTGTCGAAACTGCGTTTTTCAGTAAACGTCTCGATAGTATAGCCGAGCTTCACGTGGTTTGTGGGGATTGATCTCTTCACGCAAACGCGATCCCGAACCTGGAACAGCGCGCAGACGTGGCAGTTGTGGTTGCGACAGAGCCAAGTTTACCCGGCGCTGGCGAGATCGCCGGAACCAAAGGCTTGATCTTTGGAACTCGGCAGATCTTCGGTACCTGACTAAGAACACCAAGGATTATCTTTCCGCATGACCAGAATCACGCTCGCCGTCCTCGGCCTTTCCGCTGCTGCGCTCACCACGCCGGCTTTCGCCCAGGACGCGCTGCCGATCCGCATCCTGCCCTTCGCCAACCAGCAGCAGGGCGTCGGCGCCGCCGCCACCGAGACCCCCGCGTTCCGCGCCGAGGCGCTGCGTTCGGATGCCACCAGCATCGAGGCGAGCCGCATCGCGCTGCAGCGTTCGCGCAACCCGCGGGTCCGCAACTACGCCAACCGCGTCCTGGTCGAGCGTAAGGCCACCACCGACGCGCTGCTGCCGGCGAACACCTCGCTCTCGCGCAACGGCACGGTGGTCTCGGACAACCAGGGCATCCAGACCGATCTGAGCAACCCGGTTGGCTTCGTGCTGGCGCCGGTGACCATCGCGGCCAATCTCGGCACCAACATCGTCGGCGGCGCGCTGGGCGCGGTTGGCATCGTCGACAACAGCCCGACCGAGCCGGGCCGTCGCGTCGCCCTCGGCGAGCGTGGTCAGGCCCGTCTGGCGCAGCTCCAGTCGGCCCCGAACGGCCGGTCCTTCGACCGGGCCTATATCGACCAGCAGGCCCGGTCCGACGCCCAGACCCTGGCGCTCTACGACGCCTACGCCAAGCAGGGCGACAGCGCCCAGGGCCGTCGCTTTGCCACCGAGGCGCTGCCCTACATCGCCGACGAGCACGCCCACTCGGCGAGCCTGGCCGCCCGCATCGGCGGCTGATCTTCAGCCCAGACCTGATCATGCGAGGGCCGCCCCAGGGCGGCCCTTGTCGTGTCGGGCCCAAGGCCGAGCCGCAACGAGTGGGTTTCCCCGCCTCTGCACCATGAACTAATCGACGCCGATGAGCGGACCGAACTCTTCCGACGCTACGCCGACGGGCGATGTGGCCGACCCCCATCGGCTGGCCGTGCGGGTCTATTACGAGGACACCGACTTCTCGGGCTTCGTCTACCACGCGAGCTATCTGCGCTTCCTGGAGCGCGGCCGGACCGAGTTGCTGCGGGGCCTGGCCGGCGACCAGTCCGATCTGCACCGGGAGGCGCGCGGCCTCGTCTTCGTGGTCAGGCGCATGACCCTCGATTTCATCCGCCCCGCCCGCATGGACGATCAGCTCACCATCGTCACCCGCACGCAGCAGCTGCGGGGCGCCTCGATGCAACTCGCCCAGGAGGTCCGCCGGGGCGACGAACTGCTCGTCGCCGCGGAGGTCACGGTCGCCTGCGTGCGCGACGGCCGCGCCATCCGCCTCCCGGAGGCCCTGCGGCGACTGCTGGCGCCTAGCGGAGCTTAAGCGACCCGCGACGGGTCGGCGTCGCGCAGGAGCTTGGCGAAGGCGTTGACGATGGTCATCGCGTCGTACTCCACCGAGACCAGCTGAAAGCCCATGCCGACCATCTCCCGGGCCCGCAGGGGCGACGGCGAGAAGGCGCAGGGCAGCTTGCCGGCAGCCCTAGTCTTGCGCACGATCTCGCCGAGGGCGGCGGAGACCGCCGCGCCGGACGGGTCGATGGCCGTGCCCTTGGAGAGCGCGATCGACAGGTCGGCGGGGCCGACCAGGATGCCGTCGATGCCCGGCAGGGCCAGGATCGGCTCCAGCGCGTCGATCGCCTCCGAGGTCTCGCACATGGCGATGGTCAGCGCCCGGGCGTTGGCGCCCGCGAGGAACTCGGTCGCGTCGCTCTGGCCCGACATCCACATGGCGCGGTCCGGGCCCCAGCTCCGCTGACCGACCGGCGGGTATTTGGTGGCGGCGGCCAGCGCCTGCGCGTCGGCCACGCTGTTGATCATCGGCGCGACGATGCCTGAGGCGCCGGCATCGAGCATCCGCGACGCCATGGCGAAGTCGCCGACCGGAATGCGGACCAGGCTGGGCTTGCCGGCGAGCGCCACCTCGGTAATCGCCGCGCAGCACGAATGGTAATCGTGGGCGCCGTGCTGCTGGTCGAGGAGCACGGCGTCGAAGCCCGACCGTGCCAGGGCGCCGGCGATGGCCGGGTCGGCGATACAGGACCAGCCCAGGAATCGGGCGGGCTCGGCGGGCAGCAGGCCGTGAAGGCTCGGGACGGGCAGGGTCATGGCGCTTCCTGTACTGAGACTCGCGGTGCGCGCGGCACTCTGATGGCCCGAGAATAAGGGCGTCGGTTTCGCGAGGTCCAGCCTCCCCGGGGAGGCCGCATGACCGATACTTCGGAATGCCTTGGGATCGCCCGGATCGAAACCGATCCTTAACCCTGTCGCGCCCTTAACGGAGTCGGTGCGATATCGCCGTGTTTCGGCGCGAAGACGGCCCTTACTTTCGACAGATTCGCGGACGATAGCATTGATATCGCTCACGGATCCGGCGGACGCGGGCCTCGCCCGGCGCATCGCGATCCGGAGCAGGAGACCTCGACGGATGAACCCAGCCGACGCGATGCAGGCCGCGCCTGTCGCCGACATGACGCTGCTCGGGCTGTTCCTGCAGGCCCACTTCGTCGTGAAGATCGTGATGGTCGGGCTGCTCAGCGCGTCGATCTGGTGCTGGTCGATCATCGTCGACAAGACCTTGCTGTTCCGGCGCACCAAGGCCGAGATGGACGCGTTCGAGGACGCGTTCTGGTCCGGCCGCTCCCTGGAGGAGCTGTTCCGCTCGTTCAACGACCGCCCGGCCACCGGGCTCGCCGCGGTGTTCGTCGCCGCCATGCGGGAGTGGAAGCGCTCGTTCGAGGGCTCGGGCCGTCAGGTCCAGTCCCTGTCCCAGCGCATCGAGAAGCAGCTCGACGTCACCATCCAGCGCGAGGTCGAACGGCTCGAATCGCGCCTGCTGTTCCTGGCCTCGATCGGCTCGGCCGGCCCGTATATCGGCCTGTTCGGCACGGTCTGGGGCATCATGACCGCGTTCACCTCGATCGCGGCCTCCAAGAACACCTCGCTCGCCGTCGTCGCCCCCGGCATCGCCGAGGCCCTGTTCGCCACCGCGATCGGCCTGTTCGCCGCGATCCCGGCGGTGCTCGCCTACAACAAGCTCCAGGCCGAGGTCTCGAAGTCGCAATCGCGGCTGGAGGGTTTCGCCGACGAGTTCTCCGCGATCCTCTCCCGCCAGATCGACGAGCGCCTGTCGCTCGCCGCCTGACCGCGCCGATCCAGGAGATCCATCCATGAGCATGGCGGCGGGGGCATCCCACGGCGGCAAAAGGCGGCGGCGCAGGGGCCGGCGCGGCGGCCCGATCAACGAGATCAACATGACGCCGTTCATCGACGTCGTGCTGGTGCTCCTGATCATCTTCATGGTCGCGGCGCCGATGATGACGGTGGGGGTGCCCCTCGACCTGCCGCAGTCGAAGGCCTCGCCGCTCAATTCCGATGTGAAGCCGGTGACGATCTCGATCCGCCAGACCGGCCAGGTCTTCCTCGGCGAGGACGAGCTGACCGACGAGACGATTATCCCGAAGCTGCTCGAGACCGCCAAGACCGGCACCGAGGAGCGCGTGTTCGTGCGCGGCGACAAGCGGGTCGATTACGGCCGCGTCGCGCAGGTGATGGCGATCGTGACCGGCGGCGGCTTCAAGAAGGTCGCCCTCGTGACCGAGCCTGAGCATCAGTAGGGTCTGAACCGTGGAGTTCCACTTCGACCGCAAGGAACCGGGTGTCTGGATCTCCGCCGGCACCCACGTCGCGCTGCTCGCCTTCGCGCTGTTCAGCGTGGCGGCCCCAGCCCTGCCCGAGGCGCAGGAGGGCGTGCCCGTCGAGGTGATCACCGAGAACCAGTTCTCCGAGATCACCAAGGGCGAGCGCCAGGCCGACAAGCCGATGCCGAACGCCCAGCCGCGGGCCGATCGTCAGGCCGAGAAGGTCGAGGATCGCGAGCCCGAGAACGCCAAGACCGACGCGCCGACCGCGCCCAAGCGCACGGCCGAGATGAAGCTCGCCAACGCGGAGGAGATGCCTCTGCGCGCCGAGCCGGATCCACAGGAAGTGGCGAAAGCCGCCAAGGCCGCCGAGGAGAAGCGCGAGGCCGAGAAGGCTGCCGCCAAGGCCGCGGAGAAAGCTGCCGAGAAAGCCGCGGCCGACAAGGCGGCTGCCGCCGAGAAGGCTGCGGCGGCCAAGGCCGAGGCGAAGGCGGCCGCGAAGGCCGAAGCCGAGAAGCGCGAGCAACTCGACAAGCTGATCGAGCGGCAGGAGGCTGAAGCGGCGGCTGCGGCCGCGAAGGCCGAAGCCAAGGCCAAAGCGGATGCCGCCAAGGCCGAGGCCGCGCGGGAAGCCGCCCGGAAGGCCGCGGAAGCCAAGGCCGAGGCGGAAGCCGAGCGTCAGAAGGAGATGGCCGAGGCCAAGGCCGCGCACGAAAAGGCGGAAGCCGCCGCCAAGGCCGAGGCCGCCGCCAAGGCGAAAGCCAAGGCGATGGCGGACGCGAAGGCCAAGGCCGATGGCGAGGCCAAGGCGCGCAAGCAGGCCGAGCTCGCCGACAAGTTCAACGCCGGCGACATCCGCTCGATGCTGGCCTCGAAGGCGCCGTCGCAATCCACCGGCGCCACCGGCCACACGGTGCAGAAGGTGGCGGCCCTGGGCGCCGCCACCGGCACCGCGCAGCGCCTGTCGCCGTCCCTGCGCGACGCCCTGGTCGGGCTGCTGCAGCAGCAGATCGAGCGCTGCTACTCGGCGCCCCCCGGCGCCGCCCAGGGCGTGGTGCTGCCGGTGCTCGACATCCGCCTGAACCCGAACGGCTCCCTCAGCACCGAGCCGCGGATCATGCGGGGCGGTTCCAGTTCGGTGGACCAGTCGATCGCGCAAGCCGCGCTCCGGGCGGTGCGCCGCTGTGCGCCGTACAACATACCGGCCACCTACGCGCCGTATTACAACGACTGGAAGGCTATCAACGCGGAGTTCGAATTCACGGCGACCTGAGGTCGCCACCCGCGCCGTCTGCCGTCATCCCCTCCCCGTCTGATCGCCACTTCGGATCCGACCCATGCAGAACCTCCCCTCCGCCGGGCTCCTTCCGGCGCCCTTCGCCGCGCGCCTGATCGCGCTTCTGGCGTTCCTCGCGGTCGCCCTCAGCGTCGCGGCGCCGGCCCAGGCGCAGCTGCAGCTGCGCATCGGCGGCGGCAACTTCCAGCCGATGCCGATCGCCATCGCGGATTTCGGCGGTGACCCGAGCCTCGGCGGCCTCGTCTCCGGCGTGGTGACCAACAACCTGCGCCGCTCAGGGTATTTCACGCCCCTCGACCATGCCCGCTTCCCGGAGCAGCCGAATTTCGACGCCGCGCCGAATTTCGAGAAGTGGCGCGCCACGGGCGTCCAGGGCCTGGTCACCGGCCGCGTCTCGCGCGACGCCTCGGGCAAGCTGAAGGTCGAGTTCCGCCTTTGGGACGTGACCTCCGGCCAGCAGATGACCGGCCAGCAATACGGCACCGACACCGCCAATGCCCGGCGCACCGGCCACCTGATCTCGGATGCGGTCTACAGCAAGATCACCGGCCTCGGCCCCTGGTTCGACAGCCGCATCGCCTTCGTGGACGAGAGCGGCCCCAAGGAGAACCGCCGCAAGCGCCTGATGGTGATGGACCAGGACGGCGCCAATGTCCGCGCCATCACAAGCGGCGAGACCTCGATCGTCGCCCCGCGCTACTCGCCGGCCACGCAGGACATCGCGTTCATGTCCCAGGCCACCGGGCACCAGCCGCGGGTCCAGGTGATCAACCTCGAGACCGGCGCCCGCCAGGCGCTGGGCAACGTCGATTCGATGAGCGCCAGCCCGCGCTTCTCGCCGGACGGCCGCCGCCTGGTGATGAGCGTGCAGCAGGGCGGCAACGCCGACATCGTCACGATGGACATCGCGTCGAAGGCCCAGCACTCGGTGACCAACGGCATGGCGATCGACACCTCCCCGACCTACGCGCCGGACGGTTCGCAGATCGCGTTCGAATCGGATCGCGGCGGCTCGCAGCAGGTCTACGTGATGGGCGCGGACGGCTCGAACCCGCACCGGATCACCTTCGGCACCGGCTCGGCCTCGCAGCCGGCCTGGTCCCCGCGCGGCGACCTGATCGCCTATACCCGCCAGCGCAATGGCGGCTTCGCCATCTGCGTGTCGAAGCCCGACGGCACCGGCGAGCGCGTCCTCACCGAGGGCTACCACAACGAGGGTCCGACCTTCGCGCCGAATGGCCAATATGTGCTGTTCTTCCGCGATCCGGGCGGCCAGGGCGGCGGCAAGCTGTTCATGGTCGACATCACCGGCAAGGTGGAGCAGCCGGTCCCGACCCCGTCCTACGCCTCCGACCCGACCTGGTCGCCGCTGCTGGCGGGGCGCTGATTCTTCGGGGGCTTTGGAGCCCGGCTACCAGTCGGGCTCCAGGGCGTCGTTCGTTTCGCGGCCCGTGTCGGCAGATGTGAGCGTCGCGGCTTGATCCCGCAGCGCTTTCGGCAGAGCCCCGAGGGTGGGATCGTCGAAGGCGAGATGCGGGAGGTAGCGGGCGACGAGTTCCGCAATGAGCCGAGCCTGCGCTCCATCGCGGCGACGCTTCTCGGGATTGCGATCCGGTCTTCCGGAAAGCCATGCTTTGTGGAGCGCGAAGGCTCGCGGATCGGGCACGGTCATCTCGGCCGGGTAGCCGCGCAGATCGAGCACTGTGACCCGGACCTTGGGACTGTTCACGAGCCAGGCCAGACCAAAAATCTCGACGGCGACGAGATCGTCGGGGTCGCGCCCGATCTGCCTCGCTTCGCTCGGCCGAATGGGGTCTTTCGGAGCGGGTGTGATCAGATCGACGATGTAGCCGTCGCGGTTTGCCGCACGAAACCCGCGCTTGCCCATGACCTCGAAGGAATGATCGACCTTCCGGAGCAGCCCGACGACTCCCGAGGCCGCCACTTCCGGGACGATGAGTTTCAGGCTGGCCCGCGCGTCGTACAACAGGTCGAAATCGGCTGTTTCGAGGACCGCCTCGTCGATCTGGACGCCGGCCATCCGCTCATAGGCGAACAGCGCATTGGTCCCGACCGTGGCGACCACCGGTTCCGTGAGACGGGCGTCGGACAGAGCCCGCAGGATCCGGGCGGCGATCACCGGCATCCGGCCGAGCCGCTGCGCGCGGCTGACGGCCGCGATCCTGTTCAGCCGTTGTGCGAGCGAAGTGCTGCGCATCTTCGCGTGCGAACGGCCATCGACGAAGCGTTGGTGAATAGCCTCCGTCTCCTCCGAACGAGGACCGAGGGATTTCCAGACGCCATCCTTGAAACGGTAGAGGTAGCTACGCCCATCGACGGTTTTCCAGGCCATCGAACCGGCGAAGCGGCTCTGCAATGTCGATCGCGCCGCGCGATAGGCATCGAAGACCTGCTCGGCGTTGATGAGTTGCCGGGCCTGTTCGTCATCGAGTTCCCTGTAAGGCATCGTGCCCGTCCCTGCAGACGTTCAGGGCTTGGTACGTATCATCTAAGTCCATGATGGGAAATAAATTATCCATTTTCCGATCGGTCGGAGGCGTGAAATGGATAATCGAACGCGGCTTCGCCGGAGCCGCCCACGGGCCTGAAAAATCCGGTTGGATGCCGGGCCGTGCCTGAGACGGGGTGGACTGCCGCTATCCCTGCACCAGCAACCGATCCCGCGCCCGCAGGGCTGGAAAAAACCGGCCCCAGAGCAGCGCGACCGCGATGGTCGCGGCACCGCCCGCCACCACCGCCGGGACCGCCCCGATCGCGGCGGCGAGCACGCCGGATTCGAACTCGCCAAGTTCGTTCGAGGCGCCGATGAACACCGTGTTCACCGCCGAGACCCGGCCACGCATGGCATCCGGGGTCTCGCCCTGCACGAAGGTTTGGCGGACATAGACCGAGATCATGTCGGCGGCGCCGGTGACGAACAGGCAGGCCATCGACAGGGGCAGCGAGGTCGAGAGGCCGAACGCCACCGTGGCCGCGCCGAACACGGCGCAGGCCCGGAGCATCCGCAGACCGGCATGGCGCCGGAGCGGGCGATAGGCCAGCAGGACCGCCATGGTGACCGCCCCGAAGGCCGGCATGCTCCGCAAAGCCCCGAGACCCAGCGGGCCGACATGCAGCACCTCGCCGGCATAGATCGGCAGGAGCGCCGTGGCGCCCCCGAGGAGGACCGTGAACAGGTCGAGGCTGATCGCCCCCAGCACCACCGGCTGCGAGCGGATGTAGCCGATGCCCGCCGACAGCGCCGCCCAGGTGATCGGCGGCCGCTCGGTCACCGCCGCGGGCCGGAACCGGATCAACCCAGTCAGGAGGCTCGCCAGGGCGAAACTCGCCGCCGCGCCGCCGAACACCACCGAGGGCCCGAGTGCGTAGAGCAGGCCGCCCAGCGCCGGGCCCATCACCGAGGCGCTCTGCCAGAGGGAGGCGTTCCAGGCGATGGCTGAGCCGAATTGCGGGCCCGGCACCAGGGTCGGCAGCAGCGCCTGCAGGGCGGGGTTGGCGAAGGCCCGGGCGGTGCCGACGACGATCACCAGGGCGTAGATCGGCCAGACCGCCTGGAAGCCGGCCAGCGCGTAGGTCAGCAGCCCGAAGCTCGCGAGACTCTGGAGCCCGAAGGCTGCGGCGCCGACGAGGCGGCGGTCATAGGCGTCGGCCACGTGGCCGGTGATCAGGGCGCAGAGCACCGCGGGCAGGAAGCCCGCGAGCCCGACGAGGCCGAGCGCCAGGGCGGAATGGGTCAGGTCGTAGACGAACCACCCGATCGCCACCGCCTGCATCTGGTAGGCGAGGCCCGTCAGGAACCGGGCCGAGCCGAACAGGCGGAAGTCGCCGATACCGAAGACGGCCCAGCCGGAACGATCTATTTGGGACATGCGCCCTGCTGAGCCCGGCCGGGCGATTAATCAAGCCCGGCGATGCTGCCGTCAGTGAAGCGCGATACCCGGCTTCCGGGTCGCGGTCGCGGCTGGGGTCATGAAGGGCCGGCTCACCTCGCGCCGGTCGAGGCGAGCCGGCCCATCACTCGGGAAAAGTGGGAAGGTACAGGTCACCTGGGTCCCAGCCCCGGGTGCGGTTTCCAGATGGACCCGCCCGCCATGGAGTTCGACGAAGGACCGCACGATCGACAGGCCCAGCCCAACCCCGCGGTGGCGGGTGCCCAGGGTGTGACTCTCGAAGCGGTTGAACACCGAATCGGCGATCTCCGGCGGCATGCCGCGGCCGTGGTCGCGCACGCTCAAGGTCAGCTCGTGCGCGTCCCGGCGAGCCCGGACCTCGACCCGCTGCCCGGCATCCGAGAAGCCAACGGCGTTGGACAGCAGGTTGAACAGGATCTGGCGGACCCGCTTCCCGTCCGCGTGGACGCTGCCGATATCTTCCGGCACGTCGAGGGCGAGGGTGATGTGCGATTCCGCCAGCCGGTCCTCGATGCCGCGCACGGCCGCCTCGATGGTGGACTGGACGTCGACCTCCTCCCGCTGGAGCTCCAGGGAGCCGGCATCGATCGAGGCGAGGTCGAGAATGTCGTTGATGATCACGAGCAGCGCCGCCGAGGAGCGCATGATGTGGTCGGAATATTCGCGCTGCCGGTCGTTGAGGGCGCCCACCGTCTCGTCGCCGAGGAGCTGGGTGAAGCCGATGATGTTGGTGAGCGGCGAGCGCAGCTCATAGGAGACGTGGTGCACGAAGGTGTCGCGCAGCTGCGCGGCCTTCTCTAGGGCGTCGTTCTTCTCGGTAAGCGCCCGCTCGACGTTCACGCTGGCGGTCACGTCGATCAGGGTCAGCAGGGTCGCGCCCTCGGGCAGCGGCTGCGCGGCGCAATCGAGGACGGTGCCGTCCACCACCGCCAGGCGGCAGGACCGGGCGGTACGCGATTCGAGGCCGACCACCGCGTCGCGGATGTCGAGCCACGGCTCCTCGGCCGGCGCCAGGGGTCGGCAGGCCTCGATGACGGCATCGACGTGGGGCCGCTCCTCCACGGTTGCGGGATCGAGTTGCCAGACGGTGCAGAAAGCCCGGTTGGCGAGCGTCATGCGCCCGTCGGCGCCGAACACCGCCACCGGCTCGGCCAGGGTGTCCAGGGTCTCGGCCTGGAGGCGGCGCAGGGCGATGTAGCGGGTCTCGGCGTTCAGGCTGTCGGAGACGTCGTCGAACAGGTAGGTCAGGCCGCCCTGCGGGTTCGGGTCGGCGACGACGCGGAGCGTCCGTCCGTCGGGCAGATACCACCAGCTCTGGTTGGCCTCGGCCGCCCGGTAGGCGGCGAGCACCCCCTGCTTCCAGCCGCGGAAATCCGCATGCTCCTCGAGCTTCCGCTCAGCCCGGAGGTGATCGAGGATCTCGCCGTCGGCGGGGCGGCTGTCGAGGAAGGCCTGATCCAGGTCCCAGAGCTGGCGGTAGGCGGCGTTGTGGAAGATCAGCCGCTGCGACACGTCGAACATCGCCACCGCGGTGGGCAATTGGTCGAGGGTGCGGACATTGGCGTTCATCTGGCGCTGGAGGTCGGCGCGGACGCTTTCCAGCTCGGACACGTCGATGGCGATGCCGACGCGGCCGCTATCCAGGGTGGTCTCGAACACGTCGAGCATGCGCCGGCTGCCGGCGACCACGGCCGAGAGCCGCGGGACGCTGCGTGACAGGCCGGCGGATCGCGCCGCCTCGTCCCGGGCGATCGCCTCGCGGGCCGGACGGTCGAACAGCTCGATGCCGCGATCCAGAGCCGCCTCGCGGGTCTCCGCTTCGACCGCCGCCACGTAGGCGGCGTTGACCCAGCTCAGGCCGCCCTCGCGGTTCCGCCGCCAGACCGGCTGGGGGATCGCGTCGAGGAGGCCGGCCAGGGCCGACAGGCCGCGGCGGGTCTCGTCCAGGGTCGCGCGCAGGTCGGCGATCTCGCAGCGCTCCTGGCTGGTCTCGCGCAGGCGCAGGAGCGCCCGGCCGGCCACCGCCTGCCCGTGGGCGTCAATGCTGCGCCCGGTCTGGGTGCGCAGGCTCAGCGTGAAGCTTGTGCCCCGCGACCGCAGGGTCTCGACCGCGGCCTCGACCGCGGCGGCATCCGAGGCGACCAGCCAGGTGCCGAAGGCCAGCACCCGGCGGGCATAGCCCGAGGTCGGCCGCTCGCCGTAGATCGCTAGGCTGATATCGCCCTCGACCACCGGCTCGCTTCGCCGGTCCCAGGTGACGATGATCTGGCGCTCGGCGTTGAGCAGCATCTCGGCGCGGTCATGGGCGCCGCGCAGCACGTCGAGGGCGCCGGCGAGCTCACGCTCCCGGCGGGTCCAGCGCCCGCGCTCGTAGAGGTGGAGCAGCGACAGGATCACTGCAAAAGCGACCAGGCCGCCGAAGATCGCCAGGGCGGCGACCCCGTGCATCTCGCGCGGCGCATGGGCGGCGGCACTCTCGGGCAGTTCGGCGAGCGCGGCGCTCGCCGCGGTCAATGTGAGCGTACCCACGCAGATTCGAACGTGCGCGGCACGACCGACACCCATGATAGCCCTGCCCCCACCCTGGCGGTCCGAACGCGCGTGCAACCGCGCGGCGCAGAACGCACCGTTCCCGCCACTGATTCTCTCGAACCGTCGCGGACCCACCGATCAAAGATTCGCCCGCACCTTACCGTGCGGCGGAATCGACCCGGAAGGGGAACGAAGCGTGGCTATACGCCTGCCGCTCACAATCATCCGTTAACGACACACAGAAGACACAGTGCGGTTGCGTCAAAACGGCTTGACAAACGAAAGAGCCCGACGCAGCGCGCCGGGCTCTTTTGTCTGGGTCATCAATAGAGCCGGGACCATGCCGGCTGCCATCGCGCGGATCGAGACTTCAACCCCCGGTTCGGCGCGGGCGCCGAACCGGGGCGGTTCCCGGCTCAGTAGCGGTAATGCTCGGACTTGAACGGGCCGGACTCGGAGACGCCGATATAGGCGGCTTGGTCCGGGCGCAGCTTCGAGAGCTTCACGCCGATCTTCTCCAGGTGCAGAGCCGCGACCTTCTCGTCGAGGGTCTTGGGCAGGGTGTAGACCTGCTTCTGGTACTTGCCCGGGTTGGTCCAGAGCTCGATCTGCGCGAGCGTCTGGTTGGTGAACGAGGCCGACATCACGAAGGACGGGTGGCCCGTGGCGTTGCCGAGGTTCACCAGGCGGCCCTCCGACAGGAGGATGATGCGGTGGCCGTCCGCGAAGGTGATCTCGTCCACCTGCGGCTTGATGTTCGACCACTTGAGGTTCTTCAGGCCGGCGACCTGAATCTCGTTGTCGAAGTGGCCGATGTTGCAGACGATCGCCCGGTCCTTCATCGCCCGCATGTGGTCGAGGGTGATGATGTCCTTGTTGCCCGTGGCGGTGACGAAGATGTCGGCGCGCGGGGCAGCGTCCTCCATCGTCACGACCTCGTAGCCCTCCATGGCGGCCTGGAGCGCGCAGATCGGGTCGATCTCCGACACGAGCACGCGGCAGCCGGCGTTGCGGAGCGACGCGGCCGAGCCCTTGCCGACATCGCCGAAGCCGGCGACCATGGCGACCTTGCCGGCCATCATCACGTCGGTGCCGCGACGGATGCCGTCGACCAGCGACTCCTTGCAGCCGTAGAGGTTGTCGAATTTCGACTTGGTGACCGAGTCGTTCACGTTGATCGCCGGGAAGAGCAGCTTGCCCTCCTTGGCGAGCACGTACAGGCGATGGACGCCCGTGGTGGTCTCCTCGGAGACGCCCTTGATGCTGTCGGCGAGGCCGGCGAACCAGCCCTTCGGCTTCTCGGCGAGCTTCTTCTTGAGCAGCGCGAAGAAGACCTCCTCCTCCTCGCTCTCGGGCTTGTCGAGGAAGGCGGTGTCGCCGTTCTCGGCGCGCAGGCCGAGATGGACGAACATAGTGGCGTCGCCGCCGTCGTCGAGGATCATGTTCGGCACGCCGCCGTCATGCCAGTCGAACAGGCGCGAGGTGTAGTCCCAGTACTCCTCCAGGGTCTCGCCCTTCACGGCGAAGACCGGGACGCCGGCGGCCGCGATGGCGGCGGCGGCATGGTCCTGGGTCGAGTAGATGTTGCAGGAGACCCAGCGGATGTCGGCGCCGAGCGCCTTGAGGGTCTCGATCAGCACGGCGGTCTGGATCGTCATGTGCAGCGAGCCGGCGATCTTCGCGCCCTTCAGGGGCTGCGCCGCGCCGTACTCCTCGCGGACCGCCATCAGGCCCGGCATCTCCGTCTCGGCGATCGAGATCTCCTTGCGGCCGTAATCGGCCAGCCCGATGTCCTTGACGATATAATCCTTGGCCATGAGTCGGCGGCTCCGTGTGTTCGCGTTGCGGTTCGGGGCCAGCCCCTACCACTTCGCGGCATACGAAGCAATCAAGACATAAACATGTCTTTATGCGTTCCAGACTAGGGGCGGCCGCAATCGGGGCGCCGGGACCCTAAATCTCGATCTCGGTACCGACCTCCACCACCTGCCGGGTCGGCACGCCGAAGAAGGCGCCGGTGCGCTCGGCGTTGCGCTGCATGAAGGCGAACAGGTTCTCCCGCCACGGCGCCATCCCGCGCTTGTCGCTCCGGGGGATGATGGTCTCGTGGCCGACGAACACGGTCATGTCCTCAATGACGTGGGCCGGCAGGTGGCGGGAAGCCACCGCGCAGGCCAGCCCCTCCGGGATCGAGGCCTCCTCCATGAAGCCGTAGCGCAGGATCACCCGGTAGAAGTCCGGCGCCAGGATCGTCACGTGGGCGCGCTGCTCCACCGGGACCGTGGGGGTCTCCTCGTAGAGCGCGGTGATGATCAGGATCCGCTCCATCAGAGCGCGGTTGCGCTCGACGAAGCGTGAGAGATGCAGCGGGATCCCGTGCTCGGCCGCCGATAGGAAGGCCGCGGTGCCGGGCAGGCGCAGCAGCTCCCGGTGCTGGAGCCCGGCCAGGAAGGCGTCCTCCGGCAGGCGCAGGGCGACACGCGCCTCCTCGACCAGCTCGTTGCCCTTCTTCCAGGTGAGCATCATCAGCGCGACGAGGCCGGCGAGCACCAGGGGAAACCAGCCGCCCTCCAGAATCTTCACGCTGTTGGCCGCGAAGAACACGGCGTCGATGGCGAGGAACACGCCGTTGACCGCGAAGACAAGGATGGGGTTGTAGCCCCAGCGCAGCGCGATCAGCGCGGCGAGCAGGGTGGTGATGGCCATCAGCATCGAGACCGCGATGCCGTAGGCGCCGGCGAGCGCGTCCGAGGAGCCGAACATCACCACGGCGATCAGGGTCGCGGCGGCGAGCAGCCAGTTCACCATCGGCACGTAGATCTGGCCGCGCTCCTCCTTGGCCGTCTGGACGATGCGCATGGCCGGCAGGAAGCCGAGCTGCACCGATTGCTGGGTCAGGGAGAACACGCCGGAAATAATCGCCTGCGAGGCGATGATGGTTGCGAGGGTGGCCAGCGCGATCAAAGGGTAATGGCCCCAATCCGGGCAGAGGCGGAAGAACGGGTTCTCGAGCGCGTCGGGCGAGGCCAGCAGCAGGGCGCCCTGCCCGAAATAATTGAGCACCAGCGCCGGCAGGACTAGGACGAACCACGCCGCCCGGATCGGCATCGCGCCGAAATGCCCGAGATCGGCATACATCGCCTCGCCGCCGGTCACCGCCAGGAAGGCCGCGCCGAGCATGGCGAAGCTCACGTGCCAGCCAGCATGCAGCATGAATTCGACGGCGCGCAGCGGGTTCAGCGCCGCCAGGATCTCCGGCTTGTCGAGGATGCCGACGATCCCGAGCCCGGCTAGCACCACGAACCAGACCAGCATCACCGGGCCGAACACCCGGCCGATCGCCGCCACGCCCTTGTGCTGGACCGCGAACAGCGCGACCAGGATCGCGATGGTGATCGGCACGACGAAGTGCCCGAGTGCGGGGGCATCGACCTTCAGCCCCTCGATCGCCGAGAGCACCGAGATCGCCGGGGTGATCGCGCCATCGCCGTAGAGCAAGGCCGCGCCGATCAGGCCGACCACCAGCAGGGCCGCCTTCCAGGTGCCGTGCCGGGCCTGCCGGGCGCCGAGCAGCGCGAGCATGGCGACGATGCCGCCCTCGCCCTTGTTGTCGGCCCGCAGGATCAGCACCGCGTATTTCAGCGACACGATCAGGATCAGCGACCAGAGGATCAGCGACACCGCGCCGGTGGCGGCTTCCAGCACGGAGGCGCCGCCCGCGGTGGCGGCCTTCACGGCCTCCTTGAAGGCGTAGAGCGGGCTGGTGCCGATATCGCCGTAGACGACGCCGAGCGCGCCGAAGACCAGCGCCGGCTTGAGCCGGCCCTTCTGCGACGCGGCATCGTCGCCGGCACCGGCCTGGGCATCGGGAGCCGCCGCGGGGGCAAGGGACTGACTCAACGCACGGCTCCCGCGGGATTCAACGTATTTCCCTAGCGGGACAGGTAGAGCTTGCGCCGTCGAAGTGGAAGCCGATGCGGCCGGATCCGCTTGCGACCTAAGGGCTTGCCGTCGGCCCGCACGGCATTGCGAGCGGAGCGAAGCAACCCAGTGTGGCGCGCGGATTCCAGTCGTAGCGGATCCCTGGGTTGCTTCGCTCCGCTCGCAATGGCGGGGGGTATGTTGGGCGAATCGATCAGGCCGGCGCTGTGTCGAGTTCCGCCCCGCTCACACCAGATCGGCCAAAGCCTCCGGGCAGGCTTCGCCCCGCCGCAGGCCGAAGACCGGAACGCCGGCATGGTGGGCGATCGACGCGGCCACGGTGGTGAGGGGCGCCGGCGCCCCCTCGCTCTCGCTCACCGCGATGGCGAGAAGCGGGATGCCGTGGAGGCGCAGGGTCTCGCGAGCTGTGAGCGCGTGGCTGATCGCGCCGAGATAGCTGCCGGAGACGAGGAGCGCCGGTACGCCGAGCGCCTTGAGCCAATCGAGCCCGGTGGCAGCCTCGGTGATCGGGCTCATGAGCCCGCCGACGCCCTCGATGATCAGGGTCCCTTCTGTGGATGCCACCTGTGTCCGGCACCAGCCGACGAGGTCGGCGAGCGCCAGGGACCGGCCCTCCAGAACGGCGGCCTGATCAGGGGCGAGCGGGGCCGCGAACCGCCAGGGCGAGCAGGCCTCGACCGTATCGTCCTCGACCACGAGGCCTTGCGCATCGAGCAGCCGGGCGGTGTCGCTCTCCGCGAAGGCCGGGTCGCTCAGCGGCGGCACGCCGCTCGCGAGCGGCTTCAGCGTCCGCACCGGCCGGCCCAGCCCCCGCAGGCGCCGGGTCAGCGCTGCGGTGACGTAGGTCTTGCCGATCTCGGTGCCGGCGCCGGCGACGAAGACCGTGCGGGCGGCCATCCTGCCGGCCGCCTCAGGCCTGGAAGGTGCCGTGGCAGTGCTTGTACTTCTTGCCCGAGCCGCAGGGGCACGGCTCGTTGCGCCCGACCCGGCCCCAGGTGGCGGAATCGTTGGGGTCGCGCTCCAGCACGGCGCCGTCCACCGCCAGGCCCTGCGCGGCGTAGCCGTAGGCCGGACCGCCGCCGCCATCGCTGCCCGAGCCGCGCCCGGCGTAATCCATCTCGTTCTCGCCGGTGACCGGGTCGAGATGCTGGGCGAACATCGGCAGCAGTTCCGGGGTACCGCCCGGGAAGGCCTGCTGGTCGGGCTGCTGGTGCACGATCTCGACGCGGGAGAGCTGCGCCGTCACCTGCTCACGCAGGGCCGTGACCAGGTTGTTGAACAGGTCGAACGCCTCGGACTTGTACTCGTTGAGCGGATCGCGCTGGGCGAAGCCGCGCCAGCCAATCACCTGCCGCAGGTGGTCCAGGGTCACGAGGTGCTCGCGCCACAGGTGATCCAGGGTCTGGAGCAGGACCTGCTTCTCGATATAGGCGGTGATCTCGGTGCCGTTCTTCTCGGCCCGCTCGGCATAGGCGGTCTCGGCGGCCTTGAGCAGGCGCTCGCGCATCTCCTCGTCGGCGATGCCCTCCTCCTTGGCCCAATCCTCCACCGGAGCATCGAGATTGAGCACCTCCCGGACCTGCTCGTGCAGGCCGGCGACGTCCCACTGCTCGGCATAGGCGTTCTGCGGGATGTAGCGGGCGACGAAATCGTCGATCACGCCTTCGCGCATCTCGTCCACGGTCTCGCGCACGCTCTCCTGGGCCATGAAGTCCCGGCGCTGCTCAAACACGACCTTGCGCTGGTCGTTCATGACGTTGTCGTACTTGAGCACGTTCTTGCGCATGTCGAAGTTGCGCGCTTCGACCTTCTGCTGCGCCTTCTCGATCGCCTTGTTGATCCAGGGGTGGATGATCGCCTCGCCCTGCTCCAGGCCGAGCTTCTGCAGCATCCCGTCCATGCGGTCGGAGCCGAAGATCCGCATCAGGTCGTCCTGAAGCGACAGGTAGAACTTCGAGCGGCCGGGATCGCCCTGGCGGCCGGAGCGGCCGCGGAGCTGGTTGTCGATGCGCCGCGACTCGTGGCGCTCGGTGCCGATGATGTAGAGGCCGCCCGGCAGGGCCTTCTTGCGGCCGGCGGCGGGGTCGGCCGGCTCGCCCGAGGCCAGGACTTTGGCGCGGTTGTCGGCGATCTCCGCCTTGATCGCCTCGATGGCGGCATCCCGCTCCGGCCCGTCCGCAAGCTGGCTCAGCTCTTTCTCGATCCGCATTTCGAGGTTGCCCCCGAGTTTGATGTCGGTGCCGCGGCCGGCCATGTTGGTGGCGATGGTGATCGCGCCCGGCACGCCGGCCTCGGCCACGATGTAGGCCTCCTGCTCGTGGAAGCGGGCGTTCAGCACGGCGAAGCGCTTGGTCACCCGGCCCTCGCGGGCGGCCTTGTAGACGTCGGTGAGCGCGTTCGGGTCAGAATAGTCGAGCAGGGTGTAGCCGGCCTTCTTCAGCATCTCGGCCAGGTGCTCGGACTTCTCGATCGAGCCGGTGCCGACCAGGATCGGCTGGTGGCGGCTATGCGCCTTGTCGATCTCCGCGATGATGCCGTCGTACTTCTCGGCCACCGTGCGGTAGACCTCGTCGTCCTCGTCGACGCGCTCGACCTCCTTGTTGGTCGGGATGTCGACCACGTCGAGCTTGTAGATCTCGGCGAACTCGTCGGCCTCGGTGGAGGCCGTGCCGGTCATGCCGGCGAGCTTGGAATAGAGCCGGAAATAATTCTGGAAGGTGATCGAGGCGAGCGTCTGGTTCTCGGGCTGGATCGTCACCCGCTCCTTGGCCTCCAGCGCCTGGTGCAGGCCCTCCGAGTAGCGCCGGCCCTGCATCATGCGGCCGGTGAACTCGTCGATGATCACCACCTCGTCGTTCTTGACGATGTAGTCCTTGTCCCGGGTGAACAGGGTGTGGGCGCGCAGGGCCTGGTTCACGTGGTGGACGAGGCTGACGTTGTGCGCGTCGTAGAGGTCCCCGTCCTTGAGCAGGCCGACCTCGCGCAGGGTCTCCTCGACGAACTCGTTGCCGGCTTCCGTGAGCGAGACCGTGCGCTGCTTCTCGTCCAGGTCGTAATGCTCGCGCACCAGCCGGGGCATGATCGCGTCGACCGACACGTAGAGCTCAGAGCGGTCGTCCACCGGACCCGAGATGATCAGCGGCGTGCGCGCCTCGTCGATCAGGATCGAGTCGACCTCGTCCACGATCGCGAAGTTGTGTCCGCGCTGGGCGAGCTGCGACAGCTCGTACTTCATGTTGTCGCGGAGGTAGTCGAACCCGTACTCGTTGTTGGTGCCGTAGGTGATGTCGCAGGCATAGGCTGCCTTGCGCTGCTCGTCGTCCAGCCCGTGCACGATGGTGCCGACGGTGAGCCCCAGGAACCGGTAGAGCTGGCCCATCCACTCCGCGTCGCGGGAGGCGAGGTAGTCGTTCACGGTGACGACGTGGACGCCCTTGCCCTCCAGGGCATTCAGGTAGACCGGCAGGGTCGCCACCAGGGTCTTGCCCTCGCCGGTCTTCATCTCGGCGATGCCGCCCTCGTGCAGCACCATGCCGCCGATCAGCTGCACGTCGAAATGGCGCTGGCCGAAGACGCGCTTGGCCGCCTCGCGCACGGTGGCGAAGGCCGGGACCAGGATGTCGTCGAGGCTCTTGCCGGCGGCGAGTTCCGCCTTCAGCATGTCGGTCCGCGCGCGCAGCGCGTCGTCCGACAGGGCCTGGATCTCCGGTTCCAGCGCATTGATCAACGCCACGCGCGGGCGATAGCCCTTGACGCGCCGGTCGTTGGAGGAGCCGAAAATCTTCTTGGCGATGGAGCCGAGCATCGTTGACCTGCGGACGCGCGAGCCCGCCCACGGGTGAGCGTGGCGGGCCGGCCTTGGCGGAGTTGGCCGGGCTTATAGAGGTAAACATCGGCCGGCGCACCTGAAAGAGGCAGCCTCCGATCCATCGGGCTTCGGACGGGGGAAACGGCAGCGCTTGCCTTCTCGGGCGACCCGCGCCACCTGTGCCGCGGCCCGCCGCCCGGCCTTACAGAGGCGGCGACGAGACGTCAGCCGAGGACCACGCCAGCATGCCGAACCCCGCCCTCCTCCGGCGCGCGAGCGCTCTCGCCCTGATGCTCGCGATGCCCGGATTCGCGCTGGCGCAGGCCCCCCAGGCAACCCCGGCCCCGATTGCGACGCCGGCGGCGAACACCGCCCCCCCGAGCCCCGACACCGTGGTGGCGAGCGTCAACGGCAAGCCGATCACGCAGGGCGACCTCGCCATCGCGTCCGACGACCCGGCCCTGTCGCTGCCGGGGGTGGACGAGGCGCAGAAGAAGTCCCTGCTGGTGGATTACATGGTCGACCTGCGGGTCGGCGCGCAGGCCGCCGAGGCCGCCAAGATCGGCGACACGCCGGAGTTCAAGCGCAAGCTCGCCTATTTCCGCGACAAGCTCCTGCTCGACGACTACCTGGAGCAGGAGGCCAAGCGCGCCGTGACCCCCGAGGCCGAGCACGCGATCTACGATCAGACCGTCAAGCTGATGAAGCCCGAGGAGGAGGTGCACGCGCGCCATATCCTCGTGGACAATGAGGGCGACGCGAAGAAGATCGCCGCGCGGATCAAGGGCGGCGAGGACTTCGCCAAGGTCGCGGCCGAGACCTCGAAGGATCCGGGCTCGAAGGCCGAGGGCGGCGATCTCGGCTGGTTCACCAAGGAGCGGATGGTCCCAGATTTCGCCAACGCCGCCTTCGCGATGAAGCCCGGCCAGGTGTCCGACCCGGTCAAGAGCCAGTTCGGCTGGCACGTCATCAAGGTCGAGGAGAAGCGCACCAAGCCGCAGCCGACCTTCGACGAGCTGAAGGAGCAGATCGACCAGCACCTCGTCCGCAAGGCCCAGCAGGACCTGATCCTGAAGCTGCGCGCCGAGGCCAAGATCGACCGCACCGACGCAGCGCCCGCTGCGGCTCAGCCGGCGCCGGAGACGAAAAAGCCGTGATCGGATAGGGACAAAAAGGGTTCCCCTCCTCCGGTTAGAAGTTGGGGTCGGATAAATCACCGTGTCATTCCGGGGCGCCGCAGGCGAGCCCGGAATCCAGAGCCGCCGACGGCGCAAGGTCTTGGTCAGTCGGCGTTTATGGATCCCGGGCTCCGCTTCGCGGCCCCGGGATGACAAGGAGGGTGGTCGAACAATCAGAGAACTCTCACGTTCTCAGCCGTTCGGTGAATCCAAACGCCTGAATCCTTAATAAGGCCGGTCGGGATGCAGATACGCCGAACTCGCGGGCGGCGTCGGGGCGGTGACGCCGAGCGCGGCGAGTTCGGCCGTGCGGCGGCCTTCGGCGATCCGGTCGAGCACCGCGATCAGCAACCAGGGACACGCGATCCCGATGAAGAACGCCATCTGATCCTCCGACGCCGGATCTGAGAATTGTCCAGCTTCGGACGATGATAGGCCGGCCGGGGCCGTCCGCAAGCGGCGCCCCGGCGGTTTTGCGTCAGAGCCAGCCCTGAAGCTCGCGGCGCACCACGTTCTCGATCACCTTCATGCCGAGATCGGAATCGTTCAGGCACGGGATGTAGGCGAAGCGCTCGCCGCCATTGCCCTCGAAGTAGTGGCGGTTCTCGCCGTCGAGCTCTTCCAGCGTCTCCAGGCAATCCGCCGTGAAGCCCGGGGCGACGATCGCCATGCGCTTCACGCCGGATTTCGCCAGCTCCGTCACGGTCTCGTCCGTGTAGGGCTTCAGCCATTCCTCGTTGCCGAAGCGCGACTGGAAGGTCACCCGCATCCGCTCCGGCGACAGGCCGAGGGCCTCCCGGATCAGCCGGCCGGTCTTGTGGCACTGGCAATGGTAGGGGTCGCCCTTGAGCAGGTAGCTGCGCGGCACGCCGTGGAACGAGGTCAGGATAACCTCGGGCTCGAAGTCGAGCTTGGCCAGACCCTCGCGGATCGAATCGGCCATGGCGGCAATGTAGACCGGGTCGTCATGATAGGGCGGCGACACCCGCACAGTCGGCTGCCAGCGCATGTCCATCAGCGCGCGGAACGCCTGGTCGCAGGCGGTGGCCGAGGTGGCCGCGGCGTATTGGGGATAGAGCGGCACCAGCAGGATCCGGTCGCAGCCCTGATCGAGCAGCGCCTGGAGCCGCTCGGCCACCTCCGGTTTGCCGTAGCGCATCGCCCAGTCGACCACGACGGACTCGCCCATGGCGGCCTGCAGGCGCTCGCTCTGGCCGCGGGTGATGGTCTTGAGCGGACCCTCGTTCCGCTCGTTGTTCCAGACGCTGGCGTAGTCGCGGCCCTTCGGCCCCGGGCGCTTGGTCAGGATGATCAGGTTCAAGAGCGGCCACCAGATCAGGCGGGGCACCTCGATGACCCGCCGATCCGACAGGAACTCCTTGAGGTAGCGCCGCATCGGCCAGTAGCTCGTGCCCTCGGGGGTGCCGAGGTTCATCAGCAGCACGCCGACACGGCCCCAAGCCACCTTGGGGTGGTCGGCCGGGAAGCCGCCCGCGGCCGGGACCAGTGTCGCCAGGGGCCGGCCTTCCGCCAGCGCGGCGGGTTCGACGCGTTCATTCATGGCAGCGTTCCGGCGCCGCGCGCCGAGTCCTTCTTCAAGCTTCAGATACCCGGCAGCCGGCGCACGCGCTTGGGCCTGGACCGGAGGTTTCGCGGTGTCGGGTCCGTCCTATGTAGGGTGCCGAGCCGCACGGCGAAGGCCGGCAGCGAGATGCCGCACCGGGCGCGGTCGGACGATCCTCCCTAATCACGGCGGCCCCGGCCCGCAACCGCGAGACCTCATGACCGACACCCCCGTCGCCGCCGCCCTCGCCGCCTTCCGGGCCTCCGGATCGCCGTGGCTGGCGTTGCCGTTCTTTGCCGGCGGGGCGGCCGACGCGGTCGCGGCCCGGGTCGACGCCCGGATCGCCGAAGGCGCCCGCGTCCTGCCGGCGCCCACCGACATCTTCCGGGCGCTCACTGAGACGCCGCTGCCGGAGGTGCGCGCGGTCATCCTCGGGCAGGACCCCTACCCGACCCCGGGCGACGCTAACGGTCTCGCCTTCTCGTATGTGGGCGCGGGCCGGCTGCCGGCCTCCCTGCGGGTGATCCTGGCCGAGGCCGGCTCCGAGCGATCCGCCGGGGGCGACCTGACCCCCTGGGCGAGGCAGGGCGTGCTGCTGCTCAACAGCGCGCTCACCGTCGAGGCCGGCAAGGCCGGGGCGCATCTGCGCTACGGCTGGTCGGCGCTCACCGACGAGGCCGTCGCCGCCGTGTCAGTGCGGCCGGAGCCGGCCGTCTTCCTGCTCTGGGGCGCCCAGGCCCGCGCCCGGACGGCGCTGATCGATTCAGGCCGCCACGGCGTGTTCGAGAGCGGGCACCCCTCCCCGCTCAACCGCGCCCGGGATTTTCCGGGCTCGGACCCGTTCGGCCGGGCCAATGGCTGGCTGGCCGAGCGCGGGGTTCCGCCGATCGCGTGGCGTCTGGGCTAAAGGATCACTGCGCCGGCTTGACGGGCTCGGCGGGCTTGGCGGTATCCGCCGGGGCCGGCGTGCCGGTGCCCTGTCCGGCCGGCAGCAGGACGTTCTTGGCGACGGCGCCCTCGGGCCCGTACTCGCCGGCCACGGCGATGCAGGCCTGGTCGCGGTTCTGGGCCATCTGGTTCGACATCAGCGTGAACATGGTCTGCACCCGGTTGCCGAACGGCCCCCGCGGCTGGACGTCGTCCACCCGCACGTTCTGCTTCGCCAGGAGACCTTCGAACGCCGCGTTGCCGATCCGGTAGCCGCAGACATTCGAGGCCGCGAAAATATAGGCGGCGAATTCCAGGGCCCGCGGGGACGGGGCGTTCCGGATCTGCGCCTGCGCCGGCAGGGCCGCGAGGGTCAGGGCGAGGGCGGCGGGGACGATCAGGCGCATGGGACAGCGTTTCCTCGGTCGGCGCGACCTCTTCCGGGCCGCCCGTTCCACGCGGGACATAGGCCGCCCCGCGCCGGGGGCCAATGCGACCGAATTCGCCTGCAAATTGCGGTCGGCCGTTCATCATCGATTCGGCATAGGCGCAGTCCCAGCCGCCCGGAGCCGTGAAAACCCGCCAGTGTTCTGAGGATCTGCGAACCTGAGAGAGAGTGTTAACCTGCTCGCGTCACGCCAAGGTCCACCGTTTATCCAGATCCAGGCGGTTCGCAGCGTATGTTTGGCGTGAACTCCACTGTCACAGACATCCCGGCCCCGAATCCGGCGCCCGGCCAGCGTGATCCCGGCCGGCGTTTCCGCTCCGGCCTGGCCGCTGGTGATCGGCGCGCCGCCCCGGCGATCTGCCCGAACCGGATCGCCCACTGGGCCTTCGGCGAAGGCCTGCGCCCCGGCGAGACCGTCGCTCTCCTGGTCCGCGATCTCGCACAGGCGGAGGCGATGCGCCTCGGCCTCGCCCGGATCGGGGTCCGGGTCGTCGCTCTCGACGGCAGAAGCCGCGGCGAGGCGCTCGCCGACAGTCTCGCCCTCTCAAAGGCCACGCTGGCGATCGTCGATACCGCACTCGCCGAGGCCTATGCCGGCGTGTTGGGCCGGCTCGCCTCGTATCCGAGCGTGTGGTGGAACGGCCCGGGGGCGGACTTCGCCAGCCTGGATCTCGCCCTGGCCGAGCAGGGGTGAGCACAGCCCTCTGCACCAAGCCATCGGCATGCTAGCTTCCCGGTTCTAAATCCGCCTCCGCACGATCAAGGGGCCGGAACCGGGAGACGTGTCGCCATGTCCGCAGACCTTGCCGCGCCCGGCCTCGCGGACGCCCCCGTCCTGCTGCGCCACGATGCCGACGGTGTCGCGACCCTCACTCTGAACCGTCCGCAGGCACGCAACGCCCTGTCGATGGCGCTCATGAACGCCCTCCAGGACGCCCTCGACGCGATCCGCGAGGATACGTCCGTGCGCGTCGTCGTCCTGCGCGGGGCCGGGCCGGCCTTCTGCGCCGGGCACGATCTCAAGGAGATGCGGGCCGATCCCTCTCGGGCGGCGACGGAGGCGGTGTTCCGCACCTGCGCCCGCCTGATGCTGAGCCTCACGCGGCTGCCGCAGCCGGTGATCGCCGAGGTCCACGGCATCGCCACCGCGGCCGGCTGCCAGCTCGTCGCCACCTGCGACCTCGCCCTCTGCGCCGCGGAGGCCCGGTTCGCCACGCCGGGGGTGCAGATCGGCCTGTTCTGCTCGACCCCGATGGTCGCCCTGTCGCGGGCGGTGTCGCGCAAGGCCGCCCTGGAGATGCTGCTCGTCGGCGAGCCGATCGATGCCCGGGAAGCGCTGCGGATCGGCTTGGTCAACCGCGTGGTGCCGGCCGCGGAGCTGGAAGGCGCCGTCGCTGCGATGGCCCAAAAAATCGCCGAGAAGGCCCGGCGGGTGCTGGCGATCGGCAAGGAGGCGTTCGGCCGGCAGATCGAGATGGGCCTGGAGGAGGCCTACGGCTACGCCGCCGAGGTGATGACCCGGAACATGATGATGGCCGACGCCCAGGAAGGGATCGACGCCTTCATCGGCAAGCGGCCCCCGCGCTGGGAGCCCTGAGCGCGCGATACGACGCAGGCCCCATGCGCCGGGACGCGTAGGTTCCGGGGCGATCCTGCCCTAGGGTAGCGGGATGTCCTGTCCTGCCGGGCTCGGCGCCTCCCCACGGAAGAGCTGATGAACAGCCTCGACCTGTTCGGACTGACCCTCGCCTTCGTCGGCGCCATGCCGCCGCCCCGGCCGCCGCGCCCGCGGCCGGATCGGGCGACCTGGGCCGCCGCCCTGCTGTTCGGCGGAATCTGCCTCGGCACGGTCGGGCCGATGATCACGATCTGGAGCTTCCACCGGCCCTATGCCGAGGCCAAGGCGCGCTGCATCGCCGATGGCGGCCGGATCCTGTATGCGGCGCTCGACGGCAGCGGACCCTATCGCTGCGCCCGGCCGCTCGGCGCCGCGGATGCCGGTGCGCAGACGGCCTTGCGGGCGTATTAAGTCCGCGCTCCGGCGTTTCCATCGGTTATATCCGGCCCCGTCTGACGCGAACCGGATGCCGAGACCTTGGAAGACGCGCTGTATCGGTGGCTGCAATCCACCGCCCTGTTGCGGGCGGATGTCGCCGCGCTCATCGGCATCACCCTGGCGCTCGGCGTCACCCTGCACGCCCTGCTGCGCAAGCGCCGGGTCAGCGTCGCGGTCGGGTGGATCGGGCTGGCCTGGCTCTCGCCGATCTTCGGCACCGCGCTCTACCTGACCTTCGGCATCAACCGCGTCTCGCGCCGCGCCCGCAAGCTGCGCACCAAGCCGTCCGACGCGACGAACCTGCCCGATACCGACGATGCCGTGGTGCCGGAGGCCCTCTGGCCCCTCGACCGGGCGATCCGGCGCATCACCGGCCTGCCGGCCTTTGCGGGCAACGACGTGCAGATGTTCCGCAACGGCGATACCGGCTACCCGGCCATGCTGGAGGCGATCCGCGCGGCCGAGGCCAGCATCGGCCTCTCGAGCTACATTTTTCGCGATGACCCCACGGGCCGCGAATTCTGCGACGCCCTGGCCGAGGCGAAGGCACGGGGCGTCAAGGTCCGGGTCATCATCGACGGGATCGGCGGCGGCTATTTTCGCGCGCCGGTCTATCACCGGCTGACGGCTTTGGGGGTGCCCGCGGCCCTGTTCATGCACTCCGCCCTGCCCTGGCGGATGCCGTTCCTCAACCTGCGCTCGCACAAGAAGCTGCTGATCATCGATGGGCGCGTCGCCTTCACGGGCGGGCTCAACATCTCGCAGCCCAACCGCGTCGCGCTGAAGCCCGAGCACCCGATCCGCGACACCCATTTCCGGCTCCGGGGGCCGGTGGTCGAACAGCTCGCCGCGGCCTTCGCGGCCGACTGGGCGTTCGTGGACGGCGAGATGCTGGATTCCTCGCCCTGGTTCGCTGACTTGGCGCCGGAGGGGACCAGCATCGCCCGGGTGGTCACGTCGGGACCGGATGCCGATGTGGAGAAGATCGAGCAGGTGGTCCTCCAGGCCCTCGCCTGCGCCCGCCGGACGGTCCGGTTCGTCACGCCCTACTTCCTGCCCGACGAGCTGGTCACCGGCGCCCTGGCCCAGGCGGCGACCCGGGGCATCATCGTCGACCTGATCATCCCCCGGGTGAGCGACCACCCGTTCATCGACTGGGCGACGCGGGCGCATCTCGACCCGCTGCTCAAGGCCGGCGTGCGGGTCTGGCTCGACGAGCCGCCCTTCGATCACTCGAAGGCGATGGTGGTGGACGACGTCTGGTGCTTCGTCGGCAGCGCGAACTGGGACATGCGCAGCTTCCGGCTCAACTTCGAACTGAACGTCGAGATCATCGACGCGGATCTCGCCGCCCAGCTCGACACGTTCATGCGCGGCAAGATGGAGTCGCGGCTCAGCCGGGAGGATCTCGCCGCACGCGCGTTGCCGATCCGTTTGCGCGACGCAGGCGTGCGACTGCTGCTGCCATACCTTTGAACCGCGCGGGGGCGTGCGCGTCGGGGGCCGGCCCGAGATGAACCACGATCGGCCGATGGTCCGAGGGCCCGCGGGGCAGCACCGCGTGCGCGTGGCAGATCAGGCCGCGGGCGAGGCAGCGGTCGAGCCGGAGCGGCAGTACCTCGACCATGGCGTGGGTCGGTCTCCGCGGACCGACATCGCGAAAGCCCGGGATCATCGCTGGGCCGACGATGTTGTAGTCGCCGAGCACCGCGGCCCGTTGCGGCAATTCGCCGACGATGCGCCGCAGTTGGCGGCGGTTCAGCATCTGCCCGTGCGACAGGTGGACGTTGGCGACGCCGAAGTCGCCGAGATCGAGCACCTGGCAGACCCGGTGCACCAGGGCGCCGGCCGGCAGCGCGATCACCCGCGGCGCGGTCGGGAACGGTTTCGGGCTCCACATGGCGAGCCCGTGGATCCGCCCCGGCAGCGGCGCCCAGGCGTAATGGCCGCCGATCCGGTCCCGCAGAAAGCCGATGCCCCGGGTCGCCTCCTGCATCAGCAGCAGATCGGGCTTCTCCTGCTCGACCAGGGCGACCACGTCGTCCACCGCCGCGCCGGTGCGGCGCAGCAGGTTCCAGCTCACGATCTTGAACGGCGCGTGCGCGCGCTCCGCCGACCGGATCGGGAGCGCCGTGGCGAGGCCGGACCGGGCCGGAGGGGTGACGCTGTTCATCGAGCCGGACTCGTACCTCACCGGGCGGTTCCGCCGCCACCGCCGCGCTTCAACGCGCCGGAGACTTGAGCGTTCGCTCGGAGGGGAAGCCAATCGGCTTTTGCGTTGGGGGCTGCTTTGAGCCCCAACGTGTCATCCCACTTCCATCCCAACCGAGCCGGTGACGGCGATCAACGCAGTCTTCGAAAGCGGGCGAAGGTGGCGTTTCGATAAGCGTTTTGGAGAGATTTTACATCCAGAAGATGCAGATCAGGTTGCATCAAATGCGATCGAAATTGCTATCGGCATGTAGTGATCGGGGGTGCATGCTGCAATCTTAAGGGAATGACACCCTCAATAGCGATCTGCGTCCACCGCTTGATCCCAGATCAGAGAGCCCAGAGCATGCTCGTCCGCATCCTCAACACGCTTTGCCTCCGGGCCGTGAGTTCGTCCGCCTGCGGATGGGTCGTGCGATCGGTCATCATTTCTGTCTCGCGAGGCGCATCGCCGCGCTGCGCCGCGGCCGAAGGCGGAGCCGGCAAGATGCTCCTGGCCCGGTAGATTGAGCGTTTGCCGGGGGGCGGCGGCATGGTTCAAGCCGCCCGAGCGAGATCGCCCTCGATTGCGGCAAGTGCGCGCTCCAGCGCCGCGAAGCAGACCGGATCGAACGCCGTGCCGAGGTCGGCGCGCATGATGCCGAGCGTCTTCTCCAGCGACATGGCCGCTCGATAAGGCCGATCGGCGGTCAGCGCATCGAACACGTCGGCGACCGAGACAATGCGGGTCTCTGGTGCGATCGCGTCGCCGCTCAGCCCGCGCGGATAGCCCTTGCCGTCCAGCCGCTCGTGGTGCCCGCCGCCGATGCAGGCCATCTCGTGGAACACGACCACGCGGCTCAGGATGGTCTCCGACAGGGACGCATGATTGCGCATGTCCCGCCATTCCGCATCATCCAGCTTGCCGTTCTTGTCGAGGATCGCGTTCGAGACCCCGAGCTTGCCGACATCGTGAAGGAGCGCAGCACGCTTCAGCCAGCGGCGGCGTTCCGACGGATAGCTGAGTTCGGCCGCGATCATGTCGGCGTAGACCGCGACCCGCTCCGAGTGGCCAGAGGTGAACGGGCTCTTGGCGTCGATGATCTGGGCGAAGGCCCGGGCTATGTCGTCGAGATAGTCTTCGTCCACCACGATCGGGCTGCCCGGCGCCAAGGCGAACACCGCCTCCTCGACCGCATCCGAAGCCAGAGTGGCCCAGAAACCGGGTTCGGCCGCGACCGCCTCGAAGCAGGCGACGACCTGAGGATCGAACCAGGTCCCCGAGCGCGCCCGCACCTCGGCGATCGCCGCCGCGGGGCCGGCTGCGGTGTGGAACACGTCCACGACTTGGGCGAGCAGCGCGACGCGTGCGTAGAGGGGGATTGCAGGTCCGGAGAGCCGGTCCGGTCGGCCACTGCCGTTCCAGTGCTCGTCCAGGGCGTGAATGGCCTCGCAGACGCTCGCCGGAAAGCGCAGCTGACGGGCGATCTGCGCACCGCGCTGGCAGCGGGTCTGGATGAGGTCGTCGACGATCGCGCCGCCGTTCTGCAGGATGTTGAGCACGGCCCGGAAGCGTTCGGCGAGGCCGGCCTTGAGGCCCGTATGGGAGAAGACGAAGCCGAGTACCTTGGGCAGGCTGTCGCTCACCGTCTTGAAGTCCCGCTTGAAGCTGAGATCGTCGGAAAGATAGAGCTCGCAGATCCGCGCGGCGTTGCTGGAGCACCCGAGGTCCTTGAGCATCACCGTGTGGTAGAGTTCCCAGAGCTGCAGGTCCGGCAGACCCATCGCCCGGCCGATATGGAAGCCGATCCAGGTCGCCCGCACGCAGTGCCCGGCGGGCTGCCCCTCCGTTAGATCGAGGGCGTGGCTCAAGGCTCCGAGAACTTCCGACAGCTGGACGGTCCTGGCTTCCCCGTCGCTGCCTGACACGATCCGCATCGTTCTCGCCCGGTCTCTTGCGTAATAGGTCCTTGTAGGCGGCAAGATTAAGGGCAGAACCTGATCAAACCGTTGCGCTATTCTCGTATAAGGCCGGTTTACGGATCAGCCATCGGTTCGGCAGCACGAAAGTTGCGCCGAAGCATCGCGCGCAGGAAAACCTGGCGATCGACGCGGGAGGAACATCCGCTTCGCAGCTTAGGCCGCGGCGACGGCGACATTTGCTTCGACGCTTCGGCCGCGCGGGAGCGGATTGTCGCAAGCCCACCCGTCCGAGACATCACCTTGGCCATACCGATCGTGTTCAGCGCCTCAGACCATCGCCCGCGCCCCGTGCCTGTGCAGCAATGCGCCCCCGGCGCTTGAGGCCGGACGGCCCGGCAGCCTAAGACCCCGGCTCACCGATCGCTCATCGGAGACCGATGTCGGGCTTCAGCTTCATCCACGCGGCGGATCTGCATCTCGGCAGCCCGCTCTCGGGCCTCGCGACGCGTGACGCGGAGCTCGCCCGCCGCCTCGCCACCGCCGGGCGGCAGGCCTTCGAGGATCTCGTCACCCAGGCGATCGAGCGGCGGGTCGCCTTCGTGGTGGTGGCCGGGGACATCTACGACGGCGACTGGGCCGACAACACGATCGGGCTGTTCTTCGCCCGGCAGGTGGCCCGCCTCGACCGGGCCGGCATCCCGACGATCCTGGTCCGCGGCAACCACGACGCCGAGAGCGTGATCACCCGCTCGATCACCCTGCCGCCCTCGGTGCATGTCTTCCCGGCGGCCCGGGCCGACACGCTGCGCCTCGAATCCCTGCGCGTCGCCGTGCACGGCCGGAGCTTCCAGGCCCGGGCCGTGGAGGAGAACCTGTCGCTGACCTATCCGGCCGCCCTGCCCGGCTGGTTCAATCTCGGCGTCCTGCACACCTCCTGCACGGGCCACGCGGCGCATGAGACCTACGCCCCCTGCTCAGTGGCCGACCTCACCGCCCGGGGCTACGATTACTGGGCGCTCGGCCACATCCACGAATATGCGGAGCTGTCCAAAGATCCCTGGATCGTGTTTCCCGGCAACATCCAGGGCCGGAGCGTGCGTGAATGCGGCGCGAAGGGCGCGGTGCTGGTGGAGGTCGCCGACGGGCGGGTAACGGGGGTGAGCCGCTTCCCCCTCGACCGGGCGCGGTTCGAGCAGTTCACCGTCGACCTGAGCGACGCCGCCGACACAAGCGCGGCCCTCGAGACGGTGGAGAAAGCCCTGCGGCCCCTGGCGGAGGTGGCGGCGCAGCGCCTCGTGCTGGTGCGGGTGCATCTCACCGGCACGACCCCGGCCCATGACGCGCTCTCGGCCGACCGAGACAACGTCACCGCCGAGATCCAGGCCACTGCCCACCGGCTGCACGAGGATATCTGGCTGGAACGCCTGAAGATCGAGACCCGCCGGCCCCGCGCGCCCGTCGAGGCTTCCGGGGCCGCGATCGACCCGGCCGCCCTGCTCGCCGATCTCGACCGCGACCCGGATTTCCGCAGCCGCGCCAAGGCCGCGCTCGCCGAGATCGGCGCCCGCATGCCGGCCACCGCCGCCGCGGAGGCCGACCTGGAGGCCGAGTTCGACGCGCTCTGCGCCGAGGCCGAGGCGCTGATCCTGGGCCGCCTCGGCGGCCGGCACTGCTGAGGCGCGCACAATGCGGCTGATCCGCCTCGCCCTGGAGCGCTACGGCGCCTTCACCGACCGGACCGTGACCTTCCGGCCCGATGCCCGCCTGCACGTGGTGCTGGGCGCCAACGAGGCCGGCAAGAGCACGGCGCTCGCGGCGGTCACCGACCTGCTGTTCGGCTTCGAGAAGACCACCCGCTACGCCTTCCTGCACGACATGCCGCTCTTGCGCCTCGGCGCGGAGGTGGAAGCCGCCGACGGGCGCCGCCTGGCCTTCCGCCGCCGCAAGGGCAACACCCGGACGCTGATCGACGCCGCCGAGGCGCCGCTGCCCGACGACGCCCTGGCGCCGTTCCTCGGCGGCATCTCCCGCACGGTGTTCTGCCGCGCCTTCGGCCTCGATGCCGGCAGCCTGCGGGCGGGCGGGCGCGAGATGGTCGATGTCGAGGGCGAGGTCGGCGCCAGCCTGTTCGCGGCGGGCTCCGGCTTGCGCGGCCTCACCGAGCTGCAAGCCGCCCTCGACGCGGAGGCCGAGGGCATCTTCGCGCCGCGCCAGGCCAAGCACCGGACCTTCTACCAGGCGCTGGAGCGGCACGAGACCGCCCGCAAGGCGATCCGCGAGAAGGGCCTGCGCGCCGGCGACTGGCGCGCGCTGAACGACGAGATCGCGGCCGCCGCCCAGCAGCTCGACGCGCTCCGGGCCGAAACTCAGCGCTTGGCAACCGAGCGCGCCCGGCTGGAGCGCCTGAAGCGCGCCCGGCCGATCGTCGCCGAGATCGACGTGCTGGACCATCGGATCGCCGCGGATGCCGGCCTCGCCGAGGCGGATTCCGCCTGGATCGAGCGCCTGGGCGCCGCCCTCGAACGCTGCCGTCAGGCCGAGGCCGAGGCGGCCCGCGCCGACGCCACCCTCGCCCGGGCGCGGGGCGAGGCCGAGGCCGTGCCGGTGGAGCCGGCGCTGATCCTGCGCGCCGAAGAGATTTTGGCGGCATTCAGCGGCACCAAGGAATTCGAGAAGGGCGGCACCGACCTGCCCCGGATCGAGGGCGACGCCCACAAGGTCGGGCTCGACCTGGAGCGCCTGCGCGCCCGGATCGGCGCCCCGGACCTCGCTGCTCTGGAGGCCGGCCAGCCCACCGACGCCGCCCGCGCCCGGGTCGAGCGGCTGATCCGCGACGGCAGGACGCTCGCCGCCACGGAAGACCAGCTCACCCGGGACGCCGCCGCGGCCCGGGCCGAGCGCGACCGTCTGGCCCGGGAAGTCGAGGCCGCCGGCGCCACTCACGATCCGACGCCTCTGCGCGAGGCCCTGAAGCCGCTGTCCAAGCTGCACGAGCGTCTCGCCGCCCACGAGGCGCTGGACACCGCGATCCGGCGGGAGACGGCGCTGCTGCGCAACCAGGCGGCGCGTCTGTCGCCGCCGGTGGCCGACACAGCCGCGCTCGCCCGCATGCCCCTGCCCAGCGCCGACACGATCGCGCGCTATCGCGGCCTGCTCGACGGCAAGCGGCGCGAGCAGGAGCGGGCCGCCGACCGCCGGGACGCGGCGCGGGCCCAGGCCGACGCCACCCGCACCCGCCTGCGCGAGCGCGAGGCCGGCCGGCCGATCGCGACCCAGGAGCGGCTCGACGCCGTGCGGGCCGCCCGCGACGCCGCCTTCGCGCCCCTGCGCGACGCCCTCGCAGCCGGCCGGATCACCGAGCCCGGCACGCTGGCCGCCTACGAGCGCGCCCTGTTCGAGGCCGACCGCCTCGCCGACGAGCGCGCCGCCGACGCCGCCCGGGTCGCGGCCCACGCGGCCGATCTCGACCGCCTCGCCGCCGAGGATGCGGCGCTGGCGGCGGCCGACAGGGTGCTCGCCGGGATCGCGGACGAGATCGCCGAGGGCGAGGCCGCGTGGCGCGAGGCCTGGCAGCCCGCCGGCCTCGTCCCCGGCCCCCCGGCCGAGATGGCGGCCTGGCTCGCCGAGACCGAGAACCTGATCGAGGCCGAACAGCGGCTGGCCGAGCAGCGAATCGAGCGGGACCATCTGAAGGCCCGGATCGAATCCGCCCGGGCGCCGCTCGCCGACCTGTTCACCCGCGCCGGGCTCGATCCGGCGCCGGAGGGCGAGATCGGCCCGGCGCTCGAACGGCTGGAGGCCCGGGTCGCGACGCTCGCGAGCCGCTGGGAGGCCAATCTCGAGACCGGCGGCCGCCTCCGCGCCGCCGCCGCGACGGCCGAGAAGCTGGAGGCCGCGTCGGCCGAGACCGGGTCGCGCCGCGCCGCCTGGCAGGCGGACTGGGCGGAGGCGCTGAGGCCCCTCGGCCTGCCCGCCACCGCGCGCCCCGAGGAGGCCGAGGGCGCGCTGGAAGCCTGGCGCACGGTGCCGGACCGTCTCGCCGAGCGTGCCGCCCTGCAGCGCCGGGCGGCGGGGCTCCGGCGGGACATGGAGGCGTTCCGGCTCGGCGCGGCCGCCCTGGTCGAGGCCTTGGCGCCGGATTTGGCCGACACGCCGCCCACCGGCGCGATCCGCACCCTGCAGGCCCGCCTGGTCACCGCTCAGGCCCGGGAGGCCCGCCGGGCCGAGCTGGACCGCCGCCTGGAGGAGGCGGAATCGGCCCTGCGCCACGCCGTCGGCCTGCGCGACGCCGCCCGGTCGGACCTGACCCGCCAGGTCGCCGAGACCATGCCGGATCTGGCCGAGGCCCCGACCCCTGCCATCGCGGAGGTGTTCGGCCGGCTGAACGCCCGGGAGATGCTTCGGGCCGAGCGCCTCCGGCTGCGCGGCAGCCTCGCGGGCGCCGCCGACGGCCTGCCCGAATCCGAGATCCGCGCCGGCCTCGACGCCCTGCCCCCGGAGGCCGTTGAGGCGGAACTCGCCCGCCTCGCCATGGAGGCCGAGGAGCAGGCCGAGCGCGGCCAGGTCATCTTCGCCGACCGCGACCGGGCCGAAAGGCGCCGGGCGGAACTCGAAGGGGGCAGCGGCGCCGAGCTGGCCGCCGCCGAACGCAAGGCGGCCGAAGCCGACCTCCAGGCCGCGTCCCGCTCCTGGGCGGTGCTGCGGCTCGCCGGCCTGATGCTCGGCCAGGCGGTGGCCCGGCATCGGGCCGGCCAGCAGGATCCCCTGGTGGCCCGCGCCGGCGCCCTGTTCCGGGCCCTCACCGGCGGCGCCTTCACCGGCCTCGCCCAGACCTACGACGAGGCCGACACGCCCAAGCTCGCCGGCCAGCGCGCGGGCGGCGGCCTGGTCGGAATCGAAGCGCTCAGCGAGGGCACGCGCGACCAGCTCTACCTCGCCCTGCGCCTGGCCTACCTGGAGGATTACGCCGGCCGCGCCGAGCCCGCCCCGTTCATCGGCGACGATCTGTTTTCAACGTTCGACGAGGCCCGCACCGGCTACGGCCTCGACGCACTCGCCGAGATCGGCGCCAGCGTCCAGCCGATCCTGTTCACCCACCACCGCCACGTGGCCGAGATCGCCCGGGATCGGCTGGGCGCAGCGGTGGATGTGCTGGAGCTGTAGGGCGTCACGAAAGGCTGACCGGTCTCCCGTTCGCCAGGCCCGGCCGCCTCCCCGCCATGCTTTCCACCTCCGGAGAAAGGGTCAGCAAACGCAACGTTCTCCCGCGTGATCCGTAAAGAGAATTGAAAATCTAAGCCCCCAACGTTACGATTTTATACTGTGGGGCAACGAGATTTTCGGCCATGGCTGAGTCATATGATAGCCAGGAGACACACGGCCCTTACGATAACTTCCAAGTCGGCGATTTCATCCTGGAATCCGGCGCAAAGATCCGCGACCTGAACCTGGCCTATGCCACGTTCGGCACGCTGAACGCGGACAAGAGCAACGCCATTCTCTTTCCGTCTTGGTATTCCGGAACGACCAAGATTCTCGAACATGCCTATATCGGTTCGGGACGGTCTCTGGACCCGGAGCGGTATTTCATCATTCTCGTGAATCAGATCGGCAACGGTCTCTCATCCTCGCCGAGCAACAGTCCGGCGCCGTTCCATCAAATCCGGTTTCCGCAGCCGTCCATCGGCGATGATGTCCGCGCGCAACATCGGCTGATCACGGAAAGATTTGGTATCGAGCGGCTGGCCCTGGTTCTGGGCGGCTCGATGGGCGCACAGCAGACCTGGGAATGGGCGGTTCGGTTTCCGGACGCGGTGGCCCGGGCGGCCCCGATCGCCGGCACGGCTCGGACGACGCCGCACAATCAGCTTCTGGTGGACACGTTCATTGAGGCCATTACCAGCGATCAGGCTTATGGGGACGGCTGGTTCGACGAGGGCGCCGTTCACCGGGGGCTTCGTCGCCATGCCCGCCTGTTCGCCGCGGCCGGCTTCACGCCGCGCCTGTTCAATGAGGCGCTTTGGCGGGACCTCGGCTTCACCACGGTCGATGATTTCGTCACCGGTTTCGTCGAGAACCATTTTCTGCCGCAGGGGCCGAACGACCTGCTCACCCTCCTGCGCAAGTGGCGCGGCGGCGATGTCGGTCCCCATGGCGGCGGCGATCTGGCCCGGGCGCTGGCCCGCATCAAGGCCCGGCTTTCCATCATCGCCATCGAGGAGGACGGCTTCTTCCCGGTGGCCGATATCGAGGCGGAGCAGCGGTTCGTTCCCCACAGCCGCCTGGTGCGGATCGCGTCGGCCTGGGGCCATCTCGCGCTGTTCGGGCTCGATCCCGCCTACAACCGCGCCGTCGATGCCGCGCTCAGCGAATTGCTTGCGGCGCCGGCTCCACAGGAGGCCCCATGAGTGCGGAGATCCTTCCCTTCGTCGATGAGCCGCGTCCCGCGATCGATCCCCACCCGCTCAGCGACTACGTGGCCTGGGCGGGGCGTCGCAACCGCAACCCGATCCTGGAGGTGTTCCAGCAGCGCTTTCCGAGCGCGGGCGATGTCCTCGAACTGGCCAGCGGTGCGGGACTGCACATCAACTACTTCGCCCCGCATTTTCCCGGGCTGACCTTTCAACCCTCGGATCTGACCGAGGAGGTTTTTGCTGCGATCAAGGCCAAGCGGGCGGAACGGGGAAATGCCAACGTCTTGGACCCGGTTCGCATCGACCTGACCGATCCCGCGACGTTTCGGTTCGGTGACAGAAAATTCGACGCGCTGTTCGTCATCAATATCTTTCAGGTCGCTCCCGTCGCCATCAACGAGGGCATCGCCGCCCTCGCCGCACGGGTCCTGAAGGACGAGGGACGCGTCTACATCTACGGCCCGTTCAAGGTCGACGGTCGCTACACCACCGACTCCAACCGGGCGTTCGACCAGGAGATCCTGGCCGCGAACGTGCCCGAATGGGGGTTGAAGGATGTCCGCGACCTCGAGGCCGCCGCCAAGCCGCACGGCATCGTTCTCAAGGAGACGATCGAGCGCCCGGCCAACAACTTCATCTTGGTGTTCGGCCGACAATGAGGGCCGGCAGCCCTATATCCGATTGCCGGAAACTTCTCCTCCGAGCGGAGCGGCGCAACGGGTATTTTCGAGGGTGCTCTTGGATGTGCGCCCGTTCAAGAAAACCATTTCGAGGGTGATCGCCTCAACGTCGTTCGTGAGACGGAGTGCAAATCCATGAGTGTTCCTGCCGTCTTCCTCTATGCGGAATATCAAGCGTCTGTCCCATTCGAGGCGATCGACTGGAAACCGATCGATGCCGAGATGAAGAAATTTGCCGGTCTTCTTTCAAAAACATGGCTGAGCGGCGTTAAGACGAACAGTGTCGGCGGCTTCTATGCTTTCGACAGCCTGGACCATGCACAGGCCTATATCGACGGCTTGCTGATCCCCTTTGCTGCACAGGTCGGCGGAAACCTGAGCGTCCGCCTGTTCGATGCCGATGTGACCCGTGAGGCGAGCCAAGCCATTCACTCGCCCTTCTATCCGGCCGTTTCCGCCGAATCCTGATGCCGCTGCTCGCGCTCAGCGAGGGCACCCGCGACCCGCTCGCCGATCTGGAGATCATGCCGGTTGCGCGCTCCCTGCGGAGCTCAATTGGTCAGACATCAGCTTGTGCTGGCCGTGACGAACGCCCTCTGCCGTGCTGGCTAAGTTGACCGTATGAGGCGCGGGTCCCCTCTCCTGTGCGGACTACGATGTTCATACATCGGCTTGTTAGAAGCAGAACGCGCTCTCCTCCCCCTTGTGGGGAGGAGTTGGAGGTGGGGGTGGCTCAGAGGGCACCGCTGTGCCTTATCCGGCACCACCCCCACCCCTGACCCCTCCCCACAAGGGGGAGGGGAAAAGTGCGGTGCTTCAAGCGCTTGCTGCCGAAGACGATCTGTGAATCCGCTAGCCCGCACGGGAGAGGGAGCCCGTCGCGTCTTACACGGGCCGAAGACCCCTCGCCGGTGGGGGAACAGGGACCTGAGCCGTGTCCGGTCTTCAGCCCCCCAGATACCGCCCCTCCAGATGCGCCCGGAACGCCGCCGTCCCGAGGGGCGCGCCCGTCGCCCGCACCAGCAGGTCGTCCGTCCCGAGCAGGCTGCCGACCTCGTGAACGTTGGCACGCAGCCAGGTCCGCAGCGGCGCGAAATCGCCCGCGGCGAGGCAGCCCGGCAGGGCCGGCTCCGCGGCCTGCGCTGCCCGGAACAGCTGGGCCGCGGCGAGCGCGCCCAGCGTGTAGGTCGGAAAGTAGCCGAAGGCCCCGCTCGGCCAGTGGATGTCTTGCAGGCAACCGAGGCGGTCCTCCGGCACGGTGAGGCCGAGGAGGTCGCGCAAGCCCTCGTTGAAGGCGTCGGGCAGGTCGGCGATGGCGAGGTCGCCCGCGATCATCGCGGTCTCCAGCCGGTAGCGCAGAAGGATATGGGCCGGGTAGGTCGCCTCGTCGGCATCGACCCGGATGAAGCCCGGCCGGACCTGCGTGTTCAGGGCGTGCAGGTTCTCAGGCGACCATTCCGGCCCGGAGCGGCCGAACGCCTCGCGCAGCAGCGGCGCCAGGTAGGTGAAGAACGCTCGGCTGCGGCAGGCCTGCATCTCGACGATGAGCGACTGGCTCTCGTGCAGGCTCATGCCCCTGGCGGCGCCCACGGGCTGGTGCCGCCAGGCGGCGGGGCGGCCCTGCTCGTAGAGGGCGTGGCCGGTCTCGTGCAGCACGCCCATCAGGGCGCGGCCGAAATCGGCCTCGTCATAGCGGGTGGTGATGCGCACGTCGTCGGTGGCGCCGCCGCAGAACGGGTGCAGACTGATATCGAGCCGGCCGCGGGTGAAATCGAACCCGAGGGCGGTCATCAGCTTGAGGCCGAGGGCGCGCTGCGTGCCCGTGTCGAACGGCCCCGCCAGGGGCAGCGGCGCTGGACGCGCGGCCTGGATCTCCCGGGCGCGGGCGATCAGGTCCGGCAGCCAGCTCGTGAGGTCGGCAAACAGCGGGTCGATCACCGCCCGGCGCATGCCGGGATCGTAGCTGTCGAGCAGGGCATCGTAGGGGTCGAGCCCCAGCGCCGCGCCCTTGGCCTGCCCGATCTCCCGCTGGAGCCGCAGCACCTCGGCGAGGTACGGCGCCAGCCGGGCGAAATCGGAATCCCGCCGCGCCTCGCGCCAGACCATCTCGGACCGGGACACGGCCCGGGAGCTCGCCTCCACGAGGTCCCGGGGCACCGCGCCGGCATGGGCCTGGGCCCGCCGCATCTCCCGCAGGTTGGCCGCATTCCAGGCATCCAGGCCGCCCTGCCGCTCGGCGGCGGCGAGCTCGTCCCGGGTCTCGGGGGCGGTCAGGATCTCGTGGGCCAGCCCGCGCAGGATCGCCAGCTGGTCGCCCCGCGCCTCCGCGGCCCCGTCTGGCATGAGCGTCTGCGCATCCCAGCCGAGGATCCCGGCCGCGCCTTCCAGCGCCGCGAGGCGGGAGAAGCGCTGTTCGAGGGTCTGGTAGGCGGTCATGCGATCATCCGTTCCGGTCGGTTCGCGATCGTTGCGGCCCCGCGGGACGATGCCCGCGGAGGCCGTATAAGACATATTTCCTATGATATGTCAAGGGCGGGCGTCACCCCGCCTGCAGCATCTCCAGCTCCAGCCACCGGTCCTCCGCCTGCGACAGCTCGGTCTCGGCCTGGGCCAGCATGGCGGTGGCCTTGTCGAACCGGGCCGGGTCGCGGGCGTAGAGGTCGGCATCGTCGAGGATCGCCTTGAGCTGCGCGATCGCCGCCTCCAGCTTCTCCATGCGGGCTGGGAGCGTCTTCAGCTCGTGCTGGTCCTTGAAGCCGAGCTTGGGCTTCCCGGCCGGCTGGGCGGCCGGGGCCGTGCGCTCGCGCGGTTCCTTCTTCGTGGGCGCGACCGTGCGCGCCTCGACCCCCTGCCCGCGCTGGACCAGCATGTCGCTGTAGCCGCCGGCATACTCGACCCAGCGGCCAGCGCCCTCCGAGACCAGGACGCTGCTGGCCACCCGGTCGAGGAAGTCGCGGTCGTGGCTCACCAGGATCAGGGTACCCTGGTAGTCGCCGAGCATCTCCTGGAGCAGGTCGAGGGTTTCGAGGTCGAGGTCGTTGGTCGGCTCGTCGAGCACCAGCAGGTTGGCCGGTTGCGCCAGCGCGCGGGCGATCAACAGGCGGTTGCGCTCGCCGCCGGACAGCACCGAGACCGGGGTCCGGGCCTGCTCGGGGCTGAACAGAAAATCCTTGAGGTAGCCGATGACGTGCCGGCTCTGGCCGTTCACCGTGACGCTGTCGCCCCGGCCACCGGTGAGCACTTCGGTGACGGTCATGCCGGGCTCCAGCGTCGCCCGGGCCTGATCGAGCACCACCGGCATCAGGTTGGTCCCGAGAACCACCTGCCCCGAATCGGGGGCGAGCCGGCCCATCAGCAGGTTGATCAGGGTCGACTTGCCGGCGCCGTTGGCCCCGACGATGCCCAGCCGGTCGCCACGCATCACCCGCAGGGACAGGCCGTCGACGATGGTCCGCTCGCCGTAGGATTTGCCGATCTCCCGAGCCTCGACCACGAGGCTGCCGGAGGATTCGGCCTCGGACGCGTTCATGCTGACGCTACCCACCGGACGGCGGACGTCTCGGCGATTCTGGCGGAGCTCGTGCAAGTTGCCGAGGCGGCGGACGTTTCGCTTGCGGCGTGCGGTGACGCCGTAACGCAGCCAATGCTCCTCGGCGGCGATCTTGCGGTCGAGCTTGTGCTGGTCGCGCTCCTCCTCTTCGAAGAAGGCGTCGCGCCAGGCTTCGAAATTCGAAAAGCCCTGCTCAATCCTTCGCGTTTCCCCGCGATCCAGCCAGATCGTGGCCCGGGATAACGCGGAGAGAAACCGCCGGTCGTGGCTGATCAGGACCATCGCGGCCCGGGTCCCGCGCAGCTCCGCTTCCAGCCACTCGATGGCCGGCAGGTCGAGATGGTTGGTCGGCTCGTCGAGCAGCAGCACGTCGGGCTCGGGGGCGAGCGCCTGGGCGAGCGCCGCGCGCCGCCCCTCACCGCCCGAGAGTTTTTTGGGGTCCTCGGCCCCGGTCATGCCGAGGCTTTCCAGCAAGTACCGGGCGCGATGGGCGGATTCACCCGGCGGCAATCCGGCCTCGACGAAGTCTAACGTATTGGAAAAGCCGGAAAAATCCGGCTCCTGTGCCAGGTAGCGGATCGTGGTCCCGGGCTGGACGAACAGCCGCCCCTTGTCCGGCTCGACCAGGCCGGCGGCGATCTTCATGAGCGTCGACTTGCCCGAGCCATTCCGCCCGACCAGGCAGGTGCGTTCGCCGGGCGAAATGGTCAGGTCGGCGCGGTTGATCAGTGGCGTGCCGCCGAAGGTGAGCGCGACGTCCTGGAGGGTTAGAAGCGGGGGAGCGGCCATGCCGGGCTTATGGCAGTGCCGGGCGTCCGGTTCAAACCGGGCCGCCCCCGTCGCTCAGGCGATCGGGTTGGCCGGGCCGGTGGGCGGGCTGATCTCCGGCGGGCCGGGATCGTTCACCGGGATCTCCGGCGGCTGGATGCCCGGCGCCTCGGCCGGTGTGTTGCCGGGAATTTCGGGGCCGGGCGGCTGGGTCGGCGCCTGCGGCGGATCGTAGGGGGTCTCGGGCGCCGGCGTGGGCTGGGGCGGAACTTCCGGCACTTGGCCCGGATCGGCGAGGGTGAAGTCTGGCACGGTTATCCTCCAGATGGCCCGCGGTGCTGTCCCGCACCGTTCGGGCAGCAACGAGGGCCCAAGGCCGGAGTTCCGAAGTACTACTTCTTGGTGAGCAGGAGATTGCCTTCCTTGCTCGCGACCTTCTGGATCTTCTCGGCGAACAGGGCGAGCAGGAACGGAAGCTTCACCTCAAGGCGCACGCTCTCGGCGCCGACATCGATCGTGCCGCCGATCTTCTGAGCCATGGCGGAGACGCCGAAATCGAGGCGGTCACCGGTCCAGGCCAGCTGGTCCACCGTGACCCCGCTCTTGGCCAGGAAGGCCCGCGCCTGATCGGTGCCGTGTTCGAGGCGCCGCTTGGCCTCGTCGCGACCGAGGTCGTGCGGGATATCGACGATCAGGGGTTTGGGCATGGGGCGGCTGGGTCCGGGCTGCTTTGCCACCACATGGGGCCTCCCGATGCTGCGGACAACGTCGGGAGGCCGGACGGCGTCAGGATCGATCCGACCTGAACGCCGTCAGGACCGAATGCTCAGTTCAGGACCTGGAGCGAGACGTAGCTCGTACCGCCCATGCCGAGGGCACGGGCCGAACCCCGGGAGAGATCGATGATGCGGCCGCGCACGAACGGGCCGCGATCGTTGATCCGCACCACCACCGAGCGACCGGTCCGGCGGTTCTCGACGCGGACGCGGGTTCCGAACGGCAGGCTGCGATGGGCAGCGGTCAGTCCGTTGGGGTTGAAACGCTCGCCGTTCGCGGTGCGATGGCCGCTCCCGTACCAAGAGGCCGCGCCGCTCTGAGCGGCAGCCGGGAGGGTCGTTCCGACGATGGCAGACAGCATTCCAACGGTGGCCACGAACTTACCGAAACCAGATGTCATTCTTCCTGCATTCCCTTGTTGTTACCGGGGTGGCGCCAGTCGTTTCAGAAATCGACCGGAATATGGCGGGCTTTTTAGGCAGGTTCGGGTCACATTTTGGCCGGCTTTTGCCTGGTCATGACGATGACTTGGCGTTTCATGTCCGTTTATTTCTGACTTCGACGCGATTTGTATCGCCGACAGTCATGCGAGGCATTCGGCAAGTCTTCTTGCCCGCAGGCCTACCGGTCCTTGGATTTGCTATAATTCCTAAGTCCTGCGCTGAGCGTGACCCTGCCTCCCGCTGAGCTGGACGCACACCTGCTCCGAGGCCGAAACTGGTCATCCGGCGTCGCGCGTGAGGATTGCGCCCTAAACGTCAGTTCGGCCGTCAGCAAAGGCACCGCTCGGCAAGAGACGGCATGCGTCAATGCCGGACCTCGCGCGGGCTTCAACTGCGAAATGATTGCTTGAGGCGGCGCTAGGCAAAAACTGCAGCCCCAGAACGGGACGCGAGCCCGGCAATTTCGACAACGCGACCTTTACCGTGTCCGACGCATGGTCTGCCGGTCAGTCGCGTAACCGGTGTTTGCCATGGCTTCCCCGCGTACCGTGGCTGCCGATGCCGTCGCCCGGAAACAGGTCTCGCGTGCCGGGCGGCCCGCGTCGGCGCCACGGATGGGTCTCGTACCCACCCAGCGTCCCCTCCCCCTCGACCAAGTGCTGGTCGGGGATTGCATCGCGGCCATGAACGCGCTGCCGGCTTCCAGCGTCGACTGCGTCTTCGCCGACCCGCCCTACAACCTGCAGCTCGGCGAAGCCGGCCTGCTGCGTCCGGACCAGAGCCGTGTCGACGCGGTCGACGACGACTGGGACAAGTTCGCGACCTTCGAGGCCTACGACGCCTTCACCCGGGACTGGCTCGCCGCCTGCCGGCGCGTGATGAAGCCGAACGCAACCCTCTGGGTGATCGGGTCGTACCACAATATCTTCCGGGTCGGGAGCGCGTTGCAGGATCTCGGTTACTGGATCCTCAACGACATCGTGTGGCGCAAGGCCAACCCGATGCCGAACTTCCGCGGCAAGCGCTTCACCAACGCCCACGAGACCCTGATCTGGGCCTCGCGCTCGGCGGAGTCGAAGGGCTACACCTTCCATTACGATGCGCTGAAGGGGGGCAACGAGGACCTCCAGATGCGCTCGGACTGGTTCATCCCGCTCTGCACCGGCGAAGAGCGGCTGAAGGATGTGGAGGGCCACAAGGTCCACCCGACCCAGAAGCCCGAAGCGCTCCTCGCCCGCAGCCTGATGGCGGCGACCAATCCCGGCGACGTGGTGCTCGATCCGTTCTTCGGCACCGGCACCACCGGCGCCGTCGCCAAGCGCCTCGGCCGCCGGTTCATCGGCATCGAGCGCGAGGCCACTTACGCGAAGGCCGCTATGGAGCGGATCGCCGCCGTTCAGCCGCTGTCGAAGGCCGCCCTCATGGTGGCGCCGACCAAGCGAGCCGAGCCGCGGGTGCCGTTCCTCTCGGTCATCGAGGCCGGGCATATCCGCCCGGGCGAGATCGTCACCGACGAGCGCCGCCGCTTCCGCGCAACCGTCCGCCCGGACGGCCAGCTCGACAACGGCCTGGTCATCGGCTCGATCCACAAGATCGGTGCCCTGGTCCAGGGGCTTCCAGCCTGCAACGGTTGGACCTTCTGGCACGTCGAGCGCGCCGGCAAGCCGGTGGTGATCGACAGCTACCGGGCCGGGCTGCGCCAGGCGATGGCGAACGGCTGAGCTGCCACGGTATCGGTCACGGGATTCCAAAGGGCTCAGTCCCAGCCCTTTTAAGGTGTTTGTTGTGTGCCCAAGTCGTTGGGATGAGAGGATCATCAGACGGATTGGGGTGTGTCTGGTCGGCCGTTCTGGAGCGCTTCGAGCAACAGGCGCCGGCGGGTGTGATGGCGCGGACGCTTCTGGAGCAGGCGTTTCCGGCGGCGTGGCTCGATGCGGTGTTCGCAGCCCATCGCCAGCGCCAATACGAGCGCGCGTTGCTGTTCTCGACGATCGTCGAGCTGATGATGCTGGTGGCGGTCGGCTTGCGGCCCTCGTTGCACGCGGCGGCCCGGCAGGCGGAGCCTCTGCCGGTGTCGCTG
>NZ_FOTK01000072.1 GCF_900114535.1 Methylobacterium pseudosasicola | reverse complement strand
GCCGTACTCCTTGCGCCAGCGATAGTACGTCACCTCGGTCACGCCGATCGCCCTGATCGACGCGGCAACGCTCTGTCCTTGTGAGACCAGCACGTCGACCTGACGCAGCTTGCTCACGATCTCCTCGGGCTTGGGTCGTTGGGCCATCGGTTCCGTCCTCTGTCGGCTCAAAAGCCATACTTCAGGGCGGACCACTCCCAAGGGGGCCGGTCAAGATGGCCGTTGCCGAGGATGGAGTTCTCCGCGTAGCCGGTGATGAACAGAACCTTCATGTTCGGACGGGATACGCGAGCCGCGTCAGCCATCTGCCGTCCGTTCATGCCACCGGGTAGGCCGACATCGGTCACCAGCAGGTCGATGCGCACGTTCGACTGCAACAGCTTAAGGCCCGCCGCGCTGTCGCCCGCCTCGATTGCCGTGTAGCCGAGATCTTCGAGGATGTCGGTGACGAGCATCCGCACGGACGGCTCGTCATCGACCACCAACACGGTCTCGCCCTGCTCGGAACGGGGTAGCGCGTCGAGCTTGGCCAACTGTTCGTCGTCCTCGACATCACCGTAGTGGCGCGGCAGGTAGATGCACACCGTCGATCCTTTGCCGACCTCAGAGTAGATGCGCACCTGCCCGCCCGACTGCTGGGCGAAGCCGTAGATCATCGACAGCCCCAGCCCGGTACCCTCGCCGATGGGCTTGGTCGTGAAGAACGGCTCGAACACCCGCGCGATGACCTCGGGCGGCATGCCGGTACCGCTGTCGGTCACGCACAGCGAAAGGTACTGCCCTTCGGGCATGTCGAGCTTGCGGGCGGCGCGCTCATCGAGCCACTTGTTATGGGTCTCGACCGTGATGCGCCCGCCTTCCGGCATGGCGTCGCGGGCGTTGATGCACAGGTTCAGCAGCGCGTTTTCAAGCTGGGATGGGTCCACCAGCGCGGGCCAGAGACCGACCGCACCAACCACCTCAATCGGGATGGATGGCCCGACCGTGCGCTGGATCATCTCCTGCATGCCCGCGACGAGGCGGTTCACATCGGTGGGCTTGGGGTCGAGTGTCTGACGGCGCGAGAAGGCGAGCAATCGATGCGTCAGGGCGGCGGCGCGCTTCGAGGCCCCCTGCGCGACCGTCATGTAGCGTTCGACATCCTGGAAGCGGCCCTGCTGCATGCGGTTCTGCATCATCTCCAGAGAGCCGGAGATGCCCGCGAGCAGGTTGTTGAAATCGTGCGCGAGCCCACCCGTGAGTTGGCCGACCGCCTCCATCTTCTGGCTCTGGCGCAGCGCCTCCGCCTGTTCCCTCTCGACCGTCACGTCACGACCGGCCGCGTAGACCCGCCCATCCTCGAAGGCCGCCGTCCAGCCGAACCAACGGTAGGAGCCGTCCTTGCCACGGAAGCGGTAGACGTAAGGCTCGGTGAGGGGTTTCTCGAAGATGCCGGCGAAGGCCACCAGGGTGGCGTCCAGGTCGTCGGGATGGGTGTAGGAGATGAACTTGGAGCCGACCAGTTCCCCTTCCGTCCAACCCAGCAGCGTCGTCCATCGGGAGTTGACGGCCTCCAGGGTGCCTTCCGGGGACGCGACCACCAGGAGTTCTTGCGCCAGGCGCCAGGATCGGTCCCGCTCGCTGGTACGCGCCGCGAGTTCGGCTGCCTGCGCCTTCTCCTCGGTCACGTCCCGCGCCACGCAATAGAGGCGGTCCCCCTCCGGAACGGCCGTCCACGACAGGTGACGGTAGTCGCCCGCCCGCGTCCGGAAACGGTTCTCGAAAGCCGGCGTCGGGGTACCGCTTTCGGCGAGACGCCGGACCTCGGCGCGTGTCCTCTCCCGGTCGTCGGGATGCTCCAGCCACTCGGAGGTGCGGCCGATCAGTTCCTCCTCGGTCCAGCCCAGAACGCGGGTCCAGGCAGGGTTGACGGTCTGGAGCACGCCCGCGAGGTCGCTGACCAGCAGCATGTCGCGGCTGACCCGCCAGATCCGGTTTCGCTCGGCGGTGCGCTCCTCGACGCGTTGTTCCAGTGTGAGGTTCCGTTCGCGCAACTGTGCTTCCGCGCGTCTGACCTCCGTCACGTCACCGATGGCACCCAGCATTCGCCAAGCGCCGTCCTCGCCCTGAACAACGACGCCGCTGCTGGAGATCGCGCGCCGCGAACCATCGAGCAGTAGGAAGTCGTAGTCGAGGGAGATGCGTTCCCCGCGGGGGTCGGCATCGGGGCGGCTCGCGCGTTCGATGATCTCCGTGCAGCGCGTCACGACCCGGTCGAAATCCTCCGGGGCGACACGGCTGAAGATCTCCGTGGCTTGGACTTCGCCAGCCTCGGGCGCGTCGTAGATCTCGCGACTGCGGGCATCGAGATCGACCAGCCCCGTCGCGGGAAACCACTCGAACGTTCCCAGCCGGGCAACCCGGAGCGCCGTTTCCAATCGAGCCCTGATCCGCTTCTCGGCGAGCTCGGCGGCCTTTTGCGCGGTGATCTCGCTGCATGCGCAGAATACGCCAGCTACCATGCCCCTCTCATCGCTGACGGGCATATAGGAGAACGAGAAGAACGCCTCCTTCGGGCGACCGGGCCGGTCGATGTGCAGCTCGATCTCATCCATGTGTACGGGCTCGCCGGAGAACACCCGCGCGAAAAGAGGCAGGCACACGTCAGCGATGTCCGGCCAAACCTCGAAGAAGGGCCGGCCGAGGCCGGCCGGATGGCGGTCAGCCATCAGAACGGCGTAGGGATCGTTATAGAGCAGGGTCCGCTCCGGCCCCCAGGCAACGAACATCGGCTGACCGGCGGCGAGCATAACCTCCACGAGCGTCTTCAGCGGCTGCGGCCAGTCCGCCGATGGGCCAAGTGGGGTGGCCGCCCAGTCGTGCGCTCGCATGAGCGCACCCAATCGGCTCCCGTTCGAAAACGCAGCGGTCTGCGCCATGAGTTCAGGCACGGGCTGTATCGCCCTGTTCCCGCTTGGCCTGCGTCTCCCTCGGCGTAGCCGTCTCTACGCGGTCGAGCAGCCGTAGGGCGGCGCGCACGACCTCGCTGGTGCTCGCGAAGCGGCCGGATTGCAGGCACGACCGGATAAGGTCGTCCTGTTCCGGGGTGATCGAGACGGTGATGCTTCTGCGCACGGTCATGCTTGGGGATTTGCATTGTGAGGAGGTTCCTCACAAGTCACGTATTCGTCGCGCTGGCAAAGCCTGGGAGCGGACCTTCCGACCTACCGCAACGGGTCGTGAGCGTACGGTACCGAGCGTTCGGCTTCGACCACTATGCGTCAAGGATGCGATCCCCTTGGCGGCCCCTCTTGGCGTTGTGCAGCGTCCGGGAAAGCTGCTCTATCGAGTAAGGCTTCTGCAGCAACTCGAACCCGTGCGTGCCTTCCTTCGCCAGGACGTGGCTATAGCCCGAGGTCAGCACCACCGGCAGTCCGGGGTGCCGGCGCCGGATTTCCTCGGCGAGGTCGATTCCGCTCATGCCGGGCATCACCACGTCCGTGAACACCACGTCGAAGCGGGCCGCGTCCGGCGCCAGAACGGCCAGCGCCTCCTCGCCGCCGGCGGCGAGGATCGGCAGGTACCCGAGTTCGATCAGGGCCTGCACCGAGAAGCTCCCCACGTCCGCGTTGTCCTCCACCACCAGCACCCGGGTGTCGTGGCCGACCGTCAGCATGTCCGGACCGATGGCCTTGGTCGCCTTGCGCCGCGCCTCGGCGACACGCGGCAGGTAGAGCGTGAAGGTCGTGCCCTCGCCGACGACGCTCGACACCATCACGTCGCCGCCCGACTGCTTGGCGAACCCGAACACCTGGGAAAGCCCGAGGCCGGTCCCCTTGCCGATCTCCTTGGTGGTGAAGAACGGCTCGAAGATCCGGTCGATCCTGTCAGGCGCGATGCCGCTGCCGGTGTCGCTGAGCGAGATGGCGACGTAGGGACCCGGGATGGCCCCGTGGGCGCGCCTGGCGGGCATCGCGTCGGCCGGGCTTACGGTGATGTCGATCCGCCCGTCCCCGTCCATCGCGTCGCGGGCGTTGACCGCCATGTTCACCAGCGCGGTGTCGAACTGGCTCGGGTCGGCGTCGATGAACAGGCGATGCTCGGGCAGGTCGATGCCAAGCTTGATCCGGGCTCCGGTCAGCGTCCCCATCATCTCGGAGATCGCGCGGACGCCGTCGCAGGCGGCGAACACCTCGGGCTGGAGCGTCTGGCGGCGGGCGAAGGCGAGCAGCTGCCCGGTCAGCCGGGCGGCGCGGTCCACCGTGTCGGAGATGGCCGCGACGTAGCGGGTACGCCGCTCCTCGGCGAGGTTCGGCCGCTTGAGAAGGTCGCTGGACGACTTGATGACGGTAAGCAGGTTGTTGAAGTCATGCGCGACGCTGCCCGTGAGCTGGCCGATGGCCTCCAGCTTCTGAGACTGACGCAGCGCCTCCTCGGTCTGCAGCAGGCCGTGGGCCTGCTCGGTCTCGACCGTGACGTCGCGCCCGTAGCAGTAGATCAGGCCGTCCTCCGGAGTCGTGACCCAGGCGATCCAGCGGTCGCTCCCGTCCTTGTGCAGGTACCGGTTCCGGTGCGGCGGCAGGGGCTCCCGCAGCGCCTGCGCAAGCGCCTCACGCGAAGCCTGGTGACCGTCCGGGTGGGTGAACGCGAACAGGTTCCGGCCGACCATCTCCTCGGGCGCCCACCCCAGCAGCCGCGTCGCGGACGGGCTCACGGCCTGGAAAACCCCTTCCGCGTCGATGATGAGTTGCAGGTCCTGGGCGTTGCGCCAGACCCGGTCGAGATCGGCGTTGCTCCGGGCGACTTGCCGTCCCAACGAAACGTTCAGTCCGGTCAGGGCCGCTTCCGCCCGCGACTGGGTCTCGCCCTTGCGGCGGAGTTCGAGCAGCGTGGTCGCCTGCCGGGCCAGGGCGGTCAGGCTTTCCCGTTGGCCTTCGGTCAACCCGGCCGGTCGGGGTTCGTGGTCGATCACGCACAGGCTGCCGATGGTCATGCCCTCGGGCGTACGCAGCGGCGCACCTGCGTAGAACCGGATGAACGGTTCGCCGGTCACCAACGGATTGGCGGTGGTGCGCGGATCGAGTGCCAGGTCAGGGATGACGAGGACATCTTGTTCGGCAAGGACGAACTTGCAGACGGAACTGTCGAGGTCGGTCTCGCAGCGCGGGAATCCCACGCGAGCCTTGAACCACTGTCGGTCGCGGTCGACGAGGCTGACCAGGGCCACCGGCGCGTCGCAGATCCGCGACGCCAGCAGGGTGAGGTCCTCGAAGCCCTGCTCGGCCGGCGTGTCGAGGATGCCGTACGCGTCAAGCGCGGCCAGGCGCACGCCGTCCTCGGCAACGAATGGCGTGCCCTCGGGCGTCGGCTTAGACATGGCTGTCCGCCTTCGTCGAGCGGCCCGCATCGGCGCGACCTCGCCTATTCTGATCCTGCTCCCTGAGCAGGCGGATCGCGGTGCGGATCAGGTCGCTGACAGAGGTGTACTCGCCCTGGGCGACCTAGCTGTCCACCCACTCCGCGAGGGGGCCGGTCAAGGCGATGTGGCGCGAGTGCTTGGCGGGCATGGCTCACTCATATCAAAGCCAAGGCGGGTGTTTCCCATCATTACACCTGGGCTCTCGGTTCATCCACCCTCGGGAGCGCAAGCTTTGGTATGGTTCCTACGTCTCTGCGCGTCGATGCCGTGCATCCGGGGCACGCCGGAAACGTATCGCAGGCTGATTTCGGTCGCCTCGGACACGATGACCCATCGACCGACATCCGTTCGTCGGCCTGCCGCCGCAATCGCGCCGTACGCGGACCTCGTCTTGACGGTACGTTAACCGCCCGCCCGTCCTGGCTGGTAGCCGGGTGGGGCTGAGGATGCGTGTTTTGGGTGCGTTTGGATTGGGCCGCGGGATGCTGGCCTCCTGTGCCCTGGTTGCGCTCAGCCTGCTGCCCGCCTGCGCCGGTCGGCCGACAGGCGTGCTGCTGCCCATCGCCGCCGGGGCACCGGTGGCCGGCACCTCCCGTGTCGACATGCTCGTCGCCACGACCCGCAAGTCAGCGACGGACCGAGGCGTGCTGTTTTCGGGCGAGCGCGGCGAGGCGGTGACCTACACCGATCTCGCGGTCTCGATCCCGCCCGACGCCATCCGGCAGCCGGGCTCGGTGCAGTGGCCGAAATCCGTCCCGGGCAACCCCGCCACCGACTTCGTCGCGCTGCGCGCCGATCCGGTCGAACGCGCGAAGGTGGCGGCCTGGACCGGTCGCGCCGTCCGTGGCTCGGCCAAGCGGCACGTCCTGGTGTTCGTGCACGGCTTCAACAACAAGTTCGAGGATGCGGTCTTTCGGTTCGCGCAGATCGTGCACGATTCCGGAGCCGAGGTCGCGCCGGTGCTGTTCACCTGGCCCTCGCGCGGCTCGGTGCTCGCCTACGGCTACGACCGGGAGAGCACGAACTTCTCGCGCAACGGCCTGGAGACCCTGCTGCGGGATCTCGCCAAGGACCCGAACGTCGGCGAGGTGACGGTGCTCGCGCACTCCATGGGCAACTGGCTGACCTTGGAGAGCCTCCGCCAGATGGCCATCCGCGACCGGCGGATCGCGCCAAAGATCAGGAACGTGATCCTGGCCGCCCCGGACGTCGACATGGACCTCGCCCGGGCGGCCTTCCACGACATGGGCAAGGACCGCCCGCGGCTGACGCTGATGGTGTCCGGCGACGACCAGGCGCTGGCGGTCTCGCGCCTCGTCTGGGGGGACAGCGTGCGGCTCGGGGCCATCGATCCGTTGGCCGAGCCATACCGGTCGGAGCTCGAACGCGAGAACGTGGCGGTGCTGAACCTGTCCTCGGTGAAGTCGGAGGACGCCCTGAACCACGGCAAGTTCGCGAGCGGCGACGTGGTGGCCCTCCTGGGCAAGCGGCTCGCCGACGGGCAGCCGATCTCGGACGGGCAGATCGGCATCGGCGACCGATTGGTGAGCACGGCCGCCGGGGCCGCCTCGACAGTGGCGACAGGCGCCGCGCTGGCGGTGGCGGCCCCAGTGGCCCTGATCGACCCGCAGACCCGCGAGACCTACGGCGAGCACCTCTCGAACGTCGGCTCGGGTCTTCGCGATACCGTCGGCTCCTCCATCGACTTGGCGGGCGCTCCGGTCCGGGCCGTCACGGGCGCCGGACGGTAGGGGATCGGCCGAACCTGCGTGGGCCGCTTTCGCGGCCTCCCGCGTTGGTGCGAGCGAGTCCGTCCCCCATCGGTTCCGATGTTCGTTGGGCGACGACCGCGATCCACCCACCGGAGCCTCCATGACCCGACCCTGGCACTCGCGTTCGTCTTCGGTCTCACCCTCGTCGCGCCGGCTTCCGCGGACGACGGAAAGGAAAACCTCAAGCGTTACTGCACCGGCGACGCCACGACCTACTGCGGTGGCCTTGACCCGGCCGGGGAGGAAATGAAGGCGTGCTTCACGAAGCACCGCAAGGATCTGTCGGAGAACTGCCGGCGCGCCATCGACGCCTACACGGCGGCGGGCGGCAAATGAGCGGTTCCCGCACCATGCTCGCCGCCGTCCTGTTCGCCGCGGGTACGCTGCCGGCTTCGGCGCAGAGCGAGCCGATCCAGGGGCCCGACGATGCCAAGTGACGGGACGAGGCGAGGGACCTCGTCTTCTCCGCGCCCAACCCGAAGCGGCTGTCGCCTCGCCGAGACGCCCTGGGACTCGCCGGTGTGACAGCCCCGGAATTGCAAGGGAGCGAACACGGTCGCCTTCGATGTCTGTGCTACCGGCCTGTTCTGAAACTTTCCTCTGCACACCTCCGTACAAGTCGGCGTACGCCCGGCCTGGGCGCGGCGCGAGGCTTCGCCTCGGCGTCCGGTTTGTTGCGCTCCAAAGCCATCACAGCCGGATTTTTATTCGATAAATCAGGAACTTGATGGTCGGGTCTTCTCTTCTCCCGATGTGCGAAAGGGGATTCTTTCCCCGTACAGGAGACATTGAATGAAGATCACCACCCTTGCCCTCGCCGCCTCGGTCCTCGGCAGCCTCGCGCTTGGTGCCGGCGCCGCCTCGGCCGCCCCGATGGGCCCGAACGGACTCCAGGCCGCCCCGTCCGACGTCACCCAGGTCCGGATGACCAGCAGCGAGCGGATGATGATGAAGAAGCGCATGATGCGGAAGCAGATGATGAAGCGCCGCATGATGAAGAAGCGGATGATGATGAACCGCGGCATGTGATTTCAAGGCGCCGTGCGCTTCCGGAGGCCCCGACCCAGGGGCCTCCGCCCTAGCCGTCCAGAGTGCGGGGAAGACCGTTTGGCTCGAACCTACCTGACCCGATCAGCCCCCGAGACCGGCGAGGTCGAGCGCCGCCGCTGGATGTTTCGCCATCCCCTCGTGATCAGAGTCACCCACTGGGTGAACGCGATCTGCCTGCTGGTCCTGCTGATGAGCGGCCTGCAGATCTTCAACGCCCACCCGGCACTTTACTGGGGCAAGGTCTCGACCTTCGACGCGCCGCTCATGGCGATGACCCAGACCGAGGACGACCCGCCCAAGGGCATGACGACGGTGTTCGGCCATGGCTTCGACACGACGGGCTGGCTCGGTTCATCGGTCGGCTCCGACGGCGAGGCGGCGGACCGAGGCTTCCCGGCCTGGACGACCTTGCCGAGCGACCAGGACCTTACCGGCGGCCGTTCCTGGCATTTCTTCTTCGCCTGGGCCTTCGTCCTGAACGGCATCGCCTACCTGCTCTATGGTCTGGTCAGCGGGCAGCTGCGATTCCGTGTGATCCCGTCCCGTGACCAGATCCGGCATTTCGGGGCCTCGGTTTGGGAGCACCTGACGCTGCGCTTCCCTCAAGGAGACGAGGCCAAGCGCTACAACGTCATCCAGAAGTTCACCTACCTCGTCGTGCTGTTCGTGCTCCTGCCGGTGCAGGTGCTGGCCGGGCTCGCGATGTCGCCGGCGATGAACGCGGCCTTTCCCTTCCTTCTGACGCTCTTCGATGGACGCCAGTCGGCCCGCACGGTCCACTTCGTCGTGGCGAGCCTGCTGGTCCTGTTCGTGGTCGTGCACGTCGCCCTGGTCCTGCTGTCGGGCTTCTGGAACAACATGCGCGGCATGCTCACCGGCTGGTTCGTGATCGAGCGCAAGGTCGAGCCGGCCGTCCCTGCCGGAGAGCCCCGGGCATGAGCCGCTCACCCAACCGACGCGCCCTCCTGGTGGGGACTTCCGCCACGGCCGCGGCGGCCATGCTCGGAGGCTGCGACCGCCTGGGCAACGCGGAGTGGTTCCGGCGAACGCTGAAGACCGGCGAGGACGCCAACATCTTCGTCCAACGCCTGCTCCTGGGCGACACGACGCTGGCACCGGAATACGCCGAGGCCGACATCTCGCCGTGGTTCAAGCCGAACGGCACCGAGGACCCGCCGGACAAAGACTACAAGGCCCTGGCGATGGGCAAGTTCGCCAAGTACCACTTGGAGGTCGGCGGCCTCGTGGAGGCGCCCCTCAAGCTGTCCCTCGCCGAACTCCGCAAGCTTCCGGCCCGCACCCAGATCACCCGGCACGATTGCGTCGAGGGCTGGAGCGCCATCGGCAAATGGACCGGGGTACCCCTCGCCGAACTGCTCAACCGCGCTCGGCTCAAGCCGGAGGGGCGATACGTGGTGTTCCACTGCGCCGACACCATGGACCAGGGCAGTCCGCTCGAAGGCGGGGGAGACGACGCGGCGGCCGACGATGTCCCTGCCGGCAACGCCAACCCAAGCATGACGAAGCAGTCGGGCGGCGACGAGAGCAGGAAGGATTCCGGTGGCCAACAGGCGACGGAGGACGATGCGGCCAGCGGCGGAACGCCGGTTCGGTTCTACGAGAGCATCGACCTGGTCGATGCGTTCCACCCGCAGACCATCCTGGCCTACGACATGAACGGGGAGGCGCTTCCCGTGTCGAACGGCGCACCGCTGCGGCTGCGGGTCGAGCGCAACCTCGGCTACAAGCAGGCGAAGTACGTGATGCGGATCGAGGTGGTCGAGAGCTTCGCCCACATCGGCGGGGGCAAGGGCGGCTACTGGGAGGATCAGGGCTACGCCTGGTACGCTGGCATCTGAGTCTGCCCGGACGTGATGTCCACGTTTCTGCGAGCAGCGAGCGCGCAGCTCTATCGTGTCGAACTCCGGTGGCATCCGCCTGCGAAACTGCGGAGTAGGGTCGGCCCCGCGCCGTTTGGCTGGCTGTCGGACCGGCGACGCCGCCGGGGTGCGTTCGATATGAGCGGTCCGCGGACCTAGCTGAGACGCCCTGCCCGGCGAAACCCGCGACGGACCAATGTTCGGACTGCGGCGCGAATAAGAGGACAATGCGGTCATGTCCCTACATTTTGAACGCCTCGGCACGGGCCGGCCGCTACTGATGGTCCATGGGTTGGGGTCCAATCTTCGCACCTGGGATCCGCTCTTGCCCGCATTGCGCGGCTCGCGCGAACTGATCTTGGTCGACCTGCCAGGACATGGCAGATCGGCACCGCTCGCGGGTCGGCAGACCATGGAGGCCCATGCGGACGCCCTCGCCAGCTTCGTGCAGTCGCAAGACCTGACGTCAGCGGACCTTGTCGGCAGTTCGGTGGGGGGGCGGCTGGTGCTGGAGCTGGCGCGGCGGGGCATCGGTCGGCACTGCGTGGCACTTGATCCCGGCGGCTTCTGGTGTGGGTGGGAAACGCCCTGGTTTCACTGGACGCTCGCGGCGTCGATACGCCTGGTGCGGTTGCTACGGCCATTCCATCCCGGCCTGTCGCGCCACGCCGTCAGCCGTACGCTGCTACTGGCCCAACTGTCGGCCCGTCCGTGGGTGCTGCCACCGCAGCTTGTCGTAGGGGAGTTGCAGAGTCTGGCGGCCACACCGGTGTTCGATGCGATGCTGCGTGAGCTGGCACGCGGGCCGTTGCAGCAGGGTTCGGTGACGACCCCCGGCCTTGTCACCATAGGCTGGGGCCGCCAAGACCACCTTCTGCTGCCGCGCCAGGCTGCACGCGCCCAGGTGGCATTCCCGTCGGCCCATCTGCACTGGTTCGAGCGCTGCGGCCACTTCCCGCACTGGGATCAGCCTGCCGAGACGGCGCGCGTAATCCTTGAAACGGTCGGGAAGGATGCGCCCTGAAACGGCTTGTCGCACACCCGAGCCCGCGGTCCAACCCGGGTCGTCAAGCATTTCGGCCGAGCTTGCCGCCTCCGCTCAGCAACCGGTCCATGGTCCGGTCTTCCATTACCGTTAAAACGAAGCAGCGCTTCGAAGCCAACTCATGGCGCAGCCGACCTCAGGCAGACTTTCGACGGACGCAAGGTCATCCGGGAACGGTCCGCGGCCCCCTCGATATTCGGAACGGGATCCCGTTTCAGACTCAATACGTCGTACCAGAGTCCGCCGCCCTCTCTTCTGCCGCGGTCCGCTTCAGTTCCCCGATCACCGTGAGGAAGATCATGACCTACCTTCGATATGCCCCCGACATCGAGAAGCCTGCTGCGGACGAGCAGAAGACGATTGACGGCATCATCAACGGCATGACGCAACAATCGGAGACGGTCGAGGCACGCGAGCACCATGCCGTGCGTGCCAGCCACGCCAAAAGCTCGGCCTGCGTCACCGGCGAGTTGACGATTTCCGCTGGCCTGCCGCTCGAACTGGCCCAAGGGTTGTTCGCCACGCCCGGCACCCACCCCGTGGCGGTCCGTTTCGCTCAAGGGCCGGGCGAGACGCTGGGTGACCGGGTCTCGACCCACCGCGGCATGTCCATCAAGGTCTTCGACGTTCCGGGGGAGAAGCTCCCCGGCCATTCCGTCGACACCCAGGATTTCGTCCTCGCGACCGGGACCACCTTTCCGTCCGGTACGGCGGCGGGCTTCCTGCGCGACGGCACGGTCATCGGCAAGTCGACCGGTCTGCCGGAGGGCGTGAAGAGCGTGGTGTCCTCCACCATGCGCAACCTCAACCGGGTACTGCACGCCTTCGGCACCGAGAGCGCGATGGCCGACTTCTTCGGCCATCCCTACAGCCATCCCCTGGCCGACAGTTACTTCAGCCAGGCGCCGGTTCGCTACGGCGACCACGTGGCCAAGCTCGGGGCCGTGCCGACGACCGAGGCCCAACGTGCGCTGTCCGAGTGGAGGCTCGACCCGCACCAGGACGAAGATGGCTTCCGGCACGCCACCGTCGCGTTCTTCCGGGAGAACGAGGTGGTGTTCGAGATCAAGGCGCAGCTCTGGGCCGATGCCGAGCGGCAACCCATCGAGGACGCCTCGGTGGATTGGCCGGTCTCGGTCAGCCCCTACCGCACGGTGGCGACGGTCCGCCTGCCGCGCCAGGACGCCTACTCGCCGGAGCGGGTGCGCTACTTCGACGAGGTGATGACTTTCCGCCCTGCGCACAGTCTCGCGGTGCACCGGCCGCTCGGCTCGGTGATGCGGGCACGGTTGCAGGTCTACAAGGCGCTGAGCGACTTCCGCCACCGCGAGAACGGCGTGGCGGCCGAGGACACCGCCGGCATCGACCGCATCCCGGCGTGAGGAACGGCGCGAACGGCGCCTCCGTTGAATGACGACATTCAGAAGGATGATGACATGAGCTTGCATGGCAAAAGATCGCGATCCTGATCGCACCGCGCGGCACCGAGGAGCCGGAGTTCGCCAAGCCGCATGAGGCGGTGAAGCAGGCCGCGGCGACCGTGACGGTCATCGGTCTGGAGGCCAGCGAGGCCGAGACGGTCAACAACGACCTCGATCCCGCCGGCCGCTACAAGGTGGACAGGACCATCGAGGGGGCCTCGGCCGCGGACTACGACGGGCTTGTCATCCCCGGCGGTTGCGTCGGCGCCGACAAGCTCCGGGCGAGCAAGGACGTCGTGGCGTTCGTCCGGGACTTCTTCGCCGCGGGTAAGCCGGTCGGTGTCATCTGCCACGGTCCCTAGACGCTGATCGAGGCGGACGTCGTGAAGGGCCGGACGCTCACCTCCTACCCCACGGTTCGCCGCGACATCGAGAACGCCGGCGGCACCTGGGTCGACGAGGAGGTCATCTGCGACAAGGGGCTGGTCACAAGCCGTACCCCGAAGGATCTGCCAGCCTTCTGCGCCAAGATCGTCGCGGAGTTCGCGGAGGGCCGCCATCCCGACCAGGCCAGGAGCGCCTGAGGATCCGGACGGCCAGCGGTTGGTTCTGAGCGCCCGGGGCGGCCCAGGCCGACCCGGGTTAGGGCTTGACGACGTCCCTTGGCCGGGACGCCCTCGCGGAGGCCTCTGTCATCCCTCGATGGCACCGATCTGCTTGAGGATGCCAAGCTCGTCTGAGGAACCCCACCGCTCGACCATCTTGCCGTCGACGAAGCGGCCGATCTGCATGCCGCGGACCTTGATGGCCTTCCCGGTCGGCTTGTGGCCGTTGAAGTCGCCCTGGTGAGTGCCGGTGAGCGTGTAGGCGAAGGCGACGCTGTCCCCCTCGGCGACGAGCTTCTTCACCTCGACCTGCATGTCGGGAAAGGCGGAGCGAAGCTGCGTGAAAAACATCTGGTATCCCTCGGGACCCATGTGCTGGCCCGGCGCCGGGTCGTGATCGTGGCAATCCGGGGCGACGACCTCGGGGAAGGCTTCGAACCGGCCGCCGTTGACGAGCTCGCCGAATTTCTCGGTGGCTTGGACGCTGGTCTCACGGGACATGGAGTTCCTTGCGGTTTGGGGGCGGCGACACGGCGCCGGGTATCTCGACGCACGGGAAACTCTCGCCAAGGTCGGACGTTGCCTGTGCCGCGCACGACAGGGTCGGAATGACCGCCGGGCGTCACGTCGGATCGTGGCGGGATGCCGGGTCGGCCGCTGTGTGGGCCGTCGTCCACGAGGGCGGAGGTAGGCGATAGGCCATGTCGCCTGTCCCTAGGCGACGTTAACCCGTACCCGATGCCAGCAGGCGCACAGGTAGCCCTTGTGGTTCCAGGTCTCGTCCGGCATTGCCGGCTGCGTTTGGCCCGCTTCGTCCCAGGCGCGCACGGCGAGTTCATGCTCGCCCGCAGGCAAGTCGAGGCTTATGCTCCAGAACGTCCAGGCGAACGGAGCGTCCGCCTCGTGTGCGAGCTCGGCCTGTACCCAGGACCGGCCGCCGTTCCCGGAGACGTCGACGCGTACGACGGCCCGATCCCCGCTCACCGCGTAGCCGCGGACCCTATTACCCCCTGACTTGAGGGTTGCCCCAGCCCCGGGCTCGCAGATCGCGGCGTTCAGCGGCATCGTATCGATGGTGTACCCCTTGGCCGGATCGGCGGCCTCGGCGGTCACGTCCGCCGGATACAGCTTGTAGTCGCCGGCCTGGATCGGGTTGTCCGAGGGGTGGTCCTGGACGCTCAGGCGCCGGAGCCATTTTGGGCTGCGTACGCCAGCGAAGCCCGGCACCACCGCGCGAACCGGAAAACCATGCTCGGGGAGCAAGGCTTCACCGTTCATGGCGTAGGCCAGCAGGGTCTCGGGCGCCATGGCCTTGGCGAGCGGGATCGAGGCGCCGTAGGGACGGCCTTCCACCATGTCGTAGCTCTCGAAGGCGACATGGTGGCCCACGTGCTCGACGACCCCCGCCTCGCGCAGGACGTCGCCGAGACGCACCCCGGTCCATTCGGCGGTGCCGATGGCTCCGGCATCCCACGGGTCGCCCGAGACCGGGGCGACCGCCCGCATGTCGGCGCGGCGATTGCCGGCGCACTGCATCGTGGCCGTGACCGTGGCTTCCGGGAAGCGGATCCGCAGATCGGATAGCGACAACTCAAGCGCGGTGCTGGTGCCGCCATCGATGGTTAAGCGCCAGGCTGCCTCGTCGAGGTCCGGCAGGTCGCCGTGCGAGCGGACGTAGAAATCCTTCGCCGGCGTCCGGTAGGAGGCCCGCAATCGGTCGAGGGGCGGTTCGGCGTTGTAGGGCTGGTCGCCGTGGACGATCAGGCGTGCCTTGCGCTCGGTCAGACTCGACATCGGAGCTCCCGTCCCAGTGGGGTTACGGGAGTGAACGCGTCGGCGGCGGCAAGGCTCAACCGGCGATGCAGGGGCCAGGGCGGCGGCGGCACGGCATCATCGCTCTGTTTGGTCGAGCCTTCGCCAAGCGTCGCAAATACCCGCCAGGACCGACCTATTCCGGGCCGTTTCTCGTGCCCTGCCGGAAAAAAGCCGAGTCCCGCCCAGGGGATGCATGGTTTGGACGGACCGTTATGAGCGGCCTGGTTGATACATTGAGCTAGCGTTCAGATTGATGATTACCTTAGAGGCTGTTATGGACCTGGGTCGGGCTGATGCTCAGATGAGCGGGGATGAGCGCGACCCGCAAGCCGTATCCGTCCGATGTTTCCGATGAGGAGTGGGCGCTGGTTGCGCCCTACCTGACGCTGCTGCGTGAGGATGCCGGTCAGCGTGAGCATGCGTTGCGCGAGGTGTTCAACGGCCTGCGCTACGTGGTCAGGAGCGGCTGCCCGTGGCGGCTGATGCCCCACGACCTGCCGCCCTGGTTTGCCGTGTATCAGCAGGCCCAGCGCTGGCTGGCGGCCGGCTGTTTCGAGCAGCTGGCCGAGGACCTGCGTGCGGTGCTGCGCATGGCGGCCGGTCGCCCAC
>NZ_FOTK01000048.1 GCF_900114535.1 Methylobacterium pseudosasicola | reverse complement strand
GCGTCGTAGACGAAGTCGGCGCGCACAAAGAGCCCCTTCTTGGCTCGACCCGACGTGTCGGCCCGCGGCATGGTCGGCAGGATGCCCGTGCCTTCGCAGGCCAGAACCTCGTCGCCGCTGTAGTAGCCGCGATCGGCCAGGACCACGATCTCCCCCGCGTCGGTGGCCTGCTTGGCCCGATCGCCCATCGGCACGAGCTGGGTGCGGTCGTGGCCCTCGTTGACGACCTCATGGGCGACGACGAGATGACGCTCGGGGTCGACGGCAATCTGTACGTTGTAGCCGACGATGCCGGTGCCTCGCCCGCTCGTCGCCATGGAGCGGGCGTCCGGATCGGTCAGCGATACCTGTCCGTCGTCCGCGGTCTCGACCTGCGCCTGCATCTCGCGCAAGAAGGCCATCTGCCGGCGTAGGGCGGCGATCTTCTCGCCGATGCGCTGTGTGCGTGCCTCGGGTACGTCGCTGCCCTCCCTATCCGCCCGGTCGAGCGCCGCGAGGTAGCGGGCGATGCTGGCCTCCACCTGTTCCAGGCGCTTGGCGACCTTGGCCATGGTGCAGTTGCGGTCCCGGTTGTTGACCGCCTTGAACTTCGATCCATCCAAAGCGACGGTCGCCCCGGTGAAGAGCTGCAGATCCCGGCACAGCACCACGAACTGCCGACAGGCCGCCTGGATCGCAGGTCCGTTGTCGCGCCTGAAGTTGGCGATCGTCTTGTGATCGGGAGCCAGCCGGCCGGTCAGCCACATCACCTCGATGGTGCGCTGTGCCTCACGCTCGAGCCGCCGGCTCCACGGCACGCGGTTGAGATAGCCGTAGAGGTGGAGCTTCAGAAGCGTGGCCGGATCATGAGCGGGCCGTCCCGTCGCCGCGGGCTCGAAGCGGTTGAAGTCGAGAGCGCCCAGATCGAGTTCGTCGATGAAGACCTCGATCACCCGAACCGGATTGTCGGCGGTGACGTGGTCGTCCAGCGAATCGGGCAGCAACCAGGACTGCCGACGGCCCTGCCCTTCGATGAACCGTCCCATGCTGGCCTGCGCAGATGAGGCCGCAAGTCTATCTCAGAAGGGACTTTGACACAGCCTGGACCCAAGCTGGTCATCCAGAGGGTCGCAAGAACTTCTCGGAAGCGGTCATACCTCGACCGTGTGCGTAGTCGGCTCAGCGAAAGAGCCGTCCGTTGGAACGGGTCGAGGTCACGTCATTCATCTGAAGGTCGCGCGTCGGCCTGCGCCAGGGCAATCAGAAGGCTGCCACCAGGCGCGCCCGCCTTGCCGAACAAACGCTCTTGAACGCTGATTGCCAACGGCATGGCTTGCCGGAGAGCACTGACGCCGGTTTCGGTCACCTCGATGCACTTGGCTCGGGTATCGGCGATGCTACGTCGCCGTGCGATCAAACCTTTGGCCTCCAACGCCTTCAGCACCTGCGACACCTGCATCGGGTGTATGTCCCCAAACCGTGCCAGGGTGACCTGCGTCACGGGCTCGCCGGAGCGTGCCATCCACGCCGTCATCGCCAGGACCGTGAACTGAAGGTGTGTCAGGTCGGCAGTTGCGAGCGCGCGGTCGACCGCGCGCACGTAGCGATGGACGACCCGCCAGAGCACAAACCCCACTGCGTTCTCGGGTGCGCCAAGGGTCTCGTTTGCGAACAGATCGGCGAGTGTCTGAGGGTCGGTGGCCATAGCTCCTCGTAGCGCCCCCCGAGCTTGCTGAGCAGCCCTTCGACGCCGGGGGTTCATATAATAAACACGTTTACTATATGGTCGGGTTCCTGTTGGAGGCGCCTTGGATGACCGACCGAACCCTCGACATCGCGTTCTGGAACTACGACCGCACCCGCGCGCTCAGCGACGGTCGCATCAAGATCGATGGCGTCACGGCCCGCTTCCACACGGCCCGCATCGTACCCCAGATTTTTGAGGCGATGATCCGTCATCGCGCCTACGACGTATCCGAGCTTGGTCTGACCTACTTCCTGCGCACCTTTGCAGATGGCCCATCGCCTTTCCTGGCGATCCCCGTCTTCCCGAACCGCGCGTTCCGCCACTCTGCAATCTACGTCAGCGAGGCGAGCGGCATCCGGCATCCTCAAGATCTCGTGAACCGCACCATCGGTGAGTTGGCGCTCTACGGACACGATGCCGGGGTGATGCCGAAAGGCATCCTCTCGGACGAGTTCGGTTTCAAACCTGAGCGCAACCGCTGGATTGTGGGTGGCATCGACTTCCCGATGGACCCCATAGACTTCGTGCCTCACCCCCACCCGGCCGGTGTCGAGGTCACGATGGCTCCAAAGGGCACCGACCTCGGTGTACTGCTGGAGGCAGGCGAGATCGACGCCTTGATCTCAGCGGACGTGCCCCACTGCGTGCTTTCAGGCTCGACGAAGGTCCGCCGCCTGTTCCCGGACCACGAGGCGGTCGAGCGCGACTACTATCGCCGGACGGGTATCTTCCCAATCATGCACACCGTCGTGGTGACGCGCGAACTGGCCGAGCGCGAGCCGGATCTCGTTCGGGCGGTCTACAACGGCTTCTGCGAGGCTAAATCGGCCGAGGTCGCGGGACTGACGCATGCGATGACGTTCAACACCATGGCGACGATGGTGCCGTGGTTGACGGACCTGCTTGCCCGCGACCGCGAGCTTCTCGGGGACGATTGGTGGCCCTACGGCATGGCCAGGAACCGGGCAGCCATCGACGCGGTGCTCCGCTACCACCACGAGCAAGGTTTGACCGAACAGCGCTTCAGGATCGAGGATGTGTTCGTTCCATACTTGCTCGACGCGTAGGACGCAGCATTCCGCAGCCGCCGCCGATCAGGAGCGGGCGCGACGGTAGCGGCTGCTTGTTTGGCCCCTCGCTCCAAAGCAGACCGGCGGAAATCCACCCCTCTAGGACATTCGGGCGGGCGACGCGTCGTGGCAGATGGTGACTGAAAGCGGCAGGTCCGCTCCAGACGAGCGCGACCGGAACAGCAGATGGCTCCAACGGCTTCCAGATCGTTGATTGAGCCTTGCCGCTGCTGACGCGTTAGCTCGCAGATCCTCATCCAAACGGAAGCCGCGATGCTGAGCCTATCCGAGCGAATGGCTCGCCTGATCGTCCATGGTGCGACGCCCTATAATGCCGAACCGCCCCTTGGTCGTTTGCGCGCGTCTTACCGGACCCCGGCGGCGGACTTCTATGTACGCTCGCACGGTGAACTCCCGGACCTTGAAACGGAGACCTGGCGCCTGACCGTCGAGGGCGGCGTCACGCTGGAGCTGTCCCTCGATGACCTGCGGACCCGTTTCCCGAGGGCAACGGTCACCGCAACGATGCAATGCGCCGGAAATCGTCGCGCCGATCTGCGAGCGGTGGCCCCGGTCTCCGGAGATCCGTGGCAGGCCGGGGCCATCGGGACAGCCGAGTGGACCGGGTTTCGCCTTGGCGATCTCCTGCGCATGGCAGATGTCGCGGAAGGGGTGGATCGCCATGTGGCCTTCGAAAGCCACGACACGGTGGATGGCCGCCCCTATGGAGTCTCGATCCCGTTCGCCAAGGCGATGTCGTCCGAGACCTTGCTCGCCTATGCCATGAACGGTGAAGCCTTGCTGCCTGAGCACGGCTTTCCGGTCCGCGCGGTCGTGCCGGGATATGCCGGCGTGCGCAGTCCCAAATGGCTCCGGCGCATCACGGTGCAGGATCATCCCTCGGAGAACCCGATTCAGGCTGGCGACTACAAGCTGTACCCACCCAACGTGACGGCCGAGACCGCCGATCCGGTCCTGGGACACACCATCGACGCGATGCCGCTGAATGCCGCGATCTGCGAACCGGCGCGCGGCGCTGTTCTCAGGGCCGGGGCGTGCCGGGTCCGGGGCTACGCGGTCGCGGGCGACCGGTCCGTTATCCGCGTCGACGTCTCAGGCGATGGCGGGCGGACCTGGATCCAGGCAACGCTCGAGCACGAGCCCGACGCGCCGTTCGCCTGGACCTTCTGGACCGCCGAGCTCGACCTGCCGCCGGGGGAGCACGACCTCGCCGTCCGGGCCTGGGACTCGGCCGGCCAGACCCAGCCGGCGTTGCCCGACGACGTCTGGAACCACAAGGGTTATCTCTGCACCTGCTGGCACCGGGTGCGGGTGCGCGTCACCTGAAGGCCTGGACGGGCCGTCCCTATCGCAGAGTTGGCGACTCACCAGGTTTCAGGTGGGGCGCTCCCCCATCGGGGCCACCCAAAGAGACGTGATCGTTCAGGCGTCCGAGATGTTCGAAGACGTGCTCGAAGGCATTCGTGACAGCCTGCTCGAAGGAGCTATCGCTCTTCCCCTGTGCAGCCCTGAGGGCACTGAGCAAAGCCAGGTGTTTTTCGGTATCCTCGGACATGTCATCCTCCCGGCCGGCTTGGACGGCGGCTCGGCAAGCCAATCGCCATGAGAGTCCCCGGTTCCTGCGCATTTCGCTTCCGGATCCGCCGGAAGACATCGGGGACGCGTCGGATCGCTGCGCCATGCCACGCACGGTCGGACCGTCCCGCCTTAAGCTCACGGCCACGCGCCATCGCGCGTACGGTCCACCGCGGAGCCGGTCACGACCCGCGCGCCCCCCGTCCGCGGCCGGGACCGGGGACCGCCCGCCGCGATGACGGCCCGGCCCGCCAACTGATCGGAGAACCGCTGCCGATGCCGAACCGAATCCAGGCGGCCTTCCGCGCCGCGGCCGAGGCCGGCGTCGGCCTGTGGGCGGCCTGCAACCGGCTGCGCCTGCCGGGAACGGACAATCCCTTCGTGGTTGGCGTCCACGAACCGATGCACACGGAGCTGAGCCTGGAGAACCTGCCCGTCACCGGGTCGATCCCGCCGGGCCTCGACGGCCTCTACCTCAAGATGGGGGCCAACCCCGCGCGCGCCGCGACGCGGGGCCACGACTGGTTCCTCGGCGACGGCATGGTGCACGGCCTCGCGATCGAGGCCGGCAAGGCGCTGTGGTACCGCAATCGCTGGATCGATTCGCGCACGGCCGCCGCAGCGCTCAAGCGCCCCGCCGCGCCCGGGCCGCGGCGGGGCGGCAACGACACCGTCAACACCAACGTCGTCGCGATCGGCGGTCGGATCTTCGCCGTCGTGGAGGCCGGCAGCTTCCCCGTCGAACTCGCGCGGAGCCTTGAGACGCAGCGATACAACCCGTTCGACGGCACCCTGACGGGTTCGTTCAGTGGGCACCCGCATCGCGACCCACAGACCGGTGAGACCCATGCCATCGCGTACGACGGCCGCGTCTGGGACAGCGTTCGCCACGTCGTCGTCGCGCCGACCGGTCAGGTCGTGCGGGACGTGCCGATCCCGGTCGCGCATGGCCCCTGCATCCATGACTGCGCGTTCACAGCGCGCTTCGTGATCGTGCTCGATCTGCCCGTCACGTTCTCGTTCCGGGCCCTGCTCGCCGGTTACCGCTTCCCGTTCCGATGGAACCCCCACCACAGGGCCCGGGTGGGTCTTCTCCCCCGGCAGGGCGACGGCGCCGACATCCTCTGGTGCGATGTCGATCCCTGCTTCGTGTTCCACGTCGCCAACGCCTACGAGGACGCGGACGGCCGGGTGATCCTCGACGTGATCGCCTACGCGACGGTGTTCACGGCCATCGGGGGCGGGCTCGACAATCCGGGCCGGCTCGAACGCTGGACGGTCGATCCCACGATGGCGCGCGTCGAGCGGCGGGTGCTCGATCCCGCGGCGCAGGAGTTCCCCCGCATCGACGAGCGGCGGCTCGGGCAGCGCCACCGCTACCTTTACACGGTGAGCGTCCCGGCCGACGGCAACACGCAGCTCGCCGGTGCGACGCAGCTCTATAAGCATGACGTGGAGACGGGTGCGCGCCACGGGCACGAATTCGGTCCGGACCGCATCCCCGGGGAGTTCGTCTTCGTGCCGGCGCATGCCGAGGCCGATGAGGACGAAGGCTGGCTCGTCGGCTTCGTCATCGACACCGCGCGCGACACGACGGAGTTCGCCGTTCTCGACGCGCGGACGTTCGAGGCGCCACCCGTCGCCACGATCCGCCTCGGGCACCGGATCCCGCCGGGCTTTCACGGCAACTGGTTCCCGGGGCGCGCACCACCTGGAACGGCCTGATCCGGCGCCGACGCGGGACCCATGATGGTCGGATCGTCGCCGGGGCGACCGGCGGCACCCGAACCGGTACGGATGGTCCATCCGATCACCGCCGTCATGGGATCGCCGGGGCCTCCCTCGGGTTTGAGGACATGGCCTTGGATACGGGCGAAGCCGGCGCGTCGAAGGTACAGACCGACGAGCTGGACATGCCCCGCACCGTCGAGGGCATTCCAGATCGCGACCGGCTTGGTCGGGAAGCACCGGTTGGAGAAGCGGATCACCACCGGGGCGCCGGGACGCAGCACGCGCGACTTCGGACAGGACGGCCCCGGGTCGCTGCAGGTACTGCACAGATCGGTCACGGCGGCGATCGCAGCGGCGGCGATAGGCGTGACGAAACGCGGTTGCGCGTAGAAGAGGGGTCTGGAGCGCAATCAGGCTTCGCGAACGCCTCGGGCGTGAAGTGAGGCAGATCCTGCGTCGTCATCAAGACCGCCTTCGTATCGGATCAGATCCGGACGATAGTCCAGTCTGCCGGTTCTCGGGCCGGCGTCGCGTGCGGGGGGAGCCTCTCACAAAATCCCGATGCAGCGGCCGGTCACGGGGTTTCTCACAGACGCAGCACTGGCTGGCGCTCACGCGGCTTCTCGTGAGCGCCACGGATCCCGGCAGGTGGCAGTAATGGTTGATCGACTCATGGCCACCCGAAGCTTGCCGGCGGTCTCGACGCTGACGGCAACGGCCATCGTGGTGGCCGACATGATCGGCGTCGGCGTCTTCACCAGCCTGGGCTTCCAGGCCAGGGATGTCCCGTCCGGCTTCGCCCTGGTGCTGCTGTGGGTTGTCGGTGGCGTTGTCGCGCTCTGTGGAGCGCTCTGCTACGCCGAACTCGCCACGATGTTTCCCCGCTCCGGCGGCGAGTACACGTTCCTCTCGCACATGTACGGTCCGGCGGTCGGGTTCATGGCGGGCTGGCTCTCGGCCACCGTCGGGTTCGCCGCCCCGGTGGCGCTCGCCGCCATGGCGTTCGGGCAGTACGCCGAGGCGGTCCTGCCCGGCGCACCCGCGCTTCTGCTCGGTCTGGCGGTGATCGGGATCGTCACGGCCGTTCACCTGCGCGGCCTGAGTCACAGCAGCGTGTTTCAGGTCGGCTTCACGGTGCTGAAGCTCGCTCTGATCGTCGTGTTCATCGGGGTGGGCTTCACCCGGGGCGGTGGCCAACCCATCGGCTTCGTCCCCCGCGTGCACGACGTCACGCAGATCGCCAGCGGCGGCTTCGCGGTCAGCCTGGTCTTCGTGATGTACGCGTATTCGGGCTGGAACGCCGCGACCTACATTGTTGGCGAGCTCCGCGATCCGCAGCGCAGCCTGCCGCGGGCCTTGCTGGCCGGGACGGGTTGCGTGGTGGTGCTCTACGTCGCGCTGAACGCGGTGTTTCTCTACACGACGCCGCTGACGGAACTCGCCGGCCAAGTCGAGGTCGCCCTGATCGCCGGGCGTCACGTCTTCGGCGAGGCGGGTGGCCGCCTCGTCGGTCTCTTGATCTGCGCCGGCCTGATTCCGACGATCAGCGCGATGATGTGGATCGGTCCCCGCGTGACGGTGGCGATGGGCGAGGACATGGCGCCCCTGCGGATGTTCGCGCGCCGCACGCGCAACGGCGTACCGACCGCCGCAACCCTGCTTCAATGCGGCGTCGCCAGCCTCCTCCTCCTGACGCAGAGCTTCGAGGCGGTGCTCGCGTTCGTCCAGTTCGGCCTGATCGCCTGCTCCTTCCTGACCGTGCTCGGCCTGATCAAGCTCCGGATCACCCGGCCCGACCTGCCGCGACCGTGCCAGACCTGGGGCTATCCGTTCACGCCGCTGGTCTTCCTCGCGGTGACCCTGTTCATGATGGGCTATCTCGTGGCGGTGAGACCCTTCCAGTCCCTGGCGGGTCTGCTCTTGATGCTGGCCGGCCTCGTCCTGTACGCGCTCGCGACGGTGCAAAGACGGCGCCGAGCCTGACGGCCATGCGCCCGCACTGTGATCGCCGAACTCTAGCCGGCGTTGGATTTGCCGGCGCGCAGCACGTCGAGCCGATACTCGGCCGTCCTCGACTGCTTCACGACCGTCGCAAAGTCTCGCGCCCCTGCGATAAAGCCTTCGGCCGCCTCGTCGCCGGAGAGGGGATAGTGGGTCACGCCGAGCCAGTGGACCAGAACGATATCGGCTCCGGGTGACAATGCGCCTTCGACACGTGCGACCAGACGCGCAAGATCGGCACGGTCGAGATAGTACGCCACCTCCGAGATCACGATGAGATCGAACCGCCCGTCCGGCCAAGCGCCAGGGACGGCCGCCAGCATGAAGTGCGCATTCGGGCAATCGGCGCATCGCGCGCGGGCCGCCTCCAGAACGGACGGTACCACGTCGAGGCCGATCAGCGTGTCGCAGCGGGGACAGAGTTGGTGCGTGAACACGCCGATCGAGCAGCCGACATCCAGTGCGGATGCGTAATGGGCGCGCGGCAGGGCAGCCAGCGTCGCGGCGTACTTGTCGCGCTCGTACGGGCTCGTGGCGAAGCGCCACGGATCCGCTTCGGTCGCGTACATGCCCTTGAAGTAGTCCTGATTGAGGGTTTTCGTTCGACGCCCTGAAGGAGCGTCAGTTGGCCTGTCGGATGTCGTCTCCAAGCCTGCGGCTCCTCTGATCCCGATCAAGGTACTCATGGCAGCGACAGCGCCGGACTGGATCAGATGACGGCGTGAGACGGGCTCGCGAACACGCACGATACACCTCGGGATCAACTGGTCGTAAGATTGGGCAACCGCCCGTGATTGGGACAGTTCCGGTCACCTCGGGTGGTCTTGCGAGGATGCGCTTTGGCGCTGACGCCGTGCCCGCTCCGATGCCGTTACGACTGAGCGTGGCCCCCTGCTGCCTCACGTCGGAGACGCCCATACGCGTCATCGCGCGCGACAGGACCTGAGAAGTTGCGTCCGCTTTCGAGATGCCGCAGCGGCCCCCTTGGTGTCCGGATTGGGCGCAAAGCCGAATTTCCGGTTCTGCGCGTCCTGGCGATCCGACGTGACGTAGTTTGGCCGAAAGGCGCCAGTCCGCTTTCGAGACGACTCGCCTGAAAAGCAGACACACCCTTCCGATCCAGGTCAGACTAACATCTCCGTCGCTCCGTTGGCGGGATAAAGACGCTCGACATACCTACAGGGTTTAAACGTGCCGGACTGAAGCCAGGACGACCCAAATTAGGCGATCGAGGTGGTCACATTCGTGGCGCTGGACGACGCGGACAAATCCCGTGCACTGCTGGGGACCATAAACATTAGGCCGACGGCGAGGAATCAGCGACCATGATCGAGCTTCACACGTGGGACACGCCAAACGGACGCAAGATCAGCGTTGCCTTGGAGGAGATGGGTCTGCCCTATCGGGTGCGGACCGTCGACATCACTAACCGCCAGCAGTTCGATCCTTCATTTCTCGCGATCAGCCCCAACAACCGCATCCCCGCGATCGTCGACCCGGATGGGCCGGACGGCGCGCCAATCTCAGTGTTCGAGTCGGGTGCGATCTTGCTCTATCTCGGCGAGAAAACCGGACTGTTTTTGCCCGTCGACCGCCGGCAACGCGTGGCAGTGCTGGAATGGTTGATGTGGCAGATGGGCGGCTTCGGGCCGATGCCGGGGCAAGTCCATCACTTCCTCGGTGTGGCGGAGGCGGATCGCGCCTACGGGTTGGAGCGCTACCAGGCCGAGACGCGGCGGCTCTACGGCGTGCTGAACCGGCGGTTGCAGGTGGTCGAGTTCGTGGCCGGCGCGCTGTCCGTTGCGGATTTCGCGATCGTGGGTTGGGCATGGCGGCACGAACGCCATCGGATAGACCTCGCCGACTACCCCCACGTCCGGCGCTGGTACGAAGCGCTGATGACCCGTCCGGGCGTCAAGCGCGGCTTCGAGATTGCTTTGCGATGACGGGTCAATAACGAAGGTGGCGAGGCCTGTCATTCGCAGGTTTGGTCGAGCGGATCGGTCCATCCTAGGGTCATCGGCGTGCGAACGATCGCTACTGAACGGGTAGCTACTCTCTCGCCGTGGTCGAGACAGACTTTGGCGAGGGGTGTAAGAATCACGGCGCCAGTCAGCGATGGCCGCGGGCTGTCGATGGGAGAGCCGATGAGCGGGCAAGTGGACTACTACGTCTCGCTGAATTCACCCTGGACGCATCTAGGAGCCGCCCGACTGATGGAGGTGACCTCACGACACGGTGCAACGGTTCGCATTCATCCCATAGATGTCGGGTCAGTCTTCTCGGCATCGGGCGGCCTGCCGCTGCCCAAGCGCTCGCCCCAGCGGCAAGCCTACCGCATTCAGGAACTCGCGCGCTGGCGCGACGCCTTGGCCATTCCGATCGACCTTGAGCCGAAGCATTTCCCGGCCAACGAGACGACCGCCGCCCATTGCGTCCTTGCGGTGCGCGAGATGATCGGCGATCAGCCAGCCGTCGACTTGGCGCACCGTGTTCTGAAGGCGCTCTGGGAAGAGCAAGCCGATACGGGTGACAGAGATACGATCGGCCGGCTCATCAGCGATGTCGGCTTGGATGGATCATCGATCTTAGAAGACGCGGATGACGAGCGTTGGGCGGTGCTACGCTCGCAGGAAACCAGAGTTGCCATCGACCGTGGGGTGTTCGGTGTGCCGACGTATGCTGTGGGCGGGGACATCTTCTGGGGCCAGGATCGGCTGGACTTCCTCGATCGCCGCCTAGGGGCAGGCTGCTGAGTGCGATCGGTCCAATCAGCGGCCCCAACGGATTCGGTTGCGTAGAAACACGACCTTCGCGCCTTGTGTCAGCAACGCATGCTCACCGGCATCGCCATGAGCCATTGCAGCCACTCTCGACCCCATTTGGAATCTCGGCAGGTCTTCCAACCAACGGTCTGCTCCCCTCTTAACGACCGAACTTGGCCGTGAGCGGAATTGCCGCTTCGGAGAAGGTCGGTAGTGAAAGCAGACCTGCTCACCTCGAACCGCGCCACCGGCCTAGGAAAGGGAGTGTCCTCTGCTGATCGGCCCCCACAGGGTGATCCAAGGGTGAAGTTAGTGCGCGGTAGGCTGGAGTTGACCCTGTTTGTGGTCCACGGCCTATGCAAGTTCTCGGGCTGTAACAGCTTGGTTGGCGAAGGCTCGGGGCGTCAAGCCGCCCAGGGCCGTATGGGGTCGATCTTCGTTGTAGTGGCACCTCCAGTCCTCGATGCGCTCGCGGGCATCGGCCAGCGACAGGAACCACGAAGCGTTCAAGCACTCTGCCCGTAGGCGGCCGTTGAACAACTCGATGTAGGCGTTGTCGGTCGGCTTGCCCGGTCGTGAGAAGTCGATCTCGACCCCGTTCAGGTACGCCCACTGGTCGAGCATGCGCCCGGCAAACTCCGGTCCATTGTCCACCCGCAGGTTCTTGGGCCGCCCCCGCAGGCGGACCAAGGCGTCCAGGGCCTCGGTCACTTGGTAGGCGCGGAAGTTGGCTCTCGGTGTGAGTGAGAGCGCCTCTCGCGTGTGGCAATCGACGACCGTCAGGATCCGGAACGGACGTCCGTCGAAGATGCGGTCGGACATGAAGTCCATGGCCCAGACCTCGTTTGGACCTCCGATCGCCGGCCGCCCTTGCCGGTAGCGCCAGGCCCGTTTGCGCTTGGGCAGCTTGGGCCGGATCGACAGTCCCTCGTCCCGGTAGATCCGGTAGGTTCGCTTGTGGTTCACCTCCCAGCCTTCCCGCCGCAACAGGATATGCAGCCGTTGGTAGCCGTAGCGCACCCGTGCGGCAGCGAGCTCCTTCAGCCGCATCCGCAGTGCCACCTGCGGGTCGGAGCGCTTCCTGTAACGCTGGGACGATCGGCCGAAACCGGTGGCCTGGCAGGCCCGACGCTCGCTGATGCCGTAGGCCACCTGCAGGTGACCGGCGACCTCGCGGCGAGCGGCGGGCCTCACCACTTTCGCTTGAGCACATCCTGCAGCATGGAGCGGTCCAGCGTCAGGTCGGCGACCAGCCGCTTAAGCTTGCTGTTCTCGTCCTCCAGCTGCTTGAGCCGCCGAATCTCCGGCACGCCCATGCCGACGAACTGCTTCTTCCAGCGATAAAAGGTCGGCTCGGACACGCCCATCTTCCGGCAGACCTCGTCCACCGTCGCGCCGTTCTCCGCCTGTCGCAGGGCGAAGGCGATCTGCTCGTTCGTGAAGCGTTTGCGGGGCATGGCATCCACCTTCCTTCAGGGTTCAGGATGCCCGAAAAACTTGCGCTCAGCGCGGACCAGTTTGCTGGGTCAGGGTCAAGGCCCGCCCCCAAGCAACGACTTCAATTGAGACGAACCTCGTCTATGAAGAAGGCACGCAACAGCGCTGGTGGAATGCGAACGCGAGATGACCTGAGGCGTTGGTCTCCCATGGATAGGAAAATGTCCAAGCCAGTTCTGATGAGTGATCGATGACCCAAAAGAGCACAGATAATGGACGTCCCACCGTGGTCGTGACCGGCGCTAGCGCCGGCGTGGGACGGGCGATCGCTCATGAGTTCGCTCGGCACCGCTGGAACGTTTCCGTCTTGGCACGCGGGGAGGCCGGGCTGAAAGGTACGGTCCGGGACATCGAGCGGGCTGGCGGCCGAGCGCAAGCTCACCAGGTCGATGTCGCGGACGCCGATGCCGTCATGCGGGCGGCCGACGAGACCGTAAAGGAGTTCGGCGGCATCGACGTTTGGATCAACGTCGCCATGGTGACGATCTACGCCCCCGTGCAGCAGACCTCGCCGGACGAGTACAAACGCGCGACCGAGGTGACCTATCTTGGACAGGTCCACGGCACGCTCGCCGCTCTCAAGCACATGCAGAGCCGCGATGCCGGCACCATCGTCTGCATCGGCTCGGCCCTGGCGTACCGCTCGATTCCTCTGCAATCGAGTTACTGCGCGGCCAAGGCGGCCGTGCGCGGCTTCCTTGACAGCCTGCGCAGCGAGCTGCTGCATGACGGCAGCCGCGTGAGGTTGACGATGGTGCAGCTCCCGGCGGTGAACACGCCACAATTCGACTGGGCGCGCACGCGTATGCCGCGGCGTTTGGAGCCGGTGCCGCCGATCTACCAGCCCGAGGCGATCGCACGCCACGTCTACAGCGCCGCGCACACTGCGCCTCGCGAGCTCTGGATCGGCTTTCCGACCTGGAAGGCGATCATCGGCAACATGATCATCCCCGGATGGATCGACGGATATCTCGCGCGACACGGTTATCGCGGCGAGATGACCAGCCAGGCGGCGCTCGAAGGGCGGCCGGACAACCTGTACGATCCGGTTGATACCGATCCAGGTGCGCACGGCCGCTTCGACGATCGATCGCTCACCACGGTGCCGGCCGCCGACCCTCGCTGGCTGAAGCTCGGCATCGCTACCGCGCTCGGGGTGGCGTTCCTCGGCGCCCTATCGATCGCGAGAACCTCGGAGACGCACCGCCGGCTTCGATAGATCGATCGGGTGGTACCTGGATCGGCTACATCATCCGCATGCGCAGGTTGAGCAGCACGACGAGGGTGCCACCCACCATCAGGCAGACGATCAGGGTGGAGAACAAGATCAGCTGCAGGTCGTCGTGGTGTGATCGCCGCAAGTCGATGTGCAGGAAACACCGGAAGTGCACGACCGCTTGGATCAACGCCAGGCCGAAGACGATCGTGAGGGCGGTCGCTCCCGTAACCCAACCCCACGTCACGACGGCGAACGCAGCCCCGGTCAACAGCAGCGCCAGGACGTAGCCGACGCCGTAGGTGACCAAATCGCTGCGCTTAGAATGGCGTTCGTCATCTCCCGTGCAAGCTCCGGCTCCATGTTCCGGCTCCCGCTTGGCTGCGCCGGTCGACGCTCTCGCGACGCCGAACAGGGCCGCTGCAGCGATGGCCTTGAGCAGAATGACACCCTTGTACTGGCCCCGTGTCGTCATCCGAGCTTACCCTGCAGGTAGACGACCGAAAAAATCGCGATCCAGATGATGTCGAGGAAGTGCCAGAACAGGCCGAGCTTGAGCAGGTCGAGTTTGACCCGTGCGTCCGTCCCGTAGACCGCGATCTGAGCGAGCATCACCACGATCCAAATGCAACCCGCTGTGACGTGGAGTCCGTGCGTGGGGACGAGCGCGAAGAACGCCGAGAGGAAGCCGCTGCGATCCGGCGTGGCGCCGTCGCGGAACATCGTCGCGAAGTCGCTGACCTCGAAGCCGAGGAAGGTCAGGCCGAGGACCAGGGTGACACACAGCCAGACGATGAGGCCGGCTCGCGTCCGATCGTACTTCATCGCGATCGCCGAGAGCCCGAAGGTCAAGCTGCTCGTCAGGAGGATCAACGTCTCGACGAACGCGCTGCCGAGCTTGAACTCCGCCTGAGGTCCGGGTGCGCCAGCGGTGGCGGCGAGCTGCGTGCCGTAGATCGCGAACAGCAGCGCGAACAACACGCCGTCGCTCATCAGGAAGATCCAGAACCCGTAAAGGCCAATCTCGGCCTCGCCGGGTTCGAGTTCGTCCGAGCTGCGAAGGTTCAGCCCGATATGCTTCAGCTGCGGGCCACTCACGCCGCCACCTCCGGCGGGAAGGGTTCCGCGAGGCCGAGATTGGCCGAGCTCTCCTCGAGCTGACGCGGCACTGGTCGCGTCCTGGCTGCCAGGGCGAGCCAACGCCGCTCGCTCGCTTCGACCTCGGCCGCCGGGATCGTACGGTAGGTGTCGCGCACGAAACTGCGCGCGATCACCGCAAACCAGACGGCTGCGAACCCGAGGCTCGTCATCCACCAGATGTGCCAGACCAAGCCGAAGGCGCAGACCGCCCCAGCGACACCGACGATCGGCCCGATCCAGCTGTTCTTTGGGATCTCGATATCGTCGTAGGCGTCGGCGAGCTTGTACGCGTCTCCGCGCGCCTTGTGCCAGTAGAAGGCATCGAGGTGGTAGACCCGAGGAATGGTGGCGAAATTGTACTCCGGCGGTGGCGCGGGGATCGACCATTCGAGACCGCGCGCGTCCCACGGGTCGCCAACGGGCACGCGGTTGTGTTCGCGGTCACGTACGCTGACCCAAAGCTGCACGAACAGCGTCGCCAGAGCGGCGAGCAGGATGAAAGCGCCGATCACCGCGACCAGAAGCCATGGCCGGTAGTCCGGGTCGAAGAGGGCCTGGGAGCGCCGCGCCATGCCGCCGAGCCCGAGCACGTAGAGCGGCATGAATGCGAGATAGAAGCCCACCACCCAGCACACGAACGAGACCTTGCCCCAACCTTCCGAGAGCCGGAACCCGAACGCCTTCGGAAACCAGTACTGGTATCCGGCGATCATCCCGTAGAGCAGGCCGGGGATCAGTACGTTGTGGAAGTGGGCCACGAGGAACACGGTGTTGTGCACGACGAAATCGATCGGCGGTATCGCGAGCATCACGCCGGTTATGCCGCCGAGCACGAAGGTCATGATGAAGGCGACGGAAAACAGCATCGGTGGCGTGAAGCGGAGCTCGCCACGAAACATCGTCCAGATCCAGTCGTAGACCTTGACCCCGGTCGGTACGGCGATTGTCATGGTCGCGACCCCGAAGAAGGCGTTGACGTTGGCGCTCTGGCCCATGGTGAAGAAGTGGTGCAGCCAAACCGTGAACGACAGTACGCCGATGGCCATCGTGGCGATGACGAGCGACTTGTAGCCGTAGAGCTCTTTGGATGAGAACGCAGAAATTACCTCAGAATAGACCCCGAACGCGGGTAGGATGAGGATGTAGACCTCCGGATGGCCGAACAACCAGAAGAGGTTGACGTAGTTCATCATATTGCCGCCGAGATCGTTCGTGAAGAAGTGGAAACCAAGATAACGATCGAGGGCGAGAAGGGCGGTCGCGAGCGTCAGCGGCGGCATCGCGAAGATCATCAGGATCGAGGTGCAGAGCGCGGTCCAGCAGAACAGCGGCATGCGCGTGAGATGCATCCCCGGGCACCGCTTCTTGTAGATCGTCGCGGCGAAGTTCAGCCCGGAGAGAGTCGTGCCCAGGGAGGACAGGGTAATCGCCCAGATCCAGTAATCCGGGCCGACACCGGGTTGGAACGCGGTCTCCGTGTATGGGGGATAGCCAGACCAGCCTCCGGTGGAGAATTCCCCGACCGCTAGAGAGATCATCACCAGGCCGGCGCCGCCGGCCGTCAGCATCAGACTGATCGAGTTGAGCAGCGGGAAGGCTACGTCCCGAGCCCCGATCTGCAGCGGTACGACGTAGTTGATCAGACCGGTCAGGAACGGCATCGCCATGAAGAAGATCATGATGGTGCCGTGCGTGCTGAACAGCTGGGCGAAATGCTCGGGCGCGACGATGCCGGGCGCGTTGACGGCGAGCGATTGCTGGGTGCGCATCAGCACCGCCTCGATCAGTGCGCGGCTGAGCATGACCCCGGCGACCACGATGTACATGATACCGATTTTCTTGTGATCGAGGCTGGTCAGCCAATCGAGGAACAGTGGTCGCCACCACCGCTTCCAAGTCAGCAGCGTCACGAGCGCGACGGCGCCGATCACCACCATCGCACCGGCGGCGGCACCGATGATCTCGCTGAGGTTCGGGTTCTCCCAGGCGCGGACGAAAGGAAAGGCCTTCGCGTCGAGCCGTCCGAAGAGCGCGTACTGGATCGCGGCGTCGGTCATCGGTGTTCCGGTCCATGGGCGGCGTGCATGCCGGGATCACTCAAGGCGACGATCGACTGGAATAAGTTCGGGGCGATCGTGCCGAACTGACTCGGCACAGCCTGGACCGAGCGCGCCGACAGGGTCTGGAACGCGGCCATGTCGAGAGTCTTACCGCTCGCCCTGGCCTGGGCGAGCCACGCTCGATAATCGTCGGTGGTCTCGGACACGACGGAAAATTTCTGGTTCTGAAACCCCATGCCGTTGAACTGCATGTTCTCGCCGCGGTATGTGCCGGGCGCGTCTGCAGCCAGGTTCTGCTGTGTGGTCATGCCGGCCATCGCGTAGATCTGACCGGCGAGTTGTGGGATGAAGAACGACTGCATCACGGTGGCGCTGGTCAGGCGGAGGTGGACCGGGCGTCCAGCGGGAATGACGAGCTTGTTGACGCTTGCCACGCCGTCATCGGGGTAGATGAACAGCCACTTCCAATCGAGGGCGACCACCTGCACCTCGATCGGTGGATACGACGAGGCGAGCGGTCTGTACGGGTCGAGTCGGTGCGTGTCTCGCCATAGAAACATGGCGAGGACCACTACGATGATCACCGGCGGGATCCAGATCAGCCCTTCGAGCGGCCAGTTGAAGCCCCATTGCGGGCGGTACGCGCTCTTCGTGTTGGACAAGCGGTAGTGCCAGGCGAAGATCGGGGTCAGTACCAAAACCGGCCCGACGACGAAGATCAGGATCATGCAGACGATCAGGAACAAGCTGCGCGTCTGATCGGCGACCGGGCCTGCCGCGCCGAGCATCCCGTGATCGAGGACGCCGCAACCGCCGAGCGGCAACACCGCGGTCACGGTAAAAAACGATGCGAGGCGAAGGAGCGCCTGGGCCCGGCGACCTCCTCCGACGGGGCACAGCTTAGCGATGGTCGCCTCAGACATAGCGATGGTATCCACTCCGGGCCATCGCCTTGATGCGGTCGGCGGTGCGTAGCGCAATCGCCTGGATCGTCAGCGACGGGTTCACGCCGCCCGTCGTGGGGAAAACCGAGCCGTCGCAGACCCAGAGGTTCGGGATGTCCCAGGACCGGCAGTCGCCGTTCACCACCGAGGTCTTCGGATCGCTGCCCATGCGGGCGGTGCCGTAGAGATGGTTGGTGTCGTCGCCCTGTTCCCAGACGTTGCGCCCGCCCGCCGCCGCGAGCGCCTGTCCCATGAAGTTCAGCCCGTGGCGGTTCATGGCCCGGTCGTTGTCGCACCAGGAATAGGTGATACGCGGGATCGGCAGCCCGTACTGGTCGGTCTCGTCGGTCAGGGTGACCCGGTTGCGTTCCTGCGCGAGGTATTCCGAGACGATCTTGAGCCCGGCGACGTGGTTGTAGCGCTGCATCTCGGAGACGAGCGCCTCGCCCCACAAGCCGTGGGATCCGGCCTGGGTACTGCCCCACTGGGTCGGTAGCGGCCCCTGGCTCATGTAGCAGTAGCCGCCGTGGAAATCCTTGCCCCGGTCCTCGTAGTTCCAGTGCTCGGTCACCGCGAGCGAGGGCGGACCCTTGTAGCTGCGGATCTCCTCCTCGAAATCGCCCCAGACCGCCTGATTGCCCTGGACCATCAGATTCTTGCCGACCAGCCCCGAGGAGTTGGCGAGCCCGTCCGGGAACTCCCGGTTGGCCGACATCAGCAGCAGGCGTGGCGTCTCGATGGCGTAGCCCGCCACCACGACGTTCTTCGCCCGCTGGAACCGCCAGCGGCCCTCGCGGAAGTAGTGGACGCCGGTGGCGCGCCCGTCCTTCGTCTCGATGCGCCCGACCATGGCGAGGTCACGGATCTCGGCGCCCGCGGCGAGGGCGCGCGGCAGGTAGGTCACGAGCACGCTCTGCTTGGCGTTTGTGGAGCAGCCGACGACGCAGAAGCCGCGGTAGACGCAAGGCGGGCTGTCGCCGCGCGGGGCCGAGACCGTGGCGAGCGGCGTCGGAGTCCAGTCGATGCCCATCGCCTCGGCGCCGCGGGCGAGCACCTTGGCCGCTGCGTTCAACTCGTGCGCCCGATAGCGGTAGCGCGGGCGCTTTGGCCCCCAGGGATAGGTGACAGGGCCCGAGATCTTCAGGTCGTCCTCGACCTGATCGTAGTACGACCACATCTCGCGCCAATCGAGCGGCCAGTCCGCACCGTAACCGAGCAGCGTACGCGACTTGAACCATTCCGGCCGAAAGCGCAGCGCGACCATGGCGTAGTGGACCGTCGAGCCGCCCACCGCCTTGCCGGAGTTGTTTGAGCCCATCTGCAACGGGTTGTCGCCGTCGACGATGCGCTCGTCCGTCCAGTAGAGTTTTGACTGATGGCGCTCGTCCGAGGCGAAGTCCTCCAGCGGGCGCCAGTACGGCCCCGCATCCATCGCCACGACGGAGAAGCCGTGCTCGGCCAAGCGCGCGGCCAGCGTCCCGCCGCCCGCGCCTGTGCCGACGATGACGAAGTCTACCTCCTCCGCGTCGGCGTGCTGGCGCATCGGCACCCACTCACCCATCCGCATCACGTTGGGCGCACGGCCGTCACGGGCGCGGGGGGCGTGCATCGGGTCATCGCCCGGCGTGCCGCTACGCGGGTTGTCGGCGGCGTTGCCGGTTCCGGAAAGTCGCATGATCTGACCCGTCCTCAGCGACCGATGCGCCGGTTCTCGATGAAGGCCTCGGCCTCACGTCCGGGCTCAGCCTCAGCGGCTTCCCACGGATCGCGGCGGTCAAAATCCATACGGACGTAGCCGCGCGGGCTCGCGGGTCCGCCGAAGCCAATCTCGCTCCAGGCGGTGGGGTGGGCGTAGTAGGCCTTGACTGCATCGGCCAGGACGCGCCCGGAAAAGAACTTGGCCGGCGGCATGTCCCCCCAGGCCGGGTGCGCGAGCGTGCCGGCCTCGGCGGCCTTGAGCAATTCGTCGCGCGCCCAGACGCCGAGTTCGTGGAAACCGGCGCCATAGGCGGCGCGGGCCTCGGCGTCGAGGGCCGCGAGGCCCCGTCTCCAGGCCTCGCCCTGGTCCGGAAGATCTGCATGGCGATAGCCGTCGTGCTCGCCGGTGGCGAGCTTGTGGTCGATCAGCGCCGCTACCGGGATCGGATCGGCACGGTCCGCAGGCTGGGGTACGACGCGGTCGCAGACGGCCTTCAGCGTCGTCCAATCCGCATCGTCGAGGAAGCGATGTGTCTCCGGGCCGATGCCGAGACGCTCCGCGAGCACGTCCCGCGTCTTGGCGTTCCAGGAGGGGCTGTCGCGCTTGTCCAGCACGTCGTAGCCCGGATACAGGTCGCGTCTCGGGTGCAATGTCTTCGATCCTGAGCGTGGGTTGAACTGACGGCGCCGTTCAGCGTCGCCGATGTTCCAGCAGTTCCAGGGCGGCGAGGCCCCCGAGCGCGAGGCCGGAGAACGAGGGCGGTGCTGGCAGGGGCGGCCCGTCGATCATGTTCTGGCGCCAGTTGCCCCAACCGCCCATCATCCGCTGGACGCCGTAGGCGTGGAACCCGACGCCGAGCACACCCATTGCGGAGACCGCCCACATCCCCGCCTTCGCCGCTCCGTGCGTCCGGCCGGGCTCCGCCACGGCAGCGCCTGCCAGGATCGCGGCGGCGAGCGGCGGCAGGGTCACGGGCACGAACATCGCCGGATTCTGGAAAGCGCCGCGGAAGTGGAGCAGGCCGGCTTCCAGCGTCGTGCCGACGAGCATCCCGGCGGTCGCCACCGCGAGAGTACGCCCTGCCGGCCAGCCGGCGAGTTCGGGTGCGTCCGGGTCGGCGTCGCGCACCCGTTCGGCTGCGACGCCGAGGATACCGGCGAGCGTCAACGCCATGGGGGCACCGATCGGCGCGCCGTAGAACAGGTTCTGCCAGGAATAGCCGCCCTCGCGCTTGCCGACGTTCCAGGCGTGGAAGCCGAACCCGACGAGGCCGGTGACGCCGGCCATCGCCTGCACGGCATGGCGCACATGCGAGCGACCCGGATCAGTGTCGCCGGCCCCGTGCAGGGACGAGGCCAGCGTTACGGTGGAGGCGATGATCGGCGTGTACATCGCCCGGTTGAAGAACTGCCCGCGGTAATGCTCCAGGCCAGAGTCGAACAGCACGGAGGCCGCGAGCATCGAGGAGGCGTGGTTCAGACGCTGCGCCGCGCTCGCGGTGACCTCCGTCCCACGCTCGCGGTAGCGGCGCTCACCTTCCGTCCGGACCTGACGCCCCCCGTGCGGTGGCGGGCCAAGGCGTTTCGAACGACCAGCCGCGAACCAGGTCAGCACACCGGCCCCGACCGCGACGAGGGCCAGCGCCACGACCGGGTGGATCTCCGCCTCGAACCGCACGGGCGCCGTGCGCGGTCTCACGTCGGGAAGCCTGCCCTCACGGGCGTCGTTTGGTCCCGCCTCAGACGGCATAGGCTTGTGCATCCTGGTGCTTGAACGTCAGTCCGTTGCCCGGCCGCGAGAGATCCGGGGCGATGAGACCGTCACGTGCCACGGGGGCGCCGTCGAACAACATCCGCTCGATGCGGACGTGATCGTGGAACCATTCGAGGTGGCGGAAGCGGGGAGCCGCGACCGCGACGGGCAGGTGGAGCGCCGGGGCGCAGTGACCGGACAGATCGACGTGGGCCGCCTCGCACAGCGCGGCGATGGTGCGGAAGCCGGAATATCCGCCGCAGCGGGTCACATCCGCCTGCGCCACATCGACAGCGCCGGCCGCGAGTAGGCCACGCATGTCATCCGGTGTGTAGACGTATTCCCCGGCCGCGATCTCCATGCCGACCGGAGCACGCGAACGGACCATCGCGAGGCCGGCGGGATCGTCGCTCGTCACGGGTTCCTCGAACCACGCCACGTCGAACGCCGCGGCGGCTTGCGCGAACGCGCAGGCCCGTTTCGGGGTGAAGGCGCCGTTGGCGTCGATGAACAGCGCGGCCTCACCGATGGCATGCTTCGCAATCGCCATCCGGGAGGGACCGCGCTCCGGCTCACTACCGATTTTCATCTTGACCGCCCGACAGCCTTCCCGCTCGACCCATCCCGCGAGCTGCGCGCTCAGTTGCCGGTCGTCGTACGAGGTGAAACCGCCGCTGCCGTAGATCTCGACCGTGTCGCGGGCGAGACCGAACAGCCGCGCCAGAGGCAGGTCGAGGAGGCGTGCCTTCAGGTCCCACAAGGCCGTGTCGAGGGCCGAGATGGCGCTGGCGGCGAGACCGCTCCGACCGAGGTTGCGCACGGCACCCCACAGGGCTGCATTGAGCCGAGGGATGTCGAAGACATTACCTCCCTCCAGTACCGACGCCAGCGTCTCGCCGATCAGGCCTGCGACGCTCGCGTCGGTGTAGCTGTAGCCGAGGCCAATCTGACCGGCGGCCTCGATATGGACGACGACGATCGTCGTCTTCTCCCACGCGAAGGTGCCGTCGGCTTCCGGCGCGTCGGTGGGGACGGTGAAGGAGCGTGCCCGCACCGCCGTGATGGTCACTTGGTTTGCCATGGGTTTTGCGGAAGGGGCAGTCGCCCCCTTCATCCTATTTCTTGTCGCCGGGAAGGACGGCGCTGAGCACCTGCCGGGCGGTGTCGACGAGGAGATGGCGCTCCTTCGGATCTCCCTTGCCGAGCATCGACATGAAGTTCTGCACCTGCTGGAAGGTGAAGAACGGCGGCAGCGGCGGCACCTCGGGATCGGTCTTGACCTCCAGCACCACCGGCACCGGGCTCGCCAACGCCTCGTCCCAGGCCGCGCCCATCTTCTGCGGATCGTCGACGTAGATACCCTTCAGGCCGATCAGCTCGGCAAACTTGTGGTAGGGCACGTTCGGAATGGTCTGGCTCGCCTCGAACTTCGGGTTGCCCTCCATCACCCGCTGTTCCCAGGTGACCTGGTTCAGATCCTCGTTGTTGAATACGCAGCAGATCCAGGTCTTGTTCGACCAGCGGTGCATGTACTTCGAAACGGTGATCAGCTCGGCCATGTTGTTCATCTGCATGGCGCCGTCGCCGACCAGCGCGATCACCGGCCGGTCAGGATGGGCGACCTTGGCTGCGATGGCGTAGGGCACCGCCGCACCCATCGAGGCGAGGCCGCCAGACAGCGAGCACATCTGGCCGCGGCGCATCTTCAGGTCGCGGGCGTACCAGTTGGCGCAGGATCCGGAGTCCGAGGTGATGATCGCCCGCTCGGGCATGCGCGGCGAGAGTTCCCAGGTCACGCGCTGCGGGTTGACCGGGTTGGCCTTGGCCATCGCCCGATCCTCCGCCTCCTTCCACCAGGAGACCATCCCCTTCTCGATGCCGGTGCGCCAGGAGCCACCCTCCTTCTTCTGGTCGAGGAGTGGCAACAGCGCCCGCAGGGTCTCGGCGGACTCACCGCAGAGCGGTACTTCCATGGGATAGCGCAGCGATAGCATCTCCGGTGAGATGTCGATCTGTACGCCCCGGGCCTGCCCCTCCTTCGGCAGGAATTCGGCCCAGGGAAAGCCGGAACCGATCATCAGCAGGGTGTCGCAATCCTCCATCATGTCCGACGAGGGCTTTGAGCCGAGTAGGCCGATGGTGCCGGTGACGAAGGGTAGGTCATCGGGGAGCGCGGCCTTGCCGAGCAGCGCCTTGGCGACGCCGGCCTGAAGCTTGTTGGCGACGGCGATGACCTCGTCGGTAGCGTGGAGCGCGCCGGCGCCGACCAGGATCGCTACCTTCTTGCCTGCGTTCAGCACGTCGGCGGCTCTGCGCAGGTCGGCGTCGAAGGGCACGACCTTCGGGGCGGTGTAGCCGACGCCGGAGAAGGTGTTGCCGTGCTTGCGCACCGGCGCCTCGTAGGGGACGTCCTGCAGGTCGTTGGGTAGGATGATCGCCGAAACCTTTCGTTCGGCCTTGGCGATGCGCATGGCACGGTCGACGATGTGACGGACCTGCGCGGGCGAGGACGCCTGCTGCACGTAGGCGGCGACGTCCTTGAACACGCTCGTGAGGTCGAACTCCTGCTGGTAGTGCGCGCCGTTGACGTTGCGCGCCTGCTGGCCGCAGATGGCGAGCAGCGGCACGTGGTCCATGTGCGCGTCGTACATCCCGGTGAGCAGGTGCGTCGCGCCGGGGCCGGAGGTGGCCATGCACACGCCGACCTCGCCGGTGAACTTGGCATAGGCCGCAGCCATGAACGCGGCCATCTCCTCGTGGCGGACCTGGATGAACTCGAAGGGCAGGTCATTGCGCTGCATGGCGCCGAGCAGGCCGTTGATGCCGTCGCCCGGGTAGCCGAAGATAGTCTTCACGCCCCATTCGGCGAGGCGCTTCCAGAAGAAGTCGGCGACGGTGTCGGCCATTTCGAATCCTTGAAAGATGCGCAGCAACAGCCTCGCATAAACAAATCATGTCGGTGGGATGCGAGATACCGGGTCGAGGTGGGCTATCGTTCCCGACTAACCGGCCACACGATGCACGGTTCCTAGTTCAATTGCCCGCGATCTAACGATCCCGTGAAGTGACGTCAGCCTGCCCCATGCGCGAGGTCGATGGCGTAGAGGTGCTGCTTCGAGGTGATAAAGAGCCTTCGCTCGCCAGCAGAGAAGCACAGGTTGGAGCACACCTGCGGCGTTGGGATCAGCCCGAGCTGGTATCCCTCCGCGGAGAACACCTGAACCCCGGCCTGAGAACTCGTCCAGATCCAACCGCGACTGTCGGTCCGCACGCCATCGGGAATACCGGGTTCGACCTCGGCGAAGACGCGTCGGTTCGCAAGCACTGACTCCCCGGTGACTTCGAATGCGAAGATCGTGTGCCGATCGCCGCCGAGGGAACGAGAGGTGTCGGTGACATAGAGCGTTCGTCCGCCGGGAGCGAAGGCGAGACCGTTGGGCTGTTCGAGGTCCGCCATGCGTGCCGCCGTCCCGGTATTCGGATCGAAGCGATAGACGCTGCGATGATCGAGTTCGGGTTCGGCGAGTGCGCCTTGCTTTGGCAGGACGAGGCCGTAAGCGGGATCGGTAAACCACAGCGCACCGTCGTCGGCGCAGACGACGTCGTCGGGCGAGTTGAAGCGTTTGCCTTGGTATGTGTCGACGACGATCTGGTAACGCCCGTCCGGTAGCGTCCGAGACAGGCGCCGAGTGCCGTGCTCGCAATGGATCAGCGCACCGTCGCGGTCGATCGTGTGGCCATTAATGAACGGCGTCGCATCGACGACGACCTCGACGCAGCCGTCCTCGCGCCAGCCGAGGACGCGGCGCCCCTCGACATCGGACCAGATCAGCATCCGCCGAGCCGGCCACCAGACCGGGCCCTCGCTGAAGGTTGCCTGATCGTACAGGGACATGAGCCGCGCGTCGTGCGCCACGACCTCGGCAAAGCAGGGATCGAGCGCCCGCGGTCCATCGACGTGCGCGACCGGATCCGGTGGGCCAGCATGGCGAACCACGTCAGGCATGCCATTCATCTCCTCGGTGATGGCGACCGACGCCCGCTCGGCGTGTTCTCAGCCTCTCTCCGGCAAGACGCGCGACTGGATCGCGTTCACCGGTCCACGGGATCGTGATGGATGCGATGGCACGCTCAGCCCCCGCCGCGATCGACGACCGGTCCGCAGAGACCCAACGCCGTGTTCACGACGCCGAGATGTGTCAGGGCCTGGGGAAAGTTCCCGGCGAGACATTGGCTAGGTACGTCGTACTCCTCCGAGAGAAGACCGACGTCGTTGGCCAAGCCGAGTACCCGTTCGAGATAGGACTCGGCCAATTCATTGCGCCCCTGGAGGCGCAGGCAATCGGCCATCCACAGCGAGCACGGCAGGAACGCCCCTTCGTCGCTGGCGTCCCCCTTCGCACGCATGCGCCGGATCAGACCGTCCTGGTCGAGGTCCGTCCTGATCCGCTCGATCGTCGCCGCCATGCGCGGCTCCTCGACCCCCAGGAAGCCGACGAGCGGCAGCAGCAGGAGACTCGCGTCGAGCTCCGGGCTGCCGTAGCTCTGCGTAAAGCTGCCGAGGCCAGCGTTCCATCCCTCGCGGCAGGCTTCGGCGTGCACTCTGTCACGGCTCGCCGTGAGGATCGCATGCAAATCCTGAGACATATCGCAGTGCCGTAGCGCCCGGTCGAAGCCAACCCAGCACATCGCCTTGGAATAGGTGTACTGCTTCGGAGCCCCGCGTGATTCCCAGATCCCGGCGCCACGATCCTGCCATATCCGAGCTAGGTGTTCGACGAGCCGCCGCTCGACGATACGCTGATGGTCCGTCGCCGCGATGCCGACGCGTCTCGCCAGGGCCAAGGTGTCCAAAACCTCGCCGTAGACATCGAGCTGCTTCTGGGTGGACGCGGCGTTACCGATGCGCACGGGGCGCGCCTCCCGGTAGCCCGGCAGCGCGTCCACGGTCCATTCGGACAGGTGCCTGGACCCATCGACGCGATACATAATCCGGAGCGCGTCCGGCTCATCGGCGATGGCACGCAAGAGCCAATCGCGCCACGCCGTCGCCTCGGTTTTGAAGCCGGCATTGAGGAAGGCACCGAGCGTGAACGTGGAGTCCCGCAGCCAAGAATAACGGTAATCCCAGTTCATGCCACCGGCCGGCACCTCCGGCAGACTCGTGGTCGGTGCGGCGATCAATCCACCCGAGCGCGCGTGCGTCAGGGCTTTCAGCGTCAACAACGACCGCTTGACCACGCCGGGCCAACGGGTGCGCGCGGCATCGAACCCCGAAATCCAGCCTTCCCAATGTACCTGTGTCGCTTTGAGGGCGGCGTCGGCGTCGAGGCGCTTTGCGTCGCCGCACCAGGACGCCGTGCGGGTGAGAACGAACGTATGGCGTTCGCCCTCGCGCAGCGAGAACGTCCCCCTCGCTCCGCCGTCCGATACACTGACAGGCACGCTCGTATGCAGGGTTAGACGATGTCGGCCGGCCACAGCCACGGCACCGCCATCATGCGTCTCCCACCACGGCGCCAGCGCACCGTAATCGAAGCGAGGACACACCTCCCAGTCCACCTCGACGGTGCCGGACAATCCCTCGACGATGCGGACCACGGCCGATATCGTCTCGCGGATGGGCATGAAGTCGGTGATCCGAACCGTTCCGTCGGCGGTCCTCATCTCGGTCTCGAGGATCATCGTGTCGCCGCGATACCGACGTGCGGTGTCGTTGATCGGCGCCCGAGGTGCGATCGACCAGCGGCCGTTTCTATCGGTTCCGAGAAGCGCACAAAAGCACGCGTCGTCGGAGAAATCCGGCCAGCAGAGCCAATCGATCGAGCCATCCCGCGCGACGAGGGCAGCGGTCTCGCCATCGCCGATCAGGGCATAGCTCTCGATAGGTTTGCTCAAAGCTAATCTCCTCGGCGCAGCAGGTACTGCGTGTCTCGCCCTGACTCGTCTTTCGGCTCGCACATCGTAGAATAACGAGTCTACTCGGCGAGTCGCCCCTTGATGTGGTCGGCGACCCGAAGTGCGTTAGCAATGATCGTCAACGTCGGATTGACCGCCCCGATCGACGGGAAAAAGCTCGCATCCGTGACGTAGAGATTATCGAGCTCGTGCGCCTTGCAGTTTAAATCGAGCACCGAATTCTTGGGATCGGTGCCGAACCGGAGCGTTCCGGCCTGGTGGGCAGTCCCACTCAGTGGGATATTCTTACCGAGATAAAGTGAGCGCTCGAACAGGTAGGTGTAGGCGCCCCCGGGCCGCAGCAAATCGGAGAGCTTGCTTCGCAGGCGATCGTGCGCCTCGCGATTGTTTTCCTCGAGGTCGAGGATTACTCGGCCATCGCGATCGAGCATCACCCGGTTGTCGGGATGTGGCAGATCTTCGCTCTGCAGCCAGAAGTCCATGGAGTGGCGCGCGACCATATCGAACGGGGCGTTCGGCAGGAAGCCGGTCCATTTGGGGAACTCCTCGCCGCGGATCTGGTCCGGATGCGTCTTGGCGCACATCTGGATCAGGCCCATCGGGTATTCCCAGTCCTTCGACGCGAAGTAGAAATCCGAGACCGCGAGCGTCTTCTGGAAAACGGTGTCGTTCGCCTCCTTCGACAAGGCCATCAATACCGACATGTTATGGCGCATGTAGTTGCGCCCGACCTGATCGGAACCGTTGGCGAGGCCGTTCGGATGCGTGGCATTGGCCGAACGCAGGAGCAACAGGGCGGAAGAGAGTGCGCCGCAGGCGACGACGACGATGTCGGCGCTGTAGCGCTCTTCCCGGCCCTCCCGGGTCACACAGACCCCGGTGACGGTGCGGCCGGCTGGATCGGTTTCCAGCCGCGAGACGTAGGCGTTGACCAGCAGCGTGACGTTGTCGTGCTTGGCCAACGTCGGGTCGACGGTCATCACCTGGGCATCGGCCTTGCCGTTCAGCAAGCATGGAAAGCCGTCGAAGGCGTCGCAGCGGATGCAGATGCTGGTCGGTGTCGGCTTTCCCCCACGTTCGTCGAGCTTAATCCCGAGCGGCAGGTGAAACGGCTGCAGGCCTTCCCCCGCCCAATCTTCCGAGAGCTTCTGAATGCGCGGTTCGTGGCTGACGGCCGGATGATCATAGGGTCCACTCGACCACGGCTCGGTCGGATCCTCACCGCGTGTGCCATGGACGGCAAACAGTCGCTCCGCCTGTGCGTAATACGGCTCGAACTCGGCGTAGGAGACAGGCCAAGCCGGCGAGATCCCATCCACGTGTCGAACCTCGCCGAAGTCTCGCTCGCGCAGGCGGAACAAGGCGGCACCGTAGACCTTGGAGTTGCCTCCGACGTAATAATGCAACGCTGGGCTGAATGACCGTCCATCACCGCCGTACCACGTCTCACGCGCCTGGTAGGCCCCGTCCACGAAAACGGTCTTGGCCGACCAGTTGTCCTGCGAGCGCGGAAGATAATCGCCACGCTCCAACAGCAGGATGCGCTTACCCGTATCGGCGAGCCGTGCCGTCAGTGAACCGCCGCCGGGCCCAGACCCGATGACGATGACGTCGTAGTGGTCCTGAGGCATCGATCAATCCGGCGCTACGGCGTGTTGAGAAAGCCGTCCTCGCGCAACATCGTGCGGATAGAGGTGTTCCGTATCGGGCGCTCACGGGATCGTGCTGACGAAGCTCAACCTACCTCCCGGTGCGATACGAAACCGGGGAAACTCCTGGATCGAAGTGACGTTGAGCACCGCAATCGTACCGTCAAACATTTTGCGCTGGAGCGACCTGTGCCCTTCCCGAAGACCTTAGCATGACTTGGCTCGACCTGATTGCAGTCCCTCTCCTGGCCAAAATCTGTCTCGTCAGCATGTTTCCCCTGAGCGCCTACGACAAGATCGTCCACTGGGGCGAGGCGATGGATCAGGCGAAATCCGGACCCTTGCCGTTTCCAGCGCTGCTACTGATCCTCGGCATCGCCGTGGAGGCGATCACGCCGGCTCTGATCGTGATCGGACTCTGGGACCGTGCCGCGGCATTCGTTCTCGCCGGGTTCTGCGTGATCACGGCATTGTTGTACCACCAGTTCTGGAGGTTCCCACGTTTCTGGTCGAAGAACGGCGATGGTCGGGCGCATCTCTGGGACTTCTTCAAAAATTTCGGTCTGGTCGGCGGCCTCTTGCTCGTGCTGATCGGCGGGAACTACGAGCCTGTCTCGCAAGTGGCGGCGCGTCCTCTCTCGAACGGACCGAGTAGCATCACTCCAATCCTCGACCATCGCTGAAGGACCTGTGAGCATGTCTGATCAACACGACCAGGGAACGCCACCGACGCTGCCGTACTGGCACGTCTATACCGATGCCGACGGCTTGAGCCGCCAAGCACGGTTCGAGATCTCCGCGTTCAAGTTCGAGGGTGTGAACCCCGAGACGGCGCCGCAGTGGAACGCCAAGCAGGAGCCGTCGAAGGCTGCGGTGACCTTCACGGTGCTGCCGGTCGGTTGGGTCGGGCAGTGGCACGAGAACCCGAAGCCGCAGTGGATCGCGATCCTGTCCGGACGCTGGTTCGTCGAGACCATGGATGGCACGCGGGTCGAGATGGGTCCGGGCGAGCTGATGATGGGCGAGGACCAGAACACCCGCGAGCGAGACGGCAAAAAGGGCCATCTTTCCGGCACGGTCGGCGATGAGCCGTGCACGATGATCGTCACCGGCCTCGACGTCGAGCCCACCGTAAACCAGCCCGGGCGCTTCCGCTGATCGAGGACAAGCCGATGTCTGAGGACAGAACCCTCTCACCCGGGCGCATGCTCCGCCGGCCCGGTCGACCGGGCAAAATCGACGGCTTCACTTGCGTCGAGGTGCATGATCCCCGGTTGGCCGCCGTGCTCTCGCCTGATGCTGAATGGGATGTGCTCTACACCTTCACTCTACACGGCGAAGGCACGGTCTGGGACACGCCGCGGGATCGCCTCGTCTGGTCCGACGTGCCGAACCGGCGCCTCCTGGCGTGGTATCCGGACGGCCGGGTCGAGGTGGCCATCGACAACACGCAGTTCATGAACGGCAATGCCCTCGGCGCGGACGGCTACCTGGTCCACTGCGAGCATGGACGGCGCTGCATCAGTCGCTCAGACGGGGACGGTCGGCCCGAGCCGATCATCACGCACTACGATGGCAAGCGCTTGAATTCGCCCAACGACGTCACCGTGGCGGCGGACGGCGCGCTCTGGTTCACCGATCCGATCTTCGGCATCCTGATGCCGAACCAGGGCAGCATCGTCGATCCGGACCTCGACCACCGCAGCGTCTACCGCTTCGACCCGCGCGACGGGTCGCTGCGCCGTATGGCCGATTTCGAACAGCCGAACGGCCTGTTTTTCTCCCCCGATGGGCGCAGGCTGTACGTATCTGACACGGCACGCTCGCTCGGTGAGATCATCGGTGGTCATGAGCGTGACACCCACGAGATCCTGGTGTTCGACGTGGCCGCGGATGGCACCCTATCGAACCGGCGCCTGTTCTGCCGGACAGACCATGGTTACCCGGATGGGTTCGCAGTCGACGAGCGTGGCTGGGTCTGGACCACCGCGGGAGATGGGATACACATCTATGCCCCGGACGGCGTCCGCCTCGGTTTCATCCCGACGCCAGCCACACCTTCTAACTGCGCGTTCGGTGGTCCTGGTCCACAACGCCTGTTCGTCGCAGCTACATCCTATCTACTTTCGATCAAATTGATGACTTAATGATCGATACAAAATCCAACTCATAATAGACAATACGTAAGTTCAAAATGCTATGAGATTCCGTGGCGTTCCTGATGCGAACGGCCGATCACAGCTGATAGCGTCCGCTTACGGGACTTCGTCAGGGCCATCTGAATGACCGAAATGGGCGCAAAGCGGAACGACCGCTTTTGCGCCCATCGGAGATCCGGCATGGCGTAGGCTGGCCGACAGCAGAATGACCGCTTCGGAGAGGGCCGACCGAAAAAGCGGCCGGCCTGCTACCGACCGAGGCTGTGTCAAAACTCGGATGTGCTGGGAAACCGTAGAACAAATGTCTCCGCAGCGGCCGGGAGGGATCTCTGGCGCAACTGACTGATGGCATTGAGAGGCCCCTCAGGCCGATGCCACCCTGCTTCGAGAGAACGTTTTTCTACGAGGGCCGATAGCGTTCGAGTTTTGACACAGCCTCGACCCAACCCGGCCATTCGAGATATATTCGCCCGTCCCCTGAAGCAGACGGCAGCAGGCCCCACATAAGAGCCACACTGCGTCCACCCGTCAGCGTCGCTTGGATCGCCCGGCTTCCGAGAGCGCGACCGCGACCAACATACCGCCAAGCGCTAGCCCAACCGTAAGGCGGGGGTGCATGTACGCCGTGGTGGAGAGCGCAGTCTCGTCCGGATAGCGGGTCGAGGTGCGGCGTGTCAGTAGATGATCGTAGAGCTGTGTGAAGGCCTGATCGATCGCGCGGGTCTCGACAAGCGTACGATCTAAAAGCTTGGCGGCTTTGGCGTGCCCGAGCGCGTGCGCAGCACTACGTAGCGTCCCATACCGGGCGATATAGAAATGCGCCGCAACTTGACCGTACTCAATGTTGATGAGATCGCGGTCGACGGCGTTCCTGTGCTTGGCTATTTCTGCTTCGTTGAGATCACAGATGCCCTGCATGGCTGGATCTTTTTTGGGATCGGGCCTGATGCCGATTAGATCAAATACTTCGTCCAACCGCTTCTGCTGAACGATGTTCTGCTTGGATCCC